>NZ_AAVU01000018.1:0-82500 GCF_000169095.1 Lyngbya sp. PCC 8106
TGTTTGCGGTAAACCTAAAGCTTGTTGAAGAAAAGTAATCGAGTTTTGAATGCCAAAATTCACCGCAGTATCAAACATCACAATCGCCAAAGCCGGGTGCATTTTACCAGATTGAGAAGCATCCCAATATCCCTGATAAATTTCTAACAGTTCAACTTCCGACATTTGTGCAACATCAAGCGGTGGTAAACCCCGTCTAGACCGATAAGCATTATATTCAGTTTGGATAATTCCTCGATAGGTTCGACCCCCCAAATCAGCGGGATGATCACTAAACCCACCTTCAAAATACAGCGTAAACCCTAAAGCTGCATCAAATAAGCGTTTTTCGTAGTTATTTTGAGCTTGTGCTACACCCAAGCGACCTAAAGGCACAGCTAAGGTTAAGCTTAACAACACGATAGCGCGAATTAGTTTCGATTTAAGCGGTTTTCGGCCGTTGGTTTTGATCCAGTTCATAGCAACTCTTTGGGCTTCAATGGGTAAAGTGTTGGGTGTTCAGTTCATCCAACCGGATAATTGGCTGGTACAGGCTAAAAAACCTGTGAAACTCTCGCCTAACATAACAGAAGACGAGACATTTGACCATATATAGCACTACGCGCTAGGGAACAGGGAACGCCGGATCAGGGAACAGTATACTAGGTCGGGGTTTTAGGATTTAGAAATGTCCTAATATATTCGTGTAGTGCTATATTTGGCGGTTCTACGGGGAAAATATAGGAAACCGGAACAATGATTTTCAACTCAGATCTGGTCAGGTGAACCCAATTCCAGTTAAACTTCTTTTTGACCCCTGATCCAGACTGTATTGATGTCTCCTGATTTCAGTTCCTCCTCGGCTGACCCTCATTCTAATACCCCTGAAGCCTTGACTCTACAGGCTGAAATTAGTTATGCTCAGGGACAGTTTGCGCTGGCGATCGCCAATTGTGAGCAAGCGATTTTGTTACAACCCACTTGGGCGCCGGCTTATGTGACGTTAGGAAATGTCCGACAAGCTCAAGGTTTGCTCGATGCGGCGATTCGTTCCTACACCCAGGCTTTAGAACTCGATCCCAATTTACCACAAGCTCATACCAATTTAGGTAGTATGTTTTACAAGCAAGGGTTGCTCGATCAGGCGATGACTTGTTATCGTCAAGCCCTCTCTCTGAAGCCCGATTTTGCTGAGGTGTATTGGAATTTAGCCCAAGCGTTACGAAAGCAGGGAAACGAAGCAGAAGCCCAAATTTGTGAACAAAAAGCGGTTGAATACCAGCCTCAACTCGCCACCGCCAATTTTTTGTTTAATCAAGGCAATAAGTTTGCTTATAACGGAAAATTAGATCAGGCGATGAAATCGTGGCAAAATGCGATCGCCATTGATCCTAATCTCGCTGAAGCTTACTGTCAGATTGGGATGATTTTACGCTATCGAGGTGAACCGAAGCAAGCCCTTTCCTACTTTGAGAAGGCTTTGGAACTCCAACCGAATTTAGTTCCGGCTCATCAGCATTTGTGTGGGATTTTTCGGGATTCTTCAAATTTAGCAGCAGCTCGTCAGGCTGTCAATCACTATTGCCAAATGTGTAGTGAGACTGATCCGATTATGACAGCGATTTATTCGATCAGTACCCATCAAGTCTCGGGTTTAAATCAAATCGCTAAAGATCAATTTTTGCAGTTAGAATCTCAACTCGATCAGTCTTTCAACCGCACCACAGAAATCGAAATTCGTTCACTGTATTCTAATCTATTATTTAGTTTACCCTATTTGCGCGATAATATCACCCAAAATTCTCGTTTAACTCAAAAAATCACTCAACGCTATATCGAACAAATTCTCCAAGCCAACCGCAGCCTTTACTTTCTTGAATATTCTCAGCCTTCCCCAGAAAATAAATTAAAAATTGGGATTATTTCCAGTCATTTTAATCGTCATGCCGTGGGTTGGTGTAGTTTGGATATTATTCGGGCATTATCTGAGATTACACCGGAGATTTATCTCTATTTTACAGATCGACCCAAAGTTGATGATCGCACGGCTCTATTTCAACAGATTGCTCGCAAACTCTACGAACCCAAACGCTATCCAAACGGCTTACCCGATGCTAGCGAAATTACCCAAGAAATTCGACAGGATGAGATTGATATATTACTCGATTTAGATGCGATTAGTATGCCGATTCATACCGAAATATTGTATACTCAACCCGCCCCCGTGTGTTTGTCTTGGCTAGGATTTGATGCGCCTTATCTTTCCGAAAAAAATTACTTTTTGTGTGACTGGCACACTCACTCCGAAGGATACGAACAGTATTATACTGAACAGTTAGTTAGAATGCCTGATAGTTTTGTAGCCGTTTCTGGATTTGAGAGAATGGCGGTAAATCGTGAACAGTTTCGCAAAGCTTATCGGATTGGTTTAGATCAAGTTATTTATCTGAGTGTCGCACCTGGGCGCAAATTTAACCGAGAATTAGTAGAGGCGCAAGTTGCCATTCTTAAACAAGTTCCTAATAGTATTTTAATTCATAAAGCCGCCGGAGATGTCGCTGTTTTTCAAGGTGCTTATGAACAAGCTTGTCAAGCCGTTGGAGTCAGTCTACATCGGGTGAAGTTTATTCCTCGATTTCCCACCGAAGAAGAACATCGTCAGGTGTATGCTTTAGCGGATGTATTGTTAGATTCCTATCCTTATAATGGGGGAACTCACACTTTAGAAGCCTTGTGGTTTGAAGTTCCGGTTGTGACTCGCAAAGGCGAACAATTTTTATCCCGAATGGGTTATTCTTTTCTACAAGGAGTCGGTGTAGAAGCCGGAATAGCAGAGTCGTGGGAAGATTATATTAACTGGGGAGTGCGGTTTGGGGAAGATATTGAGTTGAGAAAATCCGTTCAAACTCAGCTTATGCAGGCGAAAGAATCAACCCGTTTAGCGCCGTTATGGAATCCAACTTTATTTGCTGAAAATCTGTATAAAATTTGTGGTAAACTGTTAAGTGATCGCCAATAAGCGATAGCTTGACCAATATTAAAGGGAATAAGAAGTTATTAATAGTTTTAGAGATTTAATCATCCTAAAATTTCTCGCCTTGCCTTTTAGGCTTTTAGGAGAGATGCTAGGGGAGATGAGTTTAACAGGTTATCCGATTGAGGTTAATTCTTCAAATAAACTAAATCAGATCAATTACAAGGGTTAGAAGTTTGCTCTTTTATGAATTAAACTTCTCTACAAAGTTTGCAATAACTCGCGCGATTCTTGCTTCACTAAACCATCAATGGCTGCATTTTGAAGTTGAATAAAAGCTTCAAAGTCCTCTCGACCATATTTAGTCGTTTGTAAAAGCTTTTTTAACTGTTTTTCAGTCTCTAAAGTTAGATATCCTGTATCGAGCGTTTTTTCGACAAGCTCATGTATAACACCCATTTTGTATCCGATCTCCTGTATGAAAAAGCCTATACCTTGATTAAGTGTACTTATTATTATAACTGAGTTATAACAAAGCTTTATCACAAACCATATAACTATTGTTTAGAATATTGGCGACAATACACAAACTTTACAATATAAATTTAATGTATTGAGAATAAAATTTGTTTTGACAGCAAGATCAAAAATAAATTAAGGCTTTTTCCAGATTTTCACCTGACCATCCCAACCCCCACTAACAATTGTTTGTTCATCGGGGCTGATATCAACAGTATTCACATAGCTAGAATGACCTGTTAAATTACCCTTTAATTCACCTGTTTGTAGATCCCAAAGTTTAACCGTTCTATCCCAACTTCCACTCACTAAAGTTCGATTATCCGCACTAATTACCACTGACCAAACGCCATCAGTATGACCACTCATTCGACGAATAGGTTGAGCAGTTTGCAATTCCCAAAGAGCAATTGTACTATCTGCACTTCCACTGGCTAATATTTTACCATCAGGACTAATTGCTAAAGATAAAATGGGGAGAGCATGACCTGTTAATGTGTGAATCAATTCTCCTGTTTCTAGATTCCAAATTTTAATCGTATTATCTTTACTTCCACTAGCTAATATTTTACCATCAGGACTAATCGCAATCGCACTAACCATTTGAGAATGTCCGATCAGAGTATTTAATAATTCTCCGGTTTGGGTATCCCAAATCATAATCAGATTATCCCAACTTCCACTGGCAAGTTTGCGACCATCGGGACTAAATTCTACGGATAAAACAGCATTTGAATGTTCTTTTAAAGTGTATAATAAGGGCAGGGTATCGGTATTAATCGCTGTCATTAAATCCCAGAGTTTAATACTACCATCATCACTCGCTGTTGCTAAAATCTGACCATTTGGACTAACAGCAATCTCATTAATAGAACTATTATGACCTTTCCAGGTTTTTCGGAGTCCACCTGTCGCTAAATTCCAAACAGAAATACTCCCATTACTATTACCACTAATCGCATAAGGAGGTACAATTTCTACAGATAAAATCTCTCCAGAACTTTCCTCTAAACTGGTTGCTAAAGCATAAGTTTGATCGCCAGTTGCAATGCTGCGATTGGCTGGAGTAGCTGGAGGTAAATTGGGTGTTATTTGGGGTGGAGAAGAAGACGATTTCGCTTCTAAACGTTCAGGAACAATAGGTAAACTTGTGGCTTGTCTCCAGGCTAAAAACTGATTAATTTCGATTCCGGCGGAAACAATTTGATCGGGATTAACGCCGAGTTGAACAATACCATTAATTCCAATAACATCTCCTACTTCATTTAAGACAGGGCCGCCACTCATTCCACTTCTGACTAAATTGTTGTAAACTAAAGTGTATCCTTGGCGGGGTTTTTGCCGATATTCTACTGTTCCTTTTGTACTCAAAAATAATCGATGTCCCAAGGTGCTAGCTGAACGAGGCCATCCGGCAACATAGACCACACTTCCTTCATCAACACTGTCTGAATTTGTTAATTTGGCGAGGGGATAACCTTGGGAAGTTTGAAACGGAACAACGGCGAGATCCAGTCCGGGAATTTGACGAATTAAGCTATAATAAACTGAATGACGTTGACCATCAGGTGTGATGATTTCATAATCCCCCGCTTGACTAACTACGTGCCAATTGGTGAGGATATAGTAGGTATTTTCTTGCTTTTCAATAATCACTCCTGATCCGCCTTTTGGCCCTTCAATTCGCACAGTAATATCACTGGCAATTTTGTTAATATCTGTGGGGGTTAATGCAAGCTGTTGGGGAAGATGGGGAAGTTCAGAAAATCGATGATCAGCTTCTTGACTCCAGACGGGAAGACTGAGAACAAAGGTAAAAGTGAGTCCCGTCAAACTCAGGCTTTTAAAGAGGATTTTAAACAGGTTTGGGCTTCTCATTTTGAAATCCAATTTTGCAATTCAAAGGTTCAAAAAAATTGCTGTTTTCGGGGATACGATATCCGGAAATCGATTGACCATTTGACCGAGCCGTTTTATACTATAAATCTACTGACACGACAAATTTACATGGATTTCTAATCACGGATGAACGTTTCCCGTTGGCATAATCGCTCCCTGAAGTTCTGTTGTACTCAAGTCTACAGAGTTGAGATTTGCACCTTCTAAGTTCGCATTTTGTAGATTCGCTCCTCTTAGGTTAGCATAACTCAAGTCTACTTTTTCTAAGTTGGCTTGTCTCAAGTTCGCACCTCGAAAATTTGCCCCTCTAGCATCGGCTTGATAAAGATTGGCTTTACTGAGGTTACTAAATCGAAAATCTGCCCGCATTAAATTGGCTTCGATCAGATGAGCATGAAATAGATAAGCCCCGTTTAAATGAGCATCCATCAAATTTGTTTTGTACAAGTTAGCTCGATAAAGGTAAGCGGCAATTAACTCGGCTTGATGGAGGTTTGCATGATTCAAATTAGCATGACAAACGGTGGCTTGATATAAACAGGCTTGTCTTAAGTTAGCTCGTCTCAATTGAGCGTTACTCAAATCGACTTGTTTGAGGTTAGTATGGCTGAGATTGGTACTAATTAGATTCCCTTGACTCAAATCTGCTTGTTGTAAATTACTATAACTTAAGTTTGAACTCATTAAGTTTGCTTCACTGAGATTAACACCAATTAAATTGGCATAGCTGAGGTTAGTTTCGGTAAGATTTGCATGGTGAAGATTTGCATTTTGAAGTTGGGCTTGATATAAGTTAGCATGGCTGAGATTGGCTTGAGATAAACAAGCATCGATCAGTTGAATTTGAGAAAGATTAGCACCTTTGAGATGAGCTAATTTAAAGTCAATTCCTTTAAGATTAACGCCTCTGAGGTTGGCTTCGTCTAACTCCGGTTCGATTTCGGGGTGAGTGGTTCTCCAAGCTGTCCAAATATTTTCACCTCGTTTTAATAGGGCAAGATGTTCGATATTAACCATACAGAGCTATTAAAATTGACAATCAAAACAGGGGAATTGTTTCTCAGAGTTGAGAATATTTATTCATTTTTGTTAACGTTATCGCGAGAACGACCAGAAACATTTTCTAAGGCGGTTAAAGCGGCTTGAGAACCTGCAAAAATATCTTGTTCTTCCCCTCCGAGATAAAGCCGTCCAAAACTCCCAACGGCTTGAACTTGAAGGATATTAATTAAAGCTGCTTTTTCGGCTTCATTGGCGGCTAAAGCGGCATAGGCTGCGGGTTCAACTTCGAGAACATACAGGGTTTGACTCGAAAGCAAAAGTTGTCCACGACGATTTCGGTTAATTAGTTGGGCTTGATGGGGATCAATATTACGAATAATTTGACTGGATATAACTCGGGGTTTGAGACGATCCCGTTCTTCAACTCCTAAAGCGTCTAAAATTGCTCGTCCGGCGGTGACAGTATCGCCTTGACGACTAGAGTGAATTTCTAATAGTCCATAGAGACGTTCAACAAATAGAACACCTGGACGAACGGAGGTTGATTTGAGTGCAACATCGGTAATGCGATTAATTTCAATTCCCGGTGAAATTTCAATCCATAAAGAAGCATCCCCAGGTAGGGGCAAAAATCCAAGCGCCACTGTTCCGATATAGGCGGCGTGTTGAGATTGTAAATTGTCTAGATAGACATAACTGCGTAATTCTACACCCAAGACTGAACTCTCCGTTTAGGGGGCTGTTAATGATCAAATCACTATAAATTCATTATGCCAGACTAGAAAACGATAATCTACACTCTCAAGAATAAATTGGTTTTTTGCTTTCTGTCTGGCCTGTATTGGGAGATTTATTTCCCCTAAAGATCGAAAAACATATCACAGATTGACACAATTTTTCAGCGTTATAGATGTGGGGTTTAAACTGTTTCTGCTAAAGAAAGTTCAGCATCTGTTTTTTCCTCTATGTGGGGATCAAGTTTGGCATTTATGAGGGCGATATATTCGGCGAGTTGGGCTTCTATTTGTTCCCGAACAGCTTGACGATATTCTAGGAAATGTTCGTTATGGGCGCAAATAGTCAGATAATGTTCCCAGACACCCGGATTGTGTTTGAGAATGCCGAATAAATGATGCCAAAATTTCCATCGGGTCTGACGTTTAAAGCCCTGGCGCCAAAAAACAATCGCGATCGCTTTTAAATCCGATAACTCTGGAGTTTTAAAAGGGGCTTTACAAGGAGAGGGAGCCAGTTTCAAGAAACAGCGATAAACGCGATCTAAGTAACGTTCAGGTTCGTAGAGTGTCCAAAAAGTGGTGATAAATTCTTGAGCAATTTCTTCAATGGGACGAGTTGGAATAAAGTTGATTAATGTCGTTTGATTAATATCTTGTTTGGAGTCAATCAGTAAACGATTTTCGATTTCTAAACGATTCCATAATGCGGTATTGGGTAACGCTTGTAGCATCCCAAACATAGCAGTGGGAATTGCAGCTTGTTCGACAAACTCAATTACACGCTCACCTGCTCCTTGTTTCTCGCCATCAAACCCAATAATAAATCCAGCCATGGGTCGCAATCCTACCTGCATGACTTTATCGATAGAATCGCTGAGAGAACTGCGAGTATTTTGAAACTTTTTCGTTAGTTTTAAGCTATCTTCGTCGGGCGTTTCAATTCCCAAAAATACAGCATCAAAGTTACATTGAAGCATCAAATCCATTAATTCTTCATCGGCGGCTAAATCAATAGATGCTTCGGTATTAAATCGGAATGGATATTTATGCTCTGCTTGCCAAACTTTGAGTTCTTTTAAAAGCAATTTAACATTGCGTTTATTACCAATAAAATTATCATCAACCATAAAGATTCCTCGACGCCAACCGAGTTCGTAGAGACAATCTAATTCTTTTAAAAGTTGACTGGGTAATTTAGTTCGGGGTTTACGACCATAGAGAGTAATAATATCACAAAACTCACATTGAAAAGGACATCCTCGCGAAAATTGTACGGACATCGAATCATAAGCACTAAGGTCTAATAAGTCATAACGAGGAATGGGGGTTAAGGTAATATTGGGCTTTTCTTCGGATCGAAAGACTCCCGAAGTTTCGCCTCGTTGTAAAGCGTCTAAAAATAAAGGAAGTGTCATTTCTCCCTCATCTAAAATGAGAAAATCAGCCCCAGCGTCTAAAGCGTCTTTGGGTACAGAGGTGGGATAAGGGCCGCCAACAGCAACTAATTTACCCCGTTGTTTTGCCGCTTTGACTTGATAGATTAAATCACTTTTCTGAACGATCATTGCAGAGATAATGACCAGATCTGCGCTTTCCCATTCAGCCTCAGTAACAGAGCGAACATTGCGATCAACTAACGTAAAATCCCAATCTTGAGGTAAGATAGCCGCGACTGTAATCAGTCCCAGGGGAGGCAATAAAACCTTACGGTTCACTAGCTCCAGAATTTTGTCATAAGACCAAAATGTTTTTGGAAATACGGGATAAATTAGTAAAACTTTCATTGTTCTTAAAGCCTCCCACAATCCACGCTAATATGGAATGATAATCTTAACGTTTGATCAGCCAAAAGTATTGGGGTCAAACCAGAAATCGAAGTCAATCTAACAAAAACAGGACAGAATATATTCCCTGTCCTGAAATTTAATCAATTAAGGAATTGGGTGAAAATTGAGATTTTAAAGCTCAATAATCATTGGAGTAGCGGCCCCGTTGACGATTTCCTCCACCAAAAGAACCCTTATTTTCTCGCGGCTTGGCTTTATTTACCTTCAGGTCGCGGCCCATCCATTCAGCCCCATCTAAGGCTTCGATCGCAGCATCTTCTTCGGACTCTGCTCCCATTTCTACGAATGCAAAACCCCGAGGGCGACCTGTTTCCCGGTCAGTAGGGATACTCACGCGCTGTACAGCACCATATTCGGCAAATACTGATTTCAAGTCTTCCTCTGTAACCTCATAAGCGAGATTACCAACGTAAATAGACATACATGAGCTCCAAGTCATACTGAAAATGTAGAGAGATTTCGGATGTCAAGCTCTGTTTAATCAAACAGAACAATGAATTTGCACTGAAAGCAGAAGCGAGAACCTATGCCTAATCTCGAAAGCTATTGTAACACGGGCAGTTCAGCGATGGGATAATGGACAATTTTGGACGGGATCAGTTTTGACCCTCAAAATTCGGGATGAAACGGATAAAAGAAAGATTAAGATATCACTTCAGTACCCCTATCATTGTGCAGATCTATGAATTCAACTCAAAAACTACCTCGCTGGTTTTACCTCGCCTTAGCTTTTCCGTTGTTATTTCTTAATGCTTGGTTTCTTTTGCTGTTGTTTAAGTATCTACAGCCTGTTCCTGGTATTGTATTAACCGCGAGTCTGATTGCTTTTTTACTCGAATATCCAATCGTTTTTTTAGAACAACGAGGTGTACCCCGAGGGTTTGCAATTACAGGAGTGATTCTGCTGGCTCTTGTGTTCTTGGGATTTTTGATCTTTGTTTTAAGTCCTTTGGTGTTTCAACAATTGATTGAATTTGTGAATCGTTTACCCGCTTGGATAGAAGAAGGACGAAAACAGTTGGATACTCTCGATGAACAGACGATACTCCAATATTTACCGATGGATATAAGTGATTTGACTGCTCAGATTAGTGGTCAACTTTCTCGAACTTTAAAATCTCTGACGGCTGAAATTATTGACTTGACATTAAACACGATTAATAGTGCTTTAAATTTGATTGTTACGGTTGTACTTACCATTCTTTTAGTTCTCAATGGGGAGAAACTCTGGGACGGATTAATAAGCTGGCTACCGGGAGAATGGAGTGAGCAAATACAGCTCACAATTCAACAAAGTTTTCGCGGCTATTACTCTGGGCAAGCGATTTTAGCGTTAATTCTCAGCATTGCTTTATCTTTCGCTTTTTTGATTTTTCAAATTCCTTTTTGGTTGCTGTTTGGATTTGGAATTGGTTCATTAAGTTTGATTCCTTTTGGGGGAACTTTTGCTGTTTTAGTCATTAGTACCTTATTGGCATTGCATAATGTTTTCTTGGGGCTAAAGGTCTTAGCTATTGCTTTGATTATCGGTCAAATTAATGAGAATGTGATCGCCCCTCGGTTGATTGGCGGAATTACGGGACTCAATCCAGCTTTAGTGATTGTTTCTCTATTAGCAGGTGTCAAAATTGCCGGAGTTTTGGGTTTGCTATTAGCGGTTCCTACTGCAAGTTTAGTCAAGAAAATTGCAGATAATATTCGGGGTTTAGAAGAAATTGAACAGTCAAGTTCGCTAGAAAAGATTGAATCATTTTAGTTGATTTTTTTTGAAGTCAAGCATAACTTCCCCTTCTTCTTCTCGGAGAGGGGATGAGGAGGAAAAGTTAAACCGAGTTTTTGGGTAACAACAATAAAACAATCTTAGACAGTCACAAGAATGGATTAAATGCTTGTGCTAAATTTTAGTGATCATCAATTTTTGGAGAATTTAATGTCTCTAAAGTGTAGAAATTAAGTTCACTTCAAATGCGGTTTTATTGCATGATAACGACTCAAATCGTTGAAATTATCACTGGCAAAATTGGGCAGAAATCGAGGGTCATAGAAATTGTCAGGTTTAATTTGAATGGGATCTTGAAGATCACTGGGGTCTGGGATGATTTTTCCCTCAATTTTCTGGGGTGACTCAACAGGTGAACTCGTGGGTGAGTGGGTTGTCAAAACCTTCTCGGCAGGTTGAAAATACCAATTCAAAAAAGAGAGAATTGACGGTAGGATGTTCATAATATCTCAATCTCCTGGTGATCAGATCGCTCTGATGCACTGAGTTGTCGCAGAAAGTTGAATTTTTCTACCGTCTGCTAGATAGAGGTTGAGATCATGGGTTAATGCAGTGATGAATTTCCGAAAAGGGCTGATCGGTTGATCACTCACCGGATGACTCAGATCCGTATAGCTCAGAAGTTTTTCCAAACTGCATCAGCTTAAAAGGCTGACATCTAGAGATCAAATATAGTCTAGAAACCTAAAGGAGATTAGTAAAGCCCAAAAATTGAACTTACTTTGTACTCCTTTTGTTGCAGGAAACCTCAAGTTATGCCTGATTTTAAAGGTCGGGGTGTTATAGCATCTTATTCACACCAGAACCGCCAAACATCTACCTCAATGAGTTTAAATAGAAATGCTGTGTTTATGGGTGTTTTGTCGAGATATTGCAAAATATTCCGAATTCATCCAGCTAGTGAAAAGGTTGGATATCAAACTGATGGGATTACATTAGCACAAGAATTTTTAGAACAACAACTGCTCAAATCAGAACATTCACCTTCGTCTAAGGAGTCTTTTGAAACCCTACTTTTGAGTTATTTTAAAGCTCAAAATATAGAAATAGACTTACAAACTCGTGCTTTAGCTGGACTTTGCTTACGTTGTGCAGTTTCTGAACCGATTTTGAGAGCTTGTCAAAGAATTGAGCGTTTATTTGGAGGAGGACACAGTTTTAAATACCGAGATTTATTACCGTTTGTTCTCAACGATGATGGTCAGCATTTTATTGTGCTAGATCAAGACCAAAAAACTCAATTGATTTTGCAAAAAAATGGGAGTCTTAAGCTTAATAGTTTTCCATTTTTTTCGGTGGAAATCTTACAAAGTTTCCAGGCTGATCATCCTACAAACATGAGTTTGAAAAATTGGGTTTATTTTAAAACGAAACAACATCCAGACATTAAGAATTTTTTATCTGATTATGGATTTCAAAAAATTAGTGATTGGGCGTTGTTAAATCGAACTCGTTCTACACAACTTGAACTTCTTTCAACTCGTGATCGCCTGTTAGTAGAAGCTTTTCATCAGGTTTATCGTCGCGATCGCCGTCAACAATCAAAAGGAGCTAGAAAATGTCCTGATCCATCTCCTGAGCAACTGCAAGAAATGTTAAGTAAACTTCAAGAACATCAGGTAATTATTAGCAGTGAAGCTCTTGTTTTTAAAGATCTCAAGCAAGTTGCAAAACAACTCAGACAATATGAAGTTTGGAGTAACCGAGAATGTCTAGAGGTCTATAATCAAGATAAGAATCAGTATGAAATCCGCCCTGATATTCAACAAGAGTATGAACCTCAAATCGAAATTGAACAACAGGAAATCGTTGATTTTTTACATCAAAAACTGAGTAAAATTTTAAGCCAAGCCATTCAAAAAGAAGTTCAGCACAAGATTCACAAACTCAAAAAAAGTCGAAAATATGCGGAGAAAGCTTCTCAATTTATTCCGGGTTTACAACTTTATTATAATCAAGGAATGTCCCTTAAAGAAATTGCTCCTGTATTGGGAATGACAAGTTGGGATCAAACCAGAAGAATTTTAAATCCGGGTGAACTTTTAAATAAAATTCGCACGATGACAGTTCAAAATCTTCTGGAAGAAGTCTTAAAAAAAGCTCAAAAAATGGGTTTGACTTCAATTCCGCCAAAACCGGATTATTTAAACACAATCATACAAGCGGTTGAAGCTTTCGCAGATCAGGAAGTTTTTCAGAATGCGACTGAAGAAATGAGAACTGGAAAAAACCGTTCTTTCAAAAGTATTTACGCTGAATATTTACGTGCTTATCTTAGTCAACTTATCTAGCTAATTGGAGTTTGTCATGTCAGGAAATCAAAACCTTACAAAAGATTTAAAATTCATGGTCTCAGAAGTTATCACGCTAGAATGTGAGGATTTTGAACAGGCGATGATTGTCAGTAATCCTATAATGGAAGAAGAAAAGCAATGGCAAACTTACTTAAATGCGTTAGCATTATTAGGTTTGGAACGATGGTTTACTGAACGCTTGTCTCCCGGAAAAATTCATCAAAATCTTAATTCTAGCCAAGAAAAAATTGGTTATTTTCAGTTTGGAAAATTCAAGATTGGTATTATTGCTGTTGAACACGTACTCGATGAATTTATTTCTTTGCCTCAAGAGATTTTTATTCAACCTAAACGTTTGGCTGACTTTTATGTT
Source organism: Lyngbya sp. PCC 8106 (assembly GCF_000169095.1). Lineage (GTDB taxonomy): Bacteria > Cyanobacteriota > Cyanobacteriia > Cyanobacteriales > Microcoleaceae > Capilliphycus. The sequence goes on from NZ_AAVU01000018.1 coordinate 13,405, forward strand.
GTGGCTGAAGTGATGGAAGAAGAAGAAGAAATGCTGTTTAGAGGTTCGATTTCTCAGGAAAAACTTTTAACAATCACTGATCGTTATCCTTGTAAATCATCAGAAATAAATCATTTTATCCCACTAGATCTATTTGATATTGAACCCAATCATTTATTGTTTTACTGTAACTTTATACAGTTTAATTTGGAACCAGAAGTAGCGCCTGAATCTTCCAACTGTGCCAAAATTTATGAGTGGCTTAAGAATGTTTTTGAGTCGGCTTGGCAACCCCTCGAAGCTTTAGTTTCTCCCGAACTGAGTTTGTCTTTTAATACTCGCTGTGTCTCTGAAGAAATCAAACGGGGAAAGCTGATTAATCTGGGGATGCAGTTAAATAGTCGCCGCTTTATAATGTTAGTAACAGTCACCCCAAAACCCGATGAAAAAACACGAGTTTTAGTGCAACTTCATCCCACTGTAAATGATGAATATTTACCACCTTCTGTGCAATTGACTTGGCAATCAAAAGCAGGTAAAATATGTCAAGAAGTCACTTCCCGTAGCCACGACAACTATATCCAACTTAATCCTTTTACAGGAAAATCTGGACAAAAATTTATTATTGAGGTCAGTTGGAATGATACCCGAATTAGAGAAGAATTTGAAATCTGAACTCAGCCAAGTGGTTGTGTTGTCGTTGGGTATGGGGAATTTACACGTCGGTTTTCCGAGTATTTGTGTACAAATTCGCAATCAAACGTCTTCTGTTTTAGCACAATTTGTCGCCAGTTTACCACCAGAACCAGCCTTAATTGAACTCTATCAAAGCTGGAAAATTGTTTATCAAAGTCTGTGTCAGCGTCATGCTTTACTGTCTTTGAGTGAAGAAGAAGATGATGACGACGACGATTTTGAAATTGAACTTGGAGGGGTGACAAATGTTTCCCAAGTCAGTTTTGAAGAATTAAATCATCAATTTCAAGCCCAACTCAATTCTTGGCTAAAATCGGAATCTTTTTCTAACCTCGAAAAACAGTTACGTTTTCATCTAAACTCTACCCAAGAAATTCGAGTGATTCTCGAAACGCCAGATGAAATTTTACGACGTCTTCCGTGGCAAAATTGGGAATTTTTTCAGGATTATCCTCTCGCAGAACTCGCCCTCAGTCAACCTGAATATCGCATTCCTGCATCTTCTCAAGTTAACTCTACAAAAACTGCCGTTAGAATCTTAGCTGTTTTTGGTAATAGTCGAGGAATTGATTTAACAACGGAACGGAAAATTCTGCAAAATTTAATTGATGCAGAACCCCAGTTTTTAATTAATCCCACTCGTCAAGAATTTGAAACACATCTCGCAGATAGTCGAGGTTGGGATATTCTCTTTTTTGCAGGTCATAGTCAAACCAAAAGCCAAACCGGGCGCATTTATCTCAACGACCATCCTACAGATAATAACCTCACTTTAGAGGAACTTTCAACAACTCTCCAGAAAGCTATTTTTAATGGATTAAAACTGGCAATTTTTAATTCTTGTGACGGTTTAGGACTCGCCAAAGCTTTAGAACATTTGCATATTCCGACTGTAATTGTCATGCGCGAACCCGTACCCAATTATGTCGCCCAGGAATTTTTAAGGCATTTTTTAGAGACTTTTGCTATTCAACGACTCTCTTTTTATCGCTCGGTTCAACAAGCCCGTTTTCAACTCCAAACCCTCGAAAATGAATTTCCAGGTGCTTCGGGTTTACCGATTATTTGTCAAAATCCCTCAGTTCAGGCTCCTACTTGGTTACAATTAGGGGGAAGTCCACCTTGTCCTTACCGGGGTTTATTTGCTTTTAGCGAAGAAGACACCGACTTATTTTTCGGGCGAGAAACCTTTACTGAAACCTTAGTTTCTGCTGTTAAAAATAATCCCTTAGTTGCTGTAGTTGGGGCGAGTGGAAGTGGAAAATCAAGCGTAGTCTTTGCAGGATTAGTACCTCAACTTCGCCAAGATATCACTCAACAATGGCAAATTATTTCTATCCGTCCGGGTCAAAATCCGATTGAAGCTTTAGCAGTTGCATTAATTCAGGCGATTCACTGGAAACCCTCAAATAATACCACTCAAGATCAACCCTATCATCATCGTTTACTCGAACTTGAACTCGCCGTTGAACTCAAGCAAGATAAACACGCTTTAGCAGAAATTATCTATCGCTATCTTCAAAACTTTCTCCATCGACGAATTGCCTTAATTATTGATCAATTTGAAGAACTGTATACCCAAACCAGCGACGCAGAACGTCAAGCTTTTTTAGACGGATTATTAACTGTCATTAGTCTAGTTCCTCGCTTCTCTCTAATTGTAACATTACGAGCTGATTTTTATAGTCATGCTTTATCTTATCGGCCCTTAAGTGATGCTTTGCAAGGTTCAGTTTATAACCTCGGTCCAATGAGTCGAGAAGAATTACAAACCGTTATCGAAAAGCCTGCTGATAAAATGCAGGTTCAACTCGAAGCTGGACTCACTGAAAAACTAATTGAAGCCACCTTAGAACCCGGTCGTTTACCCTTATTAGAATTTGCCTTAACAGAACTTTGGCCGCAACAACAACAAGGCTGGCTAACCCATGAAGCCTATGAAGAAATTGGAGGCGTAGAAAAAGCACTGGCTCGACACGCTGAAGGAATTTATAATCAACTTGATTTAAGCGATAAACTCAGAACACAACGAATATTTTTACAGTTAGTTCAACCCGGAGAAGGAACCGATTTTAGTCGTAGAATTGCCACTTGTGATGAAATAAACCCCGAAAATTGGGATATTGTAACTCATCTGGCTTCTGCCCGTTTAGTAGTGACAAACCGTAACGAAATTACCGCAGAAGAAACTGTCGAAATCGTTCACGAAGCCCTAATCAAAAATTGGCAACGACTAGAACAGTGGATAAAACTAGATGGAGACTTTCGCTCCTGGCAAGAACAGTTACGCACCCTATTTCATCAATGGGAAAAAAGCGATCATGATGCAGGTGCATTGTTACGGGGAAAACTACTCGCCGATGCTGAATATTGGCAACAGCAACGCCCTCAAGAATTAAGTTCAAGTGATCAATATTTTATTGAAAAAAGTATCGCTTTGCGCGATAGTGAAACTCAACAAAAAAAGCAACGCCGAAAACTAACCCTTTCTGGATTAAGTGGAGGTTTATTTTTAGCCGTAGTTTAGCAACAGTAGCAGTCGGACAATGGCAAAATTCACTCACGAACGAAATCCGAGCAATTACTCAATATTCTCAATCCTTATTTACTTCAAACCATCAATTAGATGCGTTAGTTGAAGCCCTACGCGCCCAGCAAAAATTACAACAAGTTACGGTCAAAAATCCCACTCTCAAAAATAGAGTCAAACAAGTTTTAAATCAATCCCTTTATGGTGTAGTAGAATCTAACCGTTTAGTCGGACATCAAGATTGGGTTTGGCAAGTTGCCATCAGTCGGGATGGTCAAACCATTGCCTCAGCGAGTTCTGATAAAACGGTAAAATTGTGGAATCTTGATGGCAGTTTACGCACCACTCTCAACGGTCATCAACTCGAAGTTTATGCGGTTACTTTTAGCCCCGATGGTCAAACTATTGCTTCAGCAAGTCGAGACAAAACTGTTAAATTGTGGAATATTGATGGCAGTTTACGAACCACAATAAACGCCCATGATGCAGAAGTTTATGGGGTTGCTTTTAGCCCCGATGGTCAAACCATTGCCTCAGCAAGTCGAGATAAAACCGTTAAATTGTGGAAGATTGACGGCACCTTAATCAGTGTTTTAAAAGGTCATCAAGGCCCCGTTCGAGGGGTTGCCTTTAGCCCCGATGGTCAAACCTTAGCATCTGCTAGTGAAGACAACAGCCTCAAACTTTGGACGATTAAGACACTGAAAACCCCAGTTTTACAAACCACCCTCAACGGCCATCGGGCGGGAGTCTGTGGAGTCGTCTTCAGCCCCGACGGTCAAACCATTGCCTCAGCGAGTTTTGATGGTACTGTCAAACTCTGGAACCGCGATGGTAGCTTGCAAAATACCCTGATAGGGCATAATGATCAAGTGTATGCCGTGGCGTTCAGTCCCGATGGTCAGACCTTAGCTTCAACCAGTGGCGACCAAACGATTAAACTCTGGAACCGCGACGGCAGCTTGCAAAATACCCTGATTGGGCATGACAATGAAGTTTGGAAAGTGGCCTTTAGTCCCGATGGTCAAACTTTGGTTTCGGCTAGTGGCGACAAAACCGTGAGACTCTGGATGCTTCACAACAGCCTACTGACACGGTTGAGAGTTTCTGCGGACGAGGTTTGGGGCGTTGCCTGGAGTGGGGATAGCCGGACGATTGCCACCGCCAGTCGTGACAAAACGGTGAAACTCTGGAACCCAGACGGCAGTTTACGTTCAACCTTGAAAGGTCATACTGCTGAGGTGAGTGGGGTCGCATTTAGTCCTGATGGTCAAACCCTGGCTTCGGCGAGTTGGGATAGAACGATTAAACTCTGGAATGCTGACGGAACGCTACGCACGACTTTAACAGACCATCAAGATTTGGTTTACGCTGTTGCTTTCAGTCCCGATAGTCAAATGATGGTTTCCGCGAGTTCCGATAAAACGGTGAAATTGTGGCAACTGTCCCCAAAGAATCCCCCGATTGTCTTAAAAACTCTCAACGGTTTTGACACAGAGGTTTGGGATGTCGTTTTGAGTCCCGATGGTCAAACGATAGCAGCCTCAAGTCGGGGGGGAATCGTTAAACTTTGGGATGTTAACGGTGTTTTGTTAGCCACGTTGGAGGCCCATCAAGGGGGAGTGAAGACTGTGGCGTTTAGTCCCGATGGTCAAATGTTAGCAACAGGTAGTGAAGACCAAACGGTTAAACTTTGGAAATTGCAGGCGAATCAACCCCCGAGGTTAGTCCACACCCTCAATAGCCACGATGCTGAAGTTTTGGGTATCGCATTTAGTCCCGATGGTCAAACCCTAGCGTCCGCGAGTCAAGATGGAACCGTGAAACTCTGGGACAATCAAGGGGTCTTGCTTTCCACTCTCAACGGTCACAATGGCCCGGTTCGGAAAGTTGCGTTTAGTTCTGATGGTCAAACGTTGGCGACCGCTAGTGAAGATCAAAGTGTGATTCTGTGGAATATCCCCCAAGTTTTGGATCAAGATCAACTGTTACATCAAGGATGTGCTTGGGTGCAAAATTATTTGCACAATTATCCTCAGATGAGTCAAAGCGATCGCTCTATTTGTGATGCTTTTAATCTAAAAAATGATTAAGATCTAGACACCAGAACTCGAATCAAAAATCATTATTACCTGGGGAAAAATTGATTCAAGCAACTTTATTGAGTCAATCTTCTAGTCTCTTTGTCACCCCATCAGTCACCAAAGTTGTATGAGAGTCATTTACAGAAGCTATATTAAGACAATCAACTGATTTAAACGTTGTCTGCTTGAGCAAATGCTGACCAAGACGACGGGCGAGAGCTAAGATAGTAAAAGTAGGAGAATAGGAAGGCCCAGTTGGGAAGACGGCAGAACTAGCGACATAAAGATTATCCGTGCCAAACACCCGACAATTAATATCAACCACCCCCTCTTCAGGACAGCTACCCATGCGCGTTGTTCCCATTTGGTGGGCGGCGTCGGTCATATTATCTATACAGGGCGGATCATCCCCAAACTCAAATGTGCCAATACCAACATCAGTAAAACGTTGGGTCAATAATTCTAAGGTTTTCTTCATAGAACGATGATCATGCTCAGTAAAGCACCAGTCAACCTCTAATTTTCGTTCACCAAGGGCATCCAGTTCAGTACCGAGCTTAAGACGGCTATCTTTTTGGGGAAGTTGCTCCGTCACAAACTTGACTTGGTATGTAGCCACCACTCCGTTATTATCCTTGCAAATCGGCCGACGTTGAATGATTCGTTTGAGTCGGTCTGTTAGTTTTTCGTAGATTGGCTTAATGTATAAGACGTGTTCGAGAAGCTGGTGTTCGCGCTGAGTATCATCATCTAAAGCAAAACAAATACAAAACCGAGGTTTGGGCGCATATTGCAACTCGTGGGCGTATTGTCGAGTCAGATGACCCGGCAAGAGGGTGCCAGTATGATGTTTCGGGTGATCGGTGTAGAAACGACCAACCAGATCATGAGTATTACCGATACCCTCGGGAATTTGGCGGTTAGATGCCAATAACAGACGTGCTGCTTCCAACGCCCCAGTAGCAAGAACAATGACATTACCCTCAACCAAGATTTCTCGACCTTCGAGAGAGCGACAAACCACCGCAGTCACTCGCTGGCCTGAAGGATCGAGTTTTAACTCCGTTGCTGTCGCACCTTGAATCACTTGTAGATTAGGCGAACGACGCATTTCTTCCCCAAAACGGATTGCTGTGCGGGTAGGGGTTTTCTCCCAATAAAAACTGCTCATTTTCAAGCCATAGGCTGCAATTTTAGCTCGAAGTTCCAAGATTTCAGGGCGTACCGCTTCGGCCTCTAAATCACCAAATCCATAATCTTTGGCAGCAGAACGATAATGTTCTAAAAGATCGGTAAAGTCTATCGGCCAATCACTGTTGGGTATCCAATCTCTTCCGTCGAAGTCAGAAGGCTGTAGATATTTCCATTTCCCCGTCCAGACGTTACTGGTTCCCCCAAACTGACGTACCCGACTGACTCCCCGTAGCTCAGGAGGTAAGTATCGATGGTAATATGTATTCGGATTTAACTCGCGGTGGCGTTTCCCCAGAAATATCACATCGTTTAAGGCTTGAATCGCGGGATCAAAGCGATCGCGTCCACTTTCAACTAAGATTACATCCCGGCCATGACGGGCGAGATGGGTTGACACTTCAGCCCCCGCAATGCCGGAGCCAAGAACAATTACTTGACCTTTTAATGTCGTTTGTTCATCAAGTTCTAAAATGTCGAGAATCATGTAAGCTCCTATGTCTTGTTTATGAAGATAAAAGATAATCAAGAATAATTTTAAGCCGTTAAAAATAGCTTTTTTAGCTTCTTGATAGTTGAGAAAAAGCAGACCAAGCACTCAGAAAAAAGGTGTGAGCGGGATGAAGTTTAAAAGCCCAAAGGTAATGATTAAAAGCGGCTTTATTCTGTCCGATTTCAGAGGATGTTACTGCGTGTTTGTAGACAAACTCAGCAAACATTTTAGGATGGTTCCTAAAGACATCCTGATGTTTTTGAATCAAACGATAAAAGCTTTCTTGTCGTAGCTGTTGATTGCCTGATACTCGATCAGTAGTATGAGAGAGGAGATGATAAGTTACGCTCGGTAAACCTATCAGAGTACATTGGGGATTTAGTCGTAAAAAGAATTCAGAATGAACCCGAGAGCGAAAGGTTTCGTCCCATCCCCCAATTTTTAAAACCAGATCCCGTTCCACAACTAGGGTTTGTTTGGTGTGGAAAGAACGTCCTGGTTCTGGGGTTTCTAAAAAGAAATGGCTTCCTTTCTGACAAACGGTGGGGGGAATGCGTGTGGCAATCACTTTACCCGCCTCATCTACTTTTTGAAGTCCCGAAACGACCGCAACAGGAGGATTAGCGGTTGTTGTTTGCAATGTTGACAGAGAAACTTCTACCATGTGAGGCAGTAGATAATCATCGTCATCTAAGTAAGTCACCCAGCGTCCTAAAGCTGCCTTAGTTCCCACATTTCGCGCCCCCGCGCCGCCTATGTTCTTTTCTAAAAAAATGACTCGTAATCTTGGATCATCTGGGAGATCTGCACGTTCTTGTGAAGCATCATCGACCACAATTACTTCTAAATCTGGGTAGGTTTGATTAAGCGCACTCTGAACCGCTCTCGGTAATAAATGAGGTCGATTATGTGTTGGAATAATAATACTGATCCGGGGATTATTCATGGCTTGACCTCCCACTTACGAGGTTGAAAAAAGAGACGGCGGCTCGTTGATTGCTCGGAGTCAACTTGAAAGTGGAAAGACTTGACCTGAACGAAGGAAAAGACGCCTTCTTTCAAAGAAAAATTGGCACTGTATACTCCCGAAAAAAGACAGCAGTAAAGCATTTTTAGGGAAAATTCGTGATATCCAGGAGCCAGTTTTATCCTTTTTAAGCGCATAGTTATCATGGATTTTTTATTTTCTAATTTTCAAAAGTATATCCTTCCAGAAACGGGAACGAGCGCATTTTACTTTCAACCTCTTGCTTTAAATCTTCGCTCCATTCTATTTTAGATCTGCTTTTATGCGGCGACTCAAAAACGATGCTTGCACAAGCCTCTAAATAATCTAATGATGGCTCTACTCCCAACCAGAGACATAGGTCACGAAGTTGCCCTTTCGGATCTTCAATAAAATCTTCTTGACGAAGATCGTATAGATCTACTCGATCAACCATTGCTGTCACCTTCATAACCGATTCACAAACACTAAAATAGCGATCTATAGTTCCCCGAATATCCAACGAATTCTGCTTTGCTTTCCTCAGTGCCATCGTTGCGATGTTATCAAATGGATTACGGACAACATGAATAAATCGTACTGGTACTTTGACCACATCTCGCAGCTTTTTAAGTAACTTTGGGTTGTCAGCGAGGGTACAAACCGTAAACTCACCATGCTTATCGCCAATCACCCGAATCTTTTCAAAAGAACCTTGCCATTGACCCGGTACATTGTAGGTGTATCCGCCCCCACGCATCCAAGAATGTCCTCTAACTTTAGTCATTTGAAATAGTAGATAATAGAGGGCATTTCGCCCAAAGCCATAATTGACATACTTGACCGCACGCAGTTCGTGAGCCATGACAATATGGGGATGGGCATCAAGTAAAGCTGCTACTAAACTATGTCCGCTTCGGGAATAGCCAATAAATGTACAGTAGGTTTCTACCTCTGCAAACTCGTCAGCAAATTGAGCGCTAGTTCCTAGAGTTGCCCCATGAGCCAGACTAAGTTGAAGCAACCAGGGAAGTTTTTTAAGCTTTTTATTTTTAAGCAGAAGTTCTAACAACATTAATTTCTCCGTATTTGTGTTATAAATTATCTCCAATCTGTCCAGACGAAATCAATGGCTTTCAACGGAAAGTGGAGAAGGATTAACTTTTGATTTGGAATTTATGCGTTCTCGGAAAAAGCCTAAAACATTGGCAACTTGCGAGACAAAAAACAGTGCAGAAAGGATTAATCGGGGTTGATGATGCTCGGGTTGGAAAAAGGGATAACTCAGCAACTTAAAGTAAAAAGATAAAGGTTCAACTTTAATTTCTCCGATTCCTCTTTTAGAACGTAATTGATGAAAGTGAAAAGCACCTCGACCATAGTTGAAATGTTGTCGCCAAAAGCTGCGTAATGTTAACTTGTGAGCATGATAAATTTGAGCATCGGGGACAGCAACCATTTGATAACCTTGATATAACCAGCGATCGCAAAATTCCCGATCTTCCCCGGCAGCGAGGGGAAATGTAGTGTCAAACCGTCCGACTTGATGAAAACCATCTCTAGAAAGCGCAAAGTTATTAGACGCAAAAAAGCTGGCTTGTTCGCGGTCAGTATTATAATATTCGTACAGATAATCTATCAGTAATTGACTGGCGGTTGAATACAAATTTTCGGGCAAGGCGTTTAGTGTTTTACCTCCTAATAGGCTATCTGGAGTCAGAGTAAATTGAGTCTCTAAACTGTTTAACCAATTGGGTTTGGGTTGACAGTCATCATCGGTAAAAACAATAAATTTTCCCCTGGCTTGAGCCGCCCCCGTATTACGTGCAGAAGCGGGGCCTGCATTCGGTTGGGTGATGAAAGTGATCTCAATTTGTTGACGAAAAGGAGTAACAATGGGTTCGAGAGAGACTTGACTACCATCATCAACTACGATGACTTCAAAGCGATCGCGAGGATAGTCGAGATGAGTAATTGACTGAAGACAGTTCTGGAGTCTATCTGGGCGGTTATAGGTCGGAATTACGATGGAGAAAAAAGGCTGATTCATCATTTTTATCTGACTATTTTAATATTATTTTACAACAAAATTAGTTACTTTTATCGGATCATTTTAGTTTTCTAGATTGGATTCTACCTCTTTAGCAGTATAGATATAGAACGATTTTTCAAACGGTTCTATCGTGGACTTAACAAAGCGATTTAGTTCAGTGATTTTAATGTCGGGAGGGAAAACAGAATCAGATTCCAGTTGATAAGTTAGAACCAATAAAGTTTCATTGGGGTTATCACGGATGAGTCCTTCAATCATTTTTATATCTTTCATCTTAGTTTGAACAGTCCAAAAACTCCCAAATTCTCCTGTCTCTGGATAATAAATTTGTTGACCAAGATAGCCAGATATAACAGATGCTTGTCTGTCTCTTTGACCGACTATTGTTAACTCATCAAGATTGTTATCTTGAATATATTGGGCTGTTTCTCGACCAACGGAAAAAGGATAAAATAAATCTATACTATAGGCATGAATACCTGCGAGTAAATGAAAGGAAAGAATGACCGTTAAAAATTGATTTCTGAATCGACTTTCAGCTATTTGTTGAGAAGTTAAGTTGTGCTGTTTTATCAACTCTTTTTTGAGTATCCATAAGCAGGCAATTAATAAAATAAAGAGATGACCTCGGTGTCTCATAACCCCGTGAAAAATGAGGTAGCTAAAAGCCATAATACTAACCGTTCCAAACAGATAAAGGGTTAATATTAACCGTTTTGAAGCTAAAATTTTAATAGCAATGAGTAGAAGAATAAAAGAACCTAAAGCTGCAATAAACACCCCTAATGATATACCCCCTACAGTCGGAAAAATGTTGCCGTGAATGAGGATATTAGTATTCCAAAAATTATTATTTAATTGGTATGGGATAGGAACATAACTTCTCCATATATCTGTAACTATTTTCCCTAAAATTGTCAATTCTTGCAATAAACTCTGACTAGATTGAATCTGTTCGCCAGAAGATTGCATGGGGCGAATGAGTTGTTCTTGTGAAATCAAAGGCCGAATAATTTGTAATAATGAAAGCCCCCAACCGGAAAATAAAATCAATAAACTTGTCAAAAATTTTTGCTTGTTAAATTTATTTGCTTTAATCTGAGAATAAAAATTGTCAATTAAAGTCAATGCAAATGCAAAACTAAGAATGAAAGCAAAAACATTGGCATTTGCCATTAATGCTAATACTGTAGCAATTAATATAGGTTTGACCTTATTTTTTAAATAAATAATACAAAATAGGAAAATAAATAATATTCCTAAGTTGTAGTTTCTGCTGATAATTGTATATTCATAAAAAAAGTAATATCCAAAGCTGAGTAAAAATTTATGTAAAGGAGAAAAGGGAGAAAATTTGACGATTAAAGAAACAATGATAACCGATACAGATAGATGAAAAATCTGCATAATTAAAGGATTGTGGGTAATTCGGCTTAACCCATATAGACAGAGATGCCATAAACCCGGATGTCCTTCATACTGCATATTGTGAAAAAGTTCTATCAGGGATGCACTATCTCTAGCCAGTAACCAAGCTTGAAATTCATCCCGCCACATTTCGTGGTGAAGAATACCCACCAAGCCGAAAAGAAGAAAAGCAATAATGATACTATTTTCGATTAAAGCTTGGTTTTTAGAGAAGCTGAAGTCTATTTTTATCGGTAAGTTTAATTGTGACATCGGTTTTAAGGTTTTGCGAGTTTTATTGATAGAGAAATTTTTACTTTTAAAATATATAATCTATTGATCTGAATTTTGGTTGTCTAGATTGGGTTCTATCTCTCTAGCTATATAGATGTAGAATGAGCTTTCGTAAGTTTCTATGGTGGGTTTTACAAAGTGTTTCAGTTCAGTAATATTAATATCCGGTGGGAAAACAGAATCGGATTTTAGTTTATAAGTTAAAACCAGTAAAGTGTCATTGGGGTGATCACGGATGAGTCCTGCAATCATTTTTATATCTTTCATCTTAGTTTGAACAGTCCAAAAACTCCCAAATTCTCCCCTCTCTGGATAATAAATTTGTTGACCAAGATAGCCAGATATAACGGCTGCTTGAGTGTCTTTTTGACCGACTATGATTAAATGATCCAGATCATTTTCTTGTATATACTGAGCGGTTTCTCGACCCACAGAAAAAGGATATAATAAATCAACACTATAGGCATGAACACCTGCCAGTAAGTGAATCGAAAGAATGACAGTTATAAATTGATTTATAAATTGTTGTTTATAAGTAAATTTGTATTTATTTAATAACAGTTTTTTTAAGATCCAGAGACAGGCTATAAATAAAATAAAAAGATGACCTTGATGCCTCATTTCTCCTCTAAAAATCAAATAGTTAAAAGTTAAAATACTAGCTGTTCCTAGCAAATAAATTGTTAGTATTAGCCGATTTTGACATAAAAGTTTAATACTAATCAGTAGGATAGCCAAAGAAGCTAAGGCTGCAATCATTGTATTTAATGATATATCCGCTATAGTGGGAGTGTTCATGCTATTATCAATCAGAATGTTACTATTCCAAAATTCATTATTTAGGTGAAATGGAATAGGTACATAACTTCTCCAGATGTCTGTAAATGTACTACCTGCAAGCTTAATTTCTTGGAAGAAACTTACACTAGATTGAATCGGTTTTGCAGAAGATTTTATAGGGCGAATAACTTGTTCTTGGGAAATTGAGAGCCGAATAATTTGTAATAATGAAAGCCCCCAACCGGAAAATAAAATCAATAAACTTGTCAAAAATTTTTGCTTGTTAAATTTATTTGCTTTAATCTGAGAATAAAAATTGTCAATTAAAGTCAATGCAAATGCAAAACTAAGAATGAAAGCAAAAACATTGGCATTTGCCATTAATGCTAATACTGTAGCAATTAATATAGGTTTGACCTTATTTTTTAAATAAATAATACAAAATAGGAAAATAAATAATATTCCTAAGTTGTAGTTTCTGCTGATAATTGTATATTCATAAAAAAAGTAATATCCAAAGCTGAGTAAAAATTTATGTAAAGGAGAAAAGGGAGAAAATTTGACGATTAAAGAAACAATGATAACCGATACAGATAGATGAAAAATCTGCATAATTAAAGGATTGTGGGTAATTCGGCTTAACCCATATAGACAGAGATGCCATAAACCCGGATGTCCTTCATACTGCATATTGTGAAAAAGTTCTATCAGGGATGCACTATCTCTAGCCAGTAACCAAGCTTGAAATTCATCCCGCCACATTTCGTGGTGAAGAATACCCACCAAGCCGAAAAGAAGAAAAGCAATAATGATACTATTTTCGATTAAAGCTTGGTTTTTAGAGAAGCTGAAGTCTATTTTTATCGGTAAGTTTAATTGTGACATAATGTGAGCGTGTAGAATTTGATGCCCTATACTATTTATTATAACTAAGTTGACTTAATTTTAACTTTTTGAGAGCTTTTTAGAGGGAGATTTAATCATCTCTACTATCTTAAGTAAATCTTCAAAGATCGGAGGATATAAAACTCTAACAGACAATCCATATATTACTATTCCTATTGCTGTACCAAGAATGATTAATATCTTTTCATCAACTAAATTAATCAGAAAATATTTAAAAGTTACAATTCCAAAAATCATAATTAATGAACAAATTGCTGGACTAATAAATTGTTTCAAATAGGTACGCACAGGAATATGAATGAGCTTACTAATTGCCCACTGACTAACCGGAAAACCCAAGTAACTACTTATCACATAGGCGGCAGCGACTGCAACAATTCCCGATTTTACTGCTAGTAAACAAGCGATAAAGTTCAATATTGCATTAAGTAAACTCACTTTCAACTTCCAAGAAGGTTTACCCATAGCTATAAATACAGAACTATTAAAAAAAGAAATAGCATTAATAATTCCAGCGAAAGCTAGAATTTGCATCACAGGAACTGAAGGTAGCCATTGTTCTCCAAATAGCACTAAGACTAATTCGGGAGTGAAAATGATCATTCCTAAAAAGGTCGGAAAAGCAATTAAGCTCGTGAATAGAGTAACTTTATAGAATGCTTGTCGAAAGCGCTCAGGTTCGGTTTGTAGCCGAGAAAAAGTTGGCAATGCCACCTGTTTGGTTGTACTAATTAAAAGTTGATTCATCACTTCTAAAACCCGAAAAGCAATCATATAATATCCTAATGCCACTTCTCCTAAAAAGTAACCAATGAGTAAATTGTCCGTTCGCTTGTTAAAAAAACTTAGAAATTTTAAAGCTAGGATATTCGAGCCAAAGCTTAACAAACTTCGCAAATGCTTGAAAGAAAATCTCAGTTTTGGTCGCCAGTCAATTGCACCCCAAATAATAAAAACTTCTACCGCTTCATATATAAATTGCTGACTGACCAGACTCCAAACTCCAAACCCAGATAAAGCCATGACAATTCCCACAATTCCACCGATGGTAATACCGATAATTGTCCGAACTGCCATGACTTTAAACGCAAATTCCCGGCTTAAAATTGCTTTATGAACATGACTTAGAGATTTAAAGAAAAACAAAAATGAGAAACATTGGATGATAGGTATTAGCTTTGGTTGATCAAAAATACCTGCAATAAATCCCGACAATAAAAAGCTAATAATTGTCAGTAGTAAGCCACTCACCACATGAGTCCAAAAAGCCGTGTCTAGTTCTTCCGGCTCAATTTCCTGACGTTGAATTAAGGCTTGGGAAAATCCTTGTTCTAGAAAGATTCGCATGAACGCCAAAAAAACATTCGCTAGACCAATTAAACCGAAGGCTTCTGGAGTTAGCAAGCGAGCTAGTATTAAAAATACAATTAGCGAACCTGCCTGACTTCCCCAATTTTGTATGACAGACCAAACAACACCTTGAATTGCCTTCTGTTTAATGCTCATATTTAAGCTTTAGGATTTTCCCATCCCAAGAATACCTTAATTGGTTTAAGGGTTAGTTGACATTGATTGATGAAGTTTCCGTTGCTGATGAGCATGGCGGGTAGTCAAGAAGCGATTAATAAATATATGGTCGATTTTGCCAATAATTCTAGCTAAAAGATCACTTCCCATACCCCAAGTTAAACGCAAAACTAAGGGGACAATAATAGTGCCGTATCGTCGCCATCCGACCTTTTTGTATTTAGTTTTGAAATACTCATCCTCAGCCAGATTCCATTTCTCTCGCAAACGGTGCAAACTTGCCAATTGCCAAGCATCACTCCAGCGCAACATATAGTAATGTAAATCACTAAATTCTAGTGGAGGGCCGGGTACATAAGTGACAATAGAATCGGGTTCAAAGTAGACTGTTCCGACCGCTTGACGAACCAACATACAAAAGTCTAAATGTTCTTTTGTATTCAGTATGGCTTCGTCTAGAAAACCGATTTCGTCAAAGATAGAGCGGCGAATTAATGTACAATGAAACTCGGCTAACTCCGTTTCTTGGCGTTTTAAGCGATCGCGAACTTCGCTCACCCGTTTACCTTGCAAACACATCTTTTCTCGAAACCGTCGCCGACCCGTTTTATCAACCCAAATATGAGAATCTCCGCCCGCACAGTGAACAATTTCATGCAAGGGTCTTTCTTGACACATGAGAGGGCCGACAACTGTCGCATCTGTTTCTTCGGCGCATTCTATTAACTGAGTTAACCAACCGGGTGTGACAACAACATCGTTATCAATGAAGACTAAATATTTTGTATGAACTTCAGCTAAACCTATATTTCTTGCTTGGTTGGGAGATAGATAATAATCGGTTCGTAGGATTTTAAAGCCTTTCGCTTCAGCTTTTTCTTGCAAGTAAGCTCGAATATGTTTGGGAGAATTTCCATCAATATAGACTAATTCAAACGGTATCTTTGTGTGTTCATAGATGCTTTCTAGGGACTCACGGGTGCAGCTAAACCGTTCGCGAGGAACAGCAACAATTGTCACTTGGGGTTCGGTTTTTATTGATAAGTTTTCCATTTCGATAACCTCTGTAAAATGATTAAAGTGATGATTGAGTTATACTCTTAACTGACGGTGGAATCTGAACATTTAAGTTCTTATTCTGACAACCCGATGTCAAACTTTTTCGGTATAGTTCGACTAAAATATCATTCAGTTTGTTGAGATCGTAGTGTTCTTCAACATAGGTTCGTCCAGCTTTTCCCATCTCTAGCCATAATTGCGAATTCTTCACCAGAATACCGAGTTTTTCAGCTAGAGTATCTACATCTCGTTCAGGAACTAAGAAACCTGTAACTCCATCTTCTACTAACTCTGGAATTCCTCCATGATAGGTACTAATTACAGGTAAACCCATCGCCATCGCTTCTTTTAAAACATTGACGGGAGCATCTTGATTTCCATCAGCCGCTGTGACACTCGGAGCCATAAAAATATGGGATTGATTGAGGATTTCGATGATTTCATCTTCATCTTTCCAACCTAATAAATGAATGAAATTACTGGCATTTAAGTCGTCCACTAATTTTTGTAAGCTTTCCCTTAAAATGCCATCTCCGATAATATTATACTCTAAATTGGGGTTGACTAAAGCTTGTTGGGCTACCGCTCGAATACTATATTCAATTCCTTTTTTTTCCACCAGCCGACCTGTTGTAACAATCCGAATTTTTCCATCGGCTGGATATGAACGAGGAGTAAAAGGAAATCGACGACAATCTAGACCGGAACGATGTACAAATACTTGACTTTCATCACACCCTAGCTCTACAACTCGACGTTTAAAGAATTCGCAGTTTGCCAAAAATAAGTTGCCCGTCTTGAATAATTTCTGGTAAACTTTTTGGCCTCTTTCCTGCACAAATCGACTAATATCATCTCCTCGAAACGTTGTGACTAATCGAGCATTTGGAGCATTAATTGTCCGAAACGACATTCCTCGATAACTTTGAGTTCCAAATTGACAATGAATAATATCATACTGGCGATCAAATTTGGGAATAATCGTGTAAAGCAACCACAGAGAAAGAGCTTGCTGACCGTATTTGAAAAAATTTAAAGCATCGAGAAAACGCCCGGGTTCTTGATGGCCCTGAGTGAGTAGTAATCCGATTCCTTTCATTACTCGCCAGAGAATATTTTCAGGAATTTCAGGAAAGTAATAGGTGTGTTCAAGCAGATTGTACTTAGCGATCGCCGGATGAGTTTTAGTTGTATCACCAAGAGAACTCGAGTAAATATCAACCTGATGACCTCGATCAATTAAACCTATAACTTGATTGATAATAAAGGTTTCCGACAACTGCGGAAAATGACCGACTATAAATGCAATTTTCATGGTTTTTAATCGATATTACTCTCGGGCAGATAATCCTCCAAACCTCAGTCTGAGAATTTCCCAAGCGCTGATATACCGTACAACAAACATTACTAGGGAAACCTGAAGTTTATGTTTGAGACTTGTCAATCGTTCATCTAAAAATGTATTGATGACAAAGTTCAAAGGCGGAATTAAATTTTTCACCAACAAGGAGATAAAAATGAGGTTTTTCGGAAAATTTCTCAGGTTTTTCTTTTGCTGTAAATCATAGATTCCTCCTACGAGCCGAATTGTTCTTTTATACAATTCTCGCCAAGATGTCCTAGCGGGATGCTGAACACAACTCTCCTCCGCATAGATTTGCTGATAGCCCTGATCAAAAACTCGCCGACACCATTCGACATCTCCACTTGATTTCAATGTTGCATCAAAAACACCAACCTTTTCTATGACTTTTTTCCAAGTAAATAAATTTCCTCCGGCTCCATATCGATATTTTTCTAAAAGTTCTTTTTGGGGAAAAGCTGTAATACTTTCATAGAGTTCAACTGGTGTGATTTTATCAGAATTTTGAAAGAAAATCTCTATTTTTCCTACAACTAATCCACAATTTAGAACCTTTTGCAAATTCGTTACACCCTGTTCGAGCCAATCTAAAGCCGGAATACAATCAGCATCAGTGAAAGCAATAATTTCCCCTTTGGCAACCGATATTCCGTGATTTCGAGCGGCGTAGGAACCTGGAGTGCTTTCATTGATACAAAACGCTTGATTAAACAAAGCTACAACACGGTCTACTTTTTCAGCCGGATCAGAACCATTATCCACTACAATCACTTCATAACAGCTTTGAGGATAGGTCTGCTGATCCAGTGCTTTTAAACAGTGTTTTAAGCGTTCCGTATCATTATAAACAGGAACAATTACGGACACGAAAGGTCTAGATGAATGTTCCATTTCCAGGAAATTTTAGCTAAGGCTTTTACCAGAGAAAGCAAACAGATAAAGAGTTAATGGGAATTATCGAAATATTAACCCCATCAACTCATTAATTTTATTTCATTACTAATTCAGGTTTTTCACGACCTTTCCATTCTTCTTTAGTAAATTCTTCGTGATAGGAACGCTCTGTGTTAACATTCCAAAGATCGTGATTGTCGCCGAGTAAATTTTGTGCAGCCAACAGTCCAGTTAACATCGAATGGTCTTGGTTATTATAACGGTGCATTCCGTTACGACCAATGGTTTGTAAGTTGTCAAACTGTGATAAATAATCTTGAATGACTTGTAAATGACGGCGATAGTCTCGGTCATAAACGGGGTAAGCTTTGGGTTGACGGAGAATTGTTCCATCCTCTACTTGACTGGCTTTTGCTAAACCTAGCTTTTCTATTTCTCGAGTTGCTAAATCTAAAAGTTCGGTGTCTGACAACTTCCAAATTTCATCGCCTTCTGTACAGAAATATTCTAAACCCAAACAGGTTTTTGTTTGATCAGGGACCATCGCCGGACTCCAGTTTTTAAAGTTTTGGATTCGACCCACTTTAACTTCTGGACTATGAATATAAATCCAATTATCAGGAAATAGTTTAGGCTGATCAATAATCAAAGCAACAATTAAAAAGTCTCGATAAGACAGAGATTTTGCAGCGTGTAGAACTTCATCAGGAGGCAAAGGATCAAGTCGATTAACCAATGCAGTGACAGGCATACTGGAAATAAAATTATCGCCTGTGATTGTCATTTCTTGACCGTCTTGATAAGCCGTTATTTCGGTAATATGATAACCTTCTCGCTTAACATTCATCACCCGAGTATTGAGGGAAACTTGACCGCCTTTTTCATCTACTTTTTGTTGGAAACGTTCCCACATCATACCCGGGCCGTAAATTGGATAGTCAAATTTTTTGATTAAAGTTTTGGTATCATTACTGCCAAATAAAGCATTGATGACTGCTTTTTTCAGAGATAAACCTTTAATCCGTTGAGCTGCCCATTCGGCTTCAATTTTGTTGCAGGGAATTCCCCAAACTTTCTCGGTGTAGGTTTTGAAGAATGTTCGATAAAGCCGACTTCCAAAGCTATCTGTAACCCATTCTTCAAAGGTTTCCGCTTCTAGATCGGGTTGTAATTTGGCTTTGACTTTTGCTTTTAAATAACTCATCAAAATTAACGAGCTTTCAATTACACCTAGATTTAAGAGTGTATTGTAAATCGATAGTGGATAGTCATAAAATTTGTTCTGGTAATAGATGCGAGACAGTCGAGGAACTTGAATAAACTCGTCTCCCAAAACTTCTTGCCATAATTGATTAACAACATCTACTTTAGTAAAAAAACGATGACCACCGATATCAAAGCGATATCCTTTATATACTTCCGTTCTAGAAATTCCTCCCACTTGACTTGCTGCTTCTAAGACGTGAGGATATACTCCACGCTTCGTGAGTTCATAAGCCGCAGTTAAACCAGCAGGACCAGCTCCGATAATGACAACGGGGTGATGTAGCATTTGTAACCTCTGATGACGTAATTTTTGCAGGAATTGAGAGCCGAAATATGTGTCTGCTAAAAAGGTTGAACTCCGATGAGTTTAGATTTTAACAGATATTCGTTTTCAGCAGTCTTCGGAGAACTCTGTAATTTTATAGGATGCTGAGTACAGAATTTCGCACAAAAGAAAAAATTTGCGAGAAATAACTTCAAAAAATATCAATTATTTCTTGATTTCATCAACATTTTATCAACCCAGAATAAATCTCACTTGATGTAAAGATCAAAAGTCTTAATTTAGTGATATTATCTTGAGCAAGTTTCAAAAGCTGCTGAATCGATCACAAAACAAATTGTAGTGATATTGTCTTGAGCGAGTTTGAAAAACTGCTGAGTCGATGATCACAAAAAATATCATTCACGCTTTATGCTTTGCGATAAGTGAGTTGTACTTGAAACCAATGACGAACGAAACCAATTGCAAACGCTAACCCACTATAAAAATAGTACAGCCAGTGCCAAGGCAAAGCTCGAAGGGTAAAAAACCAGCCTCGTTTGTGATGAAAAAATTGATAAACTGGTGCATTTAAAACCACAAACGCTAAGGCTAAGAGACAGGCAATGATCGAAGTTTGAGATAACCAAGGTGTTGCCAATAATGCACCAATCTTAGCATAAACTAAGACAACACTAATCCGATTGGAGTATTGTAAGTTCAAGTCATTATTTAACTGGCGATCGCGTAGAATCAAAGCAGTCCAAGGTAATGCGCGACAGAAAAAGTCTGCTTTTACCATGGAAATCGGTCGCCATTCTTTCAGATGTTTAACTAGAATACTTTTCCGTAAGCCAATACTATAACCTGCTTTCTTAAGTCGATAGCCGAGTTCAATATCTTCAATGCAAGGAAGACGATATTTTTCGTCAAAACCTCCAACTTCCAAGAAAACCTCTTTACGAACGGCACCACAAGCTCCCCAAAATGTAGATGCTTCTTCTTGACTGATTTGGTGAGTATAGTGATGAAATAAATTTCGGTATTGGGAGAGAAAGTTATCTGCTCCCGGTGCATCATCGTAGGAACCAATTAGAGCTGATAAATCCGGCTCATTTGTAAACACATTGACGACCTTTTCAATCGTATCCGGATAGATTTCTACATCTGCGTCTATAAAGAACAGAATATCACCTTTTGCAGCTTCAGCCCCGAGATTACGCGCTCTTGCAGGGCCTCCTGCTTTGGGGAGTCGAATTACTTTTGCTCCAAAGTTCTCAGCGAGCAACCAAGAACCATCTGTATCTCCATCAGCTACTACAATCACTTCCTCTGCATTGAGTGAAGTTTTTGCCAAACTTTGAAGACATCGCTGAAATTTTTCGCCGCCATTATAGACAGGAATAATAACTGATATCGTTGGCTTAGGAGCTGAACAGTTATTGATCATAGTTGCTTTGAGGGTGATCTTTGGTTTCTTTTTCTCTTCTATCATCTTAAACAAAATTGTGAAAAAAATCAGTCTAAAGATAGAGAAGTGAGTAAAGCTTTTGTAAAAACAACAAACAAGTTATAAAGGTTTTGTAAAGCCAGGGTTTTTATCCAGTTGAGCCTTAGAATTCTTGACAATTTTGCCAATAGGCAGAGAGTTCGTTTTAATAAAAATTGATGCGACCCGTGACTAATATCCGTTCATTAATTCGTTAAATCGAACAATTTTTGGTCTAATTTATGATTAACTCAGAGTTTGTTCAAACTATTGACCTGAGTGAATGACAACACTTCCTCATGAGGTAAGATTTTGAGTGGCTTTTTGGATTAAGTTAACTTTATATAAAATGGTATCGGATAAGAAAAAAGAAAAATTGTACTGACTCAGCCTTAAAATTACAGAGATTGGGGTGAGACTATCACCCACTAAGGAGATTTTAAACCCAGCTTGATTAATTTGGCTGTTGTGACGATTAATACTTGTCGATAATGTAGTCCCTATATCAAATTGAAAAAAGAATACTACACCTCACACTTACTGTCTTCCCGTGAACCTCACTCATCAAATTTTTGTCTGATGATCGCGTACAGCGATGCTTGTAACTCAGGGGTGCTGACTTTAGTACACCTTATATATATATAGCAATCCTAAATAGGTTGTAATATTGGAGCCTTACTGTGCCTGGGTTTCAGGCTGATTGATCATCATGACTCATTTAGCATTGCTATAGCACTACGTGAATACATGATTGTCATTTCTAAATCCTAAAACTCCTTCACAGTCTACTGTTCCCTAAGATTGCAAAGTTGCTCATGGGGGAAACCCCCTCTCTTGGTCAGCGTTCCCTAAGCGAGGAAACCTCGCCGGGGTCTGACCGCAAGACCGCACTAGACTCACCGCACTTTGCGCTGTTCCCTGTTCCCTGATCCGGCGTTCCCTGTTCCCTAGCGCGTAGCGCTATATATAGAGCAACTCAATTCCGTGAGTACAACAATTCTCCTCCCTAACTCGGTTCGGGTTGGAAAATATGTCCTAAGCCAAGCTCATACCACTCTATATAAGAGACAAGGTATGCAAATGCTGAATCATCATCTGACTCGATCAAAAGCAGAATGTCTAAAATTTTCTATTTTGTAACTTTAGTAACAGAAATTTGACGATTGTTTACTCTTTTTTGAGCCGTTCATCTAATAAAAAGAGAAACGTTGATGATGAATAATTTTTGTTTTTTATTCGACCAAATAAATAAAACAATGGTAAAATAGCTTATCTTCTTTTTAGGACGATAGAGTGTAAATCCTCTCCTCAAAAGATATAAAATAACTCTATCTTGGGTTGGCAACCTTATTATCTAATCTATCTAGAACCTTTTCACATTCGTTACTCTAGATAGAGAAAAATCCTGATAATCGACTGAACTGAGACATTAGATAATTCCTCTCATCAAATTTTAAATAATATTTTTTTGCTTTTATTCAAAAAGTGAAATTAGGAGTAAAATTACTTATAGAA
Source organism: Lyngbya sp. PCC 8106 (assembly GCF_000169095.1). Taxonomy (GTDB): domain Bacteria; phylum Cyanobacteriota; class Cyanobacteriia; order Cyanobacteriales; family Microcoleaceae; genus Capilliphycus. Next base: position 36,178 of record NZ_AAVU01000018.1, read on the forward strand.
CACCAAAGATATCAAGAAGTAGCCTTGAGATTGTAGGAAGAAATACAACACTCTCAAATCTCACTTACTTTTCGATCACTTTTGGCTAACTTTCAGGTAACACACCCACCCATAAAACTACTGGAACACATTACTTTGTTCTTACTGACAGGGCTATAGGATTGTTTTAATCTAAGAACATACCGAACAAAACAACCTCTCTTTAAAGCACCTGGAGGGTCTAACTCATGAAAAGCACAATCAAAGCATTCGTCACCACTGCTATCGTAACTGCTGGTTTAGTCGTTGGTATTTCCCAAGCCAAAGCTCAACCTGATACTTTTACTCAAGAACGGGTTGTCTTTCAAACTGTTGAAATTGACGCCGAAAACAATCAATACGGTACGGTTCCCATGATTGTACGGGAAACCTACGACACTCGTTATCCTGGTCTTCTCGGTGGAAATTCTTTACTGAAACGGGAAGTCGTCCAGGTTGCATCTGAACCTTTAGTAATTTGGCAAGTTACTCTTTCTTCTAGTGATCCTCAAGGATCTTACACTCCTGACCGTCGCGCTGCGGCAGTTAGCACTCGTTTAACAAACTTGGCTGACTCTTTAGGTGTGACCTCTTTAGAAGAAATGTACCAAGCCGGAGTCGTTAACTACGAAGGCGTAATCTTCGCCTCAGAAGAACCCGGTGACGCTAACTTCCAAAATGTAGTGTTCACTTTATCTCCAGGAAATCGGGATCAAGGCGACGTGTTCGTTGAACACCTCCAAGACTTTGGAGATGCAACTGCGAGTGGTGAGCCGCTTTACAACTAATTGAGCTTACCCCAAGAATTTCAGGAGTTGTCAAAAACCGCTCATAGATACAGATGTTATTGTACAACTCCTGTCTTTCTCCAAAGCTAAACGCTGCTCAACTTATTGATCGCCTTGATTGAAGAATCGTCAACCTTTAGAACTTCACGAGGGCTAACCATGAAAGCAATACAACTCACTACCGCACTGCTTCTATTGTCTAGCTTTGCCAATCCCTCCGCAGCTCAAGAAGAAATCTCCGCAGTGACAACAACTTCTTATTCTAGAGTGCAAGAGGTTCACGAGACTAACAATCAAGTTATTGATCAAAATCTCAACAATAATCAGTTGAGCGTCAGTTTAGATCAATTAGAAGTTCAGTCTCAACCTGGGCTATCGCGCAACAATCTCAATCAAGTGAGTGAAAATATTAACTCACAGATGGATAAAAATCATCAGAGATGGGAAGTAGAAGTTGACTGGGAGAATAACAAACTCAAACGTTACTTCTAGTTTCTATGAACTCGGTCAAGAAAGCATCTATTCCACAGAGCAACGAAAGCTCAAACCTCACCATCACAGAAGCCTGCATTATGGCGATCGCCATGATCACCGCTCTCAGTCTTCAGGCTCATGCTAAGTCACAAAACCGTCAACTGGCAGCGAACCTCGAATCAGACTTTGAATCTTTAACAGAGTGTAAGACTTCTGAGATGAAAATCTCCAATCAAGTTGGACAATGAAGCTTTCTGACATCTAGAAAAAGTCCATCACCTCAGTGCTGCTCACCCTGCAATTATCTCAATTCAACTATCTCAACCCGATCAACAGGAGAATCTATCATGTTTGGCAGATCCATCAAACCCAACAACCAAAGCCTGAATAACCCCTTCAAAATTTCTGCTGCTCTTGCTTTAGTCACGATTGGAATGTTCGGTGTGATCTCCGAAACTCCGAGAACACCTTCGGCTCGATACCACAACGAAGATCATACCGAAGAAATCAATCGGATTAGACAAGGTGGAGTCACCATCTATCGCTACGAAGTGACAGACCCGACAACAGGTTCAGAGATTTCTGTCTCCAAAATTCAAAACCAGTAATCTTGGAGATGAGAGTTTCTCCGGTCAGCAGGTACAAGAAGTAGAGTGACAACAACTCAGAGATGTCGGTTGATTGACGAATCATCGACAAACTCATAAAAACCACAGATCGGTTAAAAATCGTTGAAGTCCAACCAAACGTGAAAGCAGTTAAGACAAGCCTTGTAACGACAGATAAGAAACCGGAATTGCCCAACTCAGAGCTTTCATTTGTTGAACTTGTTCTGGAGAAGGACTAGAGCCATCGCTATAACGATAGACCTTATCTGCGGAGAGGGCAAACTTAGAACGACCGTTAATGCCAATCAGTTCACCTCGTTGGTTAAACACCGGGCCACCACTCATTCCACTACGAATGTCGTTGGTATAACCCAGTTGATACCCTTCAACTAAGCTTCGGTTCGGTACCATTCCCACTTGACCTTGAGTGAGTTGAAACGGCCGATTTCCCCACTCCCGAGTGTCTTGCATCCGTCCTGGACTATTCAACCAATTCGGAAATCCCGCAGCAACGACTGTTTCTCCGACTGCAACCCGACTGCTATCTCCCCGCTTTGCCACTTGATAGGAGCCACTACTATTAAACTGTAGTACCGCAACATCAAGATTTCGGGATAAAGATACCAGGCGGCCTCCGTGCATTTGGCCATCTGCGGTCAAAATCATAAAATTGCCGGAGTTATTTTCAACAACATGAGCATTTGTGACAACTGTGTATCCTTGTCCAGAACGATTGATAATTACGCCCGACCCAACACTTCGGTTGGCAAAAACTCTTACTGTTACCTTTTGTGCCATTTCAGAGATCGAAGCCGGGACATTTTCGGAAGGAGAAGGGGAAGACATCGTGTAACCCACAGAATAGGAAGGAGTTTGGCTATCTGCCGCCGGGAGATTAGCCCCCAGGAACAATAACGATGCGCCAATGACCTGAGATCCCAATAAGACTGTTTTTAAAAGTGAACGAGACGCTTGAGAAACGGCAGCAAAACGGTTTTTATTTGATTTGTATTGTACAGAAAGCATAATATTCAGTGTTTTTGTTGTAAATCGTGTTTTTTTGAAAAAAATATTGAGATTGCCTCAGCGCGATCGTGTTGATCAGCTTCAGTCAATCCTTTCTAAAATCAGGATACCCAAATTTAAAAAGATAAAATTCGCACCACCGTCTTAGTCAGCTAGCCTAGCAGTTAGAGTCGCAAACGGCAAGATCAAACTCGGGATCAAACAATATAGCCGTGAACTACTGATGATTGGCCGCGTTTCTGAAAATGCAATTGCTGATTCTGATTCAAAATCTATCCAGAGAAAAAGACATGAGGTTAATAATATAGGAGAACGACCCCAAATGTATCCGACTTGAGGAGAGTTTGAAAAAAACCCCAAATCGTAATCTGCTAGAACACATCGCTAAAATAAAGGTTGACTTTCAGCACCATGTATAGTGTTGTCACGGGAAACTTACCCATCAGGGACTCGGGTTGATTGTTCAGAGGGACTAATGGAATATATCAGGCGACCGAATCACAAGACCAGCAAGCCCAGGCTTCGCGATCACAATAATTTTCAATCATCCGGTGCAGCGTCTTTTCTATCTTGTCAACTTCCCGATAGACAGACTCTTGGTGAACCTTTCTTTCGACAGGGGGCTTCCGGCTCCAACCTTTCAACAACGCTTGATCTCGATTGGCTACTCGCCGCTTATCAAAGCCTCTCTCAAGAACTCGAACTTGACAAACTCCTGCTGACCCTGATCAATCTTATCCTCGAAACCGAAATGGTCAGTCAGGCGTGGTTGATTTTAGAAAAATCCGGGGATTGGGTAATCGAAGCTTCTGGAAGTCTTGAGTCGAATTCTATACAAATCTTAAAATCCCTACCGTTAGAAACAGCCGAAAGTTCCCTCTTGATGCCGATTGTGAATCGTGTCCTTCACCTTCAAACTTCTCTGGTGTTGAATGATATTTCTCAAGAGGTTGATTTGATTCCGAGTTGTCTGATTCAACCCCAATCTTTATTCTGTTTTCCCCTCCGATGTCAGGATAAACTCATTGGGGTTTTGTATTTAGAAAACTATTTGATTACGAACGCTTTTACACCCGCTTTTCAAGAACTCCTCAACCGCCTGTCTCCTCAAATCGCAATTTCATTAAATAATGCTTACCGCTACAATCATCTTCATCAAACAGTAGCTGAACAGACTCAAGCACAAGAACAAGCAATTTGTGAATTAAAACAAACACAAAAAAAACTTGTACAATCCGAGAAAATGGTCGCTCTCGGACAACTGATTACTGGCATTGCTCACGAAATTAATACTCCTTTAGGGGCAATTTATGCTTCTGTTCAAAACCTATCTAACGCCCTAGAACATACGTTAGAAAAACTGCCACTTCTTCTCAAAGAACTTTCGACAACTCAGCAAGAAGATTTTCTGACTTTACTCGCCGCAACCCGCCCCAGTAATCTCCCCCTATCTTTTCGGGAAGAACGTCAGTTAAAACGAACATTAGAAAAAGAGTTAAGCAACCACAAAATCGAACAAGCAGAAACCCTCGCTTCAATGTTAGTCGAAATAGGAATCACAGATATAGAACCTCCTCTATTACGCCTTTTAAAAGCGTCTAACGCGATGATGATTTTAGAGACTGCTTATTATCTGGTGTTGCAATATAGAAATAGTGAAAATATTAAATTAGCCGTTGATAAAGCTTCCACGATTGTTACAGCACTGAAAGAGTATGTGCATTCAGATCGCTGTAATTGCATGATTACCGCCCAAATTTCTGAGGAGATTGATACCGTTTTAGTCCTTTACCAACATCAGTTGAAACAAGGCATTCAAGTGAGTACCACCTATGAAAATCTACCCGGAATTCGGTGTTATCCTGAACAACTCAATCAAGTTTGGGCGAATCTCATTCAGAATGCAATTCAGGCGATGGGAACTCAGGGGAAACTAGAGATTACTGGAACTTGCCATCAGAACTTTATCCGGATACAAATTACCGATTCCGGTTGTGGGATTCCGATCGAGATTCAAGACCAAATTTTTGACCCGTTCTTCACCACAAAAGCAGCAGGAGTGGGAACAGGTTTAGGATTAGATATTTGCCGCCAGATTGTCGAGCAACATCAGGGACATATTGAAGTGGAGAGTCAACCGGGACGGACAAGTTTTACGGTATGGATACCTATTGATAACACCGCTAAATCTTAGATAGAAATTTGTTCAGATTGAACTGATTGGGTGGAAATTTTAGCTTATCCTCTGATCAAGGTGGGAAAATAGTCTGTCTTGAAACCGACTATTTCGGTAGGGTTAATCGCATCATTCATCTGTTGACTCGCTCATCCGAGGGGGTCAATTTAGTCAGGAATCAATTCCATACTTAGTAAAAATTACGATTGGGGTTAAGATTTCCTTGATTCATTTTAATCAGTCCACATCATAAACTATAATATGCACTTTAAATTGATATTTTTAAAATCTAGACCTGAAAAATAAAATAAAAGTTAAAAATCTCTATAAAAACTTCTAAATATCCCGGCGAAAAGATTAGAAAAACCTCAAATTTAGAGGGGAAAGTGATGGGAAAACCTACTATTATTTGTGTAGATGATGAACGAGTTGTGCTGATTAGTCTCCGAAATCAGCTCTTACCCTATTTGGGAGAAAAATACAACGTTGAACTGGCAGAAAGTGGAGAAGAAGCACTAGAAATTATCGAAGAACTACAACTCGATCAGATTGAAATTCCCCTGATTATTTCTGATCTAATCATGCCCAATATGACCGGGGATGAACTTCTCAAACAGATTCACGAACGCTCTCGTAAAACCTTAAAAATTCTGCTCACCGGACAAGCAAGTACCGACGCAATTGGCAATGCTGTCAATTCTGCAAGTCTCTATCGCTATATTGCTAAACCGTGGAGTGAAACCGATCTATGTTTGACGGTAACAGCCGCTTTACGAAGTTATCAACGAGACAAACAACTCTCAGAACAAAACGCCGCCCTCCATAAAATTAATCAAGAATTAGAACAACTCAATGCCTCTCTTGAACAAAAAGTGGCTGAACGAACTTGGGAACTTGAAGAAAAAAATCGTCTACTTAAACGTGAAGAAGAACAACTGAGAAAAAGTGAAGAACGGTGGCAGCTCGCCTTACGAGGAAGCAATGATGGGATTTGGGACTGGAATGTTCAAACCAATGAAAGCTTCTATTCGCCCCGTTGGAAAGAAATGTTAGGGTATGAAGATCATGAAATCGGAAACACCCTTGATGAATGGTCAGAGCGAGTTCATCCTGAAGATTTACCTCCAACTTTAGCTGCAATTGAAGACCATATTAAGCGCAAAACCACTTACTTTACCTTTGAGTTTAGAATGCGCTGTAAAAATGGTGAATATAAATGGATTTTATCTCGCGGACAAGCCTTATTTGATGAAAATGGGGAAGCCGTTCGGTTTGCCGGATCTCATGCCGATATTAGCGATCGCAAACGAGCCGAAGAAGCACTCGAATATCGCGCCCAAAAAGATAACTTGCTCAGTCGTATTTCCGAACAGTTTCTCAACCAAGATACTGATACAGCCATTCATCTCACCTTGGAAGCGACAGGTGAATTTATGGATTGTGATCGGGTCTATGTTTTTCGGTATACCGATAATCATACGAAGCTCACTCAAACTCATGAATGGTGCGCCCTCAATGTTCCATCTTTCATTCAAGATTATCAAGGTGTTCCGATTGAAGTTTTTCCTTGGTTTGTGCAAACGATTTTGAAAGGAAAACCTTTTCAAGTTTCCAGTATTACTCAATTACCGGATGAAGCCGAAGCAGAAAAAGCTGAACTTAAGCGTCTGACGACTCAATCTTTATTAATTCTTCCCATGCAATTAACCGGGGCAGATGTTAATCAAAATGTAGGGTTTATTGGTCTTGACAATGTGCGATCGCCAAGAGTTTGGACTCAAGAGGATATTAATTTAGTGCAACGAGTCGGAGCGTTAATTGCGATTGCTCAAGCTAAAAATGAAGCTGAACGGGCTTTACGAGACTCAGAAGCCAGATTTGCTGGAATTTTAGATAATGCAGACGAAGCGATTATTTCCATTGATGAAACTCAACACATCACTCTTTTTAATCAAGGTGCAGAAAAGATTTTTGGTTATTCTCAAGCCGAAGTTCTCGGTCAAGCCCTCGATATTTTACTCCCGTTACGATTTGTTGACGCTCATCATCAGCATATCCAAGATTTCACTCAAGCCCCATTATCGGCTCGTAAAATGAGCGAACGAAATACGGTATTTGGACGGCGACGGGATGGTGAAGAATTTCCGATTGAAGCTTCAATTTCTAAGTTAGAACTTGGAAATAAACGAATTTATACTGCATTTGTTCGGGATATTACCAAACGGAAACGAGCCGAAGAAGAACTCAAGCGGGCTAAAGCAGCAGCCGATAGTGCGAGTCGGGCAAAAAGTGAATTTTTAGCCAATATGAGCCATGAATTAAGAACACCTTTAAATGGTATCTTAGGATATGCTCAAATTTTACAACGGGATAAAAATATTACCCCACAGCAACGAAAAGGTTTAGGAGTGATTAAACAATGTGGTTCTCACCTATTGACATTAATTAATGATATCCTTGATCTCTCTAAAATTGAAGCTCAAAAACTTGAACTTCATCCGACAGATTTTGATTTTTTAACCTTTCTTTGTGGTGTGTCAGAAATTTGTCGAGTTCGGGCTGAACAGAAGAATATTTCTTTTACTTATCAAACCAGTCAACATCTCCCTAAAAGTCTTCATGCGGATGAAAAACGAGTCCGTCAGGTGTTGATTAATTTGATTAGTAATGCCATTAAGTTTACCGATACAGGGTGTGTAATCTTTACGACTGAACTGATCGAAAATGGCATGGCAAAGGTTTGTGATGTCGGACATCCAGATCAATGTTTTACGCCTCCTCAATGTGCAACTCACAAAATTAGATTTTTAGTTCAAGATACGGGAATTGGTATTCCTTCTGAACAAATAGAGAAGATTTTTATTCCGTTTGAACAAGTCGGTGATCGCTTTCGTAAAGCTGAAGGTACGGGATTAGGATTAGCGATTACCCAAAAAATTGTCTCAATGATGGGGAGTACATTAAATGTGGAAAGTGTTGTTGGGAAAGGGAGTAAATTTTGGGTTGATTTGGATCTACATGAATCTTCAGAATGGGTTGATGCAAGTTTGATTATGCCTGCAATTATTAGAGGGTATAAAGGTAAAAAATATACAATATTAGTAGTTGATGATCGTTGGGATAATCGCTCAATTCTGATTAATATGTTAGAACCGCTTGGTTTTCAACTGGTAGAAGCAACTCACGGTGAGGAAGGGGTTGAAAAAGCAATTATCTGTCAACCTGATATTATTATTACGGATTTAGTCATGCCACAAATGGATGGATTTGAAATGACTCGAAAACTCCGCCAAATTCCAGAATTTAAGCACACTAATATTATTGCAACTTCTGCAAGTGTTTTTAGTTTGGATCGTCAAAAAAGCCAAGAATCAGGTTGTGATGCTTTTTTACCTAAACCGTTACAGCTTGAAGATTTGTTAGAAACTTTACAGACTTTACTGCAAATCTCTTGGATATATGAAGATAATGAAATCCCAACAGGTATGAGTTATTCTGCAAAATATGATAAAAATGTAGATGTCTTGCTTCCTGATAATTCAGAGTTGATTGCTGTCAAAGAAGCTTTAGAAATTGGTGATTTTGAAACAATTGAGCAGGAAGCTGAAAGACTTAAATCTCTAGATCAAAGTTACATTGGCTTTGCGGTTAAACTTTTGGAAATGGCACAGGAATTTGACGAAGAAGGTATTATAAACCTAATCAAATAAAGTTACTTTATAGGAGTTAAGTTATGATGGAAAACAGACAACAAGAACTGATTTTAATTGTTGATGACAATCCTACAAATATTAAAGTATTGTCTGATTTTTTAAAGGATTTTGGCTTTAAAGTTTTAATTGCAAAAGATGGTGAAAGTTGTCTCCACAAACTCGAAAAAATTAAGCCAGATTTAATTTTGTTAGATGTGATGATGCCTGGAGTTGATGGGTTTGAAACCTGTCGCCGCATTAAAGCTTTAGACTCTACCAAAGACATTCCCGTAATTTTTATGACTGCTTTAACAGATCCCGTAGATAAACTTAAAGGATTTACTTTGGGTGCCGTTGACTATATTACAAAACCTCTACAACATGAAGAAGCAATCGCCCGAGTTAATGTTCACCTAAAATTACGCAGTTTAACCAAACAACTTGAACAACAAAATCACCTACTCGAAGAAAAAAATCAACTTTTACAAGAAGAAATTCGCTATCGAAAACTAGCAGAATCTGCCTTTAGATTATCAGAAGAAAAGTTTTCTAAAGCCTTTCGCTGTAGTCCTCATCCTCTAACGATCAGCACCCTCGCCGAAGGACGATATATCGAAGTGAATGAAAGCTTTTGTCGCTTAACGGGTTATAGTTTTGATGAAGTTATCGGAAAAACAGCCGATGATTTAGACTTTTGGGTAAACCCAGATGATCGACAACGAGTAGTTCAACAATTACAATCAGAAGGAACAATTCGCAATCAAGAATTTAATTATCGAACTAAATTAGGAACGATTAGAACCGTACTCTTATCCGCAGAAATATTGGAATATGACGGACAAGATTATTTACTCACGATTCCCAACGATATCACTGATCGCAAACAAGCAAAAGCTGTTGTTCAACGCGCAACTGAGGAATTAGAAAGGATTACAACGATTGATGATTTAACCCAAATTGCCAACCGTCGGCGCTTTGAAGAATATCTGGGTCAACAATGGGGAAAACTCGGACGTGAACAAGCTCCTTTATCTTTTATCTTATGCGATGTTGACTACTTCAAACACTACAATGATACTTACGGTTATGAAGCTGGAAATGACTGTTTAAAAGTAATTGCTCAAGCCCTTTTACAAACCACTCGTAGCCCGGCGGATCTGGTTGCTCGTTATGGGGGTGAAGAATTTGCAGTCGTTCTTCCTCATACAAATTCCTCAGAAGCTTCCCAAGTGGCTGAAGCAATTTGTTCTTTCATTCAACAACTTCAAATTCCTCATAGTCAATCTAACGTTAGTGAATTTGTTACCTTAAGTTTAGGGGTTTCTAGTGTTGTTCCCAGTTCAGAATCTTGTCCCGCAGAAGCCTTAATGAGTGCCTCGATTAGAGCTTTATCTCAAGCGAAACAACGGGGACGGGATACCTATTCTTTACATCCAGAACCTCAATTGGCTTGAGAACGAAAATGCTCTATATTTAGGCGTGTATACTCAACTTTAATACAGCGATCCATAATCAGATTTAAACTAGAATTATCAGCAACTTTAGTCACAGTTTCATCCATCACGCCCAACTGTCCCCAAACCGTTTTTGCTTGAATTGCGATCGCTTCTGAGACAATTTCAGATCAAAATTCTGATAACACCGCTTGACCCTCTAGATTTAAGTTTGCCATTAGACTGTGTAACAAGCAAAACCAATCTCTAATTTATTGCCATTTGTAGGAAAACTAGATTATCTTAGGTTTTGGTAGTGTTTACATTTCTTAACTCCCGTGTCAGATTTCGCTTATTCCAGTCCGCCCACTTCTCGTTCTCGCTACGATGGTTGGTCTTTAGATGAACGCGATCCCGATTATATTAACGCTTTAATGCCCTTTTGGGAATGGTTTTATCGCTACTATTTTCGAGTTCAAACCGATGGTTGGCATCATATCCCCTCTGAAGGGAAAATTTTGCTTGTCGGTTCTCACAATGGCGGTTTAGCTTCACCGGATACACATATGTGTCTGTATGACTGGTTTCGGCGGTTTGGGAGCGATCGCTTACTTTATGGGTTGATGCACCGGAATATGTGGAAAGTAGCCCCTTCAGTGGCGAGTCAGGCGGTCAAATGTGGCGCTGTGGTTGCTCATCCGCGAATGGCGATCGCCGCTTTTCAACGGAATGCAGCAGTGGCGGTCTATCCTGGAGGCGCTGAGGATGTTTTTCGTCTCCATTCTATGCGAAATCAAATTTGTTTTGCGGGACGTAAAGGCTTTATCAAATTGGCTTTACGAGAAGAAGCTGATATTATCCCGGTGATTTCTTGGGGCGCTCACGACACTTTAATTGTCTTAGCAGATTGTTACAAACAAGTCAAACAATTACATGACTTGGGAATGCCTTGGTTCATGGATATTGACCCTGAAGTTTTTCCGATTTATCTCGGTCTTCCCTGGGGAATTAGCATCGGGCCATTGCCTAATTTGCCCCTGCCTGTTCAGATGTATACCCGAATTTGTGCGCCGATTCATTTTGAACGGTCTGGCCGAGAAGCTTCTCAAAATCAGGATTATGTTGATGTTTGTTATCAACGGGTTAAGACTCAAATGCAGCAAGAACTTGACGCTTTAGTGGCATCAGTTGAGGCACAAGATCGCTAATGATATTAAATTAATCTTGTTGGTGCTTTTTGTCTGATTTGTTTTACTTTTTGTAATCATTTTCGAGAAGTGGCTTTAAACTATCTTTACGAAGATATTTACTTGTTTTTAGAGAAAACTGTGATAAGATAGTCTATTAAATAAGTAAAATATACAGAATTTATTGTAGGGGATCAATGAAATATGCCGAAAGAAGGATTTGTAAGGGATATGGCTGATGACAAACTGGATGGATAAGTAGAAAAAGATTTATCCTGCTTTTCTATGACTCTAGAATTGTCGGAATGATAGAGATTCATATCGGTTTACATCCCCACAGTCTGAATTCGGGAATGAATTGAACCTCACTTTAAAATTTTTACTCAATTACACAATCGGTGTTTAAAATGACGACTACAACACAAAAATCCATTCAAACGGTAACAAAACAAGCAGTTCACTGTCCTAATTGTGGTGCATTAGCCGAACGTTGGCACTACAGCGATCGCACTCAAACTGAATGCGGAGTTTGTGACTATTTGATGGTCACTTGTCCGCAAACGGGAAATGTGATCGAAGCACAGGCACCAGGTCTTTATGCCAGTAAATTACAGTCTGTTAAATCGGTTGTTTTTGATGTGAAGTAGCCTTGAGAAGCTAAAATAAGGAGGGGTTAACTCTCCTTTAACTTCATCTCAATACTAAGGTTTTCAACAAGAGAAAAATATCCTTAGAAAAGAGTCAAAGTGTTTGCTAATTTTGAGAAGCATTGACTTGAGAAGCCCGTAACTGTCCGCAAGCTGCATCCGCTTCTAAACCGCGAGAATACCGCACACTGACGGCAATATGTCGCTCTTTTAACGCTTTCATAAAGGTATTAATTTGTGGTGAAGTCGGACGCTGATAATCCACTTCAGAAATAGGATTATAAGGAATTAAGTTCACATGGCTTTGAAAGCCGCGTAGATGAGTTGCTAGTTCAATCGCGTGTTCGGGTTTATCATTGAAATTTGCGAGAAGAATATATTCAAAACTGACTCGTCTTCCGGTTGTATTGACATATTCTCGACAATCTGCAATCAGTTTTTCGAGGGGATAATGGTCAGCACTAGGAATTAACTTTTCTCGTAGCTTTTGGTTAGAAGCGTGTAAACTGACTGCGAGAGTAACTTGAAGTTGATAGCCCGCAAAATCACGAATTTGTTGGGGAATTCCTACAGTTGAAACCGTGATCATTCGCTGTCCGATACCTACATCTTGATTAAGAGATTTAATCGCCGCCACGACATTTTTTGTATTCAGCAGAGGTTCTCCCATTCCCATAAATACAATATGGCTAACTCGTCGCCCAAAATCTTCTTGAACCGTTAATACTTGGTCAATAATTTCATGGGTTTCTAAATTGCGAACAAATCCCCCTTTTCCCGTTGCACAAAAATCACAAGCCATCGGACAACCAACTTGAGAGGAAACACAAACTGTTAGGCGCTTTTCGGTGGGAATTCCAACGGTTTCAATGATATTATTATCCGCTAACTTTAACAGATATTTAACCGTTTGATCAGGCGCAACTGATCGATAATGAATTGTAGAACGACCAATAGAAAAATTTGCCACAGTTTCTCGCCATTGTTTCGGAAAAACTGTGATTTCTGATAGAGATTTACTACCCTTTTGATAAATCCATTGATAGAGTTGTTTGCCGCGATAGGCAGGTTGTCCTTGTTCTTGAACCCAATTCGTTAATTCTTCTAAAGACAACCCCAGTAAAGGGACTTGAGAGGATTTAATTGTTAACATAGAAAGTAATTATAAAAATCTAATTTATAAAAATAATAACACAAAATAACAACCTAACTGTCGGGACGGGTTCTCCAACAATGAGACTAACAGATCACCTCAATCAACCCGCCCAACTCAGTATTCAAGAAGAAGGCGAATTAGTCACACCCTTTTTTTGATGACTTAAAAAATCTTTTAATCGCACTAAATTGATCGTTTGACCTAAATTCAATGGAATCACCGAAATTCCTTCAAGTCGGGACTGAATCCAACCCTCACCCCAATACCATTCGTGAAAACCATCTATTCCCTGACTCAACAGGAAACGGAGACAGTTCGACTCCGCCACATCCACATAATGCTGAATAGTAACAGGCCCGATAGAACTGGTAAACGTCATCCCAGTTTGAAACTGTTCCGGAAGCCCGGGTGAAAACTGTTGAGGCCATAACCATTGTTGAAGCTGACTTGGACGCAATAAACTCTCGCGAATCGCCACTTCTGACGCTTCGACTTCAATACGAAGATTGCTTTGTTGAAAAGTACCCAGCATAGTCTTTTAAAGTTGTTAGTCAGAAGTTCAGGAGTATAGTCAGGATAATTGAGGAATTACCCGTACAGGAGTTCAAATGGGATTGATAGCTTTTTACAGAAAACACTAATCACTGTCTTATATGGTAAGCGATTGACGCGCGCTGCGTCATTGACAGAGGCAATCGCACTCGACCTCAGCCAAGACCTCAGAAAAAACTACAATAGTGAAGAATAGGTAGTGTAAAGAAATGTAAGCATGGCTGATCAACTGATTCGCGCTACGGCGGCGGCCGATGGAATTCGGGCGGTGGGAGTCATAACAACCCGCTTAACCGAAGAAGCCAAACAACGCCACAAACTTTCCCCTATTGCCACAGCCGCCTTGGGTCGCACAATGGCAGCAGGATTATTATTGGCTTCGAGTATGAAGCAACCCGAAGCGAGAGTCAACATTCAAATTAAAGGAGACGGTCCCCTTGGTCGAATCTTCGTTGATGCCGGGTTAGATGGTACTGTCCGAGGCTATGTCGAAAATCCTGAAGTTGAACTTCCACCCAACGAAAAAGGAAAACTCGACGTTGGAGGTGCTGTTGGTCGCAATGGGTTTGTGTATGTGGTGCGGGATGAAGGCTATGGCTACCCTTATTCGAGTACCGTAGAATTAGTTTCTGGTGAAATCGGCGACGATTTAACTTACTATATTCTCAACTCCGATCAAACCCCTTCTGCTTTAGTGTTGGGGGTGTTTGTCGATAGTGATGGCGTCCAAGCCGCAGGAGGAATATTACTACAAGTCCTGCCCAAAGCCGCAACCGATGAAGAATTAGTAAAGACCCTAGAATCTCGTGTAGAAAAATTATCAGGGTTTACTCCCCTACTACGTCAGCGTAAAACGTTACCTGACATTTTCCAACACCTGTTGGGGGATATGGGCTTAAATATTCTACCCACGGCGCAAATCGTCCGCTTTGATTGTAGTTGTTCCTTTGAACGAGTCTTAAACGCTTTAAAAATGTTTGGACAAGCCGAACTCCGGGACATGATCGAAAAAGACAACGGCGCCGAAGCCAAGTGTGAATTTTGCGGGGAAGTCTATCAAGCCAATTGTGATCATCTCTCTCAATTGATTGAGGAGTTGCGATCGCGAACCGATTCACCTAAGATTCGGAAAAGATCGATCCTATTTTGATGGCAGCTTGGTAAAGTTGTAAATTGTAATCGGATCGAGACTAAAATCAAAACCCTGGTCATGCCAAATCAGGATGGGGGAGTCGGGGAGCATAGGAATCATCGAGTTAGAGCAGTTGTATACCAATGGCCGCTATACTCTGAGCTTGAACCTCTCTCCCCCTTCATCTTACGGTAGATGATCGCCCCTACTTCTACTGTTGGGTCGGGAGTCAGGCGTGTGTGTGGTGAGAGCTGTTTTGGGTTAGCGTACCTATGAGTGAAAAGCACAATCAACAAAGCCGTTGGATAGAACGATTATCCGCGCAACCAGAAAAAGATCCTCAATTGTCCGTACAACATTCGTCGCTGCGGAAAAGTCGTGCTGAACGACTTAAGGAGTTGCGGGCGTTGTTGGAGTCGGGGGTTGAGGAAAAATCAACTCAAACACCAAAGCCAGACCCCGAACCCCAAAAAGTTATTCCGCAAAAAGTGATTCCGCCAACTTTGACGATTCCTCCGGCTGAACCCATCTTGACACCGCCACCCCAGCAGACCTCCAAGCCGTCTAAGGGAAGGCTGCTGCTGAAGCTAACGCCGTTGTGGTTGGTATTGATGATCATCACCCCAGGTGGAGTGGGATATTTAGCCAGTTCGATGCTGTTGCGATCGCCTTCGTTACCCAATTGTCCGAAAATCTTCTGGCCAATCGCTTCGGCTTCCTTGCGTCTTTACTGTGCAGAAACAGCCGCCAAAAAAGAAACGGTTTCTGATTTATTGGTCGCAATTGAATTGATTGATAGTTTGTCGAAAACTCACCCCTTGCGTCCAGAAATTAACCGTCGCATAGAACAATGGTCGATGGGTATTTTAGAGGTGAGTGAAAACTTGTATCAAGCGGGTGAACTCAAAAAAGCCATAGAAAGCGCTCGCAAAGTTCCCCAAGATACTCCCGCATTAGCGAAAGTAGAAGAACGGATTAAAGAATGGAATTCTACCTGGAAAGACGCTGAGGAAATTTATCGCAAATCTGAAGATCATTTGCGCCAAGAACAGACGAATTTGGCTTTTCGGGAAGCAAGTCGTTTACTGAATATCGGAAATCAATATTGGGAAACGACAAAGTATCAAGAACTCACCGATTTTGTGCAAATTGTTCGAGAAGAAAGCAAAAAATTGGCAGCCGCCCGTCGCATCGCAGAAGAAGGAGGATTTGATAGTATCATCAAAGCTATCGAACAAGTTGAAGTAATTGGCTCAGAAAGCTATCTGTATGAAAAGGCGAGTAAAGATATTACAGAATACAGCAAAGTTGCCCTGAAACTGGCAGAAGATAATTTAAAATCAGGAGATTGGCAACGTTCGATTAGTATGGCGCAGCAAATCCCTAAACGAGCAAAATTGGATCAAGAGATCGAAGATTTTATCGTCTTGTCTCGCGCTCATATTCCCGCCTCTTTGGATACCGCCGAAGGCTTGAAAGATGCGATCGCTCAAGCTCGAAAAATCAGCCGAGGTCGTCCTTTTCATAATAAAGCTCAACAATATATTCGGAACTGGCAACAAGCAATTGTTGATGTTGCGACTTTAGACAAAGCTCGTAAATTAGCCCGTTCAGGTGCGGTAAAAGACTTAAAAGCTGCTGTGGCTGAACTCAGAAGTATTCCGACCTCTAATCCTCGGGGCGAAGATGCACAGGTTCAGATGGTTCGGTGGACTCAGAAAATTGAAGAAATTGAAGATCGTCCTTTATTAGAAAATGCGGATCAACTCGCCAGTTTTGGTGATGTGAAATCTCTCAAAGAAGCTATTTCTCAAGCTAAACAAATTAGCCAAGGACGGGTGCTTTATGATGAAGCTCAAGATCGGATTTCTGAGTGGACAGAAAGAAGCCAACGCTTAGAATATCAACCTATTTTAGATCGAGCCGTTCAAATTGCTTCCGATGGAGATTTAGCCCGAGCGATTTCTGTTGCTGAACAAATTAAACCCGGAATTGTGCTTTATCCTGAAGCCAAAATGAAGGTTGATGAGTGGAAAGCCGAACTTCAAGATACTAAAAATGTTCAAAATGCAGAAAATATCGCCGCTAGTGGTACTGTCGAAAGCTATGTAAAAGCAATTCAATTAGCATCTCAGGTGTCTCCTTCAAGTTCTTGGCGAGGACGGGCGGATAATTTAATCAGTCAATGGAGTCAAGAAATGTTAGAAATTGGTTTGGATGAGTCGGTTTATGATTTACCGGCGGCGATCGCCACGTTGAAGAAAATTCCTTACGGTACTAATGCTTACAATGCGGCTCAACCTCAAATTCAAACTTGGGAAGAATGGCTAAATCCACCTCCACCTGAACCTGAACCCCCTCGTTCTAATGGTTACAACGACTATGGAAATTATAATGATGGGTACGATAATTATGATAGTTATCAAGATTATAATAGCCAACCCGAGCAACCCAATCCCCAACCTCCAGCCCTTCAACCTCAAACCCCTTCTCAACCCTATAATGATTCTGTAGAGTTGAATAAGCCGCTCACTATTAACAAAGTTTCAGATATTCGATAAACTCAGAATGAGAGTATTTTGTTAACCGTTCTCCTATGAATCTCCGTACCCTTCGTCAATTTCATCGCCAACTCGCACCGATTATTATTCTGCCGTTTTTGATTACTGCAACGACAGGAGTTGCTTATCGTTTAGGAAAAAGTTGGTTCGGTTTGTCTCGCGATCAAGTTCACTTTTTAATGGTGATTCACGAAGGGGAATATCTCGGGAAGCAACTCGAACCGATTTATGTTCTTTTAAATGGGTTGGGGTTGCTATTTATGTTGATTACAGGCATTGTGATTTGGGGAAATAGTCTCAGTAAAGCGAGTTGGTTTCGAGCGTTATTTTCCCGTCCCCAAAAAGAAACCAGTGAATAAAAAATCACTGATGTTCTTCCAAGAAAATGTCTTGATCTTGGGGTTCACTAAACCAGATAATCAGCATTCCAGCAATGGGAATTGAGAGAAATATTCCTAAAATCCCGGCAATTTTTTCCCCCACAAATAAAGCAAAAAAAAGAAACACTGGGTTAATATTTAAGTTGTCTTTCATCAGTTTAGGAGAGATCAGGTTATCTTGAATTTGCTGTACAATTGTTGCGGCAATTAACACTTTAATCGCCATCCAACCTCCTTCAGAGAGAAATACCAATAAACTCACGATAATGACACATAATGTTCCACCAACCCCTGGAATCACATCAATTAAGCCTAAAATAATACTGAGAAATAAAGCATATTGAACGCCTAGAATTTTAAAAGCAATAAACCCAGAAATTGATAAAAATAGCACTAACAAAAACTGAGCGCGAAAAAAACCAATAAAACTTTTTTGAACCGTTAAAGAAAAGCGATCTCGAATTTCAATCGGTACTATTTTTAAGCAAGCTGACCAAATCTTAATCCCATCAATCAGCATATAAACACAAATTACAACAATAAAAATCAAACTTAAAAAGTTAGAAAAAGCACCTTGAACAAAGCCCAAACCCGTTAATAGTCCGGCTTGTAAGGCTTGAATCATCTTTTCAATATTAATAGAATCTAAAAAATTTTCGACCGGATTTACATCAGAATCTTGAACAAAATCAAGTAAACTGGTCACAAATCCTTGTCCTTGATTAACAACCTCTATTCCTAAAACGGCAATCAAACCTATTAATAACCCAAAAGCTGTTGTACAGACAATTGCGATTGAAAAACCTCGGGGAATATAACGAGAAACCTTTTGAACTGGATAATTGAGTAAAGCTGCAAACGTCCCCGAAATTGTAAAAATTACAATTACAGAATAAAAGTAATTAATCAACTGAATGATCGCCCAACCGCACATAAATAGTAATAAAAAACGCAGTAGCGTTGATGTATTAAGCTGTCGCCACATTGACTGAGGATGTTTAGGCATTAATCTAACAAAATTAGATGAAAATTGCTATAGTTTATTTAAGCATAAATTTATAGCTATAGCACTTTGACTGAATATAAAAATAGTAGTCTTGTCTCTTGCTAGTTGGGTTCTTTTTTCAGATTAATAATTTTTCCTAACTCATTTAACAAGACTATACCAGTCCTCAATGATGAGTCAATTATCCCAAAAATGAATAAAAATCATCTCCCCCTCTATATCTCGGGAATTGATTTGGGAATCGATCCGCCAAAAATATCCCCGGATGCCTGCTATTATTCAGCAGTTATCGAATAGTATTTTTATATGTACTTAGCCAGCGCTAGCAGTCGTACAGGTCAACATCAGAGTACACTATTTTGGGTATACAAAGCCTTACAAACCGATGGCATCACACCTTTTTTACGGTTAGGTTTGTATCTTCTTCCATTGAAAAGTATTTTGATGATGCTGACTCAGCCTATCGCTTCTAAGATTGCAAACAAGAATCAATTTTTTATCAAACAAAAATCTGGTTTTTTGAAGTCTAATCGTCCTATGAAAACAATTGAAGAAATGACTCAGCAACAAGTCAATACTGATATTAAAGTAATTGCTGAGAAAATTTTACATCATATTCTTCCTCTATGTTAGAGACAATATCGCCTATGGTCGTCTCGATGCAACTGAAGACGAAATTATTGCCGCCGCTATACAGGCAAATGCCCATGAGTTTATCCTAGAACTGCCTGATAGTTATGATACCAAACTTGGCGATCGCGGTGTTCGACTCTCTGGCGGCCAGCGACAACGAATTGCCCTAGCCCGTGCCATTATTCGCAACCCAGAAATTCTGATTCTTGACGAGGCCACCAACGCCCTAGACACGATTTCTGAACATCTCATCGTTTGTCTACGATTGAAAAAGCAGACCAAATTATTGTACTTGATCAAGGACAAGTTGCTGAACAAGGCAATCTCCAGCATCTTTTACAGCTTAACGGACTCTTTGCCAAACTTCACCGACTGCAATATCATCATTCCCCAAGCTGAAAACTTCACTCAAATAATCTCTATAAAGGATTCAACCCAAAACCCATTTTTTTGATCAAAGAAAGCCAGAGAGTAGAAGTTTATTCGTTTCAAATGTTCATTTTGTCCGACGACTTATGAACGAGTTTGACTCTCTTGGAGTTGTTGCTGCATTTCCTCAAAAGTTCGAGCGGGTTTTTTACATTTCAACCCCTGACAAACTAACCCAGTAAACCCTTCTGGAAGATTAGAATCCACTCTGAAAATCGTCACTGGATAGTGTTGAGAACTCAAGGCTTTAATCTGTTCTGAACTGCTACGAACTAGAGTATTATTCCGATACCAATCTAACGCCACAAATAAACTCGGACAAGCTTGGGGCGACTTTTCCATAATACTACTAAAAGCTTGAATTCCTTGTTCAGCTTTGTCGAGGTAATCTAACTGTTCAGTCAGTAAAAATAACCGCACTAAATTCGCCATCGCGACTCCATTCGCCGCTGGGGTGGCATTATCAGTATAACTCCGTTCTCGCATTAATAATTCCTGACCTGTATCCGTTCCGATATTGTAATAACCCCCTAACTCGACACTCCAGAGAAACTGATCAAATTCTTGTTGAACTTTAACTGCTTTTTCAAACCAATATTCAGGGAGTTGAAAACTTGATTCGATTAAACTGGCTTGATGCAAATCAATTAACGCTTTAATGAACAACGCATAGTCTTCAGACTGGGCTAAAACATCAGGATTTCCATCATAATTTACCCGATGTAGTCGTCCATCAACCCATTGATTCTCTAAAATAAATTGAGCGGCTGTTGTGGCAATTTTTAGATATTCAGGCTGTTGGAAAACCGTTGCAGCCCTTGCTAAACCGGATATCATTAAACTATTCCACGCCACAATCATTTTTGTATCTGTAACCGGAGGAATCCGACCTGACCAATTTTTAGACTTTGCTTCTTGATTATTGGTAGCAGGAGGAAAAGTTTCCAAATCTTGAGGTTTTGCACCATAACGAACAGCAAATAATTTTGCGAGTGCTGATTCAATAGGTTGACTTAGTGCATCACAATTCCAACGTTGTAAAACATTTTTACCTTCAAAATTTCCTGACTTTGTAATGCTAAACTGGGCTTGAAGTTCTCCGAATTCTTCCGGTGAAACAATCTCCTCCAAGTCTTGCCAATTCCACACATAAAACTCCCCTTCTTCCGGTTCAACATCTTCAGGAGTTGTAAAATTATCGGCATCTTGAGACGCATAAAAATGCCCTTTTGGTGCCGTCATTTCTCGTTTTAACCAACTCACCGTTCCTGAAATTGACCGTTCAAAAGCAGGTTTTGTGATTCCAGCACTCCATAAATTAGCTAAATATTCGACAATTTGCCCATTATCATAGAGCATTTTTTCAAAGTGCGGTACTGTCCAAGTGGGGTCAACCGTATATCGATGAAAACCACCCGCCACATGGTCATAAATTCCCCCAGAAGCGAGGTCTGTTCCTCGTTGAGTACAAGCTTGTTGACTGTCGTAAGGTGATTCAAAATCAAAGCGAACATCATGTAAAGCCGTATCCGCATAGGGAATCATTGGAAAACGCGGCCCACCCAAATCATTACGAGTAATAACTGCTGTATTTGTGGTTAAACCTTGTTGTAATAAACCCTCATTGAGTTGAGAAGCAGATAATACCGTTGACTGAACTAAAGCATTGCGAATTTCTTGTTTAAGATTTTGCAATCGAGTTTTTTCTGTATTATAAAATCCGCGAACTCGTCGTAATACTTCTAAAAATCCCGGTTGTCCGTAGCGAGGTTGAACCGGAAAATAAGTACCGCCAACAAAAGGAACCAAGTCATCAGGAGAGAGAAATATATTCAGCGGCCAACCCCCTTGACCCGTCATCATTTGCAGCGCTTGCATATAGATACTATCAATTTCGGGTCGTTCTTCGCGATCAACTTTGATCGAGATGAAATGCTCATTCATATATTGAGCAACAGCCCCATCCGAAAACGCTTCACCCTCCATCACTGTACACCAGTGACAACTCGAATAACCAATAGAGAGGAAAATGGGTTTATCCTGACGCTTGGCTTGTTCTAGGGCTTCATCACACCAGGGCCACCAGTCGATGGGATTTTCCGCGTGTTTGCGAAGATAGAGACTTTTGGACTGGGCAAGACGGTTAGCCATAAAAACACCTACTCATATTGAGTCCGCTTATTAGTCTTCTAGTTTACCGTAAACGTCCCCAAAACTCTAGGAAACTGATATTTTTAGGACTTACGCATCAACCTGCTTTCTGAATTCAGAACTTCTAGATTGACCTCCTTGCACACTAATGATCAACTCAGTTTATCAGCTAATAAGTTCTCTCAATCATTATTTTATACGCCTTAGAACAATTTATGGTTTAATGAGGATTGCTTTTAACATTGACCTGTTGACTGTATGAACCTATCGAGACGACAGTTTCACAAATATTCTACTCAGTTTTTGATGAGTGCCTTGTTCCCTGCGGCTTTTTTTAACCTTTTTAACCGCAAGTTAACCCAACAAGAAGTTAGCGATCATTTCAATAAAGTTATTGGTTATTTGACATTAGGAACAGACTTATTAGTTCCGACTTTTTTAGGAAATAGTCAGAGGCGGTTTTATGGTCGGGGTATTCCTGAAGGTTTAAATATTATTCATAAGTTTCCATTAGGAACAGGAGTCACTTATGTAGGTAGTACGCGAAAAGTTTGGAGTGGGGCAGGTTGGACAGGACAACCCACGATTACACGGGATCAAGGTAAAATATATTTGGTAATTGGAAGCTATGATCATTATCTTAGAAAAATAGATTTTGAAACCAATGAAGAAGTTTGGCGATATAATTTTGATGATGTTATTAAAGGTTCTTCGAGTATTTATATTGATGAAACAGCATCAGAAGAAAATAAAATTGTAATTTTACAAGGCAGTCGTACAGGTAGACCAAAAAACGGAATTGCACCCAGTTTTCGAGCGGTTTCTTTTAGAACAGGTCAAGAACTTTGGAAGCTAAACATTAAAAAAACGGCTTCTTATAGCCAAGATAATGATAGTTCTGCTTTGGATTTGGGTGATGGAATTATTTTTAATGCGGGGGAAAATGGAATCGGTTATTTTCTCGACTCTAGCACTAAAAATTATCAGAATAAATCAGGTTTTCTGCAACCTAAAATTTTCTCAGAAGTTCAACTGTACACCTCCTCCGACTCTAAACGACAAGGCGGAAATTTGGTTAGTGAAGCCTCTCCTTCTCGACTCAATCAAAACATTTATTTGGCTTCAGGTTCTGGACATATTTATGGAATTAGTCTTGATGAACGCAAAATTAATTGGGATTTTTATACAGGTTCAGATTTGGATGGAACGGTTGTTATTTCCAAAGAAAATAAACTCTTTTGTGCGATAGAAAAACAATATATTCCCGGTAAAGGGGGCGTGATTAAACTTAATCCTGAAAAACCTCCTCAAGACAGCGTGGAATGGTTTTTACCCACCGGAAATACAAATCTCAAAAGTTGGAAAGGTGGAATTATTGGTTCGGTGGCTTTGAATGATGAATACAACCCCGATAATTTTCCGGCGATATTTGCCACAAATGCCTTAGATGGTTATCTTTATATTGGTTCTCAAGATCAGGTGACAACTCAAAAAGTAAAAGGGCCGTTACTCAAACAAACTTATGATACACCAATTATTGTCTTTAAACAAAGAATTGGGGCTTCAATTTCTACACCCATTTTTACCGATGGTTATAAATTAGTCACGGCTGGATATAGTGGTGTTTATCTGTTTAATTTATATTGGGAAAACGCTAAACCCGATGACTCCAACGCCCTCGAAGATACGAGAGGAGAATATTATCGCCTGAAAGTCGAACAAGCGGGGCGGTTTAAACCCGAAATTTCCTTTGAGTCTACCCCTGTTGTCTGGGATAATAAAATTATCATCTGTGGGCGAGATGGTTGGTTGTACACCCTGGGAAGTTAAACCTTTGTTAACCCAGATGAGATGAATAATATCCGCCCTTGACAGTCTAGAAATCCTCACTCTATCTATCCCCCAGTTATCAAAAGGATTTGGTAGGATTAAAATGAGGAGAAGTAAGCCTATGGAAAACTCACTATGGAAACATCCGAAAATTCGATTACCCAAACTTATATTCAACAAGACGCCCAGGAAATTCTCAAGATTGCTTTTGCTAAAAAAGATGAAAACGGAGAACTGACTCGCCCTCAATTGATGGAAATTGCAATAGAGTTGGGTATTTCTCCCAGTGAATTAGAATTGGCTGAACAAGAATGGTGTCTTCTTAAGCAAGACTCTCAGGAAAAACTGGTTTTTAACGTTCAGCGTCGCCAGAAGTTGAAACAAGATTTAATGAAGTTTGGAATTGTAGGTTCATTCCTTATTTTACTCAATGTTGTCACAACCCATGGGATGAGTTTTGCTTTATCAATTCTGTTAATTTGGGGGTTATTCCTAGCGTTAAGTGCCTGGAGAACTTATCAAACAGAAGGGGAAGAATACGAGAAAGCCTTTAGTCGATGGAAACTGAAAAAGCAACTGGGACAATCTTTTAGTACGATTGCTGATAAAGTTTTGAGAGGATGGCAATCATAGCAGAAAAGGGAGGTAGGGAGACAGTGAATAGTTATCAGTTATCACTTTTGCTTCTTACCTCTTGCCTTCTGCTAAACTCCTGTTTCTAATACACAGTTTTGTAAACCCATATTGGCAAGCATTTTTTTGATTTCCTCTTGATAAATTGGATTCATTACAATCACAATATCCGGTTTATATTCTTCTAAAAACTCTGGAGATACAATTTTTTGTCCGGTTCCAGGAACATACTTTCTTTGTTTTCGAGGATTAATATCAACGATATATTCAATCGGGTTTTGCATTTTTAGGAAGTTAAAAAATGTCACTCCTTTTGAACCGGCGCCCCAAGTTACAACCCGTTTTCCCTCTGTTTTAAATGTTTCTAGCTTATTTTTCCAAAAGTCTATTTTTTGATCGAACTTAGTTTTAAACCCTTTAACAACTTCTGCAAGTTGCTTAACTTTTTTTGTTTGTTCTGCGGTTAATGTTGTTACCGTTTTACCCGGATGCGCCTCAACACAGAGAAATTGTCCCTTAAATTCTTCTTCAATATTATCTACTTCAAATCCACAAGACGAAAACGCATAAGCCATAGAAACAGGTGAGAAATAACCACAGTGTTCGTAGATAATATCCCAAATTCCCAAACGTTCAAAAGTCTCTAAAGCATTAGGAACTTCAAAGAAAATATCCGGTTTTTGATCTCCAATCGTTTGTTTGATTGATTTTAAAAGTTGCGTGGGTTGAGGAATATGTTCTAAAGTATGCCGACAACAAATAAAATCTCCTTGATACTCAGTATAGCGTTCAGAATAATAGTCTTGAATAAATTTAACTTGATCTTGAGTATGTTGATGTTGATCTAACTGAACATAACTGGGATCAAAACCAATTCCGTAATTATTTCCGAGAGTAGACAGTAAGACTAAAAACTCTCCTTTTCCACTGCCTATTTCTAGAACTGTTTTGTGGTACAGATTATGTCGTTCAATTAAACGCATTGCCAAAGACTTTGCATAGTCTTGAAAACGAGGTGAAAAATCCAAAGCATTTTCATAAGATTGGGTATACTCTAAACGGTCTGGATCAAAAGCTACATTACTAATAAAACCACAGTGAGAACAAAACGCCAAATCTAAATCTCCCCGATGACAATTTTGCGCCTCTTGCTGATTACTCCACAAAAGATTACAAAAAATAGGAACATCTTTGATCTCGAAAAAGACTTTCCATTCCGAAGAACCACACACAGGACAGCTAGATTGAGATATAGTATTCATAGGCTAGGCTCCTCTATGATCAATATTGCAAAATAGATTGGATAGAAAATCTGCTAATCCGAATTCATCTCTCAACATTCACCAATAAGCTTTAACTGAAGAATAAGAAGATCAGTAATCCTACTCATCTAGCCTAAAGTTGTCAGAGATTCGGTAAAATTATATTCGTATCTAGCATAACAACACCTGAGTAGAAATAATGATAGAGCCATAGAGGGGTAGTATGTGGTGTAAAAAATTTAACCTTGAGTCTGTCTGTATTCAAAACGGGATAGACTAACACTGGAATCATTTTAAAAGCAACAATCACGAACGGACAAACTGTGACTCAAACCTTAACTCAATCACTCTCAAACCAGAACATCCATCGTATCGTTCTAGACAATGGTATTGTAGTGTTGGTCAAAGAAAATCCAACCGCAGACATTGTATCAACTCGGCTCTTTTTGCGAACGGGAAGTTGCTGGGAAACTCGATCTCAAGCTGGACTGTCTCATCTATTAGCCGCAACACTGACCAAAGGAACCGAAAATCTCTCCTCTTTAGAAATTGCTGAAAAAGTCGAATCCGTCGGCGCACGCTTAAGTGCTGATACCTCAACCGACTATTTTTTAATGAGTCTAAAAACAGTTTCGGCTGACTTTGAGGAGATTTTAACATTAGCCAGTCAACTCTTGCAAAATCCTTCTTTTCCCCCAGAAGAAGTTGAGTTAGAACGAAAAATTACCATTCAAGGCATTCGATCTCAGCAAGAACAACCGTTTTCTGTGGCGTTTGATCAACTCCGTCAGACTATGTATCCGGATCATCCCTATGCTTTTTCCACTTTAGGTATTGAGGAAACCATTTCTCAAGTTAATCGTACTGATCTTGAAACCTTTCACCACACCTATTTTCGCCCGGATCGTTTGATTATTTCTATTGTCGGTCATATTACCATTGACCAAGCCACAACATTAGTCAATCAGGTGTTTGGAAATTGGCAAGTTGACCAAACTCCAGTACCTCCATTAGTATTACCGACGATCGCCTCAAACCCTAAAACTTCAGTGATTTCTCAAGAAACTCAACAGTCTGTGATCATGTTAGGTTATCTCACCTGTGCTGTTGATCATCAAGATTATGCAGTTTTAAAATTGATCAATACTTATTTGGGAAATGGTTTATCGAGTCGCCTATTTGTGGAATTACGGGAAAAACGGGGTTTAGCCTACGATGTTTCCGCTTTTTATCCAACTCGTTTGGATCGTTCCCAGTTTGTCGCTTACATGGGAACAGCACCGGAAAATACAGCGATCGCCATAGAGGGTTTACGTTCAGAAGTCGAACGTTTGGCGAAAGTTCCTCTGACCGAAGCCGAGTTACAAGTTGCCAAAAATAAACTTTTGGGTCAATATGCTCTCGGGAAACAAACCAATGCTCAACTGGCTCAAATTTATGGCTGGTATGAAACCCTGGGGTTAGGGATTGAATTTGATACCCAGTTTCAAGTAGATATCACCCAGGTGACAGCAGATGATATTTATACCGTTGCTAATCGCTATTTTAGTGAACCCTATATGTCTCTCGTTGGGCCAGAAGCTTCTGTACAAGCATATAAGTGATCTTCTCAACTTGAAATTTTCGCTTAAGGCTTTTCCGATCTAGTATTATCTGTTTTGGTGTAGAGAAACAGGGCTATGAAGTTAGCGCAAAGATCGATTTGGGTTGTCTTGAGTAGTCTATTAACCATTGGCGCATCGGGGGGAGTCATCACAACCGTTTTTCCAGTGATGGCTCAAACCAACCTCACTCGACCCACTCTCCAAACCGGGAGCCAGGGTACAGAAGTGTTTGAGTTACAAGCCGCTCTCAAGTTACTCGGTTACTACACCGGAGAGGTTGATGGGGTATATGCTGAAAGTACCGCCGAAGCAGTCTCTCAATTTCAGAAGGCGGCAAATTTGCCCGTTACAGGCGTGACCAACTCTGCCACTTGGGATCGACTATTTCCGCCAGAGGAGACTTCCTCAACCTCAACCTCGACGGCTAATGACTGTGTTTGTACTTCTCCGACTGCGAGTACACCGGAGAATTCTTCAACTGTAAAAGCAAGTTTTCCGGTGTTGAAGCTTGGAATGCGGGGAGAAGCAGTTGTCGGACTACAAGAACGTTTGCGAGCTAAAGGGTTTCTCAAAGGTCAAGCCGATGGCGTTTTTGGATCACAAACCCAGGCGGCAGTTATTGCTGCTCAGGAACAGTATAAACTTAAACCTGATGGTGTTGTTGGTTCTCAAACTTGGATGTTGATCTTGCGTTGAATCGTCTGAATGTCTCAGGATGTTAAGCAATGTCAACTTTCTTAGAGAAGGGGTTATTCTCTCGAAAAAGCTATGCTAACTTATTAAGCTAATAGGACACATTGAAAGCGGCAAAGCTGCCATTCAAAACCCTGAGATTAAAGTTGTGTCCCTCTGCTTTAATCAACTGCTGTACAATCTTTTAGGTTGACATGATTAGCCTTAATCTTGTTAACACTGTAAAGGATCAATTCCCCCCCTGAAATATCTCTAAGCTAAATCGGTTCTGAGTGGAGTTTGGGGTCAGTGTTATAATCAAAGTCTGTATCGACTTAAAATTAGGCAAGTTAGCTGAGATGATTGTCAGTTGTGTACACCCTAGTTGTTTTTCAACTAATTTACCTCTATCGAACTTCCTGAAAATCTGCTTGAGTCAACTTAGTACAAATGGATTTAGGGTCTAGTAGCCTTCTACTAGACCTTAAATTTTGGCTAAAATCAAAATCAACTAAAAGATTGAATAGGTATGATAGAAAAGCAAAGCAACTATTTAACTTGAGGGTTTTATCATGGTACAAGGTTCTTTTGCAACCATGCAAGCCGAGCCAACCGCGACACAGCTTACCTTTTATTATGAAAATGGTCAAGCCGAAACATTGAGCGTTCCCATCATGGCAAATGAGTTGGGACCGATATTACAAAAAATGTTAAACCAGCCTTGGTTAACCTTTAACCTCCCTGAACAAACGGTAATGATTTCTACTCAGAAAGTGATTAAAGTTGAAATTAAGCCAGCACTGACTCAACTGCAAGGAGAAGGCATTTTTTCTAATACTCAGCGCGTCACAGCCCTTCAACGCGGCGCTGCGGGTCGTTTAGGAATTTAATCCTGAAATAGACAGCCTGGGAGATGCTTCCAAATCCTGCGGACTCCAGGCTCAGAAAACTCAAATCAATATTTAAATACGTGACCGTTTAGAACGGATTTATTGATTGATAGAAGGCGCTTGACAGCCGATCACAATTTCTCGGGTTTGGGGATAACGACGCAATAACTGCAAGAATAACTGTTGGTCAAAACGACGGGGATCAGACCTTTCTCCCGAACGATCTACCGCTTGATGAGTCGTAATTCGATTTTCTGGTATACCAGTTTGAGCCACTAACCAAGCCAAAGATTGATATTGCGCTGTTGTATAACCACTGTGAGATGCGCCGTTACGCAACCCGTCGGGGGGCGTTTCTAAAGAAACATGATAAGCAAAATTATTCACTGAAGGGGGAAACTTGGCATCCGTTTGTACCGCTTCTCCCTGAAACACAGAATTTCCAGCCCCGTATGCTCTCAAGTCAGGAGGAACGATATAAACAACATCGCCATTGAGGGTAATTAAAGTATGATAGCTCGCTTGATCATCTTCGTCTGTATGATAGGTTTGAAAAAAGTTAATCGTACTTTGAGCCGTTGCTGCCGTTTCATGCAATACGACAATCGGAGTATTGGTAACAGGCTTACCACTGACATCATAGAGATATCGTTGTCCGTAGTTGGTTCGGTTGGCGATCGCTTGATATTCTTGGGGCGCACCAACAGAACTCGGTTGAGCAGAATTGCCTGTCGCGGCTGAATTTTGCCAGTTTACCGGACGTCGAAACCGATACAAAGCAGCCGGAACTTCTACAACTGGGCCTAATTCGGGATTCCCGGTGCGTCCGGCTTGGGGCCGAATCCCGCAGGTTTGCAGTAAACCAATATTTTGATTGGCAATTTCAAGAGAAGGACGATCAAATTCTTGGGCTGTCACCCGATGAGTTTGAGTGACTGCAATTGTCACCAGTAGAGTAACCAAACCCAAAAATAAAAAAATAATCGGTGTTCGTTGGAGTTTCATAGAGAGTCAAAGCAGCTATCGGTTGAATTTTCTTCAAAATCAGTCTAGCCCAAACTCTATTGGTTGTTAACGGTTTTAGGGGTGAAGAATTGCTGAGACTCTTTTTCGACTAAGGTAGCTCTAGCTTTGTATTTTCCCAAAACGAAAATTTCCCCCGAATGGGAGAATATTTATCGGTTATGGGTTGGTGTTTTAAATCTCTAAATCTCTCGATCTGCTTTTTTCCCTTTAGAGAAACGCAAAGACGGTAAAAACAACAAGAAAGAAAGCCAAAATTCCCCCCCCTGCACTCTCATCTTCTTTGTAGTCTTCATCTATGGATTGAGAAAAATCTCGTTCAAAATCACAGTTTACACATTCATATAAGTCACTTTTACGCTGAATCAGGGTATGTTTACTGCATTTAGGACATTCCATCGGTTCATTGAGCATGGTTTTCCTCCCTGGTGTGACAATCAACCCGTTCTGGGGGTTCATTGATACATACATCTCGGTTGTTGTGACTTATGCAGTTGCAGATTGCGATCTGAGTTTGATGATTTTCAAGATTTCTACATAATTGTTTAATGTTCTGAAGACCAAGGGTTTGAATTTGTTTTTGATTACACCAGACCTAAAATTTACCTTGTCGGAAATTCAGATAGGTGCTAACGTGTATGCGTGCGGCCCTATGCACTGCCAAATCACTGACCGTAAGCCCAAGACAGAACGATTAATTGTTTTTAGTTCTGTTAGCCTGATTCATACATTCATCTTTAGAATGAGGGGTGATGATCAGACAACGGTTAGGTCCCTGATGAGTTCTTCTCTTTAGTAGAAGCTAGTCAATGGAACGATCAGGACAAGGCAGATAGCCCAACGTGTAACTTCAAGGAAAAAACAATGCTCAAATCACTTCTGTTGAGAAGCCTAGCTGGATCTTTTGTTCTTTTGGCGATTGGTAGTTTCCCGGCTTACAGCCAAACGATATCTTCTGTTTCTCCGTCTTTTTTAGCACAAGCGGCTTCTTCATCTGCCGTTACTCAAGAAGAACTGCAAAAGTTTGCAGAAACATTTAAGGAGTTTCGGGTCATTGAGATGGACGCGGAACAAAAAATGGCTCAGGCGGTTCAAGCAGAAGGGTTGACTCCGGAAAGATTTGTAGAAATTGGACAAAGCCAACAGGGTGAAGCACCAGCCTCCGCTGCCCAAGTTTCCGCAGAAGAACAACAGAAGTTTGATAAAGCACTGGTGAGAGTTAGAGAAATTTTACAAAATACTGAAGACCGAAAATATCAGGCGGTACAGAGTCAAGGACTAGAAATCGAAAGATTTCAAGAAATTATCGCGGCAGTTCAAGAAAATCCCCAATTAAAACAACAAGTACAGCAAATGCTGCAAAACTAATCATTAAGTGAAAAGTCTGAAAGTGAATCTAGATTTTTGATTCAGATTTAACTTAATTTCATTCTACAAATCAATACAAATTTTCGCAAATAAAAGTAGGGAGTGATCAAGCTTTCTACTTTTATTTAAGTAGCGTTTATGTTTAACTCAATCACTTTTAGGAATCAACAGTCATAACTTTTCGATAGAAATCTTCCAAGCCTTGAATGCAATTTTGATCTTCATATAATAGGGATTTGTTTTGCTGAATTTTGTGACTAACTTCTTCTCTAAAAGCCCGATTTAACCCAAGTTGAACGGCTATTTTAATATATTCTTTTTCATTCCGTACAATTGTTTCTGTTACTCCAATTCGCTTGAGAATTCCTGCTGTTTGACGACTTCGCATCAACTCGCCTTCACAGGTAACAATTGGAAGATTGCAAGCAATACTATCAAGCGTGGTTAAAAATCCTGTAAATTGAATTGTATCTAAACCAATATCAGCGATTAAGTTTAATTGTAAGTAATCTGACTTTTCAAGTCGGGGTAAAATTGTACAGTAGTCTTCACTGTTTAAACCGAAGTCAGCAAAAGCCAGTTTTAATCGTTTTCTAAACTTTTCACTAATTGCCGAATTCCAGTGAGACACAAACACAAATTGAGCCAGAGGAACTTGTTGAGCAATTTCTACAAATATTTGATCATATTGAGGTAAATAT
Source organism: Lyngbya sp. PCC 8106 (assembly GCF_000169095.1). Classification (GTDB taxonomy): domain Bacteria; phylum Cyanobacteriota; class Cyanobacteriia; order Cyanobacteriales; family Microcoleaceae; genus Capilliphycus. Next base: position 68,210 of record NZ_AAVU01000018.1, read on the forward strand.
TTAAACAAAGACTGACAAGAAAGATAAATTACTGTATCATTTTTCAGTCCAAAATTTGAACGAGTTTTTTCTAACTCTGGAATCTCGGGTTTTTCATAATAAATCCCTAAGTTGGGTAAACGAATTAAGGTTTCAGAATAATGTTTTTGTGCATTTTTGGGTTCTAGTAAATCTGGAGATATAAAATAATCAATTGTTGGTAAACCTGTTGTAACTGGATGTCCCCAAGCTACACATTGAATAGAAGCCAGACGTAAACTTGCAATTTGTGTTGTTAGCGGACACATTCCCACATCCAAAAAAACTAAAATATCTAGTTTATCTGCATATATTTTCTGAACAACATCAATAAAATTACCATTTAGCTTGTTAAAATAATCGCCATAAAAACGATATAAATCTGTTAGTTCATCTTCTTCATTTCCCGTATAATAACAATAAAGTTCAAACTCTTTAAGATTGCTTTGTTTTAACCATCCTAAGAATACTATCCCAACAGTATGCCAGTTAAAAAATGATGAAATATAACCAATTTTGATTTTATTATTAGGTTGATAATAGGAGTGCGAGATTGGTTGCATCCATTGTGGAAAGCTGATTGCCATGATTTGACATAAAAACTTTCCATATTTTTTTTGTAGTTCTAAATCATTGTATCCTTGATATTGTAAATAAAAATTTGTATGAGTTGAAATTGCTGCTAATAAACTCTCTGAGTTGTTCGGTGAAGTTAAATCAGTTTCTGCAATTAATTGGGTGAGTAAATCAGAAAATCTCTGACGATATTGTTCGATGTCTGAAGTTTTGTTATATAAAATCGGAAGTAATCGTTGATGAGTGAGTTTTAAAGAAATATTATTAGGAAAAATTTCTAACGCATTTTTGGCGAGATAAATAGCTGCTTCTGTCTCTCCAATTTCTTGTAAAGTGTCTATCCAAGCGAGATAAATGTCTGTGAAACCTTCTATTGAATTTGATATCTGTTCAACGGCTTGCTGATAGGTGTGAATTGCTTGTGGATATTGTTCGATTTTTTGATAACAATCTGCTAACTTCAAATAAACGTCAATATCTTGAGTTTGAACTTTTAGATAATCTTGGTAATATTGAATAGCCTCTGTATATTTGGCTTGATAATAGGCTGAATATCCCCAATAAAATGTGGCTTGAGATGATTTTTTAAGAGTTGTAAAAGCATTTCCTAATTGATAGAAAATTTGATAATTTTCTGAGTCGAACTGAAGTCCTTTTTGATAAAATTCTATAGCTTCTTCTATTTGCTGTTTAGCAATTAAAAGATTACCTAAGTCCAAATAAAAATCCGATTTTTTTGAATCGAGATCAATAGCTTTTCTGTAGTAAGTTTCCGCCTGGTTAAATTGTCCTAATTCTAGGCAAACTCCCCCTAACTGATGATAAGCATCACTCCAGTTTGGATCAAGAAGAATTGCTTGTTCATAGGCAGAAATTGCTGCGGTAAAATCTTCTGTTGCTGCTAATCCTAAACCTAAATAATAATATTGAATTGCGGTGGATGAATCCAGTTCTAAAGCAGAATAAAAGGCATCAAGGGCTTCTGGATATCGTTCTTGAAAAAAATAAATCGCCCCTAACTCTCGCCAAGCATCAGCATGGGTATTTTCTAAGGCTAAAATCTGTTGATATTTTTCCTCAGCCTCAGACAAATATCCAGCATTATAGAAGGCATTAGCCTCAGTGTAGAGACGATCTAACATTGAGTTTTTGGCAGTTAGGGACTATTAATCTATCCGCGAAAACCATTCGGACGAGGCGTTGGGCGAGGGTTAGGGCGAGTCGTCGGACGAGGAACCGGACGATTTCCTCCTGGTGTAGGGCCAATAGTTGGACGGTTCCCACGGGGAGCGGGGCGAGTTGTAGGGCGAGGGTTAGGACGATTGGCTTGAGCGTGGAGAGAACCAGAGGAGGGCTTTTTGAGGGTTTCAGCCGCATTTTGACGAATCTGGCGATCGCTATTTTGCAAGGCTTCTGTGACGCTAGGAACCGCTTCTGCATTGATCTTTCCCAGAGCAAAAGCAGCTTTAGCCCGAACTTGCATTTGTTGATCATTCAAGGCTGCTGTTAAAGCCGGAACCGCAGCCTGTCCAATGCGTTTAAGTGCGATCGCGGCTGAAATCTGTACGTCTTCGTCGCTATCTTTGAGCGTCGCAATCAAATCAGGAACCGCCTCCGATGCCTCCGAACCCAGGATGCCCAAGCCAAACGCCGCACCCTGACGCACTTGGGGATTTTCATCGTTCAACGCTTGGGTTAAGTCAGCGATCGCAGAGTTGAGAACCTCCCGAGACGTTGGCCCAATCTGTCGCAGTGCCACCGCCACATCCATCCGAACACTTTGATCTCCATCTTTCAAGGCTGAAAGTAAAGCTGGAACTGCTTCTGTCGCGTCGCCACCCATTGAACCCAAGGCAAAAGCTGCATTTTTACGAATGTTCACATCGGGATCATTCAAGGCTTCTAGCAAAATGGGAATTGCCGGAGAACCTATTTTTTTGAGGGTTTTGACGGCTAAAAGTCGGTTCTGTCGATTTTTGCTCAGTTGTTCAATTTGAGCAATGACTTCTGCGGTTGTCGTCGCTTGAGTTGCAACTTTTCCGATTAACAGAAAACCAACAGACAGACACAGCAAAGTCAATTTGGGCGAAGTCAATGATTTCTTTAAACTGTTCCAATCCATACCCGTTCGCCTCCTGATTGAGTGAGTTTTCTATCCTCATTGTAATTGTACTCGAAGATAGAGAGTTGATCTTCTATTATGCAACTCAATCCGGTCAATTGTGTGGGATAGGCTGATGTGTTACTGCATCATTTTTTTGATCGGCTTTTCAGACTATAGATTAAAATCAAAGCTATCATCGAAGATAAAATCAAGATCTAAACTAAGACGATTAGGTAATGTTCCATCATCAATAAGCACCCCAAGAAAGCGACCATCAAATAGCTGAATTGCAATATCAAGATTATTGTCTCCGTTTGCATCAAAGTTTCGCTCTAGTGTCAAGGGATCAATTTCATTAAAAAGTCGGCTAGGAACTGCGATTTTATCTCCGACTAAACGGTTGTTTCCGCCTGTAAATCCGTTAAAAATTCCATCAACATTACTAAAATCTCGACTGGCTTCTCCCGGATCAAAAATAAAGATATCATCTCCTTCACCGTTAATTAAATCATCGACTCCTCCATCACCATCGAGTATATCGTTACCGCGATCGCCAAATAGGGTATCATTTCCTTCATCACCAAAGAGTTCGTCATCATCTTGACCCCCATATATAACATCTCCATCAAAGCCACCTTCAAGAATATCATTCCCTAAATTCCCAAAGATTTCATCTTGTCCAGAATTGGCAAAGATTCTATCTCCATCGGTTCCTCCAAAGAGAGTATCTCGGTTTAATCCTCCGCTCATTGTATCATTCCCTCGGTTGCCATTAGCCCTGATTGGATCATTAATATTTGGAGCTTGTAAACTATCGTTTCCTGCTAATAATAAAATTTCCGTATTTGAGGCTTGACCTGGAGAGAGAAAAATCGTATCTGCATCATCCGTTCCGCCCAAAATCGGAAATCCAAAAAAACCCACAAAACCGAGTGGAACTAATGTAAAAGCCATGATTGATGATTCTCCAAAATTGTGTTGACTGGTTATCGTTAGAATACAAGAGTTGAGTTTAACACATCTTTTTCAGATATGAGTCACCTTCACACGAAGTTATTTTACCTTGATTTTAATCTAAAATTATTGGCTTAACTTAGATGGAAATCCCCTGATTTCATCCTCTCTATGATTTCTTTGTCTAGTTCATTAGATCCGAATACCAGATGAGAAGGGAATGAGAATTGAGTTGAATTTGGATACAACATCAGTGCTAAAATTTTCCCAGCTATTTTAACATTAGCAGATGAATTTGCTATTGTGTTAATTAGAGTTTGAACAAATATTTGCTCAGATTCCGTTAGCGATTCCGCTCTTAAGCTTTTATTTCTCAGTAAGATGCGATAGACTATCTGGAAATCAATTGAGGGATTTGGATGAAATTCTTCTAGAGAAAGTTTGAGCCAGTATTCAGCAACTTCTCGTCTTAATAGACGTAAATTTTCTAAGAAAGTTCCCGAACTAACATCAGAAAAATATAGATAAAAATGATTTAAGTTAATCGTATAAATACACAAAGCGCGATCACGAACAGATAAGGGAAAAAAATGATAAGCTGGATTAGAATAAACTTTATGATAAAATTTCAGATCAGTTGAAATATTTTCTGAGATATTTTGATAAGTTTTTTGTTGGGTATGAAGTCGGAAATAAGAGAGAACTTGATTAACAAATCCGATTTTATAATTTCCCATAATTCTTAGCCAGAGATCAAGATCAACTAATTGATTGAGTTGGGGATCAAATCCTCCGATCTTTTCAAAGACTTCTCGACGAATTAAAACCGTACTTGGTTCTCCAATTTTGTTAATTGGATGTTTAAAAAGATGGGGATCTGTTAATAATTCTTCACCGCGTTGAATTGGTTTTAAACTTGACCAAGCTTGATGAATATTTTGAAACTCTTGATAAATAGAGATCAGATCGAGATCAGTTTCAGCAACTTCATCCACAAAACAGATCTCACGCGGAGAAAATACCAACCCAATTTCCTGATCTTGTTCTGCGAGTTGTACCATTTCTGTGATACAATTGGGATAAAGCAAGTCATCTTGAAATAAGAATTTAATATATTTTCCCTGAGCCTGAGAAAGAGCAAAATTACAGTTTTTAGCCAGTCCTAAAGGTTTGTGATAAAAAAGCGAAATATCAATTGATGTTTTGTCTTGAAATGTTTTAACAATTGCAGTGGTTTGGTCAGTTGAACCGTCGTCAGAAATAATAATTTCTAAGGTTGGATAAGTCTGAGATAAAATACTAGAAATTGCTTCAGCAATAAACCGATCACCGTTAAAAGTGGGAATACAAACACTAACTAAAGGATATTTTTGAATCGGTTTTTCATTGTGAATTGTGTTAACGACTTGATCTAAAATAATTCTTTGATACAATAAAACTTGGGGTAAGTGAAAAAAGTCCCAATTATTTTCAACTGCATTCAACCAAAACTTCCATTCAGATTCAGTCTGAGTCGGGATATTAACATCAAACCCACCGCAGTCTTCCCAAACTTTTTTTCTAAACAGTGAACTTAGATTAATGAAATTTTGACGGAGAAGCTGAACAACTGAAAAATCGGGTAAAACTTGAATTTTATTGTTTTCTCCAAATAACTCTATATCTCCATAAATGATACCAATTTGATGATTTTTATAGAATATTTTTATAGCATCACTGATATAATCAGAGTTAATTTTGTTTTTAGCTAATAAAGGAAAAATATACTTTCCCTGGGCTTTTTTAATCGATAAATTTAGAATATTAGCCTGACTAAAATCATCATTAAATCGACAAATAATATAACCTTGACCCTTAAAATAGGTTAAAACTTCTTCATCATCAGGACTGATAAAACGAGAAGTCACAATTAGAACTTCATCAACAAATTCGAGACAATCTTCTACCGTTGCGATTGCATCAAAGAGAAATCCCCATTGATCTTTTTCGCAAATAATAATTACAGATAGGTTAACTGCCGTTTGATCTAAATCCATTTTGACTTCTCAAAAAGATTAACCTAAAAAACCTTAGTTTAATGAAGAACTTTGATGATCTTCAACCGATAAAACTACCAGGGAGCAACTCTTTTTGCATAAGGGCCTTTACGCAAAGCATTTCCCAAAGTATTATTATTTTCTCGTAATCCTTCATAGAAGAAAAATACCTCTCCTTGCACACCTCGATAACGATTATAATCAATGGCTTTTAAAAGTTCAGCTTCAGTCATCGTATAGGAGCCAATCTTGAGTAAAACACCGGGAGATAATTTCGGGAGTTGCCAATTTTTAAACTGAGTATCAACCAACTGATCCACCAAACCTTTATAACTCCAAAAGTTGCGACGATAGAGTTGAGGATGAATCATATCAACCAAATTTTTATCAATCCAGGCGATATAATCTTGCAAATATTCATTCAATCCCCATCGATAAGGACTCGGTGCCATCGATACCATAATATGAGGCTTAATCGCTTTTACTTCTTGATAAAGACGAGCTAAAAATCCCGTTAAAATATCAGCTCGCCACTGAAGCCATTGCTCATCTTTATGATAAAGTGGAGGTCTACGACCATATTGTTGAATATAGCGTTCAACGGTTTTCGTATCATATCCTCCCTCAGAAGGCATCGCAGGCATTCGATCATCCCCTTGAATTCCATCAACATCATAATTTCTGACGACCTCTAGAATCAAATTAAGGATGAAGTTTTGAACATCAATATCAAAACCATTCATCCACTCAAAACCATTTTTTACCAAAAGATTTCCCTGAGCATCTATCGCTGCCCAATGAGGGTTTTTGCTCAAAATTCGCCCCCCTTTTTGTTGATAAGAACTGGCAAAACCATATTCAAACCAGGGAATGACTTTCAAGCCGACTTGATGCGCTTCTTCAATCAATTCTCGTAACGGATCACGTCCTTGTCCACGACTCACGTAAAAATCAATTTCTACTCCAAACAGTTGGCTCATCATTTGAGAGCGGTAAAGTGTGACTCCCTTATTCCAAACGACAGGAAATACCACGTTAAATCCTGTTTCCGCCAAAAACTGCATTGCTTCTGCGATAGTCTGCCGAGAATAAAGGACTTTACTATCAGTGTTTGTAATCCAGATCCCGCGAATTTCCATGTGACCTCCTGTGTGTCAACTGAACTTTATCTCTATTTTCCTTGATGATCCGGCAATGAATCCGACAAAATGATGAGAATGACTCATCAAGGGCGATTTTCTGATCACAAGCTCGTCCCTGCCCAGTTGATTTTTCAGTTATTATCTTTAACTAAGGGGCAATAATTTAAAAAGTGTATTGAGGTCAGCACTGTCCCAACTGAGAAAAGCTGACCCTGATTGGCAATCATCACCCCTGTCATCAGGGAGGATTCGTGACTGGGGTAACAGGATGCAGATTTTATGGGAGACCCAAACCACTCTAGGTTCGACCACACTCATCGAGAGATAGCACAACAGCGCTACTGTTTTGTGCTGAAGAAAATTCTGCCCGTTCAACCTCATTTTACTTGGACTATACCCGTTCCAATTTTTTCTAATGATGAAAGTTTGATTCGCCTGACTGCATTCGGTCTGCAACTGGTTTCACTGCTGCTAATTCATCCACAATTTTTACTGGAACTACCCAATTGGATTTCTTTACGACAGTACGTTCTTGTTGCTGGCGATACTAGCTGAACTCCCTGTGCTTGATAAATTGCTGGGATTAGACAAACAGCCAATCCCAGAATTAAACGGTCTTAGGTCAGTGAAATTTAATCTTGACCGACAGCGTTTAGTATTGTCATCCTCCGTCCGATAGCTTGATTAAAGTGTGAACTCAATATTCACCCCCAATCCTAATTAATAAGTTCTCAATCAACGTAATTGAGAATTTTTCAGCGAACGATAGATTACAGTAAATTATTCATTTTGTATGAAGGCTAGTGAACTTTTCAGTGCGAATAAACTCTTAAGACGATATGCCAAAGGGGAACGTAACTTTAGCGAAATTAACCTGATGGCAGCTCAATTAAATGCAGCAAATCTCAATCGAGTTAATCTTAGTTATGCGAATCTGACCGGAGCAAACTTAAGCAAAACTCGACTAATTTGTGCCAATTTAAGTGGAGCAGACCTGAGTAATGCGAACTTGAGTCAAGCCATTTTGATTGAAGCAACCTTAAATGGAGCAAGTCTCACCCAAACTCTACTCGTTCAAGCCAACTTGAGTGGCGCGCTTCTCAGTGGAAGTATCTTGTCTGAAGCTGATCTCAGTGGGGCTAACTTAACAGGAGCCAGTTTAATCGGAACTTCTCTGCTCAATGGCTCTAAACTGATAGAAGCGACTCTGATTGGGGCAACTCTCTCACGGGCGACTTTGAGCGCGATTGATCTCAGTGGGGTAAACCTCACCAGGGCGATTTTAAGTGAAAGCGAACTAGGTGGCGCGAACTTGAGTTCAGCTTGTCTGATTCGAGCTTATTTGAATCGTAGTAACCTCAGCGGTGCAAATCTGATGGGAGCCGATTTGAGTGAAGCAAGTTTATGCAATGCTAACTTATGTGTGGCGAACTTAACCCGAGCTAACTTACAAGGTGCTGATTTAGAAGGAGCCAATCTCAATGGAGCGCAATTGAGTGGAGCTAATTTAAAGAGTACCAATTTGAAAAATGCTAATCTCAATGGCTTGATTTTACATGAAGCCGACTTGAGACTCGCAGATTTGAGTCAAGCCAATCTACGAGGAGCAAACTTAACAGGAGCAAATTTAGCAGGTGCGAGTTTGCTAGAAGCGGACTTACGAGGAGCGAACTTGAGTCACGCTAATCTCAAAGGAGCGGGATTGTTATTGACTTCTCTCAAAGGCGCGAATCTCAAAGGAGCAAATTTGTGTCAAGCGAATTTGATTGGTGCCAGTTTGAATCAAACCAGTTTAGATGAAGTGTTCCTAGAAGGGGCGATTTTGCCCAATGGTGCAACTTATGCCTAATCAAAAAAGAGATTAAGACGTTTTCATCAACTTCTATTCAGTTTGAAACTCACAGAGCCGCTGTTGGTTAGAGCAACTGACAGCGGTTTCCGTCGTCTTAACAATTTCTCTAAGAATTCCCGATTTCCTCGTGATCATTGATCTCAAATTTTTTGTGATACAGTAGTGAAGTTTAAGGTTTTGAACCCGATAGGATGGAGGTAAAACCGCGCAGAATGAAAAAATTGGGAACCCATCTGGTTATTGATGCTTGGCAGTGTCCCGCTGACTTACTGAACGATCCAGAACGCATTCGTCGAGCTGTACTCGATGCAATTACAGCCGGAGGAGCAACTTTGATAGATTTTTGTGTTCATCAGTTTAGTCCTCATGGTGTGACAGCAACCGCCACATTAGCCGAGTCTCATATTGCCATTCATACTTGGCCTGAATATGGTTACTTTGCTGCTGATGTCTTCTTTTGTGGAAGTGGAAATCCCCAACTTGCTCTTGAGTGTTTAGAAGTTGCTCTGCAAGCCAAACAGATTAAGCAACGAGAATTTAAACGTGGGTTTGAGCCAGACATGAGCATTCCAGAAGATTCTCAAAGTTGGGAATCACTAGAGAGTTATTGGACTGAAACGACTGTTTGACCGAAAAAATTGGGATACAAGCCCCGTCCTTTAGGACGGCTTTATGTTAAACTTTCTTTTGTGGAAAGGGTAATCAACCACACTAAAAACCCAGTCGCCGAAAGGCAGCGCACCTTGACGCACTGAAGTTATGGGGTTCCGCACAGGAAAGCTTGTGCGCTTATTAGCGCGCAACGCAACAAGTACAGAGAAACCAAGATTTTAGGTTTTGAACTGTAGGGTAGGGCATACCCAAACAGGTTTCTGAAATGGAGCAAAACGCTTGGGGAGAATTCATCTCTGGTGCAGATAGGGCAGCCTATCTGTATTAAATGGACTCGCTGAACCAAGAATCCCCGCCGTTTACGGCGTGGGAGTGTCAAAAGGGTAATACTATATTACGGCGAACTTCACATCTAAACTCTTGTTCGCGAAAATTAGCCCCCTTCCTCAGAATCAAGTCGTTGGGAAGTTGCTGAAAATTTGTTCAAGTCATTCGAGAGCAAAAAATAGTCACCCATTCTCCCTCTATTAGAACTATAGGGGGAGAATTCTCAAGTCTAACGTTGCTGTTGTTGCAAAAGTGGACGAAAAATCCAATATCCGGCTCCAAAAGCAACGATAATAATTAAAGCAATAGAGACGATCAACCAAAATCCATTCAACTCGACTCGTTGAGATTCTGAAGTTGGACGTAGGCGACCCTCTGGTTCTTCAGTAAATAGTTGATCCGGTATTTCTCGCTGAAAAGGAGGATTGTCCGGCAAATCAGAAGCAGGAGATTGAGGTGCAATGGGCGGACGATTGGTTTGGGCGTTCTTGTTCTGGGGTGAACTCCGAGTGACTGCCTTTGTCATCAGGGGAAGTTCTACAAAGCTTGTAGGAGAGGAAGAAGTCGTATTCTGCTGGCTACTCAAGTGAGAAATCTCTAGAGAAGTATGACTCTGCTGTTTCTGTTGAGAGAGTTCAGGTTGGTTCGCCTTTTGAGCAGTATTGATTGCTTGCTGAAGTTGGATGGCTGCTTGCGTTAAATTTTCGAGTTCTCGACGCAGTTGCTGATTTTGTTGCACAAGCTGCTGATTTTGGGTTTTCAAAGAGTTGATAGAGGCTTTGGAGGTCTGTAACTCGGCTGTTACTTCTCGGTAAAGAGAAATTGGGACAGAGGGAGAATAGGTATTTGTTGTTTCTGATGAATCCTGGCCAGAAACGTTAACATTTTGCATAGGACTTGAAGTTGAGTAAGAATGTTTAGGGTTTGACTCATGATCGCCATCAACCAGAGCCAAGTTCACTTGCTATATTTTAGGGTAATTGTCATTAGAACAATCAGAATATCTTTCGTCAAGAAAGTTTAAGCCACAGTTTAGGTAAAATTTATTTAGTTTTTAGATTCACGACTTTAATCGTTATGAGTAACTTACCTGCCGAACAAGAACAAAATGTTTTTCCATCCTCGGAGCCAGAGGAACTGATGTATGGCGAACGCGAGATTCAGGAGGGACACTTAATTACTTTTCCGAACCCGCGAGTTGGACGTCGTTATGAGGTGAGTATTTCTTTACCTGAGTTTACCTGTAAGTGTCCTTTCTCGGGTTATCCCGATTTTGCCACGCTTCACTTGACTTATGTCCCGAATCAGCGAGTTGTGGAGTTAAAGTCTTTGAAGCTCTACATCAATAGTTATCGCGATCGTTATATTTCTCACGAAGAGTCGATTAATCAAATCTTAGATGATTTTGTCGGAGCTTGTGATCCTTTAGAGGTGAAATTGGTCGGAGATTTTAATCCGCGAGGTAATGTTCATACTTGTATAGAAGTTCAACATCAACGTAGCGAGTCATCATCCCAATAGCCTGAAATTTGGTCTTCTCTAACTAATTAGGCAGCTACGTCTAAATAGGCGGTAGAACATGATACAATTGTAGACTGTGTTGAAATTAGACTAAATTTATGCCTAAACTGAAAACTCGTAAGTCAGCCGCTAGACGTTTTCGAGTCACGGGTAGCGGTAAGTTAATGCGCCGTAAAGCCTACAAGAGTCACCTCTTACAGCATAAAAAATCATCTCGTAAAAGTCGTTTATCGAAAACCACAGAGGTTCACGAGCGAGATGCTGAAAATGTACGTTTGATGATGCCCTATCTCTAGGGAGTTTGAAGATATTTAATCAGTTAAGGGAAATGAACTATGACAAGGGTTAAGCGCGGTAACGTTGCCCGCAAGCGACGCAAAAAAATTCTCAAGCTTGCTAAAGGATTCCGAGGATGTCAGTCTACCAATTTTCGGATAGCAAATCAGCGGGTCATGCAAGCTTTGCGGAATTCCTATCGAGATCGTCGCAAGCGTAAGCGGGATTTCCGAAGATTGTGGATCACTCGTATTAATGCAGCTGCTCGTCTACAGGGGATTAGCTATAGTCAACTCATTGGGAGTTTGAAAAAGGCGAATATCCAAATTAATCGTAAAATGCTGGCTCAGTTGGCTGTGATTGATCCGCAGGCTTTTAGCCAAGTAGTACAGCAAGCCGATCAAGTTCAAGCTTAATGAGTTGCGGTATAGCCTGGTAAATTGAGTAGAAGTACAACGAGAATTAAGATGGGGAATGCAAGCTGAAGCGAAATCTTCAGCAGCACTCCTTTTCTGAAATTCTCACAATTACTCAAAGTGATGGATAGTCGTTTACCAGTTGTCTACCTGCTATTGTTAGTGGCTCTACTCTTTGGGGTAGGGTTTTTTGTGTTGCGTCAGATTTTTAAAACCCGCCGAGTTGAAGATCAACTGTCTCGATTGCAAAAAAAATTGAGCCAAGAGAAGGGTACGGCTCAGGAATATTACGAGTTAGGCTGCATCTATAACGATAAGAAGTTATACTCGCAGGCGATCGTAGTATTTCAAAAGGCTTTAAAGATATCAGATCAAGATCAGGAATCTCAAAATCTTCCTCTGGTCTACAATGCTTTGGGTTATGCCTACTTTGCTCAAGAACAATATGACATTGCGATTCGACAATACAAGGAAGCTCTGAAACTTGCTCCTGAATACGTGACAGCCTACAACAATTTGGGTTATGCCTACGAGCGTAAAAAATTAACGGCTCAGGCGTTGGAGGCTTATGAGCAAGCTTTACAAGGTGATCCTAAAAATGTGATTGCTAGGCAAAGAGCAGAATCATTGCGTAAACGTTTAGGAATTCCTTCTTCATCGTCGGAATAGGCTGTTCTTGAATGAGTCTCGGGGACTGACTGATGATTAAGTTGAGAATATCCAAGAAGGCGGCTCGGCTATGACTCAGAGAAATAACTGCCATACTCAATGACCAGATACCCGGTTCCAGATAGGAGGGTGATTGTCAGAGTGTGGCTTATTTTTTGGATTGTAATGACTCGGTTATGGGATATGGAGTCTTCTGTAAAAGACCGGGACAAGTATAGAGAGTCAATTGAAATAGGGATCAACCTCGCTATGCTCGACTTACAAAGTCTGTAACCCTGATTACACAAAGGGTTTGAAGATTATCAAAAAAAAGTTTAGGAAAAGGGTTGACAATCCCAGAAGAGTCAGCTACATTAGTAAATGCGCTCGAGAAACAGACAACTGCTTCCAACGCGCCCGAACCTAGATAACAAAAGAGTTTGAAAGCCTAAGCACAGTTCCTTGAACATATTCTTTTGAGGACTTTTAGGAAACTAAGAGTCATCTAAATTACACAAACAAAGAAACTAGCCAGAGAGGAAAAGCGACTCATTATTAATATAACAATAATGAGCAAGCTAACTCAACTCAAGTGGTGAAATCAACACGGAGAGTTTGATCCTGGCTCAGGATGAACGCTGGCGGTCTGCTTAACACATGCAAGTCGAACGGACTCTTCGGAGTTAGTGGCGGACGGGTGAGTAACGCGTGAGAATCTGCCTCTAGAACGGGGACAACAGAGGGAAACTTCTGCTAATCCCGGATGAGCCGAAAGGTCAAAGATTTATCGTCTAGAGATGAGCTCGCGTCTGATTAGCTAGTTGGTAAGGTAAAGGCTTACCAAGGCGACGATCAGTAGCTGGTCTGAGAGGATGATCAGCCACACTGGGACTGAGACACGGCCCAGACTCCTACGGGAGGCAGCAGTGGGGAATTTTCCGCAATGGGCGCAAGCCTGACGGAGCAAGACCGCGTGGGGGAGGAAAGCCTTTGGGTTGTAAACCCCTTTTCTCAGGGAAGAAGAAAGTGACGGTACCTGAGGAATCAGCCTCGGCTAACTCCGTGCCAGCAGCCGCGGTAATACGGAGGAGGCAAGCGTTATCCGGAATGATTGGGCGTAAAGCGTTCGTAGGTGGCAATTCAAGTCTGCTGTCAAAGACAGTAGCTCAACTACTGCAAGGCAGTGGAAACTGAATAGCTAGAGTGCGGTAGGGGCAGAGGGAATTCCCGGTGTAGCGGTGAAATGCGTAGAGATCGGGAAGAACACCGGTGGCGAAAGCGCTCTGCTGGGCCGCAACTGACACTGAGGGACGAAAGCTAGGGGAGCGAATGGGATTAGATACCCCAGTAGTCCTAGCTGTAAACGATGGAAACTAGGTGTTGCCTGTATCGACCCAGGCAGTGCCGTAGCTAACGCGTTAAGTTTCCCGCCTGGGGAGTACGCACGCAAGTGTGAAACTCAAAGGAATTGACGGGGGCCCGCACAAGCGGTGGAGTATGTGGTTTAATTCGATGCAACGCGAAGAACCTTACCAGGGCTTGACATGTCCGGAATTCTGGGGAAACTCGGAAGTGCCTTCGGGAACCGGAACACAGGTGGTGCATGGCTGTCGTCAGCTCGTGTCGTGAGATGTTGGGTTAAGTCCCGCAACGAGCGCAACCCTCGTTTTTAGTTGCCATCATTAAGTTGGGCACTCTAGAGAGACTGCCGGTGACAAACCGGAGGAAGGTGGGGATGACGTCAAGTCATCATGCCCCTTACGTCCTGGGCTACACACGTACTACAATGGTAAGGACAAAGGGCAGCCA
>NZ_AAVU01000018.1:87500-130768 GCF_000169095.1 Lyngbya sp. PCC 8106
ATCTCATACGATTCATCCTCGACAAGTCACTTACGAAGTAGCAGGACAAACTTACAAGCCATCCGATATACCGACGTTCTTTCAAGAATTAGAGCCTTATATCGATCCCTCAAGTCTAGAGATTGCTTGGGAAATTTTGGTTGAGCAGGGAGAAACAGTCAATCCCCAAGAAATGGCAATGCTGTTGTTCTCTGCGAAGGATTCTCACCAATGCTATGCTAGTCATCTCCTCCTTTGTGATGACAAGCTTTACTTTAAACAAAAAGGTGATCGCTACGAACCTCGCTCACCCAATCAAGTCGCAGAGATCAAACATCAGCAACAGGTTGAGCAGCAGCGACTACAAGAAACGCAAGAATTTTGGAATCGTGTCAAAGAGTGTTTATCTGGAACGGTTGCAGAATGGCAGAATAGTGACCGACCTCGCTTAGATGCTTTAGAACGTTTAGCTTTAAACGGAGAAGAAGCATCTCATGCGACTTCAGCCTTTGAAACTTTAGCCACTTTAGAACGTCCCCAAACAGCAAGTGGTGCATTGGAGCTGCTGGTGGATTTGGGGATCTGGAGTCCTCACGAGAATTTATCACTACGTCGCACTCAGATTCCCACACAGTTTCCTATGCAGGTATTTGAAGTGGCTCAACAGCTTCTAGATTCTCAGCCGCCCGATCCCGATACAGACCGTCTTGATCTCACCGATCTCAAAGTCTATACTATCGATGATGAGAGTACCCGTGAGATTGATGATGGTTTGAGTGTAGAATTTATGGCAGATGGTCAGCAGCGATTATGGATTCATATTGCTGATCCAACCCGTTTGCTTTGTCCGGGCGATGAACTCGATCTCGAAGCTCGACGACGTACCACAACAGTATATTTACCGACGGGGATTATCCCGATGTTTCCCTCTGAACTAGCGACTGGCCCGATGAGTCTAGTCGAGGGTAAACTGTGTTGTGCTTTAAGCTTTGGTGTGATTTTAGATGAAAGCGGCCAGGTCAAAGATTATAGTATCCATGCCAGCACGATTAAGCCGACCTACCGCCTCACCTATGATGATGTTGACGAGATGCTGCATTTGGGTATCACAGCCGAACCTGAGATAGAAGCACTGGCGACCTGGACAAAACGACGTAAACAGTGGCGAGACTCTCAAGGCGCAATTAGTATTTATATGCCTGAGTCTCTGATTAAAGTCGAGGAAGACGAAATCACCATTAAAGTTTTAGATGATTCCCCTTCTCGGCAAATTGTCGCTGAAATGATGATTTTAACTGGTGAAGTGGCTGCTCGTTATGGTCAGGCTCATAATTTAGACTTACCTTATCGCAGTCAACCCCAACCTGAATTACCACCGGCCGAAGAACTTCTGCTACTACCTGCTGGAGCTGTGCGTTCTTGTGCGATGCGTCGTTATATGCCCCGCAGTGAAGTCAGTTTAACGCCTGCTCGCCATGCCAGTTTAGCTTTAGAAACCTATACTCAAGTGACTTCTCCCATTCGTCGCTATAGTGATTTACTGACGCATTTTCAAATTAAAGCTCATCTACGAGGAGAAACTCCTCCCTTTTCAACTGAGCAGATGCAAGAGATGGTGATGAGTTTAGGCCCTGCTGTCAAGGAAGCCTCAAAAGTCGAACGAGAAACTAATCGTTATTGGAGTTTAGAGTTTCTGCGCCGTCACCTTGATCAAACGTGGGAAGCTATTTTATTACGTTGGCTGCGCGAAGATAGTAATTTAGGGCTGCTTCTCCTCGAAGAACTGGCGGTTGAGTTACCGATGCGATTAAATCGTAACGCTGAACTGGGAGAACGGTTTACGGTTAAGGTGGCTCATGTAGACCCCAGACAAGATATTATTCAATTTCAGGAAATAACAGACCAAGCAACCGAACCTGCATTTTCGTGAGTCAAAAGAGGTCATAATCTTTAATTAAAATTAGGGGGACTGGGGAAAAGTCTAGTTATGTTTCTTTTCCCTCAGTTGTCATCTTGATCGAGAATTTAAAGCTTTATTTGGTGTAAATCACTCCGGGGATCAAAACTCCGATTTGCCCTAATTTTCTCATAATACTCTCGCTCTATCGAACTTAGATCTTTGGGCGGAACAACCACCAACTTCACAAATTGATCGGTGCGGCCACCGCCTTTCGGTTTGATCCAACCCTTACCCCGTAATCGTAGCGTTTGTCCTGAACGAATACCCCCTGGAATATTCATCGTCACCAAACCATCGGGAGTTGGAACTTCAATGGCTCCACCTAACACCAATTCATCAGGAGTCACCGGAACTTCACAGATTAAATTCTCACCATCAAACTGAAAAAACGAGTGCGGTAAAATCTCTACTTTCAAGTACAAATCACCCCGTTGCTGCGTATAGGGATCGACTTGACCTTGACCCCGAACCCGAATTTTACTTCCCGACTTGACACCTGCTGGAATCGAAACTTCGCCCCCACCCACTTGCTTTTTAACGCCTCGGAAAGCCTCACTCAAACTTAAAGAGATAGTCGCTTCTTGATCTAAAGAAGAACTTTTAGAGCTGCTTCTGCTATAACCCGAGGAAAAATCATTAAAACCGCCACCAAATCCCGTCGTTTTACCTGTACTGGTTCGATAGGAGTAGCTGCGACTTCCAGACCCACCCGGGCGAGTCCCCGCTCCAGTTCGACCTAATAAAGAATTGATAAACTCATCAAAACTACTAAACTGACTAAAATCTAAGTTATTAAAATCTACTGTTGTTTTCCCACTCGAGGGCCATCCACCTGAGCCTCCCGCTTGATTCCAGTATTGACCATATTGATCATATTTTTGGCGATTTTGCGGATCAGACAACACTTCATAGGCTTCATTCACTTCCTTAAAGCGAGCTTCCGCTGTTTTATCGCCCGGGTTCAGATCCGGGTGATACTTACGCGCTAATCTACGATAAGCTTTCTTGATCTCATCGGCAGTCGCCGTTTTACTTAAACCCAAAATTGCATAATAGTCTTTATAGTCAGTCGCAGCCATTCACTACCTTCCTCTCAATACTATCCTCGTTGATTATTTCACACAAATCCTTAATCTACCCATCTCCAGCATTTCGTTATCCCTTCCCTAAACACACACATCTCAAGACTCTATAACAGTCTGACCCAGATGAGGATTAGCAATGTATCTGTCTAGGAATAGTGAAAACCTAGTAATACCAAAACCTGATGTTAGGAAAATACTCCAACGAAGTCTGAAAATCTTGCTGGTTATACAATTACTTGTCTAACTTATCAAAAGTTCACGTCGGTCTGGGTTCGGTTCTTGCTGAAATAGCGATCGCAATATCCGTACAGACAATCAGTATCCGAAGTGGTACTGTGCTTTATTATCTCCTCAAAATATCCTATTCAAATAATAGCAGACAACAAAAAACCCGAGAATTCTAAGCTTAATTCCCAGGTTGATCGATAAATCTAAACGGCGTTAAATAACCCGATTAAACGATTGAGAATGCAGATTCAGAGAGAACCTCAACACCTTCTATAATTGCTAAGGTTTCATCGCCAAATGCGACCGTAGTATTGCCATTTTCAGAAGTCAAACTCAGACCAGCAAACGTTAAATTCGCTAAACCAATTACATCCATTCCAACTTCAAAATCAACAATAGTATCAGTTCCTTCCCCGATAGCCAAAACAAAGGTATCAACACCTTCACCACCGGAGAAATCATCACCCGTTAAGGTGTCATTTCCTAAACCACCGCGAAGAATATCATCGCCATCATCGCCCCAAATTAAATCATCACCTTCGTCACCAAACAGGGAATCATTTCCACCTTTTCCGCCAATTTCATCGTTACCCAAACCGCCAGAAATGATATCATTTCCCCCAAAAGAACCGCCAGGAGAACGATTGTTTAAATCACCTCGAAGAATATCATCGCCGTCACCCCCGTTAATTTCATCATTACCGAGAAGACCCGCAATGGTCTCACTATTGGCTGAACCCGTTAAAACATCATCTCCATCAGTCGGTTCAACCGCAACAGGAATACCCAAACGGGGATCAAGATTAAGCGGTTCATCAAGTTCGAGTTGGATGATTTCATTGTTGTCGATATCCGGCCCCCGACCGAGGGAGAAAGGATAGTTATTATCGTTAGCAACCAAAATGGTTTTTTCATCGAGAACCAACACATCTTCAATAGTGACAAACGGGAAACTAAACGTTGTTTCACCATCACCATTGAGGTCATCGGGGTCAGCAATATTCAACAGATCGACGAGTTCTTCTTTCTCAACAAAATTGTTTTCATCAACCTCAGAAATATCGATCTTGAAAATCTTCTTGAATTCGGCAGATTCTCCTTGACCACCATCGCGTTCAATAACAAGGAATTCATCCTCATTAATTGGAGTAAAATCACCGATCGCATGACCCGGAACATCAGTTGGATATAGACCAACTAACCCGGTAAATTCTCCGGTTTCAGCATCCGCTTGATAAATTCGTAGGGCATTTTCAGGATCACCTTGAACAGCCCCTTCTAACAGAGGATACAAGGTGGTTAAATCAGGACTATAAGCCATACCCTCATAACCGCGAGAACCAGATAAATTCGGCAGTTCAATCTCCTGATCCACTTCCACCCGTCCAGTCGCCGGGAAGTCGGTAAAGAAGCCATCGACACCCAATTCGATCAACTGTTCAAATTCCTCGCCTGGGTCGCCGTTGTAGTCGCTAGCTAGGAAGAAGTCTTCATTACGCAGGGTGTAAGGATGAACCAATAAACCCGCATCATGGGCATCCTCAATTACAGAAGTCGGTTCGCCCAAAACCCGATCCGCATCGCTAATAGTGCCATCACCATTCAAGTCATCCGGTTCACCATCTCCATCATTATCAACAGTCTCAGCGGGTAGAATTCGACGCTTAGACGGCCCAATTCCATCGGCATAAGTAGCAACTTCTTCGAGTCCTTCGGGGGTGATTAAATCGGCATAGGTACGTTCATCTCCACTCACAACTAAATCATAGGGCGCACCGCCTCCGCCAACCAGTTGAACCAACGGTAAATCCACACCCGCATCGGGCATAATGGAGTTGTTTAATGTCTGGAGGTTGCCGACTTCAAAGGATTGAATAAATACCCGATCAGGATCGGTAAAGTCGGTGTCAACCAAAGTTTGAATTAGCGGTTCTTCTAGGGAAAGACCAATTTCGTCGAAGTAGGTGGGATGTTTGGTTTCGGGATAAATGCCGATTTCTTTTCCGGTTTCGGCTTCAATATCCTTGACCAATTGAATTACTTCTGCAAGTGTGGGAACTTCAAACAACCCGTCAAATTCGGTATTTTCGGGACGCAGTTCGGGAATGCGTTCAATACTTCGCAGGGTTTTGATTTCTTCTAATGTGAAATCTTCACTAAACCAACCGGAAAATTCCCGACCATCAATCATTTTAGTCGCAAAACGATCCGCAAATTCGGGTCTGTCCGCAACATCGGTTGTACCGGAAAGTTCGTTTTCGTGACGGGCAATTAAGATCCCATCTTTGGTAGAAACCAAGTCGGGTTCGATGAAATCAGCCCCTTGCGTGATCGCCCGTTCGTAGGCTTCTAGAGTGTGTTCTGGACGTTCTCCGCTAGATCCTCGGTGGGCAATAACAATGGGTGGTTCGCCTGTTAATGTATTAAACTGTAAGTCAGGATTTTGCGGCGATCGCACTTCTTCAGCAACAATTTGATCGCGTACCTGATCGATCGTTAAAGGGAAGTCACCAATTAACCCATCTGCCCCCAACTGAATTAAATCTTCGGCTTCATCAGCGGGAGTTTGTACCAAACCATCGGGATCGAGAGTTAAATAGCGTTCTTCATCGCGCAGGGTATAAACATTAACCAATAATCCCGCATCGTGGGCGAGTTCAATTAACGGAAAAACTTCCCCGGTTAACTGGCTGCGAATTTCTGCTTCTCCATTGCCATCCCCATCAACGGGTTCTTCGAGTCCTTCCCGCAGGAGAATGGTATTTTTCCAGGGGTTAACGGCTTCGGCGTAAGTTGCCATGAAGTCATAAAATTCTGGCAATGCCAATAAATCACCGTATCCGGTATCGGCACCCAAATCGATAATATCAACTAAATCTCCATAAACTTCGCGGGCATCTTCTTCGGTGAAATCAGGATTGCTAAAATTAGCGATAATATCGTAGGGGAAAGAGAAACCCGGACTAGAATCTTCCGTTGCAGCCCCGGTGAGTTGATGCAAAGGTACATCAATTCCTGCTTCTGGCATAATTTCTTTATCCAGACGAATCAGGGGTGCAATTTGAAAGGTTTGGATAATATTTTGTTCGGGGTCGGTAAAGTTTTCCTCAACTAAAACCTGAACCGTTGCTTCCTCAACATTCAGACCAATACTATCAAAATATTGGTTGTGTTTCAGTTCGTGAACGATACCGACTTTCTTTCCGGTTTCGGCTTCATAGTCTTTAACCAACTCAATAACTTCCGCCATTGTGGGAATTTCATAATCCCCATCAAAGGCATCACTTCGTACTGAAAGCGGTTGTTTTGCCCGTAGGGTTTTGATTTCTTCTAGGGTAAAATCTTCGGCAAAAAATCCCGTGTATTCAACCCCATCAATAACTTTTGTCGTTTCGCGATCGCTAAATTCTGGGCGATCTAAAATATCGGTGGTGTTATTAAGTAGGGGTTCGTGACGAACGATAGGAACCCCATCTTTTGTCATCACATAGTCGGTTTCAATGAAATCTGACCCTTGTTCCAACGCCAACCGGAAACCATCAAGGGTGTGTTCTGGGCGGGGGCCACTCGCACCTCGGTGTCCAATAATGATCGGTTCTTGTCCGTTTAACGTGTTGAGGGTGGGAATATTCGGTGTGGCAATTGGGGCTTGTTGCAATACACCATTACTATCAAATTCCAACAAATAAGGGCCGAATTCATCTCCGATCCAAATTTGATTCTCTCGAACAACAATGGACTCAATATCAAAGTCCGATCCGGTTAATAAACGGTCTTCTGTTCCTTCGTTGATAATTTCAAACGGGATTAAATTATTGGGGTCAGAGAGTTGCACAAAACCTTGAACATCTACACTTCCATCACCACTTTCTGTACCGACAAAATCAGGATCAACTTGATAGACACGCAGCAAATAATCAGAACTATTGCGGATATTACCAAAACCATTATCGGAGAGAAACCAAAATGTATCGCCGTCGCTTCCGGGGGCAAATTGTACGCCGCTAAATCCCTGAACGGGTTGTCCATCAAAGGGGCCTGTTCTTCCGTTGGCAGAAATGGGTTCACCGTTGCCATTATTTCCACCCGCAGGCGGCCCTTCTGCAAAAGTATCAGCCGGAAGTGATGCAAAACCAACGAGTTTGATGTTTTCCATAATTTTTGGTAGATGCTAAGTTTTGATGAATTGATTAAATCGTTTGGTACTGCACCCAGACTTACTCATATTTTTGTAAATTTGATCATCGAAACAGATCAGATTTTTTCGCTTTTGATTCTGTTTGAAATGATCGCAAAAAAAGAGTTGAGCCTGTAATTTTATTAAACAAATTATTTTTACTAGACTCAGAAAAAAAGGATATCATCTAAAGTTTAAGATAGGATTATACTTAAGTTAAATATAGTTAAAGTTTTTGATATTACCTTCGATTTATTGTGTAATTACCCCAAAAAAAGCAGGAAAAAACTGAGGAGTATATGCAACTCCCCAGTTCATAATAAAGAATGGAAATTAGACCATTAAGAATGGATCGCTATCGCCACCCATTAAAGCCATTAAATCGTCGGAATTAACGCCTTCTAAAATCGCGAGAACTTCGCTACCAGTACCGACTTCAGTACCACTTCCGGCTTGAGTAAAAGACAATTCTTCGGCCATCAAGCCGCCTTTCAAGCCCAAGAAATCGATACCCACTTCAAAATCAACAATCAGGTCAGTTCCCTCTCCCTCTGCTAAAACAAAAGTATCCATTCCTTCACCGCCAGAGAAGTCATCTCCAGTGAGAATATCGTTACCTAAACCACCATCTAACAGGTCATCGCCGTCATCACCGAAGATTTCGTCATCCCCTTCATCGCCATGAAGTTGATCATCTCCGGCTTTACCTCCGATGCGATCATTACCTTGACCCCCGAAGATGGTGTCATCGCCGCCAACAGTACCACCGGGAGAACGACTATTAGCATCACCTCGGAGGACATCATCACCTTCGCCCCCAAAGATGACGTCATCTCCCATTTCACCTGCGGCGGTATCGTTACCGAGACGAGCCATAATTAAGTCAGCATCTTCAGTACCGACCAGTTCTTCATCGGCATCAAAGCCATTGATATAGTTCTCAGTTTCAGTTAAGGATAAAGCCTGAACGTGAGCGAGGTGAGTTTGGTCTACATGACCCGGAATACCTGAAATTTCTTCGCCATAGCTAGTGAAGCCTTCGCCTTCAAGCGCATCTAACGCCTCAGAACCCGCACCTTCGTAGTAAACAGGTACTGGAATTGTGGTGTGAGTTCCCCAACCATATTTCACCTCGGGATCAGAACCCCAGAAATGACCAGAAGCCGCCGGATCTTCGTTGTCGAGTTTAACAGGGTTGCCGTCCTCATTTTCAACGATAATGGCTTCACCGTTCTCATCAACGGCTGTTGTTAACCCTTCAGCACCCACTTCACGCAGTAACTCAGGGAAGTCATTATTGAGGGTTAAATAGTGGTCATGGTCAGCCGTAACAACCAGCAGGTTTTCCTCATAACCGCCATTGGCCTCAATCCAGTCCATGACAATCTGTACAGACTCGTCAAAGTCAAAAGTCGTACCGATCATGTTGTCAAGGTTGTTGTCGTGGGCTGCCCAGTCAAGATCGCCACTTTCAATTGTCACCCAGAACCCATCGGGGTCATCACCGAGAACATCAAGTGTTGCAGTGGTCATTTCTTGCAGAGTCGCATTGTAGCTCACTTCTTTGGCAATGAACTCCTCGACTGTTTCACCTTCATCTAAAGGACGAGTTGCATCGGTGCGGCTACTCAAACCTGCGTTGCTGTAGTCTCCATTCGCTGTACTCCAAGGTAAGTTACCGCCCTGACCACGAGCGCCATACAAACCAAACAGCTTCTCACCCGCGTTAACATCAATTTCAGAGGCAACCTCTAGTAGGGTTTCACCTGCGTTTTCACCCCGTTCTAGGAAGGTGTAGTCGTACTCACCCGCACGCAGTTCTTCAAGGGTTTCAAGATCCATGTAGCGTTCATCGCCACGGCCATCCGGATGACCTCCCCCGAGAACGAGTTCAGGCTGAGTTTCGTTGAGAATCTGGTACAGAATATTGTCATTATCAGGGATAGCATGACCAAACTCATCAACTTCCGCATCAACACTGTCTTCGGTGGTTTTGCCGCGTTGGTTAACGTGAGAAATCGCTGCTGCCGGTGTAGCGTGGTTGAAGGGAACAGAACTGACTGCACCAAAGGACTTACCCAGATCCCGAGCTATTTCACCGAGGGTTTCGAGGTCATGCTCATGGATTTCAACCCCAATTGCACCCACGTAGGTCTTTTCACCGGAGTATAACGCGGTTGCAGTTCCGGCAGAGTCAGGGTAAAGGCTCTTAACGTATTCAACGTCAAATACGCCGTCAACTTCGTCAGTGGGTTCTCCAATTCGCTCCCAAGGGAGTTCAGGGCCTTTGTTGACGTTATAAAACGGTAGGTTGCCCCCCAGAGGTTCACCCACGGGAGTCACTAAATCAAAACTGACTGTACCAGAGTGTTCGATAGAGCCAGAAACCGGAGCAAAACCGTCTTCTAAACTGAAAGTAAAGTCTGTGCCTTCAGTAATTTCAAAGCCGACTTGGAACTCACCTTCGACAGGAGTTGCATCGCTGTCAGCCCCGGTTAATTCTAAACCCGCAGCTTCATCGAGTAGCTCAGTGTCTAAGAAAACGCTAGTGACTCCAGACTCAACCATTGTTGCAGTCGCATCACCGGAAACCGCCGCATCAATCCGAGCATCCCCAACATCAGCACCCGCTAGGCTTTCATCGCCGAGGACAGCAGCCAATTCTGGGGAAACGAGCAGATCCGCACTGCTGATTTCCAGTATGCCATCTTCAACTTCTAGAACTTCAGGGTTACTGATATCAAACAGCGGAGCATTCACACTAACGGTGTCGGCGACAAAAAAGCCGCTAGTAGTCTCGCTCACGCGAGTTGCATCAAAACCGATAGAGAAGTTACCGAGTTCTAGTGCAGTGGTTTCAGTCTCAAAAACAGGATCTTCGTCAAAACCGTCTTCATCCCGAAGTTCGGGGAAAAATCCTTCAACCTGAGCGGGACTTGGATCAAACTCGAATCCTTCCCGTTCCGGAGCAGTACCCGTAACATGGTCAAATGGATCGCCTTGTAGAGCAGAATTTCCTTTGTCACCATCGATGTAGGTGTTGCTAGTGGTGACGAGGGAGTAACCGTCTAACTCTTGGAAGCTTAATCCTTCTCCGACACCTTCTGTATAGAAATCACTGAGGGTATTTCCTTCAGCACCTTCGTTAATTTGTTTCTGAATTGCAGCGGCACGAGCCATTTCCCAGCCCATACCGTCACCAATCATAATGATGACGTTCTTAGCCATATTCTCCTTAATTTTGCTATTTTTTGCTGAAAAATAAGCTCTCAAACAAAAGCTTACACCCAGAAACTCTCATCACTTTTGAGTTATATTTTTCTGGGTTTTAAGTTTCATTAGAAATGTTAATTTATCAAAATTAACTAATGTTTATTTTAAATTTAAGAAATGGTTAAAATATCAAAAAAATATGAATTATACTCAAATTAGTTCAAAAGTTTTCTTGCTTAAAATGGGCAAAGCTAATATTTTGCAGTGACTTCAGCGTTTATAAACAAAATATAAATGGAAGTATATTCAGTGATAAAATTTGCTTGATTTTTTCTGTTTTGTGTCGTATGCTAGATTTAGAGAAATCGTGTATGCTTTTTTATCTAAAAAAAAGTCATTCAAATCCGTAGACACCAAAAAATGTTTCAACACTGTATAAAGTTTAATTTTTGTTTAATTTAGTTATTCAATTCAATTTGTCGATTGCCATCATAGAGTATTGCGATTAAGCCAATCAACTCTTGGCAAGAAGTTAAACTATCGGCGATACCAATAACATCTTCCTCTAGATAGAAGTCAAAAATGAAGTTGTAGAAATTCCCGTTGTGAACAGCGACTCAAAAGGTGAGAAAGCAGAGGTCAAAAAACCAGGGAGTTGCACGAACTCCCCAGTTCTAAAATCAGGTGTGAACTAGACTGTTAAAAACAGATCACTTTCCCCACCCATCAAAGCAGTTAAATCGCTCGCATTAACACCTTCTAACAAGGCGAGAACATCGCTACCCATGCCGACTTCAGTATCACTTCCGGCTTGAGTAAAAGACAATTCTTCAGCCATCAAACCGCCTTTCAAGCCGAATAAATCAATCCCGACTTCAAAATCAACAATCAGGTCAGTTCCCTCTCCGACTGCCAGAACAAAAGTATCACGACCTGTACCACCCGAGAAGTCATCCCCGGTTAAAGTATCATGTCCTAAACCCCCATCTAACAGGTCATTGCCATCATCGCCGAAGATTTCATCGTCGCCAACTTCCCCAAATAGGAAGTCATTTCCAGCTTTACCGCCAAGACGGTCATTTCCGGGGCCACCATAGATTTCATCATTACCACCAACAGTCCCACCGGTCGAACGACTGTTTGCATCACCCCGCAGAACATCATCACCCTCGCCACCGTCGATCAGGTCATCACCCAAACCGCCAGCAACAGTATCCATTTCAGCGCTGCCTGTGAGAATTTCGCTAGCATCACCGCCAACAAATTCACCACTACCAGAAATCGTTTCCGCCGGGAAACTCAGAATCAGTTGACCGCCTCGGGCGTACTGTCCTTCATAATAAACAGTACCTTCTGCGTTAGTACCGACAATACTACCATCGGGAAGTTCTGTATCCCGAATCGTTCCCGCTTGAACATCAAACAAATAACCGCCAGGAACTTCGATAATACCAGAAGATTCCCAACTACCATAGTTCCCCAATCGAGTCGGATCGATGAAAGCGGTACTATTTTCAAAGAGGAAATCTACTTGATCATCACCAACAACCCCTTCATTTTCAGCAATATTGTAAGAAACAATACTACCGTAGCGACCTTCAGCGTTGAGAACATCTCCCCCAAAAGAAGTTTCGTCTTCTTGGATTAAAACGTTACCATTGCTGTCAACAGTCATGTTGTCGTAGCTAACCCCGGTTTCCGGGCCACCTTCTAATAAGAATTCAAAAGTTGCATCCCCAGTAGGATCTTCAGGATTTAGAATCAGGCGATGTAGCTTACCGTAAGGATTATCGGCTTCTTCGGGAGTTTCTGCGTCTTCAGTTAAGGAACCGTTGCGTTCCGGGCGTCCGGTTGTGACGAGGTAAAACTCTCCGGGGTTGTTGGGGTCTTCGTGAATATCTTCGGGACGACGGAAATTGGTTGAACGCAGTTGACCGTTTTCAATTTCCGCGACAATTTGATCACGAACTTGATCCCCAATACCGGGATTATCAATAAATATTCCATCAACGCCAATTTCAATCAATTGACGGGCTTCATCCGCTAAAGTTTGAGGGGTACCATCGGGGTTTAAGGTTAAGTAGTTTTCCTCAACCCGCAGTGTGTAGGGGTGAACCTGCATTCCGGCATCATGCGCCCATTCTACTAACGGTAACACTTCCCCGGTCAGTTGGGAGGTGATTTGGGCAACGCCATCGCCATCGCCATCAACAGCTTCTTCTAACGGTTCACGCAAGATAAAGCTATTTTTCCAGGGGCCTAACCCTTCTGCGTAGGTTTCACCAATATAATCAATCACTTCCGGATTGGCTAAATCACCGTAGTCGGTATCGGCGGAAAACTCAATTGGGAAGCTATCGTAGGCTTCTGGGGCTGCATTTTCGTTGTCTGAAGTGAAGTTGTAAACAACGTCATAGGGGAAGGAAAAACTGCTTTCGGACTCGGCAAAATCACCTGTAAGCTGAACTAAGGGAAGATCAATTCCCGCCTCTGGCATAAATACGTTTTGCAGTCTCAGCAGGTTTTCGATCTCAAATGATTGAATGAAAATCCGATCAGGATCAGTAAAGTCGTTTTCAACTAAAGTATCAATTAGGATCTCGGATGTCTTGATATCAATGGGTGTACCATCAAGGAATGTTCCTTCTTTGGCAAAGAAAGTCGGGTGTTTGGTTTCGGGATAAATCCCAATTTGCTTCCCAGTTTCGGCTTCAACTTCTTTGACTAAATCGATAACTTCTTCTAAAGTCGGAACTTCAAACAACCCATCAAATTCAGTATTCTCCGGACGAACACCAGGAATTCGTTCTTTCGCCCGTAGGGTTTTCAGTTCTTCTAATGTAAAATCTTCTGTAAACCAACCGCTAATTTCTGAACCGTCTACCATTTTAGTAGTAAAGCGATCGGCAAATTCCGGACGGTCGGCAACGTCGGTAGTTCCGGAGATTTCGTTTTCGTGACGGGCAACTAAAACCCCATCTTTTGTCGGAACAAGATCCGGTTCAATAAAATCTGCACCTTGTTCAATTGCCAATTCGTAGGCTTCTAACGTGTGTTCGGGACGTTCGCCACTGGCACCTCGATGTGCAATAACTAAAGGAGTCTGACCTTCAAGAGTATTGAACTCGGTATTGACCCAACTGGAGAGAACTTCGGGGCTACGGTTGAGGGTTACTAAGTCGGGAACGGGTACCCATTCTCCAGTCAGTTCAACGTTTTCAGCCATATCTTCAAACCCGAAGATATTGCCCTCTGCATCTTTAACTCGCAGAACGTATAAACTATCTGTAGTATCGTTGAAGCCGTTGGGATCTTCGTCTGTTTGATCGCCAACATACATATAAACTTCGCCGTCGTTTTCGTCTTCCATTGACAGCAAAACAGTTTTGTCGGAGTTATCCGCCCGATATTCAGAAGCGGGGTAAACTTGTTCTTTGGAGAACAAACCAAACCCTTCAATGGGGGATGCTGTTCCATCGGGAGTGACAGCAACTCCAGTTCCGGCGTCTACTTCTTCGGGGGCAAAAAAGATGGGAATTGATTCACCATTTTCATCGACAAACCCTTCGGCTGCTAGATAACCCGAACAGAAGCGAGAGAAGTTATCATGGCCTGCGAAGTTGTAAACGTTACCGTCTGCGTCTTCATAGTTTCCGGTTTCGGAGTTCAAGCTGTAGGTAATACCGTCAACTTCAACGTCTTCGATCAGGTTTTTTCCGCCGATCGCATTCCAATTTTCATCAAATACATACAGGGAAACTCGCGCCCCATTCACTACGCCTTCTGCGTTGTCTGTAATTACACCACTACTCAACTCGTGGTTCATCCAAACGTATTTGAGGCCGTCAATCTCAGTGTAGCCTAAACCGTCGGGTATTCCGACCATCGGATAGGTTTCGCTATCGCTGGTGGTAAATTCCCCAAATTCGCCTTCGAGGAGAGGAACTTCATCACCAACGGTAACGAGGGGTTGAATATCGTAGTGGGGGCCGTCGGGGCCATCGGGTACGTTAAAAACGTAGGCCTGTGAAGCTGTTTTTCCGTCTATTACAGACATTTTGTATTCTCCAAATCCAAAGATCGAAATGCAAATCAAAACTATAAAATTTTCAGAAAAATGTAGTTAATTTCACAAAATTTACAGTGCGTTTGATTTGCATTTTTAGTCATATTTATCTTAAAGGTCAAAGGTTAAGACCGGACTATGATTCAGTTAAATATCAACTAAATTTTGTAATTTATAAAAATGTTAAATAAAGGTATAGACCAATATCTTTTTTTGATGAGTTGTGATATTGTATTATGGGGGATTTATCTCTAATTTTTAATTAAAAAATTGACTAATTGTTATAGTCTAGAAATAGACCGTATTTCTTTTAATTGACAGGAAAACATAACGACTAGCTTGATTATAAGTCTATTATCATGCTTTTGTGCTGAAACAAAACTGCAAACAGGGTCAAAATTTTTCCAAATCTGGGATGATTAACTTTTTGATTTGTATAAATCTTCCAGACAAACCGAGAAATGATTAACACTCCCTGGTCAAACTCAATTGTTGGGAGATATCGTTAAACTTTCAAAGGCTAAGTTGTTGCGAATTCCGCTTGTTTGGTCTGCGGTGGGGAGAAATTTATCAGGAACCGGAAGTTCATCTAAAAGTTCACCACTGAGGGAATATTCGTTAATAAACGGGTTAATGAGTCGGTTGACATCGCCTTCGGAAGAAATAAATAAGGTGTTGTTTTCGGTGAGGGTAATTCCTTCGGGGTCTAAACTAAATTCAGGATAAGGTTCCCCGTTTTTATCTAACAGCGTTGTGACTTTCTCAAAACTAATATCACCTTCATCTAAACTGCTATCGTTGAGGTCAATTTCTAGGGTATAAAATCGGGCGGGATTAGTTTGAGAACGGTCATCAGAAATGCTGTAAAAAACTTGGTTATCTGAGTCGTAAACAATACCTGAAAGTCCGCCAACTTCTGTATCTTCAAAGCTGAAGTTAGTCGGAAAAGTGACTTCACCCAAAAACTCAACAGACGAAACCGTATTGCGGCTTAATGTTGTTTGGTTAGATAGCATAAAAAACCCCTGGTAGATAGTTTGTCCTTCGTTTTGTTGTAGGATGGGTCAGACCTAAAACGGATGAATACTCCAATTAATTGAACGCTTCTGACCCATCAAACTCAATAAAAAATGGAAACGTTAAACTGTTTTGTGATGGGTCAAACCGGGAGGTTTGTTAAGGTGTTAATTCACTTAACTATCTGACCCATCCTACAAAGGGTTAAACCAAAGTAAAATCGGTTGAAGTTAAACTTGCAACCTCAACTTTTTCGAGAATGGCTAACGTGTCCTCGCCGAAATTAATCAAGGTATTTTTTCCTTGAGTTTCTAACGCTAACTGTTCAAAACTCAAGCCTTCCGTTAACCCAATAAAATCAATACCAACTTCAAAATCAGTAATAATATCGGTTCCTTCTCCAATGGCTAAAACAAACGTATCGGCGCCTTGACCTCCGGAGAAATCATCACCTGTGAGGACATCATCACCCAAACCCCCTCGCAGCAAGTCATCGCCATCATCACCGAAAATTTCATCATCGCCCTCGTCCCCAAACAAGGCATCATTTCCGGCTTTTCCGCCTATCCGGTCATCACCCAAACCCCCGTTAATGGTGTCATTTCCGCCAATATTTCCACCGGGAGAACGACGGTTTAAATCACCTCGTAGAACATCATCACCTTCGCCGCCATCGATAATATCATCACCCAACAAACCCGCAACTAAATCATCACCAGCTTCGGCTAAAATCAGGTCATTATTATCAGTTCCGAGTAACGTTTCATCACCCGAACTTCCAATAATTGCATCCGACCCAAAATCATAAACAGTCGTACTTCCGCTGACTTCATTCGCCACAACTAAAAGCGGGCGTCCACTGGGGCTATCTTCTGCGGAAATAAACGTTAAACCTTCGGGGCCTAAATCTCCTGCGGTTCCCGCTTCGGGGTCGCCACTAAAGTCACGGTTATTGATATATTGAACAAATTCGGGAGTTTTGGGGTCGGTAATATCATAAACCATGATACCGCCAATTCGTTCTAATCCGGTGAAAGAATAGAGGCGTCCGTTGACTTCTCCGATAGCGTTTCCTTCGGGTTCTGGGCCTCGGTTATCACTGCGGTTATCGAAGTTATTTTCGGTGTTATCGGAGTTGAAAAAGTCGGGGAATTGTTCGGCAGTTATTTGTTCAAATTCTCCGCCTGTATCCGAAACAATATTGCCTTTGCTATCAAAAATAGTGAAGGAACGTCCACCAAAAGAGATGAGTTGGTCGAAGTCGCCATCGCCATCAATATCCCCATCAATTCCAGAAATATTCAAGCGACCAAGATTTTCTTCTTGTTGCAATTCTTCCGCATTGGGAAACGCAACGGGGTCAAGAATAACATCCTCAACTCGAACGTTTTCTTCTCGTTCGTCGCCTTCATTTGCGGTAATATAATAGGTCTGACCGTCAACTTCAAAGGCTTTGATTTCATCAGGTTGATATAAGCCCAAAGTCGGCCAGTTTTGAAGGTTAATTTCCCCGTCTCTGTCGCTGGCATCGAGTTGATTAAACTTGCTGAAATCAATAATTCCCAATATCGTTTGGGTGGGGTCGGGGTTCACTGCAACCGAACCATCAACCGGAATTTCTTCGGGTAATAAACCAAAGTCGTTATCGTTAATAACCGCTAAAGAACCGTTCGGCAAAAGTGCCAATCCTTCGGCTTTATCTCCAGCAATATAACCCAAAGAAGGCAAATTTAAGACTTTAGTTTTTGTAACCGCTTGTACGCCCAATTCCACTAAATCATCTGCGGTTTTCCCTTCTAACGCATTCTCATCTGTCGCTTGGGAAAGTTCGGTTCCTAAGATATTTGTCGCCCCAGTCAGGTCAACTTCAAACACAAATTTTTCTGAGGTTGCATCAACTCCCGAATCCCGTTCAATAACCAGAAATTTACCGTTTCCTTTGTAAACTGCATCGCCAATTTTATCAACTCCGGGGGAACCTTCTAGGAAGTAAATATATTCTCCCGTTGACTCTCCTGAAGTGGGGTTAACTTCTAAAATTCTCAGAACTTGTGAACTGCGAGAATTAGCATCATTACCAACATCAGGATTATCAATTGGACTTTGAATCCAAGCATAAAGTTTACCGTTGTCGGTATCCAATGCCATACCTTCAAAGCCACGATTTGCCCGACGTTGGGCATAAACAGACGGTAAACTTTCTGTGCCGAAAGTTCCTTCTTCAAGGTTAGCTGCTGCTGCCGTTCCTTCAGGAATAAATCGATCAATTAATTGCCCACTTTCATCAAAATGATAAATCGCCGGACGGTATTCATCAGACATCCAAAATGTGCCGTCTGGGGCGACAATAATGGATTCCATATCGGCCCCAAAGGGATCATTTTCTAAGGGGTTTCCAAGCAAATCAACGGCTTCTTCGTCAGTGTATGCAGTGCCACGTTCTCCGGCTTGAATATTAGGAAGTCCAGTGATTGGAACTTGTTCGCTATCGACTTCCCGAGTTAAGAAAATTTGTTCATTAATGTTAATTTCGCTTGTAGATTGATCGACACTAAAACGAATTAAACGGGCTTGATAATCGGGTAACGGAAACGGACGTTCGGGTAAACCATCACCATCAACATCGGTGGGATCTCCGTTGGGGCCACGGTCAGGAGTGACGATAAAATGTAAAGTATCACCTTCTTGTTTTTCAAAGAATAAACCTGACATTCCCCCTAATAAAATTTCTTGTCCGGCGGGTGTTTTTCCCAGGATTTCTTCACTTAAATTCCATCGATATTGAGTAACTTCGGGTAAGCCTTTACTCCAATCTTTTAAACCCAAAGGTTGTAATTCTGTAACTTTAGCCGTTTCTAAATCAACAACTGCAACGGTGTTATTTTCTTGGAGGGTAATAAAGGCGGTTTTGCTATCAGGAGAAACAGCAATTGCTTCGGGTTCCAAATCTTCCGATGCGGTTTTTCCGGCTAAAATACGAACTCCTCGACTACGAAGTTCTTCTTCTTGACCATTAAAAGCGGTAAAATCGGCGGTAGAAAGGGTGAGGTTTTCAACGCCATTGGAAATATCAATAATGCTAATTGTTCCTTCGGCGTCGCCGTCTTCGCTGAGTTCTCCTTCGTTCGCCGTAATCACTTTTGTTCCGTCGGGAGTGAAAGCAATAGAGTCGGGTAATACTCCAACTTCAACAGAGTTTAAAACGTTTCCTTCTGCGTCAAAAAAAACGGCTTTTCCGGGTTCAATATCACTTTCAGATCGAACGGCTACAGCAACAATACCGTTTTGAACGGCTACACCTGTGGGAGTTCTACCAAAATTGGAAATATCGAGTTCACTAATTTTTGTGGGGTTTGTCGGGTTAGAAATATCGATAATATCGATAATACCTTCCGCATCATTAATAACAAATAAACGATTTGTCTCAGGATCAAAAGCTGGAATTGTTGCCCCTCCTTCATCAAAAAAATTCGTTTTGTAAGTGCCTAAAACGGTGAGTTGATTGGTAGTCATAGGTTAAGTGAATAGATAAGGTTCAGAAGTTCAGGAGAAAAAAAGTTCAGAAATGATTGAGTGATAACTGTTCACTGTATTACTGTAAAAAATGCACCTTTTTACATCACAAATGAATGAGATGCTTTTTTCTAGAAAATCAAAATAATACCCCTAATTCTAGCTTCTAAGCTTTGTTGAGTTCTAGAAAACTTGAATGATCAATCTCTGCTAAAAATCAGGAGTCTGACAATAGATAAAAGGCGTTCTTTGTAACTACATCAAGAATTTAAGGGTTGAAGGTTAAAATGGGGTTATGTATACGGATGGGTTGGAGTGTTTTTACACAAGCTTTACATAAGTTTTACAGAACAGGGGTATTTTTAAAGGGCCACTTGAGTTAAATTGGACTGTTCTCAAAAGTTAGGGACGAGGAGTAGATGCGTCGTACTCTATCACTCAATATTAGAAAAAAAAGGCAGCTAAAGCCACCTCTAAAGAAATTAAAATTGAGGATAAATAACATTAAAGAATTTGATTGCGACTACTATCTCCAAGTTGAGGTTTTCTACCATCAATATGAGGAGAAATAGCAGTGGGTAACGTCGCCGGAGTTCCCCATTGACTCGTTAATTGTTGTAGTAACCAATCTTGCTGATCCCGCAAATCATCTAACCCGGTTCCTCGGTTAATAATCGCAAACCAAACGACACCCCGTTCTCGGGTGGGGAGGACACCCGCTAATGCACTCACATCAAATAAACTCCCCGTTTTGACCGCAGAATGACGGGGAATATTGCGAAATTCGAGTGTACCAATATCTCGTCCTGAGACTGGAAATAAATCAGCAACGTTTAAATTTGTCCCCTCTAATTTGTCTTGGAGTGCGATAAACATTCTCACGGCTGCTCTCGGAGAAATTTGATTTTCATGGCCTAATCCTGAGCCATTAATAATTGAAATTTCTTCAACAGGAACCCCCGCAGCTAAGGCGGCTTTTTCTCGAACTACAGTTGCTCCGCCGAGACTTTCAGCTAACATCTCCGACATCAAATTATTACTGTAAATATTCATTTGTTTGATGATTTCTGCCAGGGGTAAAGACTGATGGCGAATCAGAGGAGTGGCTTGAACAGCAGTATACTGAGGTTGAACGGTTCCGGCGATCGCCACAATCGGTCTAGCAGTTCCGGGGGGCATTCGTTGATCATATTGAGCGGCAGCTTCAGCCGGCCACAATCTCGAATCTAAAGCCTGTTTGAGAAACTCACCCGCTTTAATCGGATTCGACTCATAATTCATCGAGAAATTCCCGGATATGATCAAATTTCCCCTCACCTGAGTAATCCCCATTTGGTTGAGAGTATTTCCCAACGCAAAGCCTTCTTCCCAGACAAAAAACGGATCACCACTGCCGACAACAATTAAATCCCCTTGAACGACACCATTTTCAACCGGGCCAGAGGTAGCGATCAACGTTTCAAATTGATAATCCGGAGTCCATTGTTGTAAAGCCGCAAGCGAAGTCGCCACCTTCGTTAGAGAAGCCGCCGGAAGCGGTGTTGTCCCGACATTATTCGCCAAAGAAATCGGGCCGGCTTGAATCCAGACCCCTTGCACCTGATCCGATAATCCCCGTGCGGCGAGTCGGTCAAGGTATTGTTGAACCAGATCGCTAGCAATGGGGTCAGGTTGATCGAGTAAGATTAACTTAGAGAGTCCACCTTGCCAAACTTGATGAGTGGCAGCATTCAACTCAATTGGGTCTACACCTGCCATCTCTAACCATGCTAATAGGACTCCCGAGCTAAAAACATCTAACATTCTTAAATTCCTCTTTTTTCAGATCTTCAGTGGCAAGTTAACAGGGTACAGGGTAAAGGTTACAGGCAAAAGAACTGAGAACTGTTAACTCAAACAACGGGTTACTGTTTACTGTGAAGTGATCACTGTAAAAACGGATCACTGATAAAGGGCGATAACTGTTTGGTAAAATTTTTAAGGTTTCTCTGAGATTGGTCAATGGGTTCAACTCGTACACGGATTGCAATTGACGCTATGGGTGGGGATTTTGCTCCCACAGAAGTTGTGGCGGGAGCGTTAATGGCACAGGAAAAATTGGGTGTTGAAGTGTTGCTCGTCGGAGATCAACAACAACTCGAAGCTTGTCTAAAGCATCACCCAACTGTATCACCTCCACCTGAAATCGTTCCCTCCGAAGGAATGATTGAAATGCACGAAGAGCCGCTAGGCGCCCTCAAACGTAAGCCCAAGGCTTCCATTAATGTAGCAATGAATTTGCTCAAAGAAAAAAGAGCAGATGCCGTTGTTTCGGCGGGTCACTCTGGGGCAGCAATGGCAGCGGCGTTATTACGGGTGGGTCGGCTACGGGGAATTGATCGGCCCGCAATTGGGGCGGTGATGCCGACTTTAGACCCCACTTCTCCGGTATTGGTTCTCGATGTGGGCGCTAATGTAGACTGTCGCCCCAAATTTCTAGAACAATTTGCGGTGATGGGGTCAATTTATAGCCAGTATGTTTTAGGAGTTGATCAACCTCGAATTGGTTTGCTCAATATCGGTGAGGAAGCCAGTAAAGGTAATGATCTCGCAGTTAGAACTTACCAAATGCTGCAAGAAAACACGCAAATTAATTTTGCTGGCAATGCAGAAGGCCGGGATGTATTATCGGGTCAGTATGATGTGATTGTTTGTGATGGCTTTGTGGGTAATGTTCTGTTGAAGTTTGCCGAAGGGGTCGGTGAAATTGTATTACATCTACTCAAAGACGAACTCTCAACGGGGTTACGCGCTCAAATTGGAGCAGCAATGCTCAAACCCAGTTTGAAACGATTTAAACAACGGGTTGATCACGTCGAACATGGGGGCGGACTGCTGCTCGGGGTGGCAGGAGTTTGCATCATCGGTCACGGTTCGTCTAAGGCACCAACGATTTGTAACGCCATTCGTTCAGCCAGAGATGCAATTAACAACGGTGTACTCGAACGCATTCAATCTCAATACCAAAAACCTCATCAAAAAGCCGCAAGCGGTCAGTAGTCGCCATCAGTCATTGAGGGGAGTTTACTTGAACTTCCCGCTCATCTGATCCTAACGGAGTCCCCGATGAATCCAATTCCTGCGCTCGAATTTGCGTACAGAACACTGATAAGATGCGATTGTTAAACACAAGATAAAAAAGTGGTCTGTCTGTCATCTCACGATGAGCAGGCTCAATTCAACAACTGGGAAAAAATTGATGGAAAACAGAGGTAAGGCGAGATTGATCAACCCATTTACCATCAATTCATTCCGATTGATCTTTTGAGTAATAGGGACACGATCACGGGTTCTAACTTCTGAGTTCTTCTGAGTAAGGATACGTCAGCTTCTCCCGTTAAATCGAAGATGATAACGGGAGCTTGTGGAGAATTAATCTAGTGCATGATTAGCGTCACTTTGTGTCACTTTTTGGTAGCTTGCGAATGTATTCGCGGACAACCTGTGACATAGACCAACCTTTTGAGTCAGCGTAACTTTGTAACTTGGTGCGTTCATCTTCTGAAAGTCTTACTTTTAACCAGGTTTCCCTCTTGTTATTTTTCATAGATGTAGGTATAATGTAGGTACTTCAAGTTTAACATCAATGGCTCCTAATCACTCATTGACAACAAAACTTAAGCTAAACAACCGTCAAAAAACGTTGATGGCGACCCACGCTGGGTTTGGTCGCTGGGTGTATAACTGGGGTCTGGCGATGTGGACAGACGCTTACAATCAAGGACTAAAGCCAAATACCAAGACTCTCAAACGTTTATTTACCAACCATGTCAAGCCGGATTATCCCTGGATGAAAGAATTATCATCAAAGGTTTATCAATATGCTTTCATCAATTTAGGAGAAGCATATAAGCGGTTTTTCAAAGGGTTGAGTAAATACCCAAAATTCAAATGTAAAGGTAAAAATGATCGGTT
Organism: Lyngbya sp. PCC 8106; assembly: GCF_000169095.1. Classification (GTDB taxonomy): domain Bacteria; phylum Cyanobacteriota; class Cyanobacteriia; order Cyanobacteriales; family Microcoleaceae; genus Capilliphycus. The sequence goes on from NZ_AAVU01000018.1 coordinate 110,693, forward strand.
TACAATTGACAATTCAGGTAAACCCATTCGACTCGGTGGATTAATCCACAAGTTACCCTTCATTAAATGGGTGAGAACGTTTGAACCCTTGCCTGATTGTTTAACAAAAAAGGTGACAATCTACAAAAAAGCGGGGGACTGGTAGATCAGCTTTTCCGTTGAAAAGGCTTTTGAACCTACACCTAAGAGTCGAGAGAGAGTGGGTGTGGACTTCGGGGTGAAAACCCTGGCCGTATTAAGTTCTGGTATTGAGTTCAAGGGATTGAAACCCTATAGAAACGCGGGGGCAAAACTAGCCAGAGTTCAAAGAAAACTTGCTAAAAAAGTAAAAGGATCTAAGAACTGGGAAAAATTCCAGCGGTCTGTCCAAAAGCTCCATCATCGAGTGGCTAATCTTCGGAAAGACTATCTTCACAAAATGACAACTTATATTGCTAAAAACCACAGCGTAGTTGTCATAGAAGATTTAAACATTTCTGGAATGATGGCGAATCATAAATTAGCTGCATCTATTGGTGATTTAGGACTGCATGAAGCTAGACGACAACTTCAGTATAAGTGTGAACGTTACGGAACAAAGTTAGTCATAGCTGATAGGTTCTTCCCGTCTAGTCAACTCTGTTCAAACTGCGGGAATAAGCAGGCAATGCCTTTGTCTGAAAGGGTTTATAACTGTAAAAACTGCGGAACTCAGATTGATCGTGATTGGAATGCGTCACTGAACCTAGAACGCTATAGCGAGCACGGCTCGACTCGTAAGCCTGGGTCGGGTTAACCGCTCCCATGCCCCCTTTGAAGCAGGAAATAAACACACAAAGTATCTTCTTGTGACGCTTTGTACACGTTTTATGGAGCAGAAACACTGGACTTCAAGCAGTAAAAAGCAAGTTGAATAGCCCATTGAGTTTTTTGACGTTACACACTTTCTTGTACCACAGAGCGCAAGAATTATCTGTTTGACCCAACCAGTTGTTGGGAATCGCGGCAAAAAATGGGCGAGGTGTAGTGGTTTTATCCACAAATACAGTTAACTGGATTATCTCCAATGTTTAACAAGCGTGTACCCGTTCTCAATCCCGATGGCTCACCAGCGATGCCTACCAAATCATCTAGGGCAAGGCGTTGGGTTAGAGATGGCCAGGCAATAGTAGTACAGAACGACTTACAGGTATTCTGCGTTCAGCTAGTAGAAGAACCGACAGGAAGAGAAATGCAAGATATTAGTCTTGGCATTGACCCAGGTTCCTGCTTCACAGGTGTAGCCGTTCAGTCCAAACGAGATACATTGATTGGACTGAACTTGAACTTACCCAAAAAGCAAGTTCAAAAACGGCTAACAGAGAGAGCAGTATTACGCAGAACTCGACGTGGGCGACGGATTAAAAGAAGCCTGTCATTCAAAAAGCGTAACCACAGGCAAAAGCGTTTTGATAATCGTCGCCAATCTAAATTACCTCCCAGTATTCGAGCTAACAAGCAACTTGAACTGAGAGTTGTAGACGAATTGCGGCAATTGTATCCCATTACCCACGCATACATAGAACGACTCAATAAGTCTGACAGCCCGGGCTTTACAGTCGCAGCACAAGGTCAAACATTCCTAATTAAAGAACTAGGAAAATATTTTCCAGTTGCCTTAGTGAAGGGATGGGAGACATCAGCTACAAGGGAATGGCTCAAACTTCCCAAGTCTAAAAACAAAGCCGAACAGACTCCCAACGCTCATGTATCGGATGCCATAGCTCTAGCATCTAGACACTTCATTCGATACGCACCTAATACGACTGGTTTTCAAACCGGATACCAATGGAAGGGGGTAATTCAGGTGACACCTTTTACCTTCGGTATCGTAGAACGTCTTCCTTCAAGACCCCGTAAAATGCACGATTTAACCGTGAAAAAAGGTGGAATTCGTGATACTTATGGTGGTATGAAAAGAACGCATTCTTTCAAAAACGGGGATTATGTTGAATACAAAACTAGGCGTTCTACCCTTAAGGGGTATATCAGTGCCAACGATTTGTATCAGTTTTTCCCGAAGAAAAAGAGGTTGAAGCAAGGTGTAACTGACAAAAACACCCGCTTACTTCGCTATTCAAGTCACCTAGTTGTAAACCTACATAAAGGACTGGCATTCCTCTCCCGTTAAATCGAAGGCTTGCCCTAGAGCAAATCGAAGGGTCTAACGGGAGTCTCCTGCCATAGAAAAGATGACGAATACAGGTATTGCAATGATTGGCAGTGGCTCGGCTACTCCGCCCGTTTCTCTGGATAATCAAAGACTTTCACAAATCGTTGAGACTTCCGACGAATGGATTGCTTCTCGAACTGGAATTCGCGATCGCCGAGTTGCAGATCCTCAAACGAGTTTGTGTTCGCTCGCAACGGCGGCTTCAAAACAGGCGATCGCAATGGCACAAATTGACTCGTCGGAGATTGATCTGATTATACTGGCGACGTCCACTCCTGATGATTTATTTGGGAGTGCTAGTCAAATTCAAGCCCAACTTGACGCCCCTCAAGCGGTGGCTTTTGATCTGACTGCGGCTTGTTCGGGTTTTATCTTTGGTCTGGTCACTGCTGCTCAGTTTATCCGTACAGGGGTCTACAAAACTGTTCTCCTGATTGGGGGTGATATTCTCTCCCGGTGGGTAGACTGGTCAGATCGACGGACTTGTGTTTTGTTTGGCGATGGTGCGGGGGCGGTGGTATTGCAAGCCTCAGACTGCGATCGCCTTTTAGGGTTTGAATTGCGAAGTGATGGGAGTCAAAATGGTTGTCTGAACTTGTCGTTTCAAGCCCAGCCTCAACCGTTAATTGATCAGATTACGGTTAGTTCAGGGACTTATCAACCGATTACCATGAATGGGAAAGAGGTCTATCGCTTTGCGGTGAAAAAAGTGCCAGAAGTGATCGAAAAAGCTTTATTTCGAGCGGACTTAACGGTTGATCAGATCAATTGGCTGATTCTACATCAGGCTAACCAGCGAATTATGGATGCGGTGGCTCAACGCCTCAATATTCCCTCGGAAAATGTGATTAGTAATCTTGCCAATTATGGCAATACTTCGGCGGCTTCTATTCCCATTGCACTCGATGAAGCGGTTCGATCCGGCAAAATTAAACCGGGTGATGTGATTGCCACTTCTGGTTTTGGTGCTGGATTAACCTGGGGTGCGGCAATTTTTAAATGGGGAGTTTAGCCTGTTTATCTTTGACAATTTTACCTCTTTTGTGTTGAACGATTAATTTAGATAGAAATGACAAAAATAGCATGGGTTTTTCCGGGTCAGGGTTCTCAAGCGGTGGGGATGGGTGCTGATTTATTTGATTTACCCGCAGTACAACCTCAGTTAGATATTGCTGAAAAAATACTCGGTTGGTCTGTTTCTGATGTCTGTCAATCTGATGATGATAAACTCTCTTGTACACTCTACACTCAACCTTGTTTGTATGTCGTGGAAAGTCTCCTTGCTGAACACCTGAAAAAACAAGGACGTTCTCCGGATGTTGTTGCGGGTCACAGTTTGGGTGAATATGTGGCATTATATGCGGCTGGAGTGTTTGATTTTGCCACAGGATTAACGTTGGTTAAACGACGAGCAGAATTGATGAATAATGCCGCAGGAGGTCAAATGGCGGCGTTTATTGGCTTTGATCGCCAACAACTTGAACAGCAACTTCAAGTCACTGAAAATGTTGTTCTGGCTAATGATAATAGTTCGGCGCAGGTTGTCATTTCAGGAACACCCGCAGCGGTTGATCAGATTATTGCCAATGTCAAAGCTAAACGAGTCGTAAAATTGAATGTTTCCGGTGCCTTTCACTCCCCGATGATGGCAAATGCGGCTACAGAATTTGAGGAGATTTTAGCAACGGTTAATTTTTTGGAGGCTCAATTTCCAATCTTATCAAATGTTGACCCGACTCCCACTACACAATCAGATCGGTTGAAACAACGCCTCGTTCAACAAATGACGGGTTCTGTCCGTTGGCGAGAAACTTGTTTACAGCTTTCACAACAGGGAATTGAACAGGTGATTGAAATAGGCCCCGGTAAGGTTTTAACGGGTTTGGTGAAACGGACTTGTTCTAATATTGCCTTAGAAAATATCAGCAGTATGGCTCAAGTTTCTCAATAAATTTGACAATTTCTTATTTGACTCATTTTTCCTTCTCAATTCTCTCTCTCCAAAGGCTAGAATTGAGGAGGTTTGTTAGTTTGGGGTGGTTAATACTTTAAATTTTTGGGCGCAGGCCTTGCATTCCTTCAGATAACAACAGTCAGTTTGAATGAGAAACTATGAATAATAAATTGAGTAAAATAAGTTTGTTTATTCTGATTAATAGCTTTATTTTACCCATTATAACAGCATCTTTTTTGGTTCTGTTTTCCCAAACTCAAGGTTGTGTGTTAGTTGGAGAACAATCTTCTCAATGTCTGGTTTTTGGATTGAATATAGGGATTTTAATCGAGAAATTCATTCAACTGACTTGGCATTTTCCTTTGATGATGTCACCCCAGGGAATTCTTCCAGCGTTTATCGCGATCACGATTATTGTGATTTTGATTCATCTAACGTTACGAGGTCGCCAACAATTTTTTTGGTCTTTATTTTGTATTTGGTATATTCCGATTATTCCGAGTGTATTGGGTATTATTTTAGTGCGGTTTTTAGCCGATCAAGGAAATTGTGTTCTGAATGAAGGAAATGCGAATTCCTGTTTGATTTTAGGGGTGAATATGGGAGAAGCCTTTTATGGGGCGAGTGTGGTGCCTTGGTTAATCTTGTTACTGATCCCGATTTGTCTATTTATTTCACTTTTTTATATGATTATTTATGCTTTGGTCTTAGCGATGATTCGTGAACAATCGTCTTAAGTATAAATATTAGCTCACATTTTACCCCAGATGACTCTCGACCGATTAAACTAGAAATAAATCCAAGCTTAACGATATTCCCTTATGAAGAAGTTGATCTATTGGTTAATGGGAGAAAAAGGTGGAAAAGCCATGTTCGCAGTTTGGAACTGGTTATGGGGAAGACAACCAGAGTCCCCGGAACCCCAAATTTCTCTAGAAGCTGCTGAACAGTCCTTGCAGTTGATGCGAGAGTCGGTGAAAAAACTAGCCGAAGCCGTTTCTACTCAAACTTCTACTTACCAACGCGCCCAACAAAAGTATCAAGCAAAAGTTAAAGAAATTGAAAAATTAGAGCAATTGGCTTGGGTTGCTCAACAAAATGGCAATGAACAGGAAGCCCGTTTAGCCCTGTCTAAAGCCATTCAAATTGAGAAATTTTTACCGCAACTCGCTGGGCAAGTTAAACGAGCAGAAGACTATGTTAATCTATCTCAAGAACGGTTGAATCAAGAACGAATGAAACTCGAAGCTTATCAAATCGATTTGGCAAACTTCAAGGATATGCAAGAAATTAATCAGGCATTAGAATGGGTGGAAAAAGTTAATGATGAGTTTAATATTAATTCAGCGCGATCGCAATTTGAGGAAATTAAAAACACAGTCGAACAGCGCAATCTCGAACAGCAAGCACTCGCAGAACTCACCATGAACGCGGAGGAAAATCTTGGTGGAGATATCGAACGTCTGGCGACAGAAGACGAAATTTCACGTCGTTTGGAAACTTTCAGAAAATCTCATCAACCATCTGATTAGATCATAAAGAACATTAATCAAGGAGACATTGGTTATGGCAAAGTCGAGTGGCCCACCTCCCATTGTTTATATTATAATTTTTCTAGTTTTACTGGGTTTAGGGTATTGGTTTTTTATGAGGAAACCTGCTGATCAACCGGGAAATATCACGTCCACCGTTCAACCCACTGTTGCGCCTCCTCCCCCTCCTGATGCGGAAATTTTTCCCACCCCAGTATCGGTTCCCCCGAATACTCAGATTAAAATTGATGGTTCGACCAGTATGGTAACAATTACTGAGAATCTCAAACAAGGATTTTCGCGTCAATTTCCAAACGCTACTGTTGACACGGTGGCGAACGGTACCAACAATGGGATTAAAGCCGTTCTCAATGGAGAAGCTGATATTGCGGGAATATCGCGATCGCTGACTCCTCAAGAGGAAAACCAGGGGTTAAAGGCTTTACCGATTGCTTCTGATCAAATTGCCATTGTCGTCGGTGTGGATAACCCCTACCAAGGCGGACTAACCGATACTCAAGTCTACAATATTTTCACTGGACAAATCACGAATTGGTCAGAAGTTGGAGGGCCAAATGCAACCATTCAAGTGATTAACCGTCCCCCTGTTAGCGGAACTCATCAAGCGTTTCAAGAGATGATTTTGCAGGGTCGAACCTTTGGAACAACACCGAATATTACGACTTTACCCCGAGATGAAACGACAGGAATGTTGCGACAATTGGGGACAGACGGGATTGGATACGCGACATTTACTCAAGTGGTTAATCAGCAAACGGTGCGAACGGTTTCCATCGAAGGGGTACAACCCGGTTCTTTGAGTTATCCCTATCAACGACAATTGTATTATGTTTATAAACAACCTGCAAGTCCGGCTGTACAAGCAATTTTAGGCTATGCAACTTCTCCGTCTGGACAACAGGTTATTTTTCAAGAAGATTAGCCTGAACAGGAAACCGGGGACAGAGATTAGGAATTTGTCATTTATTCCTAAATGGTCTATTCTTAATTTTTTTATGGGGTCAAATGAACACTAAAATTACAATTTCTTTATTTAGCCTTTTGTTGACCGTTGGTTTTCAGCTTCCGAGTCTCGCCGAAACGGTTTTGGAAAAAGTGAACCGGACTGGGGTTTTAAGGGTGGGTGTGCGTGAAGATGCGATTCCGTTTAGCTATTCAAATGAAAGCAATAATTTTGAAGGGTATTCGGTGGAGTTGATGGAGTTAATTCATCTTCGTCTCGAACAAGAATTAAATCGATCAATTCAACTTCAGTTAAAACCTGTTACGATTCAAAATCGGTTTAGTTCGGTTGAAAATGGGACTGTTGATTTGGTCTGCGGAGCCGATAGTATTACGGTAGAACGAGAACAGACGGTTGAATTTTCAATCCCGTTTTTCACAACAGGAATACAGTTATTAGTTCAACAAGAAAATGCTGAACGTTTCGATCCAACTCTTAGAACAGAAGAAGAATTAGAACAGATTGCACCCGGTAATGTTTTGATCGCTTTTATTCAAGGAACAACAACTGATACCAATTTTAAACCGATTTATCCCGAAGCGGACTGGCAACTTTTAGGAAGTCGAACTGAAGGTTTACGACGTCTAAAAAGTAATGAAATTGATGCGATCGCCAGTGATGGAATTTTACTGATTGGAGAAATCTGGAAGCAAGGGGAAGACATGAAATCCTATCGTTTGATTCCTCAAGAACCGTTGAGTTTTGAAAACTATGGTTGTATTTTTCCACAGAATAACACAGATTGGGGTAGTTTTATCAATTCTACAATTACCAGTACAGAAAATACCGAACTTTGGGAGCAATGGTTTAACTCAGAAACAGGACGTTTCCCCTATCAACGTTTTTCTGATGATACGGCGAATCGTTCGAGTTTAGAACCAACACAGCCTAGACGAGCGCTCTGGTAAATCCCTAACTCGCGAAATAGGGAGATGGGGAGATAGGGAGATTTTACCTTTGCGAAGCCCTATAATAACTGCAAACTTTTAACCACTTGGCGAAACTCCTCTACCAATTGATGATAGGAAGTCTGTTGATAAATTTGCAGTAGGGAGTTATAAAACCACAGCGTTTCTGTTTTTCCCACTGGAAAAATTTTCCAAATATCATCCCCCAATTGCTGACATTCTGATAAAAGCGATCGCCCATTATGTAACTTATCGGCTAATGAAACTAACTGCACCGAAGGAGATGCTGTTTCAATTTGGGCTAAATAGCGTAACTTTCGTTCTTTCCAAGGGGGTTTGGGAACTGTTTCTGACTCTGTACATCCCTCAACAATATTGACAACAGACTCCCCAAACTGTTGACGAATTTCTTCACGAGTTTGAACACCGCCCTGATCTTCAATACTATCGTGAAGTAACGCTGATATCGCTTCATTTTCGTTTCCTCCTGCTTCTAATACCAAAGCTGCAACACTCAACAAATGAGAGATATAGGGGATATTTCCGACTTTGCGAGTTTGATGAATATGTAGGCGATGAGCATAAACTAAAGCCTGTTCAAAACGTTCGGTTAATTGTGGTGATTTCATTGAATTTAACTCCAATTTTCAGAATAGAATTGAGCTTCTTGCTGCACTTCTTGAGCAATTTTTTGACGAAGTTTGAGGGGTAAAATAACCTCTACTTTGGGTCGCCAAGACCGCAACCGTAATTCAACATTTGTATCTCCCTCTCGATAGTCGAGTCGATAATAAGCATCCGTTTTTGAACGAGAATGCAGCACTTTGAGGAGTTGTTGTTTCTCCGTTTTTCCCTGTTTGATAATTAACTGTTCAGCGTCTTCATAAGAAATAGATTGAAAGGTTTGATGGCGAAATGTTCCTTCAATATAATAATCACTAAACTGACGATCAAAACGTAAAAGCATCACCTGATGTTCTAAGTAAAAATCAAAACCCCAAGCGACTCCATCCATTTGCATTTGAATCTCATCGGGAGTGGGTAAATTTCTTTTTTGATGAGAGTCAAACAACAATTGAGGTAGATCTAAATCAGTCCAAGATAAGTCTTCAATCTCGATAATTTTATCTAAACGGTAATTGTACCATTGACCTTTTGCGGTTGGAGTTTGTCCAAAACCACATAAATAAACCGCTCTTTGGGCGTAATAAATACAAACCGGATAGACAATACAGCACACAGTTTTTTTAACTCGTGAACTCTGATAAATTAATCGCACGGGCGGCACTGGATTATCTTGCCAAAGGAGTTTAAAATGTTCCTGCCAATCTTCTACTCGTTCTTGTTTTTCTGGAGAAACAATGTACACAACTTCCATAAAAAATCGCTGTACACCGTTGAGGGGTTGAGAGAGATTTTGAGCGATTAATTCTAAGTCAGGATTGAGGACAGGAAGGGCTTGAGGCTGATAGAATATTGAGTTTTCACTAACGGGTAATGTGGGAAATTCTTGCACCCGATAATATTTGGTTTCCTGTCGCTTTAGCCAACCCAATTCGGCTAAAATATGCAAATCAGTTTGCAGGGAACGACGAGTAACTCCAAATAATCGCTGTTGAAACAGTTGATCTAATTCGCTGCGGTCAATTTCATCATGTTGTTGCAGGGTTTTTCGCCATTGAAGTTCCTGCACATTCCAGTTTGGATCTAATATCCATTCTGCAACTGTTTTAGCACAAGCACAGTTTATATCGTGTACAGGAGGAACGGTTTCACCTCTCGGATGAGTTGAACTAAAAAAGGCATTACGCCAGTCCGCAAAGGTAAAGGGTTCTTCTAATAACAAACGGTGTTGATTGTTGCCATACAAACTGTGCAGCCACGCCCACAAACGAATAGATCTCAGTAGGTTTTGTTTCAGAGAACCTCTGGCTAACCATTGTAAAAGTTCGGGTTGGGGACTGGCTTCAAACTGCAACATTAATGGATTCCAACTTGATGTGATTTGAGCTTATCATGTACCGGAAGACCAAACTTCCAGCTTCGAGTTGTGATTTTCTCAGCTTTTGGAAAGACCATCTTCCAACGCCAGGTAAAATCAAAATAGTCACAGGAGAAATTGAGATGACAACTTACAAAATTGAAATGGTTGATGGAGTGATGCAAATTGGGTTTGGTGATCCAGCCCAAAATAACCAAATTGTGACAGACGCATCGGCGCGTTTGGAGGAAATGTCGAATACAGGTGAACTCAAAGGCGGGGAGTTGCTGCGGATTAATGGCCCTTGTAGTATGCCTGTCGCTTTTGTGATCGCCCACAAGGTTAGTCATTTATTTGGCGCGGTTGGGGTGTTTGATCCGAAGATGGGGAAATATGTAATTGCTATTACTCATAATCCGAACTATAAATTGGGAGATTGTGTTGATTAAGAAAAGAGTTGACAAAAAGTAATATGTTGTACTACATTAACTTATAGTATTAACAAAAAATCAATGAAAGTTGTTTTGTGCGGGCCACCTCACTCGGGAAAATCTTGTTTAAGACATGGGTTAAAACAGGTGATTGACGCATTACACCGAAAAGGTCAAGCCCCATATCCATACTTTATTACAGCTTGTCCTGATGGGGAAGGTTCGTGGTATGCAGAAACCGTTAGATCCAATCCAGTCTTAGCAGAAAAGCTGAAGAAAAATTACAAATCTAAATTTACTCCAGAATTTGCTCAAAAAGTGGCAGATGATGTCAAAAATACACCGTTATCCTTCAATTTAATTGATGTAGGTGGGAAAATTGATGGTAAAAACCGATTAATAATGCAATACGCCACTCATGCGGTTATTATCTCCAGAGATTTGAATTTGGTGTCAGATTGGTTAGATTTTTGTGGTGAATTGAATTTAAAAACAGTCGCCATTTTAGAGAGTAACTTGGAGGGAATAGAAGATCAACTGGTTGCCGAAATTCCGATTTTGCGGGGAAGTATTCACGGTTTGAAACGAGGGGAAGATGTTTCAAACCGTCCCATGATTCAGAAGTTAGTTGAGGTTTTATTGAAGTTAATTTAACAAGGTAAAAAAAACAGAAAAAGCTCCTCTCAAGTAACTTTTATCCCACATGGAAGACCCTTCTTCCTGCGGGTGTTAGTCTAGAGTTGTCAAAAATTCATCCCTCAGTCAATGGTTAAAACAATTATCTGTTCAGTCGGTACGAGTGCGGCGAAAAAGCTAGGTGTTAAACCCGCAGAACTGTTAAACTGGGTTGACGGACAAAACAGTATGGAAGATGCTGTAGAAAGTTTGTTTTCTACGTTCCGAGATCTGGTTCCTGAAGACCAAAATTTGAAGTCTTCTTTGTCTGCTGAGATACATTCTCTATTTCGGATCGGGATAACCAACGAAGATCAAATTGTTTTGCTGTCTTCCAATACAAACGATGGATATTGCTGCGCTCTCGCGGTTAAGAAATATCTGGAATATTACTGGAAAGGGATCGGCGTTTTGGTAGAAAAAATCCCTGGACTTCAGGTTTACGATGCCGAACTTTTTCGGAAAACGGGCGTAGTGGAGTTTGTTAAATTTATTCTAAAACAGGTTGAAAAATATGATGCGAGTAATATTATTCTCAATCCCACTGGGGGCTATAAAGCTCTAGTTCCTTATACGGTATTGTTGGGAATGCTGAAAGGGATTAAGTGCGATTATATTTTTGAACAATCGACGGCTTTACTCGAACTTCCCCCACTTCCTTTGGAATTTAAACGGGCGCAATTTGAGGCTTATAAACCTTTATTTGAAGAAATTGATCGGGAATCTTTTATCTCTAAGGAAAAGTGGGAAAACAGCGTTGATTATCTGGAAAGAAAATGGTTCGATCCTCTCGTTGAAATATCTTCGGAAGGGGTAACGCTTTCTGCTATCGGTTTTCTGTTTTGGGAAGAAATACGCAAACCGTCGGCTTTGGTTCCTTTTTTATCTCAGAAAGCGATTAAAGATTGTTTTGAGAATTTGGCTCTTTTGGATGAGTGCGATCCGTTCCGGTTTTTATCGAAGGTTGCGGGTTCAAAAGATCTTTTTGATAAAGCTGAACATCTCAATATGGGGAATGGTTTACGCTGGCTTAAACCGGGTAATACGACTGATCGCTATTTGGTTTCTATCGAAGATTGGCGTCTGTTGGTTTGGAGGGCAATTCGTGAAGATCAGGAGGGTTCAAAATATCCTAATAAGATTAAAATAGCCAATCCCGAAGCGGAACGGCGATCTTATTCTCCTTTTATTCGGATGGAGTTTGTGAATTAACCCACGATGGGGTTTGAGTTTTTTCGGCGATCGCATTTTTGGTCATTATCTCGCGGAGGGTGGCTATCAGTGCGATCGCTTGGGGGACCATCTTTGATTTTGGCTTTGACTGGCTTTTGCGAGGCTCGATCAAATTGGGTTCAAACCCGCATTCTCTCGTTGAGAGCCTCGATACCCTTGCTGGTCTGGGTTTCAGCGTTTTTGAACGGAGTTGAGGAGGAGGATTTTGTCTATTTTTTTGACAGCCTCGATTTTTGCTTCTACAATATCGATTGTGCAAGGGTTCTACATCCTAGCCCCCTACCGCCTGGGTTAAAGCGGATTAGTTGGAAACTAAACAATAGGGTTTGAACCACTGATTAGTAAAACTTCCCTACCGCCTGGGTTAAAGCGGATTAGTTGGAAACGATTGACTTACCGTTGATAAATACCTCTGTAATGTACACCCTACCGCCTGGGTTAAAGCGGATTAGTTGGAAACTCTCCTGTTAAGATTTTTCTATTTAATTTAGAATCGTCTGCACCCTACCGCCTGGGTTAAAGCGGATTAGTTGGAAACGAACCGAGAGGAGTAAAATAAGCGATTGTTTTGTTGTTGTCTCCCTACCGCCTGGGTTAAAGCGGATTAGTTGGAAACTTAAACAATTGTTTAACTACATATCCCTTTTCTCTCCCTACCGCCTGGGTTAAAGCGGATTAGTTGGAAACGAGAAAAAATCTTTCAGTGTCACGGATTCTATTGACCCTACCGCCTGGGTTAAAGCGGATTAGTTGGAAACAAGTAAATCTCACACATTATCAGCGCGTCGAACGGGTCGCTTTTCCCGACCGCCTGGGTTAAAGCGGATTAGTTGGAAACTTCACCAAGGAGGTGAAGATCTCGATCAAGTCTTGACCCTACCGCCTGGGTTAAAGCGGATTAGTTGGAAACAAGTTGGGAGATTTTGCTCTCAAGATCTTTCGTTGCCCCTACCGCCTGGGTTAAAGCGGATTAGTTGGAAACCACCCTTGAGCCATCTCCTTCATTGCTTTTTCTGCTATCCCTACCGCCTGGGTTAAAGCGGATTAGTTGGAAACGTCCCGTAGTTTAATGCTATTGATTCATCTAGGCGACTGCCCCGACCGCCTGGGTTAAAGCGGATTAGTTGGAAACGTCCCGTGTATGACTAGGATTTTGGGGTAATCAAAGGTTGCCCGACCGCCTGGGTTAAAGCGGATAAATAACCATCAAAAAAGGAGAGGAAAAAACGCCTCTCCGTTATTTTTATAAAAGGAAAAAGTGGGAGCATCTTGCTCGCTGATATAGCCTTACCTCCCCACCTCCCCATCTCCCCATCTCCTCACCTCCCCACCTCCCCATCTCCCCATCTCCCCATCTCCCTATCCCCCCACCTCCCCACCTCCCCACCTCGTTATTCCCTAGTCCGAAGTTTGGGGCCACAACTTTTTAAACAGTTTTTGTTCAGAGTTGAGAAACTGTAGAAACTCCTCAGAATCTTGGGAACTATCAGGAAAAAAGATGAATAACTCTAAAAATTGAGTAGTTTTCTTGGGGATAGGTTTTTTAGGATTGTTGGGATCTTTCTTCAATACCACAAGCGGATACATCCGATGCCAAATTCGTCCGACTTGACTCACTTTTCCCGTCAGATGAGATTCATAAATCGTCCCTTCTGTAATGCGAAATTGGCGATCGCCCCGACGATATGGCCCGTGAAACCAATTCACCGCCCGACTGTCTTCCGCCTCATCCGCCAACCGTCCCCAAACCTGGACTTTATCGGGGTGCCAGGCTTCCCGCCAAGGGTGACAAAAATCCTCGGGAGTGGGGGCGACACCTTGAAGTTCCATCCAGTCCATCGCCACCTGTCGTACCTGATCAATAAAGTCGCCCACTTTATCTATTTTACGAACTTTCACATCGGTAATCAGCGATCGCTTACCCGTCCATTGCCAATGACAACCAATCAACGCTTTGGGGTTGTTTTGTTGATAATAATCGGGGTAAAATAAACGATGATCCGCCCGTCGCCAGGACTTCCCAAACCCGCCAAAAACCATCGCAAACTGAGTCAAAGCCTTGATCAAATTGGTCAGTGCTTTTTGTTGGTGTTCGGGGAGAGATTGAGTTAAAAACCAGTTGAGTTTGCCTTCTATATTATAAGTGGGAACTTCATAACTCCCCCGACCAAAATTGCCGAGAGTGAGGGAAATTTCTTCAAAAGACATTGCTAATAATCCCACAGTTCCGTCACCTTGAATCCCCCCAAATAGGGTTTCAACTAAGTTTATTGCTTGGGTTTCATCAGTTAAACCGCCAAAGATTCTTAAAGCATGACCCCTTATCGCCCCCCGAAAAATATTGGGTCGAAATTCACCCTTGCCGTTCAACAATTTCGGTGCCATTCCTTGACCTTTCAACTGTGCGGAATAAAGAGGTTTTTCGGGAGTATTTTGAGACTGTCCGTATCCCGTACTAACGCGACAGCCAATCCCTTTTGAAAGCGCCGTTTCCCAAATCTGCCAAACCTCATCCCAGTCAACCCGTTGAGTCGCAGAAATTCCAAAGATTAATTCGGGTTGATACAGAGAAATCAAGGCTTTTGCGCCTCTAGATTCATTATCTTCTATTCCCACTTGCCAGGACTGTTGCGGGTGAACAATATCCACCAAATTTTCCCGCCAATTTTCATTATTGGGGTAGCCGCCTTGAAACCGCAAAATTCCCGGTTTCCAGTCTTTCTTGTTATTTTCATTGGTTATTTCTTCGCCACAATAACGCCGTTTTTGTTCGTCAGTACAAGCGGTTTTAAAAATCCCTTTCATGCTGCTACCGGGATAATAGGGCCAACCGTAAGCGCCGATAACTGGGCGAATAATCCCATCATCTTGACCGCCATTTGTTACAAACCGCCAGTTAATTTTATAGGTGCGAGTTTGTACGCCTTTTCCAAATTGTGGTGCATCGGGATAGGATTTGTCAATCCATTCAGACGCCCAAAGTTCAACGTCTTGTTTTTCTTTGTTTTTACTGCGTTGGGTATCGATTCTTTGCAGTTGACAGCGCCCTGCGGTTTGCGCCCGAAATATCATCGGAATTTTGTTATTAATGTCAGGAATTTCAACCATTGTTTGAATTAAGATAGATTTGAGTAATTTATTGACCTCTCCCTAACCCTCTCCTACGAGGAAAGGGAACAATTAGCCTCCTCCTTTTAGGGGAAAGTTGGTAGAGGTTCGTGAGTCAAATTAGCCGACTCTTAGCCTCCTCCTGCCTCCCTTTTTAAGGGAGGTGCCGTAGGCGGAGGGATTGGGGAGGTTGGTGGGGGTTCTTGAGTCAAATTAGCCTACTCCTTTTAGGGGAAAGTTGGTGGGGGTTCGTGAGTCAAATTAGCCTACTCCTTACTTCGTCCTTTATATCGTTGTGTCCACCAAACAATACAGTCACAAAGTTGGGTAAGAATAGCCAAAGCAACCCGTTGTTTTTCGAGATTAAGTTCATTCCACAAACGTTCACTCATGGCTTTAACTGCTTTGGTATCGTCCACATTAACGGGGTCATTGGGTAATGTAATTCCCGCTTTTTTCAAAACCTTTTCCAAAGCATCCCAAGTCTCTTTCCAAAATACAGACTTTTCGGGTTCTTTTTTCTGAAGTCGCAAATGTTCACCCCAGAAACGTTCTAAACCGTAAGCAACAGCCATCCGCATTTTATAGGATTGATTGAGAGAATCTGAATCGCGCAATTTGGCGTTTAAAACCAACTCTTGAGCGATTTTATCCAAACCGTAAGAATTCCAACCCATGATTATTTCCCTCCTTTAACATGATTAATTGTGACCCGACAGCGACCAAAACCGATTGATTCCAAACCTCCAAAATAAAGGTCTTTTTGATAACTTTCTGCTTCCAATATTTCCCAGTTATAATCATCATCTTCGGAAACTTGGTATTTCAGGGCGTTAGTCCAATCGACATCTTTGAATGTATTATCCTTCTCCCAAGACTGTTTTTTAGCCGCAATAGGAAACGCCAAAACGCATCCTTCCGGTAACGCTTCTACGTTGAAAAAAGCACCACTCTCGACTTTTTTGACATTATCCAACAATTTAACTCGACTTTGACGGTACAGCCCCATATCGTGGAGGAGAGAAATATCGTTATCATCGACAACAACGAGGTTAGAAGCGGAAAGGTTCGCGCCTTTGGGAATCCATTTTTCGAGGTAATTTTCATCAACTTCATGTTCAATTTCCATGAATCCTAAGTTAAAGAATAAAACCTTTTTATTCACATCAACTTGTCGTCCCATCAGGGTTTTTGAAGCGGTGTAAGGTGGGGGAATTGTCGCGTCATGTTGGGGAATTTCTGCGTCATGTTGGGGAATTTTTTCTGCTTGAATATTCGCAATTAATTGAAATCGTTTTAAAAGACGCGGACAACTAATCCAAACAATCGGCTGACCCGGACAAAATACCGGAAACCAGACAAGAGAAGCGTATTCAAATTTAATAATTGCTTCGGTGGTTCCCCCGTCTTTTTGACCGTCGATACTTTCGTGTCCATACCAAAAATTATCGTCGATTTCTTCGGGAATATCGGTATTATTTTTTTCCTCATATTGTAGGCGTTCTAAGCGCATATCCGCCCGAAAACGTCCCCGAATAGAACTCCCCGGAACAATACCCGTTTGGGTAAATTGGTCGCGAAAAATTAGGTTTAAATTCCCCGTTTCTTCTCCCGCACTCGCCCCAATATGCAGGGGTGCGAGAGTATCAATAATGCCGTAATATTGTTTGTACATGGTTTGAGACTCCTTTTTTTAGGGTGAATAATGTTTGATAAAGTTATCGAAATTTGTGTTAAGATAAAATTGCGCCTTCTAACGGCAACGCCAACCCACAGCCCCAACGTTTTAGGGAATAAAAACCCTCTTGGGGAAACCAACTTTTATCCCACTGATACCAAGGTTTTTCTAGGGATTTTTCTAACACATAAACAGTACCTGCGGGTACGGCGTAACGTCCGCGAGAAAGCAACCCAGACGGTTGATAATTCCGCTCATTTTCGTCCGTTAAAGTTTGGGTTGAAAAGGGTTCCGAGATGGGTTTATCGTCGGTTTTTCGTTTCCCCAACCGATAACGGAAGGGTTGAGGACGTTGGGTGAGAAGACTGTTAATTTGATTTTCTGGCCAACCCAAATTGTTAGTTATAGGGTCACATTCTGGACTGCGATAGGAATGACGGTTACTCCCCCAAACCGCAGGGACAATTAAAGCAAAGCTTTTTTTCAAGGGTTGATTAAACAAATCTTTTCCGGGATTTTCCAACTTTTTACAGCTTAAATTCACCAAATGTCCCTCACCTCCAAACCGATACCAACCCTCATCAATTTTGGTATTAGAAAGATAAATTAAGCAGGTTTCGGGGTCAAGTTGTACCGCATTTTCTAAGAATAAACTTCCTTGAGTTTCGTCGGCGTCTGTCGCCACCCGGCGCTGTTGTTGTTGGAGGCGAGGATGAAGATGGGGTAAGAATTTCCAGGGGTTTGTTTGAACGGTTGGCTGTTCCCTAGTTTGAGTATTTTGTAGTTTTTCCCAGTCGTTAATTGCTACCCAAGTTCCCTTTTGATACTTATCATCCGGGGGAATTTGGGGCTGGTTATCTTTCCAAACCTTCCAGTTTTCCCCGTCGAAGAACATTTGATGTTGAATCTCATTATCTTTAACTAAACAGTTAAACGGAGTCGGAACGTAGAAGTTTTGAGGATTATTTTCTTTCGCCCAAAACGGCCCCGCTAATAACAAATCTTTGAGGATTTCGGGTTGATTATTTTGATGTGCGTAGTAAGCAAATAAACCGGATAATGTAGCTGCTGTGGGTGGAAATTGTCTGCCGGAACGTCCGACTAAATTTTCGGGTGAGAGGAATCGCCCCGAACTTCCGTAGAGCAGACCTAACGGTTGAATAATTATTACATATTCTAGCATAATTCACAGAGTTAAGCAAGGTTTTTGGAGTTGATTTTCGGATTAATTTTTGGATTTTTTATCCGAGAATGTGAACAGGTGAAATCCTACTTTTCCGAGATTAATCACCCAGTTGTTAATGTCTTTGCGAACATTTTCAAGTTCTAGTTCGCCGTTTTTATTGGTGTAGTTTTTTCTCTCCCCCAATATTCCCGTTTGAAAGGGTTGGGGATGATTAAAAGCTTTCTCGTAGTTATCATCACCGACAATATCTTCCCAAAACTGTGAGGGAAAATAGGCTTTAAACAGTGCTTCTGCTACTTTAGTTTGTTCTCGGGTAAACGCATGGCGAGACTCTAAAACAGCAATATCGTTATACAAATGAGTCCAGTTTTGTTCGTCTTTTAGTTGGTTGCGATCGCGATAATGGGTGAGTAAATTTTTTAACAACCCCCAAGGACAATTCCACTCCAAATGATTTCCACTGTTAAATAAAATCCTCAAAGCAATGCGATCGCGTCCTGATTTTTTAGCAGATTGTTCGGCTTCTCGACAATGTTGTAAAACGTCTCGTTGGGGAACGTTCGGCGCCGCCCAAACAAAACCTACACTAACCGTTATTTTTTGCTTGTGTTGCTTCCAAATATCGGGAAACTTATAAAACCATTCCAGACATTCTTGCGCGGTTATTTTTGATTGTTGGCGATAAAGTACACCGAGAAAATCATCTCCTCCTGCATAGATAATTCGACCTTTTGATTCTTTTAACTGAGTATCCTGAATTTCTTTTTTAAATTCTTGTTTGAAATATTCACCCCATTTCATCATCGCAGAACTAAATTTATTGAGGTTTTCTTCTTCTTCCTTGGGTTCATTAGATGTGTTCAAACTTTTGAGATAATCACCAATTTTATCCCCATCTCCCTGAAACCAACCTGTCCAGCGATTATCTTCGGAGTTTTCATTTTGGCGGCTAATGTCTTGAAAACTGCGGGGAATTTGAATGCTAGGATATTCATTTTCTGCAATATTTAGCTTTTCGGCAACATCATCTAAAGTAATTAAACGTTTCACCAATTCGGGAATACTAAGCTGTTCTTTGGGCGAAATAATTGCTTCGGTAAACTTGTCGCTGAGGTGTTGATAAAAGGTTTCAATGCGTTGGTTGACTTCGCTAATACTGTCTTTTTTGGGGTTAAATTGATCGGTCATTCCAGGCCATGCAATTTCATCGATACCCGACAATGTTGAACTTTCCCCAATCCAATTAATTCCCACCCAACTTCGCGAGTGCTTAATTTCATTTAACTTTTGTCGGGCTTCTGTAATCGTTTCTCCACCACAAAAATAGAATAATTCCCAACTATAATTTCCCCAAGCATTCCAGACTCGACTCCAATTGTAGTTCCAAGTTTTGTTCTCATCTTTGGTTTCAATTGCTTCTTGACAACTGCTAACAATAGTTCGCCACGCATCATTAAAAATTCGTTGGGCTTCGGCTTCGGGATATTCTCCTCGGATGATAATTTGGTTAGGAGTTCCTTGAGTAACATTGATAACAGCAGGAGAAATAACCGGATCGTTTTCTTGAGGAGATTTCCCTTTTTCGTACTCAAAATATCGTTGGGCGTCTTCACAAAGAACTTTGGCGAGATATGATAATATAAATGAACTTCCGTATAAGTCTCTGAGTTTACGAGAATTTTCGATGAAACCCTGAACAGGTGCAAACGTGATCACGGTATAGGACATTCTGGAATTTCCTTGAATTCGCATTTTTATCCGGTACAGTTATTCTAACTGTTACTGGAAATACCCTCTTCCATTAGAGTTTTTGGGAGATCCCTTTAAATCCCCCTAAATCCCCCTTAGAAAGGGGGACTTTTAAACCCTTTCCCTCATCTTATTCCCCCCTTTTTAAGGGGGGCTAGGGGGGATCAAAAAGGGGGTTAGGAGGAACGATCAGATAACAACTTAGCGTTTAAGTTGTCTCCACTTCCTCTGTTGGCTTTTCAACCCTTGTTCAAACTTGGGTTTATGGAAATCTTTTTGGTGATGTCCGAACCAGTAAACTACAACGATTTTATCTCGGGTACAGACTTCGTAAATCAGCCTATAAGACTTACCAATGGGATGTTCCTGAATATTTTTATGTCCCCGCCGCTTCTTACTTTTCGGAGGTTTGGGGTTCTCGGACAG
>NZ_AAVU01000017.1 GCF_000169095.1 Lyngbya sp. PCC 8106
CACAACTTGCCCCCATCGTCTAGAGGCCTAGGACACCTCCCTTTCACGGAGGCGACAGGGATTCGAATTCCCTTGGGGGTATTAAACAAAATCTAAACTTAAAAATTTAGAATCAAAGCAAACTTGAAGCTTGGGGTTAGAACGCCTCAAGCTTTAGTTTTTATTTGTTCGATAGTAATCCATAGTAATGATATGCTCAATAGCAATAAATTGACAGGATAGAGATATGCGAAAACTTTTTGATTTCTGGTTTGAGATCGAATTTTATCTAAAGATTGCGATTAGTTGTGCAATTTTTCAGCAATTTTTTTACTGGGTATTACACGACATTGAACTCAACTTTATTACTCAGGTTGTATTGTACTGGGTTGTCGGTTCTGTCTCATTTTATGGCATTGGTATTTTCATCGAAAAGGTTATTAAAAAGAGTGACCAATTGAGAGAAAAACTAAACGTCAGAGCCAAGAAAGTAAAAGAACAACCATTTCCAGCATTTACTATCAAAGGCATTGTTTTAGGAGAAATTAAGAGTTTCATTACAGCACTAATTATTCTCTACCTAGCACCAGAGATATATCGAGGCAATAGCTTGATCCTAAATATTGCATGGTTCTTGATGCGAATCGCTGCTGCTGATTTCTGTTTTTATGTCACCCATTGGTTATTCCATAGAAGATTCTTGCTAAAAATACATCTTAAACATCATGAGTTTATCGATACTTCAAGTTTTGTTGCTGGCTATAAAAGTTTGATTGAATATATTCTTGTCACCATTACAGATGTTTTACCTGTCTTTATATTTGGATATGATATCACCCAAATCTTGGCTTGGACTCTTATAGGAAATGCTTACAACCTAGAAGGTCATAGTTCGTTGTCAATATTTTTTATTTCATCAGACTTTCACGATCTTCATCACACTCATTTCAAAGGAAACTACGGCATTAGGGGATTTTGGGACAGGGTATTTAACACAATTAAATAGCCGGTTTTACTAGCCAAATATCAGCAACCAAAGCGGTAGCATCACTAATAAAGCCACATAACCCATCGCGAGAGTCGTCACCGTTAACTCCCGATCTAGATTAAACGCTTCAGCTAACACCAACGTTGCAAAAGCAGGAGGAGTTGCCATTAATAATACCATAACTAAGAGCGGAGAACCCCCAACTCCCAGAATAGAGAGAATAGTCCCGATAACCAACGGAACAATCAACATCTTAATAGTGAGACTAACAGAAGCTTGTCTAAAATAACGCCAAGAGGAAAGCTGACTCAACCGCATTCCCATCAAAATTAACGATAAAGCAATTATTCCCCAAGCCATTAGTTTTAAAATTTGTTCGACTGTATCGGGAAGAATCACATCACGAGATAACAAGCTAAACCCCAAACTCCACAACGCCGGATTTTTAAACATTACTGTCATCAAAGCGAGAAGATTTTGAGTCTCTAAACCAAACCTCGCCGCTAATAAAACGCCCAACCCATAAGCCCCAATCGCAGAACCCAAACCATCATAAAATACCGCCCAACCAAAGTATTGCGGCCCAACCAATGATAAGATAATCGGAAAACCAATATAACCTGTATTTCCTACCATTGAACTTAAGATAAAACTCCCTTGTGTAGCGCGACTCCAAGATTCATTGAGATGAGAATTAGCCTGTTTTCGACTAATCCAAACCCAAGCCAAACTTCCACCCAATAAAATAGCTATCCACGCCACCACAGGGGCTAACCAGATTTCTCCCGATAAATCAGCTTGACGTAAAAAAACAAAAATTCCAATCGGAACTCCAACCCAAAATAAAAACTTTCCAATCCAAACCGGAACAAAGGCAGGTAAAAAACGTCGAAGAATCCATCCCAATAGGACTCCGCCAATTAACCATTGATAGAGTTGTAGAAGTTGAGTCATTAGAGTAGAGATGAGAATGGCTTGATCTTGAATGTCATCATAGTCTAGTTCAACGAATTGAGTAAATATAGCAATCTGATCTGGGTTGTGTAGAATATCTGCTTGTAAAAGACACTCATACAAGAGGCAAAAGGTGAAATAATTTTAGATTTTTTATCTGTTTTTAGCTTGTTCAAAAATCCTTTAGGATTGCTATAGAACAGCCTTTTAGAATATTCCCAAAGTTAATCAAAAATATTGTTTGAGGATAAAATTTTTATTGAGATTTTAGTCATAAAAAGAGATAATATTGATATTTTTTTATTGATTTATCCTTGACGATAGAACTTTAAATTGACTCGTCTTAAATTTTCAGAAATTAGAAATTAGCCAAAATTCAGAATTGGTCGGAAGAACAACACATCTCTGTGTAAACTCAAAAGGTAAAAATTCTATCCACTTGAGATTTAGACCCTAAAAAACAGTTTTAGAGTTACACTGATCGGGTGCGATCGCCGTGTCACGAGTCAAACCTCACAAGTTCAATCAGATGTTAAGCAGGAATCGTTAACTTAATGCTGATAATCTTCAACTCACGGTCTAAAATCGATAAGTGGTGCTTTGACGAAAAGCAGGAGTGAAGCAGTTGAATAACGCAAGTCTGCCCGAAAATACACAACCCATCTCAGAAATGGTTGCAGAGGATATCCCGGAGGCCATTCGAGATCCTCACGAGACTGAACCCGCAACGGCTAGCCAGTCGCTGCGAAAGAAACTATTTTGGAAGCTACTCGGACTGGGTATAGCCGCCTTTGGTCTAACCCTTGTCCTCAACTATCAATTTGGAATTCTGCTTCGACAGACACCCACTCCCACAGCCCTAGACAACCCAACTGTTATTTCTATAGAACCTTCATCTTCTGTGAGTAATTCTCCAGGCGAAGATCAAGCCCTAATCCTAGAAGACCCCTCAGAAGACTTACTCGGCCATCTTCCCTACGAAGAAGCCTCCCTAGACCAACTGAAAAGTATTACCGGAGATGGTAGCATTAGATTACGTCCAGCCGCCGCTCAAGCTTATTTAACCATGGTAGACGCCGCCCGCCGACAAAATATACGTCTAGTGGCAATATCTGGATTTCGCAATATTCAAGATCAAGAATATTTATTTTTTGAAGTGAAAGCCCAACGGGGACAAAATGCCAGCACCCGCGCCGAAGTCAGCGCCCCTCCAGGCTACAGTGAACATCATACAGGTTACGCTATTGATATTGGGGATGGGAACTATCCAGATACTCATCTGGAAGTCACCTTTGAGGAGACAAAAGCCTTCCAGTGGCTGTCTGAGAATGCCGCTTTTTACAGTTTTGAGTTATCCTTTCCTCAAGACAATCCTCAAGGGGTGAGTTATGAACCCTGGCATTGGCGTTATGTTGGCGATCGCCATAGTCTAGAAACCTTTTATAAGGCTCAGTCTAAGCTGGAAAATTCTCCCGACACCCCCAAAGCCGAGATCGAACCCTAATCTGTTATGAATCAAACCGGACTCAATCTGATTGCGATCACCATTTTTACCCTAACAATGTCCGCCCTAGTCGGGCCATTCGTTAATTTATCTCCTCTGATTCCCGCAGGTTTGGCTTTTTCGCTATTAGTTCTAGGGACAATTGACACTTTTGCCCTCCAGGGCCAAGGGTCAATGATTTTAATTGAGGGTATAGAAGGTATTTCGCCTGAAAAACGAGATCGTATTCTCCGTCACGAAGCGGGTCATTTTCTCGTCGCCTATTTAATGAATATTCCCATTAGTGGTTACGCCCTCAATACTCTCGAAGCCTTTAAGCAAGGACAGACGGGACAAGGCGGAGTCAGGTTTAATGATCAAGAGTTATGGATTCAACTGCAAACAGGCCAGCTTTCAGCCCAACGGATTGACCAATACTGTACAGTTTGGATGGCGGGGGTAGCCGCAGAAATCTTGGCTTATGAGAATGCCCAAGGAGGCCAAGAAGACCGAGGAAAAATTCGGGCGGTGTGGACTCAATTAAAACGTCCTCTTTCGGAAGCGAATCTTAAAGAACGGTTGGCAACTCTACAGGCCCAAACGTTAATTGAACAAAACCAATCTGCCTACGCAGCGTTAGTCGAAGCCATGAAACAACGCATTTCCGTGGAAGAATGTTATCAGATTCTTGAGAAAAGCTTAAAAATCAGGGCTTGAAGAAGGCTCAACTGCCTATTTTTTCGTGGATTTTGACCTCAATTTCTCCTTTTCTGAGGAATTACGGCGAATTATTCTTCAAATAGTGACAGTCTTAACCAAATACTTTTGGGTAGGCACGATAGATTATTTAGCAAGCAGTCAGTGGAAAACCCTTACCTCCATTGGTCTGGGAAGGGATATTAAACGGGAGAATCCAATGACTATGACTATGACTATGACTTTCGATGACATTTATCGCTATTTTCAAAGCCCTCCACCTGTTTATCTTAATAAAGAGTTGGCAGTGTGCTACATCTTATCTGTTGTTTTCAACGGAGATTCCTATGGTACTGAGTTGATTGACCGACTTGAAGAGGAATACTCCATTTACAGACTTTCAGATACTGTGCTTTATAGTGCCTTGAAATTTCTCGAAGCACAAGGTAGCATTACAGGCTACTGGAAGAAGGTAGAGGGGCGGGGGCGTCCTCGCAGAATGTACCAGCTTACTCCCGAATTTCGGCGCAAAGCTCTTGAGCTATCTCACCTTTGGTACGAATATGCTCAAGAGTATGCGGTCGAACGCCAACTTGTGTAAAGTATTCTAAGGAAAACTTCACTCAAGCTGTCTGCACCGTAACCCATGACTGTTCCCGTTCTACCTTCTACCTTTGTGCTAACAGCACTTCTAGCCGTCGGTTTGTTTTTCTTCATCAAGGCTTCTGTAAAAGATCGCATTCAACAAGAAAAACTGATTGCTCAACAAGAGGCTGAGTCCTTGTTGACTCAGCTTCAAGCTTACTTTAGTTCTCGCGCTTATCGAGTGGCACAAACAAACCCAGCGGAAAATCAAATCACCTACGAGGGGCTTGTTCGTCCAAGTTTGTTTCTGGCTATATTTTTAACCCTGCTGACTGCCGTGGGATTATTGTGTTTAGCCCTAGTTCTATCAATGCTCGTTCAAGATAACAGTGAATGGTTTCTGGGGCTAGTCATTCTTTCTCCCTTAACGGGATTATTTTATTGGCAACGATCTAGACGCATAGAGCAGGTGTCACTGAAGCTCGAAGCTGCCGTTGACTCCGTTTCTCAACCCCAGAGTATTATTACGGTGAGAGGACATCGAGATGAACTCGCCACCCTGAAACAGTCTCTTGGGTTGAAATCATGGGACTCAACGCATTAACTCAAGTGAGGCTCTGAGTCAGATCAGACTCATGATCCTGGAGGAAACAGAAGTTCTCACTCCTCAAAAATTCGGCTAAACGTGTAATGGGTTCGGTAGAGAGTTATAATTAAATCTCTCTGATCGAGTTAACCCTACTCCGATCTGAGCCGACTTCGGCCATTTCAGCATCAACTCTAGGAAAGTTGTTGCAATATGACGCTCAAACTTAGACAAAAAAACGATGTTGCCCACAACACCAAAGTCTAAGCCCGAGCGGGTGTCGCAGTTGCTCTCGCGGGTGTCGCAGTTGCTCTCTCTGCAATCTGTTTTAAACTGGGGAATAGAAAATGGTTTTCTTCGACATACTGAGCGCCGAATAAACCCTTTTCTGCCCAGAAGTACCGATCTGTGGTATGCTCGTTTCGCTTCACCAGAAGCAGAGCCGGGGGAATGATTCCCTCAGCATGAATGAATCGGCGAGCAGCTGTTACCGGCTTCTCTTCTCCGCTAGAAATGCTGTATTGAGGTACACATTCTAGAATTCGACGGCCTTCTTGTCTGCGACGGCTCTTGCGCTTACGTCTTCTAGCCAATTTAACTTACCTCCTGTTTTTTGCAGACGTGTTGTAAATCTAGCTACCAAATCCGGTTGAAGTATATCGATTCTGGCTCAAAATTTCAATATCTTTTAACAGATCGATACAAAAAACCCTTGCAATAAAGCAAAAGCGGTGCTATTACAACTCATCATAACCCATCCCTAGGGTAGATAGAAAGCGCTTAGGGCCAACTTTTCTGGAAAAAATTATTCTCGACGGATGTCCAACAGTCATTAATCACCAGTTATCAGGTGTTTCAGTTCATAGTGAACAATTAGAAATTTCAGGATTAAAGGATAGGGAAGGGCTGGGGGAACCCGACTCCTGACCCGAGAATCAGTCGCTCATCTGGTAAAAATGCTCTAAAATGCTAGATAAGCTTGCAAAATAGACTTAATTTGCGAGAGAAATTATTGACTGTACGCTCTTGACTGACTCCATAGCCATCAAGCGAGGGTTGCTCATCCCCAAATTCAATGCTCCTGTTTCCTCATGCCCAGTAGTTCCGAGTTCGTTACACTTTGCCAAGCTCAAGTCTCCCTTGTTGCTAGTTTGGGAGCGTCCTTGAGTATTGTCTACTTGGCGGAAGACTGGGTAGAAGGTGGCAGTCGAAAATTAATTCCCGTAGCGGCTTATCCAGAAACAAGTATAGATTGGCAAGAAAGTCAAGCCTTAATGCCTTCAGATTTGGACACCGAAGACAGTTTGAACCCTCGTCCGCTTCTGCTGTCAGGAACCTCCTCAAACCAATCCGAGCCGATTCCTGTCGTTGAAGTCGAATCCGAACAAAACTTTGATGTCCCTTCTTCTCAACCCCTCCCCGAAGAACAACCCGTAGAACAGCGTCAATTTGTGCTACCCCTGATGCGTGATGGTGTCGTTCTGGGGTTTTTAGTCACGAGCCGAGAAGATCGACCTTGGACACCTCAAGAACAGCATCAAATTCAAGCGATCGCGCACACCCTGACGACAGCTTGCATTCTAGATCGACGTTTTCAGTGGTTTCAGCAACAATTTACACAGCAGCAACAATTACAAGCCCAACAACACGACACCCTACACAGTCTCATGCACCAGTTAAAAAGTCCCTTAACAGCGGTGCGAACCTTTGGAAAATTGTTACTCAAGCGGCTGTTACCCGAAGATAAAAACCATAGAATCGCAGACGGTATTTTGCGAGAAAGCAATCGCCTCGAAGAACTCCTTCAACAAGTCGATCAAACCCTCACCCTCAACGACGAACTGATCCGTCTCCCGACGAGCTTTGATCCGAGTATCATCCCAAGTTCAGAAACACTCACGCCTCCTGAGAGCTATCTCACCCAGGAAAACTCCCCCTCTCCTCGGACAACAACCCAAGTCTTGCTTCCGGCTTCACAACCTTTAGAAGCAACATCCGTCAAAGCAGTGCTTGAACCCTTAATTGTTTCTGCACAAGCGATCGCCGAAGAACGTGATCTTCACTGTATTGCAGAGATTCCCCCTCAATTACCCCTCGTACAAGCCCATTCTAAAGCCTTGCGGGAAGTTTTAAGTAATCTGATTGATAATGCTCTGAAATACACCCCAGCAGTCGGTTGTATTTATATTCGGGTTCATCAACCCCCCCACCCCAATCAACCCTCAAATCAACTCGCGATCGCCATCAGTGATACTGGGCCTGGTATTCCCCAAGAAGATTTAGAACATTTATTTCAACGGGGATATCGAGGGATTCAAGCCACGGGTCATATTCCCGGAACCGGACTAGGATTGGCGATCGCTCAAGACTTAATGGAAGAAATGCAGGGAAAAATTCAAGTCTTTTCTCCCGTCAACTTAGACTGGATCCCCCCCAACCTCTCACTGTTTTCTCGTCTAGCTCAAGGAACAACCTTTATTGTTTGGTTAAAACTCTGGGGTTAATCAACCCCTTTTGAGGTTTCACCTGATATCGTATAATGCAAGTCGCGGAGTTAGAAAAACAACTCCCAGGCATTTACCAAACCTTACCCCAATTTACCCCAGAATGTAGGATCAATGACGAATACAAACGACCCTGATCTCACCAATCAGGATAATCCCAACGTTAATGTTCCCCCTCCAGTCAGCGCCCCTCCTCATGCTGATTCTTCAGTCCAACGAGAAGATATCATGGCACGCGCAGAAGATCGCCGCAATGTGTGTCGAATTTTGAGTCGAGCGCACGTTTTAGTGTCAATTCGTTGGTCAAATACTCATCTGTATATTGGGATTCCTAGCACCGTTTTTGCAGCTTTAGCCGGGGTACAAGCCATCTCAGAACTCGGTCAAACCGATAGTAACTCCGGAAAAATAATTCAAATCATTCTTTCGGTTTTAGTCGCCGGATTAGCCCCCTTACTCACCTTTTTAAATCCGAACGAAAGAGCCAATAATAATCAAACTGCCTCCAGAATTTATGAACAAATCGGCGATCGTTATGATGCCTTTTTACTGCGATGTCTTGTCGAAAGACGCGGTTTAACAGAAGAACTAGATGAATTAGTTCAGTTGAATCTATCTTATTCCGAAGAAAAAAAACCCCTTCCCCTCACCCCTGAATGGGCATTTCAACAAGCGAAACGAGGTCAAATGAACGCTCCTTTTGCGAAAGACCATAAAAGCACAGGTTAATAACAGTCACATTTTGCTAAAATCAAACTCGGTTTATACTGGTATCCTTGTCGATTATCCTCCATGCGATCTGAACTTCAAGGCTTAGAAATCACCAAAGGTGAATTCAAACACCTCAGTGGCTTAGGAATGAATCAGGTTTATCGACCTGCAACCTGGCAGAAATTCGCAAAGGAAGGATTTAAAACCTTAATCATATCGATCTTAATTTTAATCAGTTACGGAATCCTAGCGGCAGTTTTTGAACAACATCATCCGTTACTCATTCTTACCCATGTGATCATTGGCGTAGGCGTTCTTCTCGATGATTTATACAAAATTTTTATCAGTGTCAGAAATCCCGACTTACTGCATATCTTTGATCAAATAGATCGCTATAATGCCATTGTTCAGAGCTTAATCTTACACGAAGACTTAGAAAAAGCGGGAAATTTAGACGTTAAAATCTATCAGCGAGAACAAGTCCTAGCCGCACTCAACTTTCTTCGCGCCGATCTGGTTCGAGCCTTGAAAACAGAAAAAATCATTCGCAGAAATAAACAGTTTATTGCAAACAATCAAGACCTCATAGAAACCGATTTAAGTACCATAATCACAGCTTTCAACTTCGACGAAACCACCGAACCGGGGCGATTACTCAACGAGTCACTCCAACTCGCCACAGAAGTCCATCAAAAACTTAAGCAGTTGCAACAGAAACACTCCACCCGTTAAATGCTAGGCTGTTGTATTATCTTAATTGAGCGAGAAGACCCGCGCCGTAAGTAACAGGTTGGCGACGGGACGGTGCGTATAAACTGCGCGGGAAGCCCACGCAGACAGCCCAAAGATGAATCGCGACCAAAAATGATATAGTAGAGATGGTTTTTGACCCACCGACCGTCTCGGAACATACAGGCTATACACAACAGAAGCAGGTTTTTAACCTCGCCGAAGAAAGAGCGGAGATCGGGAAGAAAGCTAGATCACTGGTCTAAAAAAATTAAGCCCAAATCTGCTTTCCTGTTTGAATTTTAGAACCCTCGGGAGGAGGGGGATAGCCTGGGTAGTAGAAAGATCTACTACGGGAGTCAGTGCGATACGCAAGTATGAGCACGCACCTCCGGAGACGATGTAAGACCAAAGCTGGAAACTTTTCTGGTAGAGGCAGTTGTCAATCAAACAGGAAGCCCACGCCATAAGCGTGCATTGTTGGTGATGGGTACTTCACGCACTCGACAAATCACAGCCGATGCAACCTAAAATTATTGTACTTGATGACGATCCGACAGGTTCTCAAACTGTTCACAGTTGCTTGTTATTGACGCAATGGGATATCGATACCTTGCGACTCGGACTGCAAGATCAGTCGCCAATTTTCTTTATCCTCACCAATACAAGAGCGTTAACCCCAGAACAAGCCGCCTGCGTCACTCGGGAAGTCACTCAAAACCTCAAACAAGCGATCGCCGCAGAGTCTATCGAAGATTTTCTGGTTGTCAGCCGTTCCGACTCCACCTTACGGGGTCATTATCCAGTCGAAACCGACGTGATCGCCGAAGAACTCGGGGGTTTTGACGCTCATTTTCTGGTTCCCGCCTTTTTTGAAGGGGGACGCATCACCCGCAATAGCGTTCATTACTTGATGGTTAACGGAGTTCCTACCCCTGTCCATGAAACTGAATTCGCCCAAGATTCTGTATTTGGCTACAGTTACAGTTATTTACCAGATTATGTAGCGGAAAAAACCCAGGGTAAAATTCCCGCGACTGCGGTTGAACGCTTTGTCTTGGATGATATTCGGATCGGGACTCAACATCGTCTGATGCAGCTTTCTGGGAACCAATGCGTTGTCGTTGATGGGGAAAACCAAGCGGACTTAGATCGGTTTGCATCTGATGTTTTAGCCACTGCTAAAAAAGGAAAACGTTTTCTGTTTCGTAGTGCGGCGAGTATTCTCACCTCTCTCGCTTCCCTCGGGCCTCAACCTGTTCCACCGGACGAGATGGCAAAATATAGCCGTGAGGGAAAACCGGGTGTTGTCTTGATGGGTTCTCATGTCAAAAAGTCAACCCAACAACTCGAACGCCTCCTCCAAGAATCATCAGTTGTCGGAATAGAAGTGGATGTTTCGCATTTACTCGAAGACAGCGCCGTTCAACGTCAGGATCTATTAACTCAAATTCTCCAACACATTCAGCAAGTTCACAGCGAAGGGAAAACACCTGTTATTTATACCAGTCGTGAAGAACTGACTTTTAACAGCGTTGAAAATCGCCTTAAATTTGGGGCTGCGGTTTCCGATTTATTAATGGATATTGTGCGAGGTTTACCCGCAGATATTGGATTTTTAATTAGCAAAGGTGGAATTACCTCAAATGACGTTTTAAGTAAAGGTTTAGCCTTGAAAACCGCTCGGTTATTGGGTCAAGTTATTGATGGATGTTCAATGGTTAAAACCTCCGATCATCATCCTCAATTTCCAAATTTACCTGTTGTTTTGTTTCCGGGGAATGTAGGGGATACTGATGGTTTAGTCACAGTTCATCATCGACTTAGCCAATAGAGTTGATCATTGAGTATTCATCTGATTAAATCAACAGGAAATACAAATCTGAGGATAGAGGAGATCAGGAAATTAACACCCAATCTGAGTTAAAACCTGAACTCCAAACTCAATATTAACCGCTGACTAGATTCATTAATTGGGCTTTTTGCGGCGAATAAAAATGCTTTGACCTGATGGGAAAGAAGATTTAAGGAAGATTAATCCCATCCCTGAATCGGAGCAACTTCTAAGACCCCAGAAGGCATCATAAGCACTTCAAATTCAATCAAATCCTGCGTTAAAATCTCCCCCTGACGTAATTCCTCTAAAGGCGTTTCTGCAACCCAATCAGAAGCAGCAGCGTTCATCGGTTGATAAGAGGCAATTTTTCCATCCGTAGTCATTTGAACCCGATAAACCAAAGTGTCGTTAAATCGAACAGACTGCCAATTTTGATCAATGGAGTTGTACAATATTTGGTTTAACTCTACTAACGTCTGGGGAGATAGAATTTTAGATGCAGCGAGTTGGGGTTTTGAATTCACCTCAGCCGATATTAGTGTATTGTTTGTTGGTGAACGTTCCGATGAAGAAATCTCCCACAACTTCACCGTTTCGTCACTACTTCCACTCGCTAAAATCTGACTATCTGGACTAAATGCTACCGACCAAATCGGTTTTTTATGACCTTCCCATTGACTCATTTGTTGACCTGTCTTTGGGTTCCACAGTCGAATAATTTTATCATAACCCCCACTGGCTAAAGTTTGACTATCTGGACTAAAAGCCAAGGACAAAACCGCTCTAGAATGTCCCTTAAGAGTCTGTTGTAATTGGAGGTTATTCAGATCCCATAATTTAATCGTTTTGTCGGTACTTGCAGTAGCTAAAGTTTGACCATCAGGACTCAATGCAACAGACCAAACTGCTTGAGAATGTGCTGTTATAGTTTGTAGCCGTTTTCCATCTGTTAATGACCAAATTTCAACCGACCCATTTTCACTCCCACTCACTAACGTTTGAGTATCAGAATTAAAGACAATTGAACGAACCCAGTCAGAAGTTTTTAGGGTTAAATGTTTTTTTCCAGTTGACAAATTCCAGAGTTTAATTGTTTTGTCAACACTCCCACTAGCCAACCATTTTCCATCATAACTAATCGCTAAGGTTTTAACATCTTCTATATGACCTTTGAGAGTACGAATTAGTTCACCTGTTTCTAGATTCCAAAGTCTGATGCGGTTATCCCAACCTCCGCTGACAAGAACCTTGCTATCCGGACTCACAACTAATGTTTCAATCGCATCCGTATGACCCGAAAGGCTATGAAGAAGTTGACCTGTTTCTAGATTCCAAATTTTAATTTTACCGTCATAACTTGCACTGGCTAAGTATTGATTATTAGGAGAAATAGCCAGTGCATAAACCCAAGTCGAATGTCCGAGGAGTGTTTTAGAAGCGGGTAAGCGCAAGGGTTCTTGAGTCTTGGGTTCACTAAAAACGGAAGGTTGAAACTGTGGCTTCGGCCAACTTAAACCCAGTACAATCGTAATCGTGGAAAGGGTTAGTATTGTCGGATATTTCCAGTGGTAACGTTGTGACTGTATCATGGGTTTATTCTCTGTGTTAAATGTGAGGTCAATGGGTGAGAAAATAATAAGCTCAGAGGGTATAGTCAGGATATTCAGTCAAGTTTTAGCGTGAAAATTAACATTAGTAATTGCGAGCAACAGGCTTTTTAGTTGTGTTTTTTCCTTGATTTTCCATCCACATCCGCACCAAGAATAACACCGTTGTTCCCGTCATTAAAATCATCGCAATCGGAGTGAGATAAGTCCAATGTCCAGACATTTTATCCCAAACGTGCCAAGTCAGTAGAAAGATGGCAACATAGGTGAGTTGATGGATTTTCTTCCAATTTTTCTTGAGCTTTTTCACACTCCAGTCATTAGAAGTAATCGCAAGAATGGCAAAGATTAAGAAAGTAAAGACACCTTGAATATAAATCCAAGAGCTTTTCAAATCGAAAAAGTCAATACTGCGCTGACGAACGAGTAAATATCCATGACCAACAGCAAAACCAAACGAAATAATTCCAATTAAACGGCGCTGTTTGAGGAGAAATTTAGGAATTCCGGTTTGTCGGGTTTGAGGAAAGACAATTCTGAGAATCGTCGGTGAGAGTGTGATGACATAGCTAATCAACGCCAAAATTCCTAAAATATGAGGGAGTGAAGGAGTATCTAAGGTGAACATAATTCTTTCCAGTAAATGACTCAAGAAGAACTTGATACAGTTCGATTTTTCGGGTGATAACAGTCACCTTGGGGAAGGATCAGGACATCAATAAATAACTCTATAATTCAAGCAAAGATGAACAATGCTGAATGCCTTTTCTATTCACGCTTATCTTTTTAAAAATCAGCGTTTACCTAAACTCACAGATCACTTTAATTTTGTCCAAATACCAAGCGGTATAAATGACCAAGTGTTTAGACTTTTTGGGTTGATTCTCTGTCAATCAACTATACAGGGATCAACTGATCAAATGCACCCATCTATCGTTGAGTTTTGAACCTAGACTAAAGATTAGGTAGAAACTGACCTGGAGTTTAGGGATGAATCTGAACTTGGGGCTAAGAGCAAAGAACATTCCTAATTACACAACCGCAACAAAGTCAGTCGGTGTTAAACTTGCAGTGACACCATCGACAATCGCTAAGGTTTCATCTCCGAAAACCACTTCGGTATTGTTACCATTGACATTGAAAGAAAGCTGACTAACCTCTAAACCGTTCACCAAACCAATCAAATCTTTACCGATATTAAAGTCAGCAATCAAATCAGTTCCTTGACCCACACCGACAACAAAAGTATCATTACCTTGACCGCCAGTGACCGTATCATTACCCAAACCGCCCCAGAGTAAATCATCACCGTGATCCCCCCAGAGTTGATCGTCGCCTTCATCGCCATAGAGAGTATCATTTCCGCCCTTACCGCCCAGGCGATCGTTACCAAAGCCGCCAGAAAGGATATCATCACCGCCAACGGAACCGCCCGGAGAACGATGATTGCGATCGCCCCGCAGGATATCATCCCCATCTCCACCAAACAGTTGATCGTCGCCCAAACCCCCTGCTAGAGTATCATTACCCGCACGACCATACAATTTCTCTGAGATTTCAGTACCGACGAGTTCATCTGCATCTCGGCTACCAAACAGAATATTTTGTTCTTGTCCGCCCTCAATGTAAAATTGAGCTTGTTCAAAGACTTCCGTCGCGACATCTTGTCCGAGAGTCCGACCATTCAAGTCCCCATCTTCAAAGTGAATTCCTCCAAACAGGCGAGACAAACCTGCTTCATCAGCAGCTTCCGAAAAAGTATCCCAAGCCAGCGTGACTTCTTGTTGGGGAGTCAGGTTCGGTTCAAAGCGAGATTGACCCGGTTCAAAGGTCACAGAAGCCCCAAAATTATCACTTCCAGTGACTAATTCTAGAATAGTTGCAGCAGAAGCACTGAAGGTACTGTGTCCAGAAACATATTCTGCAAAAGGCGGTGAAACATGGCTTCCGGGAGTTTGATAGGTGGTGAAATCACTCGCTAGGATGGTTTGAGTGCCTTCTCCGGGGCCTGCCCAAGCTTCAACCGCATAACCGCCCAGTTCCTCGTTAAACTCACCAATTAAGCCCAAATCACCCAGTTCTCGCACCAAACGTACCGGACGGGTATACTCATAATGAGTTTTGGCTTCCCAAGTAGCGACCCCCGCATCAAAGACTGCATTTCCCAAACCAAAGAATAACTTCGCATCTTGATCGAGAGAATGATCATTTTGGGCGGAAGTATATTGTCCAAAGGTCATCCAAGTTCCAGGGGGGAAGGATGTACCGCCTCCATCTTCCCAGAATTCCGCAATCAGTTTTTGTTCATCGGTGAGATTAGCACTGGTTTCGACAACTTGTTCAGCTTGGGCGATAAATTCAGGATTGATAATGGTACCAACGATATCGCGGTTAATGTCTACTACAGCACCATCTGCTAAGGTTATAGTTCGCGCTTCGAGATCAACCTCTCCTTCGACCAACAAAAAGGGTTCAGGGGCTTCAGGGCGCAACTGATCACCGGAGTCTAAGCCAAAGGGAGTGACATCACCCCATTGTGGGGTTAAATATTCTTGTAGGGGAGCATCAGGGTTATCAACTGGGATGTGTTCTGGTGTCCAAGATTCGATGTCTACCAGTTGTTCAGGGGTGTTAACAGGTTGATAATCGGTCGTGTTAGCGTAGTCATTGAGTTGGTTAGAACCGTCTTGGTGACGAAATTCTAATAAAGCGTTTGCAGAGACATTACCAATTCCGGCCGCCGTTGTGGTATCAGTGGTAGTATTATTGGGGTCAAAGCCCAAATCTGCCATTAACCCATCAAAAATCTCAACTTGATCTGGAAATAAATCTGTTAACACCCGATAGGCGGAATAGCTCATCGCCTCTATTTTATGAGCATCGGTGTTTTCAGCTTCTGGACGTTGCAGTTGATCACCCAGTTGAGTGGCTACCGCAACTTGGTCGTAAGCAGCCCAAGCATCAAACATGGCGGTGTGTACCATACTGTAAGCACGAGAGCCAACAGTTGGGCCGACTTTGGTTTCAGTCACGGCTTGTTGAGCGGCTTGATCCCACATCACAGAAATAGTCGGTGAAGGGTCGTTGATATTCACCAGTTGGGTATTGGGATCAAGAAGCAGTTCCACAGAGTTGGTTTGACTTTCTGAGGTAGACATTTTAGGATTGAAGGTGAAAAATAAAGTTAATTTGAGAGTCAAAATCAAGTTTGACTCTTGTTTTTTTTGAGAAGTCGAATAGCTGTAAATGAGCGACTCGC
This sequence comes from Lyngbya sp. PCC 8106, assembly GCF_000169095.1. Classification (GTDB taxonomy): domain Bacteria; phylum Cyanobacteriota; class Cyanobacteriia; order Cyanobacteriales; family Microcoleaceae; genus Capilliphycus. The sequence goes on from NZ_AAVU01000017.1 coordinate 15,919, forward strand.
TTTCCTAATCTAACCTATCTCTTGGATTGGAGAGCTTATGCAACTTGTTGCCAACTGTTCGGCTCCAAATCAGACGATGCTTCATTTTTGGCGAATTCTGCCTAAACTTCTACATCTCGATAGGCGTTAGTTTGATATAAGGTTGGACTCCATGAATTTATGCAGAAAAATCATACATTTTTTTTAGAGATAACCTAAAATTAGGAGTTTTAACTTATTACTATCATTAAATATGGATCGAGTTTTTGTAGTGGGAAAAAGTGGGTATTTGTTGACAACGAGGGACTGACATTTTCTCACTGATCAAAGGTTTGACAAAAATCCAGTCTCAACCCAATCAAGTCAGATCAGACCTAATCACGCAATCGGGCAACCAATTCCTGTTAAAATAATCAAGCCGAAAATGTCGCTGTTGAGTGATCGGCTCTTGAACGTCTCAGTGCTAGACATTAACGCAGAATCATGCAATCTGATACCTCATCCTCTACGACTGTTACGCCCGAAAATACTGTTCAACCCAAAGACCAAGCGACCCCACCCTCTGTTAATCTTCAGCAGCAAGTGCGGTTTAAAAGTCTCGATGGACGGCTGTTATTAATATTACCCCCAGAAACCCCCAATTTAGAAGATTCCGATCCCCCCACAGGTAGCCAGTGGACAGAACTTTGGCAACAGCTTAAACATCGAATTAACGGGAGTGAACACGCTTGGAAACCTGATACAGAAGTGCATTTGATCGCCGGAAATCGACTGTTAGATGTGCGTCAACTCCAAGAGATTGCCGAAGCTTTAACCATCGCCCAACTGCACCTGAAGCGAGTCCAAACCTCTCGACGCCAAACTGCTGTCGCCGCAGCCACCGTTGGTTATTCTGTTGATCAAGACTCAGAACGCAATAAACTTAATAATACCTCCATAGACAAAGCAGACTCTCAAGCTGATCCTCTCTATTTGCAAACGACTCTGCGTTCGGGAATGGAAGTCAAACATCCGGGGACTGTGATCATTGTCGGAGATGTCAATCCGGGAAGTACAGTCGTTGCAGAAGGAGATATTATCATTTGGGGACGATTGCGCGGTAGCGTTCATGCCGGAGTGAATGGCAATCTCAAGAGTATGATTATGGCGTTGCAGATGGAACCGACTTTAATTCGGATTGCGGATCAGATGGCCAGAGGCCCGGAAAAACCACCTGCTCAATTTTATCCAGAAATTGCTTATATGACCTCTCAAGGTGTTCGGATTAGTAAAGCTTCCGATTACGCTAAAGTGAAGCTTTGGCAAGTTCGAGGTGATCGAGCTAAAGACTAAAATTGTTATTCAACCTCTACCCCACTAGATTATCCTCAAGTTCTCCAGCCAAAAACCAGCACAAACTAGACAAACAGGAGCAAGACAGGAATAAGCTTGCATTTGCAGAGATTCTCAGGCATGATTCACTCAAAACATCTGATTTTTCAAGTGTCTTGAGTAGACAAATGATTACCTAGATTGGCGATTTAACGACTATTCTAATATTCTTAAGTCCCTAACGGCTAACACACAAAACGAGCATGAGTCGCATTATTGTTATTACCTCAGGCAAGGGAGGAGTGGGTAAAACCACCTGTACAGCAAACATTGGCATGGCTCTGGCAAAAAAAGGACGTCAGGTTGCCGTGATTGATGCCGATTTTGGATTGAGAAATCTAGACTTACTGTTAGGTCTAGAAAATCGGATTGTTTATACAGCGTTGGAAGTGCTATCAGGAGAGTGTCGTCTAGAACAGGCATTAGTCAAAGATAAACGACAGCCGAATTTGGTGCTATTACCTGCCGCTCAAAACCGCATGAAAGATGCAGTCACCCCCGAACAGATGAAAGAATTAGTCGGGATGTTAGAAGCAAAATCCTATGACTACGTGGTGATTGACTGTCCAGCAGGAATTGAACAAGGCTTCCAAAATGCGATCGCCCCGGCGAAAGAAGCAGTAATTGTAACCACACCCGAGATTTCAGCAGTACGAGATGCAGATCGGGTGATTGGTTTACTCGAAGCCAATAATATCAAACGAATCCGCCTTCTGATTAACCGCATTCGACCTCAAATGGTACAGTCAAACGACATGATGTCTGTCCAGGATGTCGAAGAAATTCTGGCAATTCCGCTCGTGGGTGTTGTTCCCGATGATGAAGGGGTGATTGTTTCCACGAATAAAGGAGAACCCCTAGTCTTGGCGGAAACCTTGACTCCAGCAGCAAAAGCTTTTGGCAATATTGCGCGGCGTCTCGAAGGCGAAAAAGTGGAATTTATTGATTTTAATCCTCCCGAAGAAGGATTCTTGACTCGATTACGCCGACTATTCTCGTCTAAAATTCTGGGTTAAGGGGCAGTTTTTCGATTTCTCTAAAAATTTTTCTCTTGAAATTGTCGTTGATCACCGCTGATCCAATTCGGTTATAGATTATTAGTTCCCCGTCAACCGACAGACACCCTCTATAACCGTTCGTCAACAGAGGAAAATCAAAAGTCGATAGAAACCAAAGCAAGTCTGAATTTTGAGCTAATAGGGATAACTGATGACGGCTCACTAACATCCCCCCCTCTGAGTGCAATCTCCAGTTCTAACCCGAAACGCGATCCTCACCGAATCGAAAATCCGATGAAACTCAACGAACTCCTGGAACGACTCTTTCCGCGTAGTACCAATAGCCGCGAGGATGTCAAACGTCGCCTAAAATTGGTTCTCGCCCATGATCGCGCCGACCTGACTCCTGAGCTAATCGAAGCCATGCGTCAAGAAATTTTAGAGGTGTTGTCTCGCTATGTCGAAATTGACACGGAAGATTCGGAATTTGGTTTAGAAAGCGATCAACGTGCGACCGCTTTAATTGCCAATCTACCGATTCGACGGGTCAAAAATACTCCCGACGTAAATCAAACCCCGCCCACGTCCTACGATTCTCCCCTGTAGTTGCAGGGCTGTTTCATTCTCAGTCATCCGTTCACCGCCTCGGAATTGGCGGTGCTTGCGGATGACTCGCTTCCCGAGTTAAAAATTGCCGGGGGTGATGGGGTGACGGGGTGACGGGGGTGATGGGGGTGACGGGGAGAGGTATTTTTTAAACATGAAAAATAGCTTTTTATTAATAAAAATCCTCCCGACCTCCCGACCTCCCGACCTCCCGACCTCCCGACCTCCCGACCTCCCCACCTCCCCACCTCCCCACAAATCAAGTTTTAGGGTTAGAACGCGCACAGTCCTGCCTGTAGTTGGGGGAAATTTTCCCGGCACTGAAGCGGATACCGACGATTCTCGAGCCGGACTTGTCAAAGTGAAACTAAAATCTTAAATCGACAATTTCTTGATGTTCCCATCAGTGATACGCTAAAAGATGGTAATTATCTAGATGTTAAGCTTTCCGAGAAATCGGATGAAGCGATTTAAGGAAATAGACGCTCATCATGGTCACCACCGAACAAAGAACAAACGTAGGTTACATTACCCAAGTCATCGGTCCCGTTGTAGATGTCAAATTTTCGGCAGGCAAAATGCCCGAAATCTACAATGCCTTGACGATTAAGGGTCAGAACGAAGCGGGTCAAGAAGTCTCTGTTACCTGTGAAGTGCAACAGCTTCTCGGTGATCACCAAATCCGTGCGGTTTCAATGAGTACCACTGATGGCTTGGTCCGTGGGATGGAAGTGATCGATACAGGCACTGCGATTAGCGTTCCTGTTGGCCCGGCAACATTGGGTCGGATTTTTAATGTGTTGGGTGAACCGGTTGATAATCTTGGCCCGGTTAATGCCGAGACAACTTTCTCTATTCACCGCTCTGCACCCGCTTTCACAGAACTGGAAACCAAACCTGCTGTCTTTGAAACCGGAATCAAAGTGCTTGATCTGCTCGCACCCTACCGTCGCGGCGGCAAAATCGGCTTATTCGGCGGTGCAGGCGTGGGCAAAACCGTCATTATGATGGAATTGGTCAACAACATTGCTAAAGCTCACGGTGGCGTATCCGTGTTTGGTGGCGTGGGCGAACGTACCCGCGAAGGGAATGACCTCTATCAAGAAATGATCGAATCAGGGGTTATTAACCTAGAAGACCGCACCAAATCCAAAATTGCCCTCGTTTATGGTCAAATGAACGAGCCTCCCGGAGCTAGAATGCGCGTCGGCCTCTCGGCTCTGGCGATGGCTGAATATTTCCGTGATGTCAGTAAACAAGACGTGCTGCTGTTTATCGATAATATCTTCCGGTTTGTACAGGCGGGTTCTGAAGTATCCGCTCTACTAGGTCGGATGCCTTCTGCTGTGGGCTATCAGCCGACTTTGGGTACTGACATGGGTGAACTGCAAGAGCGGATCACTTCGACAAAGGAAGGCTCGATTACTTCAGTTCAGGCGGTCTACGTCCCCGCAGATGACTTAACTGACCCGGCTCCGGCCACGACTTTTGCTCACTTGGATGCAACCACTGTACTGTCTCGGGCATTGGCTGCTAAAGGGATTTATCCGGCGGTTGATCCGTTAGATTCCACTTCTACGATGCTACAGTCGAGTGTTGTGGGTGATGAGCATTATCAAACTGCACGGGCGGTACAAGCAACTCTACAACGCTACAAGGAATTGCAAGATATTATTGCGATTCTGGGTTTGGATGAATTGTCAGAAGAAGACCGTCGGACGGTTTCCCGCGCTCGTAAGATTGAGCGATTCCTATCTCAACCTTTCTTCGTGGCTGAGGTATTTACAGGCGCTCCGGGTCAGTATGTGGAATTAAAGGATACTCTCAAGGGTTTCCAAATGATTCTCGCTGGCGAACTCGATGACTTACCCGAACAAGCTTTCTACATGGTTGGCGGTATCGATCAAGTCATGGCTAAAGCTGAAAAAATGAAGTCCTAGTCGGATCAGGGGCTACGGGGAATTGGAAATCAGTCCTCTGTGATCACAGCTTGATTTCCCCCCTTCCGCCTTTGTCTTCTGTTTACTTGAGATCACGAACTACTTTCTATTTATACTTGACAAATGACACTTAATGTGCGTGTAATTGCTCCAGATAGAACGGTCTGGGACGATCAAGCTGAAGAAGTTATTCTTCCCAGCACAACGGGTCAATTGGGTGTTCTGAGTGGACACGCACCCATGATGACTGCTCTTGATGTGGGAGTGATGCGAGTTCGTTCTAAGTCGGAATGGATTCCGATTGCTCTGCTGGGAGGATTCGCTGAAGTTGAAGAAAATGAAGTCACTATTTTAGTCAATGGAGCCGAACGGGGTCAATCCATTGATCTGAGTCAAGCTCGGACTACTTATACAGAAGCCCAAGCGAACTTAGAAAAAGCAGAAAGCGGTGGTAGCGACCAAGAAAAAATGAAAGCCAAAAATGCGCTGAAACGAGCTAGAGCGCGCTTTCAAGCCGCAGGGGGCATGGCTGAATAGATCCTAGCTATCGGATGGAGTGATTAGTCCCTCTAGGGTGGCATAGCATTCACTTGGGACTGATCAACTCTAGACTCCCACTTGAGATAACAGGGGTTGAATACTATCCCAGGTTAATCCTTGCTGAAGATAATCGGGTTGTGTCGGGTTGTAGGGACTAGCAACACGGTCTATTTTGAGAATTTTCGCGGTGTTGGGCAGTACAGGAACATCAGGATCAAAAGCTGTCGGACGCATCAAAGAACTAGAAAATCCTTTAAAAATAGCAATTTCGTCGGGTTCACCCTCAATTTCAATATGAACAATCAAAACTTCTTGAGGGCGTTTTTCGGTGTATTGTTCCAAACGTCGGGCGATTAAGTTACTCATCGAACTAGCAAAAGCATGGTGGGTTAGGAGGTGAACAAGAGAGTCTTGATTCTACTTTTTAATCTTAAACAATCGGTTTAAAAAATCAATCTACTCAATCAAAAGAAATCATCTTAACAAAACAGCGAGAACATTTCAACGCTCTCGCTTAAATCCTATTTACACAGGTTTTTCAACCTATTTATTATCTGTTGTAACCCAATAACAACATCAGGTTGTTTGTTCCCCCTAGCACCGCTAAGATCATTAACGTTTTAGCGATTGCCATTGCACTCCTCTCTTAAAGCTTCTTGAAGTGCAGCCGTCTGATCTTTTTCAGCTCCAAGCTGACGTAATTTTGGTTTGTTTAATCAAACCTGGTAAAACTTTAACAGTCATTTTCAAAAAAATCTTTGTTTTATATCACGGCTCAGGGTGATCTTTATCACAAAGGAAATAATATCAAATCACGGCACTTTCTAACATTTTAATCATACCCAAATTAGCATCCATTTCGACTTCGACCCCGAGCGGTACTGTAAACTGATCGCGAATATGACCAATCATCGAACCATACCAAGCCGGAATCCCTAAAGGTCGAATATGATCATTTAAAACCTGCCACAAACTCAGGGTGGGAGAATCATCCTCCTCATCAAGACAGCGAGTACATTGACCAAAAATAAAACCCCCCAGTTGTTCTAGTATTCCCGCTAATCTCAAATGATTTAACATTCGATCAACCCGATATATATCCTCTCCAACATCTTCTACAAATAAAATCGCTTGATTCCAGTCCGGTAAAAAACCTGATCCGACTAATCCCCCAATCACCGATAAATTCCCCCCCACTAACCGCCCTCTAGCCTGTCCTGGAGTAATCGTTTCAACCTTGACTTCAGCCGGGTTTTGAAAGATGATTGCTTCTGCGTCAAATAACAACCGTCTCAAGTAAGTGACTGAAAACTCATTCCAAACTGAAGTTCCTAAAAGTCCGTGAAACGTGGTTAATCCACTGCGGCTATAAATAGCAACAAGTAAAGCCGTAATATCGCTATAGCCCAAAATGATTTTAGGATTGCGGCGAATCAAATCATAATCTAAAAATGGTAAGATGCGACTACTTCCCCAACCCCCTCCTGTAGCGATCAAGGCTTGAACCGACTCATCGGCAAAGAAAGCATTAATATCGGCTGCCCGATCTCGATCAACTCCGGCTAAATAGCCATATTCATCTAAAGCATGAGGGGCAACTTTAATCTTTAATCCCTGTTGGGCTAATTGGAATTGAATAAACTTTATATGGGACTTCTTAATCGGACTTGCCGGAGTCACTAACCCAACAGTATCCCCTATTTTTAGTCGTGGAGGCTTGAGAATCGTCGGAGAAGTATTTGCTGTTATCGGAGAAAGTGGGGAAAACTGAGTGAGTAATAGGGTTTGTCCGAACCCGGTTAAAAATTGACGACGGTTCATTGATTTTATCCCCTCCCCGACTCCAATGTACAGACTGATTTGAAGTCGAGGAATTGAGTTGAAAGGGAAGTTTGTGTAGAAGTTAAGAGGATATTACTATGATTTACCGAATTGGCGATGATAAACTTCGTCTTCTTTTTCCGTTTCAATTTTCAAGTTAGAGCGAGGATAAGAAACACATAATAGGGCATATCCTTCCGATTGAAGTTCAGGACTCACACCCATCCCTTCACCCTGATCAACCTCACCCTCTTGTAGTTTAGCGGCACAGGTGGTACAAACTCCAGCATGACAGGAACTCGGTAACTCTAGTCCGGCTTCATCTGCAACTTCTAGAATCAGTTGATCTTCACGAACTTCTAGGGTGTGAACGTTTCCTTGATGATGAATTTCAACAGTGTAAGTTTTTGACATGATCTTTGGCAAAGGTATATTCAATAAATTTCTCCTCCCCTTGTTTGAGAAAGTTGCTTTAACTTCGCTACAACACCTAAGAAAATCTTAAGTCTGGAGGAATACTTTCTGTCAAGGAGAGGAGATAATTGCTAGCAGTTCAAGCTACAACGAATGGTTGTGAGTAACGCTAATTGAGAGGATTATTTAACAATCAGGTGTCCAACCATACCCGCACCCCGATGCGGTTCACAGTAGTAGGTATAATCACCAGAAGACGCATCTGAGGGGACAGTGACTGTATAATTTTCTCCGGGAGAAAACATCAGTTGCTTGTGAGTCAGTTCCTGAGCAACGTCTGAACTTCCCTCAAAAACAGCATTGTGAGGAGCGAGTTTATTGTTAATAAACTTTACTGTATCACCGGGCTGTACCTCTAGCTTGCTGGGTACAAATGATAACATTCCATTATCAGCACCCATTTTAACTTCATAGGTTGCTGCGGCAGCAGGAGAAGCATTGAAGACCAAGCTGCTCACCATCAACAAAACAAGAGATAATCCTAATACTATTCGCTTAGAGATTGACAAAATGAAGTTCATATTCTCCTTTTAAATTGCTCGCTTTATCGAGTTTTTCACACTTCTACTTTAGCATCCTCAGTCCTGGACTTGCTGATCGGACAACTGGTTGGAAGTGGAACCGATGATTATTGTACCATAGAGACTCAAGCTTGATAAGAAAATCTAAAAATGAGATATCTGGTTATGGAGTTTACAGCTAAATAACAATCTGAGGAAAATGACACCAAAACCCAATTATCGTCCTGAAAAAATGTCTCTTGGCCCTCTAGAACAAGAAATCTTAAACATTATCTGGGATTTGGGCTGTGCTACCGTCAAACAAGTCCATGAACAGATTCTCGCCGATCCGGATCGAGAATTATCCTCGCCGAGTGTAACAACTGTATTAAATCGTTTGCGCCGAAAAGGCTGGCTGTCTTGCGATCGCAGTAGACGGGCTTATATGTGGAAACCGCGAATTTCTCGAACCGAAGCCCAAGCAATGATTGCCTACGAACACCTCAATCAGTTTTTAGCTTTGGGTAATCCTGATATTGTGGCGGCGTTTGCTAGTGATCTCGATTCTGCTAGTTTAGAGCAACTTGATGCAATCGCGCAACGCTTAAAAGCTTTACGAGAAGCCAGAAACGAGGATAAATAATGCACTTTATTTTAATTTTAGTCTCACTGGGGTTGGCAATAAGTTGGCGAGGGGTAAATGTTTTGAGTTCTGGAACTTGGGCGCAACGTTGGCAGCGATCGCTAATCAGGTTAATTTTACCACCTTTGATGTTGCTGATGAGTGCGATCGCGGTGATTTGGATGGGGCCACAAGGACAGATGCTTGGACAGCCGACAGGTTGGTTGGGTTATGGGTTAGCCTGGGGGTTGTGGGGATGGGCGATCCTATTGGGTTTAGTTTTAGTCTTTAAAAGCTGCAAATTAATCAACCAAGTTGATCACTGTTCTCAAATTGTCGTTCAAGGAATCACCGTTCGAGTCTTAGAAAATCCGGTTTTATTTTGCGCTCAAATCGGGTTTTGGAATCCAGAATTAGTGGTAAGTCAAGGACTGCTAAAAATATTAACTCCTGAACAACAAAAAGCGGTTTTTATTCACGAACAAGCCCATCGTTATTATCAAGATACATTTTGGTTTTTTGGGTTGGGCTTTTGTCGGCGTTTAACGGCTTGGTTGCCGGGGACTGAAGACATTTGGCAAGAATTGTTACTCTTACGAGAACTGCGAGCTGATCGATGGGCTGCTCAACAAATTGATCCTTTACTTTTAGCCGAGTCGCTATTATTAATGGTTCGTCAACCGGTTGCTATTTCAGAAGAGAGTTGTGCGGCGTTTAGTTGTATTGCCCCTCAAAATCGCATGACAGAAAGGATCGAAGCTTTGATTAAGGATGACTCTACGCTTGAATCTGATTCCACATTAAATTATTGGAATTTGAGTCGAGTTTTCTTGGTGTTTTTACCCTTAATTTCTGTGCCGTTTCATCACCGTTGTTGAGAACTAATTTTAAAATGAACGGTGATGTTAATTCATTTAATGCGAACCATCGATGAAGGAACTCGGGCGCGAATGGATGAAATTTTGCGTTTACCGCGTCAGAAAAAACTCAAGCCAATGCAGAGGAAATATTGCAAGCGATGAATAATTTTGGTTCCATTGAATATGCTGTTGAATTAGCGGATAGATTAGCTGACGAAGGTGTGCGACATTTTGAGGAGGATTTGACGTTTATTGAGGAGTTGGAACCGAAAGGGGTTCTACGTCAAATTGCTAATTATGTTACGACTCGTCTATTGTAACGGACATTTTGACTGGATTTTGAGCAATAAGTCCATCTTTGAGCCAGAATTAAATATTGATTTCCCCATCAATAAATAGTTCAAACTTGAGTGCCAGGATATAAGGCGAGTTTATACCTTTTCATCTTTCGGCGGCAGGAGACCCACGCCATAAAGAATGTTGGCGTTGGGAGGATGTCAACTCTTTTAGGATCACAAAAATTAACTCAACTCAAACCTAATGGATGGTAAATTCAATAGATATTTCTTCAATTACTCACAAACAATCTAATCAGGAGAATTTCATGGAAAAAGTTAGCCCAAACTCCTTTAAGCTACTAAACACATCTGTGCTAGTAGAAAATAAAGAAACAAAGCGGTATCTGTTTTCTGATGGAGAACCCATTCAAGGAGATCGAGGAGCAGAGGGAGGTTGGAAAGCCTCATCCGGCTTTGAAAGTCCTGCAATCGTCGGAGCTGATGCCAATTACTACAACCGCGCTCTTTGGATTATCCATCAACAGGGTGACGATTTTCTGATCGAAAATAAAGAAACCAAGCGGTATTTGTTTTCTGATGGAGAACCCATTAAAGGAGATCGAGGAGCAGAGGGAGGCTGGAAAGCGTCATCAGGTTTTGAAAGTCCTACAATCGTAGGAGCTGATGCCAATTACTATAACCGCGCTCTTTGGATTATTTACCAGAATGGTGACGATTTTCTGATCGAAAATAAAGAAACCAAGCGGTATTTGTTTTCTGATGGAGAACCCATTAAAGGAGATCGAGGAGCAGAGGGAGGTTGGAAAGCATCATCCGGTTTTGAAAGTCCTACAGTCGTAGGAGCTGATGCCAATTACTATAACCGCGCTCTTTGGAAGATTATAGCTCAATAGCACAAAATTGGCGTTGCATTATTGCAGGAATCGAGTCAAATTTATAGCCCCTGAAACTGTTGATCAATGAAGCACCATTTTTTCGCATCTATTCAAATGATATTCTCATTTTGCAACGCCGATTATTGTATCTTTGATCTTGAACATTTATCATATCTTACTCTCTAATTTACGATCCCAACTGATTTTAATCAGAATCTTCAGTTTCGTCGAGATGTTCAGCCACCGCTTGATAGAGATCGAGAACATGACGATCTAGCAGTCGATAATAAACTTTTCGTCCTTGTTTACGATAACTAACTAATCGTAGCGCACGCAGCGATCGCAATTGATGAGAAACGGCTGATTCACTCATCTCTAAAATTTCCGCTAAATCACAAACACATTGCTCTTGTCGGGCTAATATAGATAATAATCGTAGACGGTTTGCATCTCCTAACAAGCTGAAAAACTCTGCCATTTGTTGGGCTTTTTCGACACTAAGAGTTTGAGTTCTGACGATCTGGATATCTTCTAAATCAACCCCATGATGTTGATCGCAAGTTGGGGTTTCTGCGTTTTCGATGCGGTTCGTTACAGCGTCATTGATGGCTGAGTTTGTTGACATTATCAATTTTATTAAGGTTGCATCTAGTTCTTATTTTAAGGGTATTCGTCATTTTTGGTGATCATTTTGATCCCTGTTTCAAAAGGGGAAAAGACAAACCTCTATTTAGCTCTTGACTCTCCACTCGACGGGAGACTATAGGATGAAAGAATACTTCTCATTGAGTCTCACATCTACTGGAGTCAAAGCGATGGAAACCAGCTATTTACGACTAAAAGGTATGGGGTGCGCCGCTTGTGCCAATAAAATTGATCGCGCTATTCACGAAGTTCCTGGCGTAGCAGACTGTAACGTTAATTTTGGGGCAGAACAGGCAACAGTTCAGTATAATCCCAAACAAACTAATATTACAAATATTCAACAAGCGGTTACAGATGCGGGATATAGCGCTGAACCGATGGAAAACAGTCAGAGTAGTCTAGAAGATCGGGACGAAGAAAACCGTCAAATAACCCAAAAACTGCGGCGTAAAGTTATTATTAGTGCGGTTATTAGTAGCATTTTAATTATCGGCAGCTTACCGATGATGACGGGGTTAGAAATTCCCTTGATTCCGATGTGGTTACATAACCCCTGGTTGCAGCTAATTTTCACAACTCCAGTGATGTTTTGGTGCGGAAAAACCTTTTTTACAGGAGCCTGGAAAGGGTTAAAACGTCGCAGTGCTGACATGAATACATTAATAGCAGTCGGAACAGGTTCAGCCTATCTTTACTCGATATTTGTGACAATTTTTCCGGGATTTTTCATCAGTCAAGGGTTAAGTGCAGATGTCTATTATGAGTCAGCAGCCGTAGTGATTACTCTAATATTACTCGGACAATTACTCGAACATCAAGCCAGAGGACAAACCTCAGAAGCCATTCGTAAATTGATGGGTTTACAAGCAAAAACCGCTCGGGTTGTGCGGGATGGAAAAGAAGTAGATATTCCTCTAGAAGCTGTAAATGTTGGGGATATTGTTGTTGTTCGTCCAGGTGAAAAAATACCCGTTGATGGTGAACTGATAGAAGGACGTTCCACAATTGATGAATCAATGGTAACAGGAGAAAGTGTACCTGTTGAAAAGAAACCCGGAGATGACATTATTGGCGCAACTATTAATAAAACCGGAAGCTTTAAATTTCGGGCTTCTAGAGTTGGAAAAGATACAGTTTTAGCCCAAATTGTTCAACTGGTACAACAGGCGCAGGGTTCAAAAGCACCAATTCAAAAATTAGCCGATCAAGTCACAGGTTTGTTTGTTCCAGTGGTGATTGCGATCGCGATTTTAACCTTTCTTATTTGGTTTAATTTTACCGGGAATTTAACCCTAGCAACTCTCACCAGCGTCGGGGTTTTAATTATTGCTTGTCCTTGTGCATTAGGATTAGCAACACCAACTTCTGTAATGGTCGGAACGGGATTAGGTGCTGAACATGGAATCTTAATTAAAGGGGCAGATAGCTTAGAACTTACTCATAAGATTCAAACGATTATTCTCGATAAAACAGGCACATTAACAGCCGGAAAACCAACCGTTACTAACTATATTACCACGGGAGGAACGGCTAACGATAATGAACTAAAATTATTACGATTAGTCGCCGCAATTGAACGCAAATCTGAACATCCTCTGGCTGAAGCAATTGTACAATATGCCCAATCTCAAGGCGTAGATTTTCCTTTACCTGAACCCGAAAATTTTGAAGCGATGACGGGAATGGGGGTTCAAGGTGATATTTCAGATCGATTTATACAAATTGGAACGAGTCGCTGGATGGAAGAATTAGATATTAATATAGAAGCTTTAAAACAGTTTCAACAACAATGGGAAACTGAAGGAAAAACAACCGCTTTAGTCGCTATTGATGGTATAATAGAAGGGTTAATCGGAATTGCTGATACGCTCAAACCTACTTCAGAAAATGCCGTAAAATCTTTACAAAGAATGGGGTTAGAAGTCGTTATGATTACCGGAGATAATCAAAAAACAGCCGAAGCGATTGCATCACAAGTCGGAATTGAACGAATCTTTGCAGAAGTTCGTCCCGATCAAAAAGCAGATTTAGTTAAATCTATTCAAAAAGAAAAGAAAAGAAAAGGAGAAAATCATCGAATTGTGGCGATGGTTGGTGATGGAATTAATGATGCACCTGCACTCGCCCAAGCAGATGTAGGAATTGCGATTGGTACGGGAACAGATGTAGCAATTGCAGCCGGAGATATTACCCTAATCTCTGGAGAATTAATGGGAATTATAACCGCAATTAAACTTAGTCGGGCGACTTTGAATAATATTCGCCAAAATCTGTTTTTTGCCTTTATTTACAACACGGCTGGAATTCCCCTCGCGGCTGGAATTCTTTATCCGTTCTTTGGCTGGTTACTTAATCCAATTATTGCGGGAGGTGCGATGGCAATGAGTTCAGTTTCTGTGGTTACAAATGCGCTACGTTTGCGGAACTTTAAACTGTAATCGTGAGAAAATATTGAGCTGAAAGTGGTTTAAAGTTCTCAGATATTTTTGATTAAAATTCAAAGCGAATGGAGATTAAACTCATGCTAAACTATAGGAAAAGTGGATTCTATTTGAGTCAGATTTTACTCTCTTTAATTCTGGTAACTTCTGTTCAAGCTGCTTCTACAGAATCTCCTTCTGAATCTACCGATAAATTTCGCCAAATTCAACAACCCATTCCTGTTAAAATTGCCATCACAACTGCTGGTTTAGGGTTAATTGGTTTAGAACTTTGGTGGTTTATGTTTAGTAAACCCAAAACCAAACAAGCCACCCAAACTCAAGACACTCAAGAACTAGAAATTATAGTAGATGGCGGATACGAACCTAGCAGAATTACCGTTAATTCGGGTCAACTTGTTCGTTTGAAATTTCACCGTAAAGATCCCAGTCATTGTTTAGATAAAGTTCTGTTTCCTGATTTTAATATATCGAAAGATTTACCTCTTGATCAAACTACAACGATTGAATTTACTCCTGAAAAACCTGGAGAATATACCTTTAGTTGTGGAATGAACATGGTTCGAGGAACGTTAGAAGTTCGAGGATAAAATAACATGATTAACCGCAGAAAATTCATCACCTTAAGCACCTCTACAGCCAGTGCTATTTTATTAACGCAATGTGTTTCTAACTCAATCAAAGCCAAATCTTCAAATTCTGTAACTCAAAGTAGTGTAGGAAATTTATTAGATGTTGATTTAGAAGCAAGCTTTGATCAGGTTAATATTGCTGGAAAAAAGGCAAAACTCTTAAGTTATAACGGACAAATACCCGGGCCAAGATTGGAAGCAAAACCGGGAGATACAGTCAGAATTAACTTTACCAATAAACTCCCCCAACCGACCAATTTACATTATCACGGTTTGCACATTCCGCCCACAGGAAACGCCGATAATGTGTTTTTAAAGATTCAACCGGGGGAAAGTTTTACCTATGAATTTACCCTTCCTAAAAATCATCCATCTGGAACGTTTTGGTATCATCCCCATTTACATGGTTTAGTCGCCGAACAAGTTTTTGGGGGTTTAGCAGGTTTATTGATAGTCCGGGGTGAACTGGATGAAATTCCTGAAATTCAAGCCGCAGAAGAACAATTTATCGTTTTAAAAGATTTTGCTTTGAACAGAAATCAAGCAAATTTTCAAGGTCACATGGGAATAATGTTGGGGCGAGAAGGAGAACTTTTAACCGTTAATGGTGAACTGAATCCTAACTTTTCTATTCCTCAAGGGGGATTATTACGCCTCAGAATTCTTAATGCTTCTACTTCTCGTTTTTATCGCCTAAAATTAGAAGAACATCCCCTGTATTTAATCGCTACCGATGGCGGTTCTATTTCTGAACCTGTCGAATTATCAGAAGTGTTATTAACTCCCGGTGAACGAGTAGAAATACTTGTTCGAGGAGAACGAGAACCCGGACAATATCGCCTTTTAAACTTACCTTATGATCGCACAGGTGGGATGGGAGGCGGAATGATGGGAGGTGGAATGATGGGAGGTGGAATGATGGGAAACCGTTCTAATACCAATACTTCGCAAACTTTAGCCACTTTAACTTATAATAACCGGGTTGAAACTCTGCCTTTACCCAAACAATTAATTACGGTTCCTGAACTCCCTCAAGCCCAAAAAACACGCCGTTTAACTCTCAATCACGGGATGGCGCCGGGAATGGGAATGGTCTTTTTAATCAATGGTCAACCGTTTGAGATGGGAAACCCTGATACTGTGGTTAAATTGAATACGATTGAAGACTGGGAAATCGCCAATACAGGGACGATGGATCATCCTTTTCATCTTCATGTTAATGATTTTCAAGTGATTAGCCGAGATAATAAACCCGAACCCTATCGGGCTTGGAAAGATACAACCTTAGTGAGGCGTGGGGAAGTTGTTCGCATTCGTATTCCGTTTAAAGATTTCCCCGGTAAAACCGTTTATCATTGTCATATTCTCGATCATGAAGATTTAGGAATGATGGCAACTCTTGAAATACAAGCCTAAATATTTTTCTTGATGATTTAAAGTTTTGTAATCTTATCTAGATTCGTGATTTCAGAGGTATTTTATGTTAAAATAAAAATTAGAATAACTGGTTATAAACCAGAAGGACTGAATTATGAGTATCTATTTCAGTGCCGCGACAATTCTTAGTGCAGCCCTAATTGCACTCAATCCCATTGACCTCTCTAGTGATTCGACCTTCGAGATTTCTCAAACCTTTTCCCCCTGTCAATCTGGTAAATTTTCTCAGCAATATCAAAAGGGTGAATATGGAAAGATGCCTGGAAATCACAGGGGTGAATCTGGAAATATGCCCGGAAACCACAGGGGTGAATATGGAAAGATGCCTGGAAATCACAGGGGTGGATATGGACAACACCAAGGCATGATATTTAACTCCAATCAGCTAGAAACCGTCACAGGAAAGGTACTTCAAGTTGATCGGTGGACGAACGGAGAATGGGAGAAAGGAGGTGTTCATGTCGTCTTACAAACGGACAATGAAACGATGGATTTACATTTAGGCCCATCGTGGTATATTGACAATCAAGATATTAGACTCGAGCCGAACGATCAGATTCAAGTCACAGGAATTAGAGTGACTTCCGGCGATGGACGAGGGATGATGGTGGTCAGTGAAGTCAGTAAAGGCAATCAAGTCATCACTCTCAGAGATGAAGTCGGTTTCCCGACTTGGATGAGGGGAAGATAATGTTGATGTGAGTTGGGATAGAATAGTTGAAGACTTTTAGACAGTTGGCGAATCGAGTTCAACTGTCTGTTATTGTATTAAGTTTTGATTCTAACTGAATGAAGCAATGTTAAGGTCGGGCGAATGGGCAGACAATTGCAGATTAGAAGTTTTTAGAATCCTTAAAAAATTGATAACGCTAAAGCCTAACTTCAAGGATATAATGACCGAAAAAGCAAACGACTCTCAAGATATTTCCATTCAATATGAAACTACAGGATCTTGTAGGAACAGATCAGCGCTATGATGTGAAAGCGATCGCCGCAGATGAGGAATTAACTCGTCAAATTCAGACGCTGGTGATTAACCTGGGTTTACTGAACCCACCTGCTGATGGTAAGTTTGGCTCGTTATCAACCGCAGCATTACACCGATTTCAAATCTTGATGGACTGCGGCGAACCGGGATATTTAGGGACAAATACAGCAAAACTATTAATTGAAACCAAGCCAGAAGACTTACCCAGTCCGGCTTTGGTTATAAAAATTACTAAAGAAACAATTCTCAAACTTAGACCCGTTCAATCTAGTGAACTCAGTGAATCTGAAAAGCAGGGAATTAAAGAAAATGAGTCTTTTTCTCTGATTGCTTTTGAACCCATTCGCAGTCACGTCAGAGTTGCATTTCGGGGCGAAACTTTTCAAGACAAATCTATTTGGTATGTCTTTGAAAAACACGCCGAAATTTACGAAGGAAGTAAGCTTGTTTTTCCGAAAATTTTACCAAAACGAGTCCGATTAGAGAACTTTCCCTACAAACCTCAAACGGATAACTTTTTCAACCCCACAGGCGCTTGTAACGTCACTTCTATGGCGATGTGTTTAACGTATTATAATGCTCCTCGTCGCAAAGGCTACGGACAGTTTGAAGATGAACTGTATGAATATGCGATTAAAAGAGGCTACAGTCGATGGAGTCCCTATGATTTGGCAAAAATTGTTAGAGATTATGGCTGTCAAGATTATTTCACCGAAAAAGGAGATATGGATGATTTAAAAGATTGGTTAGCTGAAGGAAAACCCTGTGTAATTCACGGATATTTTACCGCCTTTGGTCATATCATGCCTGTCGTGGGCTATGATGATTATGGGTTAATTGTTCATGATCCTTATGGTGAATGGTTTTCGAGTGGATACCGAACCGATTTAAGTGGTGCTTATTTACGTTATTCCTATGGTTTAATTCGACGCACTTGTATGCCAGATGGTAATTTTTGGGTACATTTTATTTCTAAATAAAGCTGAACTAACAAGAGGTTTAAACGCTGCTTTTGTGAACCTTAGAGTGAACTAAACCTCTTTAATAGAACTCCCCTAATAAATCGATCACTCTCTATGGATTAATCAAAGCTAAAATTTTTCTCATAAACTTTTTATCGAAATTTAACGCACTTGATTAAAATCTAAGCCATTCTAGTAATCAAGTAGAGTGGTTTAATTGATCATGTTTAGTCTCAATTCAGCACCCCCAACCTCACACACTGTTCACCCTCAAACTCAGGTTACTCCATTTTCTGATCAATTCTTCTGGCGAAAGATCCTTTGTTACACGGGTAATGCTATCTTTGTAGTCATCGCCCTAGCGACTCTTGATTGGTTGTATAACGCAACGCCCGTATCGCTGAAGTTGGATTTAGGAACTTCTAATGAACCTTCCGTCTTTTCTGTGGCTATGGAAGATAGCTGCTTGGTCAATGGGATTTTCGCTGTTTGCTTACCTGATGCTCGCCGTCACAGGTAGTTGGATGTTTTATACTCGTAATGTGAAAAAACCTCGCCCTCCAGGATTACGAACCGCTCATTATGTGATTGGTGGTACAATGGTTGCGTTGATTTTACTCCTGTTGGCAATTGGTTTGATTGGCACCCTCGGTCACTATGGGAGTCTAGGTCATTCAGCCCACTTGCCTGCGGGATTAACAGTCGTGAGTTTAGTTTTCGTTTCAGCGTGGAGTGCAACTCAGATTCATCCTTCACGACCTTGGGCGCGATCACTTCATATTAGTACCAATATTGTACTTTTCTTCGCCTTTGCTGTTGTTTCTCTAAGCGGTTGGACTGTCGTACAGAAATATTTACCATAAGATAGAGTTCAAAAATCTAACCCTACCTTATAGTAAGACTAGAGATTAGTTGATCACAGATAATTCATCCACAACCTGAATTCGTCCTCTCATAACAGCCCGCAGTAAACGATCAACAGATTTTCGCTCATCTTCACTGAGGGTATCGTCTAAGATAGCAGCCATTAATCCGTATCGGTCAGCTTGAGTTAAATAATTGTTATTTCCGACAGATGCAACCATGGCGTAAACTGCTCCGGGAAGAAGATTAATTAAGGGCATAGGTCTAAATTGAACTTTTATATTACCCTTAATTATCTCCTATCTTGGTGATTAGATCTGTGACAAATTGAATTACGTTTTGTTGACAGCACTAGAAAAACCTAGTGACTTGTTGCTTCATAAACCTGTGATATCTATCACAATAGTAATTATACCACCTTCTCCCGGTCTAAGCATAAAAACCTTTGCCAGCCTCTTTCCGGTCAGCGAAGACAGAGCGTAATCGCCCTCTAAATCTGAGTTCTGAGATGAAATAGCAACTACAATCGAAAAAATAAATAGATGAATCTTGCGAAAACCGTACCTGAATAGACGGTACATACGAAAAATGAGAGATTGCGTAAAACGTTTACATTTCGTTACGATAGATGCAGAGATAAAATTAAGGAAATAAACCGTTTACACAAGCTGAATTCAAAGGACATATTTAATGAATAACTCTATACGAGTCGGTAACTTATTCGGTATTCCGTTCTATGTCAACGCTTCCTGGTTCATCGTACTGGGATTAATGACATTAAGCTACGGAACCAACTTATCATCGGAATTTCCCACCTTGGGCGCCATCAATTCTACAGTCCTCGGTTTAGTCGCCGCTTTGCTGCTATTTGCATCAGTATTAGCGCACGAACTCGGACATAGTTTTGTCGCCATCAAACAAGGAATCAACGTTAAATCAATCACCCTATTTCTGTTTGGGGGACTCGCAAGTTTAGATAAAGAAGCCAAAACCCCCGGTGGTGCCTTTTGGATTGCGATCGCAGGCCCTGCGGTAAGTATTGCCCTATTTTTACTGTTAACCGGAATTGGAACTAGCATCGCGACAAGCGGGCCATTAGGGGCGATGGTGGGTTTACTCGCCTATATTAACCTGGCGCTGGCTCTATTTAACCTGATTCCTGGCTTACCTCTCGATGGCGGAAACGTACTCAAAGCCTTCGTTTGGAAAATTACCGGAAATCAGTATACTGGAGTAATCTGGGCGAGTCGAGTCGGTCAAGCATTAGGTTGGACTGCGATCGCATTAGGATTTCTACCGACCTTATTATCCGGTCAATTCCCCAACTTTTGGACAATCTTAATCGGTTGGTTCCTATTACAAAATGCGGGTGTTTTGGCCCAAGATGCTACATTACGCAGCAAACTGTCTGAGTTTACCGCAGAAGATGCCCTCACCAACGAGACTCCGATCATTTCTGAGGAATTATCTTTGCGTGAGTTAGCTAATGAATATATCATCGGAAAAGCTCAAGCCAAACGGTTCTTTATTGTTAACGAAGAAGGCGAATTGTTGGGTCAATTTGAAGTCGATAGCATGAGAGCAATTCCCACATCTCAGTGGCCGACAACTTCAGTGAAAGAACTGATGCAACCCGTTGAACTGTCTAACACGATAGAAGCCGAACGTTCATTACTCGATGTTGTCACCTTATTTGAAAAAGAACAAATTAATGAATTAGCGGTAATGCGAAATGGAATGTTAGTCGGGTTAATTGAAAAAGCTTCAATTCGCAAAGTGTTACAACGCAGCGCCCAAGCCAAACCCGCATAATTCGACATCAGTTTAACGAAGCAGCCTTTCTTTGAGGAAGCGGGTGAAAGTCCGTAAAGTCTGAGAAAGGTTGATTTTTTATGTCTATGTTGGAGTTGGCGATGATTCAACCAATTATGCCCGATGAGAGCGATCACTTCTGCATCACAGGCAACGATCAGATCGTTTTCCGTAAGATACTGGCTAACCCGTTGAATAGATAAATCTGCCCTTACAAAAATATGAGACAATATAAAACGGTACATCGGAATAGAGAATTGAAAAACTGTGAGTTCAACCGTCGTCACGACTGAAAATGCAAAATCAACAGCTAGCCTAGCCCGTCGTGCTGTTTTCCCCTTCACCGCAATTGTCGGTCAGGAAGAAATGAAACTGGCGTTGCTGCTGAATGTGATTGACCCCAAAATCGGTGGTGTGATGATCATGGGCGATCGCGGAACGGGCAAATCGACCACTATTCGGGCTTTAGCTGACTTATTACCCGAAATAGAGATCGTTGCAGATGACCCCTTCAACAGTCATCCAGATGACCCAGAATTGATGAGTGATGAAGTCCGTCAGCGAGTCTTCGATCAACAATCGGTTCCCGTCGCACGCAAAAAAGTCTCGATGGTTGATTTACCATTAGGGGCGACTGAAGATCGTGTCTGTGGCACCATTGACATTGAAAAAGCCCTAGCTGAAGGGGTGAAAGCGTTTGAACCGGGCTTGCTTGCCAAGGCTAATCGCGGTATCCTCTACGTTGATGAGGTGAACTTGTTAGATGATCACCTTGTTGATGTGTTGCTCGACTCTGCGGCTAGTGGTTGGAATACCGTTGAACGAGAAGGAATCTCTATCCGTCACCCCGCCCGGTTTGTGTTAGTAGGTTCAGGTAACCCCGAAGAAGGAGAACTACGCCCTCAACTGTTAGACCGTTTTGGAATGCACGCCGAAATTCGCACTGTTAAAGAACCGAATTTGCGGGTTAAAATTGTTGAACAACGTACTGCTTTTGACGGCGCTCCTAAAGAATTTCTCGCTCAGTATCTCAGCGATCAAGAAAAACTACAACAGACGATTATTGAGGCTCAACAAAGACTCTCTTCTGTCGAAATTAGCTATGACTTTCGCGTGAATATTTCTCAAGTTTGTTCAGAACTTGATGTTGATGGTTTGCGAGGTGATATTGTCACCAACCGCGCCGCTAAAGCCTTAACTTCTTTGGAAGGTCGCACAGAGGTAACAGTCGAAGATATTGGTCGGGTGATTACCCTTTGCTTGCGTCATCGTCTGCGGAAAGATCCGTTAGAATCAATTGATTCAGGATACAAAGTGCAGAAAGTTTTCCGTCAAGTCTTTGGTTTACCCGAACCCGAGGACGGCAATTAATTGAAAAGGTTTAAGGGTTAGAAATTGGAACTTTAAACCTTGAAAAAATCCTAACCCATGCAAAGACGTATTATTGGATTTGATCCTGGACTCGCAACTTTGGGCTTTGGTGTGATTCATTGTCAAAATAAAAGGGAACGGGGTGGCTATCCCGTTTCTTTAATTGATTTTGGAGTGATTAAAACACCTGCCCATCAAGAAATGGGAAAGCGTCTTTGTACAATTTATGAGGATTTACACACCTTAATTGAACAGTTTAAGCCCGATTTAGCGGTTGCTGAAAAACTGTTTTTTTATCGGATGGGAAATACTATTTCCCTCGCTCAAGCCCGAGGAATTTTAATGTTAGTTTTAGCCCAGGAAAAAATTCCTCTAGTTGAGTTTTCCCCGCCTCAAGTTAAACAAGCGTTAACCGGATATGGTAACGCCAATAAAGTTGAGGTACAAAATGCAGTCGCCCGGGAATTGGACTTAGATAAAATTCCCAAACCTGATGATGCAGCCGATGCTTTAGCAGTTGCTTTAACGGCTTGGTTTGATGATGAAATCGTTCCCAAGCAATAAAGTAGAAAAAAATATCAATTTAGGATAGATGGTTATTTTAACGTCTCAAGAAATTGCTCAATTTCGTTCGCAACTTTCTGAATATCCCCAAGCATTAGAAGCGTTGGATACCATAGAAGACTGTGAAGGAGATATCGAAGATGCGGCTATTTCCATTGCAATTCAAGTTGGACAAATGCCCACAACTTCCGATAATTGGCTGGCGGGTGTGGCGAAACGGTATCGGGTAACAATTTGTGATCAAGAATATCGTGACGAACTGTTGCAAGGTAATATTAGTAAAATGGTCGGACATTTAATCGAACAAAATACTTGTCCACAACTGTTAATCACTCCTGTGGTCATTTATGCTATCAAAACAGGGATTAATCAATTCTGTGAACCCTTAGAATACAAGCTGTCCTCTTAAATGATGAACCGATCACAAAATTAACCCAAAATTAACCTCAACCTCTTGACATAAACTCAGTTAATCACCTAAAATACCCATCAAAGTTAATGCTGAAATACAAAGCGTTAACCCTTTTTTAATGTCAAAATTAAGAGACTTTTGAAATAGAATGGGTGTTCAAAGTATTTTTTTAAGGGGTGTAATGTGCTAATTCGATTAAAGTTCAACTTCAAATTATGGCATCAGGGCTTAATTTACTGCGGTTTATTACTTTCACTTTCCGCCTGCACAACCCCATCAACGGTTTCTCCTCAACAAACAGAAACCCTAACAAAAACTCCTAATAAAATTGTTGAAGTTCCCCCAACTTTTGAAGCTAAACTTGTTAACGACAAAGGTAAATATTATTGTTCAGATGGTCAAACTGCCTTCGGGCCAGTCACCCAAAAAATGATCGAAAAATGTCTAGACTGGGGAGGCGGAAGCGCTTGTAATCAGACTCACTGGTCGGAAACACTCTTTCTCAAAGCCTACGGAAATGGACGATGCCCAGATGGTTCTCGTCTCAACTCCATTACAAATTACTGTGTAGAAGGTCAAAATGCAATCGGCCCTTTTCCTCAACAATTAGTAACAGCTTGTAGCAACGCAGACGGCGGAAACTCTTGTAAATCTCAGCGTTGGAATACTCGTTTATTATATAATCTTTTACGAAACGAAGAATTAATTAAAGCACCGGAAACGCCACCCCAATTTGTTTTGTTAGCCTTTGATGGTTCGAGTTCTTTAGAGGCTTGGAACAAGTCGCGAAACTTTGCCAAAACCTTAGAACAAAAAGGCATCAATTTACGTTTTACTTATTTTATTAGCGCGGTTTATTTTGTCAGCAATGAGAACCGTAAACTCTACAATGCCCCTGCTGGAAAAGGTCTAGGACGTTCAGCCATTGGTTGGGGCGGTTCACCAGATGACATTCAAAAACGACTCGAACAGGTAAATTTAGCCTATCAAGAAGGACATGAAATTGCTTCTCATGCAGTCGGTCATTTTAACGGTAATAACTGGAGTGAAGCCGACTGGAAAAAAGAGTTTGAATACTTTGATAAATTCATTTTTGACGCTTATAAAATCAACGGTTTAACAGGTCGTCTCGCCTTTGACCGCAATGCAATTGAAGGGTTTCGCGCCCCCGAACTCGGAACCAGTCCTGGTTTATTTCGTACCTTAGAAAAGCAAGGATTTCGGTATGATACAAGTCGCAGCAATCAACCCAATTATTGGCCACAAAAACAAAATGGGGTTTGGAATTTTCCGTTAGCCAGTATCACGACAGCTTTAACAAAAAAGAGTGTATTGTCAATGGACTACAACTTTTATTATCTTCACTCCAAAGCCAAATCTAACTCAAGCCAAGCCAAACGTTATGAGGAGGATACCTTCAAAACCTATATGAACTATTTTGAGAATAACTATAAAGGAAATCGCGCCCCTTTACACATCGGACATCACTTTTCAGCTTGGAATAATGGTGCCTATTGGAATGCTTTATTTAGGTTTGCAGAAGCCGTTTGTGGTCAACCGGATGTGCAATGTGTGACTTATCGCGAACTGGCTGACTTTATGGATATGTTAACACCGACTCAAATTGCAGCTTATCAGAAAGGCAGTTTTCCGAAAGTTATCGCGGATAAAAATTCTCAAACAAACTCCGTAGAAGTAGAAGAAATCAAACCCGAACTCTGTCAAGTTTCAGAGCAAATCGGAACACAGAAATTAACTCCAATATCAAGCCTTAATAATGGGTTTTTAGATTAAGCTGTTGGCGAAAATCCTCACTATATTCAGCCTCCCAGTAATTTTGAGCAGCTTGTATTTGCCGGGGGTTGATAATTTCTATATCGCTGAGATTGGCGTGTTTGAGGTTGGCGTTTTGAAAGTTGGCGTTTTTGAGATTAACCCCTCGTAAATTTGCCCCTTTTAGGTCAGCATCTTGAAAATTTGCATCTTGAAAATCCGTGTTAAATAGGTTATCAAGGCTATAAAAATCTACTCTAATTAAAACAGCTTGATAAAATTGAGTCTGATTTAAACAAGTGTCACACAAACTAGCATCAGTTAAATTAGCATTGCTTAAGTTAGCATCGGTTAAATTCGCCGCTTGTAAATTCGCACGTTCTAAGTTAACCCTTTGAAGTTTAGCGTCTTGAAGTTTTGCTTCTCGTAGGTTCGCTCTGATTAAATTAGCGTCTTTTAAATTCGCACCTTGTAGGATAGCTTGTTGTAAATTCGCTTGTTGTAAATTCGCACCCTGTAAGTTAACTTCTCGTAAATTTGCCCGAGTTAAATTCGCCCCTTTTAAGTTCGCTTCTCGCAGATTTTTAACCTCTCGTAAATGGTTTGTTCTGACTAAATAAGCTTGACTTAAATTTGTTCCTTTTAACGTCGCCCCTCGTAATTCTGCGCCCATCAAATCCGCTTGTTCTAAGTTTGCATCCGCGAGATTAGATTCGCTGAGATTAACCTCAGATAAAATCGCCTGTTTGAGATTAGCCCCCCGTAAATTAACGCCTTGAAAATCCACACCAGAAAGGTTAGCTTGTGCAAATTTCGCTTTTCGCACAGAATAGGCTTGTTTGAGATGGCTTTCTTGTAAGTTAGTCCCTTGAAAGTCTGTACATTTGAGGTTTGCACCGCCTAAGTTAGCACCCGCGAGGTTCGCCCCCTGAAAGTTAGTTTCGTGGAGATTTGCGCCTTGGAGGTCAGCGCCTTGCAAATTGGCTCCACTCAGGTTAGCATGACTAAGACTAGCGCCTTGTAAGTTCGCACCTTCTAAGTTGGCTTCAACTAAATTGGCGCCAGATAGATTAATTTCTTTGAGGTAAGCTTGAGAAATATCGAGTCCATCGAGAGAAACACCTTCATTATTGAGGTCTTGCAGAGCTTTCAGTCGCGCTCGACTAGCGAAAACTCCCGAAGTGGCGGTACTGTCAACAACCTGCCATGCTTCATAAATAGCCCGTTTTCGGCGTTTACGACTTTCGAGTAAATATAAAGCCGCAACAGTGGAAATACTGAAGCTTTCTACATGGTCAACAGTAATCAGAGAAAGAACTTCCTGAGTAATACAGTGTAAAGCCGTGTCTTGTACCTGACAAATCGTTTCACCTGCAACCCAGTTTTCAACCCGGTTCACAAACAGCAGACCAATATAAGCAATCACCAACGCCAGGTAAATCCGAAACCACAGACATTTATCAAAAGAGCGAAATAACGGTGATCGGGCTTGAATATTTTTCCACTGATACCACTTTACACGTTTGGGTCGCTTCAAAGTCATAACTTGATTTTCCCGCCTCAAAAGAAGTCACGAGTTGACGACAACCCGTGCTTCATCAAATCTTAATGTATTCTTACCATAAACCGCGAACAGGTGTACCATTAGGCGGTTCAGAAGGTTGAGGCGGTTGAGGTTTGGGCGGTTGAGGTTGAGGCGGTTGAGGAGGTTCACTTCCTACAGCAACACAATTTTGATACAGCCGTTTACAAATTTCATCTATTTTATCCTGATCGGGTAACGGATTTTGATACCCTCGAAATAACGGCCCGGTGATAATGGCTTCGTATTCTTCTTTGGTGAGTTGTTCAATCGTAATATCAGCGAGCGCTAAACCTTGGGTTAACCTTGCAACTCTCTGTCCGGCTGAAATCACTAAGGCGTTGGGGTCGTCGGGGTTGTCTTGGAGAGCGAGTTGAATTTGTCCTTCTAAAACATTTATTGTACCAATTCCGTCTTCATCGGCGCTCATCAAATAAATCGTTCCTTGGACACCGACAGCAAACCCCGACAGACAACCATTAGCCGGGCCAGAAGCCACTAAAGCCCCTTGCTGGACTTCAATACACTGACCCACAACAATCGAAGAATTTTCGGTCATTCGTCCCGACGCGCCTGTATTAAAGTCAAGTTGCGCCCGGGCTTGTTCCGTGCGGACTTCTTCACCTAAAGCCGCATCATCACTTTCTTGGGCGACTTGGTTCTCGATAAAAACTTCGTTGTTATCTCCGAGAATTTCTGTTACAATTGCTAAATCAATTTGTGCGATCGCTGGAATAGCCGTAAGCGCAATTGTAAATGCGACTCCTAAACTACTAAAACCAGATTTTATTTGTTTGAGTGAACTTCTCATCTTCTCTCTCCTTTCTTTATAAATGGTTAACTCATCGGTCGATGAACTTTTCAACGGAAAGGTTAGTATTTCGGGATAGTTTATCTCCTTAAGTGATAAATTCAAACATTCTCGGACAATAGAAATTTTATTCTATAGTTTAGGACTTCAGACAGAATTGTCATTAGTGAGTTTAGCACGCGAATTTTTAAGACGCGCAGGTTTGACTTAGAGTGAGAGGATAACGGATAACAGATAACTGTAAAATGAGGTGTCAAGTCAGAAGACCGAACACCTCATTGATTTTAAACGAGTTGTGACGAGAGGGGTTTTCTCACCTCCCCAGTAGAACTAGGAAGGTCGAGAAAGGGGTTAGCCGTTAAACAATTCCTTCAGAAGAATTAGTAGTTGTCGCACCAACTAAACCGAAGGAAACTTGATACTCAAAGGCTTGATAGAAGTTGATTTGAGTCACTTCTTGAACCCCGTAGAATTGAGTCAACTCTGAAGCATTTGTGCTGATAAAGTTATCCAATTCTAACTCAGGATTTTCAGCCAAGAATTCATCGCTATAGGGGTCAATACCCTCTTCTAAACCTGCACCGAAACCAAACTCAACAACCTGACGGTTAGTAATTTCATCGAGAGGCTTACCGTAGAAATTGGTCAGCTTATCACCATTGTTTTCGATGTATTCATCAATGTCGTAGGAATCATCAGTTTCAACTCCATCTTCGAGGAATTGACCCTGCATTCCACCGATTAACTCATCATCTTCAACCTCACCACTTTCATCAGTATCAAGTTCTGCTTTGTTTTCCTCAATTAACGCAGCATTTTCTTGTTTGAACCACTCCGTATCTAACAGAGAAGAAGTGCTGACACCTTGCGTTTCGGTGTAGTTGAAAGCCGCTTCGTAGTTGAAAGAATAAACCTGTTCAACCCGGTAGTTTTCAACCAGTTCTTCACCTAAACCGCGATAGTAATCGACGTTAACAAACTCTTGAACATCCAGTCCGATTTCAGAAGCCGTTTCGAGGATAAAGCCCTTGACCACTGAAACATCAAGTTCGGCAACTTGTTCAACAGAAATATCGAAGTGTTCAGCGATTTCTGACTGATATTCTCCGATAAATCCGTGAACATCAACCGCAGACAATTCTAAGTTATTCGCCAAGCCGTAAGTTGAAGCGTGTTCAACAATTTGGCTTTCGCTGAGTTCATTAACCGAGACACCGTAATTGGTTTCTAAAACGCTCTTTTGAGTGGATTTGTAGAACTCGACATCGACTTCTTCTTCCGCTACAAACTTGCTGTACAAACCACCGACAACCATCTCAGAAGGAAGTTCTGCAACTTGTTCAACCGCTATTTCAAACCGTTCAGCGAGTTCATGTTTAAATTCTTCTTTCAGGTAGTCTTCATCCACACAGTCAAGCGGGTTGATTCCGTTTTTCCATCCCTTACCGAACATGAACTTGATTAAGTCCTTATCGGGGATAGAGGCGATATCACCATCTCCGTCTTCCATGTCGTCGGTGTCATCCATATTGTCACCTACGTCATCATCGGAATCATCATCCATTTCGGAGTCATCATCCATTTCGGAGTCATCATCCATTTCATCGGAGTCATCATCCATTTCAGAGTCATCATCCATTTCAGAGTCATCATCCATTTCAGAATCATCATCCATTTCAGAATCATCATCCATTTCAGAGTCATCATCCATTTCAGAATCATCATCCATTTCGTGATAGAATTCGGCGATTTGTTCAGCGTTCTCTTTACGGTATTTGTCGAGGTCGATAGCGCTGTATTGTACCTTCTCAACTTCAAGGATTTCTTTGAAGTCGCGACTGAAGCCAATATCAATCACCTGTTTAACATCGAGTTGAGAGATGTCAGTGACTTCAATTTCCAAGTCTGCGAACAATTGAGTTTGTTGTTCAACAGTTAACTGCGAAATTTGATATTTCAGGTAGTGAACATCGAGGTTAGCGAAAGTTTCATCCAAACCATCGAGAATGTCCGCATCCGTCAGAGGAGTCACTTCACCGCGCAGAACATTGTCTTCTGAGACTTCGGTGAATTCAGCAAGTTCGGTTGTCTGAGTTTGACGAATATATTCGTAGTCAATTTCAGACTGAACCAGTTTGAGTTCGACGCTTTCAAATCCTTCACTTCCGGAGAGTTGAACCAGTTGTTGAGCAGTCAATTCATCAACAGTGGTAACTTCAACTTCGAGGATGGTATTAATTTGTTCGAGGGTAACGGTTCCTGCTTCAACTAAACCACTCAGTTGGAACTCAACATACTGTTCATCAACTTCAACTGATTTAGCGACAGTCTCAACATCGAGTTGTTTGATGTATTCTAGAACATCCGCATCGGTGAAGGAAGCTTCTTCTGTTCCGTCATCGGTAGTTCCGTCATCGGTAGTTCCGTCATCGGTAGTTCCGTCATCGGTAGTTCCGTCATCGGTAGTTCCGTCATCGGTAGTTCCGTCATCGGTAGTTCCGTCGTCAGTGGTTCCATCATCAGTTGGAGGTTCAACAGTATCATCACCTTCATCACCGACAGCAGTATCATCACCTTCGTCTCCGACTACATCATCGCCTTCGCTATTTTCCGCAACGAACGTTTCAATGTCGGTTGCGAAAGTTGTGCTGAAGTATTCAATAACTTGTGCTTCGGTGATTTCAGCATCCGCTTCTAAGCTAAGAGCGGTAATAATATCTTCACCGTAGACAGAGACAACAAACTCTAAGTTAAACTCGGTCGGTACCGGTTCAATTGTTGTTTCTTCACCCAGAATTCCCTCGAACTCACTATCAGCAATTAACTGAGCAACTTGTTCGTCAGTCAGGCTATCAATATCCTCGACAGTCGTTAACTCAACGTCTAGAATTTCTGCAACACTGCTGAGATTTTCTTCAGTGATAACCTGAGTCAGTTGATAGCGAACGAAGTCATAATTAACGTCTTGTTCTCCATGTTCAACACTGACAACATTCGACTGAGTAAACCATTCTGTTGCTAATTCATCAGTGACTTCAGCTTCAGTAACTTCCGCATATTCAGCGATAGCAGTAACATTTGTTTCCGCCAAGAAGTCGAGAATTTCACTGTCAGAAACCATCACCACTTCTTCACCTGTAATAGCGGCGAT
This sequence comes from Lyngbya sp. PCC 8106, assembly GCF_000169095.1. Taxonomy (GTDB): domain Bacteria; phylum Cyanobacteriota; class Cyanobacteriia; order Cyanobacteriales; family Microcoleaceae; genus Capilliphycus. The sequence goes on from NZ_AAVU01000017.1 coordinate 46,249, forward strand.
GTCAACATCGAGTGCTTCCGCAATCGCAGCAGCGTAAGTGGCTTTAACGTATTCGAGGTCAACCAATCCTTCTAAGCTAAATTGTTCGCTGTGTTCAACTGCAAACTTGAAGATTTGATGAGAGGAAAGTTCAGAGATATCATCGACATCCTTGTAGAACTTTTTCAGTTCTTTTTCGAGGTCTTCACCAAATTTACCTTTGAATTCTTTGCTATCGAACCAGTTTAACTGACTGACATCAACGGCGCCTTCTTGTTCGTAGAGGTATTGAACAATTTGCAGTTTGCTAACTTCGGTAATAGACTCGACATTAAAGGTGGCTTGAACATCGCCTTCAAAGGTGTGACGGAAGTAGTCATAGTCAATATCTTGAGACAAACCACCGACTACAAAATCAATGACAACCTTGGCATCAAGTGTGCTAACTTCGGTGACTTCAATGTTGTAGAAAGCCGCGATTTTTTCAGCGAACTCTTGGCGGTAAACTTCGACTGTTTCTTCTTCGATGTAAGTTGAAAGGTCAATTCCTTGTTCCAAGCCAACCGTAACCATGTACTTGTAGACTTGTTCGGAACTGATTAAACCAACGTTGCTAACTTCAAAGAAACTGGTCAGTGCTGAAGCATTTTCCGTGCGATAAACTTCAATTTGGAATGCAGAGAGTTGTTGTTCGGGTTCAAAGTTATCAGCCAAGAAGTATTTTTTGAGGTCTTCGAGAGTTAGGTCTTTTTCTTTCTTACCAATAGACTCTGCAAAATCTTTCAGTTCATCTTTAAATTGCTTGCGAACCCATTTTTCATCGATGAAGGGATGCTTTCCACCGAAGACAAATTCCAAGGTTTCATCAACGGTAACATCTGTACCGAATTGAACTTCTAAAGCTTCTTTGTAGACATCTTTGAGGTATTCAACATCAACAACTTGTTTCAAGATTCCAAGTTTTAAACCTTCGCCTTTTAAGAAGGCTTTGAGTTGACCATCAGTTAAGTCATCAAGGTCTTTAACTCCACCTTTGAAGAAGTCTTTGACATCTTTCTCAAATTCTTTGAATTCTTTCTTAAATTCTTTCCGCAGTTTCTTGAAGTCAATTTCAGAACTGCTTAACTCTTGGTCAAGAACAAAGAACTTAATTTGAGAAACTTCTAAGCTGCTGACTGCCTCGATTTCAACACTGTAGAATTGAGCGAGTTGTTCCGCATATTTAACCTTGCAGTAGTCAACATCAACCTCAATTTCTAAGTTGGCACTATCGAGAATATTTTCATCACTGAGTTCGCTGGTATTCTCAACATCAACTTCTTCGCGAATCTTGTCGCCGTATTGTTTCTTGATGAATTTGAAGTCTAAGAAAGCAGAAGTATTTTTACCTTCTTTAATTCCTTTTTCTTCGAGATATTCAAGAATTTGTTCAGGAGTTGCATTTTCTCCCAGTTCTTCAGTTAGTTCTTCACCATGAATGGCTTTGAGATAATCAAAGTTAACTTTCGGGGAAGGACTCTTACCTTTACCGACAACTTCGTCTTGAACGAACTTGATTAAATCGCCTAACTTCAGTCCTTCAACAGATTCAACGGAGAAGAAATCTTTGAGTTCAGCGTCAAATTCCTTCAACAGTTTATCAACATCAAAGAACTTAGAAAGTTTGACTCCTTTCAGGTCAGCCAAGTCTTTTGTGACTAACAAGTCTTGTAGTTCTGCGTTGCTAATTTCGCTGTCGATACCGAGTTGTTCAAGCAGGTTAGCGTTACCTTTAACAACTTTGACATCTAGATAAACGTTAGATGGGGGTTCTACATCATCGGGAGTTTCACCCTCATCGGGAGTTTCACCCTCATCGGGAGTTTCACCGTTATCGGGAGTTTCACCGTTATCGGGAGTTTCACCGTTATCGGGAGTTTCACCATTATCGGGAGTTTCACCATTATCGGGAGTTTCACCCTCATCGGGAACATTCACATCATCGGGAACATTCACATCAGGAACTTCTCCCACAATATCGTCGCCACCTTCACTACCCACGTCGGAGTCGTCGCTATTATCTCCTGCGATTACATCACCATCGTCGGTATTATCATCGTCTTGATTGTCGTCTTGATTGTCGTCTTGATTGTCGTCTTGATTGTCGTCTTGATTGTCGTCTTGGTCGTCGCTACCATCATCAACGTTATCATCACCACCATCAACAGGAATATCGTTACCGTCGGTGTTATCATCGCCTGTCGCAATTAAGTTGAAGTTGCTAACAATAGACTCAACTAATTGTTCGATATCTAACTCAGCGAGGGTGGAAATTCCGAGAACTTCTAGAACTTTAGAAACTGAGAATGAGAAGCTAAATTCACGATTTTCAAGGCGTCCAAACTGTAACCAGTGGTCAACGGCTGTAATTTGACCCGACTGAACAAAATCAACGAGTTCTTGGTTCAGTTGTAGGTATTCGCTAACTTTAAAGAAGTTGCTAAATTCCCGTCTTTCTTTTTTACCAAACTTATTAAAATGCTTAAACAGACTGAATTGACCACCTTGAACAAAGGATTCTAAATCAGAGTTCAAGCTGAGGTATTCACTCGGTTTAAAGAAGTCACCGCATTCGCGTTGTTCGTATTGTCCAAATTTGAGGAAGTGACGGAAACCACTTACAAATTTACCTTGACCTTGGAAGACGTTATCGATGTCAGTGTTCTTTTCTAGGTATTTCTTGACACTAAATAAGCTGTTAAACTCCCGTCCCTCTTCTAAACCAAATTCGAGGAAGTGTGAGAGTAAACTCTGACGACTGACAACTTGAGAGACATCAACGTTTTTCTCGGCGTATTCGGTGATATTAAAAGAGTAACTAAATTCCCGACCTTCAAATTTACCAAACTCCATGAAGTGGGCTTTCGCATCCAGTTGACCTGCTTCTACTAGGGTCTTGATGTCGGAGTTGAATTCTAGGTAAGCGTCTACATCAAATAATTCGTCTAGGATATCATCTGTTGCTTCTGTATCATCCATTTCAACTCCGGTTTGTACCCCTTCTTCGGGAAGTTCAGAAATGGGGCCTGCGCCGTCTCCAATTCCGCCATCAGGTTCAACGGGGATGGGGGTCATGTCGTCCATGTTGTCCATGTTGTCCATGTTGTCCATGTCGTCTGAGGTGACATCTACAGGTTCGTCCATGTCTTCCATGTCTTCCATGTCGTCCATGTCTTCTATGTCATCCATGTTGTCCATGTTGTCCATGTCTTCCATGTCATCATCTCCCGTTACCACATCAACAGACTCAACGGTTTCTGTGGGGATGGTTTGGGTTTCTTCGTTTACAGGAAGGCCTGTTAAAGGGTCTAAAATCAAGTCGTCCATAATTAAGTCGTCCATAGCTAGAATCCTCTACTTAAATTGCAAAAACTTTACTGAAAAAAATCTGTAGATTAGTGACTGAAAGGGATTTACTTCTCCCCTCTCAACTTCAGTCAGACTATAAGGGTTTGTTGGGTTAATAAAGACTCAGAGTTTAGTTTTTATTGTCTGAGTTGCAAGCATAAATTTGTTGCCTCCTTTCTGCTTTAAGTTGTAAGCTCTCATCTTTTATAATTTCATCTGAGGTCTCACACCGAACTTTTTGTTCTCTACCCTGATTCTAATAAACACTTTTAAGATCTCTATGAGGGTCAGATGAGAAGTTTTTTATGATTCCTATTCAACCCATACACTCAATTGTTACATCTGGAATGAATAGTGGCATCCGTTAAAATACTGAACTTTTAAATCGATAAGAAAAAGGCTTGCAATGACGTTTTAACAGGGATTTTAGCCTTAAAACCTAAGTGATAGTTAGAATTAACTAGGGGAATTTACGTAATTATACTGAGGTCTGCAAGTGATAATTGTGTCATCCAAAATTTGTGCAATACGAAAATAAGTCACTCCTGTTTATATTGAAATTTATGAGTAGGAATGACTTGAAAAGAAAAGTTGATGAATTGTAAAGTTTCTTGTAAAAAGAAGCAAAAAAACTACAGCATTAATCGAGCTTCAGTCTCTATCTTTCGATAGATTTCAGAAGATTGTTAGGGTCACAAGTTTTAGCGAATCTGATCCGAATCCTGAAGTCAGAACCCTTCTATCGGAGACGTAATTTTTAAAGTTAGGTTCCTCAATATTCTTTGATCTTAGGGGCAAAGGCGATAACCCATTCCTCTAACGGTTTCAATGCGATTCCCGCCCAATTTTTTCCGTAAATATCCAACATAAACATCAACAATATTCGATCCGGGATCGTAATCATAACCCCAAACGCGATCAAGGAGTTGTTCTCGACTCATCACTTGTTCAGGATGACGCATCAACGTTTCCAGAAGCTGAAATTCTTTAGCTGACAGTTTGATGGGACAATCAGCGACTTGGGCTTGACGAGTATACAAGTCTAGCAAAATATCCCCTGCGGTTAATACCCGTTCCTCTTTAACAGGTGAGAGAGTCTGATGACGTAAGCGGGCGCGTACTCTCGCTAACAACTCCGCAAAGCGAAAGGGCTTAGTGACATAATCATCGGCGCCTTCTTCCAAACCTGCAACCTTATCTTCGATATCATCACGAGCGGTTAAGATAATGATGGGTACTTTCTCTCCCTGGCCCCGTAACTGTTTCAAGATTTGAAAGCCATCCTGATGAGGAAGATTTAAATCCAGGATAAGCAAGTCAAATTGACTTCCCAATGCTTTTTGTAAAGCATCAAGGCCATCATTGGCGACTGTAATAGTAAAGCCGTTGGCTTTTAGCCCTTTCTCTAAAAAGGCAGCGATACGAGGTTCATCTTCAGCGATCAAAATCCGGCTCATTAGACAGAACTTCCTTCAGGAGAATGATTTCAAAATAATTGATCAAAACAAATGCTGTCTGTGAAATCCTCAAGATGCAGCCCTGTTTGTTTGAATCGCTCTGAATCAAAATCTATATTCTGTGACAGTTTACCTTTTGTTCTCAGCATCTTGAGCAGTAACCTCAACTCTAAAGTGAACGGATGCAGCTTCTCTTTGTTTTTTATCGGTAGATGCTTTGTCTGCCTTGGGGTTCACACCCTATGGGGTCTATCGATTCCATCATAACTCTCATTCGGACTTGTGAGATCAATGATTCACCAAAGAAAATGAAATGAGTCCCGACGGATACCAGATATAGCACTACGCAAATTGGTTAGGACATTTCTAAATTCTGAAACCCTTTCATAGTCTGCTGTTCCCTGTTCCCTGTTCCCTATTCCCTAGCGCGTAGCGCCATACATAGACACAATTCCCCTGACTCTTAGCTTGCCCAATCACCTCGCTAAAATATCAACTCTTGTAGTTATACGACTCAGAAATTAATTTTTCTCAACGAATAGTCGGTTTTCCTTACCTGATGTCTGCCGTTGAACCCCTCCGGGTTGTGTTGAATCTCTTAAAATATCAAGTGATGTCAACAAAGGCAGTCCCCAATAGAAGCGCAAAATGACACCTGCCATCTTAATTGAAAAACTGCAAAAACGTTATGGTTCTGTAGAGGCCGTCAAAGAAGTCTCTATGGAGGTCAAACCGGGGGAAATCTTCGGTTTACTCGGCCCCAACGGTGCGGGTAAAACCACGACTCTACGGGCCTTGTGTACGTTAATCACTCCGGATTCGGGTCGTCTGGAAGTCTCAGGGGTGAATGTGGTCGAAAAGCCCCGACAAGCCAGACAACGCCTGGGTTATGTGTCTCAAGAAGTCGCCTTAGACAAGGTGCTAACGGGTCGTGAACACCTACAACTGCAAGCGGCATTGTACCATCTGCCTCGGCCAATGATTAAAGATCGCATTGCCAAAGCGATCAATTTATTGGGTTTAGCAGAATGGGCCGACCAAAAAAGCGGTACCTATTCCGGCGGTATTCGCAAACGTCTCGACTTGGCGGCCGGCCTTCTCCATCAACCGGATGTGTTGGTTTTAGATGAACCAACGGTAGGCTTGGATATCGAAAGCCGAGTAGCGGTTTGGGATTTTCTGCGTCAGTTGCGTCAAGCGGGAACAACTGTGTTGATTACCAGCCACTATTTAGAAGAAGTAGACGCTTTGGCTGATCGCGTGGCAATTATTGATCAAGGGGTTGTGATTGCCACAGGAACTCCTTCTCAACTCAAAGATCAAGTTGGAGGCGATCGCATTACCCTCAGAATTCGGGAGTTTTCGCCGTGGGAGGAAGCCGAAAAAGCAAAATCTCTCCTCGAATCTTTACCGTTTGTGACTGAAGCCATTATTAATACCGCCCAAGGGAATTCTCTGAACTTGGTTGTTCAACCTCAAAGTGATGCGTTGTTATCAGTACAACAGGCGTTAAAAGATGCGGACTTACCGACGTTTGGGATCGCCCAATCTCGACCCAGTTTGGATGATGTTTATCTAGCGGCGACGGGTCGAACCCTGATGGATGCGGAACTAGCGGGGGTGGCCTTACGTGACCCTAAAGCGGAGAAAAAACAGAATATGCGTTAAAGTTAGGCAACAGGCAACAGGGAACAGGCAACAGCGGTGCGACTAGGCGCGATGTTCCATCCGCTCTGCGTAAAGCGCACCAAGAGAGGCAACAGGCAAGAGGTAATTCTAAACTTCTGAACTCCTGAACCCCCAACATTGAAGGCATTGGTTTTTAGAGAGAATTAATCGATTAAACGTCTTGCTGAAATTTGTAAAAAAGTTGTAACGAGATCTTGTAAATATGACGGGTACAACCACTTCCAATTCATCTAATCTGAGTTTATCTCCGAGTCAACGGGAAACGATTCAACCGAATCCCGTCGGAGAATTTCTCCAAGAAACTCTGGCGTTAACTCGTCGGTTGTTTATTCAACTTCAGCGTCGTCCGTCAACTCTGGTGGCGGGTGTGATTCAGCCGTTGATGTGGTTGATTTTGTTTGGGGCGTTATTTCAAAATGCACCGAAAGGTTTATTTGGAGAAAGCCAAAATTATGCTCAATTTCTCGGTGCAGGAGTCATTGTGTTTACGGCTTTTGCAGGGGCTTTAAATGCTGGATTACCTGTGATGTTTGACCGGGAATTTGGCTTTTTGAACCGTTTATTGGTGGCGCCACTCACGACTCGCTTTTCTATTGTGATTGCTTCTGCAATCTTTATTATCACCATGAGTTTTATCCAAACCGGAGCCATTATAGGCGCTGGTGCGTTTCTGGGGGCAGGACTTCCGGGCATTCCTGAGTTGGGTTTGATTGCGTTGATGTTGTTTCTGTTGGTTTTGGGTGTAACGGGTTTAAGTCTGGGTTTGGCGTTTGCGTTACCGGGACACGTTGAATTAATTGCGGTGATTTTTGTCACGAACTTACCGTTATTATTCGCAAGTACCGCTTTGGCACCGCTTTCGTTTATGCCGGGTTGGTTACAAGTTGTGGCATCCTTGAACCCGTTGAGTTATGCGATTGAACCGATTCGTTATTTGTATTTACACGCCGATTGGTCTTTTGGAAGTATCGTGATGCAAGCACCTTTTGCTAATATTTCTTTAGGAGGTGCGATTGGGGTTCTATTTGGCTTTGCGATCGCTGCGTTATTAGTGATTCAACCGCTTCTGCGCCGTCGCTTTGCATAGGTTGAGCTTTTGAGTTGAATTTAATCAAGTTTGTAACCCTCTCTGAACCGGGAGGGTTAAAATATAGTCAATTGGTATATCCTTTGAAATAGCGACTTAGGTAAACGCAATGAAACTCAAAGTCAAATCTGGTGTGGGGATGGCAATGTCAATCCTATCGGCAGTTGGAATCAATGTAACGCTGTTGTCCCAACAGAGTATTGCTCAACAAAACAATCTGAATCCGCTTCAGGATTTTAACAGTCAGAATAATGATAATGGAACGAGTTTGGGGATTGATCAAAGTACCATGTATAACCTGATTCATCGGGCGCAAATGGGAACTTTGGATCTTAATGTGAATTCTGTTCATGATCAACAAAAAGATAATATTCAGGATGCAGCAGCAGAATTTCGCGCCAAGCAACGTCAAAGGTTTGAACAAAATCCTGAAGTGGCGGGAGAGACTTCTTCTGATGGCGAGCAACTCAATCAATAATCTCTCCAAGTGAAGTATCCTCTCAAAAGAAAGAGGAATCTTGGAACTGGGAAAAAATCTATCAACTTCCAGGTAGATTTTCCCGAACCACTCGGCTTTGTAACTGAGCATCTAGATATTAAAAAAAGCTTAGACTTCCTTCTAGTGAGAGGATGTGGGGTGCAGAAAAGCCAAATAAACAGTACACTGAAAGAGTAAGAGGTAATTCACCTCCATAGAATTCCCCCGAATTTGCTCCATTGTTCAAAATTCACATCATTTACAACGGGGAAAGCCACAAGCAACTGTTTACAAAAAGGCAAATATGTCCAGGTATGACTCCCACTTACGCTGCTCTTTTTGCGGCAAGTCCCAAGAGCAGGTTCGCAAGTTAATTGCTGGCCCTGGTGTTTACATCTGTGATGAATGTGTAGAACTCTGTAATGAAATTTTAGAGGAAGAATTTTCAGATCCGACTAAAACTACACTTGGGGATGTCGAATCTAATTATCTTTCTACAGGTTCAGTCCAGACTACTCCTTCATTGCAACACATCCCCAAGCCCACTGATATTAAGCAGTATCTTGATGATCACGTTATTGGTCAGCATGATGCAAAAAAGGTATTATCAGTCGCAGTTTATAATCACTATAAACGTCTGAGCCTCGATAGATCGAGTTTGAGTGGCAATCTCAATCTCGATGATGGCGTAGAACTCCAAAAATCAAATATTATGTTAGTTGGGCCGACGGGTTGTGGTAAAACCCTTCTAGCCCAAACTCTTGCCAAGCAGCTAGATGTTCCGTTTGCGGTGGCTGATGCGACAACGCTCACCGAAGCTGGATATGTTGGGGATGATGTCGAAAATATCTTGCTGAGACTGCTACAAGTGGCAGACTTTGATATTGAAGCGGCTCAACGCGGGATTATTTACATTGATGAAATTGATAAAATTTCCCGTAAAAGCGAAAATACTTCGATTACTCGCGATGTTTCTGGAGAAGGGGTACAGCAAGCACTACTCAAGATTTTAGAAGGAACGATTGTTAATGTTCCCCCTCAAGGTGGACGTAAGCATCCTTACCAAGATTTTATCGAGATTGATACGAGTAAGATTTTATTTATCTGTGGTGGTGCTTTTGTCGGCTTAGAAAAAGTGATTGAACAACGGTTGGGTAAAAAGTCTTTAGGCTTTATTCAATCTTCGGAAACGGCAAATAATGCAGCAGTTAAATCTGTTCAACGTCAAGATGAACTGCTCCAATACGTTGAACCCGATGATCTGGTGAAGTTTGGGTTGATTCCTGAATTTGTTGGCCGAATTCCAGTTGTAACGGTGATTTCACCCCTGGATGAAGAAGCACTGATGCGGATTTTAACAGAACCCCAAAATGCTTTGATTAAGCAGTATAAAAAGCTGCTGAAAATGGATAATGTTAATTTAGAATTTGAACAGGATGCGATGATCGCGATCGCCGCAGAAGCTTATCGCCGCAAAACGGGTGCTAGAGCATTGCGAGGAATTTTGGAAGAATTAATGCTTGATGTGATGTATGAGTTGCCTTCTCGTCAGGATGTGGTTCGGTGTATTATCACTCAGGAAATGGTTGAAAAACGATCAACGGCTGAGGTTTTATGGCATCCAACCTGGCGTAGACAACACGAGTCAGCCTAAGTTTCTTGAGTCTAGGGATGGAAAGTTAAATGGTTTTGTTTTCTTCTATCCCTAATTTTGCTCATTAATTGTTAGAAGCTGATGTTGGGTCTGTGGTTGCTGTTATTTTCACTGAGCGTAACTCTTTTTGAATAGAAATCGCTTTTCCCAAAGACGAAATCGCTTCTTGATAGTTTTTGAGTTTGGAGAGTAATGCCCCTCGAAAACGCCATGCTTCAGCATCATTGGGTTGGAGTTTGATGGCTTGATCATAGGCGGCGATCGCATCGGGATATTGTTCTAGTTTTTCAAATAGGAGTCCTTTATGTCGCCAAGCTTCTGAAGCTTCTGGTTGAATTGTGATCGCTTTTTCGTAAGTTTCTAATGCTTCTGAATATTGCTTAAGTTGTACGAGAACTGAACCTTTACCGAGCCATGCTTCATAACAGTTGGGTTGATGTTCAATCGCATTTTCAAAGGAATCAATTGCTTCTGAGTATCGTCCTAATTGGTGTAATAAAGATGCTCTCATATTCCATAATTCAGGGGAAGTGGGATCGAGTCCAATGGCTTGTTCAAAAGATGCGATCGCCTGTTCGTAGCGTTTCAATTTACACAGTGCAACGGCTCGATTTAACCAAACTTCTCGTTTTCCAGCATCAATAGTAATAGCTCGATCATAAGAGATAATCGCTTCTTCATATCGTTTTAACTTTCCTAAAACATTCCCACGATTATGCCAGGTTTCATATTTATTGGGTTGAATTTCTAATGCTTTGTCATAGGAAGTTAAAGCTTCGTCATAACGCTTAAATTTACGCAGCAATGCTCCTCGATTGTGCCATGCTTCATCATCATTAGGTTGAATCGCTAAAGCATGATCATAGGATTCTAAGGCTTCAGAATATCGCTTCAATTTAACTAAAACATTACCCCGATTATACCAAGCCTCATATTTTTGAGGATGAATTTGTACAACCTTTTCATAAGCCTTTAAAGCTTCATTATAACGATTTAGACGCACCAAAATATTACCTTGATTATACCAAGCCTCCTCTAAGTTAGGATTCATTTTAGCCGCTTTTTCAAAAGAAATTAAAGCTTCTGAATAGCGTTTATCGTTATTTAAAGCTTCTCCTTGCTTGAGGTAATCATCTGCAATCAAGTCGGGAGAAGAATTAAACTGAAAACTCCAATCAAATTCAGAAGGAAAATTAGAGTTTAGTTGATTTCTTTTCGGTAAATTATTATGACTATTATTAGCCCCAGGAAACTGAATTAAATTAGAGTGATCTTTAGACTTAAAATCAGACTTAAGTTTGTGTAAACTTTCAATTAAATTTAACTGTAATTGCTTTAATTCCTCAATCGACGCTTGAGATGCGGAGGCTTCTTGTGTCAGAAAATTAATAGAGTCTTGAGTTACTTTAATTTGTGCTTCTAATTGTTGGGCTTGCTGCTGAGATTGATGACGAGATTGAGCCATTTGTTCTTCTAAGCCATCAACCCGATTTAGACCCCGATTCGCCTCCGTGACCAATTCTCGAATCACCAAACGCCGAACCAACCAAAAAAATGCCATCGTTATGACAGGTGATAATATCCCAATAATCAATAAACTATTAAGCAGCGTAATAGTTCGATTAAAATCAGATTCACTCTCGTCATTAGGACTAATTTTTTGAGCTAAATTTGTATCGGCTAGGGTTAGATTAACCTCGGAAGATAAATTATTTTGATCAGAAAAAGTTTCAACCAATAAAGCCAACCATGTTCGACTCAATACTTGATTCAGCTTTTGTTGATTTGACTGCGAGAATGCGTTGGATGGAGTCAAAGGTTGAATCGCAGAAGCCAGAATTAACCCCTGATCCGATGTAGACTGAGATCTCAACGGAGAAAACTCCTGAATCATGACCATTTCCGGCATACTTACCGATGGTATATGCTGCGATATGAGGTTCTCAATCCAATCACTCTTGCTATCGATAGCAGGAATTATACCCGAAGAACTCGACAACAAACTCTCAGGAATAGAACGAGCCTCGCCTACAGAGTCCTGAGCCACTAAAGCCGCTAAAGTTAAAAATGCTACATTTGATAATTTCATAACGCTCAACTCGCTTGCAAGCTAGGAGTAAATAGCAGACTAAGATTAGCTCGAACTAAAATATAGACTCATCCCCCTTTTCTACCAACAAACGTAGATTAGAGCTAGAGTCATACATACTTTTACGCAGTTCACCTGATTAATCAGGAAATACTCAGTAAAAATTTTTCTGGTTTTTGCAGTTGAGTACGGTAGGTCAAAAAATACAGCAATAATCCTGAATCACTCCACAGTCAAGAGAAAAGAACACTTAACTTCAGGATGCAGAAATTAGCATTGAAAGGTAATAAAAATCTCTGAAGTGGATAGCAGTGCATTGAGGTTTCCCAACTTTGAGCCACTGTTGTTCAGTATTAATCTCTTGAAAAAATAGAAAATCTAATGGATTCACAAGTGCCTCAATTGCCTGAAACTGGGAGTGACGAACCGATTTTTGTCCTACCTCCTTACAAAGTTGAACAAGTTCTGATTGCTGCGACGGAAATTGTTGACTGGGGATTAGAAATGTTTGCCATCCCCAATTTATGGAAGCAAACTAAAGGTCAAGGGATCAAGGTAGCGGTTCTCGATACAGGAGTTGCTCTGAGACATCCAGAACTTGTTGATGCGGTGGAAAATGCTCGCGACTTCACCAATAGTCCTTCTGGGCCAAGTGATGTAGACGGACATGGAACCCACGTTGCGGGAATTATCGCTGCTCGGCAAAACCGAGGTGGAGTGGTGGGTGTCGCGCCTCAAGCTAAACTGTTAGTGGGTAAAGTGTTAGGTGATAATGGCTATGGAACCGCCGGGCAGCTTGTCAAAGGAATTCGTTGGGCAATTGATCAAAAAGCTGATATTCTTTCGATGAGTTTGGGAAGTCCTCTCCCGAGTAATGAAATGCACGAGGCGATTAAAGCCGCAGTTGAAGCGGGTATTTTTGTGATTTGTGCGGCAGGCAATAGCGGCCCTAACCTAGAAACAGTGGAATATCCGGCGATTTACCCAGAAACATTATCAGTGGGGGCGATTGATCGAACTCGTCGTATTACTCAGTATTCTTCTCGGGGTAAAGCGGTTGATCTTGTCGCACCCGGAGATAATATTCTTTCGACTTTTCCACCAAAAGGAGTGGCTGTTTTGAGTGGAACTTCGATGGCGACGCCTTTTGTGAGTGGAGTGGTAGCGTTGATGTTGGCGAAACATCGGAGTTTTGGCGGAAAAACGCCTGTGAAAACTCAAGCGGATTTAATCGAACATTTGCGAAAAACGGCGACTGATGCAGGAATGCCGGGGTTTGATCCTTATTATGGGTTTGGGTTGATTAACCCGGAAGCTTTGTTATTGTCTCATTTAGACCATACCTTAAAAACGATTGCTCGGGAAGAATTAACGAGTAAATACATTCAGAAACTCAAACAACTTAAGGAAAATTCTGTTAATAGTTTGGGGAATCAATAATACAGATTATCGTTCTAAAGAACCCGGTTTCTCTGATTCACCGGGTTTTTACTTTTAAAAAGAGGTATCAGCTTCAAGATTCAAGCCAATAAATATCTTTATGAAGTTTTACCAATCCTGCGGAAGATTGGAAAGTTTATGATTAACTGATCAACTCTAAACACAGTTGACGAAAATGATCGCCTCGATGTTCAAAGCTTTCATATTGATCAAAACTCGCACAAGCAGGTGACAATAACACGACTTTTGCAGAGAAATGACTGGCTAATTCGGCGGCTTTAGGAATTGCTTTTTCCATCGTTTCTACAATTTCTACCGTTTGATAATTGACTTGTTTAAGTCGTTGAGAAAATTGTTCGGCTGCATCTCCAATTAACAAGACTGCTGCGGCTTTTTCTTGAATGGTTTGCAACCATTGGGTATCGTCTCCGGCTTTGGCTTCACCTCCAGCAATTAAAATAACCGGGGCTTCTACCGCAGCTAAACCAACTTGTGCGGCATCATAATTTGTTGCTTTGCTATCATTAATCCAATTAATATCTTGCCAACTTCCCACAGCTTCTAAACGGTGAGGAACACCTGGAAAGTTAGAAATAGCCTGTTCAATTGCTGGAGGTTCTATCCCTGCCAAACGTGCGGTTGCTACTGCCATTAATAGGTTTTGAAGGTTATGTTTTCCTACCATTTTTAAGGTTTTTAAGGGAATTATTTTCTGCTGGTTTTGAATGATATAATCATTTTCAATATAAACTCCTAAATCTGGGTTGCCTATTAATTTAGATTTTCCTTGAACACTTGTCCAACAAGCATTTTTCCACTCTTGATCAGCATTTTGACGTAAGTAAGGATCATCACCATTAATAACTTGTATTTCCGAGTTTTTGAGTAGTTTTGCTTTGATATTATAGTAATTTTCTAAGGTATGGTGACGGTTTAAATGATCAGGTGTAAAGGTTGTCCAGACTCCAATTTTTGGGGCAAGGGTTGAGGAAGATTCGATTTGATAACTACTCACTTCTGCAATCACCCAATCTACCGATTTACCGATTTTTAAAGCTCTAATTTCTTGCTGTTCTAGCGCTAATTCACAAGCTGCATTTCCAATATTTCCACAGGCGGGTGCGTTCAAACCTGCGGCTTTAAAAATAGCTGCAATTAAAGCGGTGGTTGTTGTTTTTCCATTCGTTCCAGTGATTCCCACCCAAGGTACAGCGTTAAGATTTCGCCATGCGAGTTCCATTTCTCCCACAATTTCTATTCCTCGGTGACGGGCGATTTCTAAAGGGGGAATATCCCACGGCACCCCAGGGCTAACCACAACTAAATGGGGGGAAGTCTCTGGATTAAAATTTTTACCTAAATTAACGTTAATTCCTTCTTTGATTAATTCCTCTTGTTGCTGATGCAATTTGGGTGAGGTATTGCTATCACTAACGGTAACTTGCCAGCCTTGAGATTTCAGGAGTCGGGCGGCTGCATTTCCAGACTTTCCTAAGCCGATAATATGAGCGTTTTGCATAGACAAAATGGTAGTTTCCCTGGAAGATTAATCCCTATTTTACCCTGTTTGTTAGAGGTTCGGGATAAATGTATGAGTTAGAGTTTGTCGAGACCAACCCTCCTCATCTTATACTTTTAACTGGATTTAACTCTTAACAATTGCCCCAAAATCCGCTAAAACTCTAGCATGATTTCGCAACAGTCCTAACAAATTTAAACGATTGTGTTGAATTTCTGGATTTTCATCCATCACTAATACACTTTCTGGCCCATCAAAAAAGGTACTAACGGTTGGGGCAATTTCCGCTAAAGCATCAACTAACTGTCGGTAATTTCGAGTTTTTTGGGCGGCTTCTGTTTTCGGAACTAACGCAATTAACGCTTGATAAAATTGTTCTTCTGATGATTTTGCAAACAATTTAGGATTAACAAGTTTTTTCGGTTGTAATTGAACTGTATCTAAATCACCTTGTTTCGCTAAACGAGTTGAACGGTTGACCGTTTCATAGATTTGATCTAAGCTACTATCTTGGCGAATTGTTTGCAAGAAAGTCGCCCGTTCACGCACATCCAACAAATCTTTTAACGCTCGTTCTGTATATTCGGGATCATCTTCTCCTAAAACGGCATTCACTAAATCATAATCGATGTTCTTCTCATCTTGCAAGAGCGTTCTAATTCGTTGTAAGAAAAATTCATAAAGCTGTGACAACAAATCAGGAATTACTTTGTCATAATTTCGAGTGAACTCAGCCACTAACTGTTCGAGAAGTTGATGTAAATTAATCGTTAGATTTGCCTCCCAAGTAATATTAACCACTGCATTCGCTGCCCGACGCAACGCAAAGGGATCAGAAGAACCAGATGGAATCATGCCCAAGCCAAAAATACTGACTAAAGTATCCAATCTATCGGCTAAACCTACAACTTGACCGACCAAAGTTTGAGGTAAACTATCCGTTGCCCCACGCGGTAAATAATGTTCAAAAATTGCCGTGGCTACAGCATCCGGTTCGCCACATTCACGGGCATATTTTTCACCCATAATCCCTTGTAATTCCGGGAATTCATAGACCATTTGTGTGACTAAATCCGCCTTACAGAGTAAAGCTGACCGTTGAATTTGAGTGTGTTCAGTTGGGCTGACTTGGAGTTGTTGGCTAATCAAATCTGCAACTTGACCGATGCGGTTAACTTTATCTCGAACTGACCCTAATTTTTCCTGAAATGTTACCGTTTCTAAGTTGGGTAAATAAGCTTCTAAGGGTTGCTTTAAATCGGATTTATAGAAAAACTGACCATCGGCTAATCTCGCCCGAATAACTCGCTCATTTCCGGCAGCAATAATATTAGATTTAGCTGGATCTCCATTGGATATTGTGATAAAATAAGACTTGAGCGGGGATTGAACAGATTTAGCAGTTTCTAACACTGGGAAATAGCGTTGATGTGTAACCATTACGGTTTTAATCACTTCTGGCGGTAAATTCAAAAATTCATCTTCAAATTTCCCTACAACTGCCGTCGGCCATTCAACTAAATTAATCACTTCTGCTAACAATTCGTCAGGAATTTCTGCGTTTCCACCGATGCTTTTAGATGCCGTTTTAATTTCGGCTTCAATTGTTGTTTTACGCTGTTCGGGGTCAACTTCAATAAACCCTTGACGTAGAGAGTCTAAATAATCAGTTGCGGTGGATATTTCTATCGCTTCAGGATGCAAAACTCGATGTCCTTGAGAGATGCGATTACTTTCAACTTTGTCCGAACCACTAACCAAAGTAACAGGTAAAATTTTGTCATCCAACAACACCACTAACCAACGAATAGGTCGAGGAAATTTCAACTCTCCATCTCCCCAACGCATGAACCGTTTTCCTTCTAATTTTGTAATCCATTGGGGAATTAATTCTGTTAAAATATCAGCCGTTGGACGACCTGCAATTTTCTTTTGAACAAATACAAAATCCCCTTTTTCTGTGGGGCGAATTTCCAACTCATCAAGTTCAACCCCTTGCTTTTTTGCAAACCCAACTGCTGCTTTTGTGGGTTGATCATTCTTAAAAGCTGCCGATGCAGGTGGGCCTTTGATTTCTTCATCACGGTCTGCTTGCTGCTGCGGGAGTCCCCGTATCACCACCGCCAACCGTCGAGGGGTGCCGTAAACATCGATGGACTCCGACTGGAGAAATTGTTCCTCTAGCGTGGTCGGAATGAGGCGTCGCCACTGTTGGAGGGCTTGTTCGACAAAGGGGGCGGGAAGTTCTTCAGTACCGACTTCGAGTAAAAAGCTTGGCATAGGAGCGATCGCAGAGTGGGCAGATTACTAAGTTTAGATTACTTAGGTATACGTTACCATCTTTAGTGGTTATTTATTCAAGCTTTATACCATAATTAAATCAAAAGATACAGAGTCAACTCATGAGTCAAACGATTTCGGCTACAAAAATAAACCTAACTTTACCAAATTGATGATTCTTTCTATGATCATTATTTTTACTCAATATTTCCAACCAAATACCAACCCTAATATCGATTTTATCATCCCGTTAACAGCCGAACAACGTTATCGCAGTCGTCAAAAAATTGAGTTGTCATCGAGTCAAAAAGTCTATTTGAATTTACCGCGAGGAACGGTCTTAGAAGATGGATCTTTATTGCAGTCTGAAACTCAAGAATATATTGCTAAAATCGTCGCTCAACCTGAACCTGTGATTACCGTCAAAGCGAATACTCAACTAGATTTAATTCGGGCGGCTTATCATCTCGGAAATCGTCATGTTCCTTTAGAAATTACCTCAACATATTTAAGATTATCACCGGATTCTGTGTTAGAGTCAATGTTGGTCAAATTGGGCTTAGAAATTCTTGCAGAAGTTGCGCCCTTTTATCCCGAAAAAGGAGCCTATGGACATCATCATTAGCTTGAATTTAGGAGAATAGTACCTTGATTCTCAATCTTTTACAACTCGCGAGTCCAGCTTTACCTTTAGGCGCTTATAGTTATTCAGAAGGTTTAGAAACTTTAATTGACAATGAAATAATTACCGATGAAAACAGTTTAGAATCTTGGCTAATTCAAGAGATACAATATGGTTCAGTTAAACTAGACACTGCTATTATGCTGAGGGCATATCGATGTTTTGTTGTCGATGAATTAATGGGCTTGACCGACTGGAATCAATGGTTAAGTGCAGTCCGAGAAAGTTCTGAATTGCGAAAACAAAGCTGGCAAATGGGCAACAGTTTAATGAAGTTATTATTAGAGTTAGAAGGAATTCAAAAGCCTTCTTCAACTCAATCAGATATTTTCAAACTCGAAACTTGTGCAGCAATTATTGGCAAACCTTGTAATTATGCAATTGCTTTTGGTTTGGGGGCGGGTTATTGGCAAATGGAACAAAAAAATGCGTTACTTGGATATCTACATAGTTGGGTAACAAACCTGATTAATGCTGGAGTTAAACTCATTCCTATCGGTCAAACACACGGTCAAAAACTCCTCCTAAAACTTCATCCCGAAATCATCAAAGCCAGCGAAGAAATTTTTATGTTAGAAGATGACGACTTGGTAAGTTGTAGTTGGGGTTTAGGGCTGGCGAGTATGCAGCATGAAACCCAATATACTCGTTTGTTTAGAAGTTAGTATTGTCGGTTCCAACTGCATGACCCCTAAACCCCCAAATCTGGGGGCTTAAACTGATATAATTCAGAAAAAATACCCAATAAAATTAGGAAAAACAAACCATGACAGCCTTTAGAATTGGCATAGCAGGGCCAGTGGGTTCAGGGAAAACTGCCCTTCTTGATGTGTTGTGTAAGTCGATGCGAGATCATTATCAAATTGCCGTTGTTACCAACGATATTTACACCCAAGAAGATGCCCAATTTTTAGTTCGTTCCCAAGCCTTAGAAACCGACCGAATATTAGGCGTAGAAACAGGCGGTTGTCCTCACACTGCTATTCGAGAAGATGCCTCGATAAACCTCGCCGCGATAGAAGATTTAGAGTTAAGATTTGAGAATCTTGATATTGTCTTTCTCGAAAGTGGTGGTGATAATTTAGCAGCAACCTTTAGCCCGGAATTAGTTGATTTGGCGATTTATGTTATTGATGTCGCCGCAGGGGATAAAATACCCCGAAAAGGTGGCCCCGGAATTACTAAATCCGATTTATTGGTGATTAATAAAATAGACCTAGCCCCGTTTGTTGGGGCAGATTTAAACATTATGGAACGAGATGCAAAAAAAATGCGAGGGGATAAACCCTTTGTATTTACGAATTTAAAAACTCAGCAAGGTTTAGAAGATGTACAGGAGTTTATTCAAAATAATTTGATTTAATTTTAATTTATATTTTGAACACTCTGTCGGGTTTATCAAACAACTCAAACTCATTAAATTATCGGTAGGGTGCATCAAACTTGTTAACTTGATGCAAAAACCAAAAACGTTAATTATTTGATTCATCAAACAACTCAAACCCATTAATCTTTCTGTCGGGTGCATCAAACTTGTTAATCTTGTTGGAGAGGGAAAAGCGTTAATTATTTGATTCATCAAACAACTCAAACCCATTAATCTTTCTGTCGGGTGCATCAAACCTGTTAATCTTGTTGGAGAGGGAAAAGCGTTAATTATTTGATTCATCAAACAACTCAAACCCATTAATCTTTCTGTCGGGTGCATCAAACCTGTTAACTTGATGCAAAAACCAAAAACGTTAATTATTTGATTCATCAAACAACTCAAACCCATTAATCTTTCTGTCGGGTGCATCAAACCTGTTAATCTTGTTGGAGAGGGAAAAGCGTTAATCATTTGATTCATCAAACAACTCAAACCCATTAATCTTTCTGTCGGGTGCATCAAACCTGTTAATCTTGTTGGAGAGGGAAAAGCGTTAATTATTTGATGCACCCTACAACTTCAGTATTTTCACTGAGAAAAAATTTTTTAAAAGTTCCGTATTTCCACTGTAGCTTTTCCAGTTGGCTTCAGCTTAAGCTGGAATCAAATCTACTCAGGCTGAAGAACGCCAAGGATAAACACTCATGTTGAAGCGACTTATTGTAGGGTTAATTAGCATCACACTTCTATTTCAGAGTTTAGTATTCAGCAGTCCAGTTTATGCGAGTCCAGTTATTACTACTGAAAACTCTCAAGCAGTCTATAAAATCCCCTTTTCAAACTCAATAGAATTTTATCAGAAGCTATATGACGCTTTGAAGTCAAACGAACCTATTGTAATTCAAACTGATTTTAAAAGTTATGAAGAGTTTCCAAAAGATTTAAAAAAGATTGTTAAGGTCGATCCTTCAAATTCATCTATGGGAGTGGTAGGGGCATTATTGCCTGGTGCTGGTGCAGCAGTAATGGGAGGAGGTCTTACAGGCGCACTTCCAGGTGCTATTCCTGGATTGGCTGGTAAGTCTAACTTAATTGCATCTGGATGGCTAGATAACAACGCACTAAACTTTATGATATGGACAGCTATAGGAGCAGGTATCGGAGGTACAGTAGGAACTTTTTTCGGAGGTATTACTGCTCTCCCTGCGGCTGGAATAGGTGCGGGAGTTGGTGCTACGGCTTCAATAGTATCTCAAGCGTTCAATGACTTATCTCATCGAGTTACCATAGTAGTTACAGTATATGGAACAATAACAGTTATTATTGAGCCAGTATCTTCTGTTGCCTAAACTTCAATAAATTAGAAATAATATTATAGAGGTAGGTTAAAGCTTTAATCTACCTTATTCATTTTGGGGTTAAAAGATCGGTAGGGTGCATCAAACCTGTTAATCTTGTTGGAGAGGGAAAAGCGTTAATTATTTGATTCATCAAACAACTCAAACCCATTAATCTTTCTGTCGGGTGCATCAAACCTGTTAATCTTGTTGGAGAGGGAAAAGCGTTAATCATTTGATTCATCAAACAACTCAAACCCATTAATCTTTCTGTCGGGTGCATCAAACCTGTTAATCTTGTTGGAGAGGGAAAAGCGTTAATTATTTGATTCATCAAACAACTCAAACCCATTAATCTTTCTGTAGGGTGCATCAAACCTGTTAATCTTGTTGGAGAGGGAAAAGCGTTAATTATTTGATTCATCAAACAACTCAAACCCATTAATCTTTCTGTAGGGTGCATCAAACCTGTTAATCTTGTTGGAGAGGGAAAAGCGTTAATTATTTGATTCATCAAACAACTCAAACCCATTAATCTTTCTGTAGGGTGCATCAAACCTGTTAATCTTGTTGGAGAGGGAAAAGCGTTAATTATTTGATGCACCCTACGATTGATTTTTTGATGAAAAGATTTGTCGGGTATATCAAACCTGTTAACTTGATGCAAACACCGAAAACGTTGATAATTTGATGCACCCTACTACTTATTTAATTTAAGCTTGATAATGGACAATCAAAACTTAACGGGATGGCAAGGAATTCTGCGGTTGAAATACGCCAAAGATAACAATTCAACGAAACTAATAGAAACCTATAGCCAAACTCCGCTAAAAATTCAACGTTCTTTTTATCCTGAAGGGAAAGAGATTTGTCATAACGTAATCTTACACACAGGCGGAGGAATTGTCGGAGGAGATCGGCTGTTACAAGAAATTCATTTACAACCCCAAACCCAAGCCCTAATTACCACCGCATCAGCGAGTAAAATCTATCGCAGTAGTGGAAAACAAGCCAAACAAACAATTAACATTCAAGTAGATTCAGAGGCTTGTTGTGAATATTTACCTCGAGAAACTATTGTTTTTAATGGGGCAATTTATCGCCAAGATTTATACGTTGAACTCGCTCAAAATGCCACTTGGTTAGGATGGGAAATAACCCGATTTGGACGCACCGCCAGAGGCGAACAATTTACCGCAGGAGAATGGCGATCTTGTACCGAAATCTGGCAAAATGGAAAGCCATTGTGGATAGATCGTCAGTGGCTACCTGCGAATGTAGAAATTCTCACCAGTCCTCACGGTTTGGCGGGACAAGCGATTGTCGGAACTTTGGCTTGGGTGGGACATTCGGTTTCTGAAGAAATGTTAAAAGAAATTCGACAATTGTGGAATCACTCCGACACTTTAGGAGAAGTGGGAGTCACTCAACTTTTATCGGGTTTTTTGTGTCGTTATCGCGGAAATACAACCCAAGAGGTGATAAACTGGTTTACGAATATTTGGCAATTCATCCGCCAAAACTATCAGGGACGAGTCATTACTCAGCCCAGAGTTTGGAAGATTTAACTCAAAATAAGGTGTGCAGAAATTATGCAATTAACGCCTCAAGAAAAAGACAAATTGTTGATTTTCACGGCTGGATTACTGGCTGAAAGACGCAAAGACAAAGGTTTGAAACTTAACTATCCTGAAGCTGTTGCTTATCTGTCTGCGGCGATTTTAGAAGGGGCGAGAGAAGGGCGAACTGTTGCCGAATTAATGAGTTATGGTAAAACTTTGTTAACTCGTGATGATGTGATGGAGGGTATACCGGAAATGGTCGAAGAAGTACAAGTCGAAGCCACTTTTCCAGATGGTACAAAGCTTGTTACGGTTCACAATCCGATTGTTTAAAATAGTAATATTATCCCCATATTCTTAGAGAAAATATTTATGATTCCCGGCGAAATTTTTGTAAAAGAAGGCGAAATTGAACTAAATTTGGGTCGAACTACCCGAAAAATAAAAGTGTCGAATACAGGAGATCGTCCCATTCAAGTCGGTTCTCATTTTCATTTCTATGAGGTGAACACCGCCCTAGAATTTGAACGAGAAGAAACCAAAGGAATGCGACTCAATATTCCCGCCGGAACAGCCGTTCGGTTTGAACCCGGAGATGAACGAGAAATTGAGTTAGTTTCTCTAGCCGGAAGTCGTCAGGTTTATGGCTTGAACGCTAAAATAAACGGTCAACTTTGAGATTTATTTTCATCTAAAATCGCTATACTTTACAATTATAAATTGGGGAATTTTGTTATGAGTTATCGAATGGATCGTCGCGCCTACGCAGAAACATTTGGCCCAACTGTTGGCGATCGCATTCGCCTCGCCGATACCGAATTAATCATCGAAGTCGAAGAAGATTATACAACCTACGGCGATGAAGTCAAATTTGGGGGCGGAAAAGTTATCCGAGATGGCATGGGACAGTCTCCGATTTCTCGCGAAGAAGGCGCTGTTGATCTAGTCATTACCAATGCTTTAATTTTAGATTATTGGGGCATTGTTAAAGCCGATATTGGCATCAAAGACGGCAAAATTTTTAAAATAGGAAAAGCGGGAAATCCCTATATTCAAGACAACGTTAATATTATTATTGGCCCGGCTACCGAAGCCATTGCAGGCGAAGGAATGATCCTCACCGCAGGCGGAATTGATAGCCATATTCACTTTATTTGTCCTCAACAAATCGAAACCGCAATTGCATCAGGAATTACCACCATGATCGGGGGTGGAACTGGCCCGGCAACCGGAACAAATGCCACCACTTGTACACCGGGTTCCTGGAATATTCATCGAATGTTGCAAGCGGCAGATGCTTTCCCCATCAATTTAGGGTTTTTAGGAAAGGGAAATAGTGCCAAACCGGAAGGATTAATTGAACAAATTGTTGCGGGTGCTTTGGGCTTAAAATTACACGAAGATTGGGGAACAACTCCGGCTGCAATTGATACCTGTTTAAATGTTGCCGATCAATATGATGTTCAAGTTGCTATTCATACCGATACATTAAACGAAGCCGGATTTGTTGAAGCCACGATTTCTGCTTTTAAAAATCGCGTTATTCATACTTATCATACCGAAGGCGCAGGCGGTGGACACGCCCCCGATATTATCAAAGTTTGTGGTCAACAAAATGTCTTACCCTCCTCCACAAACCCCACTCGTCCTTACACCGTTAACACCCTAGAAGAACATCTAGATATGTTGATGGTTTGTCATCATCTTGATCGAAATATTCCCGAAGATGTTGCTTTTGCAGAGTCGAGAATTCGCCGCGAAACCATTGCCGCAGAAGATATTTTACACGATTTAGGTGCTTTTAGTATGATTGCTTCTGACTCTCAAGCGATGGGACGAGTGGGAGAAACAATTATTAGAACTTGGCAAACCGCCCATAAAATGAAAGTACAACGAGGGTTACTTTGTTCGCCTGAAAATACTCAAGAAAACCATGATAATTTCCGGGCAAAACGTTATATTGCTAAGTATACAATTAATCCCGCAATTACTCATGGAATTTCCGATTATGTGGGTTCAGTTGAAGAAGGAAAATTAGCAGATTTATGTTTATGGAAACCTGCTTTTTTTGGCGTTAAACCGGAAATGGTAATCAAAGGCGGATTCATTGCTTGGTCACAAATGGGCGATGCAAATGCTAGTATTCCCACACCTCAACCTGTTCATATGCGCCCGATGTTTGGCAGTTTTGGCGGGGCGATGACTGCTACTTCTTTTACCTTTGTTTCTCAGGCGGCTGTAGAAGCAGGAATTCGTGAAAAAATTGGTTTACAAAAACCTACAGTTGCAGTTACAAATACCCGCAATTTAAGTAAAGCAGATATGAAACTCAATGATGCGTTACCCCAGATGGAAGTTGATCCCGAAACCTACGAAGTTCGCGCAGATGGTGAACTTTTAATCTGTGAACCTGCGGAAAGTTTACCCATGGCACAACGTTATTTTCTGTTTTAACAACACTTGTTTTCTAAACAAATCTAGCGCTTTTCTATCCTCTGTTCCCTAACTAATTACACTCTATCTTTAAACTTTGACAATAAGCCTGTCGTTGACTCTCACGGCCTAATTCATCCGTCTTTTCTTCCCAACTTGAATCGATTTTCAGGATCGCTTCTGACAACGAAATTTCATTGTTTAAGACATCCATTAAAATCGGATGTAAAATTTCCTGTTGATAAACCTCATATTGAGGAATAGATAAATCTAAGACAATATTCGGATTATTTAAAGACATATAAATCGCATTCAGATATCGACTCGCAAGCTGCTTGTTCATACCCGCTTCTATCCAGGATTGACGGTTAGTTAACTGAGACATTCTGTAGGGATTAAAGCCCGTTGATGACGTCATCACATCTAAATTAGATTGTTCAGGTTGACTCATATAGGACAAAAAAGCATAGGCTGTATCCAGAGTTTTTCCTTCTAAAGCACCATTTACCGTTCCTACCCATCCCCCAAAAGCTGCATAGGGTGCATAATTTATCCCTTCTTCGCTATAGGGACAAATCGACTGATTACAGGTAACTAACTGACCTGTTTCTCGGTCTAAAACTTTAGGACTTCCGGGTAAAATAGCCGTTCCAAATTGATTTTTTATCGGTGAGTTAGACTTCATTGCTAAAGTACCTAAATTTCCCCAGTCAATCGTCAAAGCACAACGACCCGAGAGAAATAGTGACCGTATTTCCATCGCCGAGAGTGTTTCATTTCCGGGTTTTGTTGGCCCGTAAGTAGCGGTTTCTTTATAAATTGCTAAAGCCTCTATAAAAGCAGGGTTATTAACTAGAGGTTTCATCGTATCCGAGTCAAAAAAAGCCCCTTGCTGAGTTCCCTGAGTTTGTAAAAACGAACTTGCCACCGCCCACAACATCCGCGAGTTTGTTTGGAGAGTTCTCGCAATACAAGAACCGTAGTCTGCTTCTCCGTCATTATTGAGATCTTGGCCGTCCATTTTTTGGGCTAAGTCTAAATATTGATCCCAAGTTTGCGGAGGGATAACTCCCTGCTGTTCTAAAATATCGCTACGATAGTACAAGCTGAGTACCTCTCCATCGAGGGGAATCGCATAAACTTTACCCTCGTAAGTGGCGTAATATTCTCGAAAAAAGACGGCAATATCCTCCCATTGAATTGCGGAATCAGTTTTTACCCGTTTGGTTAAGTCTTGCAAATACCCATACTGAACGTAGTCTGCTTTCCACTGGGGAGGAATAATCACGACATCATAATTGTGAATACCTCTCCGGAAATCATTCAAAATTTCTTGATACAGTAGGTCAAACGGTGCCGTGATCATTTTAATCTCGACACCTGTGAGGGCTTCAAATTGTGCCGCGTGATCGATAATTGGTTCTGTGATCCCATTACCGGGTGTCAGGCTCAATACCGTCAGGGTGACTCCCTCAAAATTGGGGTGTGGTGTTGTTTTTGTCAGATCCGAAGACGAATCACTTCGGCTTTCATTTGCGGAAATTCCATGACAAGCAGCAATCGCCAAGCTTAAACCAACAGGGAGCCATCGAGTGAGTAATCGAGCGATTAGAAATTGTCTAACGCTGAGTAGACAATCACTGATCAGCATCATAAATTTTAGTCCTCCAACAATTCAGAACACTGAATTGAGCACCCTTGATTCAGTCTGACTCTAACAAACCATAGTCTTGTCAATTGGTCAATTAGAATTGTCCCAGTTTGAAACAAATTTGATTAATCAAACCGTTTTTATAAGTTTGTAAAAACTATACTTATACAATAGCATTTTTATTCGGTTTAGTGCATAAACTCAATATTTTAATTCTAGAACTAACGCGAGGATATGGATTATCCATTGAGTCCCAATCAATATAATTTGTTGATAATATTTCTTTTTTTATGGGCAACAGGGGTTTCACAGTCTATGACTTCTCCTCTTCTAGCTGCATCCCCACTACTGACTCAAAATTCTTATCCTCAATTCCCTCCTGCCCTCCCCCCTCCCGAGGAACTTCTGCCCTCTCCAACCCCCGATTATACCCCAACAGAACCCAATTTAGAAGAATCACAAACCCTGGTCATTGAACAATTTATTTTTGAAGGCAATACCGCCTTTTCTAATCAAGAATTAGCCGCAGTCACTCAATCTTTTCTCAATCGTCCGATTACATTTGCTGAACTTTTACAAGCTCGGTCTGCGGTCACAGATTTGTATGTGAGCAACGGTTATATTACCTCTGGGGCATTAATTCCCCCTCAAACCTTAGAAGCAGAAGTCGTCAAAATTCAAATTGTTGAAGGCGAAATTTCAGAATTAAATATTACTGGAACTGGACGCTTAAACTCTAATTATGTTCGCTCTCGACTCAAAAAAGCAACCTCAAAACCACTCAATCAAAATCATCTTTTAGAAGCTCTACAACTCCTACAACTAAATCCAGTAATTGCCACCATTTCGGCTGAACTCTCGGCTGGAATTCGTCCAGGTGAAAGTATTCTCAATGTTGAGTTTCAAAGCGCCGATACATTTACACTTAAAGCTTTTAGTGATAATAGTCGCCCGCCCAGTGTCGGCACTTTTAGGCGAGGAATAGAAGTGATCGAAGGGAATTTATTTGGGCAAGGAGATCGCTTGAATGGAGTTTATAGTAATACAGAAGGGAGTAATATTATTGATATTGCTTATGATTTTCCGATTAATTCTCGCAATGGAACAGTCGGAATTTATTTCAACTATACCGATAGTCAAGTCATTGAACAACCCTTTGAAGATCTCAATATTGAAGCCAATAGTTACACCTATGAATTTCGCTACCGCCAACCGATTATTCAAACCCCCCAACAAGAACTCACTTTAGGTTTAGCCCTCACTCGTCGAGAAACAGATACCTCAATTTTGGGAGTCGGTTTTCCCCTTTCACGAGGCGCAGAAAATAACGGAGAAACTCGTCTATCGATCATGCGATTTTATCAAGAATATGTTCATCGAGGGGCAAAACAAGTGTTAGCGGCGCGATCGCAATTTAGCTTAGGAGTTGGGGCATTAAATGCCACCATTAATAATAATGACGAACCCGATAGTCGATATTTAGCATGGCGAGGACAGGCGCAGTGGTTGCGGTTATTGGCACCTGATACGGTATTATTAATACGATCAGAGATTCAACTGTCAAATGAAGAATTAATTCCCCTCGAACAGATCGGGCTAGGGGGATTTGAAACCGTGCGAGGATATCGTCAGGATTCGTTACTTCGGGATAATGCAGCGTTTGCTTCAGTAGAGTTACGCTATCCTGTGCTGCGAACCTCCAATGGTGAAGGCGTTTTACAACTGACTCCCTTTGTGGATCTCGGTCGGGCTTGGAATGCTAACTCAGAGTTAGAGATCGACTCTAGAACATTATTTTCGGTTGGTTTAGGCTTACGTTGGCAATACAGCGATCGCCTAACGTTAAAGTTTGACTGGGGGATTCCGCTAACCGATGTTGATTCACGGGAACGAACTTTACAAGAAAATGGGATTTACTTTTCTATCGATTGGAATCTATTTTAAACTAAAGTTGAATCGGTTTTCCGCCTTGTTGGAGAGATTCACTTAAACCACAAAGAACCCGGACTAAATCCGTTCCCACTTCACCTGAAGAAATCGAACACACCTGATTTTGACGAACACAATTTAAAAAGCGATCGCAAACTTGGGCTAAAGGTTCCCTCGGTTCAACCTCCACTTTTTCACATTCAACTCCTGCGGCTTTCCATCCTTGATCAATTGTCTCTAAATACCCTCGCTGCAAAGTTAACGGTTGATCTTTTAACATCTCATCAAAAATCAACGTTCCTTCACTCCCGACTACCGCTAAACGTCGCTGTTTATCAGGATTCAACCAACAAAAATGTAAAAAAGCTTGAAAACCTGACTCATAACGAATCGTCGCCATCACCAAATCAGACAACCCTGGAATCCGATTAGAAACTGGAAAACTCGGACTATTGAGATCAAAACTGCGATCCGGTTGTAGCCACACAGTCCCTGTCGCTTGTACCTCAATCGGTTTTTGTCCCAACCAAGTATTAAAAATCCCAATATCGTGAATCGCCAAATCCCACAACACATCTACATCCTGTCGCACCGGTTCGAGGTGAGTTCGCGTCGCATACCCATACCGCAATTGTCCTAAGCGTCCTTGTTCAATCACCGCTTGACCTTGAGTAACCGCCGGGTGAAACAAATAGGTATGATCGATAAACAGTTGACGATTATGCTGTTTAGCCAAGTTACAAAGGCTCTGTGACTCCGAGAGTTTGAGCGTGAGAGGTTTTTCAGCAAAAACATGATAACCCCGCTCTAGAGCCTCAGAAATCAAAGTGTAGTGAGTTGAAGCTGGAGTGGCAATCACAACCGCATCCAGTTCATAACCGTTAATCACCTTTAACCAATCCGTCTCCAACTTAACCCGCTCATCCAACTTCAAGCGTTCCTTCACCATTTGGAGTTGTTGAAAACGAGGATCAGCGATCGCTACCAGTTGGGCTTGAGGATGCTGATTAAAATTGCGAATCAGATGCGTTCCCCAACGACCCGCCCCAAAAATAGCAATTTTGATCGGATTTGTCATAGATTTAATAATGGGCTTAATGGTTCGTAATCGCAATACAACAGTCAAATCAATCTAGATTTTGCTTCTTCGGAGAAATCACCAAAGCTGTATACGCTTCTTGAGCAGCTACTTGTTCTGCTGCCTTAATCGAACGTCCGCGACCTTCACCGACGGGTTTACCTTGAAACCAAACTTGCGCCGTGTACCGCTCCTCATCGCCCATCGGCCCACTTTCTGTAACCGTATATTCAGGTAAAACTTTGTAATGACTTTGCGTCCACTCTTGCAGTGCCGCTTTGTAGTTTTGACGGGCGGGATCCCGTAAAATCTGGGTAGCACCCTTTTGGAAGTGAGGTTCCAGCCAAGGATGGATCAGTTGTAAATTGTGGGTACTCAAATAAAAAGCCGCCAATATTGCTTCCAGACAGTCAGCTAGACGGGACTGTTCACCCATGCGATCTTGCGCCGCACTCCCACCAATCAGCAAATATCGACCCATGCCATAACTTTCAGCAATTTCTGCCAAAAACCGATCGCTAACTAACACAGAGCGAATTGCACTAAACTCTCCGACCGGTTGCTTGGGATAAGTTTCCCACAAAAATTCAGAAGCCGCTAGTCGTACAACAGCATCTCCCACAAATTCTAACTGCTCATAGTTAGCTTCCATTGAGATCGAAGGATGCGTTAGGGCCAGATCTAACAAATGCCACTGAATGGCGTCTTGTTCCGACAGTCCCAAACGTTCAACCAGCTTCTGTAACTGACGTTGGCGGTTTGGATAGCCGATTTTCATTTTAACTTTTCTCAAATATTATTAGTTCGGAGTTTTCCGAAAAAGAGAGAGCCAGACATAAGCCGGATTCTGTTTTCTCAACTGTATACAGTCAAGAGGGCAATTATCTATCTGGGATGTTTGTTACCAAACACCTCAAGCGGTACCTCTTAAACCGGAACGGGGAAAAGACCAACCTTAGTTCCTCCGACCTTGCTCCCACCTGGGGTTTACCGAGCCAACGCCTCTCGACGTTGCTGGTGCGCTCTTACCGCACCTTTGCACCCTTACCAACAACAGATGATTAGTTCTAGGTGATCAGCTCTCAGGGGTCTTCCCTGTAACCTGTAACCTGTCCCCTGTTCCCTATTCTTGGCGGTATTTTTCTGTGGCACTATCCTCACGATCACTCGCACTGGGCGTTATCCAGCAGGTTTAGTCTTTTGGGAGTCCGGACTTTCCTCAGACTCAGGTATTGAGTCCGCAATTGCCTTCGCTGACTCTCTCTAATTCATAGTATCTCACAATAGGATGCTTCTATCAGGGGTGAAAACCGTTAGCATACCGAATGTGACTCAGCCACATTTACAGAAGTCTAGGTTGTGATGTTTAATTAACGGTATTGTGCGAGGGCTGTGTGAGGAGAACTAAATGCCGCGACTATTTCGTTTGGCCACCACTGGGATCAGTAGTTTGGCGATCGCCTTTTGTGTAGGATTAACTCAAACGTTACCAATGTGGGCTTCATCCAATGATGTTTATGGTGCCCGTTCTTTAAGTGAATTAATTGAACTACGCGATCAAATTATTCAGGAATTAGAAACTCCAGTTCAAGACTCTTCTGAATCGGGTTTTTTAAATTCTTTATTATCTGAATCTCCCTCATTGAGTCAGGATAAAATCTTATTTCAGAAGTTAAAAGATGTAGAACTTCAAATTTTAATCGAACAGCGCTCAAATGATAACTGGAAACAAGCGATTCATTTAGCCACAGAAGCGACAAAAGATGACTCAAACACTTCAGATTCCCTCGCTCACAAAAAACAAATCAAAGTTCTTTGGCAACAAGCAATCGGTAATCTCCACGAAATTTCTGAAAGTTCATTGATTGCTGCTCAAGCATCTCAAAAAATCCAAGACTATGAGACGAGCTTAACTTACTTAATCCAAGATATTCAACTCGCTCAAGCGTCATTCCTGGAAAATATTCGCACGGAAAGCCGATTATCAACAACCGCGATGATTAGTGTTTGTAATCTTAACCGAGATTGCGCTCATCTCCGAGGTGAAGATCCTCCCGCTAGTCCAGCAAGTTTGATTAAAGTTCCAATTGCTGTTGCCCTGTTAGAGAAGATTTCTAAAGAAAATATTAGTCTCGAAGAACAAGTCTATGTCGATGGTGGAAACTTCACCGAAGATGCTTCCTCAATTCGAGCTAGAACTAGCTATTCTCTCAATCAATTAATGGGAGAAATGATTGATCATAGTAGTAATATTGCGACCAATCAACTGATTGATTATTTAGGTCAAGATTATATTAATCAAACGCTGGAAAAACAAGGCTATAAAGAAACCAAAGTTAAATTCAAATTAATGGGGGATCGGATTATGCCAAAACGTCCGGGAAGTGGTAAAAATCGCCTCACAAGCAGCGAACTCACGGAAATGATGATTAAAACCTATAATCACGAATATCCGAATGCTGATGCTTTAATTCAAGCTCTTAATCGTCAGTATGATCGAGAAATTGGTTATCAGGCTTTAGAGGATTTAGTAGACGCTCAATGGTTGGGTGAAAAAACAGGTCAAAATTCTCGTATGATTGGTACAACTTTAGCCGTGAGTATTGATGGAGAACAGTATGTGATTACGGTGATTGATAACAACACAGGTAAGATTCCTGAAATTCGTAAAGCTATCTCTAAAATTGCCGATCATCTTCAACAAAACGGTCATCTTTAATTGTTGTTTTTAATGATTATCTAGAACGATGGAACCTTTACCGCTTAATGTCAAAATTCAAGGCGAAGGATTTCCTATTCTTTGTCTTCATGGTCATCCGGGTTCTCGTCAATGTATGTCGGTTTTTACCGATTATTTATCCCGTCGGTTTCAAACCCTAACACCTGACTTACGCGGATATGGTCAAAGTCGAGTTTCTCAAAGCTTT
The DNA here is from genome assembly GCF_000169095.1 of Lyngbya sp. PCC 8106. Lineage (GTDB taxonomy): Bacteria > Cyanobacteriota > Cyanobacteriia > Cyanobacteriales > Microcoleaceae > Capilliphycus. The sequence goes on from NZ_AAVU01000017.1 coordinate 78,276, forward strand.
CAAATGCAAGATCATTTAATTGATTTAGAGAACTTACTCGATCAACTTAATATTCAGCATTGTCTCATTTTAGGATGGTCTTTAGGGGGAATACTCGCCCTGGAACTGGCATTAAAATTTCCTCAACGAATTACAGGATTAATCCTGGTTGCAACAGCAGCTTATCCTCGCGGAAGCCATCCTCCGATCACGTTACTCGATAATATTTATACAGGTTTAGCCGGAATCATTAACTGGTTTATTCCCGGTTGGGATTGGAATATTAATACTTTTGGGAAGCGATCGCTGTTTAGATATCTGATTCAACAGCATACACCTACCGCCTACCAATATCTCGCTCGGGAAGCCGTACCCGCTTATCTCCAAACCTCACGTTATGCAACTCAAGCTTTAAATCAAACCCTCAGAGCTAGGTACAATCGTCAAGCCGATCTCGATCAGATCCAATGTCCCTGTTTGGTGTTAGCAGGTGAAGCGGATCGTCATATTACCGCCGAGTCGAGCCAAGCCACCGCTCAACATCTCCAAAATGCTCAGTTTTATTGTTATCCTCAAACTGCTCATCTTTTTCCCTGGGAAATTCCGCAACAGGTTCAAGGCGATATTGAAAACTGGCTAAATACTGAAATTCTCTAGCCAGTACCCTGTCTCTTGTTCTCTATTCCCCGTTCGCGATGCTAAGATTGAGGACTAAAAACAGGAATAACCCGTTGATTGATTGTCGTTGTTTCGAGATCTTCAGCAACCGTTAGGCGAGACGGTTTATCACGTTTCACGAAAACTGTGTAGGTGTTCACGCCTTCACTTTCAATGTCTTCTACATAACCGACTTTCGCAAAATGGGCATCTTGGGCGGTCAAAAACGGGCCAAAGTAATAAGTACAATCTGGATCTGTCGTCATGATTTTTACCCAAAATGCCAACCCAAAGAAATTGAGCAAGTTAATCAAAAGTTCTTTCATGTCTGTTTTCCGTTGATCAAATGTTAGAAATGTTTGTTTGCAACTCGATCAAATCTGTCAGCGAGCAGATAAAGTTGGTAATGATGTTCTCTCAAGTTTTACGAATCAGTCTTCACACTTTGTTACCAGTCTCGCATTTCTTTTTTCAATCATTTCGTTGGACTTGCGACCCGTTTACCTTTTCCCCACAGACACCCTTCTTCAGTGCCTCATAGAAGCCGATCTTACATCGTTACTTTATCTTAATCTTCTACTCTCAGACAGAGTTTATTTATACGGTTTAACCAAAAAGGAGTTGGAGAATTATTGACCAGACCGACGCTGACGATAAATCTCATAGAGTGCCATTCCTGTCGCCACTGAAACGTTCAGGCTAGGGGTCTGTCCGACCAAAGGAATTGACACTAAAATATCACAACTCTGCTCAATTAACCGAGTTAAACCTTGACCTTCACTCCCCACAACTAAGACTACAGGGCCGCTAAACTTAACCGTGTACAAAGGTTGATCCGCCGTTGCAGATGTACCGTAAATCCAAAAACCAGCTTGTTTGAGTTCTTCGAGAGCGCGATTGAGATTGACAACGCGAGCAACGGGAAACGTTTCTAATGCACCTGCGGCTACTTTCATCACCGTTGAGGTAATGCCTACAGCCCGACGTTGAGGTAAAATTAGTCCAGAGACACCGATCGCTTCTGATGTGCGGATAATCGCACCTAAGTTATGGGGATCAGTTAACCCTTCGGCCATCACGATTACAGGTTCAGAACTTGCCGCTTTAGCCAGATCAATTAACTCTGAGAGTTCCTTATACGCATAAGGTGAGACTTGAGCAACAATACCTTGATGATTGGTTCCCGGTGCAATTTGATCGAGACGTTGATTGCTCACCCTATCAATGAGCGTACCATTTGCCTTGGCAGTAGACAAGCCTTTTTGAAACCGATTATCGGATTGGAGTTGGGGAACCATCCAAATGCGATTCAGCGATCGCTCATTTTCAAGCGCGGCTAGAACAGTATGACGACCATAAATTAAGTCAGTGTCTGTCTCCTCTTGGTTTGGGGAGTCGAACCCAGATTGAGGCGAAGGAATTTGAGGGGAGTGCGATCGCACTGGATTAATTTTCCGCTTTGGTCGATGGCGTTGACCCTGAGAGTTCGGTTGCGGACGTTGGGAATCTTTACTCATTTTTACCATCCCCCTGTTCAGCTTCCACTGGATCTAATAATCGATTAACTTTCACTATTCAAGTCTAACTGTGCGAGTAATTGAGACAAACGTTCGGGATCAGTTAAGTAGAGATATCCCACTAAAGTCTCCAGACTGGTTGCGAGTTGATAGGTTTGCTGATCAATCCGTTTTGGGCCTTTAACCGCCGCATTTCGTCCCCGACGAACCACCTCTAATTCTGCTGTTGAGAGATAGGGTTCAAGCGATCGCAAATGACGAGCTTGAGTCTCTGCTCTAACTTGAGAAACAACAAGCTGGTGATAAAGTTGCGATCGCTTCGGAGGTATGAGATAAAAGTGACGGATGTACAACTCATAAACCGCATCTCCCAGATAAGCCCAAGATGCCGGAGACAGTTGTTGAACTTGTTCAGGTTTGATCGGGGAATGATCCATTAGCTCCCATAAAACATCAGCCAGACAGCAAGCTGGCCGATCTTTAAGTCTTTTGTTAGATATAGACAGCGCTCTCGGTTCACTATGAGGATTTATTTATCTATATTCTCGACCGCAGCTTCTACTGAAGACTGCAAGGAGAGAAACTTTTCCAAGCGAACTAGCTTGACGGTCTGGGTAACACGAGGGTTGGTTACAATCTGTAACGTTCCACCTTCGGTCTGAGCCTTCTTGACAAGCTGTACAAGTGCGCCTAGCCCAGAGCTATCTACAAAATCGATTTGAGACAAGTCCAATACGATGTTTGTCGGTCCACCTTCGATACACTTACTCACAACCTTTCGGAATGTTGCTTCCGAGAAAGCATCGAGTAGGCCCGTCAGACGGAACAACTGATATTTATCTTTGACATCGCGATTGCCCCTTAGGCTTACGGTCAAGTTTAATTGCTCAGGAATAGCACCCTCCTAACTCAAGTAGTGCGTACATTGCCGATCCAGTATAGTTTATTTTTGTCAAATTGTCTAGCATTTTGCTGGACTCCATCTTCGTGTGCGCCCGTCCCGCCCAAGTTACTGACTTTTCGACTTTTCCATCTGTTGAACAAACTGTTCAAACAAATAATCTGCATCGTGAGGGCCAGGACTCGCTTCCGGGTGATATTGTACCGAGAAAAAGGGCAAATTCTTGTGCTTCAATCCCGCAACCGTGCGATCATTGAGATTAAGATGAGTAATTTCTACCCCATCGGCCAAACTATCCGGGTTAATCGCAAATCCGTGATTTTGGCTGGTAATCTCCACCTGTCGTTGTAAGCCTGCCGGCTGGTTTAACCCTCGATGACCGAACTTGAGCTTAAACGTTTCGGCTCCCATAGACAAGCCTAAAATTTGATGTCCCATACAGATCCCAAACACAGGCTTACTGGACTTGAGCAGTTCGCGAGTGGTCGCAATCCCCTCAGTCACCGTTGCCGGATCTCCGGGGCCATTAGAGAGAAAAATCCCATCTGGATTGTACTTGAGAATCTCCTCAGCGCTAGTATCAGCCGGAACCACAACCACCCGACATCCATAACTGGCTAAACGGCGCAAAATATTTCGTTTAATCCCAAAATCAATCGCTACCACCGTATAACGAGGTTCTACAGCCTCTCCGGAAGACAACGAAGGACTAAACTCCCAAATCCGATCCGTGGCTTGCGACCATTCATACATGGTCTTAGTGGTTACTTCCTTGACCAAATTCAACCCCGCCATACTGGGAGCTTGTTCCACCTGACTTCGCAATTCAGCCGGATCAAGAATTTCGGTAGAAATCGCCCCATTCATCGCCCCAACCGTGCGAATTTTGCGGGTGAGAGCGCGAGTATCAATCCCATAAATCCCCGGAATCTGATGCTGTTTGAGGTAGTCAGACAAAGATTGAGTCGAACGCCAGTTACTCGGACGAGTACAAATATTACGAGCAATCGCCCCCCGAACTTGAGGACGCTGGGATTCTTCATCTTCGGGATTCACCCCTGTATTTCCCAACTCCGGATAAGTAAACGTAACGATTTGTCCTAAATAACTCGGATCAGTCAAGACTTCCTGATACCCAGTCATCCCGGTATTAAACACAACTTCTCCGACCACAGTTCCAGACGCACCAAAAGACCAACCTCGAAAAGTGGTCCCATCAGCAAGAACGAGTAGGGCGGGTTGAGCAGAAACAAGCGACATGGACTTTTCGACCTACAACTGAAGTGATCATTGTTGATTATCCCAAACCTTGTAGCGCAGAAATGTGTTCTTACAGATAGTTTGTCATTTTTACCTCACCTCAGCTTCATTCTGACTCCGATCTGATCACCAGAAGTTCTGATCTTCTCAAGTCACGCCATACCAACGACTCAACCCTGTTGATAAAATAGAGATGAACCCTTAATTGGGGGTCTTATGATCGGCTTACGGGTTATTCTCTCATCGCTACATTCGCCGAATCAGCTCCTAACGCCCTTTATCCTTTCTTCAGAATTTCACAATTTTAGTTTTGTAGTGTTCAAAAACAGTTGAGGTCGGCATCATGAATGAAAACTTAACATTATCAATTTATAACCTTCAAGTCCTCCAGACTGATCAACCCTTTAAACCGATCCAGTGGCTAATGATCTTGGCCTTGATGAGCGGATTTCTCGTCGTCCCTGGAGTCCGGGCGATCGCTCAAGAACTTCCGGGCTGTTTTCTGAAAAATAAAGCGGGAAACTATGTTCGTCTGAATAATATCTGCATTTTTCCAGACTCCACGTTTGATCCGACTTCGACTGCGAGTGCTACACCCGGAGTCTACAGCGCCCAAATCATCCGTCGTCAAGGGGGAATTCCCGTGATTGAAGTCATTTTTAATCAAAATCAAACCTTTGAGATGTTAGTCGATACAGGTGCGAGTGGGACGGCGATCACCCCGGTTATGGCTGAACTTCTTGGAGTGATTCCCACCGCCAAAGCCAGAGCAGATACACCCAGTCAGAGAAATGCTGAATTTGAGATTGGTTTAGTCGAGTCTGTTAGCGTTGGTGGGGCAACAATGTCCAATCTTCCCGTAGCGATCGCCCCGGCTTTGGGTCTGGGACTTCTTGGCCAGGATTTCTTTGGCCGCTACGATGTCACAATTAAAGAAGATGTGATCGAATTTAGGGAACGCAGTTGAACGTTGCTATCATCTAAAAGATAAGTCAGCTTTGCAATGAATTGGGGTTCGTGAATGCTTACAGAAATTGTTCGTCCACTGGTTCGCACACAGATTCGTCTGTTAGCCAACTCCAACAGCACTCGCCAAACTCTCGTTCAAACCATTAGCCGATGGTTGGGTTATTTGGGTGTAGAAGCACAGGTCAATCAACTTGAGAGCAATTGCGATCAAATTCAGGTGACTTTACAAGTCAAAAAACCGCAAACTTGCGATTCGACAGACTGGCAAAAGATTATTGATAATATTGGCAATGAGGCGAATATTCCCTCGACCCCTTCCAGCAATGGCTTAACTTACGATCAAATTTCGCCTAAACAACAGGTCAAATTACAACGTTTGTTGGCTTATATGATTCAAGTCGAGCAACCTGAGTCTGAAACGGATTGGGATCGCGTGTTACCCATTATTGAAAATCTAGAGTTAGAGCCTGAGTTAGTTGCGGGAATTCGATCGGCTTTAAGAATTCCTCAATCTTTGGATCTTTTAGTTGAGGGATTAGAGCCTGATGTCGCCGCGATCGCACTTGAAAAAGCTGTGGCTATTGCGTTATTGGATCGTCGAGTCAATTCTGAAGAAGATCGGGCTTTAAGTCTTTTATTAGAAGCAATGAAGCGTTCTGTCTAAGTCGGTTATATTGAGGGTATAAATAAATAGTTAATCATAACTCTCTTTTGCATAAGTTTTGCGAGCAGAGGTTAATAGTGTCCTGTCGAGACTGTGATCACCACCCGAAATTAAACCCTGAAATACAATGATTTCTGACACCCCCAACTCATCAGAATCCAACTCGGAAGAACAGGAAGACATAAAGCGCGATCTTCTCAGAGGTCGAGAATTTACACTGGCTGATGTCATTAGACAAGAAGGAGGTTCTTTTATGAAAGGAGAATCTCCAGTTCCCAAACTTGTGCAAGTCAAAACTGAAATCAATAATTTTATTAACTCTAATTTGTCTGATAATTCCGGGGCATTACAGGCGATTCTGTATCGTTGGGTTGATCAAGATATAGTCCGAGTTAGTCAACATCTAGATCATCCATTGCAGGCTTTGTTGGGGCTACTAGAATCAATCGTAGAGAATCCCCCTATCCTTTATGAGCTAGTCCGTCAGGTCGATATGAAATGGGGACATATGAATGATGAACGGCCTCACTTTCAGCGTCCTGGACAGTTGCCTCACCCCAATGATGAATACACTCACGAGTCAGTTGATCAGCAGCTTTGTGAACTGATTTGTTGCCTCAAATCTGAGCTTGAACCAAAATAACAGAACGTCGCCAGAGTGACCCATATCAAACTGCTGACTATGATTGACCCCAAATGAAGATTGAGCATCAAATTGTTCAGGACTTAACTAAATTCTAAATGTAGAATTCTGAGTTCTAAAGCGCGAGATTGATTGAGGCGAGTACAAAGACCTCTATTTTTTATTAATTATCCAATGTTCAGAATTGATAATTGATTACTCATAATTCGTTGAATTTCCCTCAGACTTTCAGGTGATCAATTTATAATTTATAATTCTGCTGATCAGCAAAACACAGGCTGAATTGAGCGACAAAGAAAAAGTTTAACATTTTGTTAACGACTGACTTCCCTCGCAGTGCTAAACTTCTCATCATTACCAGAACGCTGGACTTTCCGCACTAGATATCTGCAATTGCAGTAATTAATTATACTGATTGGACAACCTCCTTACACATAAGACTATGGCAAAAACCGAAAAAACCGAAACCAAAGCATCTGACAACATTAATTTAGGCGATCCCAAATACTACTTTAATCGAGAATTAAGTTGGCTAGAGTTTAACCGTCGAGTCTTAGCAGAAGCCCTAGACTCACGCACCCCTCTGATTGAACGTCTAAAATTCTTAGCCATTTATAGCTCTAACCTCGATGAATTCTTCATGGTACGAGTCGCAGGTTTGAAGCGGCAAAAAGAAGCTCAAGTTAATAAGTTAACCCCCGACGGTCGTACACCGCAACAGCAGCTCAACGAAATTCATCAAAAGCTGCTCCCAATGGTATCTGAACAACACAAATATTTTGAGAAAACCCTCAAACCGGAATTAGTTAAGTTTGGTGTTCATATCCTTAACTATATTGATCTCAACCAAGAACAACGAACCTACCTACAACGCTATTTCGAGGAACAAATTTTTCCGGTTCTCACCCCGTTAGCCATTGATCGCAGTCATCCTTTCCCCTACATCTCCAACCTCAGTCTCAACTTAGCGGTTGTCCTCAAAAACCCAGAAACCAAAGAAGACTTACTCGCTCGCGTCAAAGTCCCCAAACTGCTCCCCCGGTTTGTTCCCCTTCCCGAAAACCTCCGCATCCAGAAAAACGAACAGCCCAGTGTTTGGACAGGAGTTCCTCTCGAACAAGTGATCGCCCATAACCTCGAATCTTTATTTCCGGGAATGGATATCCTAGAATATCATCCCTTCCGCATTACCCGTGATGCTGACTTATCGGTTCAGGAAGATGAAGGGGATGACTTACTTTTAGTGATTGAGCAAGAACTCCGCAAGCGTCGGGTCGGCGGTTCAGTTGTCCGTATGGAAATTAACCCCACCATGCCTTCCTCAATTAAAGAAATGCTCTATGAGGAGATGGAGTTAGAATCTGAAGATATTTACACCGTTGAGGGAGTATTGGGGTTAAAGGATCTGATGTCATTTATGGCGCTCCCTTTACCCGAATTAAAAGACAAATCTTGGCATTCAGTTTCACCTCGGTGGGTGCAACAAAGTGAAGATGTTTTTGATTCCTCTAATAATGGCGAAGCGGCGAAAGATATTTTTTCCACCATTCGCGCCAAAGATGTGTTTGTACATCATCCCTACCAATCTTTTTCCGGCACCGTTCAACGTTTCATCGAACAAGCTGCTTATGATCCCGACGTACTGGCGATCAAAATGACGCTGTACCGCACTTCTGGAGATTCCCCGATTGTTAACGCTTTGATTACAGCCGCTGAAAATGGCAAACAAGTCGCCGCATTAGTCGAACTCAAAGCCCGCTTTGACGAGGAAAATAATATTCAATGGGCGCGTAAGCTTGAAAGTAGTGGCGTTCACGTGGTTTATGGGGTTGTGGGACTCAAAACCCATACAAAAGTGGTGATGGTGGTTCGTCAAGAAGAAGGTAAAATTCGCCGCTATGTTCACATTGGCACGGGCAACTATAACCCCAAAACCGCAAAACTTTATACGGATATTGGTATTTTCACTTGTCGTCAAGATGTAGGGGCGGATCTCACGGATTTATTTAATTTCCTCACCGGACATTCTCGCCAACAATCTTACCGAAAACTATTGATTGCTCCGGTGAATATGCGGGATCGCTTTTTGACGTTTATTCGTCGGGAAATCGAACAGGCAAAACGTGGAGAAACAGGGCGTATTGTCGCGAAGATGAATTCTTTAGTCGATTCGACGATTATTTCGACTTTATACGAAGCTTCTCGCGCTGGGGTGACAATTGATTTAATTGTTCGGGGAATCTGCTGTATACGTCCAGGTTTGAAGGGAATTAGTGACAATATCAAGGTGATTAGTATTGTCGGACGTTTCCTCGAACATTCTCGGATTTTCTACTTTTATAATGGGGGTCAAGAGGAGGTGTATATTGGATCAGCGGATTGGATGCCTCGCAATTTAGATCGACGGGTAGAAGCGGTGACTCCTGTAGAAGATCCAGAAATCGCTAAAGATTTACAAGAAATCTTGGGAACTCTGCTTTGTGATAACCGTCAAGCTTGGGATTTGCAATCAGATGGTGAATATGTTCGCCGTCATTCATCGGATAAAGAGTTGAGCGCTCACCAAATTCTGATGGAAACCGCGATTAAGAGTTAAAAATAGGGGGGATTTGCCCCGTCTCCTATGAGGTGGGGCTAGATTTTTGTTTCTTTTGATCACTCTAAACAATAAAAATAAATAACCCCCACTTTAGATCATTAAAGATGGAGGTTAATTTAGTTATTCGTGATGTTGATTGGAGTTGTTTAGCTAAAATTAGGACTTATTAGCATTCTTGCGACGGCTAATTCCAAAAGCAGCACTAACACCCATCAAAGCTGCAATCATGGAGGGTTCAGGAACACTCGCTGCTGGAGTACCGAGTTTGACTGCAAATACAGCATCGTTGTAGTCCCAATCACTGTCCTCAGTATTGTTATTATCTTCAAGACCAATAATCATCCAATCTTCAAATCCAGCCAGAGTGTAACCTTTAAATTGTCCCGGTGCGCTGCTGAGGCTGAATCCAAAACTTGCGTTGTCGCTTCTGGTGAGTCCAAAATCTAGAGTGCTTCCGGCTTGAAATTCACCTAGAGATAAAGTTGAACCGATGTTTAAGCCAGGTTTACTGTTAGAGTTCTTATTAAAACTACCTACTCCCATACCAGTTCTGGGATCAAGTACATCATCTTTGTAGGCAAAAATATTAGACCATTTATCGTTACTATCACCTGAACTCACTGAGAAATCTAAAACGTTCTTTGTGCTTCCGGCAGCTTCACCTAAAAATACAGCTTCTAGATTGGCGTTGTATTGGTTAACGGTTAAAGGACCTGTGAGGTCAAATTCCTTAAGATTTACACCATCAGACTGAATTTTCATACGGTCTTGAGTGGGTGCAAACTGATAAAAAGCGTCCATTAAGTCATCGATTTCTCCCGCTTGAGCGGGTGCTGTTGCTGCAACTACAGTTGTGAGAGTTGTCAGACTTGTTAATAGAGCAAATAGTTTAGTTTTCATGGGGGGGGGTGACTCCTGATTGAATTTAAAAACTTGAGTATTTTGGGTTTGTGCCAGGCTTTTCTTTTCTTTTTATATCTTAGCTACGATTGACTTTTTTGGAAATAACTTTAGCTCTTTTTTACTGAGTCTTTACATTCTTCAAGTTATCGTTAAGATATAGATATACTAGGACTTTTACAAGACTATAATACTTAAATAAGCTGGTTGTTTGTGTGATGTTGATCACTTTTATTTACGGAGTTTTTTTGAAAAAAAATATGTGAATTTTCCGGGTTTACACGTACTTTTTTGTTTAATTTGCTTTATTGGTTTTGAATTCTCAGTAATTCTACGGATGTTCGTTATGAATTGAATTAAAGATTGGGATTAGAGACCCGTAAAATCTCTGAGTTAGTGTAGTAAAAATTATGCGACTTAGGAAAGTTGACAGACGAGTGAATATCCATTTATACTCTGCCAGTCCAATTTGAAAACGAAATCAAAGTCAAATCGGGGAAAACAAGGTGTAGATACCCGGAGTTATTCCAAGTCCGGCACAAGTCCTTCATCCCCTTGTGTCAACTCAAGACGATTTTAGCTTTGTACAGACTATGCTCTGGCTGGCTAGATCAAAGTAAAAAAGCTCTAGATTTTGCTATAATCGAGAGGTTGTCTAAAATTCGCACATCCAGGGTTTCGGGTGTTTCTGAGCAATGAGCTTCAGAAATCAACCCCCGGATGGAGGATTAACCCGAAAGGAGTTAAATAATGCCTGTTATTAGTCTCGCAGAAATGTTAGAGTCTGGAGTTCACTTCGGACATCAGACTCGTCGTTGGAATCCAAAAATGGCTCCTTACATCTATACAGAGCGTAACGGAGTTCATATCATTGACTTGCTACAAACGGCTCAACTGATGGAGGAAGCTTACGAATATATCAGAAGTTCCTCTGAACAAGGAAAGAAATTTCTATTCGTCGGCACCAAACGTCAAGCTGCGGGGATTATCGCCCAAGAAGCCCAGCGCTGTGGGGGATATTATGTGAACCAACGGTGGTTAGGGGGAATGCTGACCAACTGGACGACCATCAAAACTCGGGTAGACCGACTCAAGGAACTCGAATATCGCCAAGAAAGCGGTCAACTCGATTATCTTCCCAAAAAAGAAGCGTCGATGCTCCGACGAGAACTTGAGAAGCTGCAAAAATATTTAGGTGGCATTAAGTTAATGCGCCGAATTCCTGATGCGGTGGTGATGATTGACCAACGACGGGAACATAACGCGGTGATGGAATGTCGCAAGTTGGGAATTCCGATTATTGCGATGTTGGATACCAACTGTGATCCAGATTTAGCTGATATTCACATTCCTGCTAATGATGACGCAATTCGGGCGATTAAGTTAATCGTTGGTAAATTCGCTGATGCCATTTATGAAGGACGTCACGGCGAGTTAGAGACGGATAGCGATTTTGCAGAAGAATTTGATGAAGACTACGAAGGTGCAGAAGAAGACTTCGAGGAAGAAGAGGTGAGTGGCGAGTCTAGCAACGAAGCTGAAAAAACTGACGAAAAAAGCACCGATTCAGACTCAGAGGAGTAAAATCAACTGAGATTCTGAACTGACTTCAAATTAGCATCAGGGCGCATCAGTCCATTCAAGCCAATTGTTTCGGGGCTTGCGCCCTTTACCTTGAGAATGTGGGCAGCAATTTGTTAATATTTTCTAACAGATGTCTCTGGAATAGATGTCTCAGCGCGACTAAAAAAATTCAAGAGAAGGAACCGAGGAAAAGATGGCCGAAATATCAGCGAAAGTAGTCAAAGAACTGCGCGACAAAACAGGCGCAGGTATGATGAAATGCAAAGAAGCACTCCAAGAAGCAGATGGCGATATGAACAAAGCCATTGAGTGGCTGCGACAAAAGGGCATTGCTAAAGCTGGTAAGATGGAGGGTCGCAAGGCAAGTGAAGGACTGGTTGGCAGCTACATTCACACTGGGGGTCGTGTTGGAGTCCTAGTTGAAATCAACTGCGAGACTGACTTTGTTGCTCGTCGTGAGGAGTTCCAAGCCCTCGTGCGAAATGTCGCGATGCAAATTGCGGCTTGTCCGAATGTGGAATATGTCAGTTTAGAAGATATTCCTAGCGATATCGCCGAAAAGGAAAAATCCATTGAGATGAAGCGCGATGATCTCTCAGGAAAGCCTGATAATGTTAAAGAAAAAATCGTTCAAGGGCGGATTGATAAGCGTCTAAAAGAATTGACGTTGATGGATCAACCCTATATTCGAGATCAAAATATTACGGTCGAAGAATTGGTTAAACAAACGATTGCCCTTCTCGGAGAAAATATGAAGGTGCGTCGCTTTTCTCGCTTTGTTTTAGGTGAAGGGATTGAAAGCGAGGAAGAATCTGCTGAATAAGCACTGTTTTCTTGATCCAACTGAGAGTGTAGTGCCGTTTGTTTAGTCCCGATCACGATTTTAATTGGACTAGATTGGGGCTAAACAAGTTAATTCTTTTGAGTGTAAAGTTAGAAGATCATATTCTAATTTTTTCAGTTAAAAGGAGTTTAAAATCAGAGGGTTTTCTGATTTTTTTGACCGTATAACTCACTTCTAGAACTTTCCCCTGACTTGACTGAATTTTCCATTTTTATTAACGCTTTTCTCATTTAATCGCTAGAAATGACAGGATCGCTTAAAGGCATAGAGGAAGATATTGCTTCTTTAGAAGAGGCTATCTTTAAATTAGCTCAGGACTTTGATGGTGCGTATGAGAATTATCTCACCACTTTGGGAAACGCTATGCGCCAACAATTAATTCTGGCGAATTATCATTTATGTACTCAGGGTTATCCTGAATATTTTCTGAAGCTTTCCTATTCACAACGACAGAAATTTCAACAGAGTTTACAAGCTCTAGCCGCAAATGCTCAAAAAATGTTGATTTCTCTGATTCAAATTTCTCCGGCCTCTCAAGCTTTAGAGGAAAAAGAACCTGAACCCGAAGAACCCGAACTCGAAAAAGAAGATGATGCTGATGAGTATGATCCGTTACAAGCTTTCACCTCAGAAGATGAATCACTAGAACTTTCTGCGGATTTGCTTTTACAACCACCGACGCCGAAGGTTCTAAGTCTTCCTGAACGGTTAGCGAAATGGCAAGATGATCTCGAAAAGTCAATTAATACGCTGTTGAGAACGCTCTCTCGCGATACCAATTTTGCCCTACAACAAGCCAATATTTTTCCCCACCATCTTCCTGAGGCGGTTTTAGAAGCGGCGTCTCAAGCGGAAGCCTCTGCTGAAACGGTTGCGAGTCCGCCTAATTTACTCAATTTGATGATTGAAACTGAAAATTTGGAGGAGGATGAGGGGGTTACGAATGTGACTCGTTTGATGGCGGTGCATTTGCGGGTGTCTGAGATTGAATTTGCGGATGCTACGTTGATGTCTGCACGTCATAAAATTCGCCATCTCTCTGCTCAGTTAAATAAGGTGGGGCGTAGTTATCAGAAGAAACAACGAGAACGAGCGGTTTTGGAAGCGGAAGCGGCTTGGCGTTCTAGTTGGTTTGAGGAGAATCCTAAAGACTAAAGGGGTAGTAGCTGAGACGGACTGCATTCCGGTGCTTACATATTGACTTTTAGTTCAAGTGTATATACGATGTCACCCAGACTAGCTTATAGTATTAATCTTACCGAAAAAATCCCAAATTGTCAAATAAAACGCAATTTTCTTGATTTTCTTGCCTGAAAAACTTCTATACTTGTAGAGCAGAGCTACTTAACCATGCTACCCTATAATACAGAGGTAAATTAAACCTATAACTTTTTAATTTTCCACAATAAAGATTCACTTTGACATCAAATAACGTTAACAAGAAACGCTAAGATCACTTCTATCTTTTACTCAACTGAAACAATGAAGAGTAACCAACCTGACTGGGTACGCCTGCACAAAGCCATTGCTGTTGAAGCCGAAAGAGGATTCAATAATGTTCAGGGAAAGCATCATCAATTTCACGAGTTTTTGTACATTAGCTTAAACGAACTTTTAAACCAAATTCCCGCAGAATCCCAACATCGCTGTCAACAAATGGTTGATGCTTTTGGGAACTATTCAGAAAAAACGCTACAAGAACGAGAAAACCTTCTCGATGATACGCGGCGATTTTTATTGCAGATTGAGCGTCAAATTAATAATCGTTCAAAAGTCGAAGAAATCACCACCAAAAGTCAAACACCTCCCCCTTCTATTCCCGCATCTATTCCGACCAATTCTCCCATTCAAACTCAACCGATTGTTGAGAAATCTCCCAACGCAGCTTCTTCTTTAGAACAACCTTTAGCTAAAGTTGTTGGGCCTAGAAATGCTGATCGTTTAGCGAAACTTGGTCTATATACGGTCTATGATTTATTGTACTATTATCCGCGAGATCATATTGATTACGCCCGTCAAGTTGCGATTCGTGATTTAGTTCCGGGAGAAACAGTAACGTTAGTGGCAAAAGTTAAACGATGTAACTGTTTTAGTAGTCCTCGAAATAAGAAATTAACGATCTTAGATTTAACGTTAACAGACAATACTGGCAACCTAAAAATTAGTCGTTTTTTTGCAGGGCCAAGATTTAGCAATGCTGGATGGCAAAATAAGCAAAAATACAACTATCCACAGGGTACGATTATCGCGGCTTCGGGGTTGGTTAAAAGCAATAAATATGGGATTACTTTAGATAATCCTGAATTGGAAGTTTTAGACCAAGCGGGCGGTCAAATTGACTCGATGAAAATTGGTCGAGTAGTGCCTGTTTATCCCCTCAGTGAAGGGGTAGGCGCTGACTTAGTGAGAAAAGCGGTTTTATCCGTTTTACCAACTACCAGTCAACTCCAAGATAGTTTACCTCAAGGTTTATTGGATCTCTATCAATTAATTGGGGTACAAGATGCGATTCAAAATATTCATTTTCCGCCAGATAGAGACTGTTTAGCCGCAGCCCGTCGCCGTTTAGTTTTTGATGAATTTTTCTATTTACAGTTAGGATTATTACAACAACGTCAATCTCAAAAAAAAGCAACAACTAGCGCCGTTCTTGCTCCGACTGGAAAATTGATTCAACAGTTTGATGAAATTTTACCCTTTGAATTTACCAATGCCCAACAACGAGTGATCAAAGAAATTCTGATTGATTTACAATCTTCTGAACCGATGAATCGATTAGTTCAAGGGGATGTAGGGGCAGGAAAAACAGTTTTAGCAGTTGTGGCGATGTTAGCGGCAATTCAAGCCGGATATCAAGCGGCTTTAATGGCACCGACAGAAGTGTTAGCCGAACAACATTATCGTAAGTTAGTGAGTTGGTTTAATTTAATGCACTTAAGCGTTGAACTGTTAACAGGTTCAACAAAAGCCGCTAAACGTCGCCAGATTCACAAGCAATTAGAAACGGGAGAATTACCTGTTTTAGTCGGAACTCATGCGTTAATTCAAGATACAGTCAAGTTTCATCGATTGGGATTGGTTGTGATTGATGAACAGCATCGTTTTGGGGTACAGCAACGCGCCAGACTCCAACAAAAAGGGGAATCTCCTCATGTTTTAACTATGACAGCAACTCCAATTCCCCGGACATTAGCGTTAACGTTACATGGTGATTTAGATGTGAGTCAACTCGATGAACTTCCTCCTGGACGCCAACCGATTCAAACAACAATTTTAATGGGGAAACAACGCAAGGAAGCTTATGATTTAATGCGGCGAGAAATTGTGCAGGGAAGACAGGTTTATGTGGTTTTACCGTTGGTTGAAGAATCCGAAAAGTTAGATGTTCGTTCAGCCGTAGAAGAACATCAAAAATTGCAAACTAAAATTTTTCCAGAGTTTCAAATTGGTTTATTACATGGTCGTCTCAGTAGTGCGGAAAAAGACGAAGCAATTAGTCAATTTCGCGATCAAAAGACTCAAATTTTGGTTTCTACAACGGTTGTAGAAGTGGGGGTTGATGTTCCGAATGCAACGGTGATGCTAATTGAAAATGCAGAACGATTTGGTTTATCTCAACTGCATCAATTACGGGGACGAGTCGGACGAGGTGAACACAAATCTTTTTGTCTATTAATGGCTGGAAGTTCGACACCAGAAGCCAAAGAAAGGCTACAAGTTCTTGAACAATCTCAAGATGGATTTTTTATCGCAGAAATGGATATGCAGCTGCGAGGGCCAGGTCAAGTTTTGGGAACTCGTCAGTCGGGATTACCGGATTTTGTATTAGCAAGTTTAGTTGAAGATCGCGAAGTGTTAGAATTGGCAAGAGATGCTGCTCAAAAAGTGATCGAAAAGGATGACACGTTAAACCGTTGGCCGTTAATGAAACAGGAGTTGAACCGACGGTTTGAACGAATGTTGGGGGGTTCTATTTTAACTTAAATGATGAACGTTAGATGTGCGACTGTCGATGATGTTTCGCTGATTTTATCGTTTATTCAGAAAAAGTCAGAGTTTGACCGCAATATTGGAGCTTTTTTGGGTGTATTACGGGTTTCTGAAGATAAAATTCGTCAAACACTGTTTGGAAAAATTCCTTTTGCTTATGTTATTTTTGTCGAGAATTCCGAGTGTGAAATAGGCTTTGCATTGTATGGATTTAGATATTCTTCGTTTGTAGGTCAACCGAGTATTTGGCTAGATGATTTGTATGTTGATCAAGATAGTCGAAGTCAAGGTGCAGGATTAATATTAATGAATTGTTTGGCTGAAATTGCTGTAGAATATGATTGTACCCATCTTGCTTGGACTAATGGGTTCCATTCTCTAAAATCTGACAATTTAATGCTTTGCTAACTGTTAATAAAGGCTTGATGTTCAACGCTTTATAACCCCCTTTGCAAGACCTGTAAAACGGGTTTCATGTTTTTAGAAAATTACTCATTGTATCGCTTCTTCCCTTGTGCGACGTTCTTACCCTAGAGAAAAACTGATAAATTGTCTGTCTGTAAAATGTATCTCAGAGACTTCAATTTTTATGTAAGCAATTGTACAAAGTTATAATCTTTTATTTTGTATAGTTAGAAATAAGATCATCAAGATTTTGAGTCTATAAAAAATTATCTGTTTAAATTAATGCAGCTCAAGAATTTAGTCGCCGCTCTCCCGAAAACGTCTACAGTTACCGCCAAGATCACGATTGAAGACGATATCAACCCAGCCCGAGAACTTTTAGTCCAAGAACGTCCTTTTTCAGAGCAAGGCGCGACAGAAGTTTCTGTCGGTCTTTACGTGATTGATTTATTTAAAATTGATGAAGCTAGACAAAGCTTTGAAGTGGACTTTTTTATAGAATTTAGATGGAAAGATCCGCATCTCGTTATGAGCCAGTCTCATTGTTCTATTGCTTCCTGTCGTAAAAATTTAGATGAAATTTGGCATCCTGCGGCGCGAATTTTTAACCAAAGAAACCTAACCAAAAACTTTGAAACAACAGTCGTTGCACCTGATGGAACGGTGGTTTGTGGACAGAGATTTCATGGTTTAGTCTCCTCTCCTTTAAACCTAAAACGCTTTCCCTTTGACGAACAAACCCTGCGAATTCAAATCATGTCGTTTGTGTTTAGTCCAGATGAAGTTCAGTTTGTTGTGAATCATCATCTCACGGGATTAGCCGAAGAAATTTCACTCCCTAACTGGTCTACAAACATTCCCGTTGCTCATAACGGTTCTCGTCATATTGCTCAACTTAATCAAAGTTTTGTTTGCTTTGACTATGAACTCAAAGTGAAACGCTACACAGCTTATTATATCACTCGTGTTATTTTACCTTTAATCTTGATTGTTTTGATGTCTTACGCCGTTTTTTGGTTTCCTCCGGGTCAAATTATGCCTCAAGTAACGATTTCAGTGACCGCAATCCTCAGCCTGATTACCTATGAATTTACCCTCCAACAAAGTTTACCCCAGGTTCCCTATTTAACCGTTCTTGATAAGTTTGTGATTGGTGCGATGGTGCTGGTTTTTCTGGCATTAGTGGAAACCGTCACAACGATTGAATTGGCTGAAGTCAAACTCCAGTTTCTGGCACTTGACCTCGATAACTGGCTGCGATGGATATTTCCGGCATTTCTAACGGGGTTAGCGGCGTCTGCATTCTGGCTTTAATGTGGTGAGGATTAAAAAGTTGGGAAAAAGCGCAAGATTTAACTTAAAATAATCTGTGTAACGGGTTGTTACTGTCTTTCCCATTCACGTGCTAAACTTCAAAATGACGATTATACTAACCAATGATGATGGTATTGATGCACCGGGTATTCGAGCATTATCAGAAGTCATTAACCATCAAGGAATTTTTGTCGCCCCCCAACAAGAATTATCCGGTTGTGGTCATAAAGTGACGACGAGATCACCCATTGCTGTGGAACGTCGTTCAGATACAGAATACGCTGTTGCGGGTACTCCGGCTGACTGTACTCGCCTAGCAATTACCCATTTATCTCCGCAAATTGATTGGGTTCTTTCAGGTATTAATTCCGGTGGAAATTTAGGCATAGATGTCTACATTTCTGGGACAGTGGCTGCGGTGAGAGAAGCTGCATTTCATGGAATTCGAGGAATTGCTTTATCGCAGTATAGAAAAGACGGAAGACCTGTTAATTGGGAACAAACAAAACGCTGGAGTCAAACTGTTTTAAAAGACTTACTGAATCGTCCTCTGGAACCGGGAAGTTTTTGGAATGTGAATTTTCCCTATCTTGAACCCGACGCACCCGAACCTAAAATGGTATTTTGTGAACCCTCAACAAAACCTTTACCGATTGATTATAAAGTAGAAGGGGAAAATTATCTCTATATTGGCAACTATGGTCAACGTCAACGCACTCCCGAAACTGATGTTGATGTTTGTTTTAGGGGGGAAATTGCCGTAACCCAAATTAAACTATAATAGATCATGATGTTTTTTTATTGTGACAAAATGCTTAAAACATCCTCTCAATCTATCAAATTAGAAGCCTTTATTAACCTTCCTGAAACCAAAATTCAAAATAGCATTAATTAATTCATGGCAATATTGAGGGGTTCGCATCTTGAGGCGTAGTAATGATTACCTAATCTCTTGTCGAACCAGTCAAGTTAAGTGCGATCGCGGATCATGCTAAAGTGCAATCTTAAGCCGTTTTTTAGCTACATAGAGGAAATTCAAATCAGTTACTCCGCCTCAATTCTCCTGCTGATCGGTAGCCGTTGTGACAAATCTTAACATCATTTCTCAGCAAATCAGTTTAAGGTAACAATTTAGGCGGTGAAATCATCGCTATCTCAGTATAGAGATGTTTGATGTTGAACAAAAGCTTTCGGATATAAGGATTTTAGTATGAGCGTTAATTTAGCAACTCAATTGCGAGAAGGCACGAAAAAATCCCACACCATGGCAGAAAATGTGGGTTTTATCAAATGCTTTTTGAAAGGAACCGTTGAGAAAACCTCCTACAGAACATTAGGAGCAAACTTCTACTTTGTCTATTCGGCAATGGAAGAGGAGATGGAACGTCACCATAACCATCCCATTCTTTCTCGGCTGTATTTTCCCGAACTCAATCGTAAGCAAAGTTTGGAAAAAGACCTATACTATTTCTATGGTTCCAACTGGCGTGAAGAAATCGCTCCTACAGTTGCAGCTCAAGCTTATGTAGCCCGAATTCGGGAAATTTCTAACACCGAACCCGAATTATTAATTGCTCACCTGTACACTCGCTACATGGGCGATCTATCTGGTGGACAAATTCTCAAAGCGATCGCTCAACGGGGTATGAACCTCTCAGAAGGCGAAGGTATCCAGTTCTACGAATTTAAGGATATTCCGGATGAGAAGGCGTTCAAAGCCAATTATCGCCAGATTATGAATGATTTATCCATCGATCAAGCCACAGCCGATCGGATTGTTGCTGAAGCCAACGCCGCCTTCGGAATGAACATGAAAATGTTCAATGAACTCGAAGGGAATTTGATCAAAGCGATTGGTTTAATGTTGTTTAATACCTTAACTCGTAAACGCGCCACAGGTTCCACTGAACTCGCACCTGCTGCGGAATAATACCTGTTGAAATTGATTTGAAACTGAATTAAGTCTGCCGAAAGGAGAACACTGAATCCTGGACGCTTAGTGGCTGTAACATCAAGCAGTCATTAAGTTTCCCGGATTTTGCCGTTTCAAATCAAAGCAGAACGGATCAAAGTGTCGAAAAACTAAGATTCATATTTTCAATACAAAAGACTCAAGACTTTGTAAAGTAATGATAAAGCTGCTGACACAATTATGAAGCTTTAATATAGAGATCAAGACAACACTAATAAGGGGTAAAACTTCCTCACCGATTGAGTTTGACTCAAGATCACATGAGAGTGAAGTAGAGTTCCGTATACTCACGGATGAAAGAGTGAGGAAAAATACTTTATAACAGAAGAGGAGGAACTGAACTCAAAATCAATCACGAGAATTGACCACTCAAGCCATGAACAACACTCAAATCACTCAAATTGTTAATCAACGAATTCATCAATCTCTCGACTTAACAACCCTACTTCAAACCACCGTTGATGAAATCAGACAAATTCTTCGTTGTGATCGCATTTTATTGTATCAGTTTTTGGCGGATGATTGTCCTAAAAATATTGCCCAATCAATTAACTTTAAATATGGCGATCTAGAATCTTTTAAGATTGAAAATCAGAGTGAATATCTTACGAAAAGACAATCAATTTCCAATCTATATCAATCTAAACTAACAGAAAAGACAATTAAAAACTTAGAGCAAGCTCAAATTAAATCTTATTTGTCTATTCCTGTCGTTATCCATTTAGAATCATCTGATGATCAACCCCCTCAAAAATCTCAAAATTGGGGAGCTTTAATTGCTCATCACTGTGAACAATTCCGAAACTGGAAACCCGAAGAAATAGAACTCTTAGATCAACTCTCCATTCAACTTTCAATTGCAATCCAAAAAGACCAACTTCGTCAAAAAATAAAAACTCTCAATGCTAAACTTACAGCCCAAACTAAAACCAGTAATCAAAAAATCAAAGCCCTTCTGAATAACACCTTTCAATGTACAGCAATACTCAGTCGAGAGGGAATTTTACTCGATGTCAATCAAACCGCTTTAGACTTTGGTGGTTTAAAACGCGAAGAAACTATTAACCGTCCCTTTTGGGAAACTTACTGGTGGACAATCTCCCCAGAAACCCAACACCAACTCCGTCAAAGTATCGCTAAAGCTGCTTCTGGAGAATCAATTTACTATGAAGTTAATGTCAAAATAGTAGGGGGTAAAGTCGCAACCACAGACTTTGCTTTGCGTCCACTTCGAGATCAAACAGGCGAGGTTATATTATTAATCGCAGAAAGTCGAGATCTTAGCGCTCACGTCGAAGTCAAACGCGCCCTGCAAGACAATCAAATCCTGTTAAGTTCTGTTCTAGATTGTATTCCTCAAGCTGTTTTTTGGAAAAATAAAGAAGGAAATTTTCTCGGCTGTAACTACCAATTTAGTGTGGATGGAGGTTTATCTTCTAGCAAAGAAATCATTGGTAAAACTGACTTTGATATGCCGTGGAAAGAAGAAGCCAAACTCTATCGCGCCGATGATCATCAAGTAATGGCATCTGGAGAAGCCAAACTCAATATTGAAGAACCCATCACAAAAGTCGGAAACATTTCACGGTTACTAAGAAGCCATAAAATGCCTTTGCGAGATGCAGAGGGAGAAATTATCGGCGTTGTGGGAACCTACGAAGATATTACCGAACGTAAAAAAGCAGAATTAGCATTACGTTGTAGTGAAGCCCGTTATCAAATGTTAGTCGAGAACTTCCCCAACGGTGCTGTAATGATGTTTGATCACGACTTACGGTATATCCTGATTGGTGGTTTAGGACTCGCAGAAGTGGGACTTTCTAAACAGGAGATGGAAGGGAAAACAATATGGGAAGCCTTACCAAAAGAAACCTGCGAACTAATCGAACCGTTATATCATCGGACTTTAGCTGGAGAAGAATTTGTTGCTGAACTTCCCTTTGGAGATCATATTTATCTCGTCTACTTTTTTCCCATTATCGATCAAGAAACCATACAAACGGGTGTCGTTCTCACCCAAGATATTACTCAACAGAAACAAGCCGAACAAAGACTACAGCAACTCAACCAAGAACTCGAAGCGAGAGTTCAACAACGCACCGCCGATCTAGAAGCCGAAATTGACGAACGAACTCGTTTATTAAACATTTTAGATGCAAGTTTAAATGAAATCTATATCTTTGATGCCGAAACCCTAAAATTTCAATATGCTAACCAAGGTGCTTTGCGAAATCTGGGTTACACCCTCGAACAACTTCAACAGATAACAGCCATTAAACTCAAACCCCAACTGACTCCAGAAAAATTTCAACAGTTAATTGATCCCTTATTAAATCATCAACAACACAAAATAATTTTTAGAGCCGCCTATCAACGGAAAAATGGGACGTTATACCCGGTAGAAGTTCACTTTCAACTGATCGAACATCAACAAGAACGTTTATTTCTAGCTGTTGCTCTTGATATTACCGAACGTCAACAAACCGAAGATCGTTTACGACTGGTCGAATTTGCCCTCGATAATGCCCAAGAAAGTGTTGTTATTGTCGATCAATCAGGTCAGATTGTTTATGTTAACAAAACCGCTTGTGAAAGTTTGGGCTATTCGAGTGCAAAACTCTCCAATCTCAAAATTTGGCAAATTGATCAAACCCTAAACGCTCCGCCCCAGTGGGAACAGTTTTGCCAACGTCTCAAACACCAAAAATCCCTGTTATTAGAGTCTATTCATCATACCCAAACTGGTGAAGCCATTCCAGTAGAAATTACCCTGACCGAATTAAACTTTCATGGTATCCCCTACTTCTGCGAAATTGCTCGGGATATTCGAGAACGCAAACAAGCAGAAGCCGCTCTCCAAAAACGAGATAATTATCTCACCGCTTTAGTAGAAGTGCAGCGTCAACTGTTGTGTGCTACTTCTCAAAGTGATTTATACAAACTCGTGCTTTCTATCTTAGGTCAAGCGGCGAATGCCAGTCAGGTTTATGTATTTGAACACTATTACGATGAGTTTCAGCGTCCATATTTGTATTATATGTCTCACTGGTCGGCTCCGGATGCAACTTCTCGACTCAACCGTTCTGTTCTGCAACAACTTTATGATACCCCCTGTTTTTCGTCCTGGGTTGAAAAACTTGCTCAAGGTGAAGCAATTTGTGAGAGTTTAAGCGATATGACCTCAGAACAACGTCAAATTCTTGAACCTGTGGGCATCTTTACCGTATTATTATTTCCGCTAATTGTTAAAGGTGAATTTTTTGGATTAATTGGTTTTGATAACGATGAAGATGATCGTCAGTGGGATGAAGCCGAAATCAGTTTATTAGCTGCTGCGGTCAGTGCGATCGCTCTAGCTACTGAACGTCAACTCGCCCAAGAACAACTCAAACGTCAGCTAACTGCGATTGAAGCCGCCAGCGAAGGAATTGCAATTACTAGCCCAATGGGAGACTATCTTTACCTGAACAAAGCCCATTTAGAACTGTTTGGTTATACCGAAGCCAACGAATTATTAAACCGTAACTGGAAGAGTCTTTATCACCCAGAAGAAGGCGATCGCATTGATCGAGAAGTTATTGCTAAACTGATGGAAAAGGGATATTCACGGGGCGAAGCTTTAGCCATTCGTAAAGACGGAAGTACATTTCTCGAAGAATTCTCCCTGACTCTGACCAATAGCGGCGAATTTGTCTGTGTTTGTCGAGATATCACTGAACGCAAACGGGCAGAAGTTGAACTACGTCGAACAAATGCTCAGTTAGAACGAGCAACCCGTCTCAAAGATGAATTTATGGCAAATATGAGCCATGAATTACGAACACCATTGTATTCGATTTTAGGCTTATCGGAGGTCTTGCAACAGGAGGTTTATGGAGTTCTCAATGCCGAACAATTGCGATCGCTATCAACGATTGAACAGAGTGGTCAACATTTACTCGAACTCATCAATGAGATCCTCGATTTATCTAAGATAGAATCAGGCAAAATGGAGTTACAGCTTTCTGCGGTTAATCTGACTCAACTTTGTCAATCTAGCCTTAATTTTGTTAAACCCCAAGCCGATCAAAAAAATATCCAATTACAGTTTATTGCCACTCCTGTTCCGGTGATTATTAACATCGATGAACTTCGTATTCGTCAAGTCTTAATTAATCTCCTCAGTAATGCGGTAAAATTTACCCCAGAAGGGAATCATATTTTACTGAAGATTGAGACTGAACCTCAAAATAATTGTGTACATTTGAGTGTTACTGATACAGGAATTGGTATTGCTCCAGAAGATCAAGTCCGTTTATTTGAACCTTTTGTACAAATTGATAGTAGTCTTTCTCGCCGATATTCCGGTACGGGTTTGGGGTTAGCTCTAGTTCGACAAATTACTCAAATGCACGCTGGAACCGTTTCTCTTGACAGTGAAGTGGGGCGAGGAAGTACCTTTATTGTTACACTTCCCTGGAATTCTACGGTTGTTCCTGAAACTGTAGATGCGTTACTGTCTGCAAACAATAATCTTAATGAAACGACAGAAGATTTATTGACAACTGCTAAACCTCAGTTTTCAAACTCATTTTTTGAAGGATCTCCAACCATTCTCATTGCAGAAGATGATCCAGCCAATGCGGAAACGGTAGCTGATTATTTAGAAACCCGAGGATATCAAATTATTTTGGCTAAAAACGGTATTGAAGCGGTTCAATATGCCCAACAATATCAGCCTCAAATAATTATTATTGATATTCAAATTCCAGAACTTGATGGCAAAAAAGCCATTCGTAAAATCCGCACCAATCCAGAAACGGCTGCAATTCCTATTATTGTATTAACGGCTTTAGTGGGAAGTCAAGAACGTGAACACTGTTTGCAAGCTGGAGCAAATGATTATATGAGCAAACCCATTAGTTTAAAAACGTTATCGGATAAAATCAAAGAACTGTTAAACCTGAGATGACTGTTAAACCTGAGATGATTGATCGTAAAAAAACATGAGTTTTGAAAGATGACATTGATTCATTTCTAGACCCAAAAATTCTGATTTTTTTGATTTATTACTTGACTTAAAAAAATGAATGGTGCAAAAATTTTAATTGTCGATGATGAACCCAATAATTTTGATGTTATCGAAGCTCAATTGCTAGAAGAACCATATGAATTAAGTTATGCTTCTAGTGGGATAAAAGCCTTACAACGGTTGCCTTTATTTAAACCAGATGTCATCCTTTTAGATGTAATGATGCCAGAGATGGATGGGGTAAAAGTGTGTCAAAAAATAAAATCAGATCCTCAATGGTCTCATATTCCAATTGTTGCAGTAACAGCCCTCAATTCTAAACAAGAGATGGCTCGTTGTTTGGAAGGAGGAGCAGATGATTTTATTAGTAAACCTGCGAGTAGTATTGAACTTCGAGCGAGAATTCGTTCAATGCTGCGAATTAAACAACAATATGATACCTTACAACAACAACGGGATACTCTCGCTGATATTCTCAGATTACGGGAAGAAATGTCACACATGATTGTCCATGATCTGCGAAATCCGATTGCTTGTATTCTCTTTGCTGGAGAACTTTTAAAAGAAGATTCACTCTCAGAATCAAGCCGAAACAAAGTTCAACGTATCGTCAATTGTGGACAACGATTACAATCCTTAACCAATGATTTATTAGTGATGGCAAAACTGGAATCTGGAAATTTGATTCTTACTCAAAAAACGATAGATTTTGGTCAATTTTCTGAACAAACTGTTTTTGATTTTGAAACGATAGCGACTCAGAAAAAAATTAGATTGATTTCCGAAGTTCCGTCAACTCAAAAACAAGTAAATCTCGATCCCAACTTATTTCGGCGAGTCCTCGATAACTTACTCTCCAATGCTATTAAGTTCTCTCCAAATAACAGTGTAGTTCGCTTTCGAGTAGAGTATCCTGAACAGGAATCCATTCAAGTCAGAATTTACATTTATGATCAAGGCCCGGGTGTGAGTAAAGAACTACAAAATGTTATTTTTAAAAAGTATGCAGTGGGAACTGTCGTAGAAGGGATTGAACAAATTGGGTTGGGTTTAGCATTTTGTAAGATGATTGTAGAAACTCATGGAGGTCAAATTTTTGTCGAAAATAATCCCCCAAAAGGCGCGACGTTTATCCTAGAAATTTAGCTCTTTCGGTTTGTCATCGGTGAGAATTCGCGCTCGTTCCCTCTCTGTGATCCCCAGTTTTTGCCAAAACGTTATATTTTTTGTCGTAAAATATCCCATTTGCTGTATACTTAGCTCTAAGATAAATCTCTCTACTATTCTGGGTTAAGCAAATGAGTATCAGTGAGATTGCAGCAACAATGCCCTTCTCGACGGATTCCCGTCTTGTTCCTGCTCCTGGAACTCAACTCGATGCTTCCCAAATTCGCAACCTCAATGACCTGATCTTCTCTCTGGCTCAACAGGCAAATCTCTTTCAACTTCCACCTCCCTTAATCTCCCTGTCTCAATTCCCCCTATCTCTACAGCAGGAAATCAAAAGCACTTTTGGAAGTTTTGGACGAGTCTGTGAAGTCGTCAATCATCTTCTATTACACCTGAGGCGACCCCACGCGATCGCTTACTATTCTCAACAGAGTAAGATTGGTAAAAAACTCCCCAACGCCCTCTACGTTCATATCAGCGCGATTGATCATCTTGATCCGGCTTTGCGTCTCTACGAGTCTTGGAGTCGGCAAATATTAGAGAATATCGAAGGGGTAACAATCGTTAAATTTCATACCCATAAACCTGTTGTTTCCTATCTATTCTACCCGGATTTTGACAGTGATCCCCATCCGGCTTTAACAGCGAGTCTGTTGGTTAATCTACAAACCCGTCACCTCAAAACCCACGACTATGATCATAGCGATAACCCACCCATTCTCCATCGTAAAGAAACCTTTGTTACCCCTGACTATCCTGACTATGACAAGTTCGCCCGTTTGACGCAAGCAGAAGAAAAACTGGGACTATTAGAGTCTAAACTCAGTTTCTCTGGTGAACATCAATCCATTTCTACCTCAGACAAACGTATCTATCGAACTATTGGAACCCGTGAAGGATGGCAACAATATCTTGCTCGAAAAGGAGTAGAAATTCGGGATCATCGCATTGTTTCGATAGAAGGGGATCAAGAAAATCCATTAGAGTTTGTCCCCATTCCGAAGATAGAACGTCACAAAGCGGCTTTAGTTCGTCGTTCTCTTTCCCGGCCTGTGAAGTTAGTTTTAGAAGCCGATTTATTTTCTGAAAATACTACTTTTTTTGATTATGGATGTGGCTACGGAGGTGACATTGAACGCATGGTCGAAAAAGGGTATGAAAGTTCAGGTTGGGATCCTTACTATTCTCCTGATACCCCTTTAAAAGAAGCGGATATTGTCAACTTGGGTTACATCATTAATGTGATTGAATGTCAACGAGAACGACGCCAAGCTTTGGTGAATGCCTGGGAACTGACAAAACAGGTTTTAATTGTTGCTGCCCAGATTTTAATTGATGATCGCGATCGCGGAATTGTTGCTTATGGAGATGGGGTTATTACCAATCGGAATACTTTTCAGAAATATTATGAGCAAGAAGAACTCAAAGTTTATATAGATCAAGTGTTAGAGGTAAATTCTATTCCGCTTGATATTGGCGTTTATGTGGTGTTTCGCAACGGAAGTCAGGGTGAAAATTTTCGAGCATCTCGCTATAGATCTCGTCTAATTTCTCCGAGAATCTGCACACAAGTTAAACGGTTTGAAGACTATGAACCGTTACTTCAACCCTTGATCAAATTTGTTAGCGATCGCGGACGAATTCCGGTTGTTGGGGAACTGGCCAATGAAGACGAAATTCGAGCAGAATTTGGGACATTTAAAAGAGCATTTAAGGTCATTTTACAAGCCACTGATCCCGAAGATTGGGAAAAAGTAGCGGATCGCCGTCGTCAGGATTTTTTAGTTTATTTGGCATTAAGTCAGTTTAGTCATCGCCCCAAACTTTCTCAGCATTCAGAAGGGGTTCGCAATGATATAAAAGGGCTATTTGGCAGCTATAAGAAAGCTTGTGCTTTAGCTGATATTATGTTATATAGTATGGGAAGCCTAGAAGTGATCGCAGACTGTTGTTCAAATAGTCCTATCGGTCAAAAATATTCTCACTCTCTAGGGGTTCATATTTCCGCCTTGGAAAAACTAGACCCCCTACTCCGTTTGTACGAAGGTTGTGCAAACCGAACTCTAGGTCGGTTAGCCGGAACAACTATAATTAAGTTTCACGTCAAAAAACCCAAAATCACCTACTTGTTTTATCCGGATTTTGATACTGATCCGCATCCAGCTCTAGACACTAAAATGGAAATCGACCTACGCGATCTCCATGTCACTTATCAGAGCTACGATGGGCCTAATCCACCCATTCTGCACTGTAAGCAAGCCTATATTACGCCAGAATACCCCTACTATGAGACTTTCGCCAAACTCACTCGTCAAGAGGAGGATTGGGGACTATTAGATAATTTTCGGGCAATTCAAACTCGCCTGGGTTGGCTGAAGTGCTTAGAAGAACACTGCGCTGAAATCAAAGGTCATCGCGTCTACTGGCGTACTGATGCCGATCCTTATCGTAGGAAATTAATCGAATCTGCCCGTCGCACTCGTAAAAAAAAGCACTGATCTACCATTCATTCTACCGAAAAAAGAGGTGATGGATTCGTCATAATTAAGACGGAAATGTTTTGAATAGACCTGTAGGATCCTATCACAGGTTCTCCTAAATCGAATCTTAACTTCACATTTTTTACCTATTCCTCAATAATTATCATGGAAACTCAAACACTTCTCGCTCACTACGCTCACGGTAAGAGAGATTTCCAGGAGGCTTTTCTCATTGGGATAAAACTGATTGGGATTAATTTAAGCGGATCTAACCTGAGTGGGGCTAACCTGATCAGTGCAGATCTCTCCCATGCCAACTTATGCCAAACGAACCTCCGAGGGATCAATCTCACGAATTCTACCCTGAGCGAAGCCCGTCTCCGAGGTGCTGATCTCTGTGACGCTTACCTGAGCGAAGCCAACTTCACCCGTGCTGATCTCAGCGAAGCCCAACTTCTGAATGCTTATCTCAAAGAAGCCAACTTGACTCATGCTCAACTGGTGAATACCAACCTCAATGGTGCCAACCTCAGCAACGCCAAACTCCAAAATGCTAACCTGAGCAACGCCAACCTCCTCAATACCGTTTTGACGGGAGTAAACCTGACAGGGGCGAATCTGAATGGGGCTAACCTCACAGGCGTAGAACTCTGTCGAGTCAACCTCAATGGCACCCAAATCGACGAAAACACTCAACTTAGTCAAAAATGGCTCTTAGTGCAGAAAATCGTCACCCAAGGGGCAAAAGGGTGGGATTTGAGTCATGTAGACTTAAGCTGTGCTAGCTTTATCGGTGTTGACTTCACTGATGCCGATCTCACAGGCGCAAACCTGAGCGGAACCCACTTCAGCAGCGTTGATCTCAGTCATGCTCAAGTCAAAGATGCTAGTTTTATAGGCTGTACAGGGTTATCAAAATCCACCAAACTCACTCTCAAAGAACAAGGCGCAATTGTTGATGATGAGTTGATCCCCGCAGAAGTGAAAGTCAATTAAACCTTTAAACCTTAACGCAGGGCTTGTAGATCCTGCCAAGCTTGAATTAGATTTCCCTGCATCAAAGCAGAAATTCCTCTTAACGCTTGGAATTCACTTTGATCGGGGTTTAATTTTATCGCGGTTTGAATGGCTTTTTCTGCGGCTTGGGGATGCAAAGCATACAGATGAATAAAAGCCAGATAAGCATAAGCGTTTGGGTTTTGGGGATCGAGTTGGGTGACTTGTTCTAAAGCCGCGATCGCAGTGGGTGCATCTTGTTGTAAAACCGTTGCTAAAGCCAAAGCATAAGCATAATCTAAATTTTCGGGTGCAGTTTGTAAGCGATAACTTAACGTCTTTTCTGCAACAACAGTATAATCTTGAATTGGATCATATTGGTTAATTCGTCCGACTTGATCAAAGACAGGTTCGAGTCCGGGTACTCCCTGGGGTAAATTTAGCGCTAACTGACGCAGTTGAGAAACGAGATCTAATTCGGGTGCGGGTAATTTAGCAGCCTGGGGATCAATTTCAACAGTAACAGACGGAACAGCGATCGGATAGGTTTCTCCGCTTTCTCGGTTTAAATAGGTCGCTTCTAGGCGGTAAGTTCCGGGTAAAATATCTTTGGGCGGTAACATCCCCATGCGTTCGAGAACTTGAAAACCCGTTTTTTGTTGATTTTTTTCTAAGCTTCCCGGATGTAAAGTCCCCATGGCGATCGCATGATCATGTAACCACTCAGACGAAGTGATCGCAGTTGCGGGGGTTTGCAATTTCCAGGTTAAAATCACTAACCCCGAGTGAAGCTGTTCCCAAGAACCAGACCACACATAAATAATCGGAATTGTTGCATTGGGGGGAACTTTTGGGGAGACAATGACTTGAGAAAGTTGAACTTTTTCCGACGCATCGGGTTGAGGAGAAACTTCAATATAAGGGGTCTGACGATGATAAAGATTTAAAACGGTATTATCGGGTAATAACCACCGTTTCTGTAACTGAAATTGTCGCCCCTGTTCAACTTCTCGGACAATAGCAAATTGGGCTTCATTAATGCGTTTTACCATCCCCTGTTGACCCGTTTTCGTGACAAACCAAGAGAGTGATAACGAGTCTTGACCGACGTGTTCGACGCGAGTTCCCACTTGACGCCCATAAACCTGTTCATCCCGCAAAGCGCCGTAATAATTGAGGTTGTGTTGATTAATATCTGGCGTTGACGGTAACACACCTAAAGTAGACTGTAAATAGGGTTCAGTTTGAATAATTTCATTAATTACCTGTTTATGGGGCCATTGTAAACCTAAATAAGCAATGCGATCGCCACCGGGACTCAGAAAAGCCGCCATTCGTCGCCCCCAAACGCCGCCAATCGGCCATAAATTGAGTAACATTAAAACAATGGCTAAACTAAGGGTTATTCCTCTGACTATTTTTCCCCAACGTTGGGGCCATAACGTCAAACCGTAGGCGAGAAAAATTGCAGAAATGGGTAATAAGGGTAAACTGTAGCGAAAGTCTTTGTTGATATTTAGTGAACATAAAAAATATCCCCCGATCCAAAATACGGTTAACCAACGTAAGGCGGAGAAGTTGATCGGTTTGGAAAGGAATTTTGGATAAAAAAGATAGAGTAAAAACCCGACTGTGGGAACAATTAACCATAACCAAGAAATATGATAGGGAAGTAAGTTCCAATAGTATGTCCAAGCGTCTAAGGTATTTAAGGCGGGATCACCTTCTGCTATTGCGGAGTCAAGGGTGGCTCGTTTTCCAGAGGTTAGCATCAGTAACCAGTTGGTTGTCGCCCAAGGGATTAAAATGAGAATGGATAATGATAAAGCAACAGTCAACTGAATGAGGCTTTTCCAGCGTCGATGTTTGAGGCTGTCTACACTCACCCAAACTAGGGGAACAAACAGGAAAAATAACGCCGTTTGTTTGACGAATAGTGCTAACCCAAAAGATACACCAAATGCGATCGCCCACACCCATTTTTTTTGGCTATATTTCCACTGGGTTAGACAACAAAAAGTTAGCGCTACCATCGCGGTGATCGGGTAGTCGATCAAGTATTGGAGACGATAAACATAGAGTCCGGGTAACAATGCAGCAATTATACAAGCCCAGAGTGCAATTTGTCGGTTAAACAGTTGAATGGCAATTCCATAAACCGAAGCGAGTACAATACCACTAAAGAGTAAATGGACGAGTGTTCCTTGGGTTGTACCCGTTCCGAATAGGTTGTAAAACGGTACCGTCAGCAGGTAAGTCAGGGGAGGAACTTTCGGAGACAGCATCCACACCTGTTCCCACCACCCCGAAGAAAACCATTGGGGATGTTGTAGCGCCCGCCAATAGTTTAACGAGTTGGTGAGATAGTCCGCCTGATCCCAAGCGGGAACCGAACGATCCAATGCAAACCAAAGGCGATCGCTGATTCCACTAAACAGCCAAATAAGCAATAATGCGACTAAGCTGCGGAATTTGTTTTTGTCTGTCACCAACTGTTACCTCTATTCCCCATTTCTCAGATGCTACACTGGAGCTGAATTAATCGTCTAGTCTGGGGTTGCGTCTTCGCGATCGGGAACAGAAAAAAATTTTGTCAAACTACTTGCAAGATTTAAAATAGATCTGCTATCCTAGTTAGGCAGTGAAAGAAAGCCGGGATAGCTCAGTTGGTAGAGCAGAGGACTGAAAATCCTTGTGTCGGGAGTTCAAATCTCCCTCCTGGCATTTTATTTATTAACTATCAAATTAACACGGTGTTGATGTCGTCAACGTCGTCTAACAGACTATTCCAGTTCACTCAGGCAGAACTGTAAAAATTTTATCATAGAGTGCATTGATTTTCCGATCTCTGCATCTAAAATTGTTGATATTTTAAGCCACACTTCGTTAGAATGGTCATTGAAAGCTACATAAAACTTTTGAGATGTAGTTTTGAGAGCTATATCAGCACC
This sequence comes from Lyngbya sp. PCC 8106, assembly GCF_000169095.1. Taxonomy (GTDB): domain Bacteria; phylum Cyanobacteriota; class Cyanobacteriia; order Cyanobacteriales; family Microcoleaceae; genus Capilliphycus. The sequence goes on from NZ_AAVU01000017.1 coordinate 111,082, forward strand.
AAGAGAACAGTAGTACAGGCAAGGGTTAATCAAAGTTACGTTAACAATTTACTCTTTTATAATAGAGTATATTCCGAACAATTTTTAAATAAAATTAAAACTCATTCAAGTTGTACAAAATCAAACAAAATTAAAACAATGAACCAGTGGAAACCCGAACTCTTAGCCCCCGCTAAAAATTTAGAACGACTCAAAGTTGCCATTCTCTATGGTGCAGATGCAGTTTATGTGGGCGGACAAAAATATGGTTTGCGGGCAAGGGCGGATAATTTTACCGATTATGATTTAAAAAATGGTGTTGCGTTTGCCCATCAGTATAATGCCAAAGTTTATGTCACTTTAAATGCGTTTTTACATGATGCAGATTTAGAAGGATTGGGAGATTATTGTCAGTTTTTAGAAGCGATTGGAATTGATGGTGTGATTGTTTCAGATATTGGTGTTTTGAGAGTAGTTCGCAAGTCTTCAAATCTGAATATTCATCTTTCCACTCAAGCCTCTTGTTTAAATTCCTCAGCAGCAGAACTGTGGAAACAATTTGGGGTAAAACGTCTGATTGTGGGTCGAGAATTGAGTGTAGCAGAAACGGGTTTAATTGGGGAAAAATCCGGTATTGATGTAGAAATGTTTATTCACGGGGCGATGTGTATGGCTTATTCGGGTCACTGCACAATTTCTAATTTTACCGCAGGACGAGATTCTAATCGAGGGGGTTGTATTCAATCCTGTCGATTACCTTATAAATTAGAGAATCAAGACTCTAATCCGATCACATTTATGTCGTCCAAAGATTTATGGGGAGTGCATCAAATTGAAGACTTTTTTAAACATAAAATTTGTTCTTTGAAAATCGAAGGACGGATGAAGTCTTCGTTTTATGTAGCGATGACGTGTAAAGCGTATCGACAACTGATTGATGCTTATATCGAGGGAACCATCACACCCGAATTACTAGAGAAAATTGCAAGTAATCTTGACTCTATTCCTCACCGGGATTATTCTTCGGGTTCGTTAGAAAATCCGGCAGATAGTGATTCTGTCTTTGGTCAATTGTCGGGGAATAATCGAGGAACTCACGAATATTTGGGGATTGTTATAGATACAACATCGGATTATTTAGCCCTTCAGTTACTCGAACCGTTAACTATTGGAAATGAAATTGAAATCATTCCCCCCCAAGGAGAAATTATTAACTGGAAAATCACTCAACTTTTTTCGGTAACAGGGGAACCTTTAGACAGTATCAAAAAAGATAGTGTTGTTTGTCTACCGCGTGTTAATATCTTGCAGGATATTCACAAATTTACCGTGATTCGACTGTCTCGACAAAAAACGATTTTTCAACCTGAATTAGTGACTCATTCTTAGGATAGAATGCAATTTAATACCTTTATTTCGTCCATTTCTGATCTAGAACGGTGTGTTAATGCACCAAATCTACAAGAGGTTTTACTCGAACCTTTATTACTAGCTTGTCAAGGAAGACTCTCCCTCCAAGAAGTCGAGTTTCTCGCTTCTCAAGCCGTTGAAAGAGGGTTAAATCCGGTGTTAGTTTGGGATATTTTAATGCCAGAACAGATGATGATGGAAATCTGTCAAAAAATATCTCAGTATAATCTTAACCTATTTTCTGCAATTCGAGTCTGTGATCCGGGTGCAGCTTGGTGGGTAAAAACTCATTTTCCGCAGTTAAAAATACAGTTAATTGTAGAAACAGGAAATCATAATCTAGAAGCCTTGCAGGGATGGTGTGAGGTTCTTTCGGATTCATTAGAACGGTTGATTTTATCGATAGAACTTCCCGAAGCAAAACTGATAGAATATTGTCAAAAACTTCCCGTTGCTTGTGAAATTTTAGGCGTCGGACGAATTTTATTGTTTTATTCTCCCCGTTCTTTGTTGTCTAAACATCTATCGATTAATCCAGAAGAAACTCGTTATCTAGAAACAACTGTCGCCTCAGAAGAAAGTCATAATCGACCTTTTCCGACGTTAGAAACGGTGCATGGTACGTTTATGTTTCTTGATAAAGATCAGTTTATTTTAGATCAGTTAGCTTCTTTAGAAAAAGCAGGGTTGCAGACTGTACGTTTAGATTTGCGAAATTTAAGCCAAGATGGAAATATTGCGGTGAATATCGATAATATTTGTCAGCAAATCTTAGACAACCCAACAACACTAAAAACCAAATGGCCTAGACCTATTCGCGCACCTTTTTTTAAAACCAATCGTACAACTTCTATTTTTCATCGCATGAAGTCAAAGTCAAAATTAGCGACTTTTCATCATGAAATTGGACTCGCCGAAATTATAGCTGTGGAAAGTAAAACTTCTGTGATTTTTTATGCCTTAAAATCTTTTGAAATCACTCAAATTAACAATCTGATTCTTCCTACTGGTGAGGAACGAAAACTTCCTGAAGATATTGAATTCCGCAACTTACAAGGAGAAGTGATTAGCAAATGCGATGATGAACAAATCTTGATTACAAATTGGTTTAAAAAAGCAATGCCGGGTACTTTACTTTTAGGAAAAATGGAGAATGTCTAGGCGTTCTAACCCTTATTTTAGGTTCAAACAGTTTACTATTTTTCAAGATCGTTGTGCGATGAAAGTTGGAACTGATGGTGTACTATTAGGAGCATGGACAGATTTTACAAATACTCAAACTATATTAGATATTGGCACGGGAACGGGTTTAGTGGCGTTAATGCTAGCGCAACGTTCCACAGCCCAAATTGATGCCGTAGAAATTGATGAATGTTCCTGTATTCAAGCCAAAGAAAATATAGAATTATCGCCTTGGAAAGAACGGATTAAAGTTGATAATTTATCAGTTCAGGACTATACAAAAAGTTGTTCAAAGCGATATAATTTAATTGTCTCAAATCCGCCTTTTTTCGAGAATGCTTATAAAGCCTCAGAACAATCTAGAACAGTGGCACGACATACCAATTTTTTATCACAAGTTGATCTATTAAATGTTTCACAACAGCTTCTAGAGAAAGAGGGACGGTTAGCTGTTATTTATCCGACAGATGCGGCGAACAGCTTTCAAAAAATGGCACAAGAATTCGGTTTTTTCTGTAATCAAAAGTTGTTTATTAAACCGACTCCCAACCGTTCAATCAAACGAATTTTAATGGAGTTTAGTCAAAGCCAAAATAATCCATCAGAAAACACTCTAACCATTGAAATTGATCGACATATTTATACGCCAGAATTTATTGATTTAGTTAAAGATTTTTATCTCAAATATTAAACTAATGAATGATTTATTTAATACAGAACTGTATTTTACTTCCGAAAAAGATGAACTATTTGAGAAAGGAACCTGGCCTAAACCTTTTGTTTTTAATGAAGAAGTGGTGCGGGTTTTTGATGATATGGTTTCTCGTTCAGTTCCGCTTTATCGAGAAGTGGTTGCTTGTGCGGCGCATTGGAGTTTAGCCTATTATCAAGAAGGAACAAAAGTTATAGATATTGGTTGTTCTACGGGAACTTTTTTAGAATTACTCGGACGTTTTTTAAAAGAACCTACAATTTTAGTGGGGATTGATAGTTCTCAAGCAATGTTAGAAAAAGCTGAAAATAAGTTAGCTGAAATATCAAAAATTCATCAAATTGAACTGATTTGTAATCAAGCAGAAAACTGTTCTTTTAATCAAAGTAGTGTAGTCGTTATGAACTATACTTTACAGTTTTTACCTCTGCATCAACGTCACAGGTTACTACAAAAAATTTATCAGGGTTTAGTTCCCGGTGGTTTACTCTTTCTCAGTGAAAAAATTCGTTCAGCTTCTCCCCAGTTTCAAGAAACAATTACCCTGCATTATGAAGCGTTTAAAACTCGCAATGGTTACGCCAAAAACGAAATTGAACGGAAAAAAGAAGCGCTGGAAAATGTGTTAATTCCGCTTACAGAAAATGAACAAATTCAAATGCTGCATGAAAGTGGCTTTGAACAGGTTGACTCTATTATTAAACTCCACAACTTTATTTCGTTTGTGGCTTTAAAGTCTAAATAGGGTTTAAGAAAATATCAACTGTTGAACTTCGATTAAAATATCGGGAAAAGGTAGAGGTGAAATTGTTCCTGTTGTTAAGGTCAATTCTTCAGTATAATTATCATGACTTTGATTTCTAAAGACTTTTAACTCTAATCCTTTTAGATTCACTACCCAATATTCCTGAATTTTTGCTTCAGCATAGATAGATTTCTTTAAGCCCAAATCTTTCTCTAAGGAAGTGTTAGAAAATTCAATAATCCAAAAAATATTCTCGGGATAGGGATGATGATTTAGGTATTCTTTACCCAAAGGTTGAATAATTGCAATATCGGGTTCGGGTTCAGAATTATTTGGTAATGTTATCGGATGACCTTCACTAATTTGAGCTTGAGTCCTTAGCTGTTCCCGCAAATAATCACCTACAGAGCGACTATAATAAGCATGAGGTTCTCTCTCAGGCGACATAACAACTAAATCTCCTCTTAATAATTCTATCCGATCATCTTCTCGAATTGACCCTTTAGCGAGTGCTTCGTGATATCGGTCTAATGACCATTTAAACATTGTAACAGTCATCGTTTTTTCCTCAATACTTACTTTTTATTATGCAATATTTTCCTGAATTCTGTCTATATTATTTTATTTAATTTAGGTTTGATCAATTTTTTACTGTCAATTTAAGCTAAAATAAGAGGTAGTAATCTCCAACTCTCTTAAGCTTCAATGTTAGATAAACAGATGGGCTATGTCGCGCCTGACTATCTTGAACAATACAATGATGATATTGAATCTGAAACAATTTTAACAAGAAGACAGGAACAACAAGCAAAACGATTTGAAGCCAGAACCAAGCCTTATTATCAAGCGGTTCAAGCGGTGCAAGATATTCAAAGTAACGAGTTTGATTTTTCAGGTTCAGTGGTCAAAGTTGGTCAAGCAGATGAACTCTCTCCCGAACAACAGCAACGATTTAATCAAACCTTAAAAGCCTTTTGTCCATGGAAAAAAGGGCCATTTGAACTCTTTGGAACTCTCATCGATGCTGAATGGCGTTCGGATTGGAAATGGGAACGAATTTTACCCCATATTCAACCATTAAAAGAGCGCAAAGTTGCAGATATTGGCTGTCATAATGGTTATTTTATGTTTAGAATGGCGCATCAAAAACCTGTTTGTGTGATTGGCTTTGAACCCTATGCTAAACACTTATGGAACTTTCAACTGGTGCAGAATATTGTCCGACAGGAAATGCTTCATTTTGAACTTTTGGGCGTTGAACATATTGACCTTTATCCTGATTTTTTTGATACGATTTTCTGTTTGGGGATTTTGTATCATCATACTGACCCAGTAGGTTTACTGCGAAAACTGCACAAATCTCTGAAAAAAACAGGAGAAATTATTATTGATTGTCAGGGAATACCGGGAGATTTACCTGTAGCATTAACCCCTCAAAAACGTTATGCACAAGCGCGAGGGATTTGGTTTCTCCCGACTCAATCATGCTTGGAAAATTGGATGAATCGAGCAGGTTTTACCGATGTTAATTGTTTTTTTGCTGAACCCCTTTCAACGGAAGAACAACGCCGTACAACTTGGGCAGATATTGATAGTTTATCTGAGTTTTTAGATCCAACAAATTCTTCATTAACAATAGAAGGTTATCCCGCTCCCTGGCGTTATTATGTAATTGCTCACAAAGATTAACTCGGTTGAAAATGACATCATTTCCCCCATCAAAACAGTTGAACCTTGAGGTTTTGGGTCGCCTGTTTGAAAAGAGAACCAATTCCTATAAATATTTGTTTTTTCTCTCAATTTTAAATCTTATCCATGAACAAAAAGTTAATTCTGTAAATTTATTGCTCTATCAAACCCTGACAGTGGAAATGTTAACGCTGAGTTGGTATCCTCATTTTTATTCTCGGCTTGCTTTCGGAACTCAAGACAAAATTTCCGAGATGTTAAACGGTTTTATTTATAGTAATTTTATCCAATTTAAACCGCCTCAAATATTAACTCAAAATGACCTTAACCAACTCCGAAAAAATTTGGTGTTATCTCCCTTAGACACTCTCACTTCCCAACTGATGCGATATGTTCCCTATCGTTTAATTCGACCTTTTTTTGAATTGGAACTATTCGGCGAAAAAGATGGTAAAATCAATCGCAAAATCCGAGAGTTAAGCGAGGATTATTTTGAAAGTAGAAAACCCTTGTATTGTTTCGATGTTGAAAATCGGGGAATTTTGATTCATCCCGAGTGGCAAAATTATCTGAGTACAAGCTATAATTTATTATGGGATTGGGCGTTTTGGGAATGGGTAGACTATTTACAAGTTTTTAATCCCCAAATTTCCGATATCGCCAGTCGGCTATTACCGCCACGAAACATTTAAACTCAAGTTATATCTTTTTTATCGAGCAAGATTTGCGATGAAAACTCGTCGATGGTTCTGTTCTTTTCTCTTATTTTTCGCTACCATTCAATTTACGATAGGTTGTAGTCAGGGATTGGATTCTGTTAAAAATATAGATGGGGGAGTTGGTGAACAAATAATCGTTTTAGGTGATAGTATTGCATCCGGATATGGTGTCGCAGAAGCCGAAGCTTTTCCGAATGTTCTGAGTCGTAAATTGGGTTTACCCATTCTCAATCAAGGTGTCGCTGGAGATACCACAGCAATGGGATTAAATCGACTTCAAGGGGATGTAATATCCCAAAACCCTTGGTTGGTTATGGTTGAACTTGGCGGAAATGATTATCTTAGAAAAGTTCCTCTTGCTGAAACTGAAGAAAACTTACGACAAATTATTACTCAAATTCAACAACAGGGGGCGATTGTTGTTTTATTGGGAATTAACCCCGGTTTACTCAATGATCCTTACAAAGAAATGTTTGAAAAAGTTGCTCAAGAAACCCAAGCTTATCTAATTCCCCAAATCTTTAAAGGCGTTTTGGATAATCCCAAACATCGACAAGATGATGTGATTCATCCGAATGCAGTTGGACAGGAAATATTAGCCAGTCGTGTTGCTGACGATTTGCGTCCGTTACTCAAAGAGGCAAAATGGCCAGCCAGTTTAATGAAATACAAATCCTCCACTGATTAAATACTGATAAAATTGCTTAAAGTTGATGTTCATAAGTTTTCGTTACCTAACAGTATGGATGATTATACTGTTAAAAGGTGGCGACCATGGCAGTTGTTGGAATCTTCGGGAAATAGTGGTTTAACTGATGAGAGTTATTAGTCGTAAAGCATTGCGGAAATTATGGGAAAAACACGCTGATGCCCAGTCTCCTCTGTTGCTTTGGTATGAACGTATTACCACTGACCAATTTACTTCATTGAATGACCTACGGCAAACTTTCCCCTCCGCAGACATTGTTGAGAACTTCACAGTCTTCAATATCGCTGGCAACCGCTATCGTCTCATCGCATACATTGACTATGAGTATAGAATGGTATTTATTCGATCAGTTCTAACTCACGCAGAATATAGTAAGGAGAAATGGAAAAATGACGAGTGGTTTAAAGACTCCTAGCCGTTACTACTTAGAACTTATCATCGCATTCCCCCCTCGCCCAATAACCAATGAACTTGAATACGAAGCCACGCAAGCACAAATTAATAAAATTTTAGACAAGCCCCAATTAAACTCGGACGATCGCGCCTATCTAAAAATTCTTGGTCTGACCATCTACGACTATGAAGAACAAACCGAATCCTTTTGAAATTATTGCAAAATGAGCATATCTGAATGCCAAATACAAAGCCTTTTAAGAACGATTAATTAAATTTTTTAACTCTTTTAAAAAGGCGGGTTGTTGGGTGGTTGTGGGTGGATGAGTGAGGAGTCCTTGAGTCGGACTAAATAGAAAGGCTAGGGTAAATAATCCCGATGCAACTAACACAATAGCAGGGCCAGAAGGAAGGTTAAAATAGTAGCTGAGATACATTCCGCTAATACTCGAAAGTACCCCAACTCCTACCCCACAAAACATCATATGATGTAAACGACTAACGAGTAAATAAGCAGTCCCCGCTGGAGTAATTAACAGCGATAAAACTAACACCACCCCAACGGCTTTTAAACTAGCGACAATGGTTAAGGCGATTAACACCATTAACCCAAAATTAAGTAAGTTTACAGGTAAACCAACGGCTTCTGCACCCAAAGGATCAAAGGTATAAAACAGTAGTTCTTTATAGATTAAAACGACAATTAAAATCACAATTACCGCAATAATTGCAGTATCTCGAACCTCTCCCAATGTTACGCCAAGAATATTACCAAACAAGAAATGATTGAGGTCTATTTTGTTGTCTTTTTGAATAATAGTAATTAACGTAATTCCCAAGGCAAAAAAGGCAGAGAAAACAATTCCCATCGCCGCATCTTCTTTAATATTACTGCGAGTCCGAATTAAATTAATAAAAACGGTACTAATCACCCCCGCAATAAATGCACCAATAAAAATATTCGCACCCACAATATAGGCAATAGCTAATCCTGGTAAGACAGAATGACTAATCGCATCCCCCAATAAAGCCAGCCGTTGTACCATCAAATAACTACCAACAACCGCACAAATTAAACCCACTAAAATCGCAACAATCAAAGATCGTTGCATGAAACTATATTTTAAAGGTTCTACTAAAATATCCCACATCTGATTTCACTAACTTTCAGCTACTCCTTTTAAACTTAAGCTGCATTTCCCGAAAAGAACATTACCTTTCCGCCATAAGCCTGGTTTAAGTTTTCTTCTTGAAGAACCTGTTGACGGCGACCCGCAGCAATCAGTTCTTTATTAAGCAAAATGATATCATCAAAATTAGTAATTGATTCTCCTAAATCGTGATTAATCACTAATACTAATTTACCTGAATCTGCCAAATCCCGAAATATTTTAAAAATAATATTCTCGGTTTTTTGATCAATCCCGACAAACGGTTCATCAAAACAAAAAATCTCTGCTTCTTGGGCTAGACTTCGTGCTAAAAATACACGCTGTTGTTGACCCCCCGATAATTGACCAATCGGACGATTTTTATAAGCAGTCATTCCGACTCTTTCTAACGCCTCCGCCACTCGACGATGACTCACGGTAGAAAAGCGATGAAACCACCCCGTTTTACGAATTCTTCCCATCATTACCACATCCCAAACTGTCGCCGGATAAGTCCAGTCAATTTGCGATCGCTGAGGAACATAAGCCACGCGCTGACGTTGTTGACTCAGGGGTTGACTTCCGTATAAAACCGGATCACCCGTCGCCGGAATTAACCCTAACATCGCCTTCATTAGTGTACTTTTACCCGCTCCGTTGGGGCCAATAATTCCAGTTAGACGTCCGGGTTTGATCTCCAGAGAAATATCTCGCAACGCCTCAACGCCTCGATATTGAACGCTGATGTTATTTACCGTAATTCTCGGAATCCCCATAGAGACAGATTCCAGTTGAGCAGAATTAACGCTATTGTCAAAGAATCGTAGGGTGTCCATCGCTTGATTATTTGTCGCTACAGTCTATAGAGTATCACAAAATGAAAGAATTATGAAATAATAAATGAAAAGAATATGAAAATCATTCAAAAGAGAGGTTAAACGTGGGTATTGATCAGGCTTTAAACTCTGTCTTAAGGCTGACGACAGTAGGAATTATCTTGGGAACTCTATTAAGTAGTTGTACCCAAGATGTTGCAAATAATCCCGATAATGATCAACCCAAAGTGGTTTCAACCAGTACGATTATTGCGGATTTAACTGAAACCGTTGGCGGTGATGAAATTGAACATCAAGGAATATTAGAACCCGGTGCCGATCCTCATGTTTATGAACCTGTTCCTCAAGATAGTATTGCTTTTGAAGAAGCAGATTTAATCTTTTATAATGGCTACAATTTGGAACCCGGATTAATTAAGTTAATGAATGCGGCGGGAGTGGGTGCAAAAAAAGTTGCAGTTGGGGAAATTTCCTCACCTTTAGAGATGGAATATAAAGGACAAACTGAACCAGACCCCCACGTTTGGGGAAATGTAGAAAATGTTATAATTATGGTGAATAAGATTCGAGATAATTTAATCGAACTCTCGCCCGAAGATCAAGAAATTTTTACTCAAAATGCAGCTCAACTGATCCAAGACTTACAACAACTCAATACTTGGATTACCCAACAAATTGTTACAATTCCTGAAAACCAACGCCGATTAGTGACAACTCACGATGCGTTTCAATATTATGCGCGTGCTTATGGTTTAGAGATAACCGGAACTTTAATTGGGATTAGTACCGAAGAACAACCGAGCGCCCAAACGGTGAGTCAGTTAGCCGATTCGATTCGCAAAAGTAAAGTTCCAGCGATTTTTGCAGAAACCACAATTAACCCCAAATTAATCACAACTGTCGCCCAAGAAGCAGGAGTTAAATTAGCCCCAACTGAACTTTATTCCGATTCTATTGGTGCGCCCGGAAGTGAGGGCGATAGTTATGTTAAAATGTTAGTATCAAATACCGAAACTATTGTGAATGCTTTAGGGGGAAAAGTAACCGCTTTTCAACCGTAGGGTGGATGACATAAATTAACCAAAAATCCCATTTAAGTAGGGTGTGTGACAGAAGTTTACCAAGAATCCTAACAATTGAATTCAAGGTTGTCACCCACCCAAAAATTATTAACCGGACAATTTACGGATACAACCCTCGATCGGTTAACGCCTGTGCCACACGACCCACTCCCAAAGTATAAGCCGCCAAACGCATAGAAACGCCCTGTTTTTGTGAACGTTCACTAACTCGATGATAAGCGTGTACCATCAATTTTTCCATTTCTCGGTTCACTCGTTTTTCATCCCAAAAAACATAGGATTGACCTTGCACCCATTCTAAATAACTCACAACCACACCCCCCGCATTGGCGAGAATATCGGGTAACACCATCACGCCTTTTGTTTCTAGCATTTGATCAGCGATTAACGTAATCGGTGCGTTAGCTGCTTCTACGACAATTTTTGCTTGAATTTGAGCCGCATTTTCTTCAGTAATTTGATCTTCCAATGCTGCTGGAATCAAAACTTCACAAGGTAAAGTCAATAATTCTGCATTAGAAATCATTTCACCGCCTGAAAATCCGGCAATGCTATAATTATTTTCAACAACATACTGTTGAAGTGCGGGAATATCTAATCCCTGTTCGTTAAAAATTCCACCTGAAACATCAGAAACCGCTAATATTTTAGCACCCGCTTCATGGAACAGTTGTGCTGCTGCCGCTCCGACTTTTCCGAAGCCTTGAATGACAATCTTAACGCCTTTTAAACGGCGATTTTGTTCAAGTAAAGCCTCCCGCACAGCAATCATTACGCCGCGTCCTGTGGCTAAATCTCGCCCTTTAGAACCGCCAATTGACAAGGGTTTTCCTGTGACAACACCTGGAATTGCCCGACCCATATTCATAGAATAAGTATCCATCATCCAAGCCATTTCTCTCGATGAGGTGCCAATATCGGGGGCGGGAATATCTAACTCAGGGCCGATATCTTTAATGAGTTCACTCACATACCGACGGGTAATCCGTTCGAGTTCACCTAAACTATAATGACTGGGATTAATAGCAATTCCGCCTTTTGCACCCCCATAAGGAATTCCTAATAAGGCGCATTTCCACGTCATTAACATCGCCAGGGCAGATAATTCTTGTAAACTAACGCCTGGATGATAACGAGTTCCGCCTTTGTAGGGGCCAAGAACATCACAATGTTGCACCCGATGTCCGGCGAGGACTTTGACTTGGCCGTTATCAAGTTTAACGGGAATGGAAACGGTGACAACTTTGCGGGGTTGTTCGAGGATGACGATTACATTTGGATCGATTTGGAGTTCGTCTGCGGCTTGTTGCAAATAGCTACAGGTGCGATCAAAAGGGCAAATGTAGGCAGGTGTCGGTGCCGCAGGTGCTTGTAGTGATGAAACCATGAATTTAACCTCTTAGCGTGTCGTGAAGACTGAAAGAGAGGAAATTGAGGATTACATAGAAAGAGGGAACAGGAGTCAAGCTTTTTTCGCCTCCTGTACTTCTACTTATCCATTTATCGTATGAATTCCTTGATCCCTAACTGGATTTCCTCTATTTCTAGATTAACTTACAATTTGGAATTTGAGTAAAAATTGTAAAATTTGTTACATTTTTAGGTTTCAACCTGTAGTGTCTATCTATCGGGCTGAGGGGCAGAAGATCGGGATCACCGATAATTTAGCTACAATAACGATAAAATTAAACAAAAGACAGATGCGCTTTGGTTCATAACGTGTATTTTAGATTATGTTAAGTTCAGCTCAACTTTTGCCTGTTAACGGTTTAATCTTTCAGAAAATTTTCGTTGTCTTTGTCCAAAATAAAACAACTGATCATCATTTCAGGATTGACTGATAAAGCAACGTTCAATCAGCATTTTAACAAACAGTTTTGTAAAAACGAATCAACAGGTTGTGAGTAATGAGTCAGGCTAAGATTCTGATTGTTGAAGATGAATTTTTGATTGCTCAGGGGTTAGCCCGTAAACTAGAAAAGTTAGGTTATCAAATCATTGATATTGTGGCGTCAGGGGTAGAAGCGATTCAACGAACTCGTGAATTTTACCCAGATTTGATCCTAATGGATATTGTAATCGAAGGAGATTGCGATGGTATAGAAACGGCGGCTGAGATTTATAAATCTTATTTTATTCCGGTGATTTATGTCACCGCTTATGCCGATGATCAAATTTTAAAACGCGCTCAAGGTACCGGATCTTATGGTTATATTCTTAAACCTTTCAATGAACGAGAACTACACGCAACGATTCAAATTGCCCTCAGTAAACATCAACAAGCGCTCCAACTTCAACAGTCTGTAAAAAATGCAGAAACTAAATGTCAAGAAAAATCCCGACACCTTTCTCGGGCTTCTCATAATTTACGCAACCGTATGACTGTCATCCAGGCAATTGCAGGAATTTTGCATGAATACGGAGAGCAGTTATCGACTCAGAAAAGACAAAAGCATCTAGACTTAATCCGCACTTCTATTCAAAATATGGATGAGATCCTCGAAGATGTTTTATTTTTAATTCGTTCAGAAGCGGCTCAACATCCCTTTCAACCGGAACCGATGGATCTGATTGAATTTTGTGAAAATTTATTTGAAGAATATAAAACATCTGTCACCGAAAAGCATACTCTACAATTAAATTATAATTGCAATTATTATCAAGCAAATCTAGACCGGAAACTTTTGTATTATATCTTGAGCAATTTACTCTCAAATGCAATTAAATATTCTCCAGATGGAGGGCAAATTGTTTTAGAGATTAGCTGTGATTTGCAACAAGTAGTCTTTCAGGTCAAAGATCAAGGAATTGGAATTCCACCCAACTACTTTCAAAAACTGTTTGAACAATTTGAACGGGCTACTAATGTCGGTAAAATCAAGGGAACAGGGTTAGGACTTTCTATTGTTAAACAAGCGGTTAGTTTACATCAGGGTGAAGTTAGCGTTGAAAGTGAACTGGGTAAAGGAACAACTTTTACTGTGAAATTACCTCTGACTTTATCTTCAGAAAAAATAGAATTTCAAACTAATAAAGTCTATGAATGTTTAGAGAAAAGTTAAACACTATTGAATATCTGACTCTTTTAACTCTGCTATCTTCATCAATGCTTTCAGGGTTCCTATCTTTAAATCCTGATTTTTATGGACTGGAATCGATATAATTTTTTGCTCCCCTGGCTTTTCATAAATGTGATGACTTCCCGTGATTTTTCTCAGAACCTACCCTTTTTTCTCAACAATTTTGCAGAACTTTTTACCTGAAATGGATTTCATCTGAATTTGGCGTGGAAACCCTCGCTTTTAGCGACGGGAGGAAACGCCTCTTTTAATTACAAATTCACAGACTGTATGCTAAACTGTAAGACATGGTTGAAAAAGCTTACCGCTACCGACTTTACCCAACTCCCGAACAGGAAAGCCTGTTGAGGAGAACATTGGGGTGTGTGCGACTGGTGTACAACAAGGCACTAGCTGCACGCACCGAGGCGTGGTATAAGCAGAAAGAACGAGTAGGCTATTCTCAAACATCTTCGATGCTAACGGGGTGGAAAAAGCTTGATGAATTAGACTTCTTGAATGAGGTCAGTTGTGTTCCACTTCAACAAGGTCTAAGACACTTACAAACTGCGTTTACTAACTTTTTTGGGGGTCAAACAAAGTACCCAAATTTCAAAAAGAAACGTAACGGTGGCAGTGCTGAATTCACCAAGTCAGCCTTCAAATTCAAAGAGGGTAAAGTCTATGTTGCCAAGTGCAAAGAGCCTTTACCCATACGTTGGAGTCGTCAACTTCCTAAAAATTGTAAACCATCTACCATCACGGTCAAACTAGATCCGAGTGGTAGATGGTTTGTTTCTTTGAGAGTTGACGACCCAACCAACCATCAACTCAAACCCATCAATAAAAAAGTGGGAATTGATCTGGGAATTACCAGTCTGTTCACCACTTCTGACGGGGTTAAAGTTTCCAACCCCAAACATTTTGACAAACTATACAAAAAACTCCGACTCGCTCAAAAATCTTTAAACCGAAAAATTAAAGGCTCAAAGAATAGAGAGAAAGCCCGAGTCAAAGTGGCTAGAATAAGCGCAAAAATCGCTGATTGCAGACGTGACCATACCCACAAGCTAACGACTCAACTGATTCGTGAAAATCAAACAATCGTCGTTGAGGATTTAGCGGTAAAGAACATGGTCAAGAATCACAAATTAGCCAGAGCAATCAGCGACGCTAATTGGGGAGAACTTATCCGACAACTCACCTACAAAGCGGAGTGGTACGGACGAGAATTAATCAAAATAGATCGTTGGTTTCCCAGTTCAAAGCGATGTTCCAATTGTGGGTATATTACAGAAAGAATGCCGTTGAATATTAGAGAATGGGATTGTCCTAAGTGCGACTCTCACCACGACAGAGATATCAACGCCTCAATTAATATTTTGGCCGCAGGACTTGCGGTGTTAGTCTGTGGAGCGACTGTAAGAGCAGAACAGAGTAAATCTGTTAAGCCGAGTGCAAAGAAGCAGAAACCCAAATAGTGATGTTTGGGAATCCCTCGCCTCTGGCGACGGGAGGATGTCAAACTGTGACTTCCACAATCTGGCTATCGGGTTCAGGAGTGTAAGAATTACTTGCAACCTCTAACCAACCTTCTATCCCATCCTGAAGATTGGTTAAAACTTCCTCCATTGTATCTCCTTCAGTAATACAGCCTGGTAAAGCTGGAACTTCTGCCCAATATCCACCTTCTTCTGCGGTATGTATCACTGCTTTAATCTGCATCAGCCTTGTTTAGCTAGAATTTTGATGATCATTATTCTAACATTCTTTTGTCTCTGTTTCAGAAACTCCAAAAATTATCGATTCACCCATCCATTATAATATCTGCTTTCAAACTTGTAGGAGATAAAAAACATATCCATAATCAGCAGAATATTGACGATAGAGATCAATTTCACGTTGATGAAGTTCAATCACCGCTAGTTTCTCCGCATTATCTTGATACTTTTGAGATAAAGTGATCAATTTTTGTTCAAGCGGTGTGTAATAATTCACCCACCAAGCCAATTCTGGAAGAACAAAATAATCAACTAAACGATATCCAGCTTGATTAATTAGGGTTAAATTAGATTCAATATCCTGCATTTGAGGATATTCTTCCGCCCAAAATTGTTTTAATTCTTCGGGTGGATTAGAACAAATCCAAGAAATCTCCGTTGCTGCTAAATACCCTTTGTCTTTTAACAGCGGTTTCCAACACCGAAGCGCATTTTTAAACCCAATACTATAAGCCGAACCTTCCGCCCAAATCAGATCAAAACTGTTTGGATTAAATTCAAGCGCTGACATATCGGCGTTAACAACTTCAACCCGATCTTGAACTCCCTTTCTCACTGCTTCCTGATATAATTGTTCGAGAAAAGGTTGATGATTATCAACGGCGATTATTTTACCGTTTGAGAGTTCAAGCAGATGAAAAGTTTGCATTCCCGGCCCACAACCCAAGTCCAAAATAAGCGGTTGGGGAGGTAAATCTGTTAACAGAGAATAAGCCCTTTGTGTTGACTCAAAATTACCCGGCCCTTCACGGGGTAAACCTTGATGAATCTCGAAAAAAATCTCTAGGTTCATATTAAAAAATACCTGAGTTTAAGCACAAGTTGATCAACAATGTCAAAGAAAAAAAGATCGGGAAATGGGGAGTCCAGCCCCCACATCCTACTTCCTAACTCCGTTTAGGGTTTACAGAGTTTCAGCTTCACTCAAACGACGAAGTGAGAATTCCGCCGCTTTCATCACTTGGGGATGATTATCTTTAGCTAAATATTTCAAAGCTGCTATACTCTTAGGACTGGGTAAGTTTCCTAACGCTTCTGAAAGCCGTTGTCGCACTAACCAATCTTCCGACTGAGCAAACCGTAAAATCGCGTCAATCGCATCTTTATCTTTGATCTCACCCAACGCTGCGATCGCCGCTTGTTGAATCACAATCTCTTTTGAGTCTAACGCTTGTATCAGGGCATCGTGAGCGCGAATATCCTTGAGATTTCCTAAAGAAACAGCCGCACTAAACCGCACTAACCAGTCTGTATCTTCATAAAAAGCACGCACCAAAGGTTCAAAAGCTCGAATGTCTTCAAGATACCCTAAAGCACCTGCTGCATCCGCTCGAATCCCGTAATCTGGATCAGATTCCAACAATTCGACTAAAATTGGGTAGCACTCCTCTGTTGGTTTGATACCCAGTGCAAACACCGCCATCGAACGGATCGGTAAATTGGGATCATTTAAGACCTTCTTGATCAATGGAACTGCTTCTGTCGGGGAAACTTGTCGCAAAGAGGCTAACGCCAACATCCGATCGCGGGAGTTTTCGCTTTCCAGTTGAGTTGCAATGGTTTCTAGACTTAAAGGTTCATTCATGGTGGAAAACTTATCAAAACTTTACATTGGAATTGCTTTGATCTTAATGGAGTCAGAAGATCTACGCCACAAAGTACATTGAGGTGAAGATGCTGCGCTCCCCCACAGATCGGTTTAGGGGTGAAATGATCCACATTTTTATTCATATTTCTTGAGGAGTTATGCCCGTCAACCCACTACCTCAGTATTCTTCCGCCTTAGAACAGGCCATTGATCGGAACCCGATTATCGTTACACCGGACACCTCACTTTATGAAGTGATTCAGTTAATCGGTCAGCTTAATCGGAGTAACCCTTTACCGACTGTTCAGACCCCAGAGAATGGCAACGGATTAGATCGATTGCTGGACTCCAATCAAACTCAAGCTGACTGTGTTTTGATTGTAGACGGAGAAAAATCAACTTCGTCATCGGAAACTTCGACTTTACAGGGAATTGTCACTGAACAGGAGATTTTGCAATTATTGGCAACAGGATTATTAGATTATCCGGCGGAAGTTCGCTTGCACAAAACCCGAATTAGTGAGGTGATGTCGCCTTCGACTGTGAATTTAGTCGAATCTGAAGATCAAGATATTTTCACTGCTTTATCGTTGTTTCGACAGCATCAAATTTATCATTTACCCGTTCTCAATTCTCAAGGATATTTGCGAGGGGTGATTACTCCAGAACGAATTCGGCGAGTGCTACAACCGTCTAATATTTTGCGTTTACGACGAGTCGGGGATGAAGTCACGCGCAAGCCTGTCACTGCACCTGCGATCACTTCGTTGCTAAGTTTAGCGCAAATGATGTCGGCTCACCAAGCCAGTTGTGTTGTCATTTATCAATCTTCTCGCAAAAAACAACTCAATCCCATTGGAATTGTCACAGCATTTGATATTGTCCAAGCTCAATATTTAGAATTAGATTTATCTCGAATCACGGCTGAAACCGTAATCGCCGGAAGTTCATTTTTTAGTCTAAAATCAGGTGATTCTCTCTGGGTTGCTCACCAGGAGATGCAACACCAGCAAGTGCAACGATTGATTGTTTGTGGTGAACAAGGAGAACTGATTGGAATTATCTCTCAGATGAGTTTGTTGCGAATGCTCGATCCGACAGAAATGTATCGGGTGGTTCGCAATTTACAGCAATCTGTTGATCAATTACAATCTGAAAAATTTGATTTACTCGAAAGTCGAGCCGCTCAACTCGAAGCCCAAGTTCAAGAACGCACGGCGAAACTGTATGAACAACTTCAACGGGAACGCTTATTTGCCAAGATTTCTTTTCAGATTCATCAATCACTTGATATTGAGGATATTCTAAATACAACCGTTGCAGAAGTGCGGTTAGTATTAAGTGCAGATCGAGTGCTAATTTACCATGTGATGGCAAATCAGGCGGCTCATGTTGTGGCTCAATCTGTAGCTCCGGGATGGCAACCCCTCCTCGATAAAAAGTTAAAAAAACAGATTGTCAAAGATTATTTGACTGCCTTTGAAACGGATTCAGTTTATGCGATTTCTAATTTACAAAATAGCAGATTAACACCACAAGAACTCGAACGTTTAAACCAAGAGCAAATTCAAGCTTATCTTGTTGTTCCGATTCTCCAAGATGGGCAACTTTGGGGGATGATTGCCGCTCATCAATGCTCGACTTCTCGTCAGTGGCAGCCTTCAGAAATTACCGTTTTACAACAGTTAGCAACTCAACTGGCGATCGCGATTCAACAAGCTCAATTATACCGTCAAGTTCAAGATTTGAATACCGATCTCGAACGTCAAGTTCAAGAACGAACCTCAGAACTTCAACAAAAAGTTAAGGAACTTCAGCAACTCAATAAGCTGAAAGATGATTTTCTCAGTACCGTTTCTCACGAACTGCGGACTCCTCTAACTAATATGAAAATGGCAATTCATATGATGAAGTTAGTCTCGCAAAATGAGCAAGTTCAACGCTATATTAGTATTTTAGAACAGGAGTGGACAAGAGAAACAAACTTAATTAATGATTTGTTGGATTTACAAAAACTCGAAGCCTCATCAACGCCGATTTCTTTAGAAACTGTGGAGTTATCCCAATGGCTACCTCAGATGCTTCAACCCTTCTATTCTCGAACTCAAGAGCGCCAGCAACTCCTTAATGTTAAATATCCTAAAAATCTGCCTTCTATTCTCAGCAATTCTAGTAGTTTAGAACGAATCTTAGCAGAGTTGCTCAATAACGCTTGTAAGTATACCCCGAATGGTGGTGAAGTTTGTTTAACCGTCCGAGACGAAACAGCAACTGAAACTCGCTCTTCAAAAAAATCTTCTAAAACGAAGAATAATGAAGAAGATTCAAAACCATTGGGGGTGAAATTTACGATTACAAACCAAGCAGAAATTCCAGAAAAAGAAATTCCCAAAATCTTTGATAAATTTTATCGAGTTCCCAATGCTGATCCCTGGAAACAAGGCGGAACGGGGTTGGGTTTAGCTTTGGTACAGAAATTAGTTGAACAACTGCGAGGAGAGATTAAAGTCAGTAGTCAAAAGAATTTAACCACTTTTACCGTTGAATTACCTCGATAATTCCTCATACCTAAGCATCTGCTTCGGCGAGTGCTAGAGCGAGTATTTCTCCCATTTCCCGACATCCCACAAGTTTCATCCCTTCTGATTTGATATCTCCGGTACGATAACCCCAATCCAGCACTTTCAGTACAGCCTGTTCGATTTTGTCTGCCGCAGAGGGTTGATCTAAACCATAGCGTAACATCATCGCGGCACTGAGAACTTGAGCGAGGGGGTTGGCTTTATCTTGTCCAGCAATATCGGGCGCCGAACCATGTACAGGTTCAAATACCCCTGGCCCCGATTCTCCTAAACTCGCCGAAGGAAGCATTCCAATACTTCCCGTCAGCATCGCCGCAGCATCCGAGAGAATATCGCCAAATAAATTCCCCGTCACAATCGTATCAAACTGTTTAGGCCAACGGACTAACTGCATGGCAGCATTATCAACATAAAGATGAGATAATTCAATCTCAGGATATTGATCAGCCAGTTGTGTAATCCGATCTCGCCAAAGTTGAGAGACATCAAGAACATTCGCCTTATCGACAGAACACAACTTTCCGCCTCGTTTTTTAGCCGTTTCAAACCCCACTCGTCCGATGCGATCAATTTCCGACTCGGTATAAGCCATCGTATTGACTCCCCGTTTCTCTCCGGTTTCCGTCTCAAAAATTCCTTTAGGTTGACCGAAGTAAACGCCGCCTGTTAGTTCTCGAACCACCATGATATCAACCCCTTCTACAACCTCTCGTTTCAGGGAGGAAGCATCCACTAAATGAGGTAAAATAGTAGCGGGGCGTAGATTAGCAAATAACCCTAATCCAGCTCTCAGCGCTAATAGTCCCGTTTCTGGACGTTGATGACGAGGTAAATTATCCCATTTATACCCCCCAATTGCAGCTAAGAGTACCGCATCACTTTGGCGACATTGCTCTAGAGATGCAGCGGGTAAAGGTTCTCCTGTGGCATCAATTGCAACACCGCCAATTAATGCCTCTTGAAAGTCAAAGGTGATCTCTAATTGTTGACCAACGGCTTTGAGGACATCTACCGCCACTGCCATAATTTCAGGGCCAATGCCGTCGCCAGGAAGAAGAGTAATGCGGTAGTTCTGAGTCATAGGAATTCTAGATGGAGGAGTTGAAAATTTTAGGTAGGGTCAAGGTTTACAGTTTGAACTGTAATTTAGCCTATAATCATACCAAAATATCGCTCAACTCTCAAAGCCATTAAAAATTTAGATTGGAATTAAATTTTGTGGTGTTTATATCGTAGTTTCTATTGGTTGTCAGGATGATGTTACGGACAAACTTACCTGTAGATATAGGCAAAACTTAGTCGTCGTTACTTCTGATTGCTGAAGAAAAAGGACTTTTATTGACCCGTGAACTCAAATCTCAAGTCTGACTCTTGCCGTTTAATCTCTTGAGACAATAGCATAGAATAGAGTAAGTAGAGTATTGATGACTCTCAGTTAAACTTTTCAGGCAACAGATGGGTGCAAGTGATCAATGAGAAAAAAACGACCACAGCATATTAAGATTTGGCAATACACCTCGATTGGGTTTGCTGGTTTAGCTGGATTGATTTTTCTCACTGCGGTTGCTCAATCTCTTTTATCTCTTAGTTGGATGACTTATGGTTTTTGTATCTTCATTGCTATTCTCGCTAGCATCGCAACTTTCATCTGTTATAAACAACAATATAAATTACAAGAAGAAAAGGCTGAACTGGCAACCTTACTCGATCAAACCACAGAACGGTTGAAGGCTGAAAAACTTGAACTTGAACAAGTGCTAGCTTTAACTCATGATCGATGTTGTACAATACAAGCTCAAAATGCAACATTACAGGAAATAAACCGTCGCAAAGATGAGTTTCTTCGGCAGACTTCTCACGAACTGAGGACACCAATGAATGGAATTATTGGTTCACTCCAGTTGTTACTGGATGATTTGTGTGATGATCGTGAAGAAGAAATAGAAATGCTACAACAAGCTTATCAATCTTCTATTCATTTACTGACTTTACTCAATCAAGTTTTAGATTTAGCTAAGATAGAATCCGGTCGAGTCACTGTTGAGATTAGAACTGTTGATTTACATTCGAGTTTGTCGGCTGCAATTTATTTACAACTCGCCAATATTCGTCAAAAGAACTTATTACTTTATCGAAAAAATCATCAAAATATTCTTAGAGTTAAAGCCGATCCAACCAAACTTAAACAAGTTTTTATTAATGTTATTGGCAATTCGATTAAATTCACCGAAAAAGGAAGCATCACGATTTCAACTCAAATTGAATCTCGAGTCATTTCTTCCAAAACTAATAAGCCTGAAGAAATCCTGATGGCGATTATTACCATTCAAGATACTGGAATTGGTATTGACCCCTCTACTCAAAATCGACTGTTTCAACCCTTCCAAGTTGAAGATGAATCCCGTTCTCATCCTCTCGGAAGTACGGGGCTAGGTTTGGTCATTTCTAAACACTTAGTTGAGATGATGGGCGGTCAAATTAAACTCTATAGTGCTGGAAGAAATCAAGGAACAACAGTGGAAATTTTATTACCTTTAGCAGATACTGATACTGATCATGAGATGGAAAACGAAGTCACTATCATTGAATCCTGAAATTATTCGCTCAAACAATTTAAAATTCCTCTCTCTGCATCTAATTCTGCTATAATTCCCACAGGTAAGATCGCATTAGCTCCGTCGTGGCCAAATGGCAGATCAGAAACAATTGGAATCCCTAAATCTCCTAAGCGATCGCGCAAAACTTCTTCTAACTTAAAACTATTGGGGTTGAGATTTTTCTCCCACTGACTAAAGCGCCCTAAAGCAATTCCCCCAACTTGTTGTAACGCTCCCGTCATCCGCCAATGGGTTAACATTCGATCAATGCGGTAGGGTTCCTCATTGACATCCTCAAACGCTAAAATTGCACCGGATAACTGGGGTTGATAAGCAGTTCCTAGCAAACAAGTCGCCACTGTCAAATTTCCCGGTAATAGCCGTCCTCGCACTGTTCCATTTCCCCATCCGGTTCCCTGTAGGGGTTCAATTGGACGACCTTCCAACCAATCAAATAAACGTTGAATTGACCAGTCGGGTTCTTCCCCTAAAGTCGTTAACACCGGGCCATGTATACCTGTGGTTTTCCGAAGACTTCCCCACAGTAAAGCAGTAATATCTGAAAAACCGATTAAAAACTTAGAAGTGCAATCCGGTTTGAGTCTTTCCCATTGCCAATTTTCCAGCAAACGAGTCGCCCCAAAACCGCCTCTAGAACAAATAATACCCCGACAATCAGGATCATTCAAAGCTTCGGCAAATTGATCACGTCTAGCCTGATCCGTTCCGCCCAGATAACCCCATTGATGATCATAACCCACAGTCAGTTCTAAATCATAACCTCGCGATCGCCAAATTTCTAAACCTTGTTCAAACCGTTCGAGATCACGCAGCGCACCACTCGGAGTAATCACTCGTAAGCGATCGCCCGGCTGTAAGCCTGATCGATCCACCATTTTCTACTCCCCTATATCGCGAATGCTGAGACTTCTTGATCATTTGAGAAAGCTGATCATACAGCCTAACTAAATCAAGTTTAGAGGGGATAAAATCTGGGCTAACTCGAAGACTTAGCAAGCCCATTTTATCTGCCCTACCCTACATTTTCAATTGTCTTGAAAAGGTCAACGAAGCCACCCACATCTGAAGTGTGAGGCTTTGTATTTGGTCATTAATTAAGCAGTTTCTAACCAATCAAAGATTTTATCGAGTTGTTCTAAAGTCACCAATCCATACTGCAAAAGAGTCATTGATAGTGGATTCGGATCACGATATCTTTGTTTTTCATTAGACGTAGCTTGAGCCTTCTCCGCAAAAGCGATCTGGGCTGGCGAAACACATAACTCTTCTTGTAAAAATCGCACAAATCGAGAGTAGGTGTTTGGTGTCATTTTGGTATTCACCTCCCCTTTAATAGACACCATTGTGTAATGTAGATAGTTATTTTGAAAACAACACTAAGCCAGTTTGTTTTTTGTCTACCTGCAATTTCAGCGTTAAAAAGTCAGACTTTTTTGAGTTCTACACTCACACTGATTGTTGATCTACATTCACTGTAAATCAAATTCCGAACTCTTTTGAACTTTTGCACTCCTCACGGTTGCCGATGATCAGCAACTCAACAGTAACCCAATTCAGTTACTTGTTTAGCTATGCGTAGTTATAGGCTTAATCTCAATACAATTTCGCGGCTCACTACTACAACAGCTTCTTCAAAGGATTGAATCTGTCCGGGGTCAGAATCTAAGAACTCGCTCCATCAAGTCATGGGTACTTTATCAATCAAATTTGATCGCTTACCCTAACCCAAAAATCGAAGCAAATACCCGGGTCGCAATCACGATCCGAAATCGGGATACCTGTATTGCGCTCAAGCTTTCATTTGTCTCTCACACCTGAATCAACTAAGCCAATGGCTCACTGGAAGTCGGATAAACTTTAGACGCTAGAAATGATAGCGTAGCAAATTTCTTGACTTGTGGATAGACTTTATCATTAAATTTTTATCAAATCCAGTTAAACTTTGTAAAGATTCTGTAAAAAAAATTTTTTCCGATCATTTAGAAGAATCTAAGGGCGATCAGAGTTCAGATATTCAATCTCAATGCGATCGCCGGGTTTCACTCCCAACGCTTGAGTTCGCCCTCCTCGCACTTCAATCACTTGGTCTACTGGAACCTGAGGGCCATAGGTGGGACAAGGTTCTGTTGTACAGGGAGGCGCACCCACCTGAATCGCTTGAATCACGCCATTACGGATGAAAATCATATCCAAAGAAATTTTACAATTTTTCATCCAAAAGCCGACAACCCGAGGCGGAGAAAAGGAAAATAGCATTCCTCGGTTATCCGGTAACGAAGTCCGATACATTAGTCCAAGTTGTTGTTGAGTCGGAGTGCGAGCGACTTCTAGTTGAATCACCTCACCTCCAAGGGTTGTCTGGGCTGTTATCGGGAGCATTTGACCTAAATTTTCTTCAGATGGGGATGAAAACTGAGCGATAAAATCAGGAGAGAAAAAAAGTTCCAGTGTTGAAGCCGTTTGCAGGGGGAAAACAATACCACTCAACACCGCCCCCAGTCCAAGGGGGAGTAAACAGAAAGCCAAAAATTTGCTCATGGAAAATCGTTAAAAAACCGAATAAGAGGTCAGGCGAATATAGAATTACCGATCATGTTGTTAATTTGGCTCAATTTGTTCCCTGTCGAATCAAGACTCTCGTAAAACATAACCCACGCCTCTTACCGTTTGAATCAGACGTTTTTCCCCTTCTTCTTCAATTTTGAGACGGAGATAGCGAATATAAACTTCAATCACATTTGATTCACCCAAAAAATCATAACCCCAAACATTTTCTAAGATTTGTTCACGGGTTAAAACTTCTCGGGGGTGTTCCATTAAGTATCGAAGCAAATCAAATTCCTTCATCGTTAACTCAATGGTTCGACCATTGCGAAAAGCACATCGAGTCGCTAAATCCAATCCCAATTCACTAAAACGGAGTTGATCGGTGTTGTGATCAGTGGGTTGTAAATACAGACGCACCAATTGCAAAAACGATTCTGTGCGATAGGGTTTGAGGAAGTAATCATCTGCTCCTGATTCTAAACAAGCCACCCGATCTTCTAGCGTATCCCGCGCCATAAACACCACCATCGGTGTGCGATTTCCTTGATTTCTCAAATGACGACATAGGCTTAATCCTGACTCTCCTCCCAACATCCGATCAACCACAATCAAAGCGGGTTGCATTTCTGTGGCTCGATGAAGTCCCACTGTGACATTAGACACCACAACTGGATAGTAGCCTGATTCTTCTAAATCTAAGCTCACGTGTTGGGCTAAGAGTTCATCTGATTCAATCACTAAAATTGATGGATGATGCTCGCCAGCAATTACACTCATTGACAAATCCCCCCGCAGTGATATTAACCGTTTTACCACGTTAGAGGGAAAAATTGAACGATGAGAGATCAACAGACTTCCCCATCTTCCCAGAAGAGCCAGGTTGGGAGGTTGGGAGGTTGGGAAGTGGGGAGGTTGGGAGGTTGGGAGGTTGGGAGGTTGGGAGGTTGGGAGGTTGGGAGGTTGGGAGGATTTTTATTAATAAAAAGCTATTTTTCATGTTGAAAAAATACCTCTCCCCATCACCCCGTCACCCCATCACCCTCGGCAATAGCCTAGACCCTAACACCTCACGGCAATTCAACAGAAGTAGGTTTAGCAATATGAGGCAGTCCCCAACCCAACTTTTCTCGCAAAACCTGGAAAAATTCGGGCAACTTCAGCCGAATAAAACGAGCAGAATGACGAGATCGCGTTACTCTCACCCGATAATCTGATAAGACATAACATCCACCATTACCATCAACGACCATCACCAAGCGGTTAGGACTCGCCGGATAAATGGTCACGGGTTCTTTCTCGGCATAAATTAAAGCTCTCGAAGCCAGAGAATGGGGACAAATCGGCAACAGTTGCAACACGCCCACATCTGGGGTAACAACGGCTCCCCCGGCAGACAGAGAATAGGCAGTAGAACCCGTTGGCGTGGAAATGATCACCCCATCAGCAGCAATATCAACCGGAGCGTGTCGGCCAATTTTGACCTCGAAATGGCACATACAGGTCATGGGTTCACGATGCAAAACCATCTCATTCAAGCACAGCGCTTCCCAGAGTAAATTATCTTCCTGATAAATCTCGACAGAAAGCATCGCTCGTTCTTCAATGATGTAATCTCCCGCCATGACCTGTTCGAGAACCGTCGGTAATTGGTTAATATAAGTTTCGGTCAAAAATCCCATGTGACCTGTATTGACGGTTAGCATGGGGATTCCTTTGGGGGCAACTTGGCGAGAGGCAGATAATACCGTGCCATCTCCACCCAGAATAATGGCAAAAGTCATTTCTTCGTCGAATCCGGTCGGTGCAAGCTGATCGACAGGAGTATGACAGAGGGGACGATCAGGGTTAGAATAGCCAAGCAAGCCGCCCACACCCGTTGCAGTGTGAACTTGCCAGCCATTAGAAGTCAGCTTGTCTTTCAACTCGCTAGCGATTCGACAAGCCGCTGATTTGGCATCGTTATAAATAATCCCAGCTTTGGGCACGCGAATTAACTTAACTTAGGTTCAAAACAATATAATCCAACCCATCAACTTGCAATCCGTTGAGAGTTCATTGACACTCCTGGGACCTGAGTGGAGAAAAATCTTCTGTCGAGGATTTGACCTTCATCGATTAACGAAGTCACAACGGCTCCCGGAGCTTGCATCCAAGAGAACCGTGATCACAATCAACCCATCAATAGGTCAAATCTCCAGCAGCGTTCCACTTTGAGGAGAGTAGTTTCGACGTTTACCGCCGTACTGATAGCTTTTTTGAGAATATTCAAAGCCGCATGATGATCTCGTTGAAGTTCACACCCGCAAGTTTTTCGACCTCAAACGCGAAAATCACAGAGCTATCAAACTCCCGTCTGGCATAGAGTGCATTCTACCATAACTTGAGTCTGCCTCGATCAACATTCAACCCCACCTGCCTGAGAATATTCAACGGCAGAAATGGCAATCGCTGTGACGCACGAGATTAAATTTTCTTAAAGGGGGTTCTTTTTTGTTTACGTTTTTTCTGTTTTTCCCGCTCGTATTCAACTTCTTTAATTTTCTTCATAATCCGGCTGTAATAATCTTGCAGATAGTTTTCTAAAGTAGTCATTTCTGCCGGATCAAAACCAAATACACGGTAGGTTTCGTCCATAGATGCTTTCAAGGGTTGACCTGTGGCGGAGACTTCAGCAAATGCCAATCGATCTGAAATATTCAACGTCCACTGAAACCAACGAGTTACACTGCGAACAAACCTTAATACGCTCGTGGGAGTCCGGGTAATCTTCGCATCTTTACCCGAGAGTCGTTCACACAGGCGGATAATTTCATCGGCTGACCAAGCGCGAGAACCCACAACGGGGAAAGCTTGGTTTTCAGTTTCGGGTACAGACAGGGCGCGAATGGCAAATTTCGCGATATCTTGGGTATCCATATAGGCGATGGGAGAACTTACCCCCGGAATCCAAGCGGATTGACCTTCTAAAATCGGGATAGCATACTGACCAATAATTCCCTGTAAAAAGCCACAAGGCTTTAAAATCGTATATTTTAAACCGGACTCTGCTAAAAATAGCTCTGTGCAGTATTTGATATCAAGTAGCGGGACTTGTTTGTATTTTTCCGCATCGAGGAAGGAGACAAAAATATAGCGTTCAATACCTGCGGCTTTGGTGGCTTGAATGAGTGAGACTTTACCCTTCCAATCGACATCTTTGATACTTAAAGAATCAGTCGGTCGAGAAGTTGCCGCATCAATCACGGCGCTCACGCCTTCCAGAGCGGTTTTGAGGGTTTCGGGTTTGCATAGATCCCCAGGAACCAGTTCGGCTCCCCATTCTTTGAGAAAAGCCGAGCGGTTGTAACTACGTGCCAAGCAACGGACTTTATAGCCTTCGTCCAACGCCCGACGAGCTATCTGTCTGCCTAGAGTGCCAGTAGCACCCACGATTAATATAGTCATAAATAGGTCGGTATTAAACTTAACTTAAGATCCTATCAGAAGATCTCTCATTTTTTTACAAAACTTCATAAATTGATGAGAAGATACCCCTGATCTTTCTCCGATGAGTTTTTACAAAGGAGGAGATCGGGAGATTTTGACCTCACGACTTGTCAGGATTGAGCAGTTCTACTGGCGGTTTGAGCGAGGACGGTTGCGACGTCTTTGTTCCATGATCTCGGCAAACTGACGGCGTTGTTCAGGTGTCAGCACTTCTCGAACTTGCAGAATGATCTCAAACTGTAACTTGCTCATCTCTTGCTTCAGGCGGCTCAATTCATCATATTTTTGACGAATTTGACTTTCGCTCGCATTCGTCGATAACAACTCTTGCAATTGTTGTTGAGTTTGACGGACTTGTTGTTTGTGTTGGGAAATCTGAGCTTGATACTTAGCGCGAATGTCTTCCATTTTCTGCTTCTGCTCAGGAGTTGCATTTAATTGCTCTAGCAACTCCTCAGTATCGTCGTCTGGTTCTCCCGCATAAACTTTGGCTTGAGCTAACACGTTCGGGAAGCTCGTCGGTAAAATTCTAGTATTAGCAATTGCTTCCTTGCCACAGAATAAGAACAAAGTTAACCCAAAAACCAAAGATTCAAGCATAACATTAATAATTTAACCTAAATAATTTAACCTATTTTTTAAACAAATTTAATTCTGGGCAAGTTATAGAGAGTGAACCATAACCTGTTTTTGTCGTCACCGTCGATATCATTTATTAACAATCTATACCCGTTACCCATTTTTAGATGAAATCGAAAAAATAATGCTACAGAAGCCAGAAGAAGTCAAAAGTTTTTTCCGATCTCTCTATCAATCATTTGTAGCAAATATTTAAGGATGTCATATTCCCACAGGGAGAGGTTAGTCTTGAGAGTTGTCTGGTATGGTTAACCAACTGGTTTCTTGAGTTTCTTCCATTGCTCCATTCCAGTTACTTTCAATAAAACCTTCTAACTGAGCTTGTTCACTTGGACTCAGCGAGGAAGAATAGATCAGGCGATAACCCATCCAAAACAGAGTTAAACCGACTGCTATCAAAGAAGAAACTAATCTTAAAGTCTTAGTCGCCACTGGAGCCTGCTGTGACTCCGATAATAAAGAATCGTCAGTATCAAGAGCAGCAATAATTTTCTCTTCTAAATCCAATGTAGCTTCAGGAGCAGTTGGACGATTTTGCTTGAGAAAATTAATCAACGCTTGATCATTGGTTGGCAACTCACTCATAGGTTGACTCCTTCACGTTGCAAAAATTTCCGCAGAGCGGCTCTGGCATGAAATAAACGAGACTTAACAGTTCCTAAAGGAATATTTAAAATTTCAGCGATTTCTTTTTGGGGGATTTCCTCAAGATCATGCAAAACCATCACAGTACGATGTTCAAAGCTCAGGTGAGCTAACCCCCGTTGTACCAAATCTTGATAGTGTAGGTGCATCAAATCAGAAGAATCACCCCCAGATGAGTGCATCTCAGAATCATCTGTCGGATCAATTGTCTTAAATTTTGAGTTAAATGAATGATGTCTAGCTAACATTCGGCGTCGATCTGTGGCTACATTCCACGTAATCCGATACAGCCACGTCGAAAAGGTTGCTGGTTGCTTGAGTTTAGGTAACCCTTTCCACACCCGCAAGAATACCTCCTGCACCAAATCATCAAGGGACTCGGAGCCGCAGAGTTGATATAGAGTTGACCTAACCTTTCCCTGGTAACGTTGGTAGAGATAGCGAAAGCATTGGCGATCGCCTTTCTGACACTGTTGTACCAAAAAGGCATCAGAGCAGTCATCAGTTAACATATCGGTGGTATCCTTAACGAACACCTGCGGATTCTCCTTTACCTTTTCGGGTCTATATTCTTAGAGACTCCGAGATCTGCTCAAAGGTTCAATGTTGATGTCTGCGATTTTGTGACGTACTCCAGACGTTCGTTGCTTAGGCAACAGAACGCTGGCTTCTCCTCTTCTTATTATCAGAAGATTTGCGTTTTATAGTGAGGCGAACGCCCAACCCCACTTTTTTTATTAATATTGCCGAATTAATGTCTCTTGACATTGATGCACCACAAGCGCAAGAATGCCAACGATCTGATAATTCTTTAGGAACACGATTAAGACAAATTGCACAATGTTGAGATGTACCTTTTGGATTGACTTTAACTACTTTCTTGCCAGCTTTTTCAGCTTTGCCAGGAAGTATCTCGCTAAGAAATCCAGAGATACCAGCATCAGCAAAACTTTTGTTTAACCCAGATTTAGCTGATTGTCCATTAGGTAGAAATGTTCCATTTTCTCCCTGCTTAGGTTGATTTCGCCTAGACATATTGGATACCTTTAAGTCTTCAACAAATAAGACATCAGCTTTATCTAAGAGTTGATTAGCAATTTCATAGTGCCATTGTTTACGTTGCCTTGCGATCTTTTGATGAAGTTTCGCTACTTTTTGGTTGAGCTTTCTTCTGGCTTTAGACCCTAATTTTCTACGATCTCTTTTTGATTGAAGTTTAGCTAATTTATCTTCGGATTGGCGATAGAATTTAGGGAGTTTAACAGCAGTTAAATCACTGCAAGCAACAAAAAACTCTAAACCACTATCAATACCTAAACTGTTTTCTTCTGTTGGTTGAATATCTACAGTTAGGCTAGGAACTGATTTATCTTCAAGTGTTAGTGTTACATACAAGCCATCAGCTTTTTGGGTAATTAAAGCTCTTTTAATTGTCAACCCATC
>NZ_AAVU01000016.1 GCF_000169095.1 Lyngbya sp. PCC 8106
TAACACAATCAGGCTTAATAGAAGAAACCCAATTGTTCGATATCTATTCTTTCTTTAAATCGAGGCTTACCGCTACGTTTTCCATTTTATCTCCCTTGATATAACGACTAAAAGCTAGATCGACTCGTTTGACCATATCTTGCAAAACATGAGCATGGATGTCTTTATACCAAGGTCGCTCTTGTTTTAATTGAACAAGGGATCTTTTTTGTTTATAGTATTCTGGTTGTTCTCTAGGTTCAGCAATACTACAAACTAAAGGACAAGAATTAACGTAATTTCTGTTGTTTTCCCACCAATCAAATCTATCAGCTAACAAATAATTGTACTGACACCTTAATTTTTCTAGCCAACTGTTGAGACGACAACGTTGTTCGTAATTAGGTTTTAAACGATATTGGTAAGAAATTATCATGGTAAACCTCGACCTGTTACAATGACTGTAACATAAAACAGGCACGGTGACAACATGAAAGATGATTTTGTCTCTAGCGGGAGAGCAATATCAGACTTAAAAGCCCACTTGGTTTTGACAACTAAGTATCGACGTAAAGTGTTTACAGGAGCTATAATAGAGCGACTTCAAACCATCATATGGGAACGCCGTAAATGGGATTGTCAGATGATTGAAGTTAATGGGGAAACAGACCACATTCATTTGCTTTTCCAATATTACCCACAATTAGAATTACCTAAGTTTGTAGGTAACTTAAAATCTATAACCAGTCGTCGTTTAAGAACTGAATTTCCAGAATTAGCTGATGTTTATAGAAAGTCAGTTTTATGGAATGAATCATATTTTATTGCTAGTTGCGGAGGTGTAACTGTTTCACAATTAAAAGAATATGTTGAGAATCAAAAAACTCCTAATTGACAAAATTTCGGACATCGAGTCCTTAATTTGTCGGGCTATCCTTCCCGACGTTCATCTTCGATAGAACGCGGGGCTGTCGCCATTAGCTCAACTACAACTCAACTCTAAAAGGAGAAAATCTCATGGCTTCTGAAAGCATCAAAATCAATAAAACCATGTCTGGCAGCCACGTTGCAAAAGACTCTAAAGGCAACAAAGGCTTCGGAAAAACTCCAGAAACAGCGACTCAAGCGCTGAAAATGGCTCAAGACAAGAAGAAGTAGCCGACAAAGTGAGAATCTAGCCTGTATTCTACCACAGGCCTGATTCTTCTCCTACTCTGATCAGATGGATGGGGCGAGGATTCTGACTTCTTGCCCACATCCCTATTATGCCAAGGCGTAGCTGTCCAATCAATTTATCAGAAAGATTAAATCTAATCAATAATCACCTGATCGCGCTTCAGGAAAAAACTGGCAATAATTATCCCAAAAATCGCCAACAAACCCATCGGATAAAAGGCATAAGTATAGCTTCCAAACCAATCGCGAATTTGTCCGGCGATCAGCGTTCCCAACAGCGCCCCGACGCCGTAAGCGGTAAACACAATCCCGTAATTTTGGGCGTAATTGTCGGGGTTAAAAAATCTCAAAGTTGTTGTCGGTGCGATCGCCAACCATCCCCCCAAACAAAACCAAAATAGACAAAACGCGATCAAATAAGTTGCAACTTGTCCCTCGCCCGCATTCACCATCAAAACACAAGCAATCAAAATCAATACATAAGTAGTAATCGCCACATACCGGGGGGAAAAACGGTCGCTCAACCAACCAAACAGGGGCCGACTCATCCCGTTAAACAGGGCAAATAAAGAAACACTGCTGGCGGCTAATGCCGGATCGATTTGAATAATTTCTTCACCAACCGGGCTAGAAATTCCAATCGCACTTAAGCCGACAAAAGTACCAATAGTGTAGCACACCCACAACCCATAAAACGAGCGACTTTTCAACAGATTTGCGGGGTAAATAACCTCTGTTTTAGATACCGTTTGAGAGGAGATTGGTTGTTGAGGATGCCAGTCTTTTGGGGGCAATTTTAGGGTGATGGAAATCGCGAGAATAATCACCGTAAACGCGATCCCCAAAATTAACAAAGTCGGTCTAACACTGTAAGCATCAATCAAAGTTTTTCCCAGAGGGGCGGTAATTAATGGAGACAGTCCAAAACCAATAATGGTTAACCCAACTGCCAATCCTTTTCTATCAGGAAACCACCGGGCAACCACCGCCATCGGTACCCCGTAAGTAATACCAACTCCCGTCCCGGCAATTACCCCGTAGGTGAGAGTCAGGGCTAAAATATTGCTGGCAAAGCTAGAAAGAATGTAGCCCAAACCGACAATAACCCCCCCGATAGCCGTCATTTTTCGGGTGCCTATTTTGGGGATATAAAACCCGGCGATGGGCATCAAGGTGGCATAAAAAACGAGGGCAATTGTATAAGGTAAAAGACTTTCGGTGGCACCAATATTAAGTTCAGCTTGTAGGGGTTTTCTAAAGATACTCCAAGCGTAAACCGTCCCCAGACAGAGTAAAACAATTATTCCCAGAGGAATCAGCAACCATCTTCCCTGATCGGGAGGTAATCCAAATATTTTTAACTGTGAACTTTGATTTGTGCTAGCCATTAATTACAACTCCTTTAACGAAATTCTCGCCCGAAGGGGAATAAAGCCATTGGAATTAGTTTAAAATGTTGTTGAGCAAAGGGAATACCAATAATTGTAATTAATAAAATTAGACCATGAATTAAATGAGAAAGGGCAATTTCCCAGCCAAAAAATATTACCCAAATCACATTAAAAATTAGGGTCAATGGACTAGAAAAACTATCTAACACTATATTTTGCTTTCCAAAAGGAGTCATCGTTGCAAAACCGAGTTTAATCGCTTGTATTCCAAAAGGTATCCCAATAATCGTTAAACAAGTTGCCAGCCCACCGACAATATATCCTAAACCCGAAATAAAACCGCCAAAAATCAACCAGATAATATTTCCGATCAAACTCATTTGTTATTCTCCTCAACAAGCAAAATTAACGGCATCTTACACCCATTCTCGTAACGTTTGATGCACCACAGCCAGATGCCACATATAATCCTCTAACGGATATTCAGATGCGGCTTTCATAATAAACTCTTTGGCTAGGGCTTCATTCTCTTGAGCTTCATAATACAATCCTACATAAAGGTGAGCATAAAATTCTCCTTGCTTTCCTAATTTTGTCCCCGTATTGATGACATCTTCGGGCTGACAATTTCCTGCAAAAAGTTCATAAACCTGTCGCATCACCTTGCGGGGATCATTTCTAACCGATAATAGACAATCTTTCGCCGCTTCATCTCCTAAAAGTTGAGCCATACAAAGATATCGCCAAATCGTTTCTTCTAAATCTTGTGCATTGACGACTAAATCCAGTTCAAATTGATTCGCTCCGGCTTGAAATTGTCGAGCATAATAGTAAGATAACCCCCGTTGCCACAAATAAGGCTGAAGGGTAGGTTCAAGTTTTTCGGCTTGATCAAAATCTTGAATAGATTCTTCGATTTGAGCCAATTTAAAATGAACCATCCCTCGCTGAACATAAGCTTTGGGATCAAAGGGTCGAGAAGCAATTTCATCGTTCCAATGAGCCAATTGATTTTGAAGAAAGTCTTGACGATCCATATAAAAAAACAGTTACGAGTCACTCAACACCCTAAACTTAGTCTCCCAAACAAA
This sequence comes from Lyngbya sp. PCC 8106, assembly GCF_000169095.1. Taxonomy (GTDB): domain Bacteria; phylum Cyanobacteriota; class Cyanobacteriia; order Cyanobacteriales; family Microcoleaceae; genus Capilliphycus. The sequence continues at coordinate 3,638 of NZ_AAVU01000016.1, forward strand.
TTCCCATACTACGAGCCGTTTTCACCAAAATATCATTGGGATCAATCGCCCGATATTGAGTGATCGCCTCAGCAATGGGGACACTATCGACCTCACGATTCTGCCAAATCACCATACGATCATATTTTTCTTCGGCAATTAAATCAACTGCGGCTACCCCAAAAGCCGAACCAATGACTCGATCTGTCATTGTTGGCGTTCCGCCCCGTTGAACATGACCCAAAACCGTGACTCGCGTTTCCGCCCCACTACAAGCTGCAATTTGATCCGCTAAATATTGACCAATTCCTCGCAGTCGAGATTCTCCATGAAAGTCTGTAATAGTGAGAGCATCTCCGCTTTCTGTACGAACAGCCTCCGCAACGACAATTAAACTATAGTTTTTACCCTGTTTTTGCCGATCGCGAATTCGGTCACAAATCTTTTCCAAACTGTAGGGAATTTCTGGGATTAAAATCACATCCGCCCCCCCTGCAATTCCTGATCGCAAAGCAATATGTCCGGCATCGCGTCCCATGACTTCCACAATCATTGCCCGACTATGACTGGCTGCTGTAAAATGTAAGCGATCAATTGCTTCTGTGGCAATCGTGGCTGCGGTGTGATATCCAATTGATAATTCCGTACTACCGACATCATTATCAATGGTTTTAGGAATACCGACCAGATTAAGATTTCCTTGTTGGGCAAGTTTTCGCAAGATGGCTAAACTCCCATCTCCACCAATCCCAATTAACGCATCTAGTTGAAGCAGACGATAGCCTTCTATGATTTCATTGGAGCGATCTTGTATACTTCCATCTGGCATCGGAAAAGCAAATGGATCGCCTTTATTTGTCGTTCCCAAGATCGTTCCGCCATAGGTCAGAATGGGTTCGACTTTCTCAATGTTTAAATTGATCACATTGGGTGGACGAGACATCAAACCATGAGTAGCTTGACGAATTCCCAACACTTCCCAACCGTAAGTTCCCACTGCTCGATAAACGACCGCTCGAATCGCTGCATTCAAGCCTGCACAGTCTCCCCCACTGGTTAAGATGCCGATGCGTTTGTGTTCTTTCATGGTTCACATCCTGCATTCATTCTATTTTAAGATTAAGTCTTCTTGGTTTCTATACCGCGAAATTTTCTTCTGACTTAATCTTTTGTAGATTAGTATCCAGTGGTTATAACCCAGCTTTCAGATTTTAACAGCAAATGGTCGTTCTGACGAGGAACTGATTTAAAAGTTTATAATCAATGGGAAATCCGGTAAATCTAATACTCTGAATCATTTGATCATCGCTTTATTCAACTTTTTTAAATCAAAGTCAATAAAAAGAGCAGACAAAACCTGATCAATACTGGCTTTATCTGCTGTTTATTGGTTTTCTGGATTAAGAGGTTAGAGTTGAGTGAATCTTAGAACGGACAGCTTACGGGTGGGAATTGAGTCCCTGCATTGATGCGGTTGTAGCCATTCAGGTCAAAAATTACACTCTTATAAACCACTTTTTTTCCTTCTTTTCTACCCCGACGAACGCGCAGAGAACCCGCCACATCCCAAACCACAAAATCTTCTCCACAATTTCTCAGAATTGCTTCATCAAAAGGTTCAGACAATTCTACCGCAGCACCTGTGATCGTATTACCATTAACTTGACCGCTAATACAAATGCTATTGGAACTATTCGCTTGACTCAATTGACCTATAATATTATTTCCTTTCTTCCGGAATAAAAAGATTAAAGATTCAGTTTGAGCCAGTTCTGCGTCAGTAATTGGAGTGCTAGCGGTTACATAGCGATAGTTACCATCCGGTAAGCTAGAAACTTTGGTTTGAGTTTGAGTTTTAGGTTGAAATTGTACCATGGTTAAAGCTCTTTTTTGGGTTAACTTGTTTACTTCATTACAATCTAACTTCTCAAGTTTCAGGATAACAGTCACTTTTTTGAGTGACATTAGAGTTGGATAGTCTTTATGAGCGAATTTTTTTAACTTTTAAGACCCGATCTCGCAGACTGTAGTTTTGGCTGTTCGTTAGGATTTTCTTGAATTAATTCGACTTTTAGAGATTTGAAATTCTCCCGAATTTCTTCGAGATCATCTTCAGCTTCTACCTCAAATTCAAGATCGCTGCGTAAATTATCCGCCTTTACTAAAACTCGTTCATAGAGAGAAACTTTCTTACTCATTGGAACAGAAGCAATCCAACCATTTATAGTTACGGCTAAAGTTCCTAAAGGTGCTACTAATCCTTGTATTTTCTCCTCCTGGGAAGAACCACAAATAGTCGTTGCTGCGGTTAATACCAGTGCGATTCCAATCGACCAACGATTTAACTGTTTTGCCCTGGTCAACTCTTGTGCTTTTTCAGCTTTATAAGTAATAAGTTCCTTAACCAATTTCTCTTTTTTATTGACTAAATTATTACTAATATTCTGATTTGGAAAGGTTTTTTCTAAATGAAGAATAGGAGTAGAAGACTGAGTTGATTTTTTCGGTTCGGTGTGCTTTTCAACTGAGGTAGACTGCATTGGAAATTCCTCCTATATCAATCGCTTAAGGGTTAACTGAACTGTTATTTCTAATCTAACGTTTGGGTTTATCTGTGAACAGTCGCTTATTTGAGTGAAGTGAGTCGTTACTTCCTATACCTGACTTTTTTCAATACTTTGCATCGCTAATCGAGCGACACCATAAGCGGCGGCGGTATGTCTCGGCTGAACCATTGGTACTTTGAGATAACGTCCTCGAATTGTGGTCCAAACTGAATTTTTTGCCCCACCTCCGGCTGTATAAATGTGAGTCAGGGGTGTCGCGCCTAACTCTTGTAGTCGTTGATAACCTTTGGCTTCAATCCGAGCAATACTTTCGAGCAAACCGTGTAGAAATTCGACTGAATTATCGGGACGAGGTTCAAGACGGGGGAGAAGTTCGGGATCATTAATCGGAAAGCGATCGCCTTTTTTTAATAAGGGATAATAATCTAGGGGACTGTTAATATTGGGATTAATGTGCTGACTGAGCGTTTCTAATTCCTTATCGCTAAAAAATGCTCGCAACACCGCCCCTCCTGTGTTTGACGCACCTCCAGTCAGCCACAAATTCCCGAGGCGATGGCTGTAAACCCCGGAGTGAGCATCATTAACCGGGGTATGGCTGAGAAGCTTTAACACCAAAGTTGAACCCAAGGATGTCACCGCTTCACCGGGAGAAGTGGCACCACTGGCGAGAAAAGCGGCTATACTATCGGTGGTTCCGGCACAGACAACACATTGTTTTGGTAAGTTTAATTGTTTTGCTATTTCTGAGGTAATGGGGCTGATTGGGGTTCCCGGTGTAACGACTTTGGGTAATTGTAACTTCAGCGGGTTTGACTCACGATTAACTGCATTTGTCAACCAACTTGGGTAACAGAAATCAGTAACATCGTAGCCAAGTTTCAGAGTGTTATGATAGTCGCTAATACCTAGTTTTCCATGTAGCAAAAACCCTAACCAGTCCGCTTGATGCAGGAAATAAAGGGGCTGAGAAGGGATGTTTAATTCATTGTGATGATGTTGCCACCACAGCAGTTTTGCTAAACTAGAGGTTGCACTGAGAACGAGATGATTTGTTGGGGCGATCGCTTTGATTTTTTCGATCATTTCTACCCCTCGTCCATCGTTGTAAAGCAAAGGGGATGTAATCGGTTTTCCCTGTCGATCGCACAACAGCGTGGTTCCTGATGTACCATCAATAGCGATCGCGCCCGTTTGACGACGAAGTTCTACAGGAATTTGAACAATTAAATCAAATAAAGTTGTTTGCCAAGCAATAGGCCATTCATTAGGAGAAGAAGATTCTGGAAATTGAGATTCAACCTCTTGATGGATATCACCCTTTTGATCGAGGATGGCCAGTCGTGCGCCTGAAGTTCCGAAATCAATTCCGATATAAAAGTTCATGCTAATTCAACCTAAAACTATTGTCAATTTGCGATTTTATAGTATGATTAAGAGTTGGAGATTAATTTTCAAAACAGAGCCTGTATTAACTTTTTATAAAAAGTGTGCAATTTAGGTCTATTAACTCTAGACGTTTAGTTCATTTATAGTTATAAAGTAAAAGATACAGGGGAAATCCTCAAGGATTAACCCCTGAGGAAATGCTTCGAGGAGTTTGCAGAGGATTTTATGGATACACTCGCTTATAATCATTTAGTCTCCGCTTTTGAATCTCCGCGTCAGTCCAATGTTGATGGCAGCTTAGTTCTATTCCGGGGTATGAACTGGAACCAGATGTCAGGCGCTTGCTTATTACCGATTGTCTCCGTTGCAATTGGTGCAGCTATTTTAAGTGCAGGTAAACCCGCTCAAGCCTCACTGTACTATGGTGATTATGGTTCTGACGTTAAAGATGTTCAGCACAAGCTGGCTTATTATGGCTACTTCAGCTATAACGCCACTGGCTACTACGGCAAAGTCACCAAGCACGCGGTTAAAGCATTTCAACGGGACTACGGTTTACACGTTGATGGTGTAGTTGGCCCGAGTACAGCTTCCGCTATGGGCTTAAAGTGCTATGGTAGCTCCTGCTACAAGTCTAGCTCTCACAAGTCCCACTACAGTAAGCACCATTACCAGAAAGCTAGCTACCACAAGAAGTCTCACGGCTCTGGCCTCAGTCATGGTTCTAGCGGCTACAAAGTGACTAAGTTACAAGATCAGTTAGCTAACTATGGCTACTTCCATGCCAACTCTACGGGCTACTACGGTAAAATCACCAAGCACGCTGTTAAAGCCTTCCAATATGACTATGGCTTACACGCTGATGGTATTGCTGGCCCGAAAACCCTTCGTGCAATGGGTCTATATTAATTAGTAGGATATTTTTAAAGAGTTCAACTCTTAACAATTTCCTATAAATTTACCTGCATAACTATTAGGCAGATCTTCGCTTAATAGCCATGCAGGTTATTTTGAGTTAAAATAAGTTCTCAAAAACGTTTCACGAGAACTACTTTTTCATGTCCCGAGCCATTTTGCGGAACTCGTCTAAGTTCGTATCCGGACGACGCCGTTCTGTTTTGGGAGCTGAGAAAGAAGATGAAGGTGCAGAAGAAAAGGAGGATGCCGAAGAACCATTAGAAGACGGTTTGGACATCTCCATCGCGGCTTTAGCCACAGAGTCAGGGATATTCACAGGCTTTCCACCTGCCATTTTCGGGAAGCTTTTCTTCACCTGCTGTTGTTTACGCATAAACTCTACGTCACCCAAGCTTTGGGCATCGTCTGAGCCGAGGTAGAATGCACTAGATTCAGGATTTTCAGACTTTTTACCAAATAAACCAAATAGTCCTGCCATGTATTACTCCGAATAGCTGTGTGAGAATTTTTCATCGTTATGTAACATATTATCAAAATTTATGTTGAAATGAGTACAATATTAATTTTTGTCGGTTAGCTTCTGCTTTTAACCCAAGAGTTGCAAAAAGCCGATATAGGTTTAAAATCACTTAATTGATGGCGATTTCAGCCTAAACAGCATCGTAATATCTGCACAGAAGCCAACAGAACAGACCAACAAAAAATGAGAAAAATTAACAGATGATCAAATTATGATTAATATTTGGATTCAACATATCGCCTGGGGACTCGGTACCGTACTCGGAGTTGAACTCGTTCGAGATCTTTACCATGTCCTTTCCCACGTTTGGCAACCGTTATATCGCTGGCACGTCTGGCATCATCGAGTCTTTCGTCAAGACTTTAGCGTGGTTAGCGATCAGATTTATCGTCAGGGAAACTGGTATCACGATGTCCCCGAAGCGATCGCCATGTTAATATTTAGTTTAATCTTTGGAATCATCGCCCATTATTTCGCCCCTGAACATCAATGGTTTGCTCTTGTGGGTTGTGTATATACACTATTGTTTTTAGTTCCCGCAATTGCCCGAGGACTCGGTATTCCCAAAGTCGATCAACTCACAGATATTACTCATCTTCCCGGCGAATTTTCTCAGCCGCCCTCTCACTGGTTTGTTAACCGTCCTTATCACTGGCGACATCATTTTGACAACCAAAACGCTTATTTTTGTGGTACGCTCACCTTCGTCGATAAACTGATGGGAACAGCACTTTCTCTCAAAGGTAAAACAGTTGCAGTCACAGGCGCATCTGGAACATTAGGGCAAAGTCTTTTATTGCAACTTCATCAAGCCGAAGCAAAAGTTATCGCCCTCACTTCTAAAGATCAAACCGTTAGTATTAATCTCAATGGAGAAGAATATCCCGTCAAAACCATCACCTGGAAAGTTGGTGAAGAAGAGCAACTCACTCAGTTATTGAAAAAAGTTGATATTCTGATTTTAAATCATGGCATTAATGTTCATGGAGAACGCACCCCCGAAGCAATCACTAACTCTTATGAAATAAATGCGTTTTCAAGTTTGCGGTTGCTCGAATTATTTCTGTCAACCGTAGAAACAAACACAGATATTGCTCGCAAAGAAGTCTGGGTGAATACCAGTGAGGCTGAAGTCAGTCCGGCGTTGAGTCCGTTGTATGAACTTAGTAAACGAACTTTAGGAGATTTAATTACCCTCAGACGTTTAGATGCGCCCTGTGTAATTCGGAAATTAATTTTAGGGCCGTTTAAGAGTAACCTAAATCCGATTGGTGTGATGTCACCTGACTGGGTTGCCAAACAAATTATCAAACAAGCCTGTTCAGATATGAGAACAATTATTGTAACGATTAACCCGATTACTTTTATTGCTTTTCCGGTGAAAGAATTTTTTGTTTCCCTCTATTTCAAACTCTTTACTCACAAATCAACCCCGACTGTCTTCGAGTCTAAAGATTCTTATAAACGAAATTTTTTATAGAGCCAATGGGGGTTAACCTTAAGCTTTAATAGGAAGCGTGATCTCAAACTCAGTCCCTTGACCCAAAGTTGATTGAACTGCTATTGAACCCTGATGTTTTTCGACGACAATTTGATTGGCGATCGCCAACCCTAACCCCGTACCTTTTCCTACACCTTTAGTTGTAAATAAGTGGTCAAAAATCTTTTGTTTGACTTCTTCATTCATACCTTTGCCATTATCAGCAATGGTAATTTTTACCTTTTCATTTTCTAATAATGTTTGAATGATAATGCGGTTAGGACTAACCCGAAGTTCGGCAAAACTGCGGCCGATATTGGATTCATCTAAGGCATCAATAGCATTGGCTATAATATTCATAAACACCTGATTTAATTGACCAGGGAAGCAATTAATCGCGGGGATATTACCGTAGTTGGTCACAACTTCAATCGCCGGACGTTTTTCATTTGCCTTGAGACGATGTTTGAGAATTAACAGAGTGCTATCAATCCCTTCATGGATGTTAAATGGCACTTTGTAATCTTTGTCAGCACGGGAAAAAATACGAAGACTGGTACTGATATTTTGAAGGTGATCGCAAGCTATGATCATAGAATTAATCATCTTGGGCAAGTCTTCTAAGCTATAATCTAAGTCAATTTCTTCGCGATGTTCGATGATTTCATCACTTTTATTGGGGAAACTTTCTTGATAGAGTTTTAGGTGTTCAATAATATCTGCAATAATGGGTTTAGTTTGTTGGAGCGTAGCAGAAATAAAGCCCAAAGGATTATTCATTTCATGGCCAACTCCCGCCACTAAATTACCCAAAGCCGACATTTTTTCACTTTGAACGATTTGGAGTTGGGCATTTTGTAAGTTGTATAATGCCTGTTCTAATTGGTGGGCATATTGCTGAGATCGCTCATAAAGTCGAGCATTTTCTAGGGAAATAGCAGCTTGAGCGCAAAGTAAATTCAGGAGTTCCACGCGATCGCGCGTAAACACTCCCCTGGCTAAATTATTTTCTAGATATAAAATGCCCAGTAACTTACCTTGATGTAAAATCGGGCTACACAAAATACTTTTAGGCTGCTGACGGATAATATAAGGGTCATTTGCTAAACTCAGCTCGTGACTCGCATCAAATAACACAATAGTTTGCTTGTCATGTTTCACTTGATCAATTAGCTTCAAAGGAATCTCTTGACTCTCCTCAATGGGAAGGCGTTGTAACACGACTGGCTCTGTTCCCACAGTAATTAACCCTTTGATCAACAGGCGTTTCTCTTTTGTTTCTGCTAGCGAATCATCTTGAAAAAGCATTAACACGCATTTATCAGCCCCCGCATTTTCAATCACGATCTGCAACAACGATGAAAGTAGTTTTTTGAGTTCGATTTCACTAGAAAGGGTTTGAGAAGCTTTGAGAATTGCAGCTAAATCTAGCGCGACAGAAACGTTACTACTCGATGTAGCGGAATTGGTAGAGGTGACACTTCCCAGTGAAAAGATAGTTTCGCTAATAGAGAAAGAAGATCGGGTTTGCTGTAATATAGGAGCAAGCAGTTGGGGATAGCGGATTTCTAAATCATCAGTTTTGGCTTTAGCTCCCCATCGGGCATAACAGTAGTAGGCTTCCTGCATATATACAGCAGCAATTTTTTCCTTTCCCCAATTCAAATAAAATTTAGCTGCAAGTTCGTTAGCTAAGGCTTCCTCTTGAACATAACCGTTTTCCTTAGCACCTTGAATCGCTAAGTCGTAAAATTCTAGAGCTTCTGTTTTGCAATTGAGAACGCGATGTTTTTCAGCTTCAACTAAATGATATTTGTGCAAGTAATTCATGGAGCCATAATCAGCCCATTCTTTCAACTTAGTTTGATTTTCTTGCATTCGCTGCCATCGAGAGTCCGACTCGGTTATCAATTCGGGAAGGGTAGCAAGCACAGTCAAAGAATCATAGAAATAGAAGACTGGTTCAACAATATTTCCGATTCCCCCCGCCAAATACTGTCGGTTTTGAGCAGCATCGTGTTCGGCTTTGGCAAAGTCTTCCAGCCAGTAATTCAATGTAAATCGATACAGATAAAAATAGGATAATCGGTAAAAATCGTGTTCGGCTTTGGCTTCCGCCAAGACTTTTTCTTCATAGGAATCTTGGCGAAAGGGAACCTGATCTTCTGACTCACCCAACAGAATTTGAGCAGCTTGCCAGTAAGCCAAAACACAGTTAGCCGCCGTAAATTGGTTGAGGTCGCATAACTGTTGATAATAGGCACTAATTTGGGGTTCGAGTTCGGTAAGCGGTTGACCGCACCAATAGGCATTTAAACAGTACAATTGTGCATCATAGCCCATAAATTCTAGATTGCCCGTTTCTAATCCGGCTTGATAGCCTTCGAGAAGAATGGGCAGTGAATCTCGGAGATGGGTCGTCCAATGACCAACATATCCCCCCATTAACAGCGCTGTTGCAGCTCGAATATTTTTGGCACCCGGTTCTGAAGCGAGTTGGTATCCCAATTGCCCAAACTGAGTCACCTTTGTCATATCTCCCCACAGCATCCTCAGTTGGAAGGCGTAACCCGTGTAACAATAAGCCGAAACCGGACTATTTCCAAATTGAATTGACAGCTTCACCTGTAGCGCTACGATTAGAAAATAAAGCTTCGAGCCTGTCATGTAACAGACGGGTGTGAGGCGAGCCGCATTTTGCATAATCGCTAATTGCTGGGGATCGGTCATTGGCGGCAGATGAAGAAATGACTCAATGGCGCGACCCTCAATTAACTCATCAATTTCTTGCTTAATAGGCCGAATATCCTCTAGGGTTGGGTTGTCTGGCAGGTTCACGCCCAACATTTGAAAGACCGATTGACCGATAGCGATCGCCTCTAAAAATTGATTTCGGGCGACCATTGCCTGAATTCTAACTTGATAAACTTGCACCCGTTCTAAAGGCGTTTTTGCATGATGAATGACCGCTTCAATCCACCGATCCATCTGCTCAAAATCGCCAACCAAAAAAGTCACCTCAGTCGCTAAGTTGTACAGGGATAGGGTCATTTCGTATTGCCGTTGCCAAGCGTCTGTTCCCAGCAGTTTCAGTCCAACTGTGGCATATTCATGTGCGGCTTGATAAGCAGTTGCAGCTCTCGCTTTTTGACAGGCAATTAGGTTGAGTTGGGCTAATTCTTCTCGCTCTTTGGGTTGACTAATTAAAGCAGTTCCGTAATTTAATTGATTGACCAGTTCAAAAATACGATCTTCTATTACTTCTGGGGAAATCTGTTGCAGGAGCAGTTTTCCAATTTGGTAATGGGTGATCTGTTTCTGGTTATCGGGAATTAGGAAATATGCGGCTTGTTGAACGCGATCGTGTAAGAATTTATATTTGGCTAATTGTTTATTGTTATTCTCATTTTCTATCGTTAATCCCTGCTGATCTTCTCCCTGATAAAATTTATAAACATCACTAATGGGTAAAATAAACCCTTCTTGTAATGCTTTCCATAAACTTGCTGCTGTTTCTATCTCCGATTGTTCCGAAATAATTGCTAAAGTTGCTAAATCAAACTGATTTCCAATACAAGCTGCTAATTTGAGGCTATTCTGGGTTAAGGATGGTAATTTCTCTAACTGCAACGCCATAAAGGCAACAACATCATCTGTGAGTGCTTGCTGATTTACTTGTGCAATATCACATTGCCAACACCCTAACTTAAAATCAAATTGAATCAGTTCTTCTTGATGTAATGATTTGAGAAATTGTGTTGTAAAAAATGGATTTCCTTGAGTTTTTTTATCGACTAATTGAGAAAGTGGAAAAGCTAACTTTTCTGTGCATTTCAGCGTATCTGCAACTAATTTGTTAACTTGTTTTTGACTCAAGGGTGCTAAAGTGATTGTGTTAATCGTTGCTTGTCTTTTTTCAATTTCATTCAAAGTTAACATCAATGGATGAGCTGGATTAACTTCGTTATCACGGTATGCACCAATAATAAAAAGATACCCTGTATCAGCCATTAATAACTGCATTAACTTCAATGATGCTGCATCTGCCCATTGTAAATCATCCAAAAATATGACTAATGGATGTTCAGCAGTAGTAAAAACTTGGGTGAATTTTTGAAATAATAAATTAAATCGATTTTGTGCTGCTGTTCCTGATAATTCCACTGCTGGTGATTGTTCACCAATAATACGTTCTAATTCCGGAATAACTTCAATAATGACTTGCCCATTCTCCCCAACAGCATCTAATATTTTTTTCTTCCACTGTTTAATTTTAGTCTCGCCTTCTGTTAACAACTGCCCCATTAAATCTCGGAAGGCTTGCACAAATGCTGAAAAGGGAATATTACGATTAAATTGATCAAACTTACCTTTAATAAAATCACCTCGTTGTCTGACAATAGGTTTATGAACTTCGTTGACAACGGCTGTTTTCCCAATACCCGAAAAACCGGAAACTAGCATCATTTCCGATCTTCCTTCTTCCCCGTTAACAAGGGGAGTCTGGGGGGGATTACTGACTCTTTCAAAGGCTTGGAGTAGGGTTTCTACTTCAGCTTCTCGTCCATAGAGTTTGTCGGGAATAATAAAGCGATCACTGACATCCTGTCGCCCAATTTCAAAGTCTTCAATCTTACCAGTTTCTTGCAGTTGAGTTAAACAGTTTTCTAGATCATATTTTAATCCTAATCCACTTTGATACCTTTCTTCTGCATTTTTTGCGATTAATTTTTTAACTATTTCTGATAGTACAAATGGTATTTTTGAGTGTTTGTCATGAACTAAGGGTGCTGACTTGGCGATATGACAATGTACTAATTCCATCGGATCACGGGATTGAAAGGGTAACTCTCCTGTGAGTAATTCATAGAAAGTTATACCCAAAGAATAGAAGTCAGTCCGATAGTCAATTCCCCGGTTCATTCGACCTGTTTGTTCAGGGGAAATATAAGCCAATGTACCTTCTAAAACATTGGGATTCTCAATTCCTGGAGCTTCTTTCGGTAATCGAGAAGAAATGCTAAAGTCAATCAACTTGATTTGTAACGTTTCAGGTTGAATAAGAATATTAGCGGGTTTAATATCTTTATGAATCACTCGACAACGATGAAGTCCCCACAGCGTTTCAGACAGTTGCAGCCCAATGCGGAGAAAGTCCGCAAGGGATAGGGGAGTTAAGTGATCAGCGTGATGAGCTGCTGTTTTTTTCAAGTAATCTGCCAAGGAAATACCCCCCACATCTTCCATCACCAGGGCATAGCTCTGGCGATACCGCTCTAGTGCTAAGGATTTAACCACTGTGGGCAGTGCTAGATTTTTGGTAATCACGTACTGGTTGCGAAACCGAACTAATTCTGCGAACGTTGGATATTCCTCTCGCAACACTTTGAGGACAACGGGGAGTTGATCAGTTTCTCGAATTGCTTGATAAACCAGGGTACGTGACCCAGCATAGAGCTGATTGGTGATCCGATAGCCTGGTAAACTAATGTTAATATTCTTCATCCCCAACCCTCAAAGCAGCTACTATTACGTCAATTATACTTTCTCTATTTTTCAACTATACAAAAGTTTCGATTTATAGAAATTAAGAATGATTAATGAGATCGCCGGGGATAATAACTCAGTGAGATCGGTAATTATATCTCATAACTCACTTATTTATGATCGCTATATTTGTGGATTTTAAAATCAATCAGTTCATACTTTTTTTGACTTTGGGTGCCAAATAACGAATAAGCCAATCAGTGAGCAATTGCTTCTAATTGGCTTTCCCTATTTCTTCTTTTTTTATCAAACGTTTGTTAAGTTTTTGTTCTAATTCTTGACTTCAGACATTTCTAGTACACGTCCCTCTAAATCTTTCACCAAAAAATTAAGGGGTCTTTCGCTCCGAATTTTAAACTTGAGTCCGCGTGTTTGTACTCGCATTAAGACTTGTTCTAAACAGTCGTGATCAAAGCAAACATGACGATCACGGTTCTTTGTTCCGTAGCTTGCACCGCTAATGATATGTAACTGAGTATTTTTCATCAGTTGATACCACAAACCCTCAGAAGCACCCAGATCAGACGGATTGCTGGCAGAACCGCCAACTGTGGTAGACATATACAAGGGATCGATTCCTGTTGCTCCTAAGGTTTGTTCATAGTTGTAATAATAATGCAGAGGAACATCGGCAACGGGCAAATCGAGCAAACCCTCATAGAATTGCCGAGCAACGTTGAGATCGCTCACCATGATAGTGTGTACTTTTGGCGCACTGGTGAGAAACATCCACATAGCGCCTGCATAGGCCGCAAGCAGCATGACCATCACGCCTTGAGTGGATAAAATACTGTCAAGTGCGGGGAAAAAAGCACTCAAGGGTAAATGGGGCAGCGAAAAATCAATTAGACGAATGGCTAGCATGAATGATACAAAAGTAAACTAGACTTAACAGTAGAGTCGGGACTGAAACTGAAGCCTAAATGTTAGGCTAGTTCTAATGTTAACAAAAAGTTATTCAAACACTCCCCGACAAGCTTTCTTGTTTAAACTATTGACAAATATTTATAAATATGTTAATAATCAGGCTTTTAAAGAACAATCAGGATTGAGATTGGAGTGAATGTCAGAGAATCTAATTCACATTTTTGTATACGGCACACTCAAACCGGGCGAATGCAATTATCAGCGCTATTGCGCCCCTCGAGTGGTTCAGGAACGTTTGGCGATCGCAGAGGGCCAACTTTTCCATTTATCGTTAGGGTATCCAGGGATGACGGAAGGAGTCGGTTGGGTTTCGGGTGTGATCCTCTCATTCCCCAACCCCTCAATTTTTGAGGATTTAGACTGTTTAGAAGATTATCAACCCCATCGCCCCCCCGAACAAAACGAATACCAACGCCAAGAAATTCAAACCTATACTCCCGACAAACACCCCTTAAAAGTAGCGTGGGTTTATTGGATGAATCCGGCTAAAATTCAACAGTATCAAGGCGTTTATCTTCCAGATGGAAATTGGAATTCTCACATCAAAAGCAAAAAAAGCTCAAAGGGAAGATAGACTTAGTAGAATACCTCTAAACTTCCCGACTTCTATTGAGGGTTAGAAATTGGCGACTTCGGAATCTCAATAATCGGTTGATTGACAGTTATACTTGCTGCATCAGAACGAACAATTGGAATAATCGGTTCATTCAGGGCAATTTTGAGGGGTTCAGGATCATTATTAGGTCGAGAGGCGAACTGCGGAATGCGAGAAAAACTACCGAACGATACACTAGAAATTGTCGCCACAAACAAAGCCGCAATAGCCGTTCCACCCCAAGCCACCCGGCGATAAGTCGTGCGACGATCAACCTTCTCAAAAACCGCTTCAGCGAGGAAATCAGGAGCCGTTTGTTGAGCCGTGGGTACAGGTAGACTCTGCCATTGAGAACTAAGCTGGAGCAATTGCTGATAGCAACTTTTCACTTGAGGATCAGTCGCTAACCATTTTTCGACTTGGCGGCGTTCTTCTGGGTTCGCCTCACCATCAATATAGGAACTGAGCAGTTCATAATGATAATCGCTCAGATCACCGTCTGACGGATGTTGCATTTGTTCTTCCGTATTAAATGCTGAGTGAGAGTTTATTTCTTGATGGTTATTAGACTCAAAGTTAGGCTTCATAGTAACACCTCCCCGTAAACTTTAGGTGAATGCAATGCAAATCATGAGATGAATCTGTTGTTTGTGAAAATGGGGGAGAAACGCGCTTTAGAGATGCATTTCTGGTTTTAACACTGTTATTAAATAGTGTATCAGTCTCGAATTCTGACCACCTGAGATTCACAGGCTTTCCTAACTATTTAGATAAGGTTGTAACTGACTTTGTAGCCGTTGACGCGCTCGAGCAATTCTAGATTTCACCGTTCCGAGAGAAACACCTGTAATTTCAGCAATTTCCTCATAAGCTAGACCTTCAATTTCTCGCAAAACAATCGTTGTGCGAAAGACTTCCGGTAAATCAGCGATCGCCTCATTAAGACAATCATAAAATTCTCGTGTACTGAGATCATCATCAGGGCCAGGAAGTTCCGCCGGAATTTCCCACTCGACTTCACCATCATCAATACAACGCGGTGCATCAAGCGACAGAGGGGGTTTAACCCGTTTACGCTTGCGGAGTTCATCGTAAAATAGGTTGGTTGCAATTCGACTCAACCAGCCCCGAAATTTAGCGGGTTCTTGTAGGCGTTTGATATTGCGATAAACGCGAATCCAAATTTCTTGAGCCAAATCAGAACGATCTTGCCAATCAGGAGCCAAATGGTACAATACCTTATCGACATGAACTTGATACCGACGCAAGAGTTCAGTAAAAGCTGCTCGATCAGGCTGTACTCCTTCCTGACATCGCAAGATTAAGTCATAGTTGGAGAGCTTATCAGGGGGCAATAGCACTTCTTGAAGAACATTCACCTTAGCCGCAGACCAGGATATAGATATAGTTTCGCTCATATTATGGAACTTGGCTCATCAGACATTCCCTTTCACTAGACGTCTACCGAGTTCCGAATGTTCCAAAAATTTGGAACTCAGGTTTAGGGTTCACAGTCAGTCTGACAAGCCCCAATACTTACCCAACTACTTGATCCATCCACCCAATGCTCTTTTTTCCAAATCGGAGCATTGTGTTTGAGGGTATCAATCGCATATTGACAAGCTTCAAACGCTTCACGACGATGGGGACAACCGACTGCAACCAATACACTAATTTCCCCAACTTGTAAGCGCCCGATACGATGATGAATCGCAACCTGACTCACCTCTGGCCAGTTTTGGCGAATTTCAGCCGCTATCCCCTCAAACACTCGTATTGCCATCGGTTGGTAAGCCTGATATTCTAAGGCTTCCACAGCTTGACCCTCGGTATTGTTACGAACCATTCCACTCATTACTACCACGGCACCATTAGCAGGTTCATCCACTAATGCGTAAATTTCTTCTATAGACAGAGGGGCTAGAGTAATCGCAAAATGGTCTGGGGATGAGATCGATTCAGAAGAAGTTTGAATAGTCAGGCTAGAATTAAACATTACTGCTATCGTTAACATCTATCTATCTGTTTTTACACAAATAGCCTATTGCCACGATAACCGATTATTTATTCGCTGGCTTCCCTATCTGAGTTGAGATCTAAACTGGACTGTTGTTGCACTTGACTTTCTTGTTTAGCGATCGCTTGATCGGCGATTTCCAGCAATTCCGGGATAGTCACAAACCGATAGCCTTTTTCTTTGAGTTCAGCAATAATATCGGGTAAAGCTTTCACCGTCTCTGAACGATTTCCACCACCATCATGCAACAACACAATCCGACCCGGTTTAATCGAACCTAGAACATTACTCTTAATACTAGAAGCTGAACTTCTCCAGTCTTTAGAATCAGATGACCACATAATATTCACGTAGTCTCGCGTAAAAACGTAATCAACTAAACCGTTATCTTCAACTCCACCCGGTGGACGAAAAATTGTTGTCTTAACACCGATTAATTCTTCAATTAAATCCGCCGTATCTTCAATCTCTTTAGCGGCAACAGAGCGACTATGTTTGTGATAACGATGATTCCAAGTATGATTAGCAACGACATGACCATCGGCTGCTACTTTTTTACCAATCTCTTTGTGATTGTTTAACGCTTGACCGACCCAAAAAAATGTCGCTTTAATATTATTTTCTTTGAGAATATCTAAAATTTGTTCTGTTGTTTTTGGCCAGGGGCCATCATCAAAGGTCAACGCAATCACTTTTTCATCGGTATTAAGATCGACATATTTAATTGTTTTTCCTTTGAAACGATCCGGTATAGTATTGTCAAACCGTTGAGCTTTTAGCCGAGTAATTGCGGTTTGTACACCCTCAACCCGTTGAGTCATCGCTTGTCCGACACTGGGTAATTCTCTCGGATTTATCGCAGATGATGGTACGCTAGGCAAGCTAGACTCTTGACGTTCCTGTTGATTTTTACTCTGGGATGAAGGATCAGAAGATTGTTCGGGAATAGGGGAGACAGGCGCTTGTTGAGAGGAGTTTTCCTCGGGTTTTTGAGTAGATTCTGGACTAGGCGCAACAATCTCTGGCGAAGACCGACGAGGTACAGACGGCACCTGAACTTGACGAGTTGTACGCAGATTCAAAGGCAACATTACGCCGATCATAAAACTTCCCACAGCCGAAATCAATGCAAAACGAGTGATCCGCTGCTGTTGCTGTTGCTGACGAGTTAAACTCGGGTTTTGTACCACACTATTTCTCCTTCACACCTAAAAACTTAACCTCAAAGATGATTCCTTGATTAAAAACTCAGATTGACCCTGATCCACTCTGAAAAAGTGAATTGACGCTTATATCATATCTTGCCAAAAATGTCAAGCGTTAAAATTATGTCCTTAGAGGGTTGCGCCAGCAGAAGCAAATTACTTCTCTAAGATATTAGGGCAAATTTGGGTTAATCTGTCAAAATTTTATGTTAGTTGAGTAATTTTCTGGTGATAGAGACGAATAATTTCCTCTGTGACCTGTTTGATGGTCAAGCCATCGGTTTGAATTTCAATTGCATCTGCGGCTTTTCGTAGAGGAGCAATAGAGCGAGTGCTATCTTTATAATCTCGTTGAGCAATTTCGAGTTCTATCTGTTCGAGACTAATATCTTCCTGGCCCTGCTGTTGGAGTTCAAGTTGCCGACGCTGAGATCGCTCTTTCACCGAAGCCGTTAGAAAAATCTTCAGTTCCGCATCCGGAAAAACAGAAGTCCCAATATCCCGTCCTTCTGCCACCACACCCCCAGTCCGACCATAAGCTTGTTGCTGCTTCACTAACGACTCGCGCACCACAGATTGAGCCGCAATTGCCGAAACATTTGCCGTCACCTGGGTTGAACGAATTTCGGCGGTAACATCCCGACCATTAATACAAATACCAAGATGGTCTGGGTGAGGAATCAATTCAATCTGGCATTGATGAACCAACTCAGCAACAGCAGGTTCGTCGGAGATCTCAATTCCACTTTCTAGTACCAACCAAGTCACCGCCCGATACATCGCCCCTGTATCCAAAAACAACAAATTCAATTGTTGAGCAACTTGGCGCGTTACCGTTGATTTCCCCGCTCCGGCTGGCCCATCAATCGCCACAATCGGTTTACGGTTGCGTAAAATCAGATTATCAATCAAACGGGTTGTATTCACACGGGCTGCTATAGCCAACAGTCCCACCTCCTGAACTTCTGTTAACGGTGTCATTGTATCTGGATCAACAAGCTGTAAATATTCCAACTGAACCTCGGGTGTGGTGGCCAGTTCAGCTTGGACTGCCGAGAGTATAGCCGACTGATGATAATTCCCATCTAAAAAAACTTGCTTCCCTTTACACAGAGCGCGATAGAGTACCGTTGCCTGAGTTTGTTGTTGAGGGGTCAAATATTGATTGCGAGAACTATAAGCGAGTCCTGAAGCCTCTCTAACAATCGGACAAGCCACAATTTCAATCGGCCAGTTGAGATCTCTAACCATGCGTCGAATAATGGCTAACTGTTGAGCATCTTTGCGGCCAAAATAAACACGATGGGGTTCAATAATATTAAAAAACTTAGCCACAATCGTCGTCACACCTGGAAAGTGACCGGGACGAGCAGAGCCACACAACACCGAGATCAGATTAGACGGCGGAACAACACTGGTTTGGGGTTCAGCCTCTAATTCGCGATGATCCGGTTCCGAGATCCCTAAAATTTTCTCTACACTGGGCATAAACACAAGATCAACCCCCGCCTGTTTACAGAGCAATAAATCGTGATCTACAGAACGGGGATACTGTTTCAAATCCTCCTGCGGCCCAAACTGAAGAGGATTGACAAAAATACTCACCACCACAATTGCATTTTCAGCTCTAGCCCGCTCAATCAAACTCAAGTGACCTGGATGTAGACTGCCCATCGTCGGGACAAATCCGATGGTAGCCTGTGGGGTCTTTGAACTCAGATGGTTCAGGTCGCAGCGGACTGCTGCAATTGTCGTAAACAGGCGCATGATCTACAGTGAACAGTCTTTATAGTCAACAGTTTACAGTGATCAGTAAACCGTTTTTTCAGAGAAAAGGGAATAGAGAAGCGTTTTTCTTCTCTCCCTCTGTCCCGAACCCGTTTACTGTTGAGGGGCGAGAACTTCAACTTTAACCTGAGCAACACCACTGCTAATCATACCGATCTCTTGGGCTGCGGCTACTGATAAATCAATAATCCGACCTCCAGAAAATGGCCCGCGATCATTAATCCGCACGACTACAGAACGACCATTATTTGTATTGGTGACTCGTACTGCTGTCCCAAATGGTAGGGAACGATGGGCTGCGGTGAGTTCATATTGGTTAAATCGTTCTCCGTTGGCCGTCAATCGACCGTGAAAACCGGGGCCATACCAGGATGCCAGACCTTCAACGGCTTCCAACACACGGCGATTAAACGCATTTTTAGCGTCATTCAATTGATTATTTAAAGGGGATTTGCCTTCGATTTTGCGGAGAGGCGCTGCATAGCCCATTTGTCGCCGAAGTCGGTTTGTTGCTTGTAAGGCGTCTTCTGCGAGATCTTGGGTTGTGTCGGGCAGAATTGTTTCAGAATCAATGACAACGAGGGTTTGACCTTCGATTTCTATCGTGTAGTTTTGTTGCTCTTGGTTCCAGCGTACACTGATGCTGTTAGCATCAACTTCGTAGCGGTTCAGTTGATTGAGTTTCGCGGCAACTTCGCTGGCTCGGGAAACCGGATCTTGATTGTCTTGTAATGGGCGCTCAGAACTCGGCTTTTTCAGCGATCGCGAAGATTCTGAGACGGTTCCAATTTTAACGAGATTACCTTGATTGGCTGCTTTGACCGGATCTGCTTTTTCCACAAAGGTCAGAACCGGAATATTTCGCACATATAGGGTTGCTGCTTGGCGATTATTCCACTGATGGGCTTCGATAGTGGCAATCATCGCGCTTTCTCTATCACTGCCTGAATTAGACTGATATTCTCCCACTTTGACGGCAGTGCTGCCTGTTGCTTGTTTTGTGGTTTCTCCAACAGAGGTTTGAGTCTCCGTGAGTTTAGATGCTTCTACCTCTGGCAATTGTGGGGATTGTTCGGCGAGACTCGATAAGGAGACGCTAAAACTTGATGCCAACACCATCGCGGTTAAACCACTTAAAAGTTTGTGCTTCATATGCCAATTAACAAAAATAACCTTTGAGTCGAGTTTTCAGGGTTATCCCTAAATGAGTCAACTTTGGAGATCAACTCATACTCGGAACGTGTTCACCTTTGCAAAAGCAACTGCAACACAGTAACACGAACTTTGAATAATCGGAATCAGTATCAGTGATCACTTTTTGCCTTTGAGGTCAAACTAAACGGTATAGTTTAGCTTAAACTTCCCTTTAGATAGGCATTCTAAGAATTTTTACTTACCTGATTTTGGACTGATAAAATTTTCTGATAGATGACAATTGACCTCAAAATCCGTAGATAGACGTAAAAATCAACCATTCAGACCAGATATCTGATCCCTAAACTTGGTAATCTAAACAGTTGAGAACATCAAAGCGGACAACGGGTAAATAGACATATGGATTATCGAGAAGCAGGTGTCGATGTAGCAGCAGGTCGAGACTTCGTAGACCGTATACGAGACTCATGCCAATCAACTTATAGACCAGAGGTAATGGGAGGTTTAGGGGGTTTTGGCGGTTGCTTTGAAATTCCTCCCGGCTACAAACATCCAGTATTAGTCTCAGGAACCGATGGCGTGGGAACCAAACTCAAACTCGCCACTCAACTCAACTCTCATCGAACCGTTGGTATTGACTTAGTGGCGATGTGCGTCAACGATGTTCTCACCTGCGGCGCCGAACCCCTCTTTTTTCTGGACTATCTAGCAACCGGAAAACTCAACCCCGAACAACTCGCCCAAGTCGTCGAAGGAATTGCGGGCGGCTGTAAACAAGCCGGATGTGCCTTAATTGGGGGAGAAACCGCAGAAATGCCGGGATTTTACCCGGTTGGAGAATACGATCTCGCCGGATTTTGTGTCGGAATTGTTGAAAAAAGCCAAATTCTCAATTCTTCTCAGGTGAAACTGGGGGATGTAGCCATTGGTCTGGCCAGCAGTGGGGTTCATAGTAATGGATTTAGTTTAGTGCGAAAAATCGTCAGCGATCGCCAACTAAGTTGGTCTGAATGTCCGCCCGAATTTGCAGGTCAATCTTTAGGAGAAGTTTGTTTAACGCCGACTCAAATTTACGTTAAACCTGTTTTAACGGCTTTACAATCCGAGTTAGAAATTCATGGCATGGCACATATTACCGGAGGCGGTTTACCTGAGAATTTACCCCGTTGTTTAGGCAAAGATCAATCGATTCAGATCTATCCAAATAGCTGGCCAAATTTACCGATTTTTGAGTGGATTGCTCAAACCGGAAAGGTGAATAAAACCGCCATGTGGGAAACTTTTAATATGGGCATTGGTTATGTGGTGATTGTGCCACCCGAGCAAGCACAAACAACAATTAAATGGTTTGAATCCTGCCAAATATCAGCTTATAAAATTGGTGAAGTTATCAGCGGCTCAGGAGATTTAGTAATGGATTAAAATACCAGAATATATGAGAACAATTTCCAAGTCAATTGAGATAACTTTAAACGAAGGCAGAAAATAGAAGACAGAAGCCTTGTTAAAATTCTACTCCGGTACTTAGAATTTATTACGGTTTTAAATTACTACGGTTTTAAAAATGTCTATAGAATGGCAAACGGCGAAAACTTACGAAGATATTTTGTATCACAAAGCAGATGGGATTGCTAAAATTACGATTAATCGTCCCCATAAACGCAATGCTTTCCGTCCCGAGACTGTGAATGAACTTTGTCATGCGTTTAGTGATGCTCGCGAAGACACTCAAATTGGGGTGATTTTACTGACTGGAGCGGGGCCACATACGGATGGTAAATATGCGTTTTGTTCCGGTGGAGATCAGAGTGTGCGCGGAGAAGCAGGATATATTGATAATGCTGGAATTCCTCGTTTAAATGTATTAGATTTACAACGATTAATTCGGTCAATGCCGAAAGTTGTGATTGCTTTAGTTGCAGGTTATGCTATTGGTGGGGGTCATGTTTTACATTTAGTTTGTGATCTCACAATTGCGGCTGATAATGCAATTTTTGGGCAAACTGGGCCGAAGGTTGGGAGTTTTGATGGGGGGTTTGGTGCGAGTTATTTAGCGCGAATTGTCGGTCAGAAAAAAGCGAGAGAAATTTGGTTTCTCTGTCGTCAATATACGGCGGAACAAGCCTCAGAAATGGGATTGGTTAATTGTGTGGTTCCCGTTGAACAGTTAGAAGCAGAAGGGGTTCAATGGGCAACCGAAATTTTAGAGAAAAGTCCGATTGCAATTCGCTGTTTAAAAGCGGCATTTAATGCGGATTGTGATGGTCAAGCGGGGTTACAAGAACTGGCGGGAAATGCCACACTGCTGTATTACATGACCGAACAAGGCGCAGAAGGAAAACAAGCATTTTTGGAAAAACGAAAGCCGAATTTCCGTCAATATCCTTGGCTTCCTTAGAATTAAAAAATATCAGAAGTTCTTAGCAGAAAATGTTTGCCGGGGTGAAAATTGAGAGTAAATAACCTAAGATGCGGACAAATTTGTTTTCTTAAAGTAGAACTTGATTGCAACTCAAACCTGTTAAGAACTTCTGCTTCGTAATTGAGACTGATACTTAGTTTTCCGTCATTAGTGACTTCGTAAAAAAGAATGATTTAATTCGTAACTGGCTTCACTTCAGAGATTAAACAGCAACGGGAACAGTTTCCGGTAAAGCTTCGGTGGTCTGGGGTAAAATGACCATTCTTTGGGCTTCTTCCCAAGACGAAAACGCCAGCATCGCTAAGTTACAAGTTTTCCAACTGCCTTTAACGGGAGCATGAAGCTGGCTACAATGTCCACCTCTTCGGCCTTCTGGTGTGTAATGTTGGCAGCAACGACAGTATGAGGTCAAAGTGTGTGGGGCTTCCATGAGGTTCTCCTGTGTGAATCCATTTGATACTCTTTATTCTCCTAGATCGAGCCACCTGTATTAATTATCGATCAATCATTATTCCGTCTAAGTTTGAGCGATCCCCAACTCACAACTGAATTTTATATTTTTTTAAGATTTGGTTTATAAACAGATACAATTAAACCCTAAAATATTGAGAACTGTAAATAAAGGCGGATTGGCATAACAACAAGCTAAACCAAATGGGGATCAAGCTAAACACCTCAAGATACAATACAAATTAGACAATAAAAAGAGGTTTATACATCTGGATTTTGGTATAATAAATGGTCAAGCAAGACCGAGAAAATCTCTATCCGGGGACAGAGCCAAATCCGGGGATCGGACACTCTCTCAGGTAGAAAGTCAGAGTCGTTTCGGTCAGGGCTGTTTCCCAGAGGACGACCCAAAAACCTCAGATCGATGTCCAATCAATCTCAAACTAGGGATGAAGGCGTTGTTGACTAAAACACATCGCACAAACCGACCAACGCTGCAATTCTCCGGTCGGGGTTGGACAATGACAACAGGGACATTCAGGTAAAGATTGCGATCGCCGTTGAATCACTTCCGCCCAATTTTGAAAAGCAGTCTCAGGGGTGACAGCAGCAGAGGAACCCTCAGACGAGGCGGTAGGAGTCGAAGCCGGAACAATATTTGTAACGGAACTGGGATGGTGTTGAGGCTCGTCACCCAAATCATCCTCCGATGTTGAATAATGAGATTGACTGTGCCACAGAGCGGTAGAAAACTTGATATCATTCAAAGGATTAGAAAGTCTTTGATTTAACTGTCGAAGCATTTGCGATCGCCTGAAGGTGAGCTGCTGTGACCAGGTAGCACTCGAAGTCGCAACCCTCAAAACTCCCCGACTGATAGAAATCGGCCGAGTGTGAGCGATCGCCCGTTGACCGACCACAGTAGTCCAAAGATCAAGAATCGATTGGAGTTGCTGCTGTTCAGGAGTTAACAGCTGAACTTGTAAACAATCTAAAATCTGATTTAGCGATTGAAACATTAGTAAAAAAACTCAGCCCTAAAGAACTGCTAATTTTAATTTCAAGTCATCATTAACATTAAAAAACAGCGAGGAGTTCCCCGAATGAGTAAATCTTCTGTCGTCAACAGTTCCAAAACCTCAGATTCCCTGGAACCTGCATTAAAAGACGTTTTAGGGAGTCTAGATATTCAACTCGAAGACGAACTTTCCCGATATCGACGTTATCGACGTAAGACAACCCCCGCAACGACGGCTAAAAAGCCTTCTAACTCCTACACCCAAAAACCCTCAGAAGTGTTGTCAGTCTCAGACGGTGAAAATAATATAGAACCCAGTTCGACACCTTCTTCCCAGTCTAAATCATCGAGTTCTCAAACCTCATCGGGTTGGGAATCAGTGGTTTTACCGGGTTCTGCACCTCTCGCCCCTCGTTCTCCCAAAACCCAGTTACAGTCAGAACCCACTTACTCCAACTCATCGGATTCTTCTTTCACTTCATCCTCTGATAATACCAATGAACCCGATGGCTATCTCGAATCTTCTCAACAACTGGTTACAAGCTTAGAAGAACGTCGGGCGAAGCGTCGGCAACGGAGTTGGGCAGCGAGTTTGTTTACGCCTGTTGGAATTGGCTCAATGTTGCTGTTTCTCTTTTCCTGTATTGGTCTAGGCTATGTTGTGATGTCTCCGTCAGGAATGGCAACTTTAGGGTTAAATCGTTGGTTGAGTAAATTGAACCCCAACGCCCAACAAACAGACAAAACAACTGACCCCAATACAATTGAATCAATTGAACCTCAACCGAACTTAGCCGCTCGTGAATTTGTCGATCTCGATTTAGATACACTCAGTAATATTAATCCTAGTCCAAATCCGATTCCGGCTCCGGCGACTCAAACTCCGACTCCAACCAATGGTCAGAGTTTAACCCCTCCGAGTCCGTTACCGAGTGGCCCCGGAATGAGCAACCTCACCAACGAACTGCTTCCAGATCCGGTTCCACCAACGCCCAAACCCATACCCCAAACCGCGCCCGCACCCGCTCCCGTTCCCAAACCCGCAGCCGGAGCCGCTACCAAACCCAATACTAATCCGGTGAGAGCGAGTGATAGTCTGTACTACGTGGTGACATCTTACACTGATGAGCGAGGGCTAGAAAAAGCCAGAGAAGTGGTACCCGATGCCTATGTGCGAGAGTTTAAAACGGGGGTAAAAGTGCAAATGGGGGCGTTGGATAATCCAGAAGCCGCCAAACGGTTAGCTGAAGAACTGCGGGTACAAGGAATTTCTGTACAGTACGACACCCCGAAAGCAGGGCAATAGGTTGGGAGAAGATTGAATTATGGGCTTTTTTGATCGCATTTGGCGAGTGATTCGTGCCAACATTAATAGTTTGATTAGTCAAGCCGAAGATCCAGAGAAAATTCTGGAACAAACGGTGATGGATATGCAAGAGGACTTGGTGCAACTCAGACAAGCCGTTGCTCAAGCCATTGCCACCCAAAAACGCACCGAACGACAATGTTCTCAGGCGAAAACGACCGCCGAAGAATGGTACAGACGAGCGCAACTGGCTTTGCAAAAAGGGGAAGAACGACTCGCCCGAGAAGCGTTAACTCGTCGCAAATCCTATCTAGAAACCGAAGCGGCAATGTCGTCTCAACTCGAACAGCAAGCTCAAGTTGTTGATCAGTTACGGAAAAATATGCGAAAGCTAGAGAGTAAAATTAGTGAGGCGAAGGCGAAAAAAGACTTGTTTATTGCTCGGGCGCGATCGGCGAAAGCTTCGGAAAAACTCAACGAGATTCTCGGCAATACTAGCACGGGTGGGGCAATCAATGCCTTTGAACAGATGGAAGACAAGGTGATGCAGCTTGAAGCCCGTTCTCAGGCGATGGCTGAACTCTCGGCTAATGATCTCGAAAAACAGTTTGATGCTCTCGAAAGCAGCGATGATGATGTTGATGCGGAGTTGGCTGCAATGAAAGCAAAAATGTTACCCGGAAATAGTGATTGACGGAGAATCTAAAAAATTCAGTACCCAGCAAGAGGGCTAGATCCGGTAATAGGGTTAAACTAGAGGTAGTAGCTAGTAGAAGTTGGCTTTGAGCAACTGACTCTATACAGGTCGGTTAAATTGTCAACCTACTGCAATTAACTTTATAAACCGCTAAAGGAAAAACAACGTTATGGGACTATTCGATCGGATTAGCCGTGTCGTGAGATCGAACCTAAACGATATGGTGAGCAAGGCTGAAGATCCAGAAAAGATCTTAGAGCAGACTCTTATTGAGATGCAGGAAGACCTGGTACAACTCCGTCAGGCTGTGGCTCAGGCAATTGCTTCTCAAAAACGCAGCCAACAGCAATATAACCAATCTCAATCTCAATCCAACCAGTGGCTATCTCGCGCTCAATTGGCTCTGCAAAAGGGAGATGAAAACCTGGCTCGTGAAGCTTTGCAGCGCAAAAAGAGTTATGAGGAGCAAGCCAACACCGTTAAGTTGACTCTCGATCAGCAAACCGCTCAAGTCGATACCCTTAAACGGAACTTAATTCAGCTAGAGAGTAAAATCTCTGAAGCCAAGACTAAGAAAAATATGCTCAAGGCTCGGGCGCAAGCCGCGAAAGCGAATGAGCAGTTACAGGGAATGCTAGGTGGTATTGATGCAAGCGGCGGAATGGCAGCTTTTGAACGGATGGAAGAAAAAGTTCTGCAAATGGAAGCTCGTTCTCAAGCCGTAGGAGAATTGGCGGGTGCAGATTTAGACAGTCAGTTTAAAGCGCTTGAAGCCGGAAGCGGTGTTGATGATGAGTTGGAAGCGCTCAAAGTGCAAATGCTCGGTGGCTCGGCTCAACCCCAAGCTCAACTTCCCGCAGGTGAACAACCGGCTTCTACTCCTCAAACTCCCGCCCAAAAAGCAGAAGTCGATAGTGAGTTGGAAGAGTTACGCAAGCAACTCGATAATCTATAACTGGAGATGCAGGGAGTTGCGAGACAGCATTCAACTTTAGCTGTTTAAACTCTGCCTACCAAAACAGAAGTTGATAGCGAGTGGAAAGACTAACCTCAGCAACTCAACAAAATCGAATTGGGGAGACTTAGAGTTTGGAAATTGTGTTGAACAATGGCTCTCTGTTAAGAATGGGTTGAGGTTGTCGGAAAATTAACGACTTCGCACTCATAGAGAGCCATTGTTTCCAACTCTCCTCGGAATATTCCCTGACTCCGAAAAAATAAGAGGGTTGATTCTGACAGAAATTACAGAAAAGACTTGAACTTTCGGGGGGAAATCAGGAATAATAGGTTGGAGTCCTGTCATTGATCTGTTCTCAACTTAACAATGTCTAAAGTGCGTTTACTGATTCTCAGTTCCTTTGCTTCCGGCTTCGGTTTATGTTCCATTGTATTTTCTGTGTTTACAATGGCTTCTGAATTGAGCTTTGGGACAATGTTTCGGTTTCTCTTGACTTTGATTTTTTTCGGAATTAATCTTTTGTTTACCGTTCACTATTATGCTTTGATGCTCCGAGATTTTAAGCGGTTATCTCGCGCTCAAAACCAAATTCAACAAGTGACAACAACGTTTTAACTGAGTCGATTTCATCAAAAAAATAACATCATAAAACCCTAAATTATGTTTGATTTTCTTAATCCTATCCTGGGACGGCATCCTGAACAAGTTAAAGCTAATGTTGAAATTTATACTTGGCAAACCTGTCCCTATTGTATTCGAGCTAAGTTATTATTGTGGTGGAAAGGGGTTAATTATACTGAGTATAAAATAGATGGTGATAATACTGCCCGAAACCAAATGGCTGAACGGGCAAATGGGCGTCGTAGTGTTCCTCAAATTTTTATTAATCATCAACATATTGGCGGATGCGATGAGCTTTATCAACTCAATAGTCAAGGAAGTTTAGATCCGTTGTTAGCGGAAAGTGTTGCTATCTAAGACTCTAATTCAGTTGCTAATTGATTGAGTGTATTTTGCCGCCATTGTGCGTCTTGTTTGCGGTTTGTAGGAATTTCTAGCACTCGAATTCCTTGGGTTGGTAATGGGTTTAGATGTTGTTGGAGTTGATGCCAAGACTCGATTTTTTGATACTCTACTCCATAAGTTGTGCAGAGTTGAGAAAAATCAATATGTTGAGGTGTTGCAAAGAATTCTTCAAAAGGTGGATTAAATTCGGCAATGGGTAACAGTTCAAAAATTCCGCCTCCGTTATTATTAATGAGAATAATGGTTAAATGTCCGATCAATTTATTTCTGAGTAAAAATCCATTAGTATCGTGAAGTAAAGCGAGATCTCCTGTTAGTAATACACTGCTTTGATGACGATGAGCGATGCCTAAAGCTGTGGATAATGTCCCATCAATTCCATTTGCACCTCGATTAAAAAAGGGTTGAATTTCTAAAGAATTGGGCATCCAGAAAAATTCTACATCTCGGACAGGCATACTATTAGAGATAAATAATGGGGTTTTATACGGTAATATTTGTGGCAAAAGCCAAGAGATTTTTGGTTCTGTTAAGGCTTCAAGTGTTGTCATTTCTTGTTCTAATTTTTGTCTCACAACAGCTTCTTTATTCTGCCAGAGTTGGAGATAAGTTTTGTTATTTTTATGAGGTTTTAAGTCGGATAAACTCTCAGCAATTTGTTCGATATAATACCGCAAATGAATCGCTGAGTTGTGTAGAGAATTGAGGTTTTGATAGGTTTGATCGATAATAAAGGTTTGAGGGGAATTGTTTTTTAACCACGTTCTCAGTTGTTTACTGGTTGGTAAATCTCCAATTTGAATCACAATTTTAGGGGCGAGTTTTTCGGCACCGTTTGGATGGCGTAAAATTAAGTCATAGGTTGAAATTAAGTTCGGGTTAATGTGATGATAATTTCTCAGGGGAGATAACCCTTCTGCCAACACTGGCCAGTTTAAAAACTGGGATAGTTTAGCAACCGCTTGACTGTATAATTGAGGAGACTGGGGTTGAGCGACTCCCGAAATAATTAAGCCTTGTTGACAAGATTGCCATTTTTCAAGATAGGGGTTTAAATTAAGAGTAGAATGAAGAAGTTGTTCTGAAGAAACTATCGAAAAAAAATCGGAGGGAAACGTTGCTTCTAATGCTAAAGCTGCGGGTTGGGGGACAGGGATTAAAGGATCACGAAACGGACAATTTAGATGCACTGGCCCCGGTATCGGAACCTGCGTTCGTTCCCATCCATAGATTAGCGTTTGTCGCAGATAACCTAACAGTTCAAGCTCTAAAGAAGGGGTTGCAAGTTCGCTCTGCCACGTGGGATAATGACCGTATAATTTAACTTGATCAATTGTTTGTCCAGCGTGACAATTTCGTAATTCAGGCGGACGATCTGCTGTTAAAATTAATAACGGAACTCGACTTTCTCGAGCTTCGATAACAGCCGGATAAAAGTTTGCTCCTGCGGTTCCCGAGGTACAAACCAAAACAGTAGGTAAACCTGATTTTTTAGCGATTCCCAAGGCAAAAAAAGCCGCAGAACGTTCATCTAAAACGGGAATTGTTTCAATTTCAGACTGTTGGGAAAAGGCAAATGTTAGCGGGCTAGAACGAGAGCCAGGGCTAATAATAGCGGTGGTTAATCCTAGTTTGTATAGGGTTTCAACAATAATCGAAGCCCAGATGGTATTTATATTACGAAAGTCGATCATTATTCTATCATACTGAAGTTAACAAATCTATTCAATTTCTACGGTTTAAAGTCTCTATAAAATCTCTGGAAAATAATTATGTCTTTTGTAGGGTTGCACATTCATAGTGATTATAGCCTGTTAGATGGAGCCTCTCAATTACCTCAATTAATTGAACGAGCCGTTGAGTTAAAAATGCCGGCGATCGCTGTAACCGATCATGGTGTTATGTACGGTGCAATTGAGTTAATTAAACAGTGTCGAAGCAAGGGAATTAAACCCATTATTGGGAATGAAATGTATGTCATTAATGCTGATGTTACTCAACAGCAGGGTCGTTTAAAAAAATATCATCAAGTGGTTTTAGCTAAAAATACAAAAGGCTACAAAAACCTCGTTAAACTGACAACAATTTCTCATCTCCAAGGATTTCAAGGAAAAGGAATTTTTGCCCGTCCCTGCATTAATAAAGAGCTTTTAAAACAGTATCACGAAGGGTTAATTGTGACAAGTGCTTGTTTGGGAGGTGAACTTCCCCAAGCCATTTTACAGGGACGCTCAGATGTCGCTCGCAAAGTCGCTAAATGGTATCAAGATGTATTTGGGGAAGATTATTATATAGAAATACAGGATCACGGTTCTCCTGAAGATCGAATTGTTAACGTAGAGTTAGTCAAAATCGCCCGGGAATTTGACATTAAAATTATTGCAACCAATGACTCTCATTTTATCTCTTGTTATGATGTAGAAGCTCACGATGCGTTACTTTGTATTAACACCCAAAAACTAATTACCGAAGATAAAAGAATGCGGTATTCGGGGACTGAATATCTCAAATCAGCCGAAGAAATGGCGCAGTTATTTCGTGATCATTTACCGGATGATGTGATTCGAGAAGCGATTGCAAATACAATAGAAGTTTCTGAAAAAATTGAACCCTACACAGGAATTTTAGGTGAATCTCGTATTCCAGATTATCCCATTCCACCGAATCATACATCCGATACTTATCTCGAAGAAGTGACCTGGAAAGGGCTAATAGAAAGATTACAAGACCAGATAAAAATACAGACTCGTTCAGAAATTCCACCTGTTTATCGGGAACGTTTAGAATACGAACTGAAAATGATGCAAAAAATGGGATTTTCCACCTATTTTTTGGTCGTTTGGGATTATATTAAATATGCTCGTGATCATCAGATTCCCGTCGGCCCAGGTCGAGGTTCTGCCGCAGGTTCTTTGGTAGCTTATTCTTTAGGAATTACTAATATTGATCCGGTTCATCACGGACTATTATTTGAGCGTTTTTTGAATCCAGAACGGAAATCTATGCCTGATATTGATACTGATTTTTGTATCGCTAGACGGGATGAAATGATTCGATATGTAACGAACCAATATGGCGAAGATAAAGTTGCTCAGATTATAACATTTAACCGCATGACCTCGAAAGCGGTTTTAAAAGATGTTGCTAGAGTGTTAGGAATTCCTTATAGTAAATCCGATCAAATGGCAAAATTAATTCCGGTTTCTAGAGGAAAACCCGCCAAATTAAAAGTAATGATTTCTGATGATACGCCCTCGCCGGAATTTAAAAGCGCCTACGAAACTGAAGATGTTCCAATCAAAAATGATCTGGGAAATGAAGTCGGAACGATTCCTGTGCGTCAGTGGATAGATATGGCAATTCGGATCGAAGGTACTAACAAAACTTTCGGAGTTCATGCTGCGGGTGTGGTGATTTCTAAACAGCCTTTAGATGAAATTGTTCCTCTACAACGTAATAATGATGGGGCTGTGATTACTCAATATTTTATGGAAGATATTGAGGCACTCGGACTCTTAAAAATGGATTTTTTGGGCTTAAAAAACCTCACGATTATTCAGCGAGTTGTGGAATTGATTGAAGAAAATCATCATTTTAAAATGATCCCTGATCAACTTCCTTTCGATGAACGGAAAGCTTGTCAAATTTTAGCAAAAGGAAAGATTAAAAAACTGCCAGAGGATATCCAAAAAACCTATAAATTATTAGAACGAGGGGATTTAGAAGGTGTATTTCAGTTGGAATCCTCGGGAATGCGGCAAATTGTTCGGGATTTAAAACCCTCTAATATTGAGGATATTTCCTCTATTTTGGCTTTATATCGACCTGGCCCCTTAGATGCGGGATTAATTCCTAAATTTATTGATCGTAAACATAAAAGAGTCCCGATTGAATATGAACATCCGTTGTTAGAATCGATTTTACAAGAAACATACGGGATTCTCGTTTATCAAGAACAAATTATGAAAATGGCGCAAGATTTAGCGGGATATTCGTTAGGTCAAGCGGATTTATTACGTCGGGCGATGGGGAAAAAGAAACTCTCAGAAATGCAGAAACAAAGAGAAGCATTTATTGATGGTTCAACGAAAAATGGTGTGAGTAAACAAATTGCTGAACATTTATTTGATCAGATGTTAGCATTCGCAGAATATTGTTTTAATAAATCCCATTCGATGGCTTATGGATTTGTCACCTATCAAACTGCTTATCTCAAAGCCAATTATCCTGTTGAATATATGGCAGCATTGCTCACCGAAAATAGTGATAACACAGATAAAGTTCAAAAATATATTGATTCCTGTCAACGCAGTTTAAAGATTAAGGTTGTATCGCCAGATGTTAATCATTCAAATGTTGATTTTACGCCTTCAGATGGTGAAATTATCTTTGGTTTATCTGCTATTAAAAACGTAGGAGAAACAGCAATTGAGAATATTTTAGCAGCTCGAAAGGAGGGGGGGAAGTTTAGTGATTTACCTGATTTTTGTAGTCGAGTTAGCTTACATATCGTCAATAGTCGGGCTTTGGAATCTTTAATCAAATGCGGCGCGTTAGATAGTTTACATCAAAATCGAAAACAAGCAATTGAATATTTAAACTTTTTAATTCCCTGGGCGCAAGGAAAAGCGAAGGATCGAGAAATTGGTCAGAGTAGTATTTTTGATTTGTTAGGGGATACAACCACAAAGAGTACCAATGAGGGCGCTCCTAAACCTCCAAAAACTGATGATTTTTCGACTCCAGAAAAGTTACAATTTGAGAAAGAATTACTGGGTTTCTATGTTTCTGAACATCCTCTCCAATCTGTAATTAAAGCCTATCCTGTCGAAGATGCAATTACTTTACAAGATTTAGCGGAACACAAAGGAAAAAAAGTTAAAGTATTTTTGGTGATTGTAGAAGTCAAACGCCATGTTACCAAGAAAGGGGAAACGATGGCTTTTCTAAAAGTTGAGGATATGAGCGGACAAGCGGAAGCGATTGTTTTCCCTCGAACTTTTCAAGAGATTCTAACTTCTCTCGAAGAAAACAAGTCTTTCTTGGTAACGGGTAAAGTCGATAAGCAGGAGGAGAAAATTCAGCTTATTATTGAGGAAGCGGAATCCGTTGAACACCTTTTGCAAAGCGTAAAACCTACCGAAAAACTACCCTCAGTTAGACTCTACCTAACACCCGAAGAAATCGAACAAACATCAAAATTAGATAATCTGAAAACGATTTTAGAGGATTATAATGGAAACCCAGACCAGAAAAAATACCCCGTTGAAGCAGTCGTCTCCAACCAATATTTAGTGAGATTTGGTTCTCGTTTTTGGGTCGAAGATCGAGAAGGAATTGTTGATCGCCTCAAAAGTAGTCAATTTCAAGCGAGTATTTATAACAATGACTAGACGGTGAGTTGATCGAGTTCAGTTAAGAGTTTATCAATCCCTGCATTCGACTCAAAAAAGGAAAATAAATGTTGATAACGAAGTATTCCTTCTCGATCTAAAATCAACTGAGCAGGTAAAGGCGCTCCTAACGCTTGACCCAATTTATATCGTCTAAATGTGTTGCAGTTGGGGTCACACAATAAGGGCATTTTTAAACCCAAATCTTTAACCACCGTTTGGCTTTGTTGCTCGTCGGTGCTGGTAATCATCAAGACCTCAACTCCTCGCTGCACAAACTCTTCGTAACGTTCATTTAGTGCTTTAATATGAGGATAACAGAGCGGACAATATTGTTTTTCAGTAAAAATGCGAGTAAACGCCAAAACTACTGGACAGTTTCCCCGATAGTTTGAGAGACGAACGGACTGGTTATTGGTAAGATCTGGAAGTTGAAAATCCGGTGTCTTTAAACCCATTTGCAAATAATAGGTCGCCGGAATGGGTAAAAAGTTATTGAAAAAGCGGCGATTGAGTAAACCGCTAAAATCAGTAGAAGTTAGCATAATTTTCACAAGTGAACGACGAAAGAATGAGTTGAGGTGATGGGTTATCGGTACACTGCCTCGGAATTGGCGGTGTCTGCGATGACTCGATTCCCGAGTTAAAGACGAACCATTATATTTAGGTTGATATAATTGTCCCTAATTTTCCCATCCCTATAACTCATTCTCAAGGATCAACTCAGATTAGACCGCAGCAAAGAAGTCTTTAGACTTGACTGGATCAGGAATCATCGTTTTTTCACCTGGCTTCCAACCCGCAGGACAAACCTCATCTGGATTCGCCTGTACATACTGGATGGCTTGCAAGGTGCGTAGGGTTTCATCCACGTTGCGACCAAATGCGAGGTTATTGATAGTCGCGTGTTGGATAACGCCTTCCTTATCGATGATAAATAATCCCCGCAGTGCGATTCCCGCTTCAGGATCTAAGACGTTGTAAGCGGCACTGATATCTTTCTTGATGTCAGAAACCAGGGGATATTTTAAGTCACCAACTCCACCCGATTTGCGATCGCTTTGAATCCAAGCTAAATGGGAGAATTCACTGTCAACGGAAACACCCAGGATTTGGGTATTGAGTTTAGTAAATTCTTCAGCGCGATCGCTAAATGCTGTAATCTCAGTCGGGCAAACAAAAGTGAAGTCCAGCGGATAAAAGAAAAGGACAACATATTTGCCGCGATAGTCAGACAGCTTGATGGTCTTAAATTCTTGATCGATGACAGCAGTTGCGGTAAATTCCGGTGCAGATAAACCAACGCGAATGCACTCTTCTGCCATAACGTATTTCTCCTTGACTTGCTCTAAGATGATGTCCCACTCAATCCGATCGGGAAGTGAATCCTCTGGATACTTCCTCGGGTTTACGAATTGTTACGAGGATATCATACTCGAAATGACTACAACTACGCAACCTATCAAAAAAGTACGCTCTAATTCTTTAGAAACGTACTTTTTTAATTGATATTTAGATGGCTCCGGCTGGATTTGAACCTGCGACCTTGGGCTTATGAGTCCCCTGCTCTAACCACTGAGCTACGGAGCCAGATTTTCATCAACGGTTACTAATTATAGCAAAAGTCGATGAGAGATTGCAAGTTTTTGACTGGCTAAATTTTTCAGCGGATGGGGAATCAGTTGAGAGTTATCCCTAACCTGTTCACTGTTCCCTCGTCACTGAAAAAGTCGCCCTATCGTTGAGAAAGATTATCCCGTTCGCTCGGAAGCAAAGCCATCGGATTAACAGCACCTTGTCCAGAGGGATGAATCTCAAAGTGTAAGTGGGGGCCTGTACTTCTGCCTGTACTGCCCATTTCCGCAATTTGATGACCCTGAGCCACCTTCTGACCTTTATTAACCAGAACACGACTGTTATGAGCGTAAAGGGTTAAACTGCCGTCGGGATGCTCAATTTCCACCAAGTTACCATAGCCGCCACTATTCCATCCGGCATAAGTGATCACACCAGGCGCCGCCGCAAAAATAGGTGTACCAATGGGAGCCGCGATATCAATTCCTCGGTGCATCCGTCCCCAACGCCAACCATAACCCGAACTTAAAATGCCTCTCGACGGCCAAATATAGCCATTAAACCGCATGGTTCCCCCCGGCAGATAAGTATCCGGGCCAGCAAGGGGCGGTAAATCTGGAGAAACAATACGTCCGAGAGCTGGATTTTGCAACGGATCATAAGCATTGGGGCCAATCGGTGCAGTCGCCACCACTGACTGATCATCACGTTCTGCTTCCAGTTCCTGCTGAGGTCGCAGAGAAGCAGCACTGCTAGGAGCCGTTAACTCCGGTGAGGGGGCAGACTGTTCCGGAGGCTGAGTATTTCCGCCTGCGGCTTCTTTTTGCCGTCGATAAGCATCAGGATTGAACTCAGGGTTAATCCGGCGCAATAATAACGGCTGTTGAGGGTTAGTCGGTGTCACATCTTCTGGAGTTGACGACTCCTCAGAGGTTTGTTGAGAGGCATCTGCTAGCTGTTGGGCTTGCTGAATCTTGTACTCTTGACGCAATCGGTCAACATCTGCCCGCAACCGACTGGTATGGAGTTGAGAAGACGAGTCGCTCTTAACCCCGGAAGACTTCGAGCGGAGATCAACAGTAGAGGAAACCAGTTGAGTCTGGACTTGATCACGAGCAAAGGGGATTTTAGAAGAAATCGCCGTTGGTTCGGTGATTGCACCCGAAGCCTTGATCGTCGCCAGTTGATCTAAGGAAAACTGACTTTCAGCTTCAGAATTGGGAGTCAGAGTATAAGGCTGCACTCGACTCAACTGATTGCCGATGGGTTTCAACGTTTTGGACTTCAGCTTCGAGGACAACTCCGAAGGCGTGACCGAATCACCAAAGCGAGACTCGTTTGTAAAGCGTGAAAGAGATTGCTCTCTAGATGGAAATTCTGTGGCTAAATTTTGAGAATTTCCAAATTTATCAGGCTGATTTGAAGAGGGATTTTGAAAAAGGGAACGATGAGAAGCTCGTTGAGGAATTCTGAGATTTTGATTGGCTTGTATAAAATTAGGGTCAGTAAGATTATTGGTTCTGATAATCTCATCGACAGACACATGATGACGACGGGCAATCTGAGCCAGTGTCTCCCCTGAATTAACACGATAGACCACTGAAACCGAGTTATCGGTTAACTCAGATTCAATCACAATCGCTCCAGGCACTTCAGGTGTTGCGTAGGGCTGATTTGTACCTGCCGCTTCCGATAAAGCAGAGTTTGATTGAGCAGATCGACGACGAGGGGTTGCCAACGACTCTGATGAGTCTCCTGAATTATTTAAAAGAGCGTCCTGAGATGCTGATCTTGATGAATTCGGCTGAACAGTAGATGGGGATGTTGCCGAATCGGGGCGGGATTCTGAACCCACCAGAGGAGTTTGAGACTCGGACTCGGACAACTCAGTTAAACCCGATTTCGGTGATTTAACAGACTCTACTCCTTGATCTGAGGAATTAGCCCGATTAGAGTTGTCGTTTAGCTCAGACAAATTCCGCAGCAAAGAGGGTTGCCATTCGGAATCGTTTGCAGGTGCCGTTGCCTGCGCGGCCCCCTCTTGAGAGTTTGAAACTCCATCAGAGGTGGGCTGCATTTCCGGAGTGAGTGTCGCCACAGAGGATACTGTATTAGCTCGACTCCCTTCAGGCCAGAGAATACCGGAGGCAATTGCTAAACCGAGGAAAGCGGCAGAAGTGTATGCCTTACTGCTACCTAAGAAAATTGCCTGCTGTGCGAAAACTACTTTAGCCTCTTGCTTTTTGGCTTTCGTGGCAGGTTGGTCTGAATGTGGAACTGTTCCTTTCAAAGAACGACCTCCTATGGAGAAGCGTTTAACTGTCCTTGGATAATTCAAGGGATTCAAATCAGTGATATCAATCACTTTTATAAATTGATATACGTCACTGACAGTCATCAATGCTTACGCCAGGTTACCCTGCTTTGTTGATTTCGGCAAGCGTTTTGTTCATTCTATCTATTCCTTTGAGTCAGAATCGATGATCAACAATACCAGCCTAACTGTTCAGTGATGTTCACAATTGGACACATAATGTATTAATTAAGAGTCCAGATGTGAATCTACACTAACTCTTGAGAAAAGTACAACTCTCTTTTCTCTTGGGTCTAACTCATAAGCTTGATGCTCACCTCAAGTTTATTGACTTTACTCTAGGATCAATTCCCCGAGGAGTAAAGCGTTGAGGCTGATCACCTCGACAAAAGAGCGATTTTTAGATGAATAAAATCTATCACGAATCAAGGGAACCTAAATCCGGGTATTTATAAAAAAAAATTATCTATCCTGGCCAATTCTGGGGTGGGAATCACCCCTCTTTTCTGCAAAATTCCCTCACTTTCGGGGAACTATTGATCCAAAAAACCCAATTGGCGACCTGCTTCTAACAAGCCAATTGCAACACTCACAGACAGATTTAAGCTCCGCACACCCGGTTCACGCATCGGAATTGAAGTGGTCACATCACAAGCCGAGAGGAGTTCGGGGGATAACCCTGTGGTTTCGGGTCCAAACAATAACCAGTCATCGGCTTGATACTGAAACTGAGCGTAATTCTGCTTACCCCGCTTACTAAAGCCGATCCAGCGTCCTCCCCAATATTGGTGATAGTGTTTAAAGGCTTCAATCGAGGAATGTATTTTTAAGGGAACATAGGGCCAATAATCGAGGCCAGCTCGCCTTAAATCGCGATCGCTAATTTCAAATCCTAACGGCCCAACCAGATGTAACTCTGTACGGGTGGCGGCACAAGTTCGAGCTACATTGCCTGTATTTGGGGGAATCTGAGGTTGAATCAAAACAACTCGCGGCATGGATAATTCAGGATCAATCTTTTACTCTCAGCCCGTAACCTCTATGAAAATAGAGGAATAATAAATTCTCCGTTCAGAATGCGTTCATTTTGACCGGAATTCATAGTTTTTTTTTATATTTCAAGAATCAACCCACCGATAAGATATTCTAAACGATGATCACGCTCAAGCCACAAGAGGCGGTTGACACAATTTGTCTTCAAATTCTTCTTCCTGTTTTTCCATCTCCGCGATCGCTTGTTGGATGACCTGGCGACTGCTTAATCCCTGTTGATGCAACTTTAACCACTGTTGAGCTGTGTTTCCCTCTTGTAAGATTTTCTTCACCGGAGACAAAAAGCAGCTAAAGCCTCGCCGTTTAGCGACAGGCCAAACTTCTTGATAGAGTTCGGTAATCCAATCTTGAGCTGAAATCACTTGACCGTTTTTCCAATGTCGTAGAGAAGCCTCTAAACTCTGATGCGCTGCTGCTGCTTCGTTTTCTTCGGTTAAGGTCACTAAGTCTGAAGCTCGGGTACTGGCTGGAAAATTACTTTGTTCGAGGGGGTCAAGACTCGGATCTTCAAACATTTGCCACAGTCGCGCTTCGATCAAGGCAGTGACAGCTAGTAAAGCCACGGGGTTGACAATCAGATCACAAATTCTCAGTTCTAAGCGGTTCAGGTTGTAGGGACGGCGATCGCCATTGGGTCGTACCGATGACCACAGATGACGCACATTGTACATGGTTCCTAGAGCCAGTTGTTCCTCTGTCCAGTCAATATAGTGGGAATGACTTTCAAATAGGGGAACGTGTTCAGGGGTTTGCGGAAAGACAGACCAACGGGTGGAATGGTTGCCTGTGGGTTGACCATCGAGAAAGGGAGACGAAGCACTCAACGCTAAGTAGAGCGGTGCTTCCACTCGCACGAGGCGAATGGCTTTCATCAACAGTTCTGGGTCACTAATGCCAATATTGATGTGAATACTAGCGGTGACGACCGTGGTGCCGTAGGTTTCCTCGATATGAGTATGGTAAGGATTATTGGGATCGGAGCGATAAAAACAGTCACTTTCACCCAGAGATAGGGTACTTCCTGGAATGAGCGTATAGTTTCCCCATTGCTTGAGAGCCGATCGCAGCGATCGCCGAGGCTTGACTAAAGCACATAATAGGCGATCATAGTTACACAAAGGCGCGGTGGTATACTCGACATTACGACTATCGGGTTCTCGCACAAATCCCTCAAGTTCAGCGACAATCCGATCTGAAAGGCCGACTACTTCTCCTTGAGGAGTGCCAGTATACATTTCTACTTCAAAGCCTTTTGACAATAGCACGTTAGTTCCTCAGTTCTGCGTTTCCGGGCCGGAGGTTGGGGCGCAATCTGAACTTAGAGCGAGGTAGAGGGATCTTGATTCAGATGTTATGGATTCTCGCCTTTGTTCTCTCGGCGTTAACTCTAATTATCCTATCATGGATTCACATTCCCAAGGAAAGATACTTTCTGATTCCTCCACTGCATTGAATACATAGTCATAGTCAAATTCTACAGAACGAATATGACGGGTGACAGAAAAGCCACAATTGATCACCTGATCGGTTGTAAAGGTAACCAGAATTAGTTCCGTGAGTTTGCGGGGAGAAATATCGGGTTTCTTGACAAAATAATCTCTCCGAGCAAAGAATATTCGTTCATCTTTGGGAACGACGATACCATTGAGTTTGTGTGTATTCTGAATCGGTTTAATATAGTTTCGGATGAAATCATCCGGATTTTTTTGCAGTCGGGATAAGCGTTCATGCTGAAGCCAGCTCATATTAAAGATTAATTTTAATAACTCAAACCCTAAAACATAATAGAACACTTTATCTTTGTCTTCGGGGTTTAAAGCCAGTCTCAACGCAGATTCGAGATATTCTTCAGGCTGACAACGAGCATCTTGAGCGGAGTGAACATAAAACTGTTTGATATAGTTTCTTAAAAGAGATTCATTCAAATTGGTGTCGAGTTTAAACCAGGTTAAATACCGTTTGATTCGTTGTAAGGTATCAACATCTTCTAAAAGTTTGGACACCAAACCGTCGGCTGTATATTCGTCTAAAAACTCGGCTTGCTTCTCCGGAGAGGAACCGCACAATATATAACACAAGGATAGAACATAGCGCCGTTCGTTCCAGGGTAAACTCTGCGCCCATTGCTGCACCTCTGGGGGCAACCGATCAAATAACGCATTACTTTTTAAGGGTTCAAAGAAATTCTTTCTTTTGTACTTTAACATGGCTCTCACTTAAAGCTTTCTGTGGTTTTTTATGGGATAGAAATTGTGAACGGTTAGCAAATTTTATGGAGATTGAATAGCTTGTTTGATCGCCTGGGCAGACTCTAGGTGTGATATAAATCACAAGTTTTTGTGTTTTTGATCGCTTTAATCTTTTCTTGTAGATTGACCCTCAACTCACTTCCTTTTAGCGAATCCGTCTTCATCTCACTTAAACTTCTATTTATATTTATTCATCTCCAATTCATTTATTCTTAGCTGTTCATTTTTTTTAGATTCTAACATCATTGTCTCAAATAATACAGCTTAAAGTCAAGTAAATTTTCTAGATATTTATACTAGACTTGAGTTGTTAATTTTATACCAAACCCTAGCTGGTAAAATTAAATACATCAACTCTAAGTATTTTCAAGGAGAAATCAAAAATGACCGCGATTATTGCTGCGGATCGGAGTGGATCAGGTAAAACAACCATTACCCTTGCGCTTTTAGCCTATCTCCAACACCACCAGTTCAATATCCAATCTTTTAAAGTTGGCCCTGATTATATTGATCCCATGTTTCATCAATTTGTGACTCAAAAACCCTGTCGCAATCTCGATCCCATTCTGACATCAGAACCCTATATTAAACAGTGTTTTACTCGTCATACTCAAAATACTGATTATGCTCTGATCGAAGGCGTTATGGGATTATTTGACGGAGTTTCAACCCTCATTCATCAAAC
The DNA here is from genome assembly GCF_000169095.1 of Lyngbya sp. PCC 8106. Classification (GTDB taxonomy): domain Bacteria; phylum Cyanobacteriota; class Cyanobacteriia; order Cyanobacteriales; family Microcoleaceae; genus Capilliphycus. Next base: position 44,871 of record NZ_AAVU01000016.1, read on the forward strand.
CCCTACAGGCTCTACCGCTCACATTGCTCAAATACTCAATTTACCCATCTTATTAGTCATCGATTGTAGTCGCTTATCCGGTTCAGTCGCCGCGATTGCTCATGGTTTTACCACACTCAATCCTCAACTTAAATTTGCAGGTTTAATCTTAAATAAAGTCGCCAGTGATCGTCATCTAGAACTTTTAAAATCAGCACTAGAACCTTTAGATATCGACATTCTTGGCATTGTGCGACGACAAGATCAAATCCATCTCCCCGAACGACATTTAGGCTTAGTTCCCACCGATGAACTTCCTCAATTACAAACTTTAATTCATCAACTCGCTGATTTAGCTACTGACTGTTTTAACTGGGAAAAACTCCTTCCCTTATTCAAAACTCAAAAAACAGGATATATTCAATCCAATCTTACAAAACCTGATCTTGATAATCCCGTTAAAATTGCTGTTGCTCGTGATCAAGCCTTTAGTTTCTATTATCAAGATAACCTCGATATTTTACAACAACTCGGAGCAGAATTGGTTTTTTGGAGTCCTCTAAATGACTCTCAAATTCCTAACAATATTCAGGGTTTATATTTTGGGGGTGGTTTTCCCGAACTCTTTGCAAAACAGTTATCCGAAAATTTATCAGTTAAAAAAGCAGTTCAAAATCTGATCTCAGTAGGAATACCAACGTATGCTGAATGTGGAGGTTTGATGTATTTATGTGAAGAAATCATTGATTTTGAGAACAAATCTTGGTCAATGGTGGGGATTCTTCCGACAAAAGCCTTGATGGGAAAACGGTTAAAATTAGGATATTATCAAGCCAATACACTACAAGAAAGTTTCTTATTACCCAAACAAACCACTATTTTCGGACATCAGTTTCATCGTTCAGAACTCACCTTAGAATCCCCAAATCCCCTCTATAAAATGAAGCGTTATGGTAAAACTCTAGAATATGAAACAATCACTGAAGGATGGCAATTGGTTAATCTTCATGCGTCTTATCTACATCTACACTGGGGAAGTCGTCCCGAAATTCCAGCGAGATTTTTACAGCAATGTTCGATGTTTAATTCTGCTGAATCTGCAACAATTCAGGAACAGTAACAAAGCGATAGCCTTGTTGTTTCAAAGTATAAATGATCAGAGGTAACGCCTCAATTGTACGATGACGACTTCCTCCGCCATCATGGAGTAAAACAATAGCACCCGAATGAACTTGATTAATAACCCGATTTGCTAACACTGTTACTGAGGGTTGTTGATAATCTTTTGTATCAATTGACCACATCACAACTACATATTTTTGACTTTTTGCATAGTCAACCACACCATTATTTAAAATTCCCCCTGGAGGTCGAAATAACTGAGTTTTAGCGCCTGTTAATCGTTCAATCACCGCCGTTGTATTGTCGATTTCAGCAGCAGCTTTAGCAGTATTCATCGGTTCATAGGGATGATTCCAAGTATGATTGCCAACGGCGTGACCTTGATTAACCACTTGTTGAGCAATTTCTGGATGTCGAGACAAATTTTGTCCTAGAAAAAAGAAAGTTCCTTTAATATTATGTTGTTGTAAAATGTGCAGAATCTTTAACGTATCTAGCCAGGGGCCATCATCAAACGTCAACGCAATGACTTTTTCATTTTGATTAATTTCTACTCGATAAATTGTGCTTCCTAGATAATGAGACGGGATTGAAAAATCACCGGGTAAAGGTATGGGTTCAGACTTTTTAGGAAGATAAGGAGTGGGTTCGCCGAGGGGAGGAATAAGGGGTTGCCAAGCCGGAAAAATGATACGAATAGTAGGTTTTGGTTGAGGTTGAGGTGTTGGAGAGGGTTGAGTTGGAGGTTCTAATATAAAAGTCGATGCACCTACTTTTTCTAAATTCCAACTGAGTCCCATTAAACCAGTCAGATACAACAGCAAAATCTGAAAAATCAGTCCTTGACCTCGGCTAACCATCAGTTTGAACCTCAATTTTAGGGGGAATTGAGTATAGTGTACCTCGATGTTGCTATTATATTATGCTTGAAATCCAATTACCATGAAAACCACTGGGAACCCGAACCGGAAGATGAATTTCAGCCAGAGGTTCACTAGCAAAATTAGCGGGGTCAAGAATTACTAAACTACTGGTTGCTGTATTTTCATCAAAGACAAATGTGACCACATATCCTTGATCTTCAGCTTCTTGTCCTTGTTTGGGAATAAAACTCGCTTCACCACAATAACGTCCCGGTTTAAAGCGATGAACATGAGAAACTTTCCGTTCTAAATCATATTGAATTAGTTCTGAGAAGTAGTTGGGAATTTGCTTTTGTGCGACTAATTCAACATCAATGTGAGGTGTATATCCAAACCGATAGGGTTGTCCAGTTTTACGGAAATCAAAGGTTGGGAAATCAACGACTCGATCATCTAAAGGTTCATGTTTAGCTGTTTTTTCTTCGGGATTAATTATTAATCGTTGTAGATGAGATTTGACTTCTTTTCCAGAATTTACAGTAGCGGGATCTAATTTTATTTGATTATGATAGGCAAAATCAACAACAACTTCTCCTTCTTGTTCATAAGCATTCATAAAATGCCACATCCACAAGGGTTCTGTTTCTATCCAAATTGGTTTTTGATCAACATTCTTGCGATGAATTAACCCGATTTTTGTACCATATTCCGGTTTCCATTCAAACGGAAGTCCACCCCCGAGCGCTTGAAATACATTAAAAACTAGAGGACAATGAAAGAAAATGATGTAATTTTCAGTAATTGCCGTATCATGTATGAGTGCGGGAGATTCCATTTCAATGGGAGTTTTACGAATTATTTTCCCCTGTTTATCGGCAACATAATACACTAAGTAAGGCGCAGCTAACAGAGAATAACGATAAAAATGTAACTCTCCTGTGTGTGGATCAACCTTCGGATGTGCGGTCATTGCTTCTTCAAGTTCGCCATCAAAATCCCACTCTCCTAAAGTTTCTAATTCGCTAGAAATTTGATAGGGTAATCCGACTTCATACAATGCTAATAAATTATCTCCATAGGGTACAATATTAGTATTAGCAAAGTTAACAAGCGGCATATTTTGTCGTTCTTTTCCCTCCATATCTTGCTGTAAAGTCTTGGTCACAATCCAGCGATTTCGATAACTGGCTTTTCCTTCTTTGAGATAAACCGCATGAATCATTCCATCCCCTTCTAAGGGATATTGATAATTCGTTGGTTTTAAGTAAGGATTGGGGCCGTTTCTCATGTACATTCCATTCAAATCTGCTGGAATTTCCCCAGTTACTTTTAAGTTTTCAAGATCGAGTTCTTTAAAAACAGGAGCGTTAATTCCTTGTAAAAAAATGTTATCACTTAACCATTCTTGGGTTGAAATTAATTTTCGACTGGGAGCAGACAAAGCTAACAGAGAATGACCTCCAACAGTCGAAAGAAAAGAGGCAAATGCAGCGGCTTTTAGAAAATCTCGTCTGGAAAAGTTCGACCGTTTCATATTCAAAAAATAATATCTCTAGAGGTGGCTAAGATTTTAAACCAAGAATCTAGAGATCAGGAAAATTATTTATTCTATTTTAAGAACAATCTAAATTTTATTTTAATCTGTTATCAAAGATACGATTTGAACTTAATTAAAAACCAATTTAGACTCAAAATTCAGTAACAAATCAAACAAAAATACAAAATTTAAAGTAAAATAGGGGATGTAAATTTTCTCAGACAGTCAAATCACTGCGGAAGCACTCATCCCCTTGACGCTTACCTAACTTGCGGTGACATCAACAACCGTTTTTTCAGTATCAACAACCTCAGCATCAGCAACTTCCGTAGAGGCTGAATTCTGACTACTCTTAAGACGTTCGAGTAATAATTGAGAAATTTCGCTTACAAACAAAGTTGCAACAATTCCATCATCAATCCATCCTATAATGGGGATAAAATCAGGAGCAATATCAATCGGACTCAACAGATAAAGTAACGTTCCGAGAATCAATACCCAACGATATTTTGTATTACGCAGTGTGTGACGATACCAATTATAGAAGGATTGAACTAAGTTTTGCATCCGGCTACCTCGTTGAAATTTCGTATAGTTCTATAATTACAGTTTGTCTGTCTCCTCGGAAGTGTAGATTTTCCCCCACAAGAGTCGGGATACTTCACTTGGTACTTTCCGGAATAAAACCCAAAGCAGTTGTAGTGCGATCGCCTCTTGCTGTTGTAATATAATAGGTGTTATAGAAAAATGAGGGTCGAATATTTTGAGTAATCACATTCAATATTGGAGAGAACGTCAAGCCAAGCAAAAAGCGCAAAATCAGCGAATGGTAATGCAAGCTCGTTCACAGTTAGTTGATATTGTTAATGTTCTAGTGGATAAATTTAAGGTCACAAAAGTGATTGTGTTTGGGTCATTAGTTAAAGATAAATTTACGGCTGAGTCTGATATTGATATTGCAGTCGAAGGGATTAGAAAGCAGGATTTTTTCACCGCATTATCTGAAGTAAATCGCCAGACAAATAGATGGGTGGACTTGAAGCCAATCGAAGATTTAGAACCTCATTTTCGCCAACGAGTTTTTGAGACAGGAGAATGTATTTATGAGGCAGATTTCAGCAAGTCAAATTCGGGAACTGACAACTGATATTGAAGTTGAGTTAGAACGTTTAGGACGTTTAGAAAGTGGGATCAATCAAGTTCAGCAAGAGATGAGTCGGACTCCAGAACTTGCTACTATTTTTTATGAAAGCGTTGCTTTAAAATTACATAATTTTTATACGGGTTGTGAACGTATTTTTCAATTAATCGCGTCTGAGTTGAATGGCATATTACCCTCTAGTTATGATTGGCATAAACGACTCTTAAATCGCATGGGAGTTGAACGAGAAGGACTCCCTCAAGTCTTGAGTCAAGACACAATTAATCGCTTACAAGATTATTTGGGTTTTCGGCATATTGTTCGCAACCTTTACGGTTTTGAGTTAGATCCAGTTCGACTAGAACGACTCATGGAACAGTATCCTTCTATCTGGCATCGATTTCAAGAGGAAATCCGACAATTTTTAAATGCGTTACAGAAATTAGCCGAACAGTTAGAAGCAGGGGATGAGTTGTAAATAGACTCTAAATTTTATTGAGAATTCCGAACAACCTGCCGATAAAACTCCTCTAATGCTTTAACACAAGTTTCATCCTCAAATAAGTTATCCTGTTGTTGACTCATTCGTTGAGAAATATCCTGTCGCCAAGCAGAATCCAAGCCTAATTTAACCGCAATATTAATATATTCCGCTTCATTTTTAGCAATTGTATCCGTTACTCCCAACAGTTTTAAAAAACTATCTGCATGACGACCTCGCATAAATTCACCCGGACAAGTTACAATCGGTAAATTGCAGGCAATCGCTTCTAAAGACGTATTCCCACCCGACCAAGTAAAGGTATCTAAAAACACGTCTGAAAGTAGATTTAACATCAGATAATCTGAACGTTCAGGAATGCTAAGATGAATACAATAATTTTCGTGATTTAAACTCGCAGCAGCAAAAGCACGTTCGAGACGAGGGATTAAGATTGTTCCGCGTAAAAAGAGAAACTTCGCGTTAGGAACATTTAGGGCAATTTCGGGTAAAATATAATCGTATTGTGGCAAATATTTAAACGGCGCTTGACAGCAAAAATAGAGAACAGAGTCTTCTGAAATATTAAAGTATGAACGGCTTTTGGTTAAATTTGGAATGTCTTTGGGTTGGGGATAAGCAACCCCAATATTCGGTAAACGAACGAGGGTTTCTGAGTAATGTTCCTGTGCATTTTCAGGTTCCATTAATTGACTTGATAAAAAGTAATCAATCGTTGGGAGTCCCGTTGTTACCGGATGTCCCCAAGCCGTACATTGAACGGGTGCTAAACGTAACGCCGCCATTTGCATTGTCGGTGCATCCATGCCAATTTCAGGATACACTAAAATATGCAGTTGATCATCAAGGATTTGTTGACAAACGGCTGCAAAGTTTCCGGGGATGTGATGAAAAATATCACTATATTGACGAAATATTTGAGTGATTGGATCGGGAGTATTGCTGGTATAATAACAGTAAACTTCAAAGTTGTTATGATTACAAAATCTCAACCATCCCGTTAACCAAAGAGTGCCACTATAGGAATGTAAATAATGGGAGACATATCCCACTCTAATTTTTTGTTCAACCTTTGGTATTGTTAACGGTTTGACCCAGTTGGGATAGTTAGCCGCCATAATATTATGAACTAAATTACCATAATTTTTTTGCGATTCCACAACGTTATGGGCTTGATAGGCTAAATAAAAATTTGTCCATCGACTTAAACCCCAAAATGCACTTTCTCTTTCTGCGGGAGTTTCTAAACGAGTGGTTTGAATTAAGGTTTGGAGTTCTTGTTCAAATCGTTTTCTGTAATAATTGATTGATTCAGGATGATGATAGATTATTGGAACAATTAAATGTTTGAGGAGTTTAAACGTATAATCATTAGGAAGATAATTAAAAGCGGTTTCGGCTTGAGAGATAGCGGCTTCTGTTTCTCCCTGACGAAGTAACTGTAGAATTAAAGAAAAGTGGAGTTGTCCAGAAGTTGGATGAACTTGAGTTCCGGTTTGTAGAACTTTAATGGCTTCTTGAGGTTGATGAATTTGATTAAAACAATCACTCAGGGTTGCATAGAGTTCAACTTCTCCGGGTTGGAGTTCGAGGTAGTTTTGAAAAAATTGAATGGCTTTGTTGTATTTTCCCTGTTGATAATATTGTTGAGCAAAGGTATAATAAATAGGTGCTGGATTTTCTTTTGCAGCTTCAGCAAGATTGAGATTTTGTTGGACTTCTACGGCTTCAGGATTCAAGGTTAAAGCGGTTTGATAAATGGCGATCGCATCTTCAAAATGAGTTTGTTCTAAGAGAATATTTCCTAAGTTGAGATAGCTTCCCCAGTGGTTCGGGTTAACCTCAATTGCTTTTCGATAAATGGCTTCGGCTTCGGTGAGTGAACCCTGCTGTTTAATCAAATTTCCTAAGTTTTGATAGGCGTAGACTAAACTATTATCAAGTTCAATAGCGGTTTGATAGGCGGTAATAGCTTCTGAGTATTTCTCTATTCTTTCTAAACCCAATCCCAGATGATAATGTCTAACTGCAATAGAGGAATCTATTTCTAAAGATTTCAAAATCGCTTGAACAGATTCTCGATAATTTTCGACTTCATAATAAAGGATACTGAGTTGATGCCAAGCTTCAGCATGATTGGGTTGCCATTGAAGGAACTTTTTATATTTTTGTTCGGCAATTTTGTATTGTTTTTGTTCGTGAGAGTTAATGGCTTCATTATAAATTTGGCTAATATTGACTTCGGGTTCTAACTGTTGTAAACTTTGAATGGCATGAATAACTTGTTCAGATTGTTGATCCTGAAAATTTGAAACAGAATAGTTAAACGTTTGTTCAGCATTCCAACTTAACACTTGAATTTCAGTTCCTAAAATTTGATTCAGGTTAATTGAGTCACAACCGTCTAATAAAATTTTACATTGGGGATAAGCTGCCATAAAATCCCAAATCGCTTGTTGTACCGTACCTTTATCCGCAGAATTAACCAAAATAATTGCTTGATTGGCTAAAAAAGGCCGAACCAAAAGCAAACTCATCAAAACCGAACGATAATCCGATAAAGCTTGATAATAGTAAACTCCAATTTGAGAATCGGTTTCAACTTCCCGCAGTTCCAATAAAAAAGACTCAAAATCTTGATTACAAAAAATAATCTGTTCTTCTAAATTAAAAAGCTGTACATTTTCTACAAGTTGTTCTAAACTATCATTATCGGAAATTTCACTAACAGCATAAGCCATCTTTTCGGGATGACCCAACAATGCAGCAATCAATGAAATACCGTCCTGAGTTCCAACTTCACAATACATTTCCGAGGCTTCCAAACACTCCACAGCAACGTTAAGCAACTGCATGAAATTAACAGAAACTTCTGGATTTATTTGTTCAAGTCGCTGTTGAAATTGATCGGATTTGGGCTGAACCGTCTCATGTTCCCAGTTTTCATAGAAGTTCGGGAGTTGTTGAATAAATTTTTGAACGTCCATTTTCGCGGTAAAATAAGTAAAAGGCGATCGCACATCATCTATGATAGTTCAGGCAGCGGGTTGAGTTCGAGGCGTGATTTGTCGGACAGCGCGATCGCTTTTGAGAACAAGTTGGGTAGTTTAAGGAAGTAGGCAGTTGTAGCAACCCGAGAGAGGAAAGTATGACCAGTTCAGAACGAGAATATATGCAGTCGCGTCAACGCAGTCTTCAGCGCAAACAAAAGCTCATTGCATTAATTGGGACAATTGGGTTTGGTGGTTCAATGTTATTTACTCTTGTTCCCCTGTTTAAGAGTGGTTTGCAGCAACAAAATCAACCAGAAATTATAGAAGTTGAGTCTGCTGAAGTGCAGTTAAAAGCACAGGAGAAAGGCTATCAAAGTGTGTTACAGCGAGAACCTGAAAACTTAACTGCGTTAGAAGCTTTGGTTAATGTTCGGCTACAACTGAATAATACAAAAGGAGCGATTGAACCTTTAGAAAAGTTGGTTAAATTGAGTCCAGAGAGAGAAGATTATCAGGCGTTATTGGAGCAATTGACTGCAATTTAATATTTTTTGGATGAACGAACGAGTTTTTTGAAAAAGAAATAAGAATATTATGGAATCATCTACTGAAGTCAACTTTCAAAAAATTGAAAACCTGATCAATAATTTACCTGAGGTTTATCAATCTATCTATGTGAAAGGAAATTTAATTCGGCAAGGAGTCCGTCAGAACGAGTGGGAAAGACTAGAAGTTATCAAAAATTATATTAAGCCGGGTCAAACCATTTTAGATGTTGGTTCTAATGTTGGTTTTTTTACAATTCAGCTAGCTAAACTTTTTCCTGAAAATGTATTTTTAAGTGTTGAAAAGCAACCCAGTTATGCTAAACTTCAAGCAGAGCTATTAAAAATTGAACAATTAGAAAATATTATTCTAGTTCAGTCTGATATTAGTATTGATTGGTTAGTTCAAGCCAATCAAGCCTGTACTTATTTTGATGTCACTCTTTTACTTTCAGTTTTGCATCACATGGAAGATGCAGAACAATTTTTATCAGAAATTAGTAAACTCTCAAGAGCTTTGTTAATTGAGATGCCACATCCTGATGAATCAAAAGTTTGTGGTAAACAAGTTTTAAAAACTCAATTAACCCTTGAAAAAATAAGTCAATTTAAACAGTCATTTAATAAACTTAGCTATCAGTCGGATACTCATTGTGACCCCCATTTGAAAAGATCTTTTTACTATGCAGATTCACCAAATTACGAAAGAGAATCTATTTTTCCCTATATTGGCTATCCTTTGGCTCCTAGAAAATATATTTTAAAAGCAAGTAATGAAGGAACTGTTCTACATAAATCACACCTCAATCAAGATATTCAGTTAATTCCTGGTGTGTTGCTATACGATGTTGCTAAAATAGGACAAATCCTATATCCGCTTCAAGAAAACGTTATCAATCATATTTATAAAGAATTTGAAAAACTCGACAAACTTAACAATGTAGCAGATGTTAGACCTTGGAATTTACTGTTTACATCCCAAGGTTTAAAATTAATAGATTATCAGTATACTAATGATTTAGATTCCGAATTGAAGTATGATAAAGATAGAGATTTTCCGATTATTTTAAATTATTTACAGGGAATGTTTCGAGATGAAATTAAGCCGAAAATAGCAATTGACGGGATATTTTTTCAATATTATAAAACAGGTATTTTTAGGGTCTGGAAATCTTTGTTAGAAACCTGGAAAAATCAAGAATTTTCCCGAAATATTGTCGTGCTTGATCGAATGGGAACAGCACCAAAAATACCAGGAATTAGATATCGAAAAATTTCCGCACATAACTATCAAAATAGTGAGCAAGATCGGATGATGTTGCAATATATTTGTGACGAAGAAGGGGCAGATTTATTCATCTCAACCTATTACACAACCCCCATTTCAACGCCATCGGTTTTCATGGCTTATGATATGATTCCTGAAGTGTTGGGTGCAGATTTCAACGAACCCATGTGGCGAGAAAAACATCATGCCATTCGTCATGCTTCCGGCTATATTTCCATTTCAGAAAATACCGCTTCTGATTTGGTGAAGTGTTTTTCGGGAATTTCACCCGAACAGGTAACAGTTGCTCATTGTGGGGTTTCTCCTGTCTTTTCACTCAATAGTCAAGCCGACATTAATCAATTTAAAATGAAGTATGGAATTACCAAACCCTACTTTATTTTAGTCGGTGCTGGAAGTAACTATAAAAATGCGGGTTTATTCTTCCAAGCATTCGATCAACTCTACAGCAAACAAGGATTTGAGATTGTTTGTACAGGTGGAAGTAGTCTCTGGTTAAGTGCAGAATATCGACAGTTTACATCCGGTTGTGTGGTTCATCCTCTCCAACTCAGTGATGAAGAACTTGCGATCGCTTATTCGGGTGCCGTTGCATTAGTTTATCCTTCATTATACGAAGGTTTTGGGATGCCTGTAGCCGAAGCAATGGCTTGTGGTTGTCCGGTAATTACTTGTAAAAATTCCTCTATTCCTGAAGTAGCTGGAGAAGCAGCAATTTATGTGAATGAGACTGATATTAATGTCATGGCGAATGCGCTTTGTGAGATCCAAAAACCCGAAGTTCGTCGCCAACTTATCGAAACAGGACTGCAACAAGTTCAAAAATTCACTTGGTTAAAAATGGCTGATAGAGTGAGTTCGGCTTTAATTAACGCAACTTTGCTGCGTTTAAACTTAAGGGAAATTAACCTGATTATTTTTCCAGATTGGACTCAAGATGAAGAATCTCTCGGTTCAGATTTAGCACAAGTTATTAAATCAGTTCTCACCCATCCTAAGAGTAACGAGATTACTTTACTCATAGATAGTAGTAATATTTCTGGGGAAGAAGCGGATTTAGCTCTTTCTAGTATTATTATGAATCTGATGATGGAGGAAGAATTAGAAGTTTCCGATGAACCCAATATTTCATTAATTGGACAATTGAGTGATATTCAATGGTCAGCTTTGATGCCTCATTTACAAGGTCGAATTGTCCTAGAACATGAGAATCAAGACGTGATTAAACAAACTCAAGTTGAGAATCTTCCTTTGGTTGAATTAGACAGTTTAAATAAAGATACATAAGATAAAGATAGAAGGATAGAAGGGTGCAAGCCTTGCACCCCTACAGTTCATAAAAAATTATAAAATGAGTCATGTAAGTTACGATTAAAAATCCTGATAGTATCTTTAAATCTCTGCAACTGCAATCAAAAAATCTATCTGATTAAAACTGCTTTTTTCTGGAAAAACCATGACTTTAACCACGACTAAAAAACTAACCTTTATCGATTTTTTAGAACAGTATCCCGATGGTTTCGGACAGTACGAACTGGTAAACGGAGAAGTCGTAAAAGTGGAACCCACTCGCGCTCATAAAAATGTGGCTCGGTTTCTAGTTCGTTATTTTGATCGAGAAAGCGAACGCCTAAATTTAGACTATATTGTTGATAAAGATATCATTATTAAAACCACAACTCAAGAGGGAGAAGAACGGGGAAGAAATCCTGATGTTGGTGTAGTGAAAGCGGAAGTTTGGAATAGTAACGTGCGAACTTATGGCGCGTTAACAGAACCTATTCAACTCGCTGTAGAAGTGGTTTCAACCAATTGGGAGGATGATTATATCGATAAACGAGATGAATATCAACGCTTAGGAATTCCTGAATATTGGATTGTTGATTATTTGGCAATAGGTTCTCGCACCCTTTTAGGAAATCCCAAACAGCCGAAAATTTTTGTTTATCAGTTGGTTGAGGGTGAATATCAAGTCCAGTCTTTTACCGGAAGCGATTGCATTGTTTCTTCTACTTTTCCCGAGTTAGAATTAACTTGCGAACAAGTGTTTGCATCGAGTCAAATTCGGGAGTTATAGTATTAAGTAATTTCCCTAAATCCCGTGACCTCTCCCCCAGCCCCTCTCCACCTCTCCCTAACCCTCTCCTACCTCTCCCTAACCCTCTCCTACAAGGAGAGGGAAAAGGTGTCCCTAATGGGACTATTTATTAGTCGAGAGGGGAGTAATTAATCTGATATGTCATTGGTGAGCCTAGAGAAGAAGTAGTGCATTGTTATTTGATATCCTTTAAGATAAAAATATTATCGGAGACTTGTCATGCAAAGTATTCAGTTAAAAACTCACATCGGCTCAGATGGAATCTTACAAGTGCAAATGCCAACAGAGATCAGAGATACAGATATAGAGGTCACAATAGTTTACCAGTCATTATCTCAAAATTCATCCCAACCCCGCTATAACGTTTGGGGAAAGCTTGTCACTCGAAAATCGATTCAAGATACTATTGCAGGAATGCGGCAACTCCGACAAGAAATATCTATTGATCGGCAATCAATTCAAGAGATGATCGAAAAATAATGACAATAAACTCCCCTCGCCTCGTAGGAGAGGGGTTGGAGCAAAGGTCAACATCAACCCCTAGAATCTAAATAAATTTGCCACATTTGTTCGTAGGCTTTTTCCATCTCACGGGTGAACTGTTTCCCATTCCACAACGGCGCCGTTTGTTTTGATTTTCGCAATTTCCAAGTCACTTGTTGTCTCAACGCTTCATCGGTTCCTAGACGAATACCCCACTCAACATACTCCTCATCCGTCCAAGCTATTCCCTCATTAATTCCCGCATTAACCATCATTGTATAACTATTTCGACTGGCGAACTGTTGACCCACACGAGTTACCATTGGAACTTCCATCCACAACGTTTCTAATGTCGTTGTCGCGCCATTGTAGGGGAACGTATCCAGCAAAACATCTGCGATCGCTAAATTGGCTCGATGAATTATCGAACTGGGTACTCCCGATAAAAAGATTAAGCGATCTGGGTTAACTCCCTCATCTTTTGCCAGTTGAATAAAGAACTCTTTGACGATATCTTGTTTCTTGAAACCCTTAATTAAAAAGTAGCTATTTGGGACTGCTTTCAAAATATGAATTTGCATTTTTGCAGTTTGCGGGTGGTATTTATAACCCGTCTGAGAACTAAGATAAATCACCGCATCACCGGGAATATTTAGGTCATCCCGTCGTAACGTTGGTACCCCGACTTCAAAACCATCCACTGCAATATAAGTTTGTGGAAGTCGCCAAATCTTCTCGCTGTAATAGTCCTGAGCATTTTCGGGTAATACATAAGGATCGGCAATATAGTAGTCAATATTTTGCACTTCTGAAGCATCCCAACCCAACCACGTCACTTGAACAGGTGCAGGTTTCACTGCCATAATTTCACAAGTTACATCGAGAGTAATACTATCAAGATCGATAAGAATATCAATTTCATCCTCGGAGATTTTATCCGGAATTTCTCTAGATCCCACAGGAAACTCATGGGCTGTATCGGCTTTATTTACATACCAATCTTGTAAAGCATCTTCTCGACCTTTTGCATTAATTAAATAAGCATAAATTTGAAACTTTTCTTGGTTATGATGGTGAAATAACCATCTTGCCAACCATCCCACCGAATGATTTCGCAGACAATGAGAAAGATAGCCAATTCTCAAGGGTTTATTCGGATCTTTAATAGATTGACGGGATGCAAATTTTTGTTTGTATTGCTTAACCGCAGAATCAGCATAGTTTTCAATATTCTTTTGACAGATTTGAGCAACTTGTTGTCGTAGTTTATTATTAACCTGCGGCTCATCTCGTAAATAAGCAGGAAAAAATAGAGTTGAAAATAGGCGCATTGTCACTTCTTGAGTGAGTTCACTTGGATTGAACTCTATCAAAGACTCGACCAAAGTTTCATGGCGTTCTAAAATAGAACTGACTTCAGCCACATATCCACCACCCGCAGACATTAAGCCTCTTAAAATTAAGTGATTTGCATAAACTTTATCCGCTAAATCTTCAAGAGCCGCATAACAATGCTTTGCAAGTTCAATCCCTTTTTCAAGATTTTCTGCTTTTTGATAAAGAGTTGTTATCAGAAACAAAACCGTTGTATTTTCCGGTTCCAACTGGAAAGCCAATTCAGCAAATTCAACTGCTAACTTAGCCTGATAATGGATAATCGAAATTATAGTCGCAGTTGTTTTTAATAAATCGATCAACTCGCTCTGCTCGGAAACATAAGGCAGACAAGCTTTAGTGAATTCTAAAGATTGAGAATCTAAAGGGGCATAGTTTAGAACTTCTTGTAAAACCAAAAACAACAATTTACTATCGATATCTTCCGCTTCTGAAGGGGACTGAAGCAAGTCAAATACACCAAAAGAAGTGAGTTCCTCTCCGGTATAGGTTTTGAGTAAAACACTCAGTGCAATTAAATTTAATATATTATTGATATCTGTAGGAGTAATCTCTCGGATATGTTGGCGAATTGCCCAAGCCACAGCCCAATCTTCTAAATATTCTCGCCGTTGAGCTTCATGTTGCAAGACTTGGATTAATTCTGTTGTCCACTGTTCGACTTCCTCCGCTTCCCCCTCCGCCATCGCAAACAGCCAACTTGTCTGGGCTTCGGCTTCCTCTCCCTGCAACAGCAGCATCAGCCCCAAATTCCAGTAATGGGATTTTACATCAGGTTCTGTTTCTATTGCAGCTTCGTACAGACGGCTTGCTTGCTGATAATCTCCATCGAGTAGACATTGCTCGGCTTGTTGTTGCCAATTTATTGTTTGTGAATCGGAAGAAGACATTCTCATATTATGTTCGCATTATTCGTGATCATACCGTAGGTTCGGTTAAGTGGTAGCGCAACCCAACAACAACCTAACAACACAACAACACAACAACCGAAAACATTGTTGGGTTTCGTTCCTCAACCCAACCTACCAACTATCAATCTAGACATCTTCCATCTTAGGATTAGCTTTTTCACAGGTGGGATCAGAATTTTTAGCATTAATACTACCTAGTTGAAAAATACCCAGATCTTTATCTGGCCCCTTAGCTTGACACAGTATACTTCTTGATGTTGATTCTGCATCATTAACATATACCAAATAGACGTGTCCAAGATAGTCTCGAAGAGGAGCGCCATCCTCAGCTTTTGCTGTACAGCTAACTGCGGCTTTACCAACGGCACATTCATATTTGTAATTTTCTGTTTCAGTCTTGATACCCACACCAAGAGCATTAATATCAGTATTAAACTGACCGAACTCAGTGTACGCAGCTTGCTGACCTTTGTTAATTGCACTCAGGTATTGCTTCGCTTCAGACTCTTTGGCTTTGTTCGCTTGGTTAAGGAAAGAAGGCAACGCGATCGCAGACAAAATACCGATAATGATGATAACAACCAACAATTCAATTAGGGTGAAACCTCCTTCTTTTTTTCTCTTAGCAACGTGTTGTAAGAATTTTGCTTTAAATTCTGTCTTCATTGTCGTTTCTCTGTTTGAGTTGGATGAAAGTATTGTTCGGAAAAAATCAGATTTAATTAAAAAAATAAGTGGGTAGCAACCGCCACCCACCTAAATCAACAGTAAATTGTCTCAAATCACGAAAGCAGTGAAGGTATTCCCAATGAAACTAGACATCTTCCATAGTCTCTGGACATTCGGGATCCTTTTGACCAAATTCAACAACTGTAGCTACATCAATCCCTTCCGGATCTTTACCTGGCTCCTTAGTTTGGCAGAGCAGACTTCTTGATGTTGTTTCTGACTCACTAATACTGATTAAATAGACGGCTCCCAGATAGGAGCGAATAGCAGTTCCCGTAGAGGTTGCTTTACAGTTAACTCCCCCGACACCTGTAACACATTTATACTCGAAATTGGTTGTTTGTGTCTTGATACCCACACCGAGAGATGAAATATCATCAGAGAATTTACTTTTCTCAGTGTAAATTGCTTGCTGACCTTTGTTAATTGCACTGAGGTATTGCTTCGCTTCAGACTCTTTGGCTTTATTCGCTTGGTTAAGGAAAGAAGGTAACGCGATCGCCGACAAAATCCCGATAATGATGATAACAACCAACAATTCAATTAGGGTGAAACCCTCTTCTTTTTTTCTCTTAGCAACGTGTTGTAAGAATTTTGCTTTAAATTCGGTCTTCATAGTAGTTTCTCCTTGGGGTTAGGATAATGGATATCTTGTTTTCGTATCCCTAACTTACCCAGTCACTTTCCGTTTCATATCACCCCTCAGAAAATTTTTTGACTTTTTAGGCGGAACGCTCCAAAAGCACATACAGAAAGGGATCGAGGTCACTCAACAGTTCTTTGACTTGTTCAAAAGCCGTTTGCTGACTCACGGGTTCGAGGGTGATGGGGTCAACAGTGCGGATTTTTTGCCATCGTTCTACTAAACTGAGAAAGGGTTGGGGTTCATCCCAGAGGGGAAGCAAACTCGCGACCACATCACTTTCTTGGTGAAGTGCAACCATTGTCGGAAGTTTAACGTATTTGCTCATCTCGAACGGTCTGCGGGTTTGGACACATTGAATCAAGTCTTCTTTTGCTTTAGAATGTCTTAGTTGTGGGTGTAGATGAACGGTGACAGTGTTCCAGTCGTTATCACTCCATTCAGAAACAGGTTCAACCAGATGAGCGGCGCCCGGATGACCACACCAAAAGTCTAACAAACGATGAACTGGGTTCAGTAGTTCAAACAGGTGGAGTTGGTCTTCTGCTGAAAGTTCGGGAAAACTCATCGCCAGAAATGCAGGTAAATTATCCGGTTCTTTAAACAACCCCGTTATATCCCAATACCGCCAATTTACCATACTGATAAATTCTAAGTTAGCTTCTCTCAAAGCCGCAAAGAGTTCGGGAATTGTTGAACCTTTATCGCCCATTAATAAGTGGTTCGCCAGCATTGCTTCATCACTTTCTTTCGCCCTTTCACTCCAAGTTTGCATCTTAATCAAAACCTGATCTTTAAGAGAATTCATCGTTTCTCTAGCGACTTCTATCTCCATTTCCCCCGGACTTTCATTCATCAACCCCATGAACTTAAACAAGTCTTGCGCTCGATAATAGGACGCCCTCTGAAAGTAACTATGAAGATTCGTTCTAATAATTCCTTCGGGCTTTAATACCGCTTTCATTGCCTTCAACCCTTCGACAATATCTGGCAACAAATACAGCACTTCATCGGCGTTAATATAGTCAAACTCCAACCCAAGCTGAGGCAATTCTTCTATAGAAATCGCGTGAAATTCGCAGTTTGTAAAGCCGTAATGTTCTAATCGTTTTTGGGCTAAATCAACGGATTTTGCTGATAAATCTACCCCCACAATTTTCGCGCCGGGGTTGGCTTCAGCGAGAACGAGGGATTTGTACCCGCTCCCACAACCCGCATCTAAAATAACTTTGCCTTCGGTATTAATAAATTTTTGATTTCTTAGATAATAAGACGTGACTAAATTATGAATATAGAGGATATCATAAGACTCTTTAGGAGATCTTTCTAACGGGATTTTCGGATAGGGTGCCGACTCAAATTGTTGACGAATCTTTTCTACTAATTCTGGATTTTTTTGTTCCATCGTTCATAAACTCCAAATACTTTTAACCTTAAAAACTACAAATATTATCCAAATTTGTCTCTGTTCTATTTAACTCTAAATTACCCTAAATCCCCCGCTCCCGTGACTCCGCCCCCAAACCCCCCGCCCCCGTGACCCCCAATAATGGGGGTAGCTGAGGGGTTTTGATAATGGGGGTAAAAGGGGAACTTTCTTATTCCCCCCTTTCAAAGGGCAGGGCTGTTTCATTCTAAGTTAAAAATTGCCGGGGTTGATGGGGTGAAAGGGTGATGGTGAGTCCACCCCCGTGCGCGGGTTCCCCGCGTTGAGGGGAGTGGCGAACCCGAAGGGGGTGATGGGGAGAGGAGTTTTTTCCGAGGAAAAATAGCTTTTTATTAATAAAAATCCTCCCTACCTCCCTACCTCCCTACCTCCCCACCTCCCCACAAATCAAGTTTTCGGGCAACGAAACGGCCCTGCTTTCAAAGGGGGGTTAGGGGGGATAAAGAGGGTTAGACGGGATAAAGAAAGCTTGGTGGGGATAAAGAACTAACAAAATCGAAAATTGGGATTAAGTGATAAAATCTGTACGAATACAGCGACTCAAACCTAATTTTACCGTTTAACGTGTCTTTATGGATAATAAAGTCGGATTTCTCCTCAAAGTCTTATTACTCTCAGCAGCCGTATCGGTTCTGATTAAATATGTAGGGCCATCTCTATCGATTCCGTTATCAGTCACAAATACTTTAATTGCTGTCTTTTTCCCGAGTATAGCGCTCGCTTTGGTTTTCCTGTGGCGAAGTACCCGTCCTTACGAGAAGTCTACCCCCGACTAAAGTTCAGGGAAATTAACACTCAAAATGAAGACATTTAAAAGTTTTGCTGCGATCATATTTTACCTTTTCTGGGATGGATATGCAAGCATTTATAGCGCTACGCGCTAGGGAACAGGGAACAGGGAACAGGGAACAGGGAACAGGGAACAGGGAACAGGGAACAGGGAACAGGGAACAGGGAGTTTAAAACCTCTCTCAGTAAAGGTTTGAGAGTTTCTCAATTTCATCAATTTGTCAATACACCAGTGCGACCTGCTATATGTTAATATCTCCTCATCTTCCAACTCCTCAACTAGAATAAGAAAGGCTAAATTCAGGGTAGTGTAGGGATGACTTTAATTACAGCAATTGGACTGCTGGCAGGGACTTTAACCACAGTTTCTTTTTTACCGCAGGTGATTAAAACCTGGAAAACAAAATCAACTCGTGATGTTTCCCTAGAAATGTTTGTGCTTTTTTGTTCAGGTGTCTTTTTGTGGATTGTTTATGGGGCTTTAATTGGAGACTTACCCATCGTGGCGACGAATATTGTCACTCTCAGCTTGGCTTCAATGATTCTCTTTTTTAAGCTAAAATATCATTAAGATTGAATGTAACTTTTTTCAACTTTGTAAGCAGGACTTCTAAAGTGACATCCTCCCCTCCTAACTGCGAAGCGCAGTATAGAAGGGGCTTCCCAACTTCGCAATTGAGAGTTGCTGCCTCACAGGACTTGCATCCAAGTATCCTCCGCAGCCAGCAAACGCTAGTCCAAGCGTCTGTTTTACCCGATTCAAAATGTTAATTCCAGAGTTCCAATCTCGGTCGATAACTAACTTGCAGTGAGGGCAATTATGAACTCTATCCTTAAGTGTCTTCTCAACCCTTGCACCACAACCAGAACACTCGATACTCGTGCCTCTAGGGTCATCTCCAATTGCCCACTTACCGCGTTTTACCGCCACTGCTTGCAGGATATTCAGGAAACTCCCCCAGGCTGCATCCAATATCGACTTAGCCAATCGGGTTCTTGCCAAGCCCTTAATGTTCAAGTTCTCAAACGCTATCAAGTCGTAATGCTCACACAGCCAGTGAACGACTTGATAATGAAACTCTTTTCTCTGTCTGGCAACGTGCAAGTGAAGACGAGCAACTTTATTAGATTGTCGTTGGTAGTTTTTAGAGCCTTTCTCCATCCGTGCCAATTGTCGTTGTTGACGAGCTAACTGTTGTTGAGACTTCCGGTAAAATTGGGGAATCTTTACAGCTTGTCCGTCAGATGTCGCTAAAAACTTCTCTAAACCAACATCTATGCCAACAGCACTTTTAACTTCATCTACTGGCAACGGCTCAGGAATCGTGTCGTCTTCCAGGGAAAAACTTGCATACCATCCATCAGCTTTTTTGACTAAGGTAACTTGCTTAATTGCAAAACCGTCAGGGATTGGGCGATGCAAGATAACTTTAATTTCGCCAATCTTTGATAGTTTCAAGATGTTCCCTATCAGATGTGCGCCTGCTTTTGGGCAGTTCACTCTAGGAAAAGTAAACGAGCAGATGTCACCCCGCTTCTTAAAACGTGGGCGACCTCCTCGCTTACCATTCTTATCGGGAATTAACCAACGCTTACTCGCTTTGTCCAATCTCATCAAGTTCTGCTGCTGGCAGTCGGCATAGATGTTTTTGTATTCAGGAAATAGCTCTTTAGTTTGTTTTAACTCTGATGCTTGTGAGTAATAATCAACTTTTTCAGGGATATCACCTATCGGTTCAGAAACAATACTGCATCGGTCAAACTGGCATCGAGTACGGCGTAGACAATCGAGCCTCTGACCGAGTGCGTAATTATAGTGCCGACGCAGCAACTCGCCCCAGGTTTCCATTGTGGACTCCTGGTCGGAAGTTGGCTTGAGACGGTACTGATAGGTGATTATCATGATAATATTGTATCGCAATTAGCAACACAATGCAAGATCATGAAACACCTAGCAGTAAGGATTCCTGAGCAAGTAGCTCAAGATACTCAAGGCTTTCTGCGAGCAGGAAGACAGAACACAATCAGAAGTATTAAGAGCATACATTCGTAGTCTCAAAAAGAAGGTTAAATGTAAAAACGCAAATTAATTGGAAATCTCCGTCCCTCCGATTTCCCGCCTATCCCCATACCACCAAACCCTACCGGGCTATGGTGGCAGTACCCCGGCGAAAGTCTGATGGATTAGAAGTCTATTTTGGTTTTCAAGAATTGCGACTTATCTTTATTGAATTTTAACTTAGCCTAGTGAATATTTCTGTCTTCGACTCCGAACGTCTTTTGTTTACTCCGGCGACACCGGATATGAACGCTATTCCGATTATTTTTGCGTTTCCAAACGAGTATACTGTCGGAATTACCAGTTTAGGTTATCAAATTGTTTGGGCGACTTTGGCTTTACGTTCCGATGTACAAGTTAGTCGGCTATTTACAGATATTCACGAACCTCTACCCACCCAACCCGAATTACTCGGATTTTCCGTATCTTGGGAACTCGATTATATCAATATTTTAGAACGCTTAGAATTTCTCAATATTCCGATTCGTTCAGTGAACCGAGACAATTCTCATCCGTTAGTATTTGGAGGGGGGCCTGTTTTAACCGCTAATCCTGAACCTTTTGCAGACTTTTTTGATCTCGTTTTACTCGGAGACGGAGAAGACTTATTACCCAATTTAATCACCGCTTATCAACAAGTAAGAACCGCAAGCCGGGAAATCAAATTACGACATCTGGCTCAAGTTCCAGGTGTTTATGTTCCTAGTTTATATCAAGTCATTTATGAAAGTCAAGACGGTAAAATAAAATCGATTGAACCGATAACAGCAGACATTCCGAAAATCGTTCAAAAACAAACCTATCGCGGAAATACCTTATCGGCTTCTACTGTGGTGACGGAAAAAGCCGCCTGGGAAAATATTTTCATGGTTGAAGTGGTTCGCAGTTGTCCAGAAATGTGCCGCTTTTGTTTAGCGAGTTATCTCACCTTACCGTTTAGAACAGCTAGCTTAGAAACCTCACTCATTCCGGCGATTGAACAGGGTTTAACCGTTACAAAAAGGATTGGTTTGTTGGGGGCTTCTGTAACTCAACATCCCGAATTCAACGAGTTATTAGACTATTTGAGTCAACCGAAATATGATGATGTTAGGCTAAGTATTGCTTCAGTTAGAACGAATACTGTTACTGTTCAACTGGCAGAAACTCTAGCCAAACGAGATACAAAAAGTTTGACCATTGCCATAGAAAGTGGCAGCGAAAATCTGCGTAAAATTATCAACAAAAAGCTAGAAAACGAAGAAATTATTCAAGCCGTTGTCAATGCCAAAGCCGGAGGATTAAAAGCCTTAAAACTCTATGGAATGGTTGGGATACCTGGTGAATATCCTGAAGATGTAGAAGCAACTCTGGCTTTGATGAAACAACTCAAAAAAGCCGCCCCCGGTTTAAAATTAACCCTCGGTTGTAGTACCTTTGTCCCAAAATCTCACACTCCCTTTCAATGGTTTGGGGTGAACCCAGAAGCCGAAAAAAGGCTGAAATATCTTGAAAAAAATCTCCGTAAAAATGGAATAGAGTTTCGTCCAGAAAGCTATAAATGGTCAGTCATTCAAGCTTTAATCTCAAGAGGCGATCGCCGAGTCTCTCATCTGCTAGAATTAGTCAGAGGCTATGGTGAGTCTTTGGGAAGTTATCGACGGGCTTTTAAAGAGTTGCGAGGACAATTACCCGAACTCGATTATTATGTTTATGAAAACTGGCATCTTGATGATATTCTCCCGTGGCATCATCTACAAGGGCCACTTCCTGAAGCCACACTGAAAAAGCATTTAGCAGATGCAAATTCTCAGATCAAAAACCCATTGAATTGTACCCCAACCGCAGTATAATAAAGTTAGCCGAATTCCTGGCTAAATTCATCGGTGAATTCTAATGCTTGATTTAGGGAAATATAACCTTTTAGGGGTCAAAGTCAGCGCCATTGACTATGAAAGTGCAGTCAATCAAGTGATGAATGGGGCTAAAAATCATCAATCCCTGATTGTCGCCGCCCAACCTGTTCACGGGATTATGACGGCAGTTTTAGACAAAGCTTATCGCTATCGTCTGAACCGTTTTGATTTAGTTTGTCCAGATGGTCAACCTGTACGTTGGGCTTTGAATTTACTCTACAAAACTAATCTCAAAGACCGAGTTTATGGCCCCAATTTAACCTTATATATTTGTGAACAAGCCACTCAACAAGGGGCTAATATTTTTCTTTATGGTTCAACTCCCCAAGTGTTGGAAAAATTAGAGTTTAATCTTAAACATAAATTTCCAAATCTTAAAATTTGCGGTGCTATTTCTCCGCCTTATCGCCCTTTAACAATAGAAGAAGATGCTGCTTTTATCAAACAAATTCAAACCTCTGAAACTGACATTTTATTAGTGGGTTTAGGCTGTCCTCGTCAAGAAACTTGGGCGTTTGAACATCGAGATTTACTCAATTGTCCGATTCTTTGCGTTGGGGCGGCGTTTGATTTTCATGCAGGTAATATTCCTCAAGCCCCCGGTTGGATGCAACGAGGAGGCTTAGAGTGGGCATTTCGACTCTGGCAAGAACCGAAACGATTGTGGAAACGATATATTTTTCTCAATCCGTTGTATTTGATTCTATTATTTCTACAATTTATTCGGGTACTTCCGGTGGAAAAATGGTCACATTGACACACTCCCCCGGATAAATCGCGGGGGATTCTGGAGTCAAACAACAGAAGCAGGCAAACCCTGTCTCACACTGTCTAATCCAAGAGTCGATGCCCCGACTCTTTTAATGTTTAGAGAAGCATTTTCGTCACGTCCATTAACATTTGAACAGGACGGACAACGCCATTCTCTGGTATTTAATTCCAGTTTTTCTAGAACGTGACCGCAGTGAAAGCAGGTCTTACTAGAGGGAAACCATTGGTCAATAAAGACCAGTTGTTTCCCTTTTTTCGTAGCAACCCATTCGAGTATTTCAATGAACTCTGCAAAAGCCAAGTCACCGATTTTTCTACCCCAAAGCTTCTGCATTCCTTTGAGGTTTAAAGTCTCAAAACAGAGAACATCAAATTGTTCTGTTAATTGATGAGCAAGCTTCCAGAACCAATCTCGTCTGCGGTTCACAACTTTTCCGTGCTGGCGAACAAAATGTTTCCTAGCCTTCTCCCAGTTCTTTGAACCTTTACGTTTTTTGGACAAGCTTCTAGACGCTTTCTTGACCTCACTGATAGCCTGTTTCAGGAATTGCGGGGATTGTACTAAAAAGCCCTCGGAACAAGTCAAAAACGTTTTTAGTCCGAAGTCAAATCCAGCGATTTTACCCGTCTCGGACTTGATTTCAGGAGTGCTGTTATTGTCAACGACAACGCAGAAAAATAACTCGCCCAAAGGATTTCTCTTAACCGTCACCGTTTTAATTTTCCCTTCAATAAGTCGAGAGTTCCAGAATTGATAAACTCTACTGCCTATCTTGACTCTGTTCCCGCCTACGAACTTGTATCCCGCCTGCTTTAAAGTGAAAGATTTATACTTTTTCACTTTCTTGAAATTGGGCGGTCTAAATCCTTTTTTGTTGTGTTTAAAAAATAATTGGTAGGCTCTGTCAATTCGTTCGCATATATTTTGAACGGCTTGAGAACCTACCAATTGCCAGAACTTATTTCTATTTCTGAGTTTTGCAATGTGAGACTGAAGTTTAGCCTTTTTCACACACTTCCCAAACATCCGATAGTACCGCTTGTGCAAAGCGATACAGTGATTGTAAATCATGCCAGCAGCATTAATGGTCTGGTGGAGTGATTTGTTTCGTTTGTGTCGGTAGAGTTTAAACTTCAGTGTCTTCATAGTTTGATATAGTACCATAAACTGTAGACTATTGCAATCTATCGACATGAAACCAACATACAGACATTTTAACCATGCTATCGGAAACGCTACTGTACACCTCGTATGGATTCCTTGTCGTCGGAAAAGGTTGTTCTATCAAAACGAAACTTTAAAGCTAAGGTGTATAGAGGTTTTTCAGTCTGTAGCTAACGACAAAAAGTGGATTATTAAGGCAATAGAAGTTGCCTCAGATCATGTTCATCTTCTCGTGGAGTATGACCCACACCATTCAATCGCTCAAGTCGTTAAAGCGTTTAAAAGCAGAACATCTCGGCTCCTTAGAGAAGAGTTTCCAGAACTGTTAAAGCTTCCAAGTCTATGGACGCATTCTTATATGTTTGATACCACAGGAAAGATCAGCAGCAAAAGAATACTTGATTACATTAATGATCCACATCACGACTAATATTTTACTGCCAAATAAAATGGGCTGCCCTCGCTTGTATCCCCCGGTTAAAACACGGGGGCTTTACGCATCGCCACCGTAAATGAATGAATGAGTGATGTGTTAATAAGCTCCTTTGCGATTCAAAACAACATGAACCGTTTTCCATAAAATCTGAAAATCAAGCAACAGTGACCAGTTATTAATATACATCACATCCAGACGAAAAGCATTCTCGAAATCAATAATATCTGAACGTCCAGAAACCTGCCACAAACCCGTAATTCCCGGTAAAACATTTTGTCGTGCAAAGTGATGAGGCGCGAATCCCTCAACATCTCGTAAAGGCAGAGGACGCGGCCCAACCAAACTCATTTGACCCCTGAGAACATTAATTAATTGCGGCAGTTCATCTAAACTATATTTACGCAAAACCTTCCCAACTTTTGTAATCCGAGGGTCATCTTTCATTTTAAAGAGAACACCACCTTTGATTTCGTTGTTTGCTTCTAGTTCTTTCATCAGTTGGTCAGCGTTAATCACCATTGTTCTAAATTTCCACACCTTAAAATGCCGCCCTCGCAAACCCAAACGAGTTTGTTTGTAGAAAATCGGCCCTGGTGAGTCTAATTTAATTAAAACTGCAATTAATAGCAAAACAGGACTAGCAAATAATAAAAGCAATACCGCAACTGTTAAATCAAATCCTCGTTTTAACCAAAAATCAGTTCCCATAATTGCAGGTGTTGAAAACCGAATGGTTGGCATTCGACCAATCATTTCAATTTGAGGGGATTGATAAGGAAGTTCTAAACCAACTGGTAATACTCGTAAGTTAATTCCTGCGGTTTTTAAACTCCAATAAAAGGACATTGGATTCGGAATAGATTGCCAAGAACAAACAAATACTTCTCCTACATCTTGTTGTTGAATATCTTCTAGAATTTTTAGCCAATTTTTTTGTCCTTCAATCGTCGATAAATCTATTTGACCTACAACTTGAAATTCTCGATTACTAATTAGTTTGAGTGATATTTTCGCGGCTAAAGTATCCCGAGGCGTTCCAATCAGAAAAATATTGCGCGTTAATATTCCTTTGCTGCGAACGGTAATGACAGCTAACTCTAATAAAAAACGACCAAACAAGACAAAAACAATGGTAAAAATCCAGGCTAGTATAAACAGAGAGCGAGACAAAAATATACCGGGTCTATAGAGAAAAGCTAGCACAATTAAGATCACTTGTGCCAAGGTTAAACAGCTTACTAAACGCAAAAAACGACGACGACTATCACGGCGACTATAAAGACCTGCTGCGGCGATAATACCAATGGTAATCGCTAAAATCGGGAATAAAAAACCCGGTTGTTCTGGTGAACTTCCGATGAGGTCAAAAGACTCAACACTTTGAAAATGTTTTGTGTTAATAACAATCCATTTAGAGCTTAACCATCCGAGGGAAATTAACAGAGAATCGCAAAGGAAAAGAATGAGATTTCGGACTAAAGCAATCGCGGCTCCTTTGTCGAGATGAAGTAAAATACTAGGAGCGCGTTGGTCGTTAAATTGAGCGTTGTCAATTTGGGGTTCATGTTTTTTTTCAGGGTTCGGCACATTCTTGAGCATGGTTTGATTACTCTGGTTTGAAAATAACATTAGTGAGAACAATGACTCTATTGACTATCAATAGAGTTTGATTTTATTTCTAATCAGAATTTAGATCCTAGATGAGATAATTTGTGATCAAAAATGCGACCCTGATTACTTAATATACAAATACAATTAACCCAGTTGGGCTTCAATTGCAATCAACTCTAACAAACTTGAGTGGAGTAGAATTGTAAAATCAACAACTTTTCCATTATTGATGATACAATATAGAGGAAATTAGAGTACAAACAAGTGACTCTCGTGATTGACCTGTTAAGTTGAAATGGTTTTCAGTTTGAGAGTAAAGCTCGTTAAATCGTGAAGTCAATATGATGAATCCCTTGTCTCCTCAATACATCAGCCTATCTGAAATTAGGGATAGTGCTGGTCTTCTCATTCTGGGCTGTGATCACAACTCTATCATATCAAATCCGGGTTAATTTTCCTACCTTTTCTAAGATCATTTAATCAGTGATTCGGGAGCAATCACTTTCCCTTCTTGTGTTTAAAATATAAATAAGTTTAAGGTTTTGTAAATTCTTGTCGCAATCGATAAACAATTGTATCACGATCCACTTGATGAATAATCTCTTGAATCACCGTATCAATCCCCGATTCTCCCCAAGTACAGCCTTGTTCAAGATAAACCTGAGCCGCCCGACCCACTGTATATGTTCCATAAGCCGAGATAGAAGCTTGAGTCAAAGCAACACCCGCATAAGTCGAAATATCAGTTGCTAATCCGGCGGCACTTTTACCTAATCCTAATATTGCCCCACTTCCCCACTCAGCGAGAATCATCCCACCCGCACTCAACAAAATCGTTCGTAAAAGCTGACTCGCCTCATAATTGGTAATCGGTAAACCATACAAACGAGCCAGAGAACGAATCAAAATCAAATCACTAATTGTTGTCGCCAACACATCAATAATAGCAATCGGATTAATTGCGATCGCGATCGCTTTATACTTAGTAAACTGCCAAATTAACGCCTCAGCTTCCGTTTGCTGAAGTTTAATCGTTTGATGAGCAATTTGTTTTTCCGCCTCTCGCGCTTGTACCAACGCATTCAACGCCAAAAGAGAGCGTCCTTCAAGATGAAGAATATTAACAATCGCACTTTTCAACTCGTCGATTTGAGGCGGTGGAGACTCCCATTCTGAAGTCACCCGACCATCAGGCCATTCAACCCGAACTTGAACTGTAGCAGGTTCTGCTGCAACTCGCACCACTTCCAACAGAGAGGAGTCAGTTTTCGCAGTTTCTCCAACTTTCAAGGGTTCGGTTGGTGCATCCCAGTTTAGATCGTCAAAATCAAAATTCAGTGCATCAGGAGTCGTTAACCGTTGTAAATTGAAGTAAATCGCCTGTTGTTCGGTATCAGTGTAGAGGTCAACCTTATTAAAAACAACAATTAAAGGTTTTGTTGATCTTCGCAACTCACACAGCCCTTCGTACTCCGTGCGAGTCAAATCACCCGACACCACAAACAAAATCAAATCCGCCTGACGAGTCACCTCACGGGCCATTTCACCTCGAACCTGACCCCCCACCTCATCGAGTCCCGGCGTATCAATCAACTCCACCGGAATACTGTCTTGTTGGTGATCATAGCGAGAAGGAACCGTCCAACGTACCGAACGAGGCCATTGCGTGACTCCATTTAAAGGCCCCGTTTGCAAAATATGTTCTCCCAACAGGGCATTCAATACCGCTGACTTTCCCCGACTCACCAAACCAAAAACCGCAATTCGGATCAAACCCTGATCCAGTTTATCTAAACTCTCCGCGAGAATATCCAACTGGGTTTTGAGAGTGGCTTGTAATTCTGGGGGGTTTTGTCGTTGGCGTCGTTTGTGAGAATACCGAATCATCGCCTGTCGGAGACTGCGACGAGCGCGATCAAAATCCCAAGATTCAACAGAGTCAGAGGAAGTCATAAGATTATCAGACAATATCTTCTAGGGCAGGCTTAACAGTAGGATATTGATAGTCAAAATTGTAGGATACCGTGCGTTTGGGGATGACTTGCTGACCTTCGAGAACCAACTTCGCCGAATCTCCCAACAGGGTTTCTAGAGCAAAATCGGGGACAGGGAGCCAAGAAGGGCGGTGTAAAACTTCTCCCAAGGTATTACACAATTGTTCCATCCGAACGGGGTTAGGCGCGGTACCGTTAACCACTCCTTCAACTTCTGGATGCGTCAGCGCAAAGATGATTAAACTCACTAAATCATCTCGATGAATCCAAGAAAACCACTGTTTCCCTGAACCCAAAGGCCCACCCGCAAACAGTTTAAACGGCGTTAGCATTTTTGCCAAAGCCCCTCCCATTCCTAAGACAATTCCAGTACGAACAATCACCAGACGAGTCCCGCTTTCTTTTACCTTTTGGGCGGCAGATTCCCAAGCTTGACAGACTTGAGCGAGAAAATCATCCCCAGGTGGACTGGTTTCATCAAATATCGCCGTATTGCTAGTACCGTAATAACCGACTGCTGAAGAATTGACCAAAACCGACGGTTTAGAATCAGCCTGTTCAATGGCTTCGACGAGTTTTGCGGTGCCTGTGGCGCGACTATGAATAATTTCTTGTTTGCGTTGAGGAGTCCAGCGTCCCTCTGCAATAGAAGCCCCTGCTAAATTAACCACACCCTGACACCCTGAAATCGCCTGTTGCCAAGATCCTGATTCTGTTGGAGTATAGCCGACAATTTCTAACTGGGGATAGGCAGAATTGGGAAAAATACGCTTGGCCCGTTCGGGGTTGCGAGTTAGCACCAACACCTGATGTCCTTCTTTGTGAAGCCGCTCAACCAAGCGAGTCCCGACAAATCCTGTTGCTCCGGTAATTGCTACTTTCATCAATTTATAACTACTGAGTGACTCAGTTCAGACTCGATATGCGATCAATCTCAACTTGTTTTTGATTATACCGAGCGACAAGACAACTCTCTGCTGTGTTGTCAATTTATCCCCACTCATACACAATGAACTGATGTGGGGTTTGGGGAGATGGGAAGTGGGAAATTGGGAGATGTGAGATCTTGCCTTTTAACCTCACGACTTCTGACTATTTTGGGAACTCTTAAGATAAATAGAGACTGCGAACTGAAAACGGTGAACTTGAAAAAATGCCACTGAAGAAACTTAACTTGCTGGTTGGAGCTACAACAGTCATTTGTGTGGGCGCTTTAACAAGTCTACTTTATCTAAAAACAGCTAAAGTACGAGCCTATAGTGTAACCGAAAGTGCCAAGCTTGTACCCCAGGATGCTCGCATGGCAACTTTTATCTCGTCTACTCCCGAAGCAATGACTCACCTCAAGCAGTTTGGTACGCCAGAGGCGCGAACTTGGATCACTCAAAATTTAACGACTTTTAAACAAAAAAGCTTGGCGGATACTAGCCTCAATTTTGAGCGGGATCTTCAGTCTTGGATCGGGGGAGTGATGGTTGCTCTTTTACCGAATGAAGATGGACAAGAACCGGAAGATTTTGATGTGTTGATGGTTGTGGGAATCAAAAACCCGATCAAAGCTTGGCATTTTGCTCGTCAGTTTAATGATCAAGCCAATCTTCAACGTCAGCAACGAGACTATAAAGGTGTCGAAATTGTTGAGTATACAGAGTCAGAAGGCAGACGTTACAATGTTGCCGTACTCAACAGTCATATTATCGTTGCTGCCGATCCGAACGCAATTGAACGAGCAATTGATACGGCTCTGGGTGAAGCCTCTTTAGCGAGTTTAACAGGAACAAACCAGGCTTTTCTCAATAGTGTTGATGTTCCTAATCCCATTGCCACTCTCTATATTGCAGAATATCCTACTTTTATTCAACAAATCACGGCTGATGTTTCCCCGTCTTCTCAGTTATCGATGCAGGTTTTATCCCACATCAAGCCTGTTAAGTCTGTAGTTCTCGGTATTGGAGTCGATCAACTGGGAATTCGTCTCAAAGCCATGACTCTACTCAATGATCGCGCTATTCGTCAATCTCAACAACCTCACCTCGATCCGATCGTGACTCGCTTTCCCGCAAATACGATTGGATTAATTCAAACTCAAGGGATTAAGGAAATTTGGTCAGAAATTCTCACGTTAGCTGAAGACAATTCTGATCTCAATCGTGTCGTTAGACAAGTTAAACGGGGCTTGAATGCGATTAATTTAGATGCGGATCAAGATGTATTTGGCTGGATGGATGGTGAATTTGCTTTGGGGTTGATCGCCAACGATGAAGGAGTGCTGGCTCCTTTGGGCTTGGGCGGGGTGTTGATGCTAGAAACGAGCGATCGCCCTGCGGCCGAAAGAATGCTCGCTCAACTTGATACAGTTGTCTCTGGGAGTAATCCTCCGGTGAATATTGAACAACGTGCGATCGCTGGAGTCGAAGTGACTGAATGGAAAGATCCCCAACAAGGGACTTTATTTGGACATGGTTGGCTGCAATCAAATTTAGTGTTTATTGCCTTTGGAGGGCCTGTTGTCGAAGCGATCACCAGTGAACCCCAACTCCCGATCACGGCCAATCCTCGCTATCAGAACGTGACGGAATTATTACCCCAAGCTAATCACAGCTATGTTTATCTTGATGTTGAGGAGCTAGTGACTTGGGCGACTGGTTATCTGATTGCGGCTCCGGCGATCGCTGTTCAACCGAATGCTTTGGCATTGATTAACTCGGTTCAGGGCTTAGGAATTAGTGCAACTCGCCTCGATCAAGAAACTGCTAGAGTAGAAATGATTTTAACACTCAAACCAAAAAGAAACTAAAAAGTGAAAGAGTAATCCGGGGAACTGGGTAAGATGTTATGTAGCGATCGCAAATATTAACTGACTGCCAGATTCAGGGGCATTGCGGTGACTGATCTGACTATTGGCTCACCCACTCACTTTTTTGAGTCTCCATTCGGGTTCAGCATCTAGGGAGAGTCAAAGCGAAATATTTGGAAACACAACGATTTTAGGCAAAGGGAGTTTTGACTCAGCTAAACTCTGACAATCTACATTTAACTATTGCAGAAGACCATGCGTATTTTAATCTACTCCTATAACTACCATCCGGAACCCATTGGCATCGCCCCTTTAATGACTGAGTTAGCTGAAGGTCTTGTCAAGCAAGGTCACGAAGTCCGAGTTGTTACCGGAATGCCCAACTATCCCCAACGCCGCATTTATGACGAATATCAAGGTAAATTTTATCTAACTGAAGAAAGAAATGGAGTCACCATTCAACGCAGTTATATTTTTGTTCGTGGCCCTGAACCGGGTGTGCTTGATCGAATTTTGTTGGATGGAAGTTTTATTTTTACCAGTTTATTTCAAGCGATTAATGGTTGGCGACCGGAT
This sequence comes from Lyngbya sp. PCC 8106, assembly GCF_000169095.1. Classification (GTDB taxonomy): domain Bacteria; phylum Cyanobacteriota; class Cyanobacteriia; order Cyanobacteriales; family Microcoleaceae; genus Capilliphycus. The sequence goes on from NZ_AAVU01000016.1 coordinate 76,640, forward strand.
GTTATTTTTGCCACAGAACCCCCTTTATTAGTTTGTGTTCCGGTTGCTCTTTATGCTTGGGTGAACCGCTGTCCGTTTGTGTTAAATATTCAAGATATTGTCTCGGAAGCGGCTGTGCGCGTCAACCTGCTGAAAAAAGGAGGGCCGTTAGTAGCGATTGCTGAAATGTTAGAAAAGTTTGCTTATTGGCGAGCTGATAAATTGAGTGTCATTGCAACAGGATTTATTGAAGCTTTAGAACAAAAAGGTGTACCCTCGAAAAAGATTAGTTATATTCCGAATTGGGTTGATACCGATTTTATTCGACCACTACCCAAAGAAAATAATCCCTTCCGAAAAGAGCATCAACTTGAAGATAAATTTGTGATTTTGTATTCAGGAAATATTGCTCTAACTCAAGGTTTAGAAACGGTTATTCAAGCCGCAGCTAAATTAAAACATATTCCTGAAATTACCTTTGTGATTGTCGGAGAAGAAAGAGCTTTGGGTCATTTACAAGAATATTGCAATACCTGTGATGCAACCAATGTCTGTTTGTTACCCTTTCAACCCCGCGAAAAACTACCAGAAATGCTCTCGGCAGCTAATATCGGTTTAGTCGTTCAAAAAAGTCATGTTACCGTTTTTAATCTGCCTTCAAAAATCCCTGTTTTGTTAGCGAGTGGATGTGCAGTAGTCGGTTCTGTTCCTGATACTGGAACGGCGAAAGAAGCTATTGTTAAAAGTGGGGCGGGTGTGGTTGTCCCTCCAGAAGATGCAGAGGCTCTTGCTGATAGTATTTTAGCACTTTATCACGATCCAGAACAAGTGAAAAGGTTAGGTGAACGAGGTCGCAAATATGCTGAAGAATTCTTTTCTTTTGAGCAAGCCTTAAAACAGTACGAAACCTTATTTTCTCAGGTTGTTCCGACCGAAAAAGTTTCCTTATTCAAACCGATTGTCAAGTCCAATTCCGACATTCATTAATTGAGAATAAGATAGAAGTCAGAAGAATTATGAATTATAAATTATGAATTGCAAGTGAATTCGGGGAGGAAAATATTTTTGAAATCCTTCAGTTATTCCTCTGCTTATAATTCATAATTCAACATTATTCATCACTCAAAGCAGTGATTAAGCTGAGTTAAAAACTTGGGTTGGAAGTGAATCAACTCCCATTGCTAAAGAGTTTAATCGTTCAGTTAATATCAACGAAGTTTATGCTGTTTTGAGTAAGTATGTTTTAAATTAAAAGCTGCTTTTGAAAATCCTCAAAATCAACAGCTATTCTTGCTAAAAATAAGAGATAATAAAGTGGGTAGCTAATTAAAACTACCCTTTAATTGATTGTTAAGTTTGGGTTCAGAAAGACTATCTTGCCGCTGTTAACTCTTGTAACTGAGCCGCAGAAATATCAGGCGGTAAAATTACTGCATCAATGGCATGAACGACACCATTACTCGCTCGAAGATCAGCTTCGATGACTTCAGCACCTTCAACTACAACCATACCATTAGCAACGTCAATATTCACTCCACTGCCTTCAGCCGTTTCAAAAAATCCAGAACTAATTTCACTAGAGTCGGCTGCACCTAAAACAACGTGATAGAGTAGAATTCGACGCAATGTTTCTTGATTTTCAGGTTGTAGGAGTGCTTCTAATGTTCTTGGAGGTAAAGCTGCAAAAGCCTCATCTGTGGGTGCAAATACTGTATAATCACCCGTATTTTTTAATGTATCTGCTAAACCTGCGGCTTCTACGGCTTTCTCAAGAGTATTAAAAGATGCACTCTCCGAAAGTTCGCCAACAATGCTTTGTTTAGAAGACATTTCTTGGCTCATCGAGCTACTGCCCCTATATTCATTCGCAACGGCTCTATTAAGATTACCAACAGCAGAGACGGTTACTAAACCGCTTAAGCTAACAATAGTTGCGAGTAAAACTTTAGGTAATTGGGTATTTAAAGATTTCATAATTGTTGTGAGTTACATTTCTTTACATCTCTAATTTAGATCCTAACGGCTTGGTTTGCTATCCTTCGGATGAAAGAGATTAAAAATTTAACGGTTCTAAATTTTTGAGAATTGAGTTCACAATATTTGTAAAATCTCTACCAAAAGAGTGATTGCAAGTTCAGAGAAATTTTTTAAGTAAATCTCTCAATACAGAGTAACTGAATCAAAAATCTGATGATTAAAACTCAATGATGACTCCATCAAATCTTGCAAAAAAAATAGTTGATTCTAACCCAAATCCTGTCATTTATCCGACGTCACTCGTTGGTAATAATCCCTTTTCCTGTAACCATTCCCGGTTAAATAATTTCGACTGATAGCGAGTTCCACTATCACACAACACCGTAACAAGAGTATGACCTGGCCCCATTTTTTTTGCTAATGCGACAGTTGCCCCCACATTAATTCCTACAGAACCCCCCATAAATAAGCCATCTTTTTCTAATAGTTGATACACGACCCGCACCGCTTCGATATCATCAACTTGAATAGCATCATCTATCGGTACATCTTCCATATTAGCCGTGACGCGACTATTACCAATTCCTTCTGTGATTGAACTGCCTTCTGGGTTAATTTCTCCCGTTTTCACATAACTATAAAGACCACTTCCCATCGGGTCAGCGAGAACGGTTTTAATATTGGGATTCTTTTCTTTTAAATATAAAGAAACCCCCGCAAATGTTCCTCCGGTTCCGGTTGCCGCGACCCAAGCATCAACTTTGCCGTCTGTTTGTTCCCAAATTTCTGGGCCTGTGGTTTCATAATGGGCAATACGATTTGCTAGATTATCAAATTGATTCGCCCAAATTGCATTTTCCATTTCCGATGCAGTTCGGCCTGAAAGCTTAACATAATTATTAGGATCACGGTAGGGAACCGCCGGAACTGTACGAACTTCTGCCCCCAATGTTCTTAATAAATCTATTTTTTCTTGGGATTGAGTTTCGGGGATAATAATCAAACATTTGTAACCTTTGGCATTACAAATATGGGCTAAACCAATGCCTGTATTCCCGGCTGTTCCTTCTACAACAGTTCCTCCGGGTTTGAGTAATCCCTTTTCTTCTGCATCTTTAATAATATAAAATGCAGCCCGATCTTTAACTGAACCACCCGGATTTAAAAATTCGGCTTTCCCTAAAATTTCACAACCAGTTTCTTCACTAAAACTATTGAGTCGAATCAGGGGAGTATTACCAACTGTTCCGACAAAACCATTTTTAATATCCATCATCCTGAATTAAATTTAAGTTGTCTGACTTTTTCAGATCGGGTGGATCGCATTTTCATCCCTTTCTGCTGTTCAACAACACAAACAGGTTTGACCCACCCTGATCATTTCTTGTGATCTCTCAATCACCAATGACAACTATTTTACTCGAATTTAACTACTTATCCGGTTGAGGAGTCATCCGCAAGTAGGGTTTAACTTCAGTAAATCCTTTGGGAAACTTCTGTTTTAATTCTTCAGGATCTTTGAGAGAAGGAACAATTACGCAATCTTCTCCATCTTTCCAGTCTGCGGGAGTTGCGACTTGATAGTTATCGGTTAATTGTAAAGAATCAATCACCCGTAAAATTTCATCAAAGTTGCGTCCGGTACTCGGCGGATAGGTGAGAGTTAGACGGAGTTTTTTGTTAGCATCGACAATAAAAACGCTACGAACTGTAACAGAGGCGTTAGCGTTGGGGTGAATCATGTCATAAATATCAGACACTTTGCGATCCGCATCCGCCAAAATCGGATAATTAATATTGGTGTTTTGCGTTTCGTTAATATCACCAATCCAGCCTTTGTGAGATTCGACATCATCAACACTCAGGGCGATAACTTTAACATTACGTTTGTCAAATTCAGGCTTGAGTTTAGCGACGGTACCGAGTTCAGTCGTACAAACGGGAGTATAGTCCGCCGGGTGAGAAAATAAAACAACCCAGCTATCACCCGCCCACTCATAAAAGTTGATATCACCTTCTGAGGAAGCTTGTGTAAAGTTGGGTACTGTATCTCCTAATCGCAGTGTCATAACTGATTTCCTGTGATTCTTGTAAGAAATATAACTATGATGTCATAATACCCCGCTTTTCCGACCGGAATTTTGACGTTTTTAAATCTTCACATAATTTTAAGGTCTGAGGATGATTAAAATAAAGTATCCCGTTGTTAATACTCAATCGGTGAGAAGTCTATCGTGTTAAAAATACTCATTGCTTTAATTCACGCCATCCAGCCTTTTATCGTCCCGTTGTGTTTTGTCTGTGCATGGGGATTAATGGTTCTGCTGGTTTGGAGTGTGGGGTCTGCGATCTTTGATACTATGCGCCGCGCCCAACGAATGCACCAAATTCCTTGTGCTGACTGTGCATACTTTACTAAAGATTATCATCTTAAATGCCCTGTACGACCGACAATTGCTTTATCGGAAGAAGCCATTGATTGTCCTGATTTTTGTTCGGTTGGGGGGAAAAACAGTTAACTGTTGACTTAGACAGTAAACGATTTTAAAAATTAAAATTCTTCTTCGGTTTCAAAGATATCTAATTGTTCTATGGAGGCGGTTTGACTTTTTTGTTTTTTGATGCCTTTTCTCAGTCCAATTGCTATTTTACTATGTTGTTCGATTTGACGCATAACTTGTCTCGCCCGTTGAATCACAACATCCGGTAAACCCGCTAGCCGTCCGGCTTCTATCCCATAGGATTTATCTGCACCTCCGGGTTGAACTTGATGTAAAAAGACAATTTTATCCGGTAACTCTTTGACGGTGACTTGATAATTTGCTACATTTTCTAGGATAGATGCTAATTCGTTTAACTCGTGATAGTGGGTGGCAAAAATAGTCTTTGCTTGGATTTCTGCTGCTAAATATTCTGCTACCGACCAAGCAATTGAAAGCCCGTCAAAGGTTGCTGTTCCCCGACCAATTTCATCGAGAAGAACTAAGGATTTTTCAGTCGCATGATTGAGAATATTTGCCGTTTCATTCATCTCGACCATAAAGGTTGATTGACCTGTGGCTAAGTCATCCACTGCCCCAACTCGGGTAAAAATGCGATCGCAAAGACTCAATTGGGCGGAACTTGCGGGAATAAAACTTCCCATTTGTGCCATCAGTTGAATTAAGCCAATTTGTCGCAAATAACAACTTTTTCCACTGGCATTCGGCCCGGTTAAAATAATTAAATCAGGATAAGAATAAGGGGTTAGTTCTTCATCTTCTTTATCCGGTATTCGACTGCCTAACTGCGCGGTATTCGGCACAAAAAATCCCGGCGGAAGTAACTTTTCTACAACGGGATGTCGCCCATCAATAATTTTCAATTCTCGCCCTTCGATCATTTCAGGACAACAGTAAGATTGACGAATTGCCACGTCTGCTAACCCACAAAGTACATCAATTGCAGCCACCGCTTTAGACACATTGCGAATAGTATCGGTATATTCAGCAACTTCTGAACGCAGTCGAACAAAGATATCATATTCGGTTTGGTTTAAATCTTCTTTAGCAGTTAAAATTCTAACTTCCCGTTCTTTTAATTCTGGTGTAATATACCGTTCTTCATTGGTTAATGTTTGTTTGCGAATATAATCATCAGGGGCGAGTTCTGCTTTGCCTCGACTAATACTGATATAATATCCAAAGGTTTTATTAAATCCAACTTTTAAGGTAGGAATTCCGGTGCGTTCTCGTTCTTGGACTTCTAAATTAGCAATCCATTGTTGATCTTCTACCGCCAGACTTCGCATTTCATCGAGGTTGGCATCAACTTCTGGACGAATTAGTTCGCCTTCTTTGACGGAAATCGGAGGAGATTCAACTAAAGAATGAGTAATTTTTTCGGCGACTTTTTCTAAGGATTGAGGAAGATTTTGTAAGGCTTTTAGATAGGGAGATTTTCCCTGTTCGGCGACAGTTGCCAGTTGGGGTAACTTGGCTAAAGAATCGGCTAAAGAGACTAAATCTTTGGCATTTGCGGTACTATTTCCCACTCGTCCGGTCAACCGTTCCAGGTCATAGATTTGTCGGAGAATCTGTTGAATATCTTGTCGCAGTTCGTGGTTATTGACAAACTCTTGAATGGTATCATGGCGTGCGCGAATGCCTTTGAGATCGAGTAAAGGTTGTAATAACCAACGCCGTAACGCCCGACTTCCCATGGGTGTGCTAGTTTTGTCTAACGCCCATAATAATGAACCATACAACGTATTATCTCGAACGGTTGTGGTGATTTCTAAGTTGCGGCGACTTTGATGATCGAGGACTAAATAATCACTGAGGGTATAAGTTCGAGGACGTTGGAGAGGGGTAATATGATCTTTTTGAGTATCTTCTAAATATTCTAATAACCCACCTACTGTCCGCACACTTAGGGGTAGATGTTCACAGCCAATACCTTCGAGAGATGTGAGTTGAAATTGTTGTAAAATTCGAGGTTTGGCTTCACCCAAAGAAAAGGGCTTTTGCGATCGCAATGAATAACAAAAACAACGAGGTAAACAGTCCGGCAATTCCTGATCATTTTCTCCTGGTTTCAGCATCTTACTGATATCAGGGACATTCACCGGAAACAAAATTTCAGACGGTTGTAACCGCATTAACTCTTGGGTGAGGTGTTCTAAATTTTCTGACTGAGTGGTGAGAAATTCTCCAGTTGAAATATCAGCATAAGCTAACCCCCAATGTTGACCTGCGATCACAATTGCCGCTAAATAATTATTTTGGCGACCTTTGAGCATATTATCATCAGTCAGAGTTCCAGGCGTTAGAACACGGGTGACTTCTCGCCGAACCTGTCGTTTTTCTTTGGCGGCGATGGCTGCATCTTCAACTTGATCACAAATTACAACCGCATAGCCTTTTTCTAACAGGGTACTGCTGTAGCGATAAACGTGTTCGTGGGGAACTCCTGTCATCGGAACTCGCCCAATTTCTTTTCCGGCGGCTTTGGTGGTTTGGATGAGTTCGAGTTCACGGGCGATAGTGACGGCATCTTGAAAAAAGCACTCAAAGAAGTCGCCCACCCGAAAAAAGAGTAACGCATGGGGATATTGTCCTTTTACCTCGATGTATCGCTGCATCATTTCCGACAGTTTGCTGGGATCGAGTTGTCGGTAGTCAGCGTTGGGGTATTCTTCGGGTTGAGTAGATGCAGGGGTGGAATCAGTCATAGCAGGTTTAAGACTTTTAGCAGGACGCTACCCTTATTAACTTTACCGCGATTGTGACCCCACAAGTTCAGAAGTCGTGAGGTCAGAAGTTGTAAACTACCCAACGCCAGTGAGGGTATAAACCCATCAGGGGTTAAAGCACTCTTGACGACTGATAGTATTGACTGAAAAGTTTTTTAATTTTAGCATTACCTCGATTTAACTCTCTTCTGTTAGACAGATGAAGCATTTAGGAGGTTTTTTAAAGATTCTGTAAAGGTGGACGGAGAATTGTAGACATTTGATAAAGTATATGGCAATCTTTATATAGCTGTGAAAGTTAAGTGAAACCTGGGATCTTCTCAGGTCGTGATTAGGCTAGGCAAATTTAGAGTTGGTCTGTTTGGTATTGTTAGTTTAAACTAATTTTTGGCCACCGTCTTTTAGGTGAAATAAAGACAGGGGTAAAATAAATTTGAGCATTGTACATTAATCAAACGTTTTTGAATTTGATATTCATTAATACTTTGAGATAAAAACCAGTCACTTCCATCGGAAAATCGGATAATGTCGAGACTCCAGCGACTTAAAACTCTTAAGTTGGAGGGATAAAACTGGCTGTTAGAAGCTTTCAGTCTCGATTTTCGGCGGAATTTCGATGACTTAGTTTTGTTTTTGTGAGTTTAGAAATAGGTTACTCCACATCTGTTATTGATTAACTTTTTTAACAAAGTGTGATGAGTATCGAATTTTTAACCCGATTTTTCAGAAATGTTGAATAGTTGACATTAGATTCGGAGTAGAACTCCCCTGAAAACGAATGAGCGAATCAAATTCTCAGTTTCGGCATTCAGCTCAGACAATGAGCCGAAAAAGGAGTGCATCAGAGAGCATCTCTGCCTTTGAACAACTTCTCACCGTTCTCAACATTGAGAGTAGTCTGGCGGTGAATCTTAGTCAGGAAGCAGAGGTTTATAGCTATGAGCTAGGAGACGAGATTGCGATTGCAGCGAGCAGCTTTGCTCCGAATGTATATGATTATCAACTCAATCAATCTACAAATTCTGTTCAGGGCGAACATCAAGAGGGAATTTATCTCATTTGTCAAGGTCATGTCAGACTGTTAGCGTCTGACCCCACCAAAGACCGAGACGTTTCGGTTTCCCGCCTAGAAGCCGGAGAACTATTTGGAGGTGATCGCCATCTGTTCACCCTTGAACCCTTACCCTATCAAGCGATCGCAGCCAGTCCGGTTATCGTTGCTCATCTGACTCTCAAAACCCTGCAAACTTGGCTGGAACGGTTTCCTCAATGGCGCGAGGAACTACAAACGACAACGAACGAACGTCAACGTTTGATTTTCTTCAAAACTCAAACCGAATTACGAAGATTAACCAGTTCTCAACTGCGACAACTCTTACCCGAGATCAGCGAACGTCAAATTCAGCCCCAAACCCCTCTAAAAACTGCAACACCTGCTTCAAAAGGGCGCTACTGGTTGTATCAAGGTGAAATTGGCGGAACAGAATCGATTCCGCAACCGGGACAAAGTTGGGGTTATCCCGATACCACGCCCCCCGCTTGGGTTGCCAAAACGCCTCTGATTGTTTATCACCTTTCCACCGAACATTGGCAAAATATTTCCCAAAACCCGACAACCGGCTCGAAACCAGTCTCTCGTCCCTCAATCTCCGTTCAACCCTCCGCCAAAAAAGCGACACCGACCCTTACCGTTGTTCCCCCAACGAATACGAACGATGTCGAACTCGAACTTCCCAAGCCTCGAAAACGTAGACGAGGACGGGGACTTTGGCGGCGTTATCCCTGCGTCGAACAGCAAAGTTCCTCCGACTGTGGGGCAGCTTGTCTGGCAACAATTGGACAATATTGGGGTAAAACCTGGAGTCTGAACCGCTTACGAAACCTAGCCGGGGTCGGACGTTCGGGAGCCTCATTAAAAGGATTAGCACGAGCCGGGGAAAGTTTAGGATTTCAAGTTCGACCTGTACGAGCCAGTTTGGGACGGCTAGAAGACCAAAAACATCCCTGGATAGCCCATTGGCAAGGCGATCATTATGTCGTGGTGTGTTGGGTAAAACGGCGCAAAGTGTTGATTGCTGACCCCGCCCAAGGAAAACGGGAGTTATCTCGTCAAGAATTTCTCGCCGGATGGACAGGTTATGCGTTGTTGGTTGACCCCACAGAACGACTCGAACAAGTCGAGAACGAAAAACGGTCTTTAGGTCGATTTATGGGGGTGTTGTGGCCCTATAAAACGTTGGGGCTGCAAATCATTCTAATTTCGATCTTGATCCAAATGTTTGCGCTGGTTTCGCCTCTGATTACTCAAATTATTATGGATCGGGTCGTTGTCAACAAAAGCCTCACCAGTTTACACGTTTTTGCTTTGGGTGCTTTGCTGTTTGGGGTGTGGAGTTTGGGATTATCTTCGATTCGACAGTATTTGTTGAGTTATCTCTCAAACCGCCTAGATTTAACTCTCATTAGCGGTTTTATTCAACACACCCTCAAACTTCCCCTCAAGTTTTTTGAGTCTCGGCGAGTCGGTGATATTATTACCCGAGTTCAAGAAAACCAAAAAATTCAACGATTTCTAATTGGTCAAATTCTGCTGGCGTGGCTGAATTTTGTCACGGGGTTTGTCTATTTGGGATTGATGCTGTACTATAACTGGCAGCTAACAGTCTTGATTTTGGGTTTGATTCCACCGATTCTGTTGTTAACTTTGGGTTCAACGCCCTTTCTCCGCAAAGTTTCTCGTCAAGTTTTTAATGCGTCGGCCGATCAAAATTCTACCCTTGTGGAGATGATGACGGGAGTTTCTACGGTGAAAGCAGTCGCGGCTGAACAGGAGTTACGCTGGCGCTGGGAAGATCGCCTGACTGAACAACTGAATATGCGGTTTAAAGCCCAGAAATTGGCGATTAATTTGGGGTTTGTCAGTGGGTTAATTAATTCGATTGGTGGCACAGCGGTACTCTGGTTTGGGGCAATGTTGGTGATTCAAGATCAATTAACCATTGGTCAATTTATGGCGTTTAACATGATGCAGGGTCGTGTGATTTCGCCCGTGATTGCCTTGGCTGGTTTGTGGGATGAACTGCAAGAAGTGTTGATCTCCGTTGAACGTCTCAATGATGTTTTTGACACTGAACCGGAGGAAAGCCCACAAAAACCGTTACTTGTTCTTCCGCCTCTACAAGGTCAAATTAAGTTTGATCAGGTGACATTTCGCTATGGGGAAGATGAAGATAACACCTTAGAAAATCTTTCCTTTGAGATTCAACCCGGTCAAACTCTGGCAATTGTGGGTCGAAGTGGTTCGGGTAAAAGTACGTTGGTGAAGCTATTACAGGCTTTGTATCATCCTCGCAGTGGTCGTGTCTGGATCGATGGACATGATTTGCGTCATGTGTCTAGCCAGTCTTTGCGAACTCAGATGGGGGTTGTGCCGCAGGAATGTTATCTGTTTTCGGGGACGATCTTAGAAAATATTACGATTTATCGAGGAGAATATACGCTCGAACAGGTGGTTGAAGTCGCCAAATTAGCAGAAGCCCATAGCTTTATTCAAACGTTACCTTTGGGGTACAACACGAAAGTCGGAGAACGGGGTTCCAGTTTGTCGGGAGGTCAACGTCAACGCATTGCGATCGCCCGGGCGTTACTTGGAAATCCTCGACTTTTAGTATTAGATGAAGCGACGAGTTCTTTGGATACCGAAAGTGAACGGCGCTTTCAACGAAATTTAGAACAGATGAGTCGCGATCGCACCACGATTATTATTGCCCATCGTCTCTCAACTGTTCGGAATGCAGATCAAATTTTAGTGCTAGATCGAGGGGTGTTGGTAGAACAGGGAAATCATCAGCAATTGATGGAGACTCAAGGGCTTTATTATCATCTTGCCCAACAACAACTTAATCTTTAATCTCTGTTAATGATTTGATGAAATCCAATCTAGATCAGAGATCTGTGACTGAGTACCATTCAATCTTTGAATGTTATTTAGAATCGGATATCGCAATGTTACCTGATTTGTAAAAAAGTAATCGAGATCACCCCCCAATTTTGGGGGCAAAGTACAAATGATTTCTGATTGCTTTTTTCTCAGGTTCAGATCAAACAACAATCTCTTCAGGGGAGGCATTCCCGATTCAAGTAGCGCTGCTATATCCCCAACAAATCAGAGTGACTTGAGTTTATAAAAAAATTAAAGTTTTATTAAAATTCCAGCCGATGATCAATTCAAACTCCAAATCAAACAAATTAGACAATTTATAGAGTTAATAAGACTTAGAATGAAATTATTTAAAAAATCAAAAAAACTGCCAATTTGGCAAAATATGATCAGGACTTAAGTTAAAATACTAACAACTTTAAGTTTCTGCCCGCCTAACGATCACATTTCACAGCTAAGTTGAGGCATATCAGAAATAAAAGTTACCCAAAAACTACCCTTTAAAAAAATTCTTTTATGCTTTGATCTGACTCTAGTTAGAGTGAATTCTCAGACAAGATTGATCTCATCTTGATTTGTGAGTGATCTTCCTAATTCGCCCTGACTCTTAACCCAACGTTGTTACAACATTTAAAGCGATGAGCTTCCACATCCTACCTCACCTCCGAACAAAACAAACTCGAGAATCAGATTCTCATTCGGAGGAGAAACAGAATTATTTGTATGATTTAAACTTCTCCCAAGAAAACATCGAAGAAGCCCACTCTATCCAAGGTGGAGTTACCACTTCTCTCCCTCTATCCTCACCCGTTTCTAATACTGCTTATCCGCTCACTCCCCAAGATAAAGATACAGAAAAAAGAGCTTCTCATTCAGGAAATTGGTCAATTGCTTTACAGTCAGTTTTAGATCAACCGCCCGCCTCATTTCCGATGCAACTGTTTTGGGGTGGCGTAGTATTTTGTATCGCCTTTGCAACTTGGGCGCATTTGGGGACTGTTGATGAAGTCGGTCATGCGCGAGGTGAATTAATTCCCCAAGGAAATGTTTACAAAGTTAATCCCGTGGAAATGGGAAAAATTGCCACTTTAGCTGTTAAAGAAGGGGATACAGTAAAAGCAGGTCAAGTCATTGCAGAATTGGATAGTCAATTGGCTTTAGCAGAAATCGAACGACTGCAACAACAACTTAATTCCTTGCAAATTGAACAAACTCAAAAACAAGGACTTTTAGAAAGAACCCATTTAGAAAAGGAAAGTCGTAGTGCAATCTCAGCCGCTCAAATTCAAACCCATGAAGCGGAAATAGAACGGGTAAAAACACAAATACGCGGAACAGAACGGGTACTCAGTCAACTCCAATTACAAGCAGAAAGCGCTCAAGCCAGAGTAGAGAATATACAACCCTTACCCACCCAAGCGGATGAACTTTTAGAAAAACTTTATGTAGATCAAGCAGCATCAGTTGAACGGGTTGAACGACTCAAACCGTTAGTGGAAGAAGGGGCAATTTCTCAGGAGTTATTGTTTCAGGCTGAACAGTCTTTACGGGATCGCGAACGGGCTATTGTTCAGGCTCAATTATCGGAGAAAAATAGTACCAAAGAACAGGTATTTCAAGCTCAACAAATGTTACGAGAGCGTCAACAGATGATCACTCAAAATGAAGGTGAATTGCAACAACTTCAAGCTGAAGTCAATCGTCTTTATGTTGAACTCAAACAAAAACAATCAGAAGCCGAAGCAATTGAGATAGAAGCCGATCAGAAAACTCAGCAAATTCAGCTAGAAATTATGCAGCTTCAAGCTCAAATGAAAGAAACTAAAAGCTTGTTGATGGCAGCAAAAATGAAGCGAGAGGAGCGATTTATTTATGCTCCGGTTGATGGCTATATTTCGACTTTGAATGTTAGCAATGAGGGAGAAGTTGTACAACCTGGACAAAATATTGCTGAAATTTTGCCGAAAAATACTCCGTTAGTTTTATCAGCAAGTCTACCCAATCAAGAAGCAGGTTTTATTAAGGTTGGGATGCCTGTTAAGATGAAGTTTGATGCTTATCCTTATCAAGATTATGGGGTAATAGAAGGAACTGTTACTTCGATTTCTCCTGATACAAAATCTGAAGAAAACCAACCACCTGTCTATCAGCTTGAAGTTGAGTTAGAACAGGATTCAATTCTAGAAAATCAAGAAGAAATTAAATTTAAACCGGGACAAACTGCAAGTGCAGATATTATCATTCGTCAGCGTCGGGTTGCTGATGTGATACTTGAACCGTTGCAGAAGTTTCAGGCCACTGGTTTAGAGCTTTAAAACGGAAATTACTTCAATGTAATCAAAGATAAGAAGACTAATTTTAAGTTCAATTCATCTGGGAAGCATTCACATGAACTATTCTAATACTTCTTCTAAAACTCAAAGAGATAAAGCCATGAGTGAAGAACGAATTTAATCAAGTAATTGAAGCAATATTAGCTGGAAAATATTCCTGGGCTTGTGTTTTGATTCTTCAGATTTGCAGGTTATAACCCTTTGCATTATATTCCCTACCGCACTTACAATCGGTTAACCAGAGATAATAATCAATGCGAAAAAAACAATAAAAATTCTTCAGGTAAATGCGATCGCACTCGACAAAAGGTTTCTTGAGGTTACTGCATTTTTATCAACTTTAACATCTTTTTCATCACAAAGATGAATATAAATCTATTTTTAACCCCCTAGTCTTTGGGGTTATTTTTTTGTCTTGAGACTTACAAAGAAGATGCCACAGGCGGGGGATATAGCACTACGCGCAAGTCAAAAGTTGACTATAGAAGGGGGTTTATGAGGAGGATGAGATGAAACTTCCCAGAGAGTTAGTCTCAAACAAAACTCAAATCAACCCGATTCAAATACTTGAGAAAACTTAACAGAAAAACTGCCAAAATGGCAACCTAAAATTTGTAGTATTGACTACTATTAACTACTGGAATCACATCAAGCTATAAATTGATGTTCTCGACTCCTGAATGATTAAAATAACTGAATCATTCGTCAGGGTTGCTGTCAACTGTAGTTACAAGTGAATCTTAGATATCTTGAGTTGTTTAAAAAGAATTTGAACGAACTCATCGGAATGTTTTTTGTGTCAACCCAGAGATTTTTGGGTTGATTTTGCTGTCTACATTTTATTGAAAATTCCCCAAGAATAGAGATGCAATACTTTTCCAGATAAATTTGATAAAACTGCCAAAATGGCAACACAGTATTTGCAAGGTTAGTTATTATAAAAATGTCGAGATAAGAAAAACAACTCGACACAAATACTCAGACTATTAACAGGATAAAAATCATGAAAATTGCAGATCTGAACCACTTAGAAACCGTCGAAGCTAACGTTACTGGTGGTATCACTAACAAATACGCTAAGACTGTACTTTCATTCAAAGAATATGTAGATATCGACAAGTATTTTACAGCTACAGCTAATGTTAAAGGCAATCTTGCTTTTGCAGAAGCAGATGCAGCAGCTTTTGGTAATGACTCTGCATCAAATGCTTTAACTGAAACCTATACCGATGAGTATACGTCTATCTCTACTGCTACCTCTGCTTCTGCTACTGGCAAAAGCTACGGTTACTGGTACTAATAAAAAGAGTATACTGCATTGTGGTTAAACTGTTTAAATCACAAGATAACTACTGTCAAAGGTAGTCGCAGATGAACTCAACATTTCTTGGGTTGGTTCAAACAAAATTGAGCTGACTCAAGAGAGACTCGTCTAATACATTAATATTAGCAACAATGATGATCACAGATTTAAACTTTTTTGATCAGGTATCTCAACAGCAAAATATTGTAGGGGGAGCCTTCACCAGCACAACAGCAAATGCAACAGCTAAATTTAATTTTGCCAATGCTAACAGTGAAGCTATAGCAGTCGGTGAATATACTGTAACTCAAAGCAAAACAAAAACAGGTGCATACAGTAAACCAAAGACTTCTGTAACTTATGGTGTTGCTCAAGCAGTTGCAGTTTCCGCTACTAAGACTAATATTTCTATTTCTCAATCCCTTGATACTGATCTTTCCATAGTTTGGTACTAAAACTTTTTTAGAGAGTTTTTTTAGTTGAATTAACTCTCATCTTATGCTAACCAATTAGCTCAGATTTTTTTTGAACTAGATTATTCTATCAATTTTTAATCAGCCCTAAATATTTAGAGCGTTTTTTTTGTTTATAGAATTTTCATGATTTTTTAAAATATATTTTATTCTTGTTTTTGCTTGAAAAATACTTAATTCATCAAAGTCATTTTTATTAACAGATAACATTGAGTGTAAATCTTAGGAGAGCAATTATAATGTCTCAATTCAATCAATCTTTTTCTCGAAATTCCTTAGAGGATGAGAAAACATCGTTAGAGGTTTCATCAAACTATGATCTTGACACAAATCACTTGATTTTGGCAGATACACCCTTAGAAACAATGACTTCAAATCATAAAATTTATAATGAGTTAGAAGCTGAAAAACGACTAGAAGATATGAATTCAACTCCGAACAGTAACAGCGCCTCTAGTTCTTCTGAGTCTTTTGTTGATGAAACCGGAGCGGGAAGTAATAGCCAAGCCACTGCAACTTCTTCTAATGGAGAAACAAGCTACAGTGAAGCTCAAGAGTATAAACCAGGAGCCACTTCCAGCAGTGGAAGTTCATCGGCGGAAGCTTCTGATAATAATGCTTCAACTGATGCTAACGTTGAGACACCCGCTAATAATTCAACAGATAATAGTTATACCAATAATAACTCAAATACAACAGAAAATTCCAACGAAAGTTCGAGCAGTTCCTCGAGTAATTCTATTGTAGATGAGAACGGAGCTAGCAGTGAAAGCGAAGCTAACGCCACATCTGGAGACGGAGAAACTAGCAACAGCAACGCTCAAACTAACGAACCCGGAGCTAATTCCAGCAGTGGAAGTTCATCGGCGGAAGCTTCTGATAATAATGCTTCAACTGATGCTAATGTTGAGACACCCGCTAATAATTCAACAGATAATTCTACCAACTCAAATACAACAGAAAATCCCAACGAAAGTTCGAGCAGTTCCTCGAGTAATTCTACTGTAGATGAGAACGGAGCTAGCAGTGAAAGTGAAGCCACCGCCACATCTGGAGATGGAGAAACCAGGAATAGCAACGCTCAAACTAACGAACCCGGAGCTAATTCCAGCAGTGGAAGTTCATCGGCGGAAGCTTCTGATAATAATGCTTCAACTGATGCTAATGTTGAGACACCCGCTAATAATTCAACAGATAATTCTACCAACTCAAATACAACAGAAAATCCCAACGAAAGTTCGAGCAGTTCCTCGAGTAATTCTATTGTAGATGAGAACGGAGCTAGCAGTGAAAGCGAAGCTAACGCCACATCTGGAGATGGAGAAACCAGGAATAGCAACGCTCAAACTAACGAACCCGGAGCTAATTCCAGCAGTGGAAGTTCATCGGCGGAAGCTTCTGATAATAATGCTTCAACTGATGCTAATGTTGAGACACCCGCTAATAATTCAACAGATAATTCTACCAACTCAAATACAACAGAAAATCCCAACGAAAGTTCGAGCAGTTCCTCGAGTAATTCTATTGTAGATGAGAACGGAGCTAGCAGTGAAAGCGAAGCTAACGCCACATCTGGAGATGGAGAAACCAGGAATAGCAACGCTCAAACTAACGAACCGGGAGCCACTTCAACCCGTGGAAGTTCATCGGCGGAAGCTTCTGATAATAATGCTTCAACTGATGCTAACACAGAAATTAATACGATAGAAGTCATTGGAATTGCGCTGGCTTTGGGAACCGATGACAATAATCGTATTGTCGGTAATTCTGAAGAAAATACGATTTTGGGTTTAGATGGAAACGACGAGATCTTTGCTGAAGTTGGTGATGATATTTTACAAGGGAATGCAGGTGATGATACTGTAGTTGGCGGTGCAGGAAATGATACCATTTGGGGTGGACAAGGAAATGATTTAATCTTCGGATCACAGGGAGATGATTGGTTGTCGGGCGATCTCGGTATGGATACTATTTCGGGTGGTGAAGGTGCAGATACTTTTGTGATCATTCCTGATGTTGCAAATCAGCCCGATATCCTAACTGACTTTAATGCCAGCGCCGGTGATAAAATTCAAGTTTCACCCGAAGTTTCACCCGAAAATTTAGGGCTTGAAGTGATAGATAGTAATGGAGATGGTGAAGTTGACGCAACTTTAATTACAATCAGTTCTATAGAACAAAACTCCCCGTTAGCGATTGTCTTAGGAACCGTAAATAATCAGGGTGAAACAACTCTTGCTTTAGATGATTTCATCTCTATTTCTGATAATGTTATTCTACCCAGAACAACAACTTTTTCGATTCCTTCTCTGATTATCGCCACTAATAATGATGATAATATTCAAGGAAATCCTGATGCAGATAGGATATTTGGTTTAGCAGGGAATGATAATTTATCTGGCGAAAGTGGTGATGATTTTATTCTGGGAAATGTCGGTAATGATACTCTCAAGGGTGGAGAAGGAAATGATACAATTCAAGGAGGTCAGGGTGATGACTCGCTGACGGGAGATTCAGGAGATGATCAACTCTGGGGAGACATCGGAAATGATATCCTGATTGGGGGCGAAGGAGCAGATACATTTGCTTTAACCTTAGAAGATTTTGAGCGCGTTGATGTCATTGTTGATTTTGAAGTAAGCGCTGGGGACAAAATTCTTCTTCCTTCTGATATTTTGTTAACTAATATTGCTTTAAATCCTGTAGATTCTAATGATGATGGTATCATTGATGCAACAGCTATTCAACTCAATGTTAGTCAGGATGAATTGATTTTGGGTGTGGCTCTAGGAACCGTTGATTCTTTAGATCAAACTACTTTAACGTTTGCTGACTTTGTTGTAACATAAAGAGATAAGATTTGAGGATGAAAACTACTCAGCCTGAATCGAGAGAGAAAGCGACTATGGTTAATAAGTCGGGAACATCTGTAACAAATGATGAAATTGTTAGTTTTCTGAAAGAACAACTTCAGTACAAAGAATTCTGTCAGAAAATCTTATCACAAAGAGCGATTCATCGAGCGGTTCAGGAACGAGAAATTACAGTCACCTCAGATGAAATTCAAGCGGAAGCTGATCGTCAACGCCTAGTTAGACGGTTAGAAAAAGCTTCTGATACCTTAGCGTGGTTGACTGATCAAAGGATTTCCCCTGATGACTGGGAAGCCGGAATTCAACAGGGAATTTTGGCTAAAAAACTAGCAGAAACTCTGTTTGCTTCGGAAGTCGAAAAATATTTTGCTCAAAATAGATTAGACTATGAACAAGTCTTGCTTTATCAAATTATTGTTCCCTATGAGCGACTAGCTCGGGAACTTTTTTATCAAATCGAAGAAGAAGAAATTAGCTTTTATCACGCCGCTCATCTGTATGATATTGAAAAAAAACGCCGAGAATTATGTGGTTATGAAGGACAACTCAATCGCCGTCATTTAAAAGCAGATATCGCGGCTCTGGTTTTTGGTGCGACTCCGGGAGAAATTATCGGCCCCCACCAAACCGATCTGGGTTATCATTTATTTAAAGTTGAGGAGTTTATCCCGGCTGAGTTAACGGAAGAATATTCTCAAAAAATTATCCAAAAATTGTTTAAAGAATGGCTGGTGAGTGAAGTCAATTATCTGTTACATAATGCTTCCTCTTTATAGTCAAAACTCCCAGAATGTAAATTTTTGTTACTGTCGCTCTGAGGAGTCAAACCTTTTTCGCTGCTGAAGCAGTGGCTTTCGTTGTCGGGACAATAAAAGAAAAAACCCTAAATTCAGCCCTTGTGACTCCATCTAGAGTGTCTAAGACGACCAAATTTCAGCAAATTTCAGAGAGAATCACTGAACAGGGGTATTATTCTCAATCTTAAGAAGACTAGAATAGATCTTAAGATTTAATTTATAATTCATAATTAAGAACGTAGAGACGGGAAGGATAGCCTTCAGTCCTCTTTTTGGTTCGCTGTAACGAAGGATGCTTTAGAAATGTTGTTTAAGTGTCAACTTTGGCCAGGAAGTATTTGTAAGTGCGATTTACAAATTCATCCTAAGTCTGATGGTAGCCAGATTGTGATGGTCACGGAGTTACCCCGGAAACACGGAATTAGCATCAGCAGTGCTTTTGAAATCTTATTTGACCATATCTGTGAAACTCACTATCTCAACCCGGAAAAGGTCACTTACCTCGAACGTCGTTGTGAACCAGGAGGTTTAGGTGAACAGTGGTCATTGGTGCATTTTGAGATTATTAAAAAACGGGCTTGTAATCCTCGCTGGCAGGATGTAACTGAGAGTTTTGTCCGAACCATTATAACCTTTAAATAGCATAAATTTACTCTGACTTTCATCCCCCCTTAGATAGATTCTGGATGAAGTCTTCATCAATCCAAAAAAACGACAAAAGATGGATAAGCTAATCGTTTTACTTTCTATCCATCTTTTGGGTTTGAATCAAAATCTAGTCACACTCCATCCCAGAGTAGTGCAGAAATTTTGTTGAATATTGGCTGATTTACGTACCGTTTTAAGCCTAATGACGCTTCCGAAGTTTAGAACCCGCTAAAGCCAAACCTAGCACTGCTAAACCACTAATTGTAGTGGGTTCAGGAACAGTTGCTGCGGGGGTTGCGGCTAACCGAAAGCGGACACCATCTCCAGGTTTTTTAACCATCATTCCTTCCGGGTCAAATAACCCCAACTTCAGCGTTAGAGAACTAACATCTGTAAAAGTTTGAGTAAAAACGTTACCATTTGATCCATCAGGTACCCAATCTGGAGAAGCTAAAGGATTACCATTGAGGGCGACAACACCCGTAGTATTTTCGGACTCTGCATCGAAATATTCAATTGTCAATTCTTCTAACAGTGTACCAAATTCAAAGGTGTAAGTCCCGACTTCGAGTTGACCTTCTTCGGGATAAGAATCTGTTGCTTCCAAATAAGCGACTGGACGAAACCAAACATCAGCAGGTATAGTTCCCGCATCTGTTGTTGAAAAGCTAATATCATCCCCATAAACGTTCTCAGTGTTCAAATCATCAATGAACAGACGACTTGTAGAACTTGTAGTTTCATCTGTCTCAGACAGAATACTCTCGACAAAAGAGAGAGACTCTGGCAGAATACACTGAGCGGCATCTAAACAATCTAAACCGACATTAATTTCCCCCTCAGAGTCAGGAACGAGACTAACCGCATAACCACTCGAAGCCATTGCACTGATTGCAACGGTTGTTGTTGTCGCCAACAAACTCCGGAAAAATAGAGATTTCGTCATACTATATACCCCAATCAAATTTTTACGAGATTTACAATCTCTGTCGTTTACTAATATAACCAATCCAGTGTAATATCACCTCCTATATACTACTATTGCCTGAACGAGGGCTTTTCGGTTTGTGGGTTGGTTTCAGTCACCGCGTGCGTCAAACTCATTAGTCTTTTTTATCGGTTCAGAGGAGAGATTTTCGCAATGAAGGTTACGGGTATTTTTATTCATCCGATTAAGTCTTGTCAGAGAATTGCACTCGAACAAGCGGAAGTCACGCCAAAAGGATTTGTTTGGGATCGAGAATTGATGATTGTTGATCACCGTCAGCAATTTATGACGCAGCGAGACTATCCTCAGATGGCAAAAATTCAGGTTAAACTTTCGGGAAAAGTTATTTCTTTATCTGTTCAAGATGAACCCCTAGAACCTTTTAGTTTTGAACCTCAGTTAACGGGAAATACTCTGGCTGTTAAGATTTGGCGGGATAATACTATTGCTATTGATCAAGGTGATGAAGTGGCAAATTGGCTGCAAACTGCTTTGAAATTATCTCCGATTCAACCTTGTCGATTGGTGCGACAATCTCCTCAACAACTTAGACCGATTAATCCCAATTATGCACAGCGATCTGAAGATCAGGTTAGCTTTGCAGATGGTTATCCTTTTTTACTCACCAATACGGCTTCTTTAGAGGAATTGAATCGCAAAATTATAGAGAATAATTTAATTGATGTTTCTGAGATTCCGATGATTCGATTTCGTCCGAATATTGTGATTGAATCTGACGTTGCTTTTGTTGAAGATGACTGGAAACTGATTAAAATTGGTGAGGTTTATTTTGATGTGGTTAAACCTTGCGATCGCTGTATTGTTACGACAACAGACCAATTCACAGGAAAACGAGACGAACTTAAAGAACCCTTGAAAACTTTAGCAACTTTTCGGCGACAAACCGGAGGTGTGATGTTTGGGCAGAATATGATCCCTCAAAATACGGGAGTGATTCACAAAGAAGATCAAGTTCAATGTTTAGAACATCGGTAATTTTACGGATATTTATAAACAGGTTTGTTTTGTAAAATCAGAAAATATTGATATGGAAAATATTCATTGATTTTCAAAAAACTCGGGTTATATTTAATTTAATCCTTGTTGTGAGAGCATCGAGTATGACCTATAGCCTGAGAATTGCTGATTTACCCTCCGATGAACGACCCCGAGAACGGATGATCGCCCATGGTTCGCCAGCCCTTTCCAATGCAGAATTAATTGCAATTTTACTCAACACCGGACAGGGAAAAGGAAAATTATCAGCCGTGGGTTTAGGACAATTTTTACTCAATCAACTCAGCCAAAATCAGCATGATCCGTTATCAATTCTGCGACATATTACTGTACAAGAACTCACTCAAATTCATGGAATTGGGCCAGCTAAAGCCACAACCATTATCGCAGCAATAGAACTCGGAAAACGAGTCTTCCAACTCCGTCCTTCTGAAAAAGCAATTATCGAAACACCCCAAGCCGCAGCCGATGCTTTAAGCCAGGATTTAATGTGGCAAACTCAAGAACGATTTGCGGTATTATTATTAGATGTAAAAAACCGTTTACTGGGAACAAAAGTTATTACAATTGGTACCGCTACTGAGACTTTAGCCCATCCTCGGGAAATTTTTCGAGAAGTGATCAAATATGGGGCGACACGGATGATTATTTCTCATAATCACCCTTCGGGAAATGTTGAACCGAGTCCTGAAGATATTACCCTCACTCGTCAACTCTTAGCCGGCGCCCAAGTTTTATCGATTCCGATTTTAGATCATCTGATTTTAGGTCAGGGAGAATTTCAGAGTTTACGTCAAATCACCGAATTATGGGATGAATATCCTCAAGGTGATTAAAAAGTTAACCGTAACCCGTGATTGTAATCATCCATCTTCACGATCACAACGGTTTTCTATTAAACAATCCGATAAATGATCGTTCCTGTTTCTTCATGGTTATCAATATGAAGCAAACCTTCTTTATACAAATCGTTCAATAATTGCTTAATTTCAGGAATGGGTTTATCTGTTGCAATCACACAATCTGCAACTGAAATCCCTTGAGGACTATCTTTAGCGAGTTTTAAAATCGTATAAATATCAGACTTTTTCTCGACTGTCGGAATCGCTTCCTGGCTATATTTTTGACTTTCTGTTAGATTAACAATAACTTCGTGAGTAATTGGATTTTGACTATTTTCTCGTTGATAAAGTTGATATTTTAGATTCTTCCGTTCAACCATTCCGGGAATGAGAAATAAATCAACAACTTGACCTACCCCAAAAAAACCGAACGTAAATAGCCACACCAGTCCGGTAAAATAATTCCCGGAATAGATGCGGTGAACACCACCTAACCCTAAAAACCAGCTACACCACAGTAGATACGCTAGTCCTGTATTTCTCATTTCGATTCTCCCCGTATCGTGCTTGAAAAGACTAATCATTCAACACCCACAACTCATATCGTCCCAGGAATTTCGTGCAGCCTGGAGAAACGGATGTTGATTCCCCAAGTTATTCTGCCTTGATCTTCAACCTGGTGTCTGTGGATTCCGGAAAACCCCTTCTCATACTATTCTAGCACCAAATTGTTTCTCTGTTGTTGTTAAGAGAATCAAGAAAATTAACGAAAATTTATATTAACAATAAATTCCCCAAAACGTAATAATTCAAAAAAACTTGATGAAAAAATTAGATAAACGATTGAATCCGTTGCCAAACTTGTTCTAATAAATCTGGTTTTTCTGCATCAAACCATTCAATCTCAGGAACTGATCGAAACCACGTTTTTTGTCGTTTGGCAAATTGACGAGTATGCAAAACCGTCGCAGCGATCGCATCATCTAACGAACAACTTCCCGTGAGATATTGTTGAATTTCGTGATAACCCAAAGTTTTTAATAGTGGCAAATCTTGACCATATTTTTTCAGAAGTGTTTGTACTTCTTCAAGCCATCCATCCTCAATCATTTTTTGAGTGCGGTGTTGAATGCGTTGAGTTAGGCGCGCGCGATCCAAAGTCAACCCAATTTGTAAAATCGGATAATCTGGAGGATCTTCACCCTGCTGTTGAGAAATAGCACAACCCGTAATATAATAAACCTCTAACGCTCTTTGGGTGCGAAACTGATCATTCGGATGAATCTTTTGTGCCGCCACCGGATCAACTTGTTGTAGCATTGCATAACATTGAACCTGACCCAAGGCTTGAAACTGCGATCGCAACGGAGGACAAGGCGCAACCCGAGGAATCTTCATTCCGCGTACAATCGCTTTAATATACAGCCCCGTTCCCCCGACTAGCAACAACAGAGGAGAAGGAGAAATAGACACCGGAGGAACAGCAATCAAAGCTTGAGCCTTTTCCTGGTAATCTGCTAAAGTGAGAGTCTCTGTCGGATCGCAAATATCGAGCAGAAAATGGGGAACCTGTTGCTGTTCATCAAGCGTCGGTTTAGCCGTGCCAATATCAAACTCTCGATACACCTGACGCGAATCAGCACTGAGAATCACTGTGTTTAACCGTTGCGCTAAAGCGATCGCCAGTCCTGACTTTCCCGTTGCAGTTGCGCCACAGATCACAATAATCGTCATAAGTCCTTTTAAAAAATTAAACATCCCTTCCCTAGTCTCCATGATAAAGGGGTTCAACCTAGATTGAAATAGGGCTTCAGTTCAGCCTGTAATCGTTTCTAACCCTTTTGTGCTACAATTTTGGAGAGATTTGTCATTTTTGGAGTCCTGGGGACATTAGACCCCTAATTGGAGCAGTGATCAGATGACCAGCAGTTATAGCGCCGATCAAATACAGGTTCTTGAAGGTCTAGAAGCCGTCCGCAAACGTCCAGGGATGTACATTGGTTCTACCGGGCCACGCGGACTTCATCATTTAGTATATGAAGTTGTAGATAACTCCATTGATGAGGCGCTCGCCGGCCATTGTACCCATATTGAAGTTGATTTTAATGCAGATGGTTCAGTAACCGTCACTGATGATGGTCGGGGTATTCCCGTTGATGTTCATTCCAAAACCGGAAAATCAGCCCTAGAAACCGTTATGACGGTTCTCCACGCCGGGGGAAAATTTGGTGGAGGCGGTTACAAAGTTTCAGGCGGTTTGCATGGGGTAGGTGTCTCCGTTGTGAATGCGCTGTCTGAATGGGTAGAAGTGCAAGTTTTGCGGGATGAAACCCAGTATACTCAACGCTACCAACGAGGGGTTCCCGTTGACGAACTTCAGTCCAAA
Source organism: Lyngbya sp. PCC 8106 (assembly GCF_000169095.1). Classification (GTDB taxonomy): domain Bacteria; phylum Cyanobacteriota; class Cyanobacteriia; order Cyanobacteriales; family Microcoleaceae; genus Capilliphycus. The sequence goes on from NZ_AAVU01000016.1 coordinate 101,429, forward strand.
CCCAGTCAAGGAAAACAGACGGGGACTTCGGTACAGTTCTTACCCGATACAACCATATTTACCACTGGAATTGAGTTTGACTATGCGACTATCGCGAATCGTTTACGAGAATTAGCCTATTTGAATGCAGGCGTTAGAATTACTTTAACAGACAATCGTTTAGACCTAATTCAACTCGAAGAAGCGAAAACAGAAAGCTTTTGTTATGAAGGTGGAATTCGAGAATATATTGCCTACATGAACCGCGAAAAGCAACCTCTACATGAAGATGTTATCTATGTGTCGGGAGAGCGAAATAATGTGCAGATTGAAGTCGCGTTGCAGTGGTGTGTAGATGCTTATAGTGATAACATTTTAGGCTTTGCTAATAATATTCGGACGATAGACGGGGGAACCCATTTAGAAGGGTTGAAAGCAGTCTTAACCCGCACGATGAATAACTTTGCCCGCAAGCGAAATAAACTCAAAGAAAATGAGTCAAATTTAGGCGGTGAGAATGTACGGGAAGGGTTAACGGCGGTTATTTCTGTGAAAGTTCCTGACCCAGAATTTGAAGGACAAACCAAAACAAAGTTAGGTAATACAGAAGTTCGCGGAATTGTTGATTCGTTAGTCGGGGAAGTTTTAACAGAATATCTCGACTTTCATCCCCATATTGCCGATGCGGTTTTAGAAAAAGCAATTCAAGCTTTTAAAGCCGCAGAAGCCGCTCGTCGTGCGCGAGATTTGGTTCGTCGGAAGTCGGTGTTAGAATCTTCACCCCTACCCGGTAAATTGGCTGATTGTAGTACCCGAATTCCTGCCGAATCGGAAATCTTTTTAGTAGAGGGAGATAGTGCGGGTGGAAGTGCAAAACAAGGACGCGATCGCCGAACCCAGGCAATTTTACCCCTACGCGGAAAAATTCTGAATATTGAGAAAACAGATGATTCCAAAATCTATAAAAACAATGAAATTCAATCCCTGATTACAGCGTTAGGATTGGGAATCAGAGGCGAAGATTTTGATTCATCTCAATTGCGTTATCATAAGATTATTATTATGACAGACGCAGACGTTGACGGCGCTCACATTCGGACATTGTTGTTAACGTTTTTCTACCGCTATCAACGAGAATTAGTCGAACAAGGTTTCATTTATATTGCTTGTCCTCCCCTCTATAAAGTCGAACGAGGACGCAATCATTATTACTGTTATAATGATCGAGAATTGCAGGAACGTTTGGCTGAGTTTCCGTCTAATGCCAACTACAATATCCAACGGTTTAAGGGTTTGGGTGAAATGATGCCTGAACAACTTTGGAATACAACAATGAACCCAGAAACTCGGATGATCAAGCAAGTAGAAGTGGAAGATGCAGCCCAAGCCGATAACGTTTTTACTGTATTAATGGGGGACAGAGTTGCACCCCGTCGGGAGTTTATCGAAACCAATGCACCTCGTTTAAATCTGGTTGATTTAGATATTTAATTGTTGTTGGTTCGCGCATAAGCTGCTAATCTTCGCACATAAGCTGCTAATCTTCGCGCATAAAGTGCTAATTTTTTGCACATAATCGCAGGGATAGCAGGGGCGGGTCGCGGTCTTGCTAATTTAGGGCTATTGGGACTAGGATATAGAAACCTAGTCCCAACGTCAGTTAGGTCGCAGTCCGATGAACGTGCCAGCCCGAAAGATCACAAATACCGGAACTCGGAAGAATATTGGCAAATTTTCCAGTCGCAAGATGGGTCAAATCGTTTGGTACGAGTCTCTTCTGGAACTGGACTACATCTATCTTTTGGAAATAGATCCTGATGTTGTAGCCTTTGCGAGTCAGCCATTTCAACTTCAGTACACAATTATTGAAGGCGGAAAAAGACGGAAGTTGAAATATACACCAGATTTTTATGTAGAACGTAAAAATCAGATACAAGTTGTGGAAGTCAAGCCGGAGAATAAAGTTAATTCAGAGAGAAATCAACGCATCTTTCATTTCGTCGCCCCTATATTCCGTGAGAAAGGTTGGGAATTTGTTGTGGTGACAGAAACAATGATTCGGGTTCAACCTCAATTAAATAATGTTAAGTTACTGCACAGATATTCTGGCGTTGAATTTTCATTGCAAAACTTAATAGATTGCCAAGAATACTTTCAAAAACTTGCCGGACAAATTACTATAGAGCAAGCCGAACGGGAGTTAAGATCCAAAGGGATTACAAGAAGTTTTCTATTTCGGTGGATTTACTCTGGATTTCTAAAGACGAATTTAGAAAAACCCATCAACTCTCAGAGCTTAATTCATTTTGAAGCTAGAAATACAGATTTTGCTAGGGGATAAAAACATGGCACAGGTTCGTTTTCGCAGGGGACTAAACTTTTGGTTGGACGGCAAACAGTTTTGCATCAAAAAACGATTAAATTCTGAAGAGTTTCAAATCTTAGATGCGATCACTGAAGAATTATCAAGTATTAAAGAGAGCATATTACTCGAATTATTAGTTAAAGAAAGAATACAGTTTGAACCGCCGGATAATGCCGATACGAACAAAAATAATGACTGGTCAAATGCCGATTTCTCGGAGATAGATCCTCGGCTAAAACAAGAAGCAAGCAAAAGATTAAAATATGTTGAACGCTTCTTAGAAAAAGACATACAAAATTTAACTCCTGAGACATTGAAGCCGATTATCGAAGAAGTTTCTCAAGAAATATCGGATAACAGCCCTCCGGGATGGTATTCACTTTATCGATGGATTAAAAGATACGAAGAGGGAGGATATGATATTCGGAGCTTGGTTTCCAAAACTCAAGCTAAGGGGAATCGAAAGTCCAGGCTTCCTGACGAAATTTATCAAATCATTAATGAAGTTAAAGACGAGTTATACTTGTCCAAAACCAAACCGACAATAGCCGATGCAGTCTCGGAGATTAGATATCGAATTACACAAGAAAATTATAGGCGCTCTCAAATCGGGACGCTAAAACCTCTAAAAATACCACACGAATCAACAATTTATCGAATTTACTCTCAAATTGATCCCTACGAAGAGGCTGTTGGGCGATATGGAAAAAGGACAGCAGACCGAATGTATGATATGTCAGGAAAAGAACCCATTCGCCCTCAACGTCCTTTACAAATCGTAGAAATTGATCATACACCCCTTCCTTTTTATGTTGTTGACTCCGAAACTCGATTACCAATTGGTCGTCCCAATTTAGTCACCGTCATTGATAAATATACTCAAATTCCTTGCGGCTATGACTTAAGCTTTGATCCGGAAAGCGGGCTATCAGTAATGCGCTGTCTCAATCACGCAATTCGTCCTAAAAATTATGTGTCAGAGCAATACCCAAATGTTTCAAATACATGGGATACTTATGGTTTAATGGAGATGATTCGGGTAGATAATGCCGGTTGTTATACGGGTACTCAATTAGAAGATGCTGCCAAACAGCTTAATTTTCATATTAGCCAGACTCCCCCTAAAGTTCCCTGGTATAAAGGTTCAATCGAGCGTCATTTTAAGACAATAAATACACAGCTTCTTCAAGGTCAGCCGGGTAGTTTCCTCAAAAATTTAAAAATGTATGACGATCAATACGATCCCTATAAAGAAGCTGTAGTCTCTCTGGATGCGCTTCACGAAATGATTCATATCTTTATCATTGATATCGTCAGTCAAGCTTCCCATACCAATTTCAAGACACCCCGCTCCGAGGTTTGGAAAGCTGCCATTACTGAGTTTCCACCAGCAATGCCAACAAAGATGCAAGATTTAAGAATTTTACTGGGAGCAGTGACGCATCGAGTAATTTCTAAAAATGGAATTGAATTTGAAGGTTTATATTACAAATCTCCCGAACTGACTCGCTTGCGTACACTTTATGAGAAAAGGGATAGACGGAGACAAAATGGAACAAATAATCGAGAAAAAGCTAAAGTTAAGTACGATCCGGGTGATATTTCTTGTGTGTACGTTTTCGATCCCGAAGGGCAGAATTATGTTTCTATTCCTGCGGTTAGCCAAGACTACACTCAAGGATTATCTCTGTGGCAACATAAGGCTATTAAGAAGTATGCAGCCCAGGAAACCGAAAAAGTAGATCTAGTTGCTTTAAGTATAGCGAAAAAGAAAATTCAGAAAATTGTAGAGCAAGAGTGGAACAACTCTAAACGCCACCGAACTCGTACCCAAATGGCAAGATGGAACCAAGTCGGGTTGATCGATTACAACATTAAAGAAGTCGAAGCTTTTGTGCAACAAGAGAAAGGAAAAGAAGATAATTTCTCAAACGCCAAGTCAGGAAGCTTTGAAAAAATGTTTGTACAATCTGATGCAATGGCGGGTTTGTCTAATGTTGGAAGCGGCTTTAAAAGTTCACCCAACAAAAATGCGGAAAACACAGATCAAAAGATTGTAGAATACCAAATTACTCATCCCAATTCGGCTCAATTACCCGACAATCTTGTGGAAGCAACAATAGACTCGGAACCCTCGGAAATTCCGAATCCAAAAATACCTCCTTCCTCATCTCCCAAACCCCAATCCAAATCTAAGTCGAAGAAACGCAGTTCATCCAAGCGGAAGGGGAAAAAATCCAACTCGGAGGAGTCACCTGTAACAGAGAATAATAAAGTAGTAGAAACTCAAGATATCACCGTTAAAATTGAGGAATGGGAACCGGACTTATCCGAATGGAGTACCAATTATGACTGAGTGAACTGCTGAAACAGCAACCCGAGTAAAATTGCTGACAAAAGTAAAAATTTTCAGATAAAATGGATTAGAGAAACATCATCTCAATCTGTTTATTCCGACAAGTATTAAGAACTTAAAAGTTTTCCAAATAAATTTAACAGGAGTTGATGGGCGGTTCTTAAAAAAAGAATTAAAAAGGATAAGATTATTGTTAACAGGAGATGAATATGACAGCATTGGGTGAGGCAGAGAAACACAGACAACTTGAACAAAAAAAGCGCAGACAAGTTGAGCGAGAAGATTTTAAAAAAAGCTTAAAAAATATGAGCTTTGAGGAAAAATATAATTTTTTTCGACATTACCGAATTGAGCATCCGACCTATAAGAAAATTATTAGGGAAATACAGGACTGTCACCAACTTCAACTCGATAAATCTGTTGAGCCGGATTGTCTATTTATCTCCGGAGAAACCGGAGCGGGGAAAACAACTCTGAGGAAGGCTTATGAGCAACAAGAAAAATATACTAGAAAGATAACGGATGAAGGAACAAAAATATATATTGTCTCGGCGGGAATTTCAGCTTGTGGAACCATCTTGGGTACGGCAGGTAAACTACTAAAAGCTTTGGGAGATCCCGCCCATGAAAAGGGAACGCGAGATAAGATGACGACAAGAATCTGTAAGTATATTAAAGATTGCGAGGTTGAACTGATCATTTTAGATGAACTGAATCATTTAATTGATCGAGAGAATAGAAAATTGTTGAAAACGATAGCCGACTGGCTGAAGGAAATCATATCAGAAACCAATACTCCTGTTGTTGCTTTGGGTTTACCAACGGCGAGACAGGTTTTAGATCCGGAAGTAAATGCTCAACTCTGTCGCCGCTTTAAAAAGCAAGTTCATCTCCGAAATTTCTCTTGGTTTTCCCCAAAAGGAAAAGACAAAGATGGAGAGGAGTTTCGGATGCTGCTGAGTATTATAGAGGAAAAGTTTCCTTTAGAAGATACACTGGATTTATTAAATGAAAGAATGGCAATGCGTCTTTTCTACGCAACCGAGGGGAATATGTCTCATATTATGTCTCTTTTAAAAGAAGCCCTAAAAATGAGTTTAAGACAAAATCAGACTCAACTCCAGCTAGAGACTTTAGCCGCAGCTTTTGAAGAGAATTTAAGAGGGGTTTTTAAAGACAAGAAAAATCCCTTTATTACAGATAATTTTTCTATCGAAGATCTTCCAAATAATTCTGATGAATCAGAAAGCTCTGTATCCGCAACCAACAATAGAATTAACCGAAGATTGGGAAGAAAAAAAGCCTCTGATGTATTGTAGCAATCGGAGATGATTCATCAAACAGACGGGGGTTCTAATCCGGTCAGGGAGGCTATAATCTCATTCAACAATTGACTGGCGAAAGTCTCTTAATGTTTTCAAATATTCCGGGTCAATTTCACCGCAAATTATGTCATCTAGTCAACCTCTACTTTTTAGACCTTCTCCTTATCCAGATGAAACACTGGTGAGTTATATTCTGCGCCTCAGCGAGAGAAACTATTACGACAACCCCAAATGGATACTGAGTTGTGCAGAGTTAAGTGATAGCAAACTTTATCAACAAAATACATTAGAATCAAAAGACGACCTTCACACCCTCAGTCAGCTTACGAATCTTGGTGAAGTTCTATTGAAGAAAATGCTTTTCGTGGAGTCGAAACCTAGAGGTAAAAACCTGAAAATTCAGATATCGGGTCACTCTATTCCTTCAAACTTCGTGAAAAAAGCAACGGGTAAAATCTGTCCGGCTTGTCTGGCAGAAGCGGCATACTTTCGGAAGTTCTGGCATTTGATTCCCGCAACAGCTTGTCCAAAACATAATTCCATCTTAATTGATTCCTGTCCCCAGTGTCATCAAAAATTAACATGGCCAAGAAAATCGATACTGCATTGTAGTTCTTGTCAATTTAACCTGGCTGACTCTCCAATTCAGCATCTCGATCAAGATGAAGTCGCTTTATCGAGTCTCGCTTACCGAATTTACCATCATCAAACAGAAATATTTGATTCTGGCGGTTTCGACGGAAACCATCCCCTTTCATCAATTAACAAACTTTCGGATTTCTGTGAAATCATCATGGGGGTAGCATCGTTTTTTCTCGAATCAAAATTATTTATTCGTCCCGAAAAATTTCGTGATTCTAACTCTCCCAAATATAGAGAAAGTCGAAAAGAATTGTTATCAAAATTTATCGCCGCCGAATCCAACGATAAACTCCACGCCATTTTTACAAGAGTCTATCAAGTTTTAGATTGCTATCCCCAACACCTGACTTCATTCTTAAAGTGGCTTCAAGATTTATATTTCCACGCCAATTTAGAATTTGATCCCTATCCGGATCTGGGAAAAATTGTTCGACACTTTCCTTCGGTATGTTATCCCACTTCTTCAACTCAAAACGGTTTTACAGAAACTATTGAAACCAGTTTGCAGCAAAAGTTTATGAATTTATCCTGGATAAGAACTCCTCAAAAATTTTATCTACAATATTTAACCCTGCCAGAAGTTCTATCCTGGCATCTCATTGAAAGTCCAATTGAAATGTCAAAGTTTATAAATAAGTACCTTTTAAAAGAGGAACAAATCAAACTTAGTATTTACTACTATTTATATCAACCCTTAACCAACTTCTTAATTGAGTTTGACGCTTTAGACGACAACCTAAAGGCAATTTACTTTCAAATGTTTTCCGAAACAAATTGAAGCTCATCTATTTTGATGTCATCTCTTTTAAATAAATATTGTCTTCCCCCATCAATACAGTGACCCGTCACGGGTATAATATTTTGTTTCATTAACATTTGAGTTAATTTTCGAGGAGACGTTCCCAGTTCTTGTGATAACTGTATTGCCGTAACATATTTATTCCGAAATTCTTCAATTTCATCGGTTTTAACCTGACGATGACGCCGAGATTTTCCTGGAGTTTGATATTCGCAAGGAATCAACCCTTTATCCATCCAAAAAGCCGCCACTTCCTGCTTTATACCGAGCCGTTGAGCAACATCCCTAACCGTTAGAAAAGTCGCCTTATCCGCTTGAACTGACTGCCGAATTAAACCCTCAATATCCTCTTTTCTAAAAGAATATTGCTCTAACCCCGTTCCCATCCGTTTCCCACAAGGTTGAATGAGTCCATCAAGAATTAGACGGGTAAACTTACCCGTTGTATATTGAAGTCCCGATAACTTTCTGACGGCTATTGAAAAAGAAATAATTTCACCTTCCCCATGAAACCCAACTTCAACTGCTGCATCCAGATTTTTAATTAAAATCTCAGGACTTTCCGACTCAATTAACCATCTGCTGTAACCATCTATTGACGGCCCCCTCAACGCTTGAATACAAGAATAAGCCACCAAATCAACTACCGTCCGATTTCCAATCCCTAAAAAATTGGCAACTTCTGTCGTTTTTAATGCTTTTTCTTGCTTCTTTTGATAAGATGCTAAACTTCCTATTTTTACCAAAGTCATCATTCGCTTTCCCATTGTTTTGGTTGTTCCTTCTAGTTTTCCCAATTGAACTAACCGTACAATAGAAGCTTCCGAGGTTCCAAGCTGTTTAGCCGCTTCCGTCGCCGGGATAAAATTTCTATGTTCACAAATAGATTCATGTAAACGACTTAACTTAACATTTAAGTATCCCCCATCCCAATTTTGTGTGAGATAAGTTTCAAACGCTTCGTGTAAAAAAGAATAAGTTGGTTTGGGAAAATCGGTGTAAAGCTTGCGATAAAAACTACCAAAATCCTTGTTAATCCCAATAGATCTGGGCGAGGGCAATTCTTGATTTTTACGCCAATCCAGAAAAGCAAAAAAATTTTCAGGCCAATGGTCAAACTTTTGCAAAGCTTGATAAAGAACCGAATGAATCTTCGAGTTCGGCTTCATTACTCCAATAAATTTTCCCGTTGTATCGCAAGTATTAGATAACTGTCCGGCTATAAAAATTACAGCTTTTAACAAATTTTCCAAGTGTATTGTTCGCAAAGGATTATTCGCGTCAAAAAATGAGTTGGTCTGATTAAATTCCGATGAAAAATAAATAATTTTAGATAAAATTACCTCGGAAGTTTCTACAAAAATAGGAGTCACTTGTCGCCAATCTTGTTCGCATTTGCACCGAACTACCGAAGATTGTGACCAATTGAGGAATTTCCCACATTGGCAACACTTGTCAACTAAAAGACAGCGATGAATTGGACAAGTTGTTACTAACGATATATCCCATATTTTTCGGCGATAAGGGGATTCTTGCAAGCAAATCGGACAAATTTTTGTCGTTTTTTTGTGAATAAAATAGCCGGGAAGAGAATGATTAAACAGTTTAATAGAATTATCTGATCCATCCTGTTGAGAGGCTAAAAATGTCATCGACCATAATTTTTCTTCAGCAACCCCCGTTAATTCCGAGAGGGTGAAAAAGTCGTTTTTTTGAGGTTCAAGTAGATTGGCATTATATTGGTGTTGAGAAATCTTTGCTAAATCAAAAATCCATCGACAGGACTCATAAAAATTAGATTCGGTCAATCGTAAGAAGTAACCCGATAAACTTTCATCAGTTTTGGGTTGAGGTCGGTTCAGTAAAGGTTTCGATAGACTCATGAAATTTTATGATATTGTCTGACTGTTGATAGATAAAGAAAGAGAATCAAATTGATCAACGAATTGATAAAAGCTTGATTTTTAAGGGCTTCACAGAGATAGATTGAGAATTAGATTCTTTTCCCATCGCTTCAGTCATCAAACCCAAAAGTGCTGCGGTGCGATATTCAAAAAAAGCGTCAAAATCATCCGTCCAAAGCGTGTAGGGTTCAATCAGATGGGAGAATAAAATCTGATCGATCCTTTTTTTTGACATTCCCTGCTTCCGCAATTTAGCCAAATACTCAGAAGGGGCTTTTCCACCCAACAATTTATTCGTCTTTAACTTCAAAGGCGTTTTATTTACGATACTGTTGTATCGAGTTCGAGGAATTCCTTGGGATTTGCACCACTGCTGCGGAAAAATATGATGATTCTCAATCTTTTCATCAAAATACTGAACCGAATTAATCGATTCTCCACTGAAAAAGTCTAACGCCCCTTCCCGTCTTAACAACGCCGAAATTGCCCGATAGGTTGAACCCTGAGAATTGGTTAAGTTCTGCAACCGTTCCTCCGTTAAAAAAGCTTCGAGTACCGTTGCGGGGATATTTCCATCCTGCAACCACTGGGGAACTTCAATCAAATCCTTTGCCGCTTTTCCTTCCCTACCCCGCGAATAAGTTCCCGATGCCGCACCGCAATAAAACCATTGTAATAATAACCTGCGGATTGCATCGACTTTAACTCCTTCTCCCAAAATAACGAATAACGGTGCCATCACCACCAATTGCATGGGATAGGGTAAATCATCCGCGTCAAAAATTGCCTGTTCGTATAAAAACCGTGCGGCTTTTTCTAACCCAACAGAAATCGGTTCCGACCATTTTTGATATTGGTCTTGGCTTAAATTTAAGATTCGATTCCGACTCATACTCACCGAGGGGAGTTTATCGACAGAACAACCTTTCTCTAAGGCTTCCATCCGTTGAGTATAGCTATCGATTAAAGCGATGGATTGTAAAAAATCACTGGGTTTTAATAACCTTAATACTCGATAAGCTGCAAACCGTTTTTCTCGGTTTTGCCAATCGAAACGCAAATTAAAATCTTCGGCCGCAAAGGAGGAGGTTAACAGATTAAACTGGGTGAGTTCCTGCTGTTTTTGGTTGTGCTTCTCAAAAATATAACAAACTGCTTCTTTCGGGAGTGAAGGTCGCAGGACAAATAATCCCATCTGATAATGTTCAAACTGCTTAATGACTTCTCGTTCAAACCGTTCGATTAACTCGATCTTTTGAGAATTCCCCTGCCAATATTTCCAATATCCGCTTCGCCACTGCATAAAGTTGAAGACTTCCGAGACGGGGAATAAACCCAATTCAAATTCTTTCTCGGTTGTCGAACAATCGATGGTCGGTTCTGCGAGTTGCTGTAGCTTTTTGTTCGCTTTTAATCCGATAATGGCATCTACGCGATCGGTGTGGGGATAATCTAACGCTTTTTCTATATCGAGATAGTACCAACGTTGGTCGGGTTTATAGCGTTTTCCTCGGTCGATCCAAACGGGTTGGTTTGAAAGCAAACTCATCCATAATGTTGTGGTGCGTTGCTGTCCGTCGAGAATTAATCCTTTGGGTTCTATCAAGTTGTCAGAAGCTACCCCCTCAATGGGACGGTATTTGAATTTGATATCGGGATTTCCTCGTTGCAATAACATTACCGCCCCAATGGGAAAGCCAAGAGAAACCGAAGCGATCGCCTCTTTAATTCGTTCTTCTGTCCAACACCAGGAACGTTGAAAGTCTACGAGTTGGATTTTTCCGGTTTTGATATCTCGCAGCAGGTCGAGTAATGGTTCTTTGATGAGGTCGTAGGTTGATAAAGCATTCATGTGATCGCCTTTTTAAATAAAAACTGTCCAATTTCCAGCCTAAAGTTGAAGGGATAGAGAAAACAAGGGGTTTAGCGTTGAATTGGTCGTGAGTCACGATCAGTTATTCTTGGGGGAAGTTGGGGGGTAGGGTAACAATACCTTGAGTTTGCAGTTGACGGAATTGGTTGATTAAGTCGGCGTATCGCAGCAAACGCAACACATAGGTGGGACGACGGTGAAAGTTGTGTCCCCAATCTTTGATGGTGTGAGGGCTGAGTCCGGTTGCTTGGGCGATCGCGTGAATGCAGGCTTTGCGATAACTCCGGTTGGGATCGGGCTGAACCCAACGGCGGCAATAGTCTGAGGGTTCTAATGGTAGGTTGCGAATGCGATCAAAGCGATGACGATCCAACGAGATTTACCCGAGGGTTTGCAATGTCTAGGTTAAATAATCTCAGGATTCAATTCAAGGGTTTTACTCGTGAAGTACGACTAATTTAAGTTTGGGGATAGTCGGGGGGTAAGACAATTTTACGGACTTGATTGAGCATATCGGCTAAACGCAGGGTATGGGTGACGTGATCGGGTCGTTTCTCGAAGTTTTTGCCCCAATTCTCGATTGTTCTGGGACTCAACCCCGTAGCTGCCGCCAGAGATTCGACACAAGCCTTTCGATACCCCCGTTCTTCGGGGGACAATTCAACCCATCTTTGACAGTATTCCAATGGCTCCAAGGGCAGTCGTGTTAGCGCATCAATCCTATATTGCGCTTTTAGAGGTTGCCTGTCTATTCCCATATTTGCGATCGCCGACTTCGATAGTCGTATTTTACGAGTTTTTTCTTCGGATTTTGAGAGTTAACAGCTATCCATCGCAGAGCATCGCTATTATTGGATGGAAAATGGATTTTTGGTCGGATACAGTTGTGGAGATTTGTAATGCTTTTCATTATTAATGAATCCGTAAAATTACGGAGATTAACTAAAAATAGAATACCGATAAAATTTAAAAAGTTCAGTAGGTCTACTGTTGACCAGCTTGGGCGGTCGGTCTAAGCTTGAAAGTAGAGTATCCTCAATCCGATATCCGTTGCCACCACTAACACTTTTATGGGTTCCAATATTAGCCGTTATTTCCCATTTTTTCCGATAGGATTTGAGAGGATTATCGACAGAATATTTAAACGTATTCTGACAATTTTTTAAGTTAATTTTACATTCATTAACCCAGGAGATTGAAAATGAAAGCTTCCGTACTTTCTGGTTTAGCTGTTGCTTTGATGTCGAGTTTATTTAGCCAACCCGTCCACGCTGAAATGTTGACGTTAGGAGAGGCTTCTGGCGGTCAGTTGGTCAGACTGGACACCCAATCAATTCAACGGAATGGGGGAGGGGCGAGTTGGTGGTCGGGATTTACTTATTATCTCGGAAATGAACGAATTAATGCCGGCGCCCATTGCGGTCGAGGAATTTGGGAAGTCGATGGTCAAGAATATTCTCCCCAGTCTCAAGCCACTCGTAATATGTTAAAAGTCGTTTGTTCCGCTCGACATATACGACCGATGGAAGATATGGGTTTTGTTTTGGTATTTGACCCTCCTTCTAACGTGCGTTCTTCTCCGGGTGGAAATGTTAAATGTACTCTGGAAGATATGCAGGTTGTATCGGTTTATGTTGAACCTGAAAACGGGTGGTATATGACCAATGCTTGCGGCGGGAGAGGATGGATTCACGAAACACAAATTCGGACGTTTCGTTAACCAATAATTCTCGAATTTTGGGGGCAAATCCAATCAATAATTTTGGCGATTTTCCCCGTCCAGTTTGAAAATTTAGTGACGTTGCAGTTGTTTTTTTTCAATGATTCGCTTTTTAAATAAAAGGCGATCAACAGTTGAGTCAATTCTTGTGAAGGAGCTTTAACTTAAATGGCTAATTACTTGGTTTTACAAGTTCTAGGAAATAACGATATAAAGATTTCGTCAGATCAAGCCAAAAACAGCATACAAAAATGTAAAACTTTTGAGGATTTTCACGAGGAAGTAGATTTCCTCGAAGAATTAATGCTAGAGGATATCGAGCAAGTTAAATTTCCTTTGATTAGAAAAGTTTATGACCGTCTACAAAAGGAAGCTAATATTCACTTTGGAATAATTCTCACCAATCAGCAAGCCTGGATAGAACATCACAATATTAGCGGTCAGACGTTTAGTGATTTAATGGCATCCGATGGCTATTGGTGGCGAAATATTCTTTCTCAATGGTGTCAAGCAAAAAATATAAATCTGCATTTAATTCATTTAGAAATTCAGCCGGAATTAGAAAATGGAGTTGCCAACTGGGATGGCATGGCTAAAACTATAGAAAATCTTTTGAGCGGACAAGAAAATCCGATGATTTCGTTCAAAAACCAACACATTATTTTTCAGCCTCCCAATTCAGATAAAATCACTTTTGATAAATTTATCATCCAACACAGTAGCGGTACTCCTGCTTTAAGTAGTGCTTTGTATCTCTGGGGAGTTGAACAAAAAATAGCGGGTCAACAGGTTGAGTTCGTTTATATTTCTCGGCAAGATACATCCCTTAATGAGCATAGCGGAGATCACTGGCAATGGCGTTTAAAAGTACCCCAAATTCAGCAGTTATTAGAGATACAGGATTTTGCAGGCGCGTTAAAACTAATAACTGAAAATGAGCGGGAGCAAACTCGGAATAAATTGAAACAGCTAGATCGGGCTGTTTCTTTTAACCTTTTCGCGAAAAAAACAAAATTTTCTTCTCCAAAAGATGAAATTATAGAACGAATTGCGATCGCGCTGTGGAGTGAACAAGCGTTTCGCGATCGCGGACAATGGATGCACTGGTATTTAAGGGTAGCAGGTGCGTTTGAACTGGCTATTTTCTGTTTGGTTGAATGCCAGGGTTCGGGCAAGTATTATTGGGAAAGAACATCGGACAAAGTAGTTTTAAAGTATCGAGAACTAAATCAACAAGAGATAGAATTTCGGCTTGAAATCAAAAGTACAGTTAAACTATTGAGTCAGGGTTCGTACTTGGAAAGAAACAATTACCATAAACGACAAATTAACTATCAAGTCAATTCTGTATCTAATGTTCCTGACTGGACAGAGTTTAAAATTTTTTACTGCAAAAATTGGTTGCAAGGGAAAAGCTTTCTCAGTTTGAGAAATGAACTTTATCATACCCTGATGGGAGATGCAATTGATAAATATTTGGATGAAGAAACAGACGATATCGGAACTGTTAAGGATTCCAAACATTCCTCACAAATTGCTATTGATTGGCTGAATTATATTGTCAATCTTGCCAACCTTTCAACCGAGGTTGAAAAACAAGTTAAAGATTACGAAAACCTAGTTGCTGAAATCAAAAGGACGCTGTAATGGAATTACCGGATTGGTTGCAAAAACAACAACAGCTATATTCTAAACTGCCAGAAACCCCACCCTCTCGATCAACTCATCCCGTTAGCGGTGAATGGCAAACTTCCGACTATTTAACTAATCAATTTTGGTGGGGAGGAGGTGCAACTGGGGAATCTTGCGAACAAATTAGCCAATCTGATCCAACTCTAACTCAAGTTGGCGCGATCACCTTCGGCCCGGTTCAAACCTTTTTAGGAGGAGGAAACCGCCTGCGGGACTGGGCGGTTGGTTCCTGGTTGTGTCATTACTTAGCAGGTGTTTTAATCTATCGTTGGGAAGAAGCCGGAGGTCAAGTATTACTACCTTTACATCATTCCTCGCCCTTATTGCGATGGTTACATGGTGAAACTGGCATCGATGAAACATTTTGGCAAGCCGAACTTCCCAACGTACTCACCGGACTTTTTCCCGACGAACCCCAATGGTGGGATAACTGCAAACAAATTATCTCAACCGAATGGGGACGGTTTCTGCAACAACTCGAACAAGCTGCGATCGCCCATAACCGCTATCTCAATGGAGTCGGTTGGCAGGTTATTCTTGCCGATCATCATTATTTTTGGACAATTTACGGCGACTCTCAACCCCTGCGACCTGATCGCGCAGTTGAGGATATAGAACAACTCCATCAACGCCTGGAAGCCGCCAAACTCGGGCGAAACTGGCGAGGAACTTGGTGGGGTGGACGGACTAGCCCCAGCGCCGGGAGTTTATCGATTTGGCACCCAGGCTTAAAACCCATTGATCGAGGTGGAACTTGGGGATTACCAAATAGTACCTTGAATCAATGGTGGGAAAAAATTGCCGAAAATAGCCGACTCTCCGGGTTATTTTCCCGCAGCGATCGCCTCAACAGTATCGAAATGGTGAAGCGGTTGGCATCTGTACCAGAAATTATCTGTCCGACCCTAGAACGATTATGGGGTAAAAAGCCCCCCGATTGTCCTTGGGAACGTTTTCCTGATCGCACTGCTGCGGCTGCGGCTTGGATACCGCAAATGGGTTTATCTGAGGTTTGGAATAAGGAATTAGGCGATTACGATAAATACTTTTTTGAGGATCAACCGAAGCGTCTGTGGGGAATACCTGCTGTTGATCGCCAATCCCAAACCTACACCCATCCCCGAGTTTTAGAACGCCGCAATATCGACTCTGAAGAAATTTCCGACTGGGAAAGCAGTATTCCCAAAGGTTGGGAAAGCACCATTGAATGGACGGTGGGCTGGCGGGGTGATGGTGACAAAATGGGAAAATGGCTATCTGGACAGCAATACAGCAAACTCGAACTTCCCTGGGAGAGATGGCATCCTAGCCCAGAAGCGATCGCCGAGTATCAACTCGATATCGAACCGCCCAACCCATCGGGAACGAGAGTTGTAGAACTGCCCCACATGGTTGATCTGTCGGTGTTGTTTAGTTTGTGGAACCGACTGCTGTACAAACTCACCGAAGACCATCACAACGGACGGGTGATATTTGCGGGGGGAGATGACTTTTTGCTGTTGGGGCCAATCACCGAAGCGATCGCCCTCACGAGTAACTTACACACCCTTTGGACGGGAAACCCTTCACCCTTGACTCAACCCCTCGATCCGCCGGTGGATGGTTGGGTGCAATACGAAAATCAAATTTATCCGGTTCCGGGGCATCAAATGAATTTTAGCTTGGGAGTGGTGATCGCCCAACGTCGCATTCCTCAATCACTGTGGCATCGAGGACTGAACGACGCCTACAAACACGCCAAAAATCAAGGTCGCAACCGGGTTTGTATTCGGGTGTTGTTCAACAGCGGTCAATCTTTGGAGTGGGTTTGTCCCTGGCCGTTGTGGAATTTGTTGATGACTGTCGAACCGACGGCAGAAGACAAAACCGATCTCAACTGTTGGGAAAAGTTACTCAGCTATCTCGACAGCACCCGTATTCAAGAATCTTCTCCAGCTACAGTCCGAGATTTAATCGATACCTTGTGGGCGAGTGTGAAATTACCCTTGTGTTGGGAACAAGTGGAAACGACGGCTAAAGCCTATGACCGACGGGCGTTTCGAGATGAAATAGGCGACTGGCAATGGTGGTTAAACTGGATCGCCCTCAGAGGTTTTCTCGCCCGTCAACAGCGAGAAAGAGACAAGTGGATCGAACGGGTTAGGGCAGGGGAAGAATGATTTGGGTTTCGGGTTTGATTGAACATAACACCTAACACCCAACACCCAACACCTGACACCTGACACCAAACACCCAATTCACATTACAGGAGGAACCATGACCGGATGGTACACCATCACACCTACAGGGCCGATTACTATTGGCAATCTCACCCCCGTTGGACAAAATAGCGGACAGGTCGGCTGTCGCTGGCCTCCGAACGGTCATCAGTTGGCGGCTTGTTTGAATTTGCCCAGTCATGCTCAACTCTGGGGGCCGTTTTGGTATTGCGATTCCACTCTTTACGTTCTTTTGCCTTTACCCGTTTATACCCTTGATATTGCTGAGAACCGCACCTCTAAAGAATCTCCTCCGCAAAACCTTTATCGTTTGGTTTGGGATGAACAAGAACAGTGGCAAGTACAAAGCCAACACCAAGGTCAAGAGATTGAGGTTATTGGGGGTCAATATCTGATTCCAATTAATACTTTGGAGGAGTTTTGGCGATCGCAGGAGTGGAGTTTCTCGTCGGGAAAACCTGATGATAATGAGTTAAAACATTTGCCTTGGGAAACTTTAACTTTAAGTCACAACAGTCGGGAGGATTTTCAAGTTAAAGATGAAGGCGGTTTTTTTGCCGAAATGACGACTTTATTAGATCCTGATTGGTCAATTTTGGTCAAAATTATCGGTGAATACGAACCGCCCAAGACGGGGATTTTAGGGGCGGGAACTCCGGTCACGGTTCGTTCTGTGCGAGGACGTTCTCGATGGGAAAATTTGGGGGCCGAATGTGCCAACCCTAAAGAGGCTATTTTACTCACGGGCGCGCTTTGGCAACAACCCCAAACCAAGCTTTCCTGTCCCACACCCCCAGGAGTCAAGGGTTATGCGGCGGAAATGGGCGTTCCTTGGCAGTCTTGGAAGAAAGTTCGCGATCGCCACGATCCCACCCGTCGAGTTGCGGTACTCACGCCTGGGGAGTGGATGACTCCTGCGGGGGCGGTGTATTTGTGGGCGGGAACTTCCCCTGTTTCTCATTCGGGGCCATTACCCGATCCGTTTAACCGTCACGTTTTGGGCTACGGACATTTGTGGTTATTTTGAGGACTTATTTATGACAGTTGAATGGTTAATTTGTTGCGAACCCGTTCATATTGGCGGCGCCGATAGTAGCATCCGAGGCAATAATAATCCCATTTATCGGTTGAGCGATCGCACGCCAGCTATTCCGGGAAGTTCTGTGCGGGGTGCGTTGCGAGAACACGCCGAAAATCAAGAAGATTACAAAGATTTGGTCAACAATTGGTTTGGTAAAAAATTGGGGAAAAATGAAGAGATTTCCGATGATAACGTTTCACGGGGAGGGATTGCTTTAAGTTGGGCTTGGCCGGTTTGGTGGCCCGTTCATGTGTTGGGGTATGGCAATTGGTGGATCAGTTGTTTGGGTTGGCTGAACCGTTTTCAACAGCTTTCTCAACAGTCTGTTTTGAATTTAAACGATCGCAATTTAATATATATTACCGAACAGCAGTTACAGGGAAAAGATGTCTTTCTCCGGTGGTTGAAATTGAAAAATGTGCAGTATGATTCTGAGATCACTAATAAGATCACTAAAAATTTACCCCGTTCCCAAAACATACCGAGCATCGACATTCCTAGCGATCGCTTAATTGTGGTTCCAGATACCAGTATTAATCTGTTTGTGGATATGGGGTTAGTTCGTCAACCGAGAGTGAGTATAAAGGATGAACCCGACGAAAAGGGAAATTTAATCGACAATCTTTTTGCGGTGGAAGGATTGCCTCCGGGAGCGGTATTTTTCGTCACCTGGACGACTCGTGGAAAGCTTGAAAAATTAGAAAAATGGGAAAAGTTTCTCCACGATGAACATTATTTAGGCGGACTCTGGAGTGTCGGTTACGGACGGGTGGTAATTCAGCCATTTCAGGAGGAAAATAAGTGATGGATCAAAATGTTGTATCCTATGAGTTGGATCGAGAAGTTTTTCAACTCCTCAAGGCGGGTGCCGGCTCAATTGAGCAAATTAAACAGTGGCAAGGTGCGGCCAGTGGTATTGCTGATTACGTCTCCAATTGGGGCGTTGTACGCTTTTGGGCGATGTCTCGTTCTCTCCGGTTATTAAATGGAGAAATACCCGATGCTAATCAAGATTCGGACGAACAAAGGCGTTATTTTGCTTGGGGTGTTGCACGGGTGGTTTTGTGTAGAATTGTTGGTAATGATTTAAACATTCGCTCCAATATGACAACGGATGAATTTCAGGAACGTTTTCAAAATTTGAATTTCAATGAACAGGTTTTGTTGACGGATTTGTTAATTGAAATTGCCGATACAATTCAATTTTGGACTATGCGACTCAAGGATGCAAAAAATAGTCAAACTGAACCTTAAAGTCGTTCGATTTCACTACAATATACTTCAGTTATAGAGAAAAGGCACGGTTAGACTGTGCCTTTATTTTTTTGCGGTATCAACACCTTTTCTTTCTAATGAAAGTCGCTACGATCGCAGCAGCAGCGACATTACTATTCCAAAATCCTGTTTCAACACCTTTTCTTTCTAATGAAAGTCGCTACAAAACATCTTCCTGACATTACCCTATCTTTCTGTTGGTTTCAACACCTTTTCTTTCTAATGAAAGTCGCTACCTACGAAAAAGATGGGGAGAACAAAATTTACACCAAAATTGTGTTTCAACACCTTTTCTTTCTAATGAAAGTCGCTACAATCAAATGAGTCGAGTCGAGGTCGCCCCTGGCTGTTGGTATGGTTTCAACACCTTTTCTTTCTAATGAAAATCGCTACGAATGAAGATCTAGCTATCTCCCGCGCCGCTATGTTGCTGTTTCAACACCTTTTCTTTCTAATGAAAGTCGCTACTTTGTACGCCGGAGATGGCGCAACGCTTCATACAGTGTTTCAACACCTTTTCTTTCTAATGAAAGTCGCTACACCGCGCGATCGCAAACAATCAAGTTTTGAAGGCAGTTTCAACACCTTTTCTTTCTAATGAAAGTCGCTACAAAAGGTTTCCAGATACTCTTATTCGGCAATACATAGGTTTCAACACCTTTTCTTTCTAATGAAAGTCGCTACCAAAACAACAAATTAGCAAGTGTTCAGACAACCAATATCCAGTTTCAACACCTTTTCTTTCTAATGAAAGTCGCTACTCCTCCATAAAAATAAAACCTTGTAAAGATTTACAAGGTGTTTCAACACCTTTTCTTTCTAATGAAAGTCGCTACTAAAACTGGCTAAAAACTAAGGCTTAAGCATCAACTGTTTCAACACCTTTTCTTTCTAATGAAAGTCGCTACTTGATGTCGCAATCTCGTTAAGATGGATCGTTTTGTTGTTGGGTTTCAACACCTTTTCTTTCTAATGAAAGTCGCTACTTAATTCAAGAATTAATAGAAGAATACGCTATTGATGGTTTCAACACCTTTTCTTTCTAATGAAAGTCGCTACAAGTTGTTAGCTTCTATGGATCTCGATGAAGTATGGGGTTTCAACACCTTTTCTTTCTAATGAAAGTCGCTACTGTATATTCACAACGAATGAACGGTGCGGTTGAAAATCCTATTGTGTTTCAACACCTTTTCTTTCTAATGAAAGTCGCTACAAAGGTTGTAAAAAATCAGTCGGAATAAGTTTCCTGTTTCAACACCTTTTCTTTCTAATGAAAGTCGCTACAAGGTCGGTAAATACAAAGAAGTGGAGGTAGTCAAGGATAGGTTTCAACACCTTTTCTTTCTAATGAAAGTCGCTACAATATCCAGTCAAGATTCCTAAAAGATGGGTTGATCGGTTTCAACACCTTTTCTTTCTAATGAAAGTCGCTACCACCTACTGAAGTTGAGGAAATTTACACGGTATATGTTTCAACACCTTTTCTTTCTAATGAAAGTCGCTACCCTAATTCTCCTGTCTTTAGAATATTTTATCTGAGTCGATTTGTTTCAACACCTTTTCTTTCTAATGAAAGTCGCTACTAGAGTTGGAATTACCCCACAACTTCTTGTTTGAATCAGTTTCAACACCTTTTCTTTCTAATGAAAGTCGCTACACATGGCTTGGATTGCACGATGGCTAGCTGAAGCGCAAGTTTCAACACCTTTTCTTTCTAATGAAAGTCGCTACAAGGGGTTATATCCTTTGACCGGTACGCAGAAATGTAGTTTCAACACCTTTTCTTTCTAATGAAAGTCGCTACCCCTCTATTTAAACCCCTTACCCTGCCTTGTGTCTAGACCCAGTTTGCGAGGGGTACTCAAAACAGCCTCGCGCATTGGGGTAAAACGGTCGAGCAAACAACCTGAAACCCTTACAGGGAGGGATATCGAGGCTCTCAACGAAACAATCAGCCTTTCAGCCATTTTGCCTGACCCTCGCAAAAATTGTCAACTCAGAGAAATTAATCCGGATCAGGAGTCCGGTGTCAGGGGTTTGCGATCGCCTCAGTAACAGGTTATTCACCCCCATCCTTAAAACATAACCCGATTATTGGGACAGCCAAATGCGAGTAAAATGTTTTTGGCGGAGAGTTTCTTCAACATCGGGATCGAATACTGTCAGCAAACAGAAACTCTCATATTCTCGCACTGCATAACCCGAAGGTCGAGGTTTTTTACCCTTCTTTTTGCTATCTTCATTATCAATAATTCCACACCAACTCGGTTTATCCTTCGCATTAGTGCTACAAACTTTATGAACAATTTCTTCCCAGAGGGTCGGTTCACCTTGCCAAATACTAACAATTTTTCCAGCAGTTATGTTATTGGAAAATTGCAACCCTGCCCCTTTAGCAAGCTGACGAATAATTTCCTGTAAACGTTCGATGAGAGACTGAAGATATTGACCAGGATTTTCTTCAAAAACCCCACTGGAAGCCACAGGAGAAACCTCAAATTCACTTCCGCGAAACCCATTGAACCTGTCAAGTATATGAGGGGGACGTCGCCAACCGGGGCCAAGTCCACCCAAGCGACTACTTAAATCCAATAATCTCCCAATTAAATCATCAAATGATGAATTACAATCGACATTAATTACCCAAGTTTCATGGGCATCTTTTGCTTTAGTATTTGCATAGTCTTGATTTTGTAATTTAAACGGGGATTTAACTTGCCCTAAATAACTCGTCAGTTGAAGTTGGGCGGGACTTGTTAGCCCTCCAAAAACTTTGTTCGTGAGTGCGATCGCATTTTGACGGGAAAGTAACGACAACGCCAACCGGGTAAAATATCCCCGCAAATTTGCCCGTAAAACTTGAGGAGTCCAACGATAAATTCCATTTTGGTTCTTTTCGGGTTTATTTGGATTATTATTATACTGTTGAACACAGGGTTTCATTCCTGTGAGTTCTATTTGCCATTTTCCAGACGGAATAGAAGTTCCCAACCGCCCAAACCCCGAAGCCGTTCCCCGTCCTATTCCCCGCTTTTCTAACATTTGTTTGAGTTGGGTTTCCAGCCATTCTTTCTGTTGAGGAGTTGCCCCTTCTTTCAACAAAACTTGTAAGCTTTTGTTTCCGGGAGTCGGTTTTGGGGGATGTTTTGGCGAAACTTGCCACTGAACGCTTAAGTTCTTACTTTTTTCATTAAAAATTTGCCATTCTTGTTGAGCATAAAGCGGAAACGGTTTTAGATCTTTTTTTAACAGCACACTTTCAAACCGAATTTTGCGGGGTTGCCAACCGGTTTTATCGGGTTTCAACAAACTCAACCAAAATTGTTGTTCCGAGGCTTCGAGGTTGGGTAAATTGGTTTTAATCCACTTTAAAAATGCACCCCGTATACTCGAACCGGGAATATAGGGAACGCCGCCAACTTGTGCGGGTAAAATTCCCCCTTCTGAAAAAATATAACCCCCGACTTGAATCGGACTGAGAACTTCTAATTTATCAACTCGAACGGTGTATTGCTTCCCGTTGCGTGGCTCTACGGTTCCATTCCAAGCGTTAATAATTTCTTTATTACTGTTTGGTTTTTGAACAATATGTTTTGTTTTTGGAGTCCAACCTTTTTCTTTTTCGAGCTGTTCACAATTAACAACAGTGTACCATTTTGGCATATCTTCAGGTAAAGGCAACATAATAGTCTTAGGATTGGGTGTCAGTTGGATTAGATTCGATTGATTTTGGAAAAATTTTCCTTAATTTATAGTGTACACCAGCCAAAATTGAAACGCCATCACAAACCATAAATCAAAAGTTATTTTACTTGAAAAATTAGATAATTATACGTTGGGTTGTCTGTTAGTGTCGGGTGTCAGGTGTTCAAGATTATCGATGATATATTGAGATGAGCCGCAGCTTAATCTAATAAAAGGAGGCAACCGTTACTACATCAAAAAAAGCTGTTATATTGGCATATTTTTTTAACAACAAAAGTTCTATAAAAATCGCCTATTTAAGTCAGAAATAGGAGAAAATAGAGGTGTCAGGTGTTGGGTGTTAGGTGTTATGTTCGATGAAACCCGAAACCCGAAACCTTCAAGATCCATCCGAGGACTGCGCCGTGACTGAACTATTACCGGGAACAGAAGTGATCGCCCGTGGTTTGAAATGGGAAGTTGTGACTTCTCAACCGCTAGGACAACAAACCCTTTATCGCCTGCGCTGTTTGGAGGGGGTCATACGCGGAGAGGAACTTGATATTTTGGTTCCCTTTGAAACTATTCGGGCGCTGCGGCGAGAACTTAACCCCGCCAAAGCCTCTCCCCTGGCAAATTGGCTGGTTTATCATCAAGCCTTTCTCCTCGAACAAGCTTTGGGTCAACGGGCTTTGCAGGCGGTGCAACCGGGGCGGCTGCGACTCGAACCCTATCAACTGGTTCCGGTTTTACGCGCCCTTCGCATGAGTCGGGTGCGGTTGCTGTTGGCTGATGGGGTGGGTTTGGGAAAAACCATTCAGGCGGGACTGGTGTTAACGGAGTTGATGGCGCGGCGGATGGCGCACCGGATTTTAATCGTATCTCCCGCCGGCCCCCTGCTGGAACAGTGGAAGCTGGAAATGTCCGAACGGTTTAGCTTGCGGTTTGACGTGGTGAACCGTTCCCATTTGCAGGAAATACGCCGCAGTAACGAACTGGGGGCGAACCCCTTTGATTATATCCCCCTCGGTTTGGTTTCCATTGACTTCCTCAAACAGGAACGCATTCTCGACCTTTTGGAACGGGCCAGCTATGATGTGATTATCCTCGATGAAGCCCATCACTGCATGGACTTGGGAAGCATTGGCGATCGCGAAGACTCTCAACGCCGTCGGTTGGCTGAAGTTTTGGCTCGACGCTGCGATACGTTTTTGATGTTAACCGCCACCCCCCACGATGGGAACGATCGCTCTTTTGCGTCTCTGTGCGAACTGCTTGACCCCTCCTTGGTGGATGGACGGGGAAGCTTGCGGGGCGATCGCTACAAACGCCATGTGATCCGACGCCTGAAACGCCACATCGTTGATCCCGTCACTAAAGAACTCCAGTTCAAAGAACGGATCGTCAAACCGCAGCCGGTCGCCGCCGATCCGCAACACTATCCCCAGTTTGAAGCCTTGCAGAGGGGACTCCTCGAACTCCTCGCCCCCCAACTCAAACGCGCCTTTCGAGCCAAACGCTACAGCGATGTTTTGGCGTTTATCGCCCTACTCAAGCGCAGCGTTTCCAGCGTCGAAGCCTGTAAAGCCACCTTGGGCGTTGTTGCCGATCGCTTTCAACAGATTCTCACCCAAAGTTCAGAAAATCAAGAAAGTCGCCGCCAGCGTTTAAAAACCCTCAAAGATTATCAGCGTAAACTCGAACGGTTCGGCACGGTTAGCGTTGAAGAAGAAGAAGATATTGCGTTACTCGAAGCCGAAGAAATTGCCCAACAACTCGCCGAATTGCAGCGAGAAATACGCTCAACTTCTCCGACGGTGAGCCGCATTTCCAACCTAGTCGAATCTTTGGATGAATTGGTCAGTTTAGCCGAAGCTGCCCTTTCTCAAGATCCAAAACTCGACCAATTAATTCGAGAAATTCAAACCATTCGCACGCAAGAACCCGATGCCAATATTCTCATTTACACCGAATATATCGACTCCCAAAAAGCCGCCGTTAAAGCCTTAGAAAAAGCAGAAATCGGCACGGTTATCGCCATGAGCGGCCAGAATAGCAACGAAATTCGCAGTCAAATGACCTCCCGTTTTTGCCGCGAAGCCAATTTGGTTTTAATCAGTACCGATACCGCCGCCGAAGGGTTAAACCTACAACAAAAGTGCCACCATTTGATTCATCTGGAACTGCCTTTTAACCCGAACCGTTTGGAACAGCGCAACGGTAGAATTGACCGCTTTGGGCAGAAATTTAACCCCGAAGTTCGCTATCTTTACCTGCAAGGCACCTTTGAAGAACGGATTTTACTGCGGTTAATTGCCAAATACGAACGGCAGCGATCGCGCCTGACATTTGTACCCAATACTTTGGGCGTGACCACCAGCAGCGATGTCACCACCGAAAAACTGCTCAAAGGCTTAATTGATGAAGATGAAAAACGCTCAACTTCCCAACAATTGCCCCTATTTTCCCTCGTTAACGAAGGGGGAGGAATAGACTTGACCGACATCGATGAAAATCAAGGAAGCGATATCGCCACCCGAGAACTTTTGGAAGAAATTGATAAAAGTTTGAAAGGGTTTGAACAAGCCGCCAAAACTAACGCTTGGTTGGCCGATGTGGGGATGAACGCCGAAAGCCAACTGTTAGCTGATGCGGAAACCCTACGCGCCGAAGGTTCAAAAGCCAGTGGGGTAGATTTGCTAAACTTTGTTTGCGATGCGGTGCAGTTAGACGGCGGAGACGTGAACGCCGAAAAAGAACAATTGTTTGAGATCAAACTTCCCCCCGCTTGGCACTCGGGAACCGAAGATCTGCCGGGATACGATCAAGAAAGCCGAACGATTCGCCTCACCACCAACCTCGACATCACCCGCGATCGCCAAGATCGCCCCGTCGGCTATTTGGGGCGGGCGCACCCCCTGGTTAGACGGGCAATTGATCGGGTTCGCAACCTGTCCTTCGGCGGAACCGCAGAACAAGATCCGCGAGTCAGTGCGGTTCTCGCCGACGTCGATCAACCCACTCTTTTGCTAACCTACGTCGGGCGAATTTTATCCGATAGCGGACGAGAATTTGAACGGGTTGTCGCCGTTGAGTTTCCCCAAACCGGAAAACCGAAATTTTTGCCCAAAGCCGAACAGTGGTTAAAGTTCGCTGATCGCCAAAATGCCATCAAAACCGCCAAAGTCTGGGAAAACCACTTTCACGCATTGTGGGAAGCGGGACTCGAAGGGGGTAAACGGGCAGTTGAGTCGGGCTTTCAACCCCTGGCGGAAACCTTTGTTGGGGAATTTCAAGCCAACTTGGAAGAAGAACAATCGCGTTTGAAAGAGTGGCTGGATCTGCGACATCAGGAAATTCTCCCCCTGGAGGCGATCGCCAGTCAACAGTTGGGCTTATTTGATGCCGTTCCAGTTTCCGAACCTCCCAGTTGGACAACCCTTGACGACCCCCTGGAAAAACTCGCGGCTTTTAGCGCCGATCCGAGTCAACCGCCAAAACTGCGAAGCGAAGCCGATGGAGTGCTGCGACTTTATCACCAGCGACAACAGGACTTAGAAAACCGACTTCATTTGCATCCGCTCGAAATTGTTCCCATCGGTGTATTAATGCTCGTTCCCTCGGAGAAATAATCATGGCTTTAGAAATTTTAGAACACAATTCCTTTACCGGGCCGGCTTTCCCCGAACCCTTTGTTAAGTTTGAACTCGAAAAACAACTCACCAAGAAAAAACTCCTCGCCAAAACCACCGGAACCGAAGGCAAAACCCTACAGCAGTCCTGGGAGGTTTACCGCCGCAAATTGCGAGAACTTTCCACAATGGGCGGCGCCGTTCGCGTTTTTAACCACGTTGTTGAACCCCTGATCGAACGCTTGGGATACGCCACCGCAGAAAATGCCGATCAGGTTCAAACCCGCGAAGGTTTGGAGTCGGGGGGTTATTTGCTAAAAACCGCAGACGGTTCATCGAAACTGCGAGTCTGGACGACAGCTTTTGAAGAAGATCTCGACGCACCCGCCAAACGGGGGTTAGCCTACCGTTTTTCCCATCTGCGCGTTGCCCAACGGGTGCTGCTGACTTCCGGCGAACGGGTTGGACTCCTCACCAACGGCGTTGAACTGCGGGTGTTAATTTCCGATCCCGCCCGTCCCGACTCCCAACTGATCGTCCCCATCGACACTCACTGGAAGCGATCGCGATCGGTACCGGACAGTTACCGCCTGGTTTGGGCTTTGAGTTCGCCCGAGGGAATTGTAGCGGTTCCCGAGTTGGTCGAAAAAGCCAGACTCCAACAAGCCCAAGTTACCAAAGATTTGAGGGTTCAAGCAAGACGAGCGGTAAGGCTGTTTATTCAAGAAATTTTAGATCGGGGTCAGCTTGAAGCCAATGCAGAACCTCTAACACCCGACATTCAGAATGCGCCACATCGCAACTACGAACCGGACGCCCTCGCCAAACAACTCTGGCGAGAAGGGTTAATTGTGGTTTATCGGTTGTTGTTTGTTCTCAAGCTGGAAACCAGCGATGACCCCGCCAGGGCTTTTAGTTTTGCTTCTACCAGTCTTTGGCGCAATTCTTTTTCGCCGACAACGGCTTTGGCGAAGTATGTCCGTCGGGTTCTCGATGAGGGGATGGAAACGGGCGAATTTCTCGAACAGGGCTTAAAGCAGATGTTTCGGATGTTTGCTGAGGGGTTGGAATGTACCGAACTCCATGTTAAACCTTTGGGCGGGGCGCTGTTTGGGCCGAATACCACGCCGATTTTATCATCCTTGAGTTGGGGTGAACGGGCGGTTGCTCATTTGTTGGATCAGTTGCTTTGGACGGCCAAACGGCGGGGAGCGATCGCCCGAGAACGGGTTCACTACGGATCGCTGGATGTGGAAGACTTGGGACGGGTTTATGAGGCGCTGCTGGAACTCGAACCGGGTATCGCCACAGAACCCATGTGTCGGCTGCAACGCGACAAATTACAAGTGGTGGTTCCTCTCGCCCAGGGGGAAAAATACCGCCCGGTTGTGCAGTCGGAAACGGACGGCGACACCGACATCGAAAACGATGACGAAGAAGAAACCCCCAAACGCACTAAAAAAACCAAGGTTCAATGGATCGAGGAAATTAAGCCCGGACAGTTTTATTTGCGGGTCGGGTTGGGGCGCAAGTCGAGCGGTTCCTATTATACCCCCCATTCTTTCGTGCGGTTTTTGGTGCGGGAAACTTTGGGCGCGAAAATCGATGAATGCAGCCCCAAACACGACCCCAACCCCTCTGCTATTCTCAAGCTAAAGGTTCTCGATCCGGCGATGGGTAGCGGACATTTTTTGGTTGAAGCCTGTCGGTTTCTCGGCGATCAACTCTACGAGGCTTGTCGGCTGTGCGATGAGAAAATATTAGCCGCAGAACAAGCTTCTGAAGCGGTCGATCCGGCGACACCCAACTCCGACTCCAACGCGATTGGCTCCGCCACTGACGCTGCTGCGTCAATCGCGGATGTTTACCGTCAGCGCATTCTCGCCCTTCCCGACCCGGAAAAGAAACTTCTCAACTATCTTCCCAGTTCCGCCCCGGAAGGTCAAGAGTCAGGCTATTCTCAACAAGAAGCCCAAGCCCTTTGTCGCCGCATGGTGGCGGTTCACTGTCTCTATGGTGTCGATAAAAACCCCCTGGCGGTGGAGTTGGCGAAGTTGTCGCTGTGGTTGGAGTCTCACGCGGAGGGTTTACCGCTAACGTTTTTGGATCACCGTCTGCTGTTGGGGGATTCTCTGACGGGGCCATTTTTTCACCATTTACTCACCTATCCGGGTACCCAACAGGAGATCGATCCATTGCTGTTTCGGGGTATTCGAGAACGGTTTACCGAGGCGATGGCGCAGGCTTTAACTCATGTTAAATCCCTAGAAGCTACGGTGGGATTTAATTTATCGGAGTTGAAGGCAAAAGAGGCGGCAAAAGATAAGTTAGATCGGGCGTTGGCTCCGTTTAAAATTATAGCGGCCGCTTGGTCGGGCGGGGTAATGTTGGGAAATTGTGATGATATTGCTTACGCCAATTTGGTCAAATTTTTTGCGGAAAATGGCGAGTTACCCGAAGATTTCAGCGCCCTTGAAACTTCCGATCCGGTATCGTTGCGACAGGCGATCGCGAAGGGTTTGGGTGTTGGGGATGAGGTGTCGGGTGTCGGGTGTCGGGTGTCGGGTGTTGGGGATGAGGTGTCGGGTGTCGGGTGTCGGGTGTCGGGTGATTTATCGGCTTTTTTAACCGATATTTCTATTCCTGCTTTTCCCTACGATTTAATGTTTGCTGAGGTGTTTTATCCGACCGGAAATTTAAACGAGGTTCACGGTTTTGATGTTGTTTTAGGTAATCCACCTTGGGATCGAGTTCGACCATTTACTAAAGAATTTTTGGCGAGTTTTGATATTTCCATTTTGGATGCACCTAACAAGCGAGAAAGTGAGGAAACTGAAAACAGGTTATTAAACGACCCGAAAATTAAAACTGCATTTGAAGATTATCAGAAAGAATTTGAAGAACAGGGGAAAGTACATGATGTCAAGTTTCAATATCAAAATGTTAGAATCGGTAACATTTTAGCCGGAAGGGGAAATGCTGATGCTTATTGTATTTTTGCAGAGGCGAGTGCAAGTTTACTCAAAGCTAATGGTTATGTAGGTTTAATTCTTCCATCGGGATTTCACGCCAATGAAGGAGCGACGGGAATTAGACAGCTTTACTTTGAAAATATGGCTTGTCAGTGCTGTTATTCTTTTGAAAACCGCCGAAAGTTATTTGAAATTGATTCTCGTTTCAAATTTGCGACTGTTATCGCTCAAAAAGGAAAGCAAACCACAAAATTTCCCTGTGCTTTTTATCTCCATGATGATGAATGGCTGTTTGAGGAAAAAGAACAGCGTCCACCTTTAAACTACACCCTTGATTTTATTCAAAAAACCGGGGGTGATTATCTCAGTTTGTTAGAATTGCAGTCTGAGAAAGATTTAGAAGTTGCTAAAGTTTGTTTTGCCACTGGTGAACCCTTTGGAACGGTTTGCGAACGCTTAAAAATTAAATTAGGTCGTGAATTAGATATGAATCGTGATGATTGGCGGTTTACAAATACTGATGAGATTTTACCCAACGGTGAAGATCCTAGAGATCCGGATATTGCCAAACAATTGTTAGAGCGAGGTTATCTGGTTCTACACGAAGGAAAAACATTTTGGCTTTATAATGATAGATGGGAAGATAAAGCATCTTCTTGTATAGAAATTTCTCGACTTCAAGATAAACCAGATTGGTGCCAAGCTTCTACTTATTTTCGTGGGGCTTATCGAGCGATCGCCAGTTCTACTAACGAAAGAACAATCGTTTTTCTTGTGCTACCACCCGGATCTGTTTTTGGTAACAGTGCGCCTGTAGAGCGTCAACCTTTTAACTGTTCGAGAAATTTTATTTTACAATTAAGTGCAACTTTAAACACTTTTAGTTTTGATTGGACAGCCCGAATTCGTGCTAGTGCAAACATTAATCAGTTTATTCTTTTTTCTTGTCCATTACCAATTCAAGTATTTGCTGACACCCGACACCAAAACCCGACACCAAAACCCGACACCTTCCTCGCCCATTCCGCCCTTCGTTTAACGTGTAATCATTCGGGTTATGAACCATTGTGGCGTGAACAGTTGGGTGATGTATGGCGAGAAAATAGTGGTTTAGAAGACGAAAACTCAACAGTTAAATTTCCGGTATTAGCCACCGATGATGAACGTTGGAAAGTTCGGGCTGCTATTGACGCCGTTATCGCCCAAGCGTACCACCTCAACCGAGAACAATATTGTCATGTTCTTTCGACATTTAGCCACAAAAGTTATCCGAAAGCACCCCAATTGTGTTTGGAAATGTTCGATGAATTAGAAAGTATTGGACTGGAAGCGTTTACGCAAAAATATGACCCCTATCACGATATTCCGTTAAATGAAAACCTCCCCAAACCCGTGATTAGTTTACCCATTCCCGAAACCAATTCGGCGACAACAGATGACGGTTTTCAACTGACTTCCCCACCCGTTAAAGAGAAGTCAACCAAACGAAGGCGAAAGAAATAGTAAGCTGTTGTGCATTTCAACTGCATTGTAAAGATAGGTGTCGGGTTTCGGGTGTCGGGTGTTGGGCGTTGGGTGTTGGGTAATTTAGATGTGTAACAGCTTATTGGTTTGTAAATTGTTGTCTCGGTTTATCCAATATGAAAGATAAAAAGCAATGCAACCCAGGATTAATCCCCCTAAATCCCCCTTCAAAAGGGGGACTTTCAACCGTGTTATTCTTTATTCCCCCCTTTCAAAGCGGTAGGGGATTCAACTATTTAATTTTTTCATCTCATAGAGTTTAAGAGGTCAAATTATGCTGGTTCTAAAACTTCAGGAAATTCTCGATAAAGGTGAAGATGCGATTGTTGCAGCGAGTACATTTTTGGCTCAAAAAATGGCAACTCTTGACTGTGCAGACGTGGATGAAGTTTCAACGGAAACGCTGAATTTATTGTTTGCTAAAATTCCCCAAGATTGGCAATTTGTTGAGTTTGCAGAGATTATTAATATAGATACTCTCAGCGATCAATTTTATCAGCAGTTGGTTCAGTTTGTACAGCAGCGAGTTGAACAAAATTCCGTTTCTCCCAACACCCAACACCCAACACCCAAAACCCAAAACCCAACACCCGACACCCAACACCCGACACCCGACACCCCCCTTCATCCGATTAAAATTTTAGATCATGTTATTGCTGAATATCGGGATTATTTATTGACGGAATTTCGGGCGAAAGATCCGGATTTAAAACAGTCCCTAGAGGATGCAATTGATCGACCTTTGTTTTTATCCCAAGAACCATTTTATCAGGTTCATCGTCCGTTTAAACCCGGCGAACCTTGGCGAAATTTACCGATTGATCGCCGACTCGCCGAGGTGATGGAAAAGCGTTCTAAGAGCAAATTAGCCTATTTGCATCAGTCGGATGCGATCGCCCATTTGTTGGGAGAAAATGCTTCGCCGTTGGTGGTGACAACCGGAACCGGAAGCGGAAAAACCGAGACGTTTTTACTTCCCGTTATTCAGAATGCGATCGAAGATAGTGTCGCTTTTAAAAAATCGGGATTAACTGCAATTTTAGTTTATCCGATGAACGCCCTCTCAAACGATCAACTGTTGCGAATTAACACTTATTTAAAAGATTCAGGTTGGGCGGGTGCGGTTTCCGTGGCAAAATATGATCGGGGAACTACCCAAGAAGAACGGTATCAACTGCGAGAAAATCCCCCTCAAATTTTGTTGACGAACTACATGATGTTAGAGTATTTGTTGGTTCGTCCGGCGGATCGAGAACGGATATTTGCCAATCATCGCTGTCGGTTTTTGGTGTTGGATGAAGTTCACAGCTATCGGGGAAGCTTGGGGAGCAATATCGCTCTGTTGGTGCGGCGTTTACAAGCCCATTTAAAACGAGCTACACAGGATTATTATCTGGAAAATCGGCAGGGACTTGATAACTTTCGGGGGCGTCGCTATCCGGTATTAATTCCGGTGGGAACTTCGGCAACCATTAAAAGTGTAGCGGAAAAAAATGGCAATTCTGAGGAAGAAACCCTCACGTCTCTCCAACAGCGAGACAGGGCGGTACAGGAATTTTTTGGGAAAATATCCGGCGCCCCTCCCCAAAATATTCGGGTGATCGGGGAAGAATTAGAAGAAATTGTCACCCCTTCCGAAGCGGTTTATTCATCCCAACCCGCCGCGATCGCCGATCTCGACATCCAAAACTCCGAAGCCGTCACCCGTGCCATTTGTCAGCTATCGGAACAACCCTTAACAACTCCCCTCGATGAAGCGGTTCAACGGACTCGATTACTGTGGGATTTAAACCGTTGGTTAATTCGTTCTCCGATGTCTCTGACTCAAATTGTAGAGAAAGTGAAAACCGAAGTCAAACCCCGCCAAAACTGTTCCCCCGAGTCGCTGCAAAAAGAGATCGAAACCGCCCTACTCGCCGGCGCCGCCCTACCGGAAGGAACGCCGGGAGCGTTGAGAATACGGGCGCATCGCTTCATTCGGGGCGGATGGCATTTTTATCGCTGTCTCAACCCCGAGTGCGGGAAACTCTACCCGATGGGAGAAGAACGCTGTCGCTGCGGCTATTCTACGGCGCCGCTGTACCTGTGTCGCAACTGCGGAGCGCACTATCTGCGGTTTGTGGGAAAATCCCCCATCGATCCGGGAGCCGAACCCCTGCGTCCCAGTGGAGAGCCTTCAGAAGAACACGAGTGGATGCTGTACGAAGCGAGTCGGTTTGAGAGCTTGATCGGGGTTGAAGAGGAAGAAGATAGCCCCTCCGTTGAAGAAAATAGCCCCCCCAAAACCCGCAAGCGTAAATCCTCAAAAACCGGAAAACAAACCGAACACATGCGTCGGCGTCCGGTTTGTTCGGGTTCCTTCGATCCCAAAAGCTTGGCGTTCAGTTTTGAAGAAAACCTCCATCCGGTGAAAATTACCCTGGCCCCCGCCCGGACTCGCTGTTTGTGTTGCGGGGGAACGGCGGGAAGTCGCAACGTTGTTACTCCGGTGGCGTTGGGAACCTCGGCGGCGGTGAAAGTGTTGAGCGAAGGGTTGATGGAGTCGTTGGCGGCGGTTCGCTCCACACAGCCCGGACAGGCGGGGAAAGAGAGGCTGTTGGTGTTTAGCGATAGCCGTCAGGATGCGGCCCATCAAGCCCGTTTTATTCATTTTGCCAGCCGTTATGACCGGATGAGACGGCGACTGATCGAGTTGCTCAAAGAGGAGGGAACGTTAAAATTACAGAGGGCCGTGGAGTTGTTGAGCGATCGCGCCCTGCAAGTTGGGGATAATCCCAATCTACCGGAACATAACCAGCGCCGCATTTCCTCCGAAGACCGCCAAAAAATTCAAGCATGGGAAGAAGCGCCGCTACTGGATGAAATTGCGATCAATGCCGGCTACCGAGGAACGCTGATTAATTTGGGGTTGGTGAGGGTTGCCTACCACGAATTGGAGGATTATGTTCGAGAACAGGGGGCAAGTTTGGCGCAAAGTTTGGGCGTCGAATTAAACCAGCTTTATTATCTCTGCACCTCCATTTTGAATGAAATCCGAATTCGGGGCTGTGTTTCCCGCGAACTGCTGCGCTATCATCCCGACAGTGTTCGCATTCCCGAATATTTAAAAAAGGCAAATTGGGAGCGGCGAGTTCGATCGCCCCAAGGGTTTGCGCTGTCGGCGGCGGGCGAACCAGTGGGGTATGTGGATGCGGCAGAAATTCCCTATGGGATCAAACATTTGAACTGTTGGCGAAAACCAAAATCCGGCGGTCGGGGGCCGAGTTTGGAGCGGATTTTAAAGCATTTGGTCGAACGGTTTAACGGCTCGCCCAAGGTGGAAATGAGCCACATGATCGAATTGTTGGAATTTTTGCGGACCGGCGCCTATTTGGTGGCGGCAGATGTTTACGGCTATCGGGAAAGCCGGCAACTGTTGCAGGTGAACGCCGATGAAATTTTATTCGAGCTTTTAACCTCTTCCCAACGGTTGCGCTGTCAGGTTTGCGGAACTCCCGCCGGCGGATTTTCGGTAAATTTTCCCTGCTGTCAGTGTCACGGTTCTTTGGTCGAGTGGAGCGATGCCGAGGTCAATCAAAACCGCACGGTTAAACGGATTCGGGCCAGCGATATTATTTCGCTCAATGCCAGGGAACATACCGCCCAGGTTCCCAACGATGAACGGGTGATTATTGAGGAATTGTTTAAGGGGGATTTGGGCGAGTCTACGGTGAATTTGTTGGCTTGTTCGCCCACTTTGGAAATGGGTATTGATGTGGGAGGGTTGGATGCGGTTATCTTGCGAAACGTTCCCCCCCGCCCGGATAACTACGCTCAACGGGGAGGACGGGCCGGACGCCGGACCCGGGTGGGATTGGTGATCAGTTACGCTCGCAGCACCCCCCACGACCAATATTTTTATGACAAACCCGCAGAGATGATTTCTGGGGAAGTTCCCGCGCCTGCGGTGGCTTTGGGAAATCGGGATGTGATTTTTCGCCATCTGCACGCGATCGCATTTGGGGCGGCTGAACCCGGACTGGCGGGAAAAATGCTCGATTATGTTTCTCCCCAGGGCGAAATTAAACAGGAAGACGTTGATGCTTTAATTGCCGGGGTGAGGGTGCAGTTCGAGGCGGCGATCGCTTTGGCGAAGGAAGCTTGGCAGGACGGGATCTTAGCAGAAGCGGAGTTGGACGAGTCTCAGTTGCGAGCGTCGTTAGAGAAATTGCCCGACCGCATTCAAGATGTGATTAATCGTACCGCCCGACAGGTGATCGAACTGCGACAGGCACTTGATGTTTATCATCAAAATCTCCAGGGAAGGGGGGCGGCGATCCATTCTGAGAAATTAATTGCTCAGATTTTGGGACTCCCGGGCGATCGCAATCAAAAGGCGACGGAAGCCGATGATCGTTCGGGGGGATATCCGTTGCGACGGTTTGCCGAGTTTGGTATTCTTCCCGGATACGAATTTCCGACTCAACCTGCGGCGTTGCGGTTGCTGGAAGACAAACACGAAGCCGACCCCATTACTACGGCTCGTCGGGTAGGGATTAATCAGTTTCGCCCCGACGCTCAAGTTTATGCTCGCACCCGTCGCTGGAAAGTGATTGGACTGGATCGGTCTTCTCCCTGGAATCCCCCACCCGATCAACCGGGTTGGCTGTACGGAGTGTGTCGGACTTGTGGGTTGCGCCACGCTGCCGATGAACCTTTTTGTCCCCGATGCCGTTGCGATCGACCAAAACAAAGCCTACCTGCGGCGGAGTTTGCCGGATTTTTGGCACGGGCTGATGAAAGTCCGATCCTTGATGAAGAAGAACGTTATGCGGCCCGCAATTTAATTCAGGTTTATCCCCAGTGGAACGGACAGGTGATCGGTCGTTGGCGGGTTGGAGACGGCTGGATGTTGCGCCTGAGTCGAGAGGAAGAGGTGCGGTGGTTGAATGAAGGGTTTCCCCCTTCGGAGAAAGAACTGGAAGCCGAAATTTCTCCACTGCACAGCCAAGCTAAGGGGTATTTGCTTTGTGGTTCTTGCGGAAAGTTGCTCACTATTCCCGAAACTAAAGGAACTCGTTCGGGAGGACGTCGGAGGACTCGCAGCACCTCCCAGGGAGAACGGGATATTTATGGTCACGCCCAACAGTGTCCCCAGAGGGGAACTCCGCCCCGCCCGATCGCGTTGGTGACGGCCGAAAAAGCCGAGGTTTTGCGGTTGATCGTTTCGGTGCCTCGCGAGACGAGCGATGATCAGCTGCAAGCTTGGGGTTTATCGTTGGGATATGCTTTGAAGGCGGGGATGCAGCACTGTTATATGTTGGATGATTCGGAGGTTGTTTTTGAGTTTGAAGGGTCGTGGACGGTTGAGGAGAATGGCCGGCGCTACCGTGTGGCAACTCTGACGTTTATTGACCCGAGTTTGGGGGGAAGCGGTTATCTGCGCCGAATTGCTACAGAATGGCATCGAGTCGCCGATCGCGCCCTGGAACATTTGGATCATCCCGATTGTCAAACGGCTTGTTATCGCTGTTTAAAAACTTATCAAAATCAGCGTTACCACGATTTATTAAACTGGACTCTAATTGCGTCGGTTTTGGAAGCTTTACAGCAGAATATTCCCGAAGAACAGCCCCTTCAATTGGGCGATTTGGATGCTGTTAAGCCTTGGTTGGATGCTTACGCGGAGGGGGTGAATTCTCCTTTAGAATTAAAGTTTCTTCGATTATTTGAGCGGTACGGGTTTTTTCCTCAAAAGCAGGTTCCAGTCGCCCCCAATATTGGAGATCAGCCAATTTCAATCGCCGATTTTGCGGTACCCGAGAAGAAGTTGGCGATTTATATCGATGGTGCGGCGTTTCACCGGGGAGCAGCTTTGAGACGCGATCGCCATATTCGAGACGGTTTGCGGCGCAGTGCTTCTCCTTGGCAAGTTGTAGAGTTAAAAGCGGGCGATCTTAAGCGAGGACAGGAGTTGGTTGAATCATTAAAGACCCTGATTCAACAACCGGATTAATTTCAGGAGAAACTGTTGCCAAATCGAAAAGGGGATGGGAAATGTTTGGGTGTTGGGTGTCCGGTGTCGGGCGTTCAATGAAACCCGAAGCCCGTCCCTTTTTGCAGCTTTATTTCCCCAATTTCATCGGAATTTAGACACTTGATATCTTGGCGAAAAAAAAGGTGTTCTAACGGCTACCCACCGTTTGTTCCAAATAAAACTATTGCTGACTTAACTGCTTTTTGATACTCACATACAATTCCTTCGTTGTTCTTGACCAGAGACTACCAAAATCGCCCCCCATCAATTTCCAACAAATCAAAGGTTGAAAAGGAGCATTATAATCGCTCCATTCGGGTTGATTTCTTTTCGCACTTGCATCATTAAAAAATGATACCATCTGGTCAATTTGCTGACTCGTAATCGGTTGACCATTCGCCAAGGCTTCCGATAAAACCCAGGTCTTCTGACCTCCGTTATCGTAGTAAAGTTTTAGCCCTTGTTTAACTTCTTGGGACACCTCAGACGGTGCGATCACTTTATACTCGGATGCGCTGGACTCTAACCGTGATACCATTGCTTGGACTGTCAACTCCATGTCAACCAATTCGATGTAAATCTTGGAACAGGCAGCTTGAAACTGAGAATATGGGTTTTCTAACGTTTCGGTAGTCGAGTCCATAGCCGTATTTAGAGGTGCTTTTGACATTTTAGCATTGTTGTGAATGGTAGGAAACAGTGAGGACACTCTCCTTGTATCCATTGAGCAGGAATTGAAAAGGGGGTTCCACAGTTGGTACACTTCGATAATAAATGCAGTTGATGGCGATTGCGCTTCGCGCACGCGAAGCTTCCGCACCCAAACTTATTTTTCGACTGCCAGATAATTTGATGACAGGGGTTTTCGCGGGTAGCAAGCGTCACACAACAAAATCGATCTGGGGTATAAGGTCATCCCTCAATGGGGAAGCATCAGCATTAGCCTGTCAACTTCAACTTATGCTGTCATATTTACTTATAAAGAAGATGAATCCCAATTAGCATGATGGGCAATCTTAGAGTACAAAAAGATTAACGCCTAATGACATCTAATAGTTGGGCAGTTCTAGTAAAGGTTGTACGTTCATGAACCACTGAGTGGGATCAACGCCTAATGACATCTAATAGTTGGGCAGTAGCGGATTTCTAGTTCTTCTAATTCCGCATCAGTGGGATCAACGCCTAATGACATCTAATAGTTGGGCAGGTTTTACCTTCGGCTGCGGCTTTTTGAATGATCTTGTGGGATCAACGCCTAATGACATCTAATAGTTGGGCAGGGGAAGGCAAGA
The DNA here is from genome assembly GCF_000169095.1 of Lyngbya sp. PCC 8106. Lineage (GTDB taxonomy): Bacteria > Cyanobacteriota > Cyanobacteriia > Cyanobacteriales > Microcoleaceae > Capilliphycus. Next base: position 139,779 of record NZ_AAVU01000016.1, read on the forward strand.
AATTCGATTCAAAGCCACAACCGAATGGGATCAACGCCTAATGACATCTAATAGTTGGGCAGGGCAACTGCCAGACCCCTGAGCTACCGCACTCTGTCAGATAATTTTGCAAGCACCTACCGATGAAACAAAGCATATTGCTACCGACAGAAAGATACAGAAGCTATAATCCTTACTATATCATGCTTTAACCACTTACAAGCACCTCAAGTCTGTTAAAAATTGCTACATTCCCTTTCTAGCAAAAGATTCAAGCTAGTTCTGGGTTCAATCAGACTCGACAGGCGGATATCCATGTAAAAACTGGACATCGTGCAACTGTATGTAAATTAATGACCTCTTACGAAGACTCGATCAAAGTCCAGGATTGCTCTGGTGGTTCCAATACCTGAAACTCCTCGATCAGATAACGTCGCCAGCGCGTTCCACAGGAGCCGACATGATCAACCCAATAGGGTAAAGTCAAATCTCCATCAGGATTTTGTATTAACCAATATAAAGACTTGTCTTTCGGAAACTCCGAACAGATGAAAATCTGATTCACCAAATGATCACTCTCACCCAAATACAACGGATCAAACCGATCTAACTCTTCTGGACGATGAATTGCTTCCACAATCCGTTCTAATAAAGTTGGATTTTCTTCTTCTTGTCCAGAAATAGCAACAATAAATTCAATGTTTGTTAGCAACTCATACAATTCAGGTTTCGGAATTCGAGAAGTAAAAGTTTCAAAGCGATGTAAAGTTCGCAAATTCACAGATTTGTAAGGAATTGATAACATGGCGATCGCCAGTTTGACCCCACAATGTTTATACCGATTCGTCTCTCCGACTAAAGACAACAACATTCCATACACTGTAGAATGGGGAGGTACCGGATAACTTTCTGAATATTCCCGTGCGCGAGAGTTACGAAAACTAGCCATCGGGACTTCAACTTGTAGAATTAGCTGATTCATCATTATTTTCTAGCTCTAAATCTTCTGTAATGACTCTTTTTAGATGTTCAACCATTTCTTCAATCCTGACAAAAGTATGAGCTTCTGTATCCGATAAAGATTCTGCAATTCGCCCCCCAATCCATAACTCATGTGGAGCAATATTTTGAGTTTGAAGATTCCAAACCAAGTCGGGTACTGATATATTACCCTGCGAGTCCTCATCAAAACTATATAAAATTCTAGGACAAACATCATGAGTCCACCGGAAAATTAGACTTTCAGCAGCAAAGTCATAGAGAAAGCGAGAATGATTTCCACCCACTTCATAGAGCGAGATTAAACCGTCCAAAATTTGGAGAATTCTAGAAGTCTTGACTAAGCGTTTAGGAGTTAAAGAAAATCCATACTGATAACGTGTAGCGTGATATTCTGAACCATACAAAGAGGTTTCATCCTTTTCCCCCGCCCGTGCGTTAAAAGTAACATCTCCAAAGTAGGGTAGGAGTGATACAGCACTGGTTACTTTCAATACTCCTGTTCTTTGTATGGGTTTTTGAGGGCTTTTTTTAGTTTTATTTTTCGATTTAGAACTATCATTAACTTCCTTTTTGGTCGCTTCAAGTTCTAGATAACCCATCACATCGTCATCAATGTATTTATCTGGATCGTGGGAATCTTGCTCAATATATTTTTGTTCATTAGCATCCCAAAACCGATACACAGCATAACCCATTTCTTGCCAGTAATATCGCAAAGCCCAGCGAATGGCTTCAGAGGAAATTCTTGTATAAGTCTTTCTTTGTTTCCATTTGAATTTATGTAAGTTTGCAATATTACTATTTGATTTCCCCCGATTATTACTGGCAATTCCTGAAGCCGTGAGAATATTTCCATGTAAATGAAAAGTCATTTTCACTCCCTATAAATTAATTTTTTCTTCTACAGAGTCCTCAGATTCTGATGACTTTTGAGAATTTTTCTTCTGTCCTTTGTAGCTGGCCAAAGCCAAAAGAGCTAAATTTCTAGCCTGTTCCCAATTGAAATCTTCATCTTGAAATAAAAATTTATCCCAGTGTTCCTGTAGGGTAGGAATTAAATGTCCGGGTCGGCTAGCCCTAGCCCAAAATTGACAAATAAAGCTTTGAAAACTCTCAAAATCTGTGATCCGAGTGAGACTACTGTAGATTTGCTGATATTCTCGATCAAACTGTATCCAGTTATCTTCTTGTTTTTTTGCTTTAGCCGCAACCTGTCCATAAATTCGTCTCAAGGCTTCATGAAAAGCCTGAATGAATAGTTTTTGAGTGGGTAGATCCCAGTGTGAGTTTTCAATCATTGTGTTCAGTTTATCCCGGTGATATCGAAGTTCTTTGAATTGGTCTTTTTCTTTAAAGTAAATGAAGAAGTTACTCCACCAAGGCAAATGCTCTGATAAATTATCGGTCATCACCTCTCGAATAAAACTTAGAGCAACAAAACTTTTTTTTTGGGCTTAACAGCCCGATTGGGGAACAAGTGATGAATAAGTTGATAGTGATGATTAACAGCAACTGTACTTTTAATCAATTTTACATCCCCTCGAACTTTTTGCTGTTTTGACCAAGTAAATGTTCCATAAACAATAACTTTACATTTTTGAATTTTATTGGGGTCAGTCGTTTGGGAAGTCGCCAGATAGTATAAAGATTTTAAACCCGCATCTCCCGTTCCCGTAACATACAACTCTTGATAGCTCAGGTGATTCAGTTCAAGCCTTTGTAAAGCATAACTCTCCAAATTCGTAATAACGGGAATTACAACAGCATATTGAGCTTTTTGATTATGAATTCTTGACCGAACTAAGTAGTAGATACAAGCGACGGGCGCATAAAGCAAAGCAATTGCTTGTTCTACAGTTTCTTCAATTTTTGTAGACTTTTCTGCTGCTGCATGGCGAACAATTGCACCTGGATATAGCCAACTCACAATTTGAATTGGTTCTTGATAAAGATTTCCCTGCGGATCACAAATTTTTGGTGCAAAGTTTTGATGAGCATAAGAAACTGCTCTTTTGTACTTGACTTCAATTGGAATCTCATCAACGGTGATTGACTCCGATGCAACTCCACCCGATTTAAAAAATTTATTGTGTTGTAGAAAGCTACTATTAGTTAAACATTGATGATTCACAATTTGAGTAGGGAGTGGCATCGACTCAGGGTTCAAGCCCGTGAAAGAAATTAAACCTCTTTGATCTATTTTAAAGGATTCTTTGAATAGCCAATCTAAAGCCAAACTGTCTTGTCCTTGCCAATATAAATCAATATTTCGAGAGTCAACACACCAATTGAGTTTTCCGGGGCGTTGTGCAGGTAATGGATATTGTTTTTCAATCTGTTTGAGGCTCATTGCTAACCCCGCCAAGCCCAGGCAATGTAGAATGGTGAAGTTGGGTTCACTTAAATTGAAGTGTAATTGGGGAGACTTTTTGACTGACGACATGATTCATTCCTTTTCTAAACCGAATTAATTTTTTTCAGCTATCTCTCCTATTTTTGAGAGGAATATTACCGCATTTTTTATGAAATTCTACGGGAATTTCTCGGAAGGGGAAGAAAAATTCCACATCCCATTTTTGGTTTTCCTCCAATTCCCTTTTGTTGTAAAATCAGGGAATCTTCAGGACTAAGACCGTCCACTTCTGCTCCAAAACCAATCAGAGTTTGTTCCCTAACTTTAATGGTTTTGCGATTAAACTTACCATCTGAACGTTGAAGGATTCTCAGATTTCCTTGAATTTCTAACTCATTTAACTGTCTTTTCGCCGCCTGTAAAAAAGCTTCGGGTTCTTTATAGCCCCGAATTATAACCATGCGAGATCTTAACCGAGAAGCGGGTTGAAGAAGCTCAATTTTCGGAATTCCAAATTCTATTTCATATTTTCCAAGCTTCACAGGTTGCTCGGATAACGGATAGATGAGGGGAACTTGCGATGCTAGAACTCGAAATATGACATGAGAATCTGGGGTGAGTTTTAATAAGCCTTGTGGTGTTGGAGAGCCAGTGATTGCTGTCATGCCAATTCCCTGAATTTGATGTAGCAGTGGCTCCTGACGACAAAAAGCAGAATACAAGGGATAGACGTGATCGATATCAATTACTTTTCCGAAGACATCAAATCTTGCATTAACAGAAGGATTGACATCGACAAGCTCTAACTCGGAATCCTCAATTTCATAACTTAACATCATTCAGCACCCCAATACAGAAGCAATTTAGCAACTGAATGAGTTAAACTTTGCTTAAGATTCTGTCAAGCTAAAGAGTTAACTAATTCAGCTTAAATCTTTGATTATAGTAGGATTTTTTGTATAATACTTTAGGCTGAACCCAGAACTGTTTATTACTTCATCAAAAATTAATAATTTAGTTATAAAACTTTATAAATAAAGGGAGAGCAAATTGCTGGTAACATCCCTTGTGCCTAATTTTTTTAGAGATAGCCTCGCTCCGAATGTTCGCCCCAAGGAGTTTTGAGTCCGGTTGTCTCCTTTGAGGTCCGTTGTTGAGATGTGGATAACGGTCTGCGCTTGTATTCGAGCGACCAATAGCGATCGCTCTGCGATCTTCGATTAGCGATCTTCACTTCCAAAATGGCGATCGCCATTTTTAGATCTTTACGGGTTAAAAAGTAGATGAACCGAACAAGGAATTGCTTGTTTATAGTTGGGGCGCTTTGCAATAAGGCAAGTTACGCTTTCGCCTAACTTCTGCATCGGACTTGAAGTATAAATTTTTACAACTTCATCGGGTTGGTATTGATTTGGCTGAAATGCTTGATACACAATAGATGCAGACTTTTTTAAAAAGTGTAATCCAGAAATTAGCAACTATTGCGCGAATTATCCAAGATTTAGCAGCTTATTTGCAAAAAGTTAGCACTTTATTCAAGAAAATCGGAGTTGAAAGGGTAATTTTTTCGTCCATAAATTAGCACTTTATCTGCGAACCTACATTGTTGTTGGTTCGCGCATAAGTTTAAAATTTTCGCACATAAGCTTAAAAAAGTGCGTACATAAGTCTACAACAAGGCTCAAATGGGACTAGAATATAGAAATCTAGTCCCGTTTGCTTTAAGATTGCAGTCCGATGAACGTGCCAGCCCGAAAGATCACAAATACCGGAACTCGGAAGAATATTGGCTTTGACCGTCGCATTCCGGGGGGAAATCGTTTGTTTGATGTCTCTTCTACTCCCCTTAA
>NZ_AAVU01000015.1 GCF_000169095.1 Lyngbya sp. PCC 8106
TTCGGTTTGATAAAAGAATCCCGGTAAAGTTCATAGGCTTGGGAGGCGAGGCGAATGTAGGGACGGGAAAGTAAACCGGAATTGTAAATTAATCCGGCTAAACTCCGAACCGTATAAGCACCCCGACTAAAACCAAATAGATAGATTTCATCTCCTTCATTATAGTTGAGACAGAGAAAACGATAACCGTCTTGAATGTTTTTATCAATTCCCTGACCAAATGCTCCTCCCAGTAGCAAATCCAATCCGCCTTCACTGCCAATTCCCTCGTCATAAAATACGATTTGGGGAACACCATCGCTGGCAATTGTTTTAATCGCTTGAGCAATTTTGACGACATTTGTGGGGTAGGGATTATTCAGTTTTTGCCAAGTTCCGTCACAACAAACGACCAAACGTTTCATGGGTTAAACTTCCTTTGTAAGTCTCTATTTTTTGTCTAATTATCGATGATCGTTACGATAAAACGTGACTTTATAAGGCTGATCTTTTTGAGGGACGTTACGATTAACTAAATCAGAGACAAGCTTGGTTTCGTGAAGAATTTCCCAACCCACTGGAGAAAAGGTATCTTGATTAAAAACTGGCGGGGCTAATAGAGGATTGGTTAAGACTTGAGAAAAGGCATCTACCCCAATTAATCGTCCGACTAACGACCCTAATGCTGAATTTTCTCGCGGATCTTCGGCATAAAGTCCGACGTAGAATTCTATATTTTCGACGTTACCATACAAGCGTGCAAGTTCTTTTTGAGCGTCTTCGTCGCTGGTAATTTGATCGAAGTCTGTTACCCGAGGAAATTTACACATTTCCCGGTAATCATTGTAGCTTGCCATTTGTGCTTTTCGTCCCAGTTTAATACTCGGAACTTCAGTCATATCTACCAGAAAATCGGGGGTATTATGTAAACCTATTTGGGTCGCAGGTTGAGAACAAGTTTCTTCCATTAATGCCCCAATTCCCTTGTCGATAATCATCTGATTATTCCACAAAGAAGAATACAACGAAACCGGTTCACCATTATACAGAAATGTTTCGGGAATGGCACTATGCCAGCGATAGACAAAATCAAATTCTAATGTCACCCAATTTTCGCGATACCATCTTTCATCCGTAAACGCAAAGGGATCAACAACGAAGTTAAAATGGTAGGGCGTGATATGATTAACATAGTCTTCCGCCACCAGTTTTAACATAATGGCAACGAGAATATTTCGGGCGGTTTGGAAGAGACGTTCATCATCCCATTCTGTATAATTTTTGGCTAAAATATCACAAAGGCGATTGTGTTCCCGCAGACAAATTACATTCAACATCACATAGCCAATCTGGACGTTAGCCCGTTCAACTCCCATTGCAAATAGTTTGGCTTTTCGTTCGGGTGGGAGTCTTTTTTCATCATTTAACGTTTCGTAAAGTCCTTCAAATTCGGGTTTGACTTTGCCTTGTTCAGCATCTTCGTAATAAAATGGAGGATATTCTTCACCGTTGATGATTTGGCTTTTGAGTTTACCGCCTTGATGGGTTCTTAATAAATGGGTTTGTTTGGGTTTTAGTCCATAAACGTTACACAAATCAATATGATGATTGGAAGTGTTTTTAAATTTATTGTTGTGATCGATGCGAAGAAATCCATCGGTAAACCACTGCACAAAATAAGGAAAGAGTAATGTTGATTTTTGGGAATAACGGGTGATAGGCTTGCCGTTTGCATCCTTTTTTTTATGATACAAAATCGCTAAATCTTCGACGGGGGGAAGATTTCCTTCTCGGTTAAATTTGGGATCGGGGGGTAAATGACGCCCAACATAGGTGCGATCAGTGAGTGATTCCCAGGAGGTATAAGTGTCGGTTTTCTTAGGAATATCCGTTCCGGGAATATGTTCTTCTAGCGTCATCATGCTAAAAGGATAGGGACGAGGTGGAATTTTATAAATGGCACTGTTAATCAGATATTTATTAACACTAAGTTTGAGATGTTCATTGTCTTGAATAAAGTTCCAAACTCCTTCAAGATTAGTTAGAGCAAAGGTTTCAATCTTATTTCTGAATCCATCTCTGGATGTATCTCTTTTAGCGTTCATAATTAAAGCTCCTTAGATTTGAATGAATCTATTTGTTCGCGTGCAAGAACCTCGATTAAGTATGAGGTGGATTTATTATAGATCAGAAATTAAAAACTATTCTGATTAACACATTGTTTTAACAAAATTGACTTAAATTCATTTTTATAAAAAAAAATTAACATAAGATGCTGTTCATTCTTGCTCTTTTCAACTGGACAACGAGTGATAGATTGGCTACTGCTCTTAAACCAGCTTAAGACTTAAACTCCAGTCAGAAAAAATAAAGTCTATAAAGTTAGTCTTTTTCCTGACTTTTTTGGATATTTTTTGTCTTACACAGAAAAACTCTCTAATGTCAATCTATAAAGTTAGTTCAATTATTAAATTTTTCCGATCTTTTTTTGGTGAGGTTGAAGGAAGTGAAAGCCAACAATTCTTCGAGTTGTAATTGTAGAGAACTTAAGGGCAATTCTATCGCATCAATAAACGAGCGCAACTCATTCCGATTTGAATTCCAATAATACCGATAATTGCACTTCCCATCCAATAAAAAATAGCCGTTTCTAAGCGACTATCTCGCAGCAAGCGATGGGTGTCTAACTCGTAGGTAGAGAAGGTGGTGTAAGAACCCAAAAAACCCACAGCAAGTAATAAAACTAACTCCGGTGAAATCACTGCAATTCGTTCAGAAAAGGAAACCAAAAAACCCATTCCTATACATCCGGTGAGATTCACAAAAAACGTCCCATAGGGAAAACTTGTACCGAAACGACTGGCTAACCATACCGTTAAATAATAACGAGTTAACGCCCCAGCGATCGCCCCCAATCCAATCGCTATCGGATTACGGATCATCGGTTGACTAAAAGCATCAGAGAAGGAAGTTGATAAAGAACTCAAAAAGGCAATTAAAATTCTGATCATTACAACTGATCCGCGCAGCAATTAACAAAAACAGGCTGAACTTGATTATAATACCACTGAGGTGATCGTCTCTACAGAATTTTGGAAATATCACTCTCACCAATTAACCGAACTTTAAAGTATGAATGCTATACTATAAATGATACAAACAACTAATAACTCAAAAGAGAATTATTCGTGAAACGTCAGTTATCATTCCTAATCAATCTCTTATTGGCGATCACAGTATTTGTTGATCCATATACAGGAATCGCTGAGTCTAAATCCCCAAAAACTGAACTGCTAACAGAATCCGAATTAACCCCAGACGAAACCACTCATACCGAATCGGTTGCAGAAGAAGATAGCTTTATGGACTGGTGTCTGAATCGAGAGCAACTTCCGATCGCAGCCAGACGAACAATGAGTGTTATTTTACAACGAGCCGGAACCTTTAACTGCGCTCGCGCTTCAGAAAATCTCACCAGCCTTTCTCAACTGGATTTGAGTACCAGTCAAATCTCTGATCTTAGTCCAATACAATCTTTAAAAACAATTACCCGACTGAAGCTAATTAATAATCAAATCACCGATTTAACGCCTCTGAAATCTTTAACCAATTTAACCGAACTCAACTTAAGTTATAACCAAGTTAAAGATGTTACCCCTTTACAGTCTCTAGAAAATTTAAAATTATTAAACCTTAGTTACAATCAAGTTAAAGATATCACCCCTTTACAATCCTTGAATAAGCTGAATGAACTCAACCTCAACCATAATCAAGTTGCCGATATTAGTTCACTTCAGCCCTTAGAACGATTAACTTATTTGTTTGTTCGCAACAATCCGATTCAGGATGAAACTTGCCCAATTAGGCCTAAGTATATTTGTCAGTTTTGAATCTAGCCCAACATTTAAACTACAAGATTGATCAGGCTGATTCCCCAAGTCTGAGCGTGAGTTAAACCGTAATCAAAAATCGGTATTCCCGTCTTAACTTGAGCGAATCATCTCCCGTTACAATAGAGGCAATCTTAACAAACTCCGGGTTTGAGAGCCAAAGGAGAGAAACGGATGAACCTCTTAAAAACAGTTGTATTATTAGGAATACTGAGTGGTTTACTGATTGCGATTTGCTCTTGGGTCATCGGTGGAACAACAGGTTTAATAGTCGGATTAGGAATCGCCGCCGTCACGAACCTGGGGTCTTGGTTTTACTCCGATAAAATTGCCTTAGCTGCTTATCGCGCCCAACCCGTCAGCTATGAACAAGCGCCCGAACTCCACAACATGGTCAAACAACTGTGCGATCGCGCCAATTTACCCATGCCAGGGGTCTATATTGTCCCCACTCAGGCGCCGAACGCTTTTGCAACAGGTCGCGACCCCCAAAATGCCGCAGTTGCCGTCACAGAAGGGATTCTTAAGCTCTTACCCGAAGATGAACTCGAAGGGGTAATCGCCCACGAACTGACCCACATCAAAAACCGCGATACGCTCACTCAGGCGGTAGCGGCGACCATTGGGGGGGCAATTTCGGCGATCGCTCAATTTGCGACTTATGCGATGTGGTTTGGAGGAGGTTCACGCAATAATAATCAGGGTGGAAATCCAATCGGTATTCTGTTAACGGTGATGCTGGCTCCGATCTCGGCGACGGTAATTCAAATGGCGATTTCCCGAACCCGAGAATATTCGGCAGATGCGGGGGCGGCAAAATTAACCCAAAATCCGAGAGGACTCGCCCGGGCGCTGCAACGATTAGATAGTATGGCGCGACAGGTTCCCCTCAGAGCAAATCCGTCTTTTGAACCACTTTTGATTATGAATGGATTTTCGGGTCAAAAAATGGCGAATTTGTTCTCGACTCATCCTTCGACTGAAGCTCGGGTACAAGCGTTATTGAAGATTGAGCAAGAAATGTCTAGTTTGCCATCTGATTCGCTCTCAGGTTAAAGTTAAAACGGATTTGATTATTGATGGTGGCTCGTATATTCTGAAACGATAGAAAGTATCGCAAAACGATACGATACAATAGGTGAAAAGGTTTACTTTTTCCCGAATTAACTGAGATAAAACTGAAAGATAGATTGATCAACCGACTGAGGATAAATAATGACTGAAGAACAAAATGTACCGAAAGAATCTGCTTTGGTCGAAACCCCTTCTACTCAAGTGACTGCTACTTCTGAATCTTCCGGGACTAAACCCCAGAAAGAAACAGAAGCTTTACTCGAAGCGATTCAGAATTTGGTCAAAGTTGAAATGCAAACCGCAGCCGAAATCAATCGTGATGCTTATACTGAAGCGGTGAAAAATGTTAGAGAGAGAATTGAGCAGATTCGATTGATTGATAAAGATCAAATTGAGTCCTCTTTCAAACAGTTTGAGACGGATGCAGAAAGCAACTTTCAAGGAATTGTTAAAGATTTATCCGATTTAGGTGAACGCTTAACCAAAGCCACTCAAGCATTCTGGGATGTCTTAACTGCATCGGATGACTCTAAATCCAAATAAATCCAAATCTACATCAGTTCAGTGATGAGATAGAAAAGCCCGGTTTCTCAATGAAATCGGGTTTTTAGTGAAGTATTCAATTGGAAAAAATTAGTTTATTGTCGAACCATTTCCTCTCTAGAGACTCGACATCCAGTATTGAAAATACTTGCACCACATTCAAGCGGAAAAACTTTCTGTTCCATCTTGGCACTACAACTAATGTAACCATTATCATCGGTATCGCGCATCATACAATCAATCGCTTCCGCGCCAGACTCAGAAGACCATGTTCTTAAACCCATCATGGCAACTTTATGAGGATAATAGAATATAAAAAGACCCACACCCACTGCAATGATCCCTGCTAAAACTAAACCCAGTTTAAACTTCCAACTGTTGAGGAATCCTCCCACTCCACCCGTATTATCAGGGGGTGTAGAAGGACGAGGCGGGGGTACTACGGGGGCTGTCGTTTTAGTTTCGGCGACTGTTTCAATCTTTTTTGTGCTTTCGGGTTGAACTTCAGACATAAAATTGCTCCTCTGTATTTTTTAATCTAACGAATCTCTACAATTTTTTTAGTTAAAATTCCACATTGTTTCCCGAGTATAATCTTAGTGGAACTTTTCTCAACTTACATCCGCTCTAGGACAGATATGCCCAACAGGGATAATCCTAATTTTAACGTGCGTGCGGTCAAATCGCATAGCCCTAAACGAGAGATTCGTTGAGCGTCTTCTGCTTTCAACACGGGACATTGATCATAAAATTGATTAAACTTTTGACTGAGTTCAAATAAATATTGACACAAACGGTTCGGAAGCAACTCTATCGCCACCGTTTCAATCACTTCATTTAACTGTAATAAATGCTTGGCTAAGGTAAACTCTGCTTCTTCTTGAAGCTGCATTTTTGCCTCGGTTCCCACTTGTTTAAAATCTATTTCTCCTTTGCGACGAATTCCTTGAATTCTGACATAAGCATAGAGTAAATAGGGTGCTGTATTTCCTTGCAGAGAAAGCATTTTATCAAAACTAAAGACATAGTTACTGGTGCGATTTTGGCTGAGATCTGCGTATTTTACCGCACTCATTCCCACGACTTGCGCTACGTTTTCAATAAACTCTTTTGACTCAGTTCTTCCTTCTTCTTTTAAGCGAGTTTCTAAATCTTTTCGAGCGCGATTAATCGCTTCATCCAACAAATCTCGCAGTCTCACGGTTTCCCCAGAACGAGTTTTTAACTTCTTGCCATCTTCGCCTAAAACTAACCCAAACGGAACATGAATAACGTCCACTTCATCGGGTATCCAACCGGCTTTTCTCGCCACCTGCCAAACTTGAGTAAAATGATTAGCTTGACCAGAATCAGTCACATAAATCATTCGATCTGCTTGATCTTGATTAATCCGATATCGTAGCGCCGCTAAATCCGTTGTTGCATAATTGTATCCGCCATCAGACTTCTGTACAATTAACGGTAACGCTTCCCCTTCTTTATTTTGAAACCCATCTAAAAAGACACATTTCGCACCTTGATTTTCTTCGAGTAACCCCGTTTTCTCTAAATCTTTGACAACTTCCGATAAAAACGAATTGTAAAACGATTCTCCTCGTTCTTTGAGTTGAATATCCAATAAATCATAAATGACTTGAAATTCTCGTCGAGATTGTTCACACAAAATAGTCCAAGCCCGACGACTATCTTCAGCACCCGCTTGTAACTTCACCACTTCTTGACGAGAGGCTTCTTTAAACTCATTATCTTCATCAAAGCGAACTTTGGCTTGGCGGTAAAAAGCAACTAAATCTCCGATATCTAACGCATCGGCTGTCGTTAACGCTTCGGGATAAACTTCTCGTAAATAAGTAATTAACATTCCAAATTGCGTTCCCCAATCTCCCACATGATTGAGACGCAAAACATCATCATCAAGAAATTCTAAAACCCTCGCAATCGAATCCCCAATAATCGTCGATCGCAAATGTCCAACGTGCATTTCTTTAGCAATATTAGGGCTAGAAAAATCAACAATTACCTTTTGCGGATTGTCAACCGTTGGAATTCCTAAGCGTTCATCTGTTAAAATATTATTCAGTTGAGCTTCTAAATATTCTGGCTTCAGACGCAGATTAATAAATCCTGGCCCGGCAATTTCTGGCGGTTCACACAGATCACTGATCTCTAATTTTTCTATAATTTGAGTGGCGATCGCCCGGGGATTACTTTTCAAAGCCTTCGTGAGAGACATCGCCACATTACATTGATAATCCCCAAATTTAGGATTACTCGTCGGAACCAACATCGGATCAGTTCCCGCCATTTCCTGACCAAACGCAGCGACAATCGCGTGATCAAATTTAGCTCTTAAGTGTTCGACGGTAGAAGGCATGGAAAAGGATCAAGTTTTGATAGGGGATTACCAGTTCTTATCATAAAGGAATCTTACTCCAAATCGCTGATCAATCTCAGGGGAGGAAGCGACGCATTTGGGTAATGAGATGATCAAAGTAAGGGGCGATCGCTTGGGGATCAGTAACAGGTAAACGTTTTAAACTGGCGGTTTTCAAGCCTTCTAGCCCAGAAACCATCGCCTGTAGCGGCACATTTAATTCTTGATACAGCAATTCCATATAATATAGTCCTTCTTCACTGGTGTATTCAGTTTGGCCTCCAGCGATTCCGTAGGTGATACTGCGGAGAAAATGCCAAAAATCCCGCCAGCAAGCCTTAGCCCGTTCTGGAGGATAAAGATCGCCCCCTGGATCGGTAATCGCTGGATATTGACTTAAAAGGGTTTCGCGGCTTTCGGTAACGATTGTATTGGCCTGATCGCGCAGCAAACGAACCACACCAACTCGGGCGAGGGCGGCGGATTTTTCAGCTTCGGGGAAGGTTCCGAAGGTGGCGACTAACTGATCGAGATCGGTATCACTGGGATAACGTCCTTCATCATCTGCGGCTTGAAACATCGCAACAGTCGCCGGAGGATAGGTGGATTCCCAATTCGCAAAGCTGACTATTCGGGCTTTGGGAATGAGTTGTTTGGCTCGTTCGGTGAGCATAATTTTTTTGGTGTTTATATCCTATTCCAGATTATCAGATCTTTATTTTTTCTAGAAAAGTTAATTGATCGGATCGTACTGGAGGTGAAATCTGGTCAATCACACTTAGATTCCGGAAACTTTAAGAAAATTAACACTTTATTCCGTGAATCTACCAATACCATAATCAGAACGCTATGATAGCTTTGAATCAGGCAGGACTATTAACAAAAGGTAGAAAGATAATGGATTCCCTAAATACAAAAGAAAATTTAAAAACATTAGAAAAAGTAACCCCTGATACATCAAAAGCAATGGAGAACTCTAACTTAACAATGATGAGTAGCTTAGGAGTGGTCGGTGGATTTGGAAGTGCTGCAATCAGTACACCTGCAACGTTTGCCGGGGTAGTGGTGTGTGTGGCAGCTTATGGTGCGAAAAAAGCGATTCAAGACAAGGACAGTTGCGCTCTAATTTCAGTGGCGGGCGGTGCATTTACAGGCGTAGGAATTTCGGCAATTTTAAGCGGGATGAGCTTAGTTGCCGCAGAAACAGCAGTCGGCATCAGTATGGCGCCGGTGGTTGCCGCAGGTGCCACGATTGGACTCGCCAGTTATGGTTTAACAAGATTGGCTCAACGAGTGATGACCCTTCAGTTTTCTAATCCTTTCCCTTCTAAAAATACGATTATTATTCCCGTGCGTTCTAAACTTTAAGCCGATTCAGTCTATTGTTGAAACAGCGATTGAGAAGTAACGCTTTAATTAGTTTGTGGAGTTAAACATCTTCAACAGGGTGTCTTTATTAGAAAATAAGTCTTAAAAATCAGGGGATTGCTAAAAATTTCTACTTAAATCCTCATTTGAACCCTCGAAAAACCATTACAAATTGTTAAGCATCGGGTTGAGTTCTCCGTATATTCACGGAAAGAGTGAAAAAATCAACGGAAGCTTTTGATGAATTGCAGCGTTAATCGATTCCCCTCAACTGTATTTGATCAAAGTGGTGAGCGTGACGGACTTATGATAAAAACAAGGGGTTAACTTTTGGTTTAGATTCAGCATGAATTCCCCCTCTAGAAACGCTGCGTTTAAATTTGTGGTTCTGTTGGGAATTGTCAGTCTATGTGCCGATGCAACCTATGAAGGTGCCCGGAGTATCAATGGGCAATTTTTAGGATCTCTAGGTGCGAGTGGTACTGTTGTGGGACTGGTTGCGGGATTTGGTGAATTAATTGCCTACGGGTTACGTCTATTTATTGGTTTTCTCAGCGATCGCACTCGTCAGTATTGGCGGATCACAACGATTGGATATGCGATTAATACTTTCGCTGTTCCCTTGTTAGCTTTAGCGGGGAGTTTACCTGTAGCGGCGGGACTGATGATTGCGGAACGGACTGGAAAAGCGATCCGAACTCCTCCCCGAGATGTTTTATTATCTCATGCAGTGACGCAAGTGGGGACAGGGTTTGGTTTTGGTGTACACGAAGCGTTGGATCAAATTGGGGCGGTATCTGGGCCATTAATGGTGGCGGCGATTTTGTCTCTGCAAAATGATTATTCTGCGGGTTATGCAGCGTTAATGATTCCGGCGGTGATTGGGTTAATTGTACTACTCACTCTACAAAAAGTTTATCCAAATCCCCGTGAATTTGAACTCGCAAATCGACCAATTCTCAAAGCTGAAAAATTTCCCAAAGCCTTTTGGTTGTATTTGGGATCAGTGGTGTTAATCGCCGCCGGATATGCTGATTTTCCCTTGATTGCCTATCATTTTCAACAGGTGAATCTGAGTGATACTAATTCAATTCCGTTGCTGTATGCTTTAGCAATGGGCGTTGATGCGATCGCCGCTATTTTATTTGGACGACTCTTTGATCGAATTGGACTATTGAGTTTAGCGATCGCGGCTTTTTTGGCTTCAGTATTTGCACCGTTGGTTTTTTTAGGAACGCCTCAACTGGCTATTGTTGGTATGATTCTCTGGGGAATTGGTATGGGGGCGCAAGAATCGATTATGAAAGCTGGAATTACCCGAATTGTTTCTGCGGATCAGCGAGGTTCTGCGTTTGGAGTTTTTGCAACAGGTTATGGTTTAGCCTGGTTTTTAGGGAGTGTGTTGATGGGGATTTTGTACGATCGCTCTCTCCTAGTTTTGGTGATTTTTTCTGTTGTCATTCAACTGCTAGCATTCCCGCTTTTGTTGTGGGTTAATCGCCAGATGAATACATCCAACCCTCAATAAGTTCTTGGTTTGTATATTTGGAAATCTCCGATATTAGTGATGCTCAAAGATATCTTTATAATGCAATAAATCTAAGGTGACAATCGTTGGTAGACAATCAAAGCAATTTTGAGCTAAATCTAAGCGTTCTTCTCGCTCTAACATCACCATCAGTTTTTGCTGAACATTCAACAAATATCGCACATCATTAGCGGCATAGTTGAGTTGATCTTCGGAAAGATTGCCCACATTTCCCCAGTCTGAACTTTGAGAAGATTTATCGAGTTCGACTTGTTCGAGTTCTTGAACCAGTTCTTTTAAACCATGTCTTCCGGTGTAGGTTCGAGCGAGTTTACTGGCAATTTTTGTACAAAAAACCGGATTAACATCAATATCTAAATAATACAGCAGCGTTGCCATATCAAACCGAGCAAAGTGAAAAACTTTCAGCGTGTTACTGGCTTCTAACAGCTTTTTTAAATGAGGGGCTTCTGTTTGATCTTTGGCAATTTTAACCGCCGTTACTTGACCTTTAGGATCACAAAGCTGCACCAAACACAAGCGATCACGCCAGGGAAGTAAACCCATTGTCTCCGTATCGACAGCTAACCGATCAGCCGTTAAATAACTTGATAGAATGTCTTCTGAAATATCGCGATCGCAAACTTGAAAATTACTCATAAGGAAAAAACAATGAAACTCTAAATTGGATCACCGACTACGAACAAAAATCTGAGTAAAATAATACTCTCCCTTCGCATTTCTGGCAATCCCAATCCCAGTTAAATTAAAATTTCCTTCCATATTGCGACGATGACCCTCACTATTGATCCAGCCTTCAACTACTTTTTTACCTGGGTTAGCATATCCCATATTATACCCCACATTTTCGGCAATCATTCGATAAGGAATCATCTCGCCAATTGCCTGAAATCGTTGTTTTGATCCATCGTGGCTAAATTCGACTTGTCCACTCGCCATCGCCTCGCTATGCTTGAGTGCTTCCTCGCTAATACGCGGATCAAGTTTGAGGGGAGGTAAATTTTGTGAGGCGCGATATTCATTGACTTGTTGATGAACAGACTGTTTTAACTCATCCACATCAGAAACACTTTGAGCAATTGGAAAAGAGGACATTTGAGGAATAGAGAATGAAGAATCAATGGGGGTTTGAAAATCCCGTTCCTTCAAAAATAACACAATTATCACCATTGCGGGAATGGCAAAAGGAAGAATATGCGATCGCGGCTTGGACATCGGTTTGTAATTCTAATCAATTCTATTCTCTATTGTAATTATTTTTCTCCAGTTTCGAGTTAATGATAATAGTCTTCAGCCTTTAGAAGGGTTAGAAAATCTCCCAATTCCCTTTTAACTCTCCCTAAATCTTTCCGGGATTTTTTAGAGTATTAATTAATAGAATATGTTAAGATCGCCTATAAACCTTAAACTCAGTCGGAATTCGGGATTGTTTCATCTATCAATTTATGAGTAATTCTAGCCGAAAGAAAAAAACCATATTATTTCTAGCTGCAAACCCCAAACAAACAAACCATTTGCGACTGGATCAAGAAGTAAAAGAGATTCAAAAAGGATTAGAAAGAGCCAAAAAACGCAGCCAGTTTAATCTAGAGTCTCGTTTTGCTGTTACCGCCAGAGAAATGCAACGAGCGGTGTTAGAATTACAACCCCAATTTGTCCATTTTTCTGGGCATGGTGCAGGAGAAAATGGTTTAGTTTTAGAAGATGAAACCGGACAAGTTAAGTTTGTTAGTGCGAAGGGATTGACGGATTTATTTCAGTTGTTTAAAACTGATATTGAATGCGTTGTTTTGAATGCTTGTTATTCAGAAATTCAAGCTAAAGCGATCGCCTATCATATTCCCTACGTGATCGGAATGAAGCAGCAAGTCGGAGATCAAGCCGCTCAAGAATTTGCTATCGGATTTTATGATGCGTTAGGGAATGGTAGAGATATCGAATTTGCCTACAAATATGGTTGTACAAGTATCAGTATGGCGGGAATTCCTGAAGAACTGACACCAGTTATTAGAACAAAACCCGATGAATCAAACGCCGAAGATATTGAGGAAATAGAGGAAGATTCAAAGCCCGAAAATACAGTGATAGAAAATCCCCGTTCCTCTGAAACTTCCACTCTTTTACTTACTGAATTAGAGAACCCAGAAGGTTCAGTTAGTCTCAATTCTCCCTTTTATATCGAACGTCCACCCATAGAATCAGACTGCTATGAAACTATCTTAAAACCGGGAGCATTAATCAGAATAAAAGCACCCCGACAGATGGGAAAAACCTCTTTAATGCAGCGCATTCTCGCTCACAGCAAACAAAACGAATACCACACCGCCTATCTAAATTTTCAGTCAGCCGATAGCGATTTTTTCAGCAATATTGATGATTTTTTGCGCTGGTTTTGTGGAATGATAACAGAAGAATTAGAACTCGAAGATCGGCTAGAAAACTTGTGGAAAGGTAGCCTCGGAAGTAAAGCAAAATGTACAAACTATTTTCGTCGCTATCTTCTCAAGACAATAAATGAACCTTTAACGTTAGGCTTAGATGAAGTCGATCAGGTTTTTCAACACTTAGAAATTGCTCAAGAATTCTTTAGTTTGCTGAGAGTTTGGCACGAAAACGGCAAGAACCAACCCGACTGGAAAAAACTCCGTTTAGTAATTGCTCATTCTAAAGAAGTTTACATTCCTCTGAATATCAATCAATCCCCTTTTAACGTGGGTTTACCGATAGATTTACCCGAATTAACCTTTGAACAAATTAGCGAGTTAGTCAAAAGACACGGGTTAAACTGGTCGGTGCGGGAGGTAAACTCGTTAATGGAAATGGTAGACGGACACCCGTATTTAGTCAGAAAAGCGCTCTATGAAATGACACGCCATCAGTTAAGTTTTGCCGAATTTATCGAGACAGCACCCACCCAAAGCGGAATCTACAACGATCATTTACGGCGACATTTGTTGAACTTGCAAGATAATGAAAAATTAGCCGAAGCCATGAAGAAAGTTGTCTTCAAAAATGAACCCGTTCGACTCGAAGAAAGTCAAGCCTTTCAACTGCGAAGTATGGGTTTAATTAAACGGGTGGGAAATGATGTGGTTCCCCTTTGTAATCTCTATCGTCTCTATTTTAGCGATCGCTTTGGGGAATAATATGACCTGCCAAAAACCCGGTTTATCGGAGTTACTGGGTTTTTATTCCAACTGTTCTTTGATAAAATACAAACAGCAATAGGGGACGGGTTTATATAAGTGACTTCCGGAAAATATACATTTATACAGAACTCCCCTATAGTAATATTATCAATCATTTGTAGCAACAAGTATTTAAAGATTTTATAGGAATTATTTAAAACAAATTATTTGCTGATAGCTACGAAATGTTAATATTAGAGGAGTCGAATCGAAGCGCGAGAATTGTTAAGCAAAGTGAATTTATAAAGTTCGGGGAATCCCCGAAGTTAAATCATTTACCCCACTGCCTAAACCTAATACAGAAGCAGGTTTCAGCCTGTAAATTGGTTCATTTGCTTGGGTGCAGTAAGTCAGAATATCCTCGAGAAAACATCTCTAAAAAATGGTGATGTTGATATTAGTGTCGCTCATTTAAGCGACAAAACATCTACCTCAATGAGCACAGGAAGGAGAATCTATGTCTCGAACTTTTGCCATCAAAGCTATCAAAGCAGGTGACACCCTATTCAAAATCGCTGAACAATTTTATGGGGATGGTAATTTATGGACAAAAATTGCTGCGGCTAATGGGGATATTTTACCGGAAAATTTGAAACCGGGTCAATATATTACGATTCCAAATTAATCAGAATGTCGGGTGGGTGAGAAGAATTCCCCTAAATCTTCTGCCCCCTAAATCTCCCTTAGAAAGGGGGACTTAATTTCCCTAAATGCCCCGGAGAGATCCCCCTAAATCCCCCTTAGAAAGGGGGACTTAATTTCCCTAAATGCCCCGGAGAGATCCCCCTAAATCCCCCTTAGAAAGGGGGACTTGAATCCCTCTTTTCCCCCTTTTTTAAGGGGGGCTAGGGGGGATGAGAAGTCGGAAGTTTTCTTAAAAATTTTTGAAGAGTATTAATTCATTGAATATGGTAAAATATTTGAGCAAGCGTTTTGAACCGTAAAAGGCGATCGCACGGGGAAAAATGAGTCATTCATCTGAGTCGAATTTTAGCTATCAGGTGGGAGGAAGTCTACCCGCAGACGCCCCAACTTATGTAAAAAGACAAGCGGATGAACGCTTTTATCAGAGACTCAAAGCGGGTGATTTTTGCTATGTTTTCAACTGTCGTCAGATGGGGAAATCTAGCTTAAGAGTGCGGACAATGCAACGACTTCAAAGCGAAGAAATTGCTTGTGTGGCGATCGATATTACCGGAATAGGAACGTTTGATATTACGCCGGAACAGTGGTATTTGAGCGTGATTGATGGGATAATAGATAATTTAGACCTCTACGAAATCTTTGATTTAGAGGAATGGTGGGAAAGTCTCAACTCTCTGTCTATTATTCGCAGATTTAGTAAATTTTTTAGCGATAAACTCTTACCACTTGTTCCTCAAAATATAGTTATTTTTATTGACGAAATTGATAGTATTCTCAGCTTACCGTTTAATATAGATGACTTTTTTGCCGTTATTCGAGACTGCTACAACAAACGCGCCGATGAACCCATTTATCAACGTTTAACGTTTGCCTTATTAGGCGTAACAACTCCGGCAGATTTAATTCAAGACCAACGACGAACCCCTTTTAATATTGGTCACGCTATCGAACTCAACGGCTTTCAACTTCACGAAGCCGAACCGCTCAAAAATGGGTTTATTTCATTAACAGAAAATCCCCAAGCGGTGTTAGAAGCGGTGTTGTATTGGACAAACGGACAACCCTTTTTAACGCAGAAAGTTTGTAAACTAATTCGGGAAAATTCGGCTGAAATCACACCGGGAAATGAGGCTGACTGGGTGGCGGAATTAGTACAAAATAAAATTATTAATCAGTGGGAATATCAGGACAATCCCGAACATTTAAGGACGCTACGCGATCGCCTATTGAAAGCGGAAGAAAAACGCACCGGACGTTTATTAGGACTCTATCAACAAATCCTGCAAAACAAAGAAATTCCCGCCGATAATAGCCCCGAACAAATGATATTGAGACTGACGGGTTTAGTCGTGCAAACCGGGGGAAAATTGCGGGTTTATAACTCAGTTTATCAAGCAGTTTTTAACTCCCATTGGGTCGAAGAACAACTGGCTAAATTACGACCCTACGCCTCAGCCATTAACGCTTGGGAAAAATCCGGTCGAACCGATGAGTCCCGGTTGTTGAAAGGGGAAGCGTTAACCGAGGCGAAAACCTGGGCAACGGGCAAAAGTTTGAGCGACCAAGATTATCAGTATTTGGCAGCCAGCGAACAACTTGATAAACGAGAAATTCAGGCAACATTAGCCGCAGAAAAACAAGCCAATGAGATTTTAAAACAAGCTAACGATGTTTTAACGAAAGCCAAAAAACGCGCTACTATTATTTCTGTCTTAATTTCGATAGGAATATTGGGTTTATCTTCAGTGATAGCAGTTTTGTCTATTAAAAAAGCGGAGGACAATCTCAAGTTAGCAGAAGTCCACCTCACCAGTGCGAATGCAAAGGAATTACTCATCTCCGGTCAAGGACTGCAATCAATAATAACAGCACTGGAAGCAAGCCAAGACCTGAAAAAATTACCGACTTCTCTCTGGTCAAAAGTGAATACAGAGGGGACGGTGATGTCAGTCCTTCACAAAGTTCTTGATCGACCCCAAGAACAGAATAGTATCAATGGGCATGAGAGTGGTGTCATCGCTGTGGCATTCAGCCCGAATGGGGATATGATTGCCTCTGGGAGTGCGGACAACACGGTGAAACTGTGGAAGCCCGATGGCACCTTAGTTCAGACTTTGCAGGGGCATGAGGATTCTGTCATCGGTGTGGCATTCAGCCCGAATGGGGAAATGATTGCCTCTGCGAGTTTTGACAACACGGTGAAACTGTGGAAGCCCGAGGGCATCTTGGTGAAGACTTTGGAGGGGCATGAGGATGGTGTCAACGGTGTGGCATTCAGCAGAGACGGGGAAATGATTGCTTCTGGGAGTTGGGACAAGACGGTGAAACTGTGGAAGCTAGATGGGACTTTAGTTAAGACTTTGCAGGGGCATGGGGGTTCTGTCTTCGATGTGGCCTTCAGCCCGAAAGGGGATATGATTGCAACTGCTGGTCACATGACGGTGAAACTGTGGGAGCCAGATGGGACTTTGGTGAAGACGCTATCAGGGCATGAGAATGAGGTCAGGGGTGTGGCATTTAGCAGAGACGGGGATATGATTGCTTCTGCGAGTTTAGACAAGACGGTGAAACTGTGGAAGCCCGATGGGACTTTGGTGAAGACTTTGCAGGGGCATGAGAATCTTGTCTACGGTGTGGCATTTAGCCCCAATGGGGATATGATTGCAACTGCCAGTGCTGACAACACGGTGAAATTGTGGGAGCCAGATGGCACTTTGGTGAAGACGCTATCAGGGCATGAGTATTCTGTCTTCGGTGTGGCATTCAGCCCGAATGGGGATATGATTGCCTCTGCGAGTGGGGACAATACGGTGAAACTGTGGAAGCTTGATGGCACTTTGGTGAAGACTTTGCAGGGGCATGAGGATGGGGTCTTCGGTGTGGCATTCAGCCCGAATGGGGATATGATTGCCTCTGCGAGTGATGACAACACGGTGAAACTGTGGAAGCTTGATGGCACTGAAGTCGCAACTTTAGAGGGGCATGAGAATACTGTCATCGGTGTGGCATTTAGCCCGAATGGGGATATGATTGCTTCTGCGAGTGAGGACAACACGGTGAAGTTGTGGAAGCCGGATGGCACTTTGGTGAAGACTTTAGAGGGGCATGAGAATGGTGTCTACGCTGTGGCATTCAGCCCGAATGGGGATATGATTGCATCTGCGAGTGATGACAACACGGTGAAGTTGTGGACGGTTGATCTGGATGACCTGATCGCAGAAGGTTGTACAGTAGTGAGAGACTACCTGAAAAATAACCCCAATGTCACCGAAAAGGAACGGCGTCTTTGTGGGGTAGAAGCTTCCGCAACGGCTTGGTTTTTGCAGGGCGAACAGTCAGCAAGACGGGGTAATATTGATGAAGCGGTTGATCGGTTTAAACAGGCTGTTAAACTTGACTCGAATTTCAGTTTAAATTTAGCCGCAGCGAGTTTAGTGAGAAGTGGAGAGTCGTTAGCACGGAATGATGTTGATCAAGCGATTTTAGCGTTTCAAACTTCGTTAGAATTTGACCCCAGTTTAACGTTTAACCCGGAGAATAAAGCGAATGCTATTGCTTCGATTTCGGAAGGAAGGAATTTAGCAGGAAATGGTAAAATAGATGAGGCATTAGCTCTGTTTGAAAAGGCTCAAAAATTAGATGCTGATTTAAAAATAGATGCTCGGGATTGGTATACACTTTGTTGGCAAGGTAGCCTGAATAAGCAAGCGGAAAAGGTGATGTTTGCTTGTGAGAAAGCAGTTCAACTCAGGCCTAAAAATGAAACTTTTATCAATAGTCGGGGTTTAGCTAGGGCGTTAACGGGTGATTTTGAGGGGGCGATTAAGGATTTTGAAATGTTCGTTGAATGGACGAATAATGATTTCGTTGAATGGACGAATGATGAGAAGAATAAAGCACAGCGAAAAGGTTGGATAGAGTCGCTGAAAAAGGGTGAAAATCCGTTGACTGATGAGGTATTGAAGGGGTTGCGTTGAGGTTAATTTTCTTGGGAGATCCCCCTAAATCCCCCTTAGAAAGGGGGACTTTCATTTCAATTTAACTTCTTAAAAAGGGGGACTTTCACCGCTCTTTTTCCCCGGCCTCCCCACCCCCCTTTATAAGGGGGGATCAAGGGGGGATTAAGGGAGGTGCCGTAGGCGGAGGGATTAAGGGGGCTAGGGCGGATAAAAGGGGACTTTCATTTCAATTTCGTCTCTCTAATTCCCCTTGGAGATCCCCCTAAATCCCCCTTAGAAAGGGGGACTTTCATTTCAATTTAACTTCTTAAAAAGGGGGACTTTCACCGCTCTTTTCCCCTTCTTTTCCCCCCTTCCAAAGGGGGGCTAGGGGGGATTATTGGGGATCAAGGGGGGATTAAGGGGGCTAGAAGGGATCTTAATCGAGGAACTTGGCAACCGTTTGAACATCTTTGTCACCCCGTCCTGAACAGTTTAAAATAATCCGAGGACTGCCTTCTAACTGCGGACAAAGAGTTTCTAAATAAGCGATCGCATGGGCGGTTTCTAGCGCTGGAATAATCCCTTCTAACTGCGACAACCGTTTAAACGCATCCAAGGCCTGTTGGTCGGTGACACTATAATACTCCGCCCGTTGGCTGTCTTTCAAAAAGCTATGTTCTGGCCCAACACCGGGATAGTCCAACCCCGCACTAATAGAATGGGGTTCGATCACCTGTCCGTCATCATCCTGCAACAGATAACTCATCGCCCCATGCAACACCCCAACTTGTCCTTTTGTCAAGGTAGCAGCGTGTTTCCCCGTCTCGATGCCCTCACCTGCGGCCTCAACGCCTATTAACCGCACCGAGGGTTCGTTGACAAACTCGTGAAACAGTCCCATCGCGTTAGAACCCCCGCCCACACAAGCCATTAAAATATCCGGTAAACCGCCCCATTTTTCCAGACATTGGCTGCGGGTTTCAACGCCTATCACCCCATGAAAGTCTCGTACCATCATTGGGTAAGGATGTGGCCCGGCAACAGAACCGAGGATGTAGTGCGTTGTTTCTACGTTCGTTACCCAGTCTCGAATCGCCTCAGAGGTGGCATCTTTGAGGGTGCCAGTCCCCGCCTCGACGGGTTTAACTTCCGCCCCCAGCAGGCGCATTCTAAACACGTTCAGGGCTTGTCTGTCCATGTCGTGAACGCCCATATAAATCACACATTGCAAGCCAAACCGCGCACAAACCGTAGCTGTGGCGACGCCGTGTTGACCTGCCCCGGTTTCGGCGATAATCCGCTGTTTCCCCATTTTGAGGGCTAATAACGCTTGAGCCAAGGCATTATTAATCTTATGGGCGCCGGTGTGGTTGAGGTCTTCCCGTTTCAGGTAAATTTGCGCTCCGCTGCCGTCGGGTTTGGCGTAATATTGGGTTAAACGTTCGGCAAAGTACAACGGACTCGGACGCCCGACATAATCCCGCAACAGTTGTTGTAATTCTTGTTGAAATTCGGGGTCGTTGCGGTATTGTTTGAAGGCGGTTTCTAATTCCGCTAAGGCAGGCATCAGGGTTTCGGGAACGTATTTGCCCCCAAATTTGCCGAAGCGTCCAAGGTCGTCGGGGCGTTGGGTGGAAGTGGGTTGAGAATCTGGGCGGAGGGGTGTTGTAGTCACTGGCTCAAAACGTTAACTGAACGATTGATATATTATATAAAAAATTGGGTTTTGAGATGGGGTAATCAGTTTGAGACGGGTTCAAAACAGTGATCACTGATTACTTCCCAGAATTGTAGGGCGGTTTCAAAAACATCTTTCCTTTTCCCTTTCCTCGTAGGAGAGGGTTAGGGAGAGGTAAAAGGGAAACTCAACCCGACTCAATTTGCTGCGGTCAACGAGGGTAAAAAGCTGACAATTTGTGGAAAGATCACAATCAGGGCTAAGACGATTAATTGCAGGATAATAAACGGAATTGCCCCTAGATAAATGTCTTCTGTTTTGACTTCGGGCGGCGCAACACCTCGTAAATAAAATAAGGCAAATCCAAACGGAGGAGTCAGGAATGAGGTTTGAATATTGGCGCCGATAACCACCCCAAACCAAACTAAATCCATCCCAAAATTTTGGGCGATGGGAACGAGTAACGGCACGACAATAAACACAATTTCAAAAAAGTCAATAAAAAATCCCAGAATAAAAATCAATAACATCGTAATCAATAAAAAGCCGATTTCTCCTCCGGGTGTATTAGAAAGGGAGTCTCTGACTAATTGTTCGCCGCCGAGTCCACGAAACACTAAACTAAAGGCTTTGGAACCGATTAAAATAAACATCACCATGCAGGTTGTTCGCAAGGTGGCATCACAAACTTGACTGAGATTTTCCCAACTGAGTCGGCGATTTGCTGCGGCTAAAATCATCGCCCCAACACAACCCACGGCACCCGCTTCTGTTGGAGTTGCAATCCCAAAAAAGATAGTTCCTAAAATTAAGGTGATCAGTAATATTGGCGGAATTAAAACTTTAATAATTCGGCCTCCGAGTCCCGGTGCATCTAAGACTTCTTGGGGTAATGCCGGGGCAATATCTGGGCGCAAAAAGGCTACAATTAACACATGAATTAAAAACGCTGCCGTCATTAGCAAACCTGGAATTAAAGACCCCATAAATAAGTCGCCAACTGAAACCCCAAGTTGATCGCCTAAGACGACTAAAACCACACTGGGCGGAATAATTTGTCCGAGGGTTCCTGATGCGACAATTACTCCGGTTGCTAGTTTTTTGTTGTAGCTATATCGCAGCATTGTGGGCAAAGAAATTAACCCCATTGCAATTACAGTAGCCGCGACAACACCTGTGGTTGCTGCAAGTAATGCGCCGACAATAATCACTGCAACGGCTAATCCTCCCCGTACTCGTCCGAATAAAATCCCCATTGTTTCTAAGAGGTCTTCAGCAATGCCAGATTTTTCTAACATTGACCCCAAAAAGATAAAATAGGGAATGGCAAGTAGGGTGAAATTATTCATTGTCCCGAAGATTTGTTGAGGCATTGCTGACCAAAAAATCGGGTCAAATATTCCCAACGCCATCCCCACAAAGGTAAAAATGAGGGCGACTCCTCCCAGGGAAAAGGCGACAGGATAACCAATGGCAAGGAAGACTAACACTGCCGCAAACATCACAAGACTTAACAGTTCCGGGTTCATAGAGTTTGATAATATTAAATCTAATTTTAGTTAAAAAAACGGGGGATTTATTATGCAGATTTAGGAACTTGACAACCTAAAATAACTCAATAAAATTCTGAGTCTTCCGCTATTCTATTGCTCGGCGATTTGGATCTTCTGTTTCCGGTGAGAGAATTCCTTTGAAGATCGCAAAGTTTTTAATAGCCTCAGAAATGCCTTGAATAATTAACAACACAAAACTAACAATAATTAAGCTTTTAATCGGATAACGCGGTAAACCACCCGGATCAGGTGAAGTCTCTAAAATTTTCCAGGAATTGCTAATTGTCCCCCAAGAATAAAAAATCACCATCACCGAAAATGGAATCAGAAACAATACACTTCCCAAAAAATCAACTAAGGCTTTGTATTTTGTATTGAGGCGACTTTGTATCACATCAACCCGAACGTGTTCATTATGTTTTAAAGTGTAAGCAGCACCCAACAAAAAGATCACATCAAAAATATACCATTGGGTTTCAATCAGGGCATTAGAACTTAGGTTTTGACCGACAGATCGCCCAATATAGCGACCAACAACATTCCAAGTTCCCACACCAATCATCAATAAGGCAAACCAATAAACAATCCGACCAATAAATTCATTAAACTGGTCAATCAATCGAGAAATCTGCAACAGAACTTGCACAATTAACTCCAATATGTAATCAATTTAACAGATAGACTTTCGTTAATCTTATATCATTAAAAGTAGGGTGCATCAAATGAATTACTTTCCATCCGGTAAAAGAAAGATAAAATCACTTAATGCACCGACAGATCATAGGATCTATCAAACAGATTGCTACCCATTCTACTCAGGAAAAGATTGGGCAATCATTTGATCCACTTTACACCCCGTTAACTGTTGGCTTCAACCTGACACAGCAACACCGCAAACCAGGGGTGAGAATCAGTCCAAACTTTTAAGGTTGTCAACCCCTGAGACTTCAGGTAAGCCTGCATTTGGTCTAAGTCAAACTTCCGAGAAATTTCAGTGCGAAGGGTTTCTCCAGCGTCAAATTCAACCGTTAAGTCCAGACTCCGTAACTGAACAGTTTGCGATCGCAGACTTCGCAGGTGCATTTCAATCCGATGCTCTTGTTGATTGTAAAATGACCAATGTTCAAATTGCTGTAAATTGAAATTCCCTTGAAAACGGCGATTGAGATGTTGCAGCAGATTCAAATTAAACGCCGCAGTTACTCCTTGAGCATCGTTATAAGCCGCTTCTAAAATATGAGGAGGTTTTTGCAAATCTATCCCCAAAAGAAAATATTCTCCGGGTTGTAATGCGGTGGTAATGTCAGCAAAAAATTGATCCGACTCCACAGGTGAAAGATTTCCCAAGGTACTCCCGAGAAAACTAATCATCCGTGTCGGTAAAGGAGAAGGATTGAGTTGAGCGAGTGCTTGTTCATAGGTACTCACCAAACCGTGAACCTGGAGAGAAGGATAATCTTCTAACAATTCATAAGCACTTTTTTCTAAAATTCCTCCGCTAATATCAATCGGTAAATAGCGTAGAGGATGACTTAAGCTTTGGTAAGCATCCAGCAGAATTCGAGTTTTTGTCGAACTCCCACTTCCCAACTCGACCAGTTCACAAGGCCCTGTTAAACGAGCAATTTCTGAGCTACAGTTTTTGAGGATAGCGGTTTCTGTGCGAGTCGGATAATATTCCGGCACCTCACAGATTTGCTCAAATAACACCGAACCACGATCATCGTATAGATACTTAGGCGAGAGGGTTTTAGGCGTTTGAGTTAACCCGTGAATGACATCAGTTGCTTGAGCAATCTCTGACTCCAGAGAAGCCGCTTCACTAACGAGATGTTCGATCCACAGCCGTTTTTCGAGTAACGAGTGATCGCTTGAAGTGGAAGTTGATGGGTTTGAAATTTGCATTGCAACTTAGCTAGACGTAGCAATTGAGAAAAACGCCGACTTGTCAAGTCATTTTGAGATAACACTAACAAATTTAAGACGATCTCGTTAAATATTGTCTCATAATTGGTGAGCTTGAGTCGAACTTTGACAAACTTCAATTAGAAGTTATTTCTTTTGGCGAACTCATAAATAACTCTAAAGACGCATTCTGGCATCTATCTGGTGGTTGATGGTAACGGGTCAGTCAAAAATTGTGCTACGATCGCGACAAATAGGGAGTGATATCCCTGATGTCATCCACCCTTTAACCTAATCCGCTATTGCTGTGGGAAACTCGCTCATGTGCGTCTCTCTGTCTAATTCTGAACACTACCAATCCCCATCAGAAAAAACTGCTCCTACTCCGAAAAAATCTAAGCGTTTGAATACTCAGTCGTCTACTGAATTGTCTTCTTTATCCCCGATTACTCCCGAACCCGAACCCAAAACCGAACTGCAAGCCTGGCAACTTCCATTTAATCTTCAGCATTGTAGTCGCACTCTACTGGCTGTTGTGGAACCCGATAGCTTTAGATTGCACTATGGGAATCGTTCTTTTTGTCAGTTACTTGAAATTGACAGCGCTTACCTGTGTTCAGAGGATCATCAACTGAACATTTTTAATCAATTTCAACCTATTACAGAAATTAACTTAGAGCAACTTTATCGCTATCATCTACTTCAACAAATTTTATCTAAATATTATCACATTAATCTCGAATCTTTACAAATCATCGAGCAATCTGTTCTTGTTTCTCATCATTTTTCCTCTAAAAAAAAGAACTGTTTTATTCGTTTTTGGTTAAACTCCCAAAGTTGTGAAATCAATCGTATTGATCCCCATCTGGATGAATTTGCTCAAATCCGCGAACAACTCGAACTTTCTCAACTCAAGCAACCCGGTAAACTAGCAGCCCTCGCTCAACAATTACAATTAGACAACTACCGCATTGAAGGAATGATCGTTCTTGAAGGCGTAGATGTTACCTTGAGTGAACAAAAGCGTCTATTGATTGATCAACTTCTCAATCGCAATTTAATTCGTCAGCGTCAAGGTTGGGAACAAATCGAACAAAGTTTGCGATCGCTGTTTCAAGCCAATTCTAGTCTTCTTCTCCGGTTTAAGGGAAATCAAGCCAAGCTATCTTTCAGTTTAGATACTAAAGCCGCAGCTCCGACTGTTTATAATTTAGAAACTTTAAAAGACTCTTATTTATTTGAGGCGGCTCATCGCAATCAAGTGATGATTATTCCTGAATTACAACGAGATTTTCCGACTGAATGTGAACGTCTACTCTACAATCAAGATATTCGCTCTTTGTTGCTGATTCCGTTGGTGATTCAATCTCATTTTAGTTCTTCTCCAGAGGAACAAATTTTAGGAATTATTGGACTGGGAAGTCATCAGAGCGATCATTTTCATCCTAATGATATTAAACTTGCTCAAGAACTAATTCCGGCTTTAATCACAGCTTTTCACTTCTCGACTCAGCAACGATTGAGTAATATTCGCAATCTTCATCCTTCTGTTGAATGGCGGTTTTTGCAAGAAGCTGAACGTCGGAGTTGGGGACTTTCACCTCAAGCCATTGTTTTTGAACAGGTTAATCCTCTCTACGGAATTTCTGATATTCGGGGTTCGTCGGAGGAACGAAATCACGCGATTCAGGCGGATTTACTCACCCAGTTTCATTTGGGGTTAGCGGTAATTGAGGCAGTTTGTCAGGCTCAACAGACGGCTCTCGGTGAACAATTGCGTCAAGATCTCGTTGAATATATTACTCAGATTGAAGAAAAGATAACGGTTGATGGTGAAGTGCGAGCAACTGATTATTTAAAGACTCATTTAGAAATTTATTTTGACTACTTTTGTGAATGTTCTGCGGATGTAGAAGCCGCAGTTTATGCTTATCGTGAGGCTTGTGATAATAAGCATCGCTGTGTTTATACTGAGCGATCGCGGTATGATGAGATGCTGAATTTAATTACAGTTAGTCTGCAAAAAAGCTGGAATAAATGGCAAGAGGAGATGCAAAAGATTATTCCTCATTACTGTGATGTTGAGTGCAGTGATGGAATGGATCATATGCTGTATGTCGGGGAGTCAATTGATGCTCGGTTTAGTTTTTTTCATCTCAAAAGTTTGCGTTATGAACAGTTACGAGCGGTTTGTGATTGTGCGAGAACGGCGTTGAAATTGAAAACAGAAGGGAAGATTAGTTTGGAGTTGGCGCATCTAATATTAGTTCAGCATACGACAATTGATATTTTTCACGATGAGAATACAGAACGAGTGTTTGATGTACGAGGAACTCGGGATATTCGCTATGAAATTGTTAAAAAGCGGATTGATAAAGGGGTTGACTTAGAAACTCAAGAACGAATTACACAACCGGGAAAATTAACAATTGTCTATTCCACTGAAGAAGAATCAGATGAATATCAACAATATTTACGGTATTTAACCCGTGAAAACTGGGTAGAATCTCAACTAGAAGTGGGTTCAGTTGCGCCTCTACCTGGTGTTAATGGCTTGAAATATATTCGGGTGAAAGTGATTGCAGATAAAGAAGAAGGGGTGCATCATTCTTTAAAATTCTACACCCCTCATCCTGAGTAGCATTCACTCATCAAACCCTTAATCAGGAGTTAAGGTCTTTACCTTAACAGATAGTTAATGGCAAAATCAAGCTTCAAAAAATGGGAAATTCTTACATCACAGATAAAGTAAACTTAACAGTAAAAAAGGACATTCAAGCTGATAATTTGCCATTCAGTTAACGAAAAGATATCGGACAAATCAGTTAACTAAATCCTTGGAGTTATTTGCTAAAAACGACTTCTTTTTGAGCAGATTCTTCTTCTGAAGTTGCGGTATTCTCTTGTATCTCTAGTTCGCCGCCAGGAGCTTCTGGATGCACATTCGCCCCATCGTTGACTTCATCGGTACTGTCAAAAGACATCGCTGCCAATTCAGCATCACGCCGACGCTGATACCATAAACCCAGTCCGAGAAAACCCGCAGTTCCAGTCGCCGCAGCAATTCCGGCTGCTTTAGCGATGTCTTTGGATGTCCACAAGTTCTTCCAATTGACAGAAATTTTATCGGTTGAGTTGAAGCTGCTAGAGCCGGATTTTAACTTATTGTATAAACAAGCTTCCGCAGAAGTTGAACCTAAAATCAGGCTTCCTGCAATGGAAACCGTTGAAAGAGCGGTGATTAAGAATTTAAACTGAGTCATGGTCATTCAAAAAGAAAAATTTTGCCTATATCTTAATACAACTCCTAAATTTTTGCAGTATATTCTTGTACCAATTTTTGTAAAACTTGTCATACTTAAAGATAAGTTGTGCTAATACAAATTAAGTTGATTTGATATGAACCTTTTGACTCAAGTTCTTCACATTGTTGGGAGTGGCGCGAGTGCCTACATTACCGCTCGTAACCTGCGAGATGCTCAAACTCGCCCGAACTTACTGGCTGGCTTTCAACTGGCGGAGTCGGGTTCAGTTCCGTTTTTGGAGAAACTTCGCGATCGCGCCTTCAGCGAAGGAGACACTTGGCTGGCCGAACATTTGGGACGTCATGCTAATGACGAAAAACGTCATGGTCAAATTTTTGCCCAAGCCCTCAAACGCCATCAGAAACAAGTGATCGACTTCAAGCAACAAGCCCAACAACAAGACAAACAAGATAAAAAAGAACGTCAGCGTAGTCCTTTTTTTGATGCGTACTTTAAAGATTATACCTCTGAACAACTCAAGGCGGAAAACATCGACTGGATCGTGTTTATGGGGAGTACCTACATCCTTGAACTCGATGCCAGCAAGGACTTTGCACGCATGGCGAATGTTTTACCCGATGATGATCTGGTGACGGCTAGCACGAAAAAAGGCATTCTCAGCGTCGCACAAGATGAAACCCGTCACGCGGCTTACCTTCTAGAAGCTTTACATCGTCGTTTGACTGCGGTTGAAATTGCCAGCGTTGTCGATCAGTGGCGCACTCGCAAAGTTGATGCGTTATTAGCGATGGTGACTAATTTTGTCGAACGTCAAGGTCAAATGCGATCGTTGGTTCAAGATGCGACACCTTCTGAAACAAATGACGAAACTGAACTCACAGAATTAACCGCAGCATAATTTGTAGGGTGGGTTAGCGTAGTGTAACCCATCTTTTATTCTTGATTTAATTGAGCGGTAACATTGCCATTGACTTGATTGGGTAGATTGCGAAAAACCAAGGTATAAATATCCGTTGGCATATCAATATTTGCCTGTTCTAATGCTTCTTTAATGGCTTGAGTGACGTGAGAAGTTGTGGCTAAATAGCCCGCTCGTCGAGAATCTACCCAAAACCGTACTTCTAAGTTAACGGTACTGGGCGCTAGTTCTTTAACTAAAATATCAGCAGCCGGATTTGTTTCCACCTCGGGCATATTATGGAGAGCATTTAAAATAACTTTTTGCGCTGTACTGAGATCCTCACCATAATCAATTCCTACAATGACTGAACTACGACGACGAGGAGAAGCTGTATTGTTAATAATGCTCGCTTGGAAGACTTCTTGATTAGGGATATAAACCAAACGTCCGTCGTAGGTTCTCAGTGTTGTTCCTCGCAGTTGAATTTGAGTAATCGTGCCTTCAAAATTGTCAATCACCACCTGATCGTTAATTCTAAACGGACGAGCTGCGAGTAAAATGACTCCAGAAATATAGTTACTTAAAACATCTTTGAGACTAAAACCAATTGCCACACTGGTTAGTCCCAAAGCACCCAAAAGAGCTGCAAAATCTAACCCTAAAACACCCAAAGCCACAATACTTCCTAATACCCAAATACCACCATAACTCAACCGCCCAATTAAGACTTCGGTGTTAGAATCGCCTTCGGTTTTTTGCGCCCATTTGAATGCTGCATAACGAACACCGCTCGCTACTCCCCAAGTAAAAAAAGCAACGATTAATGCACCAATAAATGCAGGTAAATTGCTAATCGTATCTCTAAAAAATTGGCGAACGGTTTCATATAAGCGCTGTCCAACATCAATCGCTAAAGGACGTTTATCAAAGGCTATATTGAGTTGCTCTTTCCACCTTTGCGCCAGGACTTCTAATTCTAAACCAAAATCTTGAGCATCTTGCTGAGTTACGGTCATTAAAACACGGTTTTTTACTTGTAATGTAGCAATATTTTGATTGGAGTTAATATTAACTGAAACCGGGGGAATTGAGTCAGATTGAGACAGTAAACTAGCAATTCTACGGTTAATAATTTTAGCGCGATCGCTAGCACTCACTTCAGCCAAACTTCCAATCTGAAAAATTGGTCTTCCTCGCACTAAAACATCTGAAAAATATAAGCCATCTTGACTTTGATTGACTGGACCCGCTGAAGATTGCTGCGGAGTAGGAACGATAACATCTTCAGTTTGAGCAATACTCAGGGGTGTAATGAGAACAAATATCGTTATACTAATAAAAAGAATAAAGGGAAGCTTAAGTTTTCGACGTAAAAATAACTTAAAATATTTCATTTAGATAATTGTGATTCAAGTTAAAATCAAATCAAAGTTCAATAATTAATATAAATAAGATAAATTATTAGGTAAGATTTTACTTCTATCTTAAGATAGATTATTATTTGTGATTTTTGGTGTAACGCAGATATCGGTGAGATGCTTGATTTTGTTCAGAATGACATTCAAAAAATTATCAGCTTTTATTCTCCTTATTATTCCTCCTCATTTTAAGCGTTATCAGCCCAATTGAAAATCAATTACCAAGGTAAAACTTCGCCATTAGAATGCCAAAATGTTCCGGTATTTTCTAGGTTCAATTGATCAATTCGAGCCAGTAATCCCCGGACTGATTCTTCGGGAGTAATTCCCGAGTCGGTAAAGTTTGTCATCCGAGTTTTTACTAATCCGGGATGCAGGATAGCAACTGCAATTTGACGAGGTTTTAAGTCATGGGATAAGGATTTTCCAGCCATCGATAAGGCGACCTTTGACATCCGATAACCATAGGAACCTCCAGAAGTATTATCTTCAATTGAACCCATTCTACTGGTCATTATGATGACTTTTGAACTATTTCTTAGCTTCGGAAGTAACATCTGAGTTAAGCGTAATGGCCCGATTGCATTGATTTCAAACTGTCTGCGAATACTCTCAAAATCGAGGTTATCAAGAGAGATTCTTTCAACAATTCCAGCATTATTAATTAATACATCAATCATCCGATCACCCAAACGTTTAACTAGCTCAGAAATACAGCTTTCAGAAGTAATATCGATATTGGTTATAATTTCTATATTTAAAGCCTTAAGTTCATCGGAAGCTGAACGACAAACGGCAATCACATCATCTCCTCGCCTTTGAAGTTGGCGACAATATTCTAACCCAATTCCTCGATTTGCTCCTGTAACCAGATAAGTTGCCATTTTATTTTTAAATCCGTAAAGTTTCTATATTCGTTAGTTTAAAGTTAATTAGAGGAGACGTCAAATCAAAATTTAAACCTGATGCCAAGCAGCATAAAAATCTACATAGGACATTTGTTGAACAGCGTACCACAACAACTTATAAATTTCTAGGGCTTGAGGAGAGCGATCACCTTGATTTACAGCAATTGCATACTCTTTTAAACTCGTGACAATTAATGGAAGCTGTTCTTCAAGCAATCCTAATTTCAAAGCTTCTACAGTGTTTCTATAGGTTCTCTGAGTTTGTTGGGGGATTTGTAAACTCTCAATTAAAACAGAGATAGCTTTTGAATATCCAGGGTGTAGCTTCAGTAAAGAAATTGCATATTTCCGTTTTGATTTAATTTCATTGGTTGTCGCCAGTCTATGCTTGAAAACGGTTATTGCTTTATCTGGATTTTTGTGTTGTTTTTGGATCTGAATTTGAGTCGGTTTAGCTTGCCCATAATCGAGGGAAAACTGTGTTTTCAAGAGAGAATTTTCCGGCTCAATTTGGTACAAATCTTTAATCACTCTTGATCTAATTTTTTGAGGAGTTGAAGGGGATTTTATAAGATCAACTAAAGTGTTAATTGCAGTTGTATTTCCAGAATCTATTTTTCCCAGTCGATAGGCAGCTTTACGGCGAAAACTTTCTTGGGAAGCCGAGTGCAGAATTTCCGTTAAAGTCTTGATGGCGAGAGGATGACTGATACTCACTTGTCCTAAGCTGTAAGCAACCTCCATTTGAGTGATTTCATCTGGTGCAGTTTCTAATAATTTTAATAACGTGTTTTCAGCAACTTTGTTACCCCGATCAAAGTTTTTCCCTAAACTATAAGCAATTAGCCAACAAATTCGGGGATGCTTTAAGGATTGTATATAATTTTCAAGCTGTTTAATCACTCGAAGTCGATCTGTAGAAAATAAAGCAATTCTCACTCGTTCCAAAATAGGTGCTGGAAAAGTTAACCATTTTTGTTGAGTCGGATTAAATTCACCATAACACCAATGAATTAATTGACCAATTATTTCATCTGCTTGACTAAACTCGGAAAATTCTGATAGTCCAGAAGCGGCTAAACAGTAAGCTTGATATTGATAAAATTGACCACAATCATCGTCAAAATTGGCTAAAGCTTGAAGAAATTCTTCTTTCTCTGAATTCTCTAGATCTAGCCGACCTAACCAGAGTAAAATGATTTCTTGCCATTGAGGTGCAAAAATGCGATAATACAAATCTGTTTTATCTAGAAAAAATTGCCAGTTTGCAATCGCTTGAGCCGCAAAATATTCTTGAAAAGTTGAATGATAAAAGGCATAAATTCGCTCGCCTGTTGTCGCCGAAATCCCCACCGGATGCAACCAACCGAGTTGTAACGCAAAAGCAAACAAGTTGATTTCGTCAGTATCAAGAACGGTTTCGATAAAAGATTGACTGAAACGAAACTTCATTTCTATTTGTAAGAATGCGTTTAAAGCTAACTTACCAAGCACTTGATTTAATCGTTGACGCTGTGCTAAACTTGTTGGAAATCTATCTTGTTTCCAGTCATAAAGTATTTGCACAAATTGTTGATATAGTGCAGCTTTTGTACTCGGAAAATTTCCCTGCATGACTGTCCAAATTCGACAGAGAAGCGCTAAACATAGAGGATTTTTAACAGTATCTTGAATTCGCTGACGTGCGGGCTTTTCAAGTTCAGTAAAAAGATGATCACCCAGTTGTGACTGATGCTGAAACCATTTTTTAATAAACTGTTCAATTTGATTTAAGGATTTAGAATGATGATGACAAAAACTTAAATTGCGATAGGTAACAAAATCTTCTAGGGGATTTTTACCCATTTCCCAAACGTTAATTCGACAGGTGAGAATAATATGAGCATCTGCTATCCAACCCCGCAGTTGACGCGCAACTGAACTTAATGCGGCACTCGATTCAATTGCCATTTCATCAATCGCATCTAAGAGCAACCAAACTCGTCCCTGCTGAAATAATTCTGCAAATTGCTGTTGGAGTTCAGGCGAAATAATAACTTGACGGGTGGAAATTTTTAGCCAATCTTTGAGTAAATATTGATCGAGAGTTTCTCCTTGTAAATCCGCTAAAGAAATCCAAATTGGAAAAAAATTATGTTCTAATAATTCATTAGCAATTCGTTGTAATAATGTTGTTTTTCCTGAACCGGGTTCTCCGATAATGGCAATGCGTTGAGAGACTTCACAAGTCAGTAACTGTTGTAGAAATAACTCAGGATTGATAACGTCTTGAATCTCAATATCCTCAGCATCATTAAATTCCCAACTTTGATCACTTTGGAGTTCTGTTTGTGATCGCCATTCAACTAAACCAAGAGGAACATAAACTTCCTGAAGTTCAAACGTCACACCATCACTCACCGTTAAAGGATTTGTCGTTAAGCGTTGAATTTGTTGAGTCTGCAAACTCTCTCGACACCATTTCAACCAAGGATTAGAGTCTTCATTAGAATTTTCTAGCTTTTGAAATTTTTTTTGATCGCCAGTAACTTGTTTGGATTTTTGCGGGCGGCGTTGTTCCCATTCCTGATTAAACTGTTGTAAAATAGCCGTGCGATCGCGTCGCTTGTACCAAAACGTTAAAGTAAAGTGCCAGGTTTCCGAAC
Organism: Lyngbya sp. PCC 8106; assembly: GCF_000169095.1. Lineage (GTDB taxonomy): Bacteria > Cyanobacteriota > Cyanobacteriia > Cyanobacteriales > Microcoleaceae > Capilliphycus. The sequence goes on from NZ_AAVU01000015.1 coordinate 32,826, forward strand.
CTCGCTTAACTGGACGATGATCTTCTAAAATTTCTAAAAAATCTGTAAGACGGTTTAACGCTTCTTTAATTTGAGGAACTGTTAGCGCATTTCCAGTCAGTTCGATCAACGCTTCTAGAAATCGCAGCTTTGTTTGTACGATTAATTGTCGTTCATCTTTCCAATCGGTTTTAATCTCTCGTTGCAAGCGTTCTAAAGCGATTTCATCACAGTCTAACTCGTCGTTTGCATAGTCCAACAAAGCGGTGAGTAACTGTTTAGTGCGGTTTTTGGCTTGTGGGCCATAACTGGTTCGCGGCATTTTTTCAACAAAGTTGGGGGAATCCCCCATCTCAACAACTTCCCCTATCTCTCAAGTGTAGTCTACATCTAGCTTTGCGGTGTCAAGCTCAAAATTCGATTAGGGGAATATTGTCACTTTATCTTATAAACATAGCAAACGAGAAGCAAACCAAAAGTTAGAAATAATGTGGGTTTTAATCCGATTAATTGCTAGTCATTTATGTGGCGGGTCGCTTAATTGGTAAAGCACAATTTTGCCCTTTGGGACGCAGATTTAGGGTTATCGTCTGTAACACGAATCCCCCCTTAATCGCTGAGATGCGGGTTCAATTCCTGCTCCGCTACACCAACAAAATTCGGAAATTAGAATCAAAATTTCCACGATCTTTGGCAGGTAGTTTAACGGTAGAACGCTAAAAATTCCTGATTCACTGATTGTCTGAAAAGGCTTAAGAATGAGGGTTATCGCCTTCTAAGCGAGAGGTGTGGGTACTCTGCGAGAAGGCTTCGCCAACAAATCCCACTCTGCCAATTGGGATTCATCTCAAAACAGAATTTTTTCAAACAAATTTGCCTTAAAGGGCCGGAGAAAAAATGTTCAATCATACTCTTTATTTACGATTTATATTTCCGATTACTTTAATAATCTTAATTATTAATTCGAGTAAAGTATGGGCTTCTGTCGCCAATCACGATTTTCATTATTCTCAATATCAGCCTCCAGTTACTAATAATGGTGGTTCTCTATTTTATCGTTTTAATTATAACAAATTAATTAATAATTAACAAGGACAAAAACATGAAATATAACTTTTTTGTGTCTCAAAATAAAACTCCTCAAAATCAACCACTTCCGGGGCGTAAAACTGAAATGACGCAAGGACGTTCAGGCGGATGGATGTTCAAAGCAGATATTTGGCAAGTGTTAAGACGTTGTTTATTAATTGGAACTTCTCAAGGTGCTTTTTACGCTGGAAAATATGAACTAACTCAAGAATTTGTCGATACCATTCAACTTGCAATTGAAGCCGATCCTCGTCGAGTTGGCGATGAAATTCTTTATGCTTCCGATGGACGTTCTATTAATAATAGTGCTCCGATTTTAGCCCTGGTTTTGTTATCGATGGGAGAAACGCCAGAAGCGAAACTTGCCTTTACAGAAATCTTCCTACAAGTTGTGCGTACTGGAAGCCATTTCTACGAATGGTTAAGCTATACCAAAGCAATGCGAGGATTTGGTAAAGTTGTTCGAGAAGCAGGAAAAGCTTGGCTGTCTAATCAGGATGTAAAAGGACTCGCTTATCAACTGTTAAAATATCAACAACGTCAAGGATTTTCTAGCCGCGATGCGTTGCGTTTGTTTCATGTTAAACCAACAACAGAAGACCATGATTTACTCTTTAATTGGGTGATGAACGGTTGGGAAGAATTACCTTCGGATATTCCTTCGGAAGCCTTAAAACAAATTTGGTGGTATGAATGGTTAAAACGTCACCCAGACAAAACTCACAAAGCAATTTCTCAAGGTCGTTTAACCCATGAAATGGCGGCACCTGTAGGAAAAATGGACAAACAAGCTTGGCAGTTATTATTCAATGAAATGCCGATAGGTGCAGTGTTAAGAAACTTAGGTTCTCTAACTCAATTAGGAATTTTAAGTATGAATGAACGGAAGAATATTCAACGAGTAGCTCATGTTCTAAACAACCGTGAATATCTCCGAAAAGCACGAATTCACCCGATTGATGTGTTAAAAGCACTAAAAACCTACCAGTCTGGGGGAAGTTTAGGACGGAGCAAAAAAACTTGGACTCCTGTTTCTCGAATTGTAGATATTTTAGAGGAGGCGGTAGAGTTGTCTTTTGATGTGATTGAACCGACATATCAAGTGTTTGTACACGCTATTGATATCTCTAGTTCGATGTCTTGGAATACTGTTTCTTCTATCGGTTTAACTTGCTGTGAAATTGCGACAACGATGGCGTTAGCAACTGCAAAAGCTGAGAAGGATTACTTTATTCGAGGATTTTCAACAGAGTTTATAGACTTGAAAATTACCGCAAAAGATTCTTTTAAAACGGCAATTAACAAAGCCAATAGTAAAAACTTTGGTGGTACGGATGCGACGGTTGTTTATGATTGGATGATGCGTCAAAAGTTACAAGCAGATGTGATTTGTTTTTGGACAGATAATGAAACTTGGGCGGGACAAAAACATCCTAGCCGTGCATTAGCAGAATACCGTCAAAAAATTAATCCAAAAATCAAGGTGGTTTATGTGACGCTTGCGCCCTATAATATCACCTTAGTTGATCCAAATGATGATAATTCTTGGGATATTGCAGGATTTGACCCAGGTACTCCGCGACTGATTCAAATGTTAGCAACAGGTGAACTTTAACTAACTTGATTTCTTGATCTTCCCAAAAACAATGAAGATCCAGTTATCGGTAGTTTAATTTAACCAAAAACTTCAGAGAAATAATCTTAATTTTTCTTAAAACGGATCACACCTCTCCACCTCAAGAACTCTGAATTTTATTTGAGTTCAATATTGTCCCTTTACCAAGAATCTGTCTATATGGGTAAAAGGAAATGAGGAAAATTGTTCTGGCTCAATTCCGGGGGGGGTGGATCGCATTTTTCTCCAAAATATTTAGAATCCATCAAGGTTCGATGATCTCTGTGGTGGCCACTGTGAAAAATATTAAATTTTTCATAAATTTAGATCATTCTGCACAGATACATTTATAATTGCAGTGTTAAACACTGTATTGTGTTGATTTTTATTAAGAAACACAGAGAAAATAGGAGATAAATTTATGGGCTTTCTAGGAAAACTATTTGGTAAAAAAGAAGAGGAGAAAGCTGCCTCAACACCTAAAGTAGCGGTTTCAAAAGCAGCAACCGAAAAATCTATTGCACCCGAAAAAGTAGGGATTGATGGTGACTTTGATGAAAGTGGTTTAGCTAAACGTGTTGCTCAAGCATTAGATGATGCAAATATCTCAGATAACGTGGGTCTTTGGGTTGCACAAAAAGGTAGCACTGTTATCTTGAAATATAATGAAGATGCCAAGGACGTTTTAACAAAAGCAGAGCAAGTTGCAAAAGGAGTAGAGGGCGCAACTGGAGTAGAAACAGTGCCTAATAGCTAATAGATTGACTTGAAAATAAAGTGAGATAAACTGCATTAAAATACGTTGAGTGTGAGTATCTGGCTTAGTAAAATTCAGAACTCACACTTAATTTTAAACCTTTGAACACAACTAAGTCTGATCGACCTTTCCTGTTTTCTCAATTTTTTCAATAATCTATCAGCTAACATTTTTTGACTCTACTAAACTTGGTATCAAACCAGAAGTTTTGTGATCACAAACAACATTCATTTAAGGTAAAAAATATCAAATAAAGACAATGCAGAAAAAAACTTATTATTTAGCATCTTTTATCTTCTTCATTGTAGGGTTTCTCTGGATGTTCGTGAAGTTAATCGCTAATACTGAAAGATTTACAGTCATTATGATTGGTTGTTTTATTGTTGGGCTAGTTTACTTTTTTTTGGGATCTCGACTCAAAAATTAAAATCAGAATAAAACAGCTCCCTACTCTGAAGTCTGTTTATATAGTAAGATTGAGTGAGTTATAAACTTTCGGCAAGCAAGATTCCCGCACTATAAGCTTTTTGATCTCGTCAGCCTTCACCAATTATTTCTTATTGCTATATAAATCTGAGTTAATGTTATAATAGTTAGGGAATAATCTAGACTAAAATTTTTTAATGTAGATCTGATCAAATTTTAGAATGATTATTCATGTTCCCTCTAAAGCAGGTCAACGAAAAAAATATTGGCGGCGCGTAATTGATTTTGTCGATCTAAATCAGACAACCGGATATGCTTTTCAAGGATATCGAGTTGAAGCGGATCAATTAATTGAATTAGAAATTGGTAATTTTTTACTCACCTACGATGAAATAGGTTCTATGAAACGTTGGTATCCTCACGTTTGCTTATATCAAGTTCGAGCTGATATCGAATCTCCTTTAGAAGAAAGATTTACTTGGCGTGGAAAAACCGCTAATCGAAATTGGAACCGTTCTTGGGCTTTGTCAGTGCGCGATCCCATTGCTGAAATTGTGAATGAAGACCGTTTATCCTATGAAGATTTGATTGATTGGGATAAAATTTCAACAGATCGCTTAAAGGAAGAATTGAAGCGTAGAGGAGTTGTTTAATCTACGCTTTTGTATCCTGGAAATTATTTAATAAGAGTTAATCTAGACTACAATAAAAACTTCTTGTGTCAGTACCACGGGATTAAAAACAGCAAGTATCTGTTCGCCAAAATTAATTTGAGTCCCTTGAAATATGGGTTCAATTGTTAACTGTTCAAACGTTAGATTATCTGTTAAACCAATAAAATCAATACCAATTTCAAAATCTTGAATTTGATCAGTTTCTTCATTCGTTGCTAGAATAAAGACATCTACTCCTGGACCTCCCTGTAAAGTATCAAAACCCATACCTCCTCTTAAGATATCATCATCAAGTCCCCCAAATAACTGATCATTTTCTGAGCCACCAATCAAGATATCACGACCTGCATCTCCGTTAATCAAATCATCACCAATCCCTCCATAACTCGTGTCATTTCCCTCACCTCCCCAGATTACATCATTCCCCGATAAACCGCTGATCAAGTCATCTTCTGCATATCCGATTAATTCATCTCCTTGATAGGTTCCAGCAAGATTATCTCTGTTATTTGTTCCTTTAAAACTCAAGTCTGTATTGAATAAAACTCCCTGTTTTTGATCTTTGGTATTGAGATCAACAATCCCTCGATTAACACGTTCATCTTCGGTTAAAATTCCTTGTCTGAGAGTATTAAGAGAAATTAAAGGATAAGTCAATCTGAATTGATTTTCAACTAAGGGATTATCAAGTTGGTCTAAACTTTTAGAACCGCTAACAGATAACTCAGAGGGTAAATTAAACCCCTCACCTGCAAGTAATTGAGTAAAAAAATGATGAGCATAACCATGTGCTTTTGCTCCAAACCAGTCATTAAATCGATTAGAATCGGGTTGATTCCATGCCTCCCCTTGATTAAGATAAAGATCAAGAGTATTTTCATTATCAAAATTCAGTACAGGTAGAGGATTTTCATATCCGAGATTACTCGTTGTATGAATTGCAATGACTCGCGTTGCGTCTCCTTTATCCAAGCGTTCTGGGATAGATTGAAAAGTTGCTAATGTTCTCTGATTAAAATTTGCATTTTCAAATCCTGGCCCTGCGGGATCTAAACCAATAATCGTTCCAATCTTCTGATCATTCGGCGAATATTGTCCAGCAAATCCAGCAACTTGAGCGCCTAAACTATGACCAATTAATGTAATTGTTTCGGGTTGAATAACATCAGAACTAACATATCGATAAAGCATTTCTTGAACCGCTTTTCCGACAAACTCTGTCTTTTGAGCCTGTTGAGGATAGTTGAAAAAATCTGTAACTTTTTGACCCGCATCCCAACTAACTAAAATAACGTTAGCATCATCTTCTTGTTTAGAGATTTCCGTCGCTATTTTTCGCATCCAATTATCTGATTCAACCTCATTAGGTATTCCGGGATTATCGCGAAAGCCATGAGTAATCACATAAGTAGGACGCCCGGAAGTCAGATCAGAATCTTCAAGTTCTTTAAGGGTTTTATTGTCGTTTAAAATATAAAATTTAGCCCACTCACTCACAGGATGATTAACAGTTAAGTTATCCATGAGATCTTTCCCCAAGTTGATCATTTTAGTATAGATACATTACCTTTATTTTAATCAACTTATCTAACGGTTATATGCGTTCCTGAGCCACTCTTTCAGGTGTCATGCAGAAGGTGATGACTTTTTGATGTTATTCATTTTAATCATCATGCTCTGAGTGGTTGTTTAAACACTTGTTAACCCAGGAAAGATATTCTCCGCCAGTAACCAATTTTAGGAGTGGCATAGTCCTCGAAGTCAGGGCCTTACGCCCTTACAGAGAACAGGAGACAGCCAATAGCGGATCGCTCAAACCCTCTCTCCAAGGGCGCGCTTACAATGCTGACGAAGAGAGGGAACAGGGATAAGAAAAAACTGGGTACGGCTACGCCTCCGAGAGATTTAGGTATCTGATAAACAATTTAGTGGGGGGGTTTGCTGAGGTTATTTGTTAGAGACCTCGATCTAGCTAGGTGGAACCTGCCCCTACGAAACTGGTGAGGTGTATTTGAAAGGGGTACAGACTTGCTGAATCAATCAACTCGTAAAATTACTGAGATCTCTGAGATTTTTAGTACATACAAGATTTGAAAGTTCAGTGATTGTACGCTGGCATATCTAAGAATACAAGTTTAATATTAAAGATAGAGATAGAAACTTTGAGATTGTCACTGGCACAACCAAGCTTATATTTCTCGGAAATATTCATCTCTCTACTTCTTACTCAATCAGCTTAAAGGAGAAACAAATGGCAATTAACTATTACTTAGAAAACAATGAAGATTCTCGAGAATTCGTCTACAAAAATCTTTTACTTTGGTTTAAAGATAAGCAATACAAAGTTGAAGGAACAGAAGCTGATGGTACTTACTTAATTCAAGCGCAAAAAGTTGGTAAAATCAGGACTGTGCTGGGGACAAATCTAGCTTTCAAAGTCAAAGTCTATAAGTCAAATGACCTCACGAATCCGCCTGAATTTATTGTAGAAACTAGCACAGGTAAATGGATACAAAATATTGCTGGAGCCGGAGTGACTGCGATGTTTTTAGGAGGATTGACTGTATTAACAGGTTTAGCTGGAGCGGGTTGGGCTTTAGTCGTAGAAAATGAAATAATCACCTATATTGAAGAAGAATTGAAGTTTAAAAAGATTCAAAAATCTATAAATTCATCTGAGCTTGAACCTCTAAGAACCTCTATTCATTCGTCCGAAAAAGAGAATCATTATAAAGCTCAAAATAATTCTGCTCGTCAAAAAGCAATATTAAAAGCAGATCAAGACTTAAAAAAACTCGAAGCAGCCTTAGCTAATAATGTTCTAACCGAAGAAGAATTTGCCGCTAAAAAGCAATATGTAGAGAATCAAATCGATGAATACGAAATTGAGTTGATAATTGAAGAAAAGTTGATTCGGTTTCAGGAAGCGTTTACAGATGGGATTTTAACAGCAGATGAATTTGAGGCTAAAGTTCACCAAGTTGAAGAAGAAGTGAGACATCAGATGATTGATCAACGGCTTGAAGAAGAAAAAGAGCAAGTTTTAATGAAATTGAAAGCCGCATTAGATAACGGTATTTTGACACAGGATGAATATGCTCAAAAACTAGCACTTCTGTGATTTCTCCCGAAACCAAGCTTCGCTTCGCTTGTACGCATCGTCGAGAGAACTGGAGAGAAACCTGGTTTCGCCGAAGTTACCAGGTTTTTAGAAACGTTTAATATGATTGATTTCGTAATTGTTAGTCATCTCGTTTCAATGACGAACAGCCTAAATACAGGTAATTGCCCCTAATGTTGCTTGCGGAGGTTCTTCAGTTAAACAGTCTACTGAAACGCTGATATCTTCGAGTTGAGCTGTTCCAAAAATTGTAGCAAATGACATATCAGCCGCATCTCGTCCAGTGCCAATTCGCACAAATCCTTTACGGGGAATTAAACGAGTTGCATCAAATAAATACCAGCGAGAGCCTAAATAAGCTTCAAAAACCGCATGAAAATCTGGTGGTTCTAAACCATAAGCATAGCCACTGACAAAGCGAGCAGGAATATTTAAAGCACGACAAAATGCTATACCTAAATGAGCAAAATCACGGCAGACTCCAGAGCGTTGAGTAACGATTTCATAAGCGGAAGTATGAGCATCTGTACTTCCAGATAAGTAAGTAACATTATCATAAATCCAATTACAAATTGCAGTCACTCTAGAATAATCTGGCAAAAGATGACCAAATTCATGATTGGCTAAATTGAATAATTGATCTGACTCACAGTATCGCGAAGGATAAACATAGTTTAAGACTCTTAAGGGGAGTTTTTCTGGTGAAATTTCCGGAATTAGATTAGGGTTATCTTCTCCTAAACAAAGAGCGACAGTCGCTTGATAAGACACTTGCAATTTTCCGGGGGGAGCGGTTAGTCTCAAGATTCGGTTTTTCAGCGTTGGTGACACATATTCTTCAGAGTTTATTGCAGGTTCAATCTGAAGATGTTCTTCTAAAACCTGTTGGTAACTATTATTAACAGCACTAATGTTAAAAATAAATGTGCTATCGGTTGTCAGATCGTATTTTAATTGACATCCCACTTGAAACTTCATACTTTTGATTTCCTTGAGTTTATGTGAGCTTAAAAAAGAAGCAATTGATTTGAACTTAATTTTTGAAAAATTGAATGTAGTTTTTTGATTAATATTCAACTATAGCATAGTTATTATTTTTTTAAAACCCATCTTTATTTTCCCTCTACTTATATTAAGAGAGTGAATGGGGTGGATATTTAAATATTCTTCTCTCTCTCTATCAGAAAAGGACATTTATTCCTATATAAAAAAATCAGAGTCAAGAAGAAGATTAACTCCTGTCTTAACTCTAAATTATTATGCAATTACTCACCCTCGATTTTTAGTAACGAAATGTCGCAGCAATTCGAGCGTGATCCGGAAGCTTTTCAGGAACATCGATATAAACTGCACCACCATTAAGGAAGGTATGAATCGTTGCAAAGTCTAATAGATCCTCATTTTCGGGCTGATCTTCTCGTTGCAATGTAATTTCATGGGTTTGAGGATTAAACTGACCCCATTGCTGCTCATTTATTGCTACAAACAGAGAGTCAATACGTTGATCATAAGCTGCTTTCATAATTTCTTTGAGATCACGAGAAGCTTTTTCAGGGTTATTTCCCATCAATTCTTGATACTCAGTCGCTGCTTTTTCTTGAGACTCTTGGAAATAAGAGCGAATAATTTTCCAAGCCTGTTCGTGTAATTCTTTGGGACTCGTATTTTCTGGATTTCCAGCAATCCCTTCTTCTACAACATTCGGATAAACGGTAATCTCTTGATACATGGTCATCAAAAATTCTACTCCAGCTAAGATAATCGGAGCTTGTTCCTCTTTTAGAATCTCATGTAAACCGCGATCAACCTTTTGTAAAAAACGGCGAATTTGATCTTTATTATCCGTTGTTCCTACACCTTGACCATGATAGATTAAAGATTGACCACTCGCCGTTGAAGGGTTTCCGGTGTGCATCTGAAGCTGTTTTTCTGGGTCATCATATTTCAGTGCTTCTTCTAAACTCAAAGGCATTTGTTGGAGATAAACTTCACTAATTTGATAGTGACTTCCCTGAAATAAACGCACCTGATTTTGACTCAAAGCTAATACATAAAATCGTCCATCGTGCATTAACAAAGGCATTAGCGGTTTAAGATGAAAGCGATGACTAATAATCACATCTTCATCAAAATTAAGCGGAAGACGATAATAACGAAACTCATTGGGAGAAATAAATAAAGCTAGTCCTTTATTTTGATTTCGCCAAAACTCACCCTGATCGAGTTTGTAAGCTTGTTCTAAAAGTTGTTGAGCATCAGTATCTCGCCAACCCGCCTGCACTAATTTTTCCTCAGCTAAACTCAAAACATTCTTAAAGCGAATTGGATCTTGGCGAATTTCTAGCCCAGCAGTATGTGTAGGCATAAAAATCGAAATACAACTTTTATCCCGATATTCCATTAAGTCTTTAATTTCGCTTGTCGATAAAATATTCATACTTTAAATCTCCAATTTACATTCATTATTTTGGGGAAACTTAACCCCTTTTAGGAGTTCCATCCTAATGGAGTTTCCACCTCGGTTTTGGAAACTTTATCAGCACTCACTCCTGGTTTATTTACAATTTTTACCGTTGTCGCTTGCGGGCCTTTTTCACCTTGTTCTTCAGCATATCGCACACCAGTACCGACTGTTAAGCGCTCAAATTCATTGTTTAGAACACTATTTTTATGGAAATAAATCTCACGATCTACGTCAATAGTTCGCAAAAAACCATATCCTTCTTCGGGAAAAAGTTGGGTAACAATCGCAACCATTTGTTGTTGAGAAGGAGAGTTTCTATCCCATTGTCGTTGACGTTCCACTAATTCCACAAGTTGACGACGTGCTGCATCAAAAGCTTCTCGAATAACAGTTTCTAATGCTTCGTATTGAATCCCTTCGTCGGGACTACGATCTACTACTAATTCGTGACCTGGAGGAACAGTAATATCTAGCCGTACACGATAGGGAGAACCCATTTTGGGGTGATCGTGGGTTTTCTCTATCACAACTCGACAGCTATTCATATAGTCACAGAATTGCTCAAGTTTGGCAATTTTTTCTCTAACTAAAGAATCAATCGCTTCAGTTTTTTCGAGATGATGATAAGTAATTTCTGTTGGAATTTTCATCCTTATTATCCTAAATTTACGGTGCGTCTATTGTATTTACCCCTAAACTCAATTAAATCCTATGGACAAAGTTCAAGAAAGTTAGCAGCGACATATCCCTCAATCGGAGCAAAAACAGGAACCCAGCCATTTTTACCTCTATTTTCAATAGAAATGTCTTGTCCGGCTTCTAAACTTCCGATAATTTCTCCTCCGGGTTGTGAGCGGACATTTAACCGCGTATTGACATTAACTTCACGACAGCTACTTGTGGGAAAAGTAGAGCCTACTGTATCACAATAAGCCAGGTTTGCTGAGGTTACATAACCTTCGATGGGATATTGAACTTGAACCCAACCATTCTCGCCTTCGTCTTCGATATAAACCTTTTCATCTCGCTCTAAGGTACTAATAATTTTACCTTGAGGTCGATCTCTGAGTGTTACTAATGAAGCATTAACTTCACGACAACCATTCACGGGGGGAGTCAATAAAGCCTCTCCATCAGGAACTTCTGAAAGACTATCAGCTCCTGTACAAAAACGGAGATTTTTTGCATTAACATAACCACTCGCAGGATTTTCTATCGGTACCCAACCGTTTCTTCCTTCGTTGGCAATATAGACATTTTCTCCTTCTTGTAATCGACCGATTTCATTTCCTCCCGGTTTATCTCTAATGATTAAATTAGTGATTTTTGCTTCCCGACAGTTACTTCCGGGAACTGTAGAAGTCTGAGCCTTTGCACTTTCTACAGGCATAATTAAGGTTGTTGCTAATCCTCCTAATGCAGTTAATCCCAGTGTTATCTTAAAAGAGTTTAGGTCTAAGTCATAAGCTTTCATCATTTAATCTTTTTATTCTCAAATATTCATTTCTATACTTATATTATAATTGTTTTATTCTAAAAACTCATCTATCTGAAGTTGGAAAATTTTCTACTCTATTTTGTCTCATCTAGATTTGTGGATAAAAAAAATCCCCTAAAAATAGGGGAAATTTAAACCGAATAAACTCGATATTCTTATGCTGTAACACCTAATGCTCCGGCTCCAGCAGAAGCTAAGGCTGAGATCAACGCAGTCACAAATAACCACCAAGCGGCTGCGGCTGCGGCTTTTTGGGTTTCTTCAACTTGTTTCTGAGTTTGATGTTTGACTTGTTCAAGTCGTAATTCAGCTTCTTTTTGAAAACGCTCTGCTTTTTGTAAAACTCGGCTACGAGTTAGTTCAACCTGATCAATAATCCGATTAGCATCTGCTTCAGAAATATCTTGGCGAGAACTCATCAATGCAACCAAAGTATTCCGGTCAAACTGAGACAAACGCTCTCGTAAAGCATCAAAACCTGCTTGTGGATCATCAAACAATGTGCGGAAATCATCACGCACTCCTTCATAGTTCAGTTCGGGTCGTTCTAAGCTATTAAGATAAGCTCGAATTTTAGCAAAGATACGATCAAGCACTAATTGAACTTGAGTATTAATCGTGTGTAACTGTTCAAAGAAGCGATCACGCACGCTTAAAATACTATCAACAATCTGATTAGCCTCATGTTCGGAAATATCATCTCGCTGAGATAATAGTGCAACCAACGTTGAACGGTCAAATTGGGATAAGCGATCCTGCAAACTTTCCATTCCTAAACGCGGATCATCAAGTAATAATTTCAGATCTCGTTGAATACCGTCAGGATTAAGTTCTGCCTTATCCGTAGATTTTAAATAATCTGTCATCGCACCTTGAAAATCTTGCACTTTTTGCTGAGTACGACGAGCCAGACGACGGGGTGATTTAGCAATTGTTTTCAGCGTGTTTTGTACTTCGTCAATAACTTGATTAACTTGTTGTTCACTCAAGTCATCTCGTTGCGCTAATAACTGCACTAAAGTATCCCGATCCATCTCCGATAAACGTCTCTTAATAGATCGACTTCCGACGGCTGGATCTTCAAGTAATTGAGATAGATCTCGTTGTATTCCATCGGGATTTAATTCAGGTTTACCTGTACTATACAAATAGTCTGAAATCGCTGATTTTGCTTGTTCGTACTGTTGTTGAGCTTGAGCGGTGAGTTGCTGTGGCTTGTAAGTTATGCGAGTCCAATTTCGTTCAACTCGACCTAAAATTTTATCAACTTGTTCTTGACTCAAATCATTACGTTGACCCAGTAATTGTACTAAAGTATCGCGATCAAATCGAGACGCTCGCGCTCTTAAAGCCGACATTCCAGCTTGGGGATCATCTAGTAATAGCTTTAGTTCTCGTTCAATCGCTTGAGGATTGAGTTCAGATCGACCTGTATCTCGCAGATGAGACTGAAATTTGAGCCATTGTTTTTCGGCTTTAGCTTGAGCGGCTGCATCGACTTCATGAGCTTCTTTAAGAACCTGATCACGAGCAATTTCTAACTCGTTTGCAATCGCCGCAACTTCTACAGGGGTTAACTCGGGACGATGTAATAGAATTCGTTCAAAAGTTAAGCGGTCTAATTGAGCTAAACGGTTATTAAGATGCTCATAATCGGTATCTGGATCTTTAAGAATGGGTCGGAAATTGAGATTAATTTTCTCCGGAGTTAATTCTTCTTTGGGTGTTGAGAGTAAGTATCGTTCAACTTCTGTCAATAATTCGATAGCTTCTTCTCGTTCTTTTGCAGCTACAGCAGTATTTAAGACCTCTAAACGAATTCCGTTTAAGGTATGAGAAATATGCTCAATTTCATCCTGACTGAGCAGTCCTTTCTCTTCAAGATAGTCTACAAAGTCGGTGCGATTAATTTGTTCTAATTGTTCTACCACCTGACCCGCATCGGCTTCGGTATCATAAAGCAAGTCGCGAAACTCTCGGTGCAAGTTTGTGGATTTGAGTTGCCACAGATGAGCGTTAGAGAGATAATTTTCAATATCTGCTCGTAAGGGGTTGTAAGTTGGGCGACTTCCACTCAATTGAGCCTTAACTTTCCCCGGTTGATCGCTCAAATATTCTTTGAGTTGTTGCAGTTGTCCCATGATTTTTTCGGCGTCGAGATCGGATAAATCTGTCCGTCCCATGACTAAACCTGTCAAACTATTAAATCCCATCGTTAACCCCTGAGTTAGGGGATTTGTGTTTTGAGAATGACGGCGCTTCCGCATTTCTTCAATTACAGCATCTAACTTGCCAGAAAAATCTTCACCCAGTAATGATTTTCGAGGAGCAGATTTGAGATAATCAACAAATTTGGAGAAGTTATTTTGAGTAGGTAACTGAGAAGATGTTTTATGCCAAGCTGTTTCTAATTGTCGAGCAATGCGATCAATTTCTTGTTGGGATAAGTCGGTACGACTACTAACAAGATCAACAAACGTTTGACGGTTTACATTCGGTAAGTCGCCGCTGGCTAAAGCGTCTTGGAGTTGCGGATCACGCAGAAGATCTTCAAAGTCAGAACGAATATTTTTTAGGTCAAGTTGGGGAGGACGTAACGCATCGAAATAATCTTCTACTTTTTCGCGTAAGTCAACCGGATCAAGTCCATCTGTTAATTCTCGACGAACAGCAGCAGCAGTGGCTTCAGCAGTGGCGACGACTTGTTGAGATGCGGCTTTTGATCCAAGCGCGGCAACGGCGGTTCCAAATAAGGCTTGAAATCCAGAAGTTGCACTATTAACAACTGATCCAATTAAGGTTCCTGCGGTTGTTGAACTCACCCAAACTAAGAGCGAAAAATAAGCTCCCCAGATGACTAATCCGACTATCGCTCCAGAAACAGCAGAGACAAATAAACTCAGTTTGACGGCAAATAGACAGGCAAAAAATAGGGAAATTGTGACACTAATTAAGGTGCCTAAACCTAATGCTAAACCAATTTTTTTAATCGTTTTTCCTGGTGATTCAGAATGGGAATTAGAATGATCGTGATGATGATGGTGATTTGAGGATGATGAGCTAGCCAGTACCGAAATACCTGTTGCAACTCCCAAGTTAGTCAGTAACATCTGGAAGGCAAATGCTAAGACAATCCCCGTGATTAGAGCGGTGAAAAATTGCGGCCCACTAAAGACCATTGCTGCATCTTCTACGGCTTCAGGTTGGGGTTCGACGATAACTTGAGCTAGCCAACTCAGATGAGATATTAGCTTTAGTGTAGTGAGTTCTCCTAGATTCATTTTGTTTTTCTAAGTGAATGAGTAGGTGTAAAAGTAATGGATACAAGATTGCTTCTCTGAATATATTTAGCAAATCTTATCAAGATGAAAATAGTATCTCGGATTACCAGGCAAAGATCGTCTGTCTGGAGTGGGAACTTTGCTGATTTGTGTGTGGACATCCCTCTATCTTATGGAATAGTAAAAAAACTGAATATTTACAAGTTCAGTATCAATAAAACGACAGCTTTGTTTACTTTTTGTAACAGGGTTTATTTTTTTTACGAATTATTTGGGGAAGGATGCTATAGTAAGAATTGGAGAGAAACTAAAAACTGACTTATGTTCTCACCAATTGCTACTATTTTCATGATATAGCCACGTTTTCTAGGTCATAAATTGAGCTAAAATACATGGGCATCTATATAATATCTCCCCAAGCTTATAGTTGCAACTCTTGGTGGTAGGTTGGGAAGTTTAGTATGTATTTCTATTAATCAGCTTACAACCTCTCTGTGAAGACTTCATCTATCCACAGATAGAGATCAAACTAAAAGATTTTCTCAAATCGCACTCTCACCCAAGCCAATAGAGAAGTGAGTAAGATAACCACAGGAATGACCTCTAGTCGGCCCATCCACATGAACATCATTAAAACCAATTTTCCGGCCCAATGAAGCAAGGGGTCAGTAATTCCTGTTGACAAACCCACTCCACCTAACGCAGAAGTGACTTCAAAAATGACATCACTGAGAGTATAGATAGGTTTAGCAAAATTAACTAAAATAATTGTTCCTAAAACAATTAAACTAATCCAAAATACAGCTAAAACGGCAGCCCCTTGAACACGATTATTGGCTTCTTCTTCGGTTAATTTTTGATTATCGATTTTATAATGAAGTACACCATCGGGTTGCTTGAGAATGTGTTTAACTCGCCAAATAATTCCTTTTCCGAGCGAAACAACCCGACTCAGTTTTAGGCCTCCTGCGGTAGAACCTGCGGCGGCACCTGTAAATAATCCCACGCTTAGGATTAATTTTGCGGAAGCACTCCAGTCTTGAATTTTTACGGTATTAAAGCCACAAGTTCCCAAAGCAGAAACCCATTGAAATATCGTATCTAAAATTAAAGCTGATCCTTCAAATTGTCTATTTGCCCAAGCTAAAACCAGTATTCCTAAAAACAAAATAGACCAAAATAGACGGTGTTGGGAGTCACTCCACAGCACCGAAATTCGCCGTTTTTTAATCAGCTTTGAATGAATATAAAAACTAATAGCTCCAGCCGTCATAATCAGAATTATTGCAATTTGAATAATCGGATTATAACTACCAATACTATTATCTTTGATCGAAAAACCTCCTGTAGAAATACCTGTCATCCCATGATTAATCGCATCCCACCAAGGCATTCCGGCGACTCGCAGTAAGAGAATACTAGCAATCGTATAAAGTAAATAGATTTTCCAAATCCATCGTACGGTATCCGTTACTGAGTCAGCCAGATTTGTGTTGCGTCCTTCGGCTGAATAAAGTTTATAATTACTTAGACTCGGTTCGAGTATCGAGAGAATCAATACAATTACTCCTACACCCCCAATCCACTCCATAAAAGAACGCCACCATTGCAAACTATGAGGAAGTTGACTGGGGGAAACAGCCATCGATAAGCCTGTACTGGTAAAGCCTGAAAACGCCTCAAAAAAAGCATTCCAAGGATTATTAAATCCTAAAACTGTTAATGAAATATCAGGAGGAGATTGAGAAACGGTTAATAAAAAAGGGATTGCTCCGATTATTGGAATCAATCCCCAACTTAAAGCCACAGTCAGCATTGCTTCTCGCAGATGAGTATCTGCTTTTTTCCGAAATAAACGATAGAATAGTTGACCAAAACCTACTGAAATAATAGCGGTTATAAGAAAAGGTAAAATGCAATAAAATTCTTGAAATATTAAGCAGATGGGTAAAGATAGAAGTGCCATTCCTCCAGGAATATGAACCAATAAACCCGTATTACGAATAACAGTTTGCGTTTCGGCTTTAATCATTCCTTTTGAATACTTAACTAACTTCTTCGTCTCAAATTTTGAAGCGACTATAAATTCTCAATAATGAAATTTAGTGATTAAATAGATGAATCCGACGGTGAGACAAAAAATGCACAACATTTATCTATCTTAAACTTTATTCTGTAACTTAACCGTCCACAGAAAATGAGTTAGTACCGTCGGAAATCTAATTCAAATCAGACTTGAATTAAATTAGAATATTATTCCAGGTTGGCTTCTGGATATCTCTCTACAAAGTAGTTCGTTAACAGAGTATTAACAAAAGACAAAATTACTGGCCCTAAAAGAAAAGACAGAATCCCCGTTACTTGAAACCCAGGAACCGCAATGGAAGACAACCAAAAGCACAGTCCGTTTACAATCAATGAAAAGCCTCCCAAGGTGACAATATTGACAGGTAGGGATAGAACTTGCACAACGGGTTTAACAGCCCCATTAACAATTCCGATAGAAGCCGCAGCGATTAACGCAGCCGGAAAAGTTGCTAAGTTAACACCCGGAAAAATAATATCAACAACCAGCAAACTTAAAGCTGTTGCTAGTAGGGGTAAAAGTGTTTTCAAAACCATCATAATTATTTTGATCTCCCTTGCAAATTTTTCAAAAACTTCAATCTTTATGACTCTTAACTTAGAATAAATTAAACCCGTTCTAAATGACTTCCTCACTTCGATAGATTTTTAGACTTAATCTTTTTTAACATCAAGAAAGGATAGTCTTAAACAATATAGCTAAAGATAGAGGTATAAATCTGTTTAATTAGAGATAATATGAATTAGTGAAAACATTAAAGTATAGGATTTAAGAAAAAATGAGACTTTTAAGAATTCTTTTGGGTATTTTAGTCCCTCCCTTGGGCGTTTTCCTGACAGTTGGAGCGAGTTCGGCTCTGATCATTAATATTTTACTCACCCTTCTCGGTTGGCTTCCGGGTTCGATCCATGCAGTTTGGGTGATCACAAAACACGCTGAAAGAGCAGATGAGAGAGCATACTAATCTTAGATTAGAGTGAGTTTAATCAAGTTTCTAAAGCCCGGTTCTTTGATAAAAACCGGGTTATTATTCTGTCAATTAAACAGATTTATCTTTTCCCTCTAAAATTTTAGGATGTTCTCCTTCTAAAGATTTGGAACTCCCGTCAGACTTACGGTTAAATGACTCAGATAGAGAGTCCCATAACTCTTGGAGACGGAGTTTAACTTGCCGTTCTTTTTTGGCAATTGCACTTCCGGTTTCACTAAGTTTTTCTTCAAAGTTCGTGCGAGTGGCGGCTACTTTATCATTCACAATATCTGGATCTTCTTGGGCTTTTTCATACCAAGTTTTAGCTTCATCTAGATAATCCTTAACTTGCTCATATTGTTCTCCATAACGAGCCGATAAATTGGCTTGAACAATCGCCAGTTGCGCTTGAAGTTGAGCATATCGCTTTTTCATCAAGGTAACTTCTTCACTATTTTGAACGGTTTCAACGGCTGAATTAATAGAGGTCTTGATTTGTTCAGATTTATCTTGACTCGACTCGGCGATATCACTTAAGGTGCTGTCAATTTCTGCTTGTAATTTATCTTCTTCGCTGTCAATCTTTTGTTGAAGCTGTTTAACTTCAATTTGTGTTTTAGAAATAGCTTGGCGTCGGGTGCGACTAATCGCTTCAATCGCCCCTTCAATCGAAGCTGTTACTTCTTCTTTGAGTTCTCCACCTTTATCACCTAAACTTTCAACCACCGCAGAAATAGCATCTTTAACAACAGAACGAATTTCACTCGAACCTGCTTTAACTTCTGATATGCTTTGAAAAATGGCGTCTTGGACAATTTCTCTAATTTTTTCTGAGCGAACTTGGCCTTCTGTTTTTGCTTTCTGTAAGTTGGTGGTAATTTTCTGTTTAACGTTTTCAGATTCAGACATAGTTAATGATTCCCCAAATCAAACTCAATCCAAGGTCTATTTCTATTTTGACGAAATCTAAGTCAAGCTTGGTCATCCTAAAGATAGAATAACTGCTTACCTCCTCAAATTTATGTCTTTAGAGAGAGGACTGATCAGAGAAGACGGCTTGATTCGATCACTTCATGCTTTCAGCCTGAATACTTTAAAATCAATTTTTATTTTTCAGTGCGATCGCGTGCTTGTTTGATCAATTCTACAACTTCTGAATGTCCCTCTGAGGAAGCCCAAATTAAAGCAGTCCAAGTATTATTATCTTTCAACGTTAAGTCCGCATTATGATCCAGTAAAATCTGTACAATCTCTCGATAACCTTTTGCCGCCGCCGTCATTAAAGCCGTTACTCCAAAGTGACTGGAGGCGTTAACATTAGCCCCCGCATCAAGTAGCTGTTGAGTTGCTTTTTTGTGTCCGGCGGCGGTGGCTTCCATCAAAGCTGTCCAACCATCGGGATCACAACCATTAACCTCTGCACCTGAATCAAGCAATGCAGCTATGATATCGGTTTTTCCAATTCCGGCGGCGGCAATTAGGGGGGTTGTCCCTTCCTCATCCGGGGCGTTAACCTCTCGATTCGCTTTTAATTGGGCTTGAATTTCAGCTAAATTACCTGTTTTTACCGCTGTAATTAACTCCGTCATACTTATTTCTCCGGTTTTTTATCCGATACTTTTCTTTTTTAATAGACTAAAGTTAAGCTGACCCAAGAATATCTTCGGTCAACAAAAGTTAGGTTAAAATTACCAGAATGAAGTTAAGCCGGAATCGAGAATTGCAGTTGATAAATCATGGCAACTGCTGCGGCTAAACCTCCAATAATCATTAATAAAGCTGGCATTAACTTACGAGTTTTAATCAGACGAACAATAAACACAACAACTAATAAAATAGAAATAGCCGTTGCTAATATTAATCCCCACGGGATACCCTGCCACTGCAAGACCCCCCCGGTAATCAGCAAAAACCCACAAATTCCGCCAGAAATCAAGGAAATTTTACTGTTTCCTTTGGTATATCCCAAAACTCCGCCCACTAGAGCCAATAACCCATAGGCGATCGCTGCTACAATGCCAATATTCATCTGCTACTGTCTCTCACTTGTGATCTCGAACTTCAGTTATACAACCGATGTTGTCAAACACTCTGTATTGTTCCAGAATTTATCAAATCTTGACACCAAACTGACACAAAACTTATCAAAATTGTAAATTCTGTTGAGAAGCTCCCTTATCCGATCCACTATCCGATACAATACAGTAGCATCCACTTCCGAATGACTTAAACACCTTTTTTCTTTTTAACTTTTAATTAAATTTTAAATTAATCGAATGTCTTCTCTGAATCCTCAACTTATTGCTCAGGTGCGTTTTCTTCAACGTCAGGCTGCCTCTTTGCTCCTCTATCAATCGGTACTGAATGAGGCGATGGGACAGGCATTTCTGAACTTACTCGTTGCTTTAGAACAGGAAAATAACGCTTTAGATTGTCTACAAGCTTATGGAATTTTCTTCCAAGAACAAGCAGCCCATCAACACTGTTGGCAAGATTATTTAATTGCTCAGATTTTACGGGCGGATAACCCTTTTACCCAACAAGCCCAACAAACAGATTTAAATAATTTGCCTTCGTCTCTAGTCGCCGCTGCAAAGTCAGATTTACGCTGTTTACAAAGTCTCTATCAATGTAGCGGTGAACAACTGAGTCAATGGATACAACAGTTGATTCCGTTATCGGAAGCCCCGGTGGTTTGGCAACAAGAACCGGAGCGTGTTGAAAGAATTGAAGAATTGCCCCTCAAATCTCAATTCGCTCAGTTGGAAGATTGGGCGGATACGATAGCAGAATTAGCAGCTCATTATCGACAGTTTGGTATCGGTTTATTTGCAAATTCTCAAGCATTTCGTTGGCAGAATGGAGAATTGATCAGTATTTATCATCCTGATCCGGTTCATCTCAGTCAATTAATAGGTTATGATTCTCAACGGAAACTTTTATTACAAAATACTAAGTTTTTGTTAGCTGGATATGCAGCGCAAAATGTGCTATTATATGGGAGTCGGGGTTCAGGAAAGTCGTCTTTAATTAAGGCATTATTACATCAATATGGCGATCGCGGTTTACGGTTAATTGAAGTGGCAAAGTCGGAACTCCAAGATTTACCGATCGTGATTGAACAATTGCGGGGAAGTCCTCACAAATTTATTATTTTTGTCGATGACCTCTCCTTTGAGGAAGATGATGATACATTTAAAGCCTTGAAAGTGGTACTCGAAGGTAATATTACCGCTCGTCCTCAAAATGTGGTGGTTTATGCCACGTCTAATCGTCGTCATTTAGTGCGAGAATATTTTGCAGACCGACCCCAACCCCGAGAGGTAGATGAGGTTCAAGCTTGGGATACCGTCCAAGAAAAACTGTCCTTTAGCGATCGCTTTGGTTTGACCTTAACCTTTGAACCGCCCGATCAACAAACATACCTGAAAATGGTTGATCATCTAGCGGCTTTAGCGGGTATTCGTCTGGAAACTCAAGAATTAGAATTTCGCGCCCTGCAATGGGCCACTCGTCACAATGGCCGTTCTGGACGCAGCGCCCGTCAGTTTGTAGACTTCCTCACGGCTGAACTCGCCCTATTTTCAGTCACCAGTCATCGTAGAGATCATTAATAGAATTATCCCTACACTGCTTCCTCTGGCTTTCCCGATGCGCGTTTCTTAACTCTATTGGAAAAAATCACCATCCTTGCTCAACATCTATTATCGTGAGGAAATACTCTAAGCTAAAAAATAGTCGCAAGTAGGGATAAATTTATGTCTTCTAGCATGACCAATACTATCGAACTCACTCCTGCTGAAGCTTTTGCTGCGATCGCATTAACGGCCGTTGCTGCTGATGGTATTATTACCGATAGTGAATCGCAAATCATCAAAAGTACCTTAGCCCGGATGGATTTATTTGGTGAGTACACCGCAGAAAATAAAACTAAAATGATCCAGCGATTGTTGGAACAAATTGAAAACCAGGGCTATGAGCCTTTGATGCAATCTGCAATCACCAAATTACCCGCAAATCTCAAAGATACAGCCTTTGCTGTGGCGACTGATATCATTCTCTCAGATGGAGATCTTGCTGATGAAGAAGAAGAGTTGTTAAATGCTCTTTATAATGCTTTAGGGATCTCAGAAGAGATGGCAACAAAAATCATTGATGTCATGTTGATCAAAAACAAAGGGTGATGCCCAATTTTGGTGTCAAAAATGAACTTGTTTGTCCCTGGATAAACCAGGGCTTTATTCAAATATTTTAGCCAAAAGCATTATTGACCGTTTTAACTTTCTTCAGTTCTGAAATTAGAGTAACATTCTCCTAGTTTTCAGAGTTTGATTAATCTATTTTTAGATTTTTCTCTAAACTTCTGCCTTCTCTCATGTGTAATTTTAAAAGGTTATGGCTTACATCCGAACAGTTCGCTTTCAAGATACGGATGCTGCTGGCGTGGTGTACTTTGCCAATATTTTAACGATTTGTCACGAAGCTTATGAAGCCTCCTTAGCAGCAGCTAAAATTAATCTCAAAACATTTTTTTGTAACCCTGACTTTGCTATTCCCATTGTTCATACGAGTGTTGATTTCTTTCAACCGCTTTTTTGTGGCGATCGCCTCGTGATTCACCTAATGCCTCAACAGATTACAGAAAACACATTTGAAATCAACTACAATATACTTCTACATGATTCCGAAAAATGGGTTGCTAAAGCCATTACCAAGCACGTTTGTATTAATCCAAATAGCCGGATCAGACAGCAACTTCCCGATGAAATTTTGCATTGGTTAAATGTAGAAACAATTGAACGCATCTTGAATAGTGTTGATGCAGTTGTTGTTTGGAATAATGGCAAAGCTTACTTTTTTAAAGACGATGAATATCTCAGTTATGATCTCAATTGGAACTGTATTGATTACGGTTATCCTCAGAAAATAAGTCAGGGAAGATGGGCAAGTTTTCCACCCCGTTTTACTCAAGGAATTGACGCCGGATTAGTTTGGCATAATGGCAAAGCTTACTTTTTCAAAGGAGATGAATATATTTGCTATGATTTGTATAAAGATCAGGTAGAACCGGGTTATCCTCAAAAACTAAATAGTGGACTTTGGGTGGGATGGCCGAATCATTTTTATAGTGGTATTGATACAGCAGCATTGTGGAAAAATGGGAAAGCTTATTTTTTCAAAGGAGATGAATATATTTGCTATGATTTGTATCGAGAAGTTACTGAATTAGGCTATCCTAAAAAAATAGCAGATACTCATTGGCACGGATGGCCGAAAAAATTTACTCGTCGTATTGATGCCGCAGCCGTGTGGAAAAATGGGAAAGCTTATTTCTTTCGAGATGATGAATATATTTGTTATGATGTTGATCACAACTGCACCGATCCAGGTTATCCTAAAAAAATCAAGGACAACTGGTTAAGTTTTTGGTGTCAACTCTTATAGAAAAATTGAACGTCTAAGTTTAGATGAATCTAGATTTATGTTAACTCGCAGCTATGCTATTTTAGGAACAGGAGCAATTGGAGGTTTTTACGGGGCAAAACTGCAACAACGAGGAATAGATGTACATTTCCTACTACATAGTGATTATGAACAGGTTTGTCGTCAGGGTTTATCAATAGAATCTCCGACTGGAAATTTTACTCTATTTCCAGTTCAAGCTTATCACGATCCTCAAAAAATGCCTGCTTGTGATGTTGTGATCGTCGCTTTAAAAACAACCCAAAATCATCTTTTACCCCAACTTTTACCGCCCGTTCTCAAAGAAGATGGTGTCGTGATCATCTTACAAAATGGATTAGGAATAGAACCCCAAGTTGCTGAAATTGTCAACTCTAAACGAATCATTGGGGGAATGTGTTTTATCTGTTCTAATAAAGTCGGAAAAGGTCATATTCGTCACTTAGACTATGGGATGATCACCATAGGAGAATATCAGGAAAATTATCAGCCACGGGGAATTACGCCTCGAATACAACAAATAGCAGAAGACTTTAATCATGCTGGAATTCCTGTAGAATTAACTCAAAATTTACTTTTAGCTCGTTGGAAAAAGTTAGTTTGGAATATTCCCTATAATGGACTTTCTGTAGTTCTCAATGCCAAAACTGATGAATTAATGAACTCTCCAGAGAGTCGGATTTTAGTTGAAGAAATCATGCGAGAAGTTGTTAGGGGTGCAAAAGAATATCATTGTATTATTCCCGAAGAATTCATCCAGAAAATGCTGAACCATACGGAGAAAATGACACCTTATTTCACCAGTATGAAACTCGATTATGATCGCAAACGTCCTTTAGAAATTGAAGCCATTATCGGAAATCCCTTGCGGATGGCTATGGAAAAAGGTGTTAATTTACCTTATATTGGAATGCTGTATCGACAACTCAAATTTCTTGATTTAAAAAATCAATTACCTGACGCCTAAATTGATAAAATCAGCGAGAATCAGTCGAACGATTGAGAAACTTTTCAGCCAGTTCTTCTAACTGTTTAAAGTTGAGTTTTCCTTGAATATTCCGAGGTAAAGACTCTACAGCAACCCAATATTTAGGCTGTTTAAACTTACTGAGTTTGTCTTGCAACGCTGTTTGCAAATTGGAGATAGAAACATCAGGAAAAGTAGGAATATAAACCGCAGTTACCACCTGTCCCCAATGATTATCCGATAAACCGACAACGGCGACATCCGCCACCAAACCCGTTGAACGAATAGCGGCTTCTACTTCCACCGGATACACATTTTCACCCCCCGTAATAATTTTATAGCTATTTCGCCCTACAATCGTTAAATATCCCTGTTCATCGAGATAACCCAAATCATCAGATTTTAGCGTTTGCAGGGGAAATTGGGGATTATACAGACCATAATATCCTAACATCAGAGAGTCTGCTTCTATCGAGAGAATTCCCAGTTTATTGACAGCTAATTCTTGATTTTTTTCACTATAAACTTTAATTTTAGCATGAGGTAAAACTTGACCATAACTGTTATTTCCTGCTAAAAAATCCTCCGGTTTGAGCGTAACAATTTGAGAGGCTGTTTCCGTCATTCCATAAGTAGGAGCGAGTCGAATTTGATGAAGTCTAGCCTGTTGTAATAAATCTAACCAAGCAGGCGCTCCCCCCAACAAAACGGTTTTAAATTGCGACAACCAATGAGTTATTTTAGGACTATTTAAAAGGCGTTGGAGTTGGGTAGGAACCAAAGAAATACAAAATTCGGAAGGGTTAATATTCGGGAATTCTCCGCTTTCCACCGCTTTAAACGGCAAAATTGCTAACTTTCCTCCCGTTGTAAAAGACCGTATAAATTGCATTAATCCGCTAACATGATATAATGGCAACGTACAGAAAGAATTGACTTTTTTTAAGTTAAAATATTGTTGGAATCCTTGCACCGACGCGATTAATGTTTCCCAAGTATGAATCACAAACCGCAGATTTCCCGATGAACCGCCAGTGGGAATCATAATTGAGTTGGGAGGAGTTGGAATAACAGAATTAGTCTGAATATAGGACGGGTTTAACTCCTCGAAATTTCCGAAAATCACATCGGGATGAACGATTTGAAAAACCTGTTTCCATTCCGCTTTTACCCAATTGGGATTACACAAAAAAACCGGACATTTGGTAACAACTGCGGCTAAAAAACTCGCTAAAAAAGCAGTGGGTTCAGGTTCAGCAAGGATAATTTTGGGATAAATTCCCTGAGTATGAATGAATTGAGTCAGTTCTTGAAAGCGATGTTGATAAATTTCATCAAACTCAACCCTATTATATCCAATTAACCAATCATCGGTTCTCAAATTGATATAATTTTTAACATCAGTTGATGAAGAAGTGATTTGAACTTGAAAAGATACCACGCTAATTTTTAACTCTAATATTTCTGTTTCTCACTTTATCAGAAAGTCGAACTGAATTCACCCCATCAACTTACATCATTTTCTTGAAACCAATGTCCAATTCCAAAACCAACCGCACGTTTAGAATCAGAAAGTTCAGCAGCTAACCTCAAAGCCGCTTGTCTTCCCAGTGAGGTTTCAAAGACTGATGAAAATACCGCATCAATTTGATTTTCAAGACACAACTTTCGCAGTTTTCGCGGAGAACCCACAATAGCAGGTTTAATCACAAAAACACCTCGCCAACCCCGTTGATAACAGTCTTGAATATGTGTAAGGTTAGCAACAGATTCATCTAAAGCAATAGCTGTAGAATAATCTTGACTCAACACTAAGATTTCATCAAACTGATTAACAGATAAAGGTTGTTCTATAAACTCTATTTTGAGACGATTAGATTGGATTTTATCACAAACCGATAACCATTGATTCGCCTCCTCCCAATTCAATCCCCCATTTGCATCTAACCGTAAGTAGACAACTTCTTGCTTTTCTGTTGATGAATTTATGATCTCTAAAATTTGCTGAGTTAACTGTTGAAAAATTAGAATTTCTTCAGAAATTGGATAAACTGCTATTTTCCATTTAAACGTTCTAAATCCTTGATTAAAAAGGGTTTTAAAGACTTGTAATGCAGCATTTCCTGATGGTAAAAGTCCACTAAACTTAAGTTTTTGTTCTAAGTTTAGAATATCCGATGAACAGTTAATCATTTCTAAAGCTGACTCAAACCCAAACTGACAAGCCGGAAGTTCATCAGGAATTGTAAAAACAAATTCAGACGTTAACTTTTTGGGGAGTTGCTGACAAAAATCTAAGGCTTGTTGTAGAGTTTCTGAACCAAACCAACTCAAAGGTGCAATTTCACCCCAACCGCTTTTTTCTTGTTCGTTGGTGAGGTGAATAATAATTCCTTCCCGTTTCTCCCAAATTCCGTGATGGGTTTTTAACGGTTGTTTAAATTTACGAGAATAGGGAGAAAAATTAAACAGGTAAACCATTACATTCTACCGACAAAACTCTTTCACCACTTTAACCCATTGTTGAGGATTTTCCAGATGAATATTATGACCGCAATTAGAAATAATTTCAAGCTTTACACTTGAACATAAATTCGCCATTTCTTGATTGATTTTAATAAACTTTTTATCCAATTCACCCACTAACAATAAAAATGAAATTTGACTCTCTGAAAGTTTTTCCCAAAGTGAAGGTTGATTTCCCGTTCCCATCCATCGCAAAGATTTTGCCAACTCGATTGGATTATTTTGCAGACGTCGTGCTAAAATGGTATTAAAGTCAGGATGATTTTTAAACGTTTTAAATAACAGCTTGTCGTACCAACTTTTTAAAAAATCTTCTAAGTCTTGTTTTTTCAGTTCTTCAGCGAGATTTAAGTCCGATAAATAACGTTGACTTCGCTCTTTTTCCGTTTTGAATCCCGGAGACGCTGATTCTAAAACAACTTTTTGGAAATATTGAGGATAGTGTAAGGCGAGATAAAGTGCTAACCTTCCTCCCATCGAATAACCAACCAGAAAACACCGTTTAATTTTTAATTCTTCTAACCAATTAATTAAGCCGTTAGCCGTATTTGCAAGGCTGTAAAACTCATCTCCTGCGTTAACTTGAGTATGTCCATGTCCGGGTAAATCAACCGCCAAACAATTAAATTTTTCTGATAAAAGGGAAATGACCGCGTTAAAATCCTTGCCATTTCCCATAAATCCATGTAAAAATAAGAGAATTGGTAAGCTGGTATTTTCCGTGCGAAAATAGTGAAAGTGATAAATTTGTGTCATCTACACCGAGTATTTATGAAGCTGAAACTCCACAGACATCAATCATAAATCCAGTGCAAAAAAGGAACAGCCGCCGCACAAAATGCCATAAAAACAAATAAACCGCCTAACATCCCAAATAGGAAAAATTCTTCACCTCGTTCTTTTGCTAATTTAACGATTAGATAGCTATAACCATAGCAAACGAGAAAGAAAATAACCGTGAAAGCTGTGAAGTAATATTCCATAAGTTAGATCACCACAAACTTGTCTGAAAACATTTTCAATTCAGCTTGAATTTTTTCAACTGACTTGAGACGTTTCATTTTCTATTGTAACGAAATTCCACAAAAAATGAGACTAAAAAAGGTGAATAATGTTAAACTATTATAATTTCTTTACAAAAGTTTGTATCACCCCTTTGTCTATCGAATAACCGGAGATTTAGGAGAAATGCCTGTTCTCTTTTATTTAAGGTTTCTATTAAGCAGAACCACTTCCGAGAATATACAAACTCAATAACGTGCCGCTATTCCACAAACAATGCAACAACATAGATGATAGCAAATTTCGCGATCGTGTATAGACAAACCCCAAAACAATCCCTAAAGTCATTAACGGAATGATTTCAGAAATATTCATGTGGGCGACAGCAAAAAATAAACTACTCAGTAAAATTGCACTTCCCATCGACATATATCGAGTCAGAGACGGGAGTAAAAACCCGCGAAACATAATCTCCTCAAACACAGGCGCCGCAATAGAAGCCGTTACAAAAAAGATCACCAAAGCAACCGGATCTCGATTTTCCAAAGCAATCGGTAAAAGCGGATTACTTCCCCCTTGTCCATGCCATAATTGTTGGTTAATTAAAGAGACTAAAATCACCAAAGGAAGTGCAGAAACATAACCCCCTAACCCCCAAAGAAACCAGTTTTTCTTCCAATCAAAATTAAACCATCCTTCGGGTAACGGGAAAAAAGGTTTCAACGAGAAAAATAAAACCGAGAATCCACCCGCCATCAAAAACCCATAATTTGCCCAGACATAAAAGGCTTTGCTGCGAACATCAAAACTCGCTGGATTGAGATTTAATAAGTTAAATATTAAACCCAATGTTAGCGGTACAACTAATTGTCCTACCAAGAAAAAACCAACAACAAATACCTGAATCAGCGTTTCTGCATCCCAAGGCGTTAACCAAGTAACATCAGTATTCTTAGCCAGAATAGATTCTTTTCCCTTCAATAGCAATTGAATCCCTAAAAGCACTAACAAAATCACACCAGCAAACAATCCAATTCCAGGAATTGCACTGATTATTGCAAGTTTAACCACTGCTTGTTTAGCAATTTGTTTTTCTTTTGCTTGCAGTGCTTGTAAATCTTCTTGCCGTTCTTGAACTTCATAAAGTCGAGACAACGCTTGATAACTAAACCAGCCTTCTAAGTTGTTTTCTATAGTTGATTCAGCCTCCGGTAAAATTCGCGCTGGATCACTCCAAATTCCCCTTAAAACTTGAGCAATTTGAATCTGTTGTTGAGTTTCATAGGATTGATTTGATTCAATCCAAGTCTGCCAAGTGTTTAATGCTTTTTCTGTTTTTCCTTGTTCGACTTGTAAAATTCCAATGCGAATTTCCAACTCATCTTGTAATTTTTCTAACGTTTCAATCGATTGAGAATTCGGTTCTAAGGTTTGAATTTTTTCGAGATTATCTTGCGCCGCTTCTTGTAAATTTTCATATTGTTGTAAAGCTGATTTAGAAGCATTCTCACCAAGTAAATTAGTTTTCAGTGTGTTAAAATCTTGTTTAAATTCCGGATCAGGTTGCCATTCTGTTGCGTGAAGAATAAGATTAGTTTGATAGAGTTCTAGACGGCTTTGAATTTGGGGTTGAGTAATACTATCAATTAAAGAACTCCCCACCAGTATAATCGTCAGTAAAGTCAGAATTCCTAAAATAATTCGCTTCGGTGTCATTGAGTCTCCCGAGAATCTTCAAGTTCACAAAGACGTTTATTATAACAAATTTTATGCTTCTTTATGATCAGGTATATTAACCCCCGAATCGACACCTAAACATCTCTTAATTGAATCCTTGTGTGAATTGCTACTTATAGTCTGTAGACAGAGAATCATCAGAGATAACATCATTGCTGAATGAAGCATGAGCCAAGAAAAAAGTTAGGGAGCAATATTAGACAACTTCGTAGGTCACAAGGACTTTCACAGGAAAAACTAGCAGAAAAAGCAGATCTACATCGAACTTATATTGGTGCAATTGAACGAGGTGAGCGAAATGTTAGTTTGGATAATATTGTCGCTATAGCTCATGCTCTGGGTGTCCCCGCTAGTAAACTTTTAGAAGGAGTTGATTAATTGCTAACATCTCCCTATAGAGGCTATCAAGAACATGAATGGTCGGCAATTACAAGGCAACTAATTGAGGAATTTCCGCTTTCAAGTGAAGTTATAATTTCTACGGTAGAGGCTGCATGGGAAGATCTTTATTCTTCAAGCTTTGGTGATTTTAGATTACAAATTGGTCGAGATATCTTTTTACCCGCTCAAGCGATAGGAGTTATTTTAGAACGTTTAATTGCTGTTCGTCTCGCTCATCAAAATTCGGGTTGGAGAGGAAGTCAAACCAAGCCAGAAAAAGATATCGTTTGTACTTTTAATGAGCGTTATTCCTTTGAAATTAAAACATCTTCGAGTAAAAATAGTTTTTATGGAAATAGGAGTACAGGTTATCGTTCAGATAATCGCTTGAAGTCCAGAACAGGTTATTATCTCATTATTAACTACAAACTACCTAAAGAAGATGATTTGGAGCGAAAAATATGGAAAATCCGTTTTGGTTGGATTGATGATGAAGACTGGATAGGTCAAAATAAACCGACAGGACAACAAGCATCTATTGGTACTAAAAAAGCAGGTTTGAAGTTAGTAACACTCAAGAGTAGTCAGTAAGCAACTCAAATAAACTTTTCTGTTCAACTCGATTTGATTGTTCGTCAAGAAATGTTTTAATTCGCTTAATTGCCATATCAATATATAAATCATTAATCTCAAAACCTATTATCTTGCGACCATTACGGATAGCGGCTTCTGCGGTTGAACCCGAACCCAAAAAAGGATCAAAAACAATATCTCCTAAATTACTACTGGCTAGAATAATACGGCTAACAAGCTGAATCGGAAATTGAGCAGGATGAGAAGTTCTTTCTTTTGAACTACGATTTTTTCCCGATGTTACTTTAGGAATTTGCCAAACATCGGTAGGATTTTTACCTTTAGTATTACATTTGAGCTTACCGTTTTTCTTTTGATGGGGATATTTAACATTTGGATCGCGCACATCATCTAAATTAAAAATATAATGATTAGCGTCCTTAACATACCACAAAAATTTTTCATTACGAGGAGAAAAAAATAATTTTCCCGCCACACCTGCACTATAATTCCAAACAATTTCTTGAATTAAATAAAAAGGCACTTTATCCCAAATTAGATAAGGAATCGGAATAGCTTTAGCTTGATGAGGAAGGGATAGATATCCTAAATTCAACCAAAATGCTCCGTCTCTCGATGTGCAGCGATAGACTTGAGCAATCCATTCAACCATCCAAGCAATATAATCCTCTACAGATAACACTGATTCATATTCTTTCCCAATATTATAGGGAGGAGAAGTTACAGTTAAACTAAAATACCCTTCAGGTAATTGATTCATTAACTTTAAACAATCACCTTGATAAATTAATACATCCTGATCTTCATAAGCAGGACTTCCTAAAAATGACTTAAATTCCTCTAACTCATTCCTCATTTTTCACTCATCAAATCAATATCATATCAGTTCAAGTTGGGTACAAGATCAAGGGCGCTTGCACCCAACATTGAATCAATTAACAGTCTAAATCCGTCACCGCCCCCACACTACTCGAAGACACTAACTTCGCATATTTAGCTAAAACACCTTTTGTGTAACGAGGTTGAGGCGGTTGCCAATTTTGACGGCGTTGTTCCAATACCTGATCAGAAATATTCACCTGCAATAACCGTTGTGAAGCATCAATCGTAATACTATCGCCCTCTTGAACCAACGCAATATTACCACCAACGGCAGCTTCTGGGGCAACATGACCGACAACCAAGCCATAAGTTCCCCCCGAAAACCGTCCATCGGTAATCAAGCCCACAGAATCCCCTAAGCCTGCCCCAATAATTGCGGAAGTCGGCGCCAACATTTCTCGCATTCCGGGGCCACCTTTGGGGCCTTCATAGCGAACCACCAAAACATCTCCAGCTTGAATTTTACCCGCTAAAATCGCCTCTAAACACTGTTCTTCCGACTCAAATACCCGTGCGGGGCCAGTCATTTGCGGTTTTTTCACGCCTGTAATTTTAGCAACACTGCCTTCTGTGGCGAGATTTCCCTTCAAAATCGCTAAATGCCCTTGCTTGTACATCGGATTATTCCAGGGGCGAATCACCTCTTGATCCGCAGACGGTTGAGAGGGAATATCAGCCAACTGTTCGGCAACCGTTTTCCCGGTAATCGTTAAAGCATCACCATGAATTAAACCCTGTTCGAGAAGCATTTTCATAATCAGCGGAACGCCACCCGCTTTGTGAAAATCCGTCGTGACAAATCGCCCACTGGGTTTAAGATCACATAAAACCGGAACCCGTCCCCGAATTGTTTCAAAATCATCAATCGTCAGTTCCACATCTGCTGCATAAGCAATCGCCAACAAGTGTAATACCGAGTTTGTCGAACCGCCCACCGCCATAATCACAGCGATCGCATTTTCAAACGCCTTGCGGGTGAGAATTTGCTTCGGTAAAATCCGTTGACTAATCGCCTCACGCAACACAAACGCAGACTTTTCGGTACTATCAGCCTTTTCCGCATCTTCAGAAGCCATTGTGGAAGAATACATTAAACTCATCCCCATCGCTTCAAACGCCGAAGACATAGTATTTGCCGTAAACATTCCCCCACAAGACCCCGAACCCGGACAAGCAAGGCGTTCAATATCGAGTAAGCGATCATCATCAAGTTTCCCGGCGCTGTATTCGCCGACAGCCTCAAACGCACTGACAACCGTTAAATCACAACCGTTTAAATTCCCCGGTTTAATCGTACCGCCATACACAAAAATTGCCGGAATATTCATCCTCGCGATCGCAATCATCGCCCCAGGCATATTTTTATCACAACCGCCAATCGCCAAAACGCCATCCATACTCTGCCCATTACAAGCAGTTTCAATCGCATCGGCGATCACCTCTCGGGAAACCAGAGAATATTTCATCCCCTCGGTTCCCATGGCAATGCCATCACTAACAGTAATCGTCCCAAACATTTGAGGCATAGCGTCGGCTTGTTTTAATGCCGTTTCAGCACGATGCGCCAAATCGTTCAATCCAATGTTGCAGGGAGTAATGGTACTGTAACCATTAGCAATGCCGACAATAGGCTTATTAAAGTCCTCATCCCCAAACCCTACCGCTCGGAGCATCGCCCGGTTCGGTGTGCGTTTCTTTCCTTGGGTGATGGCTTGACTTCTAAAGTTATCTGACATGAGTCTCTCCTGTCTCCAGGTTTAATGGTATTGTGGTCTGTTGCAAGTGGGGCGCGATTCTCCCATCTATCGGTGGTACGCGACGATCTACCAATCGGGTTTAACTCAATTGTTACCCCGTTCCCTTTCTCTATATTTCTATTGTCGCAGAGTGTGGAGATTTCTCCTCAACCAAGTTGAGGTTGTTAGAGTGCAGGTGAGTGACGATGCCAATCTCAGAGTTAAGATGGCAGTGTTTTCACCCTCAATCCTCTGGGAAGATGGGAGGGCGCGGAAAACGACAGCAGAACTCGAAGTATGAACTCGAACTTATAAAAAGAATCAATAGAGGTAAATTCTATGCAAGTTGATGAACTTTTGGAACGATATAAAGCAGGCGAACGGATGTTTCGAGCCGTTAACTTAATTGGAGTAGATCTAAGAGGTGTAGATTTAAGCGAAGCCATTCTAGTACGAGCAAACTTGCAAGATACAAGCTTTGTTAATGCCAACCTGACTCAAGTGAATTTCCGCGAAGCTAAATTGATGGGGGTTGATCTCAGCGATGCGAACTTAATGGAAGCCAACCTGATCGGCGCTAACCTCACCAATGCTAAATTTGATCGCTGTGATCTGACTGGATCAAATCTGCGGGGATCTTCGTCTAAGTTGGTCAGTCTCACCCAAGCCAATCTCACCGATGCCAACCTCACCGAAGCCAATCTCGCCGAAGCGAATTTTGTCGGGGCGAATCTCACCAATGCTACCCTGATTCGGACTAACTTAATGAAAGCAAACCTGACTGGGGCGGTTCTTGAAGGGGCAAATCTCACCAACGTTATCCTCAGAGAATCGATCTTAGAAGGAGCGAATTTAATTCACGCAACGCTCAGTGGTGCATTATTAATTAGTGCCAACTTCACCGACGCTGATATGAGTCGTGTGACGATGATTGGTGCCGATTTGAGCGATGCCAACTTGAGTGGAGTCAACCTACGTGCGGCGAATGTGAGTTGGACAACCCTACGCGGGGCTAATCTCAGTCGGGCGCGACTTTATCGCACGAAACTCAGTTGGTCAAATCTCAGTGGGGCGAATCTGATTGAAGCGGTACTCCTCGATACTCGCTTAGATCACGCTAATCTGCGAGATGTAGACATCCGAGGCGCAATATTACCCGATCGACGCGAGTAAATAACTATGTCAAATCGTAACAAATCTGAGTAACTTCCCTAGTGTACCGTGCCACAATTGAAGAAGAACTTGGAGACCCTAATTAATGGAGATCAAAGAACTTTTACAGCGTTATGCCACTGGAGAACGAGATTTTAGAAAAATTAATCTCATTGGGGCGCGTCTTGTTCACGCTAACCTACCAGGGGTTAACTTTGAGTCAGCCTCCCTCGCGGGGGCGAACCTCACCCGCACCAAACTCAATGAAAGCAATCTCAATAATGCTTTCCTCTACGCGAGTAATCTTAACTATATTCAACTGGGTAAAGGGCAACTCGTCGCCGCTGATCTCACCAAAGCTAACCTCGAAGGCGCATTTTTGGTGAAATCAAATTTACAGGGAGTTAAACTCAGTGGTGCAATTTTGCGCGGGGTCAACTTACGTTCAGCGAATCTCTCCGGTGTAAACTTATGTGGGGCAAATCTCAGCGGGGTAAATTTGCGATCGGCAAATCTCACAGGCGCTAACCTCTGTTGGGCAAATCTCAGCTATGCTCGTTTAAATGGTGTCACACTCCATGAGACTCGTCTGACGGGGGTGATTTTGAATCATGCTCATTTGGTGGAAGTAGACTTCTCAGAAATGGATTTAAACGGGGTTGATTTCTCCGAAGCAAACCTCAAAAAAGCTAACTTACAAAAGACGGATCTCACCGCCGCTAACTTCCATCTCGCCCAAATGACACAAGTGAACCTCACAAAAGCCACTCTCAATGGAGCAAACTTAACTGAAGCTATTTTAAAACACAGTAATCTCACCGAAGCTGTTTTACTTCGAGTTGATTTAACTGACGCGAACTTAACTGAGGCGAATTTAAGTGGGGCGAATCTCAATTTGTCAACCCTTGCAGGGACAAACTTCACAAACGCAAAACTCCAACACGCTTACTTATGGAAAGCTGATTTACGCGGTGCAAATCTAGAAGGCGCTCAGTTACAAGGTGCAAGTTTACGCAGTGCTAATCTAGAAGGTGCAAATCTCACAGGAGCCAATTTAACCGATACTATTATGCCAGATGGTTCGACTTATCATGATGTCGCGAATTTAAGTCTGTGTTCCTGATTTTAGCTTCAAATCTGCTCAAAATTTATGTCTTATTTAACCACACCTGAATCCATTCAAGCTGTTATTTCTCAACTCTCTTCTGCTGAAATATTATGGCTCGATACCGAAGTTGCAGATTACAAAAACAAACCTCGGTTATCTTTGATTCAAGTTTTAACAACACCTAACGAGATAAAAAGCGATCATCTCTACCTCTTTGATGTTTTAGATCAACCCGAATTAACGACTCTGTTTATTGAGGAAATTATGGCAAATCCGGCCATTGAAAAAGTCTTTCATAATGCCAACTATGACTTAAAATTATTAGGAAAAAAACAGTCTAAAAATGTCACCTGTACTTTGGTAATGGCAAAAAAAATCCCCTATTATTTGCTTCCCGTTCCCAACTATCAACTCAAGACATTAGCCACTCAACTCGGTGACTTTACCAATATTGATAAACAAGAACAAAGTAGCGATTGGGGACAACGCCCACTCACCGAAAAACAGCTTGAATATGCTCAAATGGATGTAGTATATTTAGCTCAGATTCATCAATGTTTGCTCAAACTCCAACCCCTTGCTTCACCCGATCCAACAACAGAAGATCTCAACAAACTCGCCACTCGTTATCAAGAAATTGCCCATGACTGGAAACAACTAGACTCGGAAATTACCCACATTCAAGATCGTCTCAAACAAGCGATGAAAACTCAACAGGTTGATCAGACAGACAGCTTTAAATTATCCAGTTCCCAACGCAAAACCCTAAAAACCACCTTTGCTCAACTCTCAGAATTTGTACAGACTCAAAACCTAGAGCTTGATTTCCCCCTAACCTTAACTCAAGCCTTACAAAAACAACTCGGAGAAACAATTCAACAACTTCCTACCCAAGAAGAAAATACAACCGTCTGGCGTCTGATTCCCAAAGCAAAAGATCACAATTCCGAGTCCGAGTTTCCCCCATTCTGATCTTCTTCTGTCCTAAGTTTCTGTCTCAGGTTTAGCAGGTAACAGATAAATTATTCCTGAAATTAACGTTAAAGCCACCGCCGCCCAAAACCCGACTAAACTGGCAATTTCCCACTCAGAAGGTAAAGGTGCAATTAACAAACAAATCGCAATAATCTGCACAACCGTTTTGAGTTTTCCCCAGATATTCGCCCCTGAAATTTTAGTTTTATTGACTCGCCAACCTGCGATCGCCAATTCTCGCGCTAAAATCAAAAATACACCCCAAGCTGGAACTTGTCCAAGTTCAACCAACGCCAAAAGTGGCGCCAACACGAGCAATTTATCCACCAACGGATCAAGAAATTTCCCGAGATCAGTTACTTGGTTGAGTTTCCGGGCGAGATAGCCATCTAGCCAGTCTGTAGAAGCCGCGACAACAAAAACCGCAAAACAAATCCACCGACTTTCTAACGTCGGTTCGTGTAACCCATAAAGAAGTATCGGAACACCCAATAAACGAGAGAACGTGATCCAGGTGGGTAGATTCATCTCTAACTCCTCGCCTTCTATTCAACAAACAGAAATCCAATTTGATCAGACCGTATCTATGAGTATATAACCTTTTCAAAATTAAAATCTAGCCAGGAGTTCCTCAGCTAGACTTTCGGTTATGACAGATTTAAGGGTTTCTAGGACAACTGATGGAGTAATGAAGGGTGATTAGTAAGCTCCATCTTTATTGAGAACGGCTGTAATTGTTTTGATGATCAGCACGATATCATAGAACCTAGACCACTTGCGTTGATAGTTAATATCCATCATCACAATTTCTTCAAAATCATCAATACTTGAACGACCATTTGCTTGCCATTCTCCGGTAATTCCAGGTTTTACATCTAATCGTCGCCAGTGATGATCTTCGTATTTCTCAACTTCATCGGGAGTCGGAGGACGAGTTCCAACGATGCTCATTTCTCCCTGTAAAACATTCCAAAATTGCGGAAACTCATCGAGACTTGTCTTTCTTAAAAATTGACCTAAACGAGTAATACGGGGATCGCAATCATTCTTGAAAATATGACCTTTAGCTTGGTTTTCTACCAAATGTTTCATTTGATCGGCGTTAACAACCATTGATCGGAATTTCCACATCCGAAAGGGTTTCCCTCTAAAACCACAGCGAACTTGACTGTATAAAAGCGGCCCTGGATCATCAAAACACATAATAATCTTAATCGGAATCGCCACAGTAATAGTAATTGTTAATCCAATTAATGCCACAAAAATATCAAGAATACGTTTGAATTTTGAACGAACTGAAGGATGTATTCTTTTCCCAAAGGAGAAAGGATTAGAATGATATCCTTTAATTAAATATTTGTCCGCTGCATGGATAGAGGACTTAAAAATACCAGTCATAACACTTAACCCCGGTTATTTGTAAAACATAAGTTGGACTCTAAGTTCATTCTAAATAAAATTGTTATTCAGTGGAAGTTTTGTATTGAGGTTTGACTAAATTTTTACGAAAGCTTTAAAAATTTGATTCGTTTTTTCACAAATCCCCCATATTTGTAAATATTTAGTGGTTAATATTTAGAGATAGATTGGTGAACAGGACAGAAAAGGGGATAAAGCAGGAGGAAATGAACAACTTGATGGACTCCAACCTTTTATATCAAAATTAAATTAAACAACAAAATGTAACTTAGGATACAGTTTATTGGTTTGAATATGTGTTTTTCTACGCACAGGCAAGAGACAAAGAAGACTGGCAATTAAAGCATCCGTAAAAACTCGTTAAAATCCATTCCCATCAGCACGACTGGAGTTCAAACGGGGATTTGAGGATATTATGACTAGAAACGAGAAAAATAATCCTTTAAATCTTGAGAAACTTGACTCGCCAGAAAATACATCCCGAACAAGTTTGGTAATGCCATTGTCAGATACATCGCATCACTAAATTGAATCACAGAACTGGGGTTCGCAACAGATCCCATAAAAATCGCCAGTAAAAATAGAAGTTTATAAATAATCGCTGTGCGACTTCCTAATAAATATTCCCAACAAAGTTGACCATAATAGCCCCAGGAAATCATCGTCGAAAAGGCAAATAAAAACACGGCCAAAGCCAAAACATAAGGAAAACCAGGAATAACTGTAGAAAATGCCGCAGACGTTAATTCAGAACCGCCTAAACTTGAAAATTCAGGATTGTGATCAGCACCCGTGAGAATAATCACTAAAGCAGTCAAATTACAAACAATAATCGTATCAATAAAAGGTTCTAAAACTGCAACAATCCCTTCCCGAACAGGTTCATCCGTTTTAGCTGCTGAATGGGCGATCGCTGCAATTCCTAACCCCGCTTCGTTAGAAAAAGCCGAACGTCTAAAGCCCTGAATAATCGCCCCTAACGTTCCTCCCGTTGCTGCTTTAAAACTAAACGCACTGGTAAAAATTGTGGTAATTGCAGCCGGAATTGCGGTAAAATGAGTTAATATGACATAAGCTGCGCCCAAAATATATATCCCACACATAAACGGTACAATTGTCGCCGCCACCGAAGCAATCCGACGAATCCCGCCCAAAATTACTAACCCCACTAAAAATACCATTAAAATCCCATAAATCCAGCCCTGTTCTGCTATGATTGGAATAACCTGAGCAACCCCAACTTTAGACTGATTGGATTGATAAATACTCGAACTTCCTAACGCCCCACAAATCGCTAAAATTGCAAATAAAATGGCTAAAATTCTTCCGAGTTGCGGTTGACCTATTTTAGCTAAACCCTCGGATAGATAATACATCGGCCCTCCTGCAACTGTTCCATCTGGCTTAACTAAGCGGTATTTTTGACCTAAAGTACACTCAACAAATTTAGTGGTCATTCCTAAAAAGCCCGCCAACGTTAACCAAAAACAAGCCCCAGGCCCTCCTAAACGAATAGCAATTGCAACTCCCGCAATATTCCCCAGTCCAACAGTTGCAGATAAAGCCGTTGCCAAGGCTTGAAAATGGGAAACTTCCCCCACTTCATTCGGGTTATCGTATTTTCCCCGAACAATATCTATGGCGTGTTTAAATGCCCGAATATTAACAAACCTCATCCAAACTGTAAAAATAGCCCCGCCAGAAATCAACCACAGAACAATTAAGGGCATTCCACCAATCTCAAAAAAGATGATATCATTAATCAGTTTGAGAACTTGGGAAAAGCTGGCTGAAAGATAATCCAGAGCATTTATGTCAGTTTTAATGAAATTAATTTGCACAATAATTCGCCTAAATACCAATCAATAATATAACAGTAAATGACGTAAAAAAAGCATCTTAACTGTGAACAAAAGGTAAAACTGAAAACACTGGTCACTGTTCACTGGTCACTGTAAAGGCGCAAGCCTTGCGCCCCTACGAGTTGAATTATTTAGAGGTTTTATCGAGGGTTTGAACGGTTAAAACTTGCGGTGGAGTTGCATCGGGGGGATAACGAAAATCAACTTGAACCATTCGTTTTTCCTGGGGTTTTAATGTGACTGTTAACAACGGTTCAACCTGTTGACCTCGACGTTGCCACAAGTGAACATAACGAGTTATGGTTTTATTCTGTTCATTCCGATAACGTAACCGTACTGTTCCCCGAAAATAGGGAAAATCCCAAGACGGTTGACGAAACATTAACCCGCCTTGTGAAAGACGTTCTTCTTTGTTGGGAGTTGCCAAGGTTAACGTTACCGTTTGCGGGGTATTCGTGGGGTTCAATAAGGGTAATTTCAAATCATAATGTAACCCATAATTTCCATGAGACTCATAGGCTGTATCGGGATATCGAACTAATAATTTTGCCGCCTGAACTTGTTTCGTTCCCAAGGTTCCCGCCCGAACTGTACTAATTACATAAGAAAATCTTTTTCCAACTACAGGAATTGTTAAAGTCTCTTGACCCTCATCGGCTAAATTCGCCACCCACTGCGAACCCTGCTGAACCCCCGCTACTCGACTATAAATTAACTCACCCCCAACTTGATCGGGAGGAGTTGGTATTTTATCGCGAGGTTGTGCTAAAGTTTCTCTGTTGAGTAATTGTTGCCACTCAACTAAAGTCGGGGCAATCTCTCTACCGTCCGGGTGTGACTTCGCGTACATGGCTAAACTGGCAACATAAACCCCAGCAGGGGAATTGGGTGTATCGCCCCGGCTGTTTAATTTCATAAAGGTAGAACGACCATTTACCGGACGTTCTAAGCCTTTAACCGGAATGGGATGATTGAGTAACATTCGACTTTCCCCAGGCGGAATAACCAACTTTTCAGGAAAACCCACTTGTCGAACCCCTCGTAAAACGGTATCTACAGCCCGAATACCCGGGCCAGAATAAACCTCTCCTTTCGGGTTTTCACTCAGAGGTGGTTTCTGTTTAAATGGTGCGTCTGGTTCCATTAGATAACTCGCCGCTGCTAAAATATCGAGTGTTACTTTTTCTGTTCCGGGGTTATTAACAATTATTCCTAAATATAGGGTTTTTGACTCCGGTGGGGTATGAACAAAATGATGGGCAAAGAGTTAAAACTTGCCGCTAAAAGGATAGTTTAAATGGGCTTGCGCGTACCGCTTTTCCGTTCGTTGGAAAGGTGGAAAGTAAAATTCCTTCTTTTTTGACCCACTCAGGACTATTGCTGTTAAACATCGGAATATTATCCGGTTTTCCGGGTAACGGACGCACTTCACCGGGCTGAATAATCACTTCTGGAGTCGCTGCTTGTAAGGTATCTGGTTGGGCTTCCATCTTGAGAAATAAGCCACAACCACTACACAAGGTTAACGCGACAACAATAATAGAAACAACAGGATTTTTCATGGGTTCTGAACCGTTGAGATATTGTAGGGTGCATCAGACCGTTAAAATATTATTCCTAGAATAGACCTTTAGATCTGATGCACCCTACCAATTAATAGAATATGCTTTCATTAAATGACGATTACCGGATGATTTTTGCACCTCCTCGGTTGGGTGAATCTCCAAATTAATCTCGGGTGATATGATTAACTTTTCAGTCTGATGAACCCCAAATAAACATCCTGTAGGGTGCATCAGAAAATTAATTGAAGATTGTATAATCAACGTTTCCATCTGATGCACCCTACGAATATAATAGTTTTAGCTTCTATTTTTTCCATTATGCCAAACTATCGCAGATTAGTTATACCAGGTGCAACTTATTTTTTTACCCATGTTACTTATAAAAGAGTACCTTGGTTATGTAGTGATATCGGTCGAGAAACTTTACGCAAAGGTTTCCAAAGGTTACAAAACTTATATCCATTTTCTCTAGATGCAATTGTACTTTTACCCGATCATTTTCATTGTATTTTAACTCTCCCAGAAAACGATAGTAATTATACGGTTCGTTGGCGTTATTTAAAAAGTTTTGTCAGTCGCAGTTGCGGACATAAATTGCAAATCAAAGCAGAGCTTAGTGTTTCTGGCAAAAAACGTCACGAAAAGAATTTATGGCAAAGGCGATATTGGGAACATTTAATCCGAGACGAAAAAGACTTTAGTAATCACTGTGATTACATTCATTATAATCCTGTAAAACATGGTTTATGTCAATCCCCTAAAGATTGGAAATATTCTAGCTTTCACCGCTTTGTTCAGCAAGGAATTTATCCGACCGATTGGGGTGCAAATGAATCTATTAATATTCCTAAAAACATCGGCAATGAATAAATAAGTCTCTAGTCTGTAGAGTGCATCAGATTTAAAAGTTAATTGAATCATTACCAACTTAACGGTCTGAGGCACCA
The DNA here is from genome assembly GCF_000169095.1 of Lyngbya sp. PCC 8106. GTDB lineage: Bacteria > Cyanobacteriota > Cyanobacteriia > Cyanobacteriales > Microcoleaceae > Capilliphycus. The sequence continues at coordinate 75,102 of NZ_AAVU01000015.1, forward strand.
TTTTTCAAATAAGTTTGTAGGGTGCATCAGATTTAAAAGTTAATTGAATGATCACCAACTTAACGGTCTGATGCACCATTTTTCAAATAAGTTTGTAGGGTGCATCAGATTTAAAAGTGAATTGAATGATCACCAACTTAACGGTCTGAGGCACCATTTTTTAAATAAGTTTGTAGGGTGCATCAGATTTAAAAGTGAATTGAATGATCACCAACTTAACGGTCTGAGGCACCATTTTTTAAATAAGTTTGTAGGGTGCATCAGATTTAAAAGTGAATTGAATGATCACCAACTTAACGGTCTGAGGCACCATTTTTTAAATAAGTTTGTAGGGTGCATCAGATTTAAAAGTGAATTGAATGATCACCAACTTAACGGTCTGAGGCACCATTTTTTAAATAAGTTTGTAGGGTGCATCAGATTTAAAAGTGAATTGGATGCTAACTAACTTAACGGTCTGAGGCACCATTTTTTAAATAAGTTTGTAGGGTGCATCAGATTTAAAAGTGAATTGGATGCTAACTAACTTAACGGTCTGATGCACCCTACAGAATATTATGATGCACATAAAATCAAAACAATGATAAAATAAAATTAATTTTATCCATAAATTAGACATTTTTACTCTGATGTTAGTTCAACAATTAAAACGACGGTTTACCATTTCCGAATATCATCAAATGGCAGAAGTGGGAATTCTAACGCCCAGCGATCGCGTTGAACTCATTAACGGAGAAATTTTGGAAATGTCACCCATTGGAAAACGTCATGCAGCTTGTGTAAATCGGTTAAATCAGTTATTTTCTCAAACATTAGGCGATCGCATTTTGATGAGTGTTCAAAATCCAATATTACTGAATAATTTATCCGAACCGCAACCCGATATTGCATTACTCCAACCCCGAACCGATTTTTATGCGTCAGGACATCCTCAACCTGCTGATATTTTTTTAATTTTAGAAGTAGCCGATAGTAGTATAAACTATGATCAAGAGGTGAAAATTCCCCTTTATAGTGCCAGTGGAATAACCGAAGTATGGTTAATTGATTTGAATCAAAATACTTTGCAAGTTTATCAACAACCCACTCCAAGCAACTATCAGATCATTCAACAATTTCAACCCGAAAACAGCCTATCTTCTCTCGCCTTTCCCGAAATTAATTTTCGAGTTGATCAGATGATTTTATAATTGAATTGAGAAAAATTTAAAATTCAGCAAAACCAGACTCACGAAAGGTCAGTTACAGGACTACAATAGAGATTACACGATTTACGGGTATTAAAATTCTTTTACCCGATATTATTGCACTGTATTGACCTTTAGCGATTATGTCTTTTTCTCCACAGTCTCTTAGCGGTTCAGAAATTCGGCAAAAATTCCTTAACTTCTATGCCGAACGGGGTCATAAAATTATGCCCAGCGCTTCCTTAGTTCCAGAAGATCCGACGGTACTTTTAACCATCGCCGGAATGTTGCCTTTTAAACCCATTTTCCTCGGACAACGCCCTCCAGAAGTTCCTCGCGCCACCACCTCGCAAAAATGTATCCGTACCAACGACATCGAAAATGTGGGACGCACCGCCCGCCATCACACGTTTTTTGAAATGTTGGGCAATTTTAGCTTTGGTGATTATTTTAAAACACAAGCGATCGCCTGGGGTTGGGAATTGTCAACTGAAGTTTTTGGTTTACCCCCCGAACGTTTGGTGGTGAGTGTGTTTGAAGATGATGACGAAGCCTTTGAAATATGGCGCGATGAAATAGGCATTCCCGCCCACCGCATCCAACGCATGGGAGAAGACGACAACTTTTGGAAGTCCGGCCCGACGGGTCCCTGCGGCCCTTGTTCGGAAATTTACTATGATTTTCATCCCGAACTCGGTGACGATAAGATTGACTTAGAAGATGATACCCGGTTTATCGAGTTTTATAACTTGGTTTTCATGCAGTATAACCGGGATGCAGAGGGAAATCTGACCCCATTACAAAACAAAAATATTGACACAGGAATGGGGTTGGAACGAATGGCGCAAATTCTCCAAAGTGTTCCCAATAATTACGAAACAGACTTAATTTTTCCCATTATTAAAACGGCAGCCGATATAGCGGGAATTGACTACAAAAAAAGTGACAAGAAAACTCAAGTTTCACTGAAGGTAATTGGCGATCATGTGCGGGCTGTAGTTCATCTAATTACTGATGGGGTAACAGCATCTAATATTGGTCGCGGTTATATTCTCAGACGGTTAATTCGGCGGGTTGTTCGGCATGGGCGGTTAATTGGAATTGAGGGAGAATTTACCACCAAAGTTGCAGAAACGGCTATTCGTTTGTCTGAAGAAGTTTATCCTCAAACTCGTGAACGAGAAACGGTAATTAAAGCAGAATTACAACGAGAAGAAGAACGGTTCTTGGAAACCTTAGAACGAGGGGAAAAGCTGTTAACTGATATCATCGAAAAAGCCATTAGTAAGGAAATCCCCCCTCAGTCCCCCCTTAGTAAGGGGGGTGGGATGATATCGGGGAAAGATGCGTTTGTTTTATATGATACCTATGGTTTCCCCTTAGAATTAACTCAAGAAATTGCCGAAGAAAGTGGCTTAACGGTGGATGTTTCTGGGTTTGAAGTCGAGATGGAAGAACAACGGAATCGTTCTAAAGATGCCCATGAAACGATTGATTTAACCGTTCAGGGTAGTTTAGATAAACTAGCAGAAAATATTCATCCAACTGCATTTCTGGGCTACTCTGAACTCGTTTCGGAAGCGGTAGTAAAAGTGATATTAATTGAAGGAAAATCGGTGGAGTCGGCTGAGGCGGGAACAAAGGTGCAAATTGTTCTCGATCAAACACCTTTTTATGCAGAGTCGGGCGGACAAATTGGCGATCGCGGTTTTCTCAGTTTTGGGGATACGGTGGTTCGGGTAAAAGATGTTCAAAAAGAGTCGAATATCTTCATTCATTTGGGTAAAGTTGAACGGGGAATATTAACCGTTGGGATGACTGTAAATGCTCAAATTGATCGGGCTTGTCGGCGTCGCGCCCAGGCTAATCATACCGCAACTCACCTATTACAATCGGCGTTAAAATTAATTGTTGATCCGACTATTTCTCAGGCGGGTTCTTTGGTATCTTTTGAACGCCTGCGGTTTGATTTTAATTGTCCCCGTTCGTTGACGCCAGAAGAGGTTCAACAAGTCGAAGATCAGGTGAATAGTTGGATCGCAGAAGCACACCCGGCTATTGTTGCAGAAATGCCTCTAGAAGACGCTAAAAACAAGGGTGCAACGGCGATGTTTGGGGAGAAATATTCTGATGTTGTGCGAGTGGTTGATTATGCAGGAGTCTCGATGGAATTATGCGGCGGAACTCATGTGAATAATACCGCAGAAATTGGCTTGTTTAAAATTGTCAGTGAGACGGGTATTTCTTCGGGTATTCGTCGCATTGAAGCAGTGGCGGGACAGTCGGTTTTAGACTATCTAAAAGTGCGGGATAATGTGGTGAAAGAGTTGGGCGATCGCTTTAAAGCCAAGCCGGAAGAATTACCGGAACGGATCACGAATTTGCAAAATGAGTTAAAAGCAACTCAGAAACAATTGGAAGCGGCTAAAGGAGAACTCGCGATCGCAAAATCCGATCAATTGTTAGCAGAAGCAGAAACAATTGGAGATATTAAAATACTCGTTGCGGAACTTCCTGGTGTTGATGCAGACTCCTTAAAAAAGGCTGCGGAACGGTTGCAACAAAAGTTAGGAGAAAGTGCGGTTGTATTAGGTTCATCGCCGGAAGAAGGGAAAGTTAGTTTAGTTGCGGCGTTTAGTGCAAAAGTTCACAAAGAGAAGAAGTTACAAGCCGGAAAGTTCATCGGAAATATCGCTAAAATTTGTGGCGGTGGCGGTGGCGGGCGTCCGAATTTTGCCCAAGCAGGAGGACGAGATGCGAGTAAATTATCAGAGGCGTTAGATACTGCAAAAACTCAGTTAGTTGAGGGGTTGAAGTAGTTTGTTAGGGTGGGCAATGCCCACCTTTAAATTACAATTAAGAGAGAATAAATATGGCTTCAACTGTAAAAATCTGGTACGACAAACAAGGGGATTTTTTAGAAGTTATTTTTTCGGATAAACCCGGATACATGAGAGAAACAGATAATGATGCCATTATGGAACGGGTCGATCAAGATGGAAATTTGTTGGGGTTTTCTGTGCTGGCGGTTAGCCGTCTTTCGGCTGATAAACCGTTAATTGCAGAGTTAATTGCTAGTGTTAAAAGTTGAAGAAATGCGAGTGAGTTAAATAAGGCGTTAGAATGAGTACAACACCCAACCCAACTTTAAAACAAGTTCAAGAGTTAATTCTAAAGTTACCCATTGCCGAGCAAATTGTTCTGCTTGAAGACTTAGAAGAAAGACTAGATACCGTTATTATGATGAACCTGGCAGAAACGGGATTTCAAGAATGGAATGACCCCGAGGAAGATATTTACAATAATCAAGAGTTAGTGCAGAGTTAATTGCTAGTTTGAAAGAATTACGAAATGCTACTAAGTTAGTTGAGGGGTTGAAGTAGTTCGTTAGGCTGGCTATTGGCTACCTTAATTTAATTAATTATACATTAGCATATAAATTTATGTAGGTTGACAGTTTGTATAAATGCAAAATAGAATAGTAATAGTTTAATTAATTATTTTTTAAGATTAATAGAGCAGGTTTGTGTAAATGATCCGAAATAATGTTCCTAGAATTGCTATTATAGTTTCCTATTACCTGTCTAGATTCGATCATAAAGCCTATAACCAACTCCATTTTGGCAATACGGGAGAGACACATAAACAAATAGGGAACATTTTAAATGTTAAAGAATCTTCAATTAAAAACTATCGAGACATATTTGATCCTTATTATGACAATCCTCGTAGAGGTTGGGTTCAATATAAATTAGGTAGTAGCGAGAAAGAAATTATGGTCAATTTTCAGGAATTTAATTTTGAAGATATTACTTCTCTTATCTTAGAAGTGCTAAAAAATTCTATTTTATACAGAGAGGAAGAAAACATTTATTATCTTATTAAGAAAATAAAATTCAATATACAGAGTAATTTGTTTAAAAGTAAAAATATTACAGATGCCAATGATTACTCTGGAAAAAATATTAAACGTGAAGTGAATCAGAGGCAAGGACAGGAGCAGTTTAGACAGAAAGTTCTTGATAACTTTAGAAATCGTTGTTGTTTAACAGGTGAACAAAATATCAGATTATTAGAGGCAAGTCATATTATTCCTTGGAGTATAAGACTCGATACACAGCTAGATCCTAGAAATGGATTGTGTCTTTCATGGATTTATCATAAATTATTTGATGAAGGTTATTTTACAATAGATAATCATTTAATAGTTCATATTTCCAATCAATCTGTTAAATTATGTGATCTCAACAAATATTTGTTGAATATAATTAATGGGACTGAAATTCAAAAACCTATTCAATACAATATCCATCCTGAATATTTAGAATATCATAGAAATCATATATTCAAGCATTTATGAAAACTTTTTATCAAGCGATCGCCTCAACACTTAAAATTACCAAAGTCTGATCGCTTATAACAAAAAATATTTAATTGTCCGTTAAATCAACAGGCTCGAAATCATCGGGAATTTCCTCAATAGATTGAATATTCAATATCTGTATCATCGCCTTCCACTGACGGGGAGTTGGTTTGGCTTCCGTCTCCCCAGAAATCCAACGCTGATAGGTTCGCAAGGGAATCCCGCACAACACAGCAAATTCCGCTTGAGACAGTTGGGTTCGTTTCTCCTGCGGAGACGCTACGCGAACAAGTCTGAGCGTTTCTATCGGTGAGGCGCTGTCTTGGGGTCTACGATCTTTTTTCATCTAATCGTCCGATGGCCCAAAATGATCGGGTAAATCTTCTATCGTTTTTCCTTTCGACTCCAGCAAACGTGCTAAAGCCTTAATTTGCGGAATCGTGAACGTCGGTACATTATCCCCCGCTTCCCAACGGCTGACGGTACGCGAAGAAATACCCAACTGTCTCGCTAACTCCTCTTGAGACATTCCCAGTTCATCTCTTAGCTTTTTCAGGGGTGATTCCCCAACTCCTTCTCTTGATGGTCTTCGTTGAGGCATAGGGCAACATAACAAAGTATCTAGACACCTTGACAAAAAGACAAAATATCTAGACAATGTGTCTATACAGAAAATGACATGGGCAGATTGCACCTAAACCCGGGCAAAACTGCCCCTACTTTCTAGTGTCTCATTTTGTTTGTCACTCATCGCAACAAAACTATGAATTACCAACAACAACTCTATCCTTGGGTCATCTATCGCCTGTTACCCAACCTGAAACGCCTGATAGTTGCTCGGTTTCGCCGTCGCAATGATGCCGAAGAACACCTCAAAATCCTAAAACGGTTGCTTCCCCAAGTGAAATTTGCCATTTCATTTGAAGTTTCTTCCGAGCAAAATTCTTCCGTTGATTGAATAAATTAAGTGCATTCACAAGTTTAATATTAGCAAAAATGCGTTTACGAAGTGATGGTCGGCGATCGCCTTGACCTGTGGCATAATAAGAACTAGAGTTGATAAAAACCATTTTTATGAACGAAAAATTAGTTAATTCATTGGTAGAAATCATTAGTTCTCTCTCCGAACCCGAACGAAATCTACTTAATCAAAAACTTCTGGCAAAGCTTCAAGCGTCTGAATTCAATTCGGAAAATTGGCAAGATGAACCCTTTGTCGGGATGTGGAAAGATCGTCAGGATATCGAAGAGAGTACCGCTTGGGTTCGTTCTATTCGTCATCAACACTGGATAGGAAATGCCAAAAATCCTGATTGATACTGATATTTTAATAGACGTTGCTCGTTCTGTTAATACTGCAATTGAACGACTAAACTTAGAAACTCAAACGGCAAGCCAAACAATTAGTATTATTACTCAGATGGAACTGATGATCGGGTGTAGAAATAAAACCGAATTACAACATTTAAAACGCTTTCTACAGAGATATGAAGTTATCCCCGTTGATGAAACAATATCAAACAAAGCAAGGAAACTCTTAGAGGAATATTATTTGAGTCATGGTTTATTAATTCCCGATGGGTTCATTGCAGCAACAGCGTTAGTGAGAGAAATACCACTCTTGAGTAAGAATCAACGAGACTATCGTTTTATCTCACAACTTAACCTACTTCCCTATCCGTAATGATAGAATATTGCTGACACCAAACTTGGCGATCGCTAATTATATAGGTTATCAAAAACTAGGGGGGTAATACTCCCAAGTCTCGACAAATTTTCCGCACAAGAACATCCACAACTTCCCGGTGTCTGGGAATTGTTGAAGTTTGGCGGTTAGCAGGATTATAGTAAACCGTATGTTTTCCCCCTTCACGAAGTAAGAGACATCCCTGTTTTACTAAGTGTTTAATTAAGTCTCGCCGCTTCATTATATTGTCACTTCCAGAGACTCACGAATTACGTCTTTCCCGATAATCTCCCGTTCCGCCATTTCTCGATTTGTGTGTAGAATCAATTCAATAGCTTCTTTTAAACTCTCTCTAGCTTCATCTAACGTCTTCTCCTGAACATTTGCACCGGGTAACTCGGCGACATAGCCAATATACCAATTATCAACTTTCTCAAAGATTGCAGTAAAAGTATTCATCATATCTTCAAAACTGAAACTTAATATATTCTCATTCTATCACTGGGAGAAGCGGAAAAAGGCGATCGCGATCTTATACTCTAATATTCATCCATTCCAAAGCATTATCTTGAGCGAAGACGCAATCTTAATGTAACAACATTGTCCGTTCAATCAATATTGCCAATTATAATTAATTAAACTGGTGAGAATATGATCTTCCCAGTCTCCATTAATCATAATATAATCTTGACAAAATCCTTCGACTCGAAAACCCAACCGTTTTAACAGCTTTCCACTGCGTTGGTTGTGGGGAATATAAGCCGCAGTGATTCGCCGCAAATTCAACTCGTTAAACACATAATCAATCGCGACATTTAATGCTTCACTCATGTAGCCTTTTCCTTGTTGAGAAGCGGCTAAACTGTATCCCAATGTACAAGAATGAGACATTCCTCGAATAAAATTCGCAAAATTAACCGCTCCGATTATTTCACTAAGGTTTTCTCGATGAAATAAAAACAGTTTACAGGAGCGATCGCCTTGAAATTCCATCAACCGCTGACTGACTTCACAAAACCAATAGGGTTGAGTATAAAATTCTGGGGTTCTGAGGGGTTCAAAAGGGGTTAAATGTTGTTTATTTTTCGTATAATATCCCAGAATTTCAGGAACATCATCCGCCGTCGGTAAACGAAGCATCAGTCGTTGGGTTTGAAGCTGAGGAGGAGTGCGTTTTATCATCAACTTTTCTTGAATGAAATCACTAGCTTATTTCTAGCAATCACAGAGAATGATAAGATGATGTTGGTTTAACCCGCTTCATTAACTTCAAGTCACCGACGTCGCTGGTAAACCCTAACTTTTCATAGAAAGGAATCGTGTCGGGTAAACAAACCAAAAGAAAGGCTTCTATCGATTGTAACTGAGGATGATCTAAGAAAGACTGAATGAGAGTCTGTCCCAATCCTTGCTTTTGATAAGTCGAATCAACAATCACATCCCAAATCACAGCCCGATATACATAATCTGTTAAGACTCGCGCAAACCCAATTAACTTTTGATTATCTGGGTGATTAATTCCTATAATCAGATCAGAATGCTGCAACATCTTGTTAACATCTTCTATTGTTCGTCCTTGACCCCACCAAGTTGACTGATAGAGTCGAACTAAATCCTGAACTTGGGATTGATTAAGTTGACTGATGAATTCTATATTCATAGATTAATGGAGTCTCTCAGAATCGATTGTCTCCTCAACAGGGGAAAGCGTCAACTCCCGAAACTATCGAAATCATAACCTAGAACGCTACAACAGCCTAGTGGCAGGGGTAATGCTATCGTTGCGATCGCCCGTGCTTTGGCCCTGCGCCCGAAACTGCTGCTTCTCGATGAACCCTTCGGAGCGTTAGATGCGCTAACTCGCGGTAACTTGCAAGAACAACTGATGAAAATTTGTGAGGAACACTGCATTACCGCTTTGATGGCAGAAATTCACCTCGATTCACCACAGCGCATAGCTGCTTAATAAAGATTTGTTTTTAACGGTTTTATTACTGCCCGTTGAAAATAGAATGATTGTGAGAGTTTATCCGGTTTGCGTCAGACTGTAAAACGATCAGGTATTCACCCATGAACACACGAGTTAGGAATAGTCAAAAGTCAATGGTTTCACCAATTCAAACCCCTGTCAAACCTCAAACCAATCATCAAGCTTTTTTGAACTTTGAAAATGTCTCCAAAATTTATTCCACACCCCAAGGCCCTTACACTGTTCTAGAAAATGTTAATCTCACGGTTGAACAAGGTGAATTTATTTGTGTAATTGGTCATTCTGGTTGTGGAAAATCAACGCTTCTAAGTATGGTTTCCGGGTTTAATCAACCCACTGATGGCAACGTTTTATTGCAGGGAAAAGCGATCCAACAACCCGGCCCGGATCGGATGGTTGTCTTTCAAAATTATGCGCTATTGCCCTGGCGAAGTGTTTTTGATAATGTTTATTTGGCTGTTAATGCCGTTTATCCCAATAAGCCCCAAGCTGAAAAACGGGCGATTGTTCGAGATCATTTAGCTTTAGTTGGACTCGCAGAAGCCGCAGATAAAAAACCCACTCAAATCTCGGGGGGAATGAAACAACGGGCAGCGATCGCACGGGCTTTGGCTATTCGTCCAGAGGTGTTGATTTTAGATGAACCCTTTGGGGCGTTAGATGCGATTACGAAAGAAGAATTGCAGGAAAAATTGCTAAAAATCTGGAATGATCATCGCTGTACGGTGTTGATGATTACTCACGATATTGATGAAGCGTTATTCCTCGCCAATCGATTAGTGATGATGACAAATGGGCCTCATGCAACCATCGGTGAAGTGTTAGAAATTCCCTTTGAACGACCTCGCGATCGCACACAAATTATGGAAGATCCAGAGTATTATAATCTTCGTAACTATGCGCTCGATTTCCTCTATAATCGTTTTGCTCACGATCACGATGCGGCTTAAATCCAGTTCAAGTTTTTTGTATCGTCAGCCGAAGATCAGTTACAGGTAGGAGAGAAGTTGACCTTTTCTACCTGGATTTTTATTGATAAAAATAAGATGGAGACTGTTCTCTCCAGGGTTCATTAAAATATAATGATGTTAACTCTTGTGAGTAACACTTTATGAAACCCGTTATTGGCTACCAGTTCCACGAGCAAATCTATGTCAGCTCTCGTACATTAGTTTATCGCGCCCTCCGAGAATCGGATCAAAAACCTGTTGTTGTCAAGCTGTGTCGCCATCTCTATCCCAGTTTTAGTGAACTGGCTCAATATCGCAACGCCTACGCCTTAGTCGCCAACTTAGATTTACCCGGAGTGGTCAGAATGCTCGCTCTTGAACCCGTTGAGCAACGTCTGATGTTGGTGATGGAAGACTTGGGTGGAGTTTCCTTGAGCCAACACCTAAATCAACGAGACACTCCTTGGGGAAATGATACAAATAGTTTAACAGAATTTCTCCAAATTGCGCTACAAATTGCCGAAACTTTAGAACAGTTACACCACCATAAAATTATTCACAAAGATATTAAACCTCATAATATTATTATTCATCCTCAAACTCAAAATATTAAACTAATAGACTTTAGTTGTGCGTCTCAACTTCCCAAGGAAACGCCCGAAATTTGCAGTCCGAGTCGGTTGGAAGGAACACTGGCTTATCTATCGCCCGAACAAACCGGACGGATGAATAGAGGGATTGATTATCGCAGTGATTTTTACTCCCTGGGGGTGACGTTTTATCAATTGTTAACAGGTCAACTTCCCTTTGATTCTGATGACCCTATGGAGATGATTCACAGTCATATTGCTCGTCAACCTAAACCGATCATTGAACTCAATTCTAATATTCCGGAAGTGATCAACGATCTTGTACTGAAGTTGATGTCAAAAATGCCAGAATCTCGATATCAAAGTGCATTAGGAATTAAAAAAGATGTAAAAAAATGTTTATATTTATTGCAAAAAACAGGTAAGTTTAAAAGATTTGATTTAGCTAGAAATGAAATCAAAAATCACTTCTTGATCTCCGATAAGCTTTATGGTAGAAAGGAAGAAGTTAAAATATTATTAGCCACGTTTGAGAGAGTTTCTGGCTTATTTAATCTTGAACAGAACAGTTGTCAGTCAAAACTAGAGTTAATGCTCATTGTTGGATTATCAGGGATTGGTAAATCTGCACTGGTTAACGAAATACATAAACCGATTGTTGAAAAAAAAGGATATTTTATCTCCGGTAAATTTGATCAATATCAACGAGATATTCCTTTCTCTGCTTGGATTAATGCGTTACGGGATTTGATTAAGCAGATTTTGAGCGAACCTGAAAATAAAGTTAAAGTTATGACTGCAAAATTACAGAAAGTTTTAGGAGAAGAAGGACAGGTTTTAGTTGATGTTATTCCAGAGTTAGAACTGTTAATTGGTGAACAATCGCCTGTGACTGAACTTTCTTTTTCTGCGGCTCAAAACCGTTTTAATTTATTATTTCAAAAATTCATTCGGGTATTTGCTCAACCTGAACATCCTTTAGTCATCTTTTTAGATGATTTACAATGGTCAGATTTGGGTTCATTACAATTAATACAGTTGCTAACAGAAGTGAGTGCATCCTGTCATTTATTATTGATTGGTTCCTATCGAGATAATGAAGTGAGTTCTTCCCATCCTTTAATTCATACCATTGATAATATTAAAAAATTGGGAGTTCCGGTTAATAAAATTACATTACAGCCTTTATCTCAATCTGCATTAAATCAGTTAGTTGCTGATACCTTAAACTGTTCTCTAGAGATAGCATTACCTTTGACTCAACAGGTTGAATATAAAACGCAAGGAAATCCCTTTTTTACTGCTCAGTTTCTCAAATCTCTCCAAGCCGAAGGATTAATTTTTTACGATTTAAAACACAATCAATGGCAATATAAACTTAACCCCATAAAAGTTTTAGCTCAAAATCAAGATATTATCGAGTTAATCGCGAGTCAACTCAAAAAGTTACCCCCAGAAACTCAGGAAATTTTGCAATTTGCGGCTTGTATTGGTCATCAGTTTGACTTAGCAACCTTGTCACTAATTTTGGGAAAAACTTGGTCAAAAACAGCTTCAGCTTTTTGGCGTTCATTACAAGAAGGATTTATTTTACCCGAGGATGAAAGTTACAAATTTTATCAACAAAGCTGTGACGACAGACTCCCTTTAACGATTCAAGAACTCAATAATCCGAATTATCATTTCTTACATGATCGAGTTCAACAGGCGGCTTATTCTTTGATTTCTGAAGACAAAAAAGCCTCAACTCACTTGACAATTGGTAGGATTTTGTTACAGAATCTTTCCTTAAAAAAACAAGAAGACAAAATTTTTGATATTGTTAATCACCTGAATTATGCTTTTGAACTTATAACTCAGCCTGAACAACGAGAAGAATTAGCACGTCTCAATCTACAAGCTGGAAAAAAAGCAAAAGCATCAATAGCCTATCAAACATCAAGTTATTATTTTGATTTAGGGATTAATTTATTAGACTCTCTCTGTTGGCAAAGTCAGTATAATCTTGCTCTTTCATTATACGAAGAAGCAGCAGAATCAAACTATTTAAGTGGTGACTTTAAATCAATGAGTTTATTGATCGATACTGTTCTAGAAAACAGCCATGAAATTTTAGATAAAATCAAAGTTTATGAAATAAAAATTCAGGCTTACATTGCTCAAGGCAAAACTAGAAGTGCTTTAAAAACTGCTTTATCGGTCTTGGAAATGATGGGAATTAGTTTACCAGAAAACCCGAGTCAATCCGAGATTAAAAACTACATAAAAAGAACCCAAACAGCTTTAGCTGGTCGAGAAATATCAGAGTTGTATAACTTACCTTTCCTTGAAGATGAATTAAAATTGGCACAAATTAAAATCTTATCAACCTTGTTTTCAATTGCTTTTGTGAGTCAACCGAATTTACTACCTATAGTCGTTTGTGAGCCAGTTCGTTTATACTTAGAAGCAGGTATTTATGAAAATTCAAGCTTTTCTTTTGCCACTTATGGCTTGATTTTATGTAGCTTAGAACAAAATATAGAAGCCGGATATGAATTTGGAAGGCTAGCTTGTAATTTGTTAGATAAATTTAAAACAAAAAATAATCAAGCTAAAGTTTTTAATGTCGTTTATAGTACAATTGAGCATTATAAAAACAAAATTAGGAATACATTAGCACCTTTGATCAAAGGCTATCAAGTCGGTTTAGAAACTGGAGATTTGGAATATGGAAGCTATTGCATTCTTCATTACTGTAATTATTCTTACTGGGCTGGAATTAATTTAAATATTTTAGAATTAGAAATGTGTCAATACAGCAGTTCTTTATACAATATAAAACAGTATAATAACTATTACTATAATGAAATTTGTCATCAATCTATCCTAAATCTGACCGGAGAATATAAAGTTTCTCAAACTCTTTTGTTATCAGGTTCTGTCTACGACGCTCAAAAATTTATTCCGATTTATGAAAAAAATAATGATCGTTATGGATTATTTCAAACTTATTTTAATCAACTTGTTCTTTCTTTTTTATTTTACAACTTCAGTCAATCTCAACACTATGCTGTTTTAGCAGAAGAATATATTGATGGAGTTACGGGAATGATTTATATTCCTGTTTTCTACTTCTACAGCAGCCTTTCACAACTTGCAACTTATTCTCAAACCGATCAAAATCATCAAGTTCAACTCTTACAGCAAGTAACTAAAAAGCAAGAAAAAATGAGATTATTTGCAGATCATGCGCCGATAAATTACTTACATAAATATCATTTAGTCGATGCTGAATATCATCGAGTGAAAGGGGAAAAAATAGAAGCAATTGAAGCATATGATCACGCGATTACTTTAGCCAAAGAAAACGAATATCATCAGGAAGAAGCACTAACAAACGAACTGGCGGCTAAATTTTATTTAGACTGGGGAAAAACTAAAGTTGCTCAAACCTATCTAATCGAAGCATACTATGGTTATGTAGCTTGGGGCGCAACAGCAAAAGTTCAACACCTAGAACAACATTATCCAGATTTACTGACTCCTATTTTAGTTCGAGAAAGTGAAGATGATCCTTTACTCAGTTATAGCTCAGTTTCATTCACTGGATATTCAAACGGTTCTAGCAAAAAAACGCAGAATTTACTCGATTCCAGCACCGTCATTAAAGCGTGTCAAGCTCTTTCTAGTGAGATTCAACTCGATAACTTGCTTTCTACTTTACTGCAATTGGCAATCGAAAATGCAGGAGCGCAAAAATGTGCTTTAATAGAATACAAAAATGAGCAGTTAATCTTAGAAGCAATTGCCCATGCTCCTGATCATACTTTCAAAGATAAATCCCTTTCACAACCATCTTTTGATCGTCCTTCTCTAGCGATAGAAGACTGCACCAATATTCCTCAAGCTGTGATTAATTATGTTTGGCGAACTTCAGATGCTTTAGTCTTTGAAGATGCGACAACTCAAGCCAATTGGATGAATGATCCCTACTTACAGCAGCAACAACCGAAGTCGGTTTTATGTTGTCCGATTGCCAAGCAAAATCAAATTATTGGTATCTTGTATTTAGAAAATAATTTAATTACAGCCGCCTTTACTCCCGAACGGTTACAACTTTTAAAGTTAATTACAACTCAAGCCGCTATTTCTCTAGAAAATGCTCGACTCTATAACAATTTAACAATCGCAAAAGCGGATTTAGAAACAGCTAACCAAACTCTTGAACAAAAAGTGCAGCAACGCACCCAAGAACTACATGACAAAAATCAAGATTTAGTCGAGACTCTCAAAACGTTAAAACAGACTCAAACTCAACTGATTCAAACGGAAAAAATGTCGAGTTTAGGACAGTTGGTGGCGGGAGTTGCTCACGAAATCAATAATCCGGTTAACTTTATCTATGGTAATCTTGTTCCGGCTCAAGAATATACTGAAGATTTATTAAAGGTGATTACAGCGTATCAGCAATATTATCCTGAACCCAATACATTTATTCAAAATATCATTGAACAAGTTGATTTAGAGTTTCTCATTGAAGATTTGCCTAAACTGTTAAATTCTATGAAAATTGGTGCAACTCGGATCAAAGAAATTGTTGAATCTTTGCGAAACTTTTCTCGTTTAGATGAAGCCGAAGTCAAATTAGTCAATATTCATCACGGAATTGACTCCACTTTAATGATTTTGCAGAATCACCTCAAGGCAAAAGCGGATTCACCTGGAATTCAAATTGTCAAAAACTATGGGAATTTATCACAGATCAACTGTTATCCAGGCCAGCTTAATCAGGTATTTATGAATATTATTGCCAACGGGATTGATGCTCTAAAATCTGGTCAACCCAAAGCTGACACTCCGGCAACTCTTACGATTACTACAGAAGAAACAATCGATCAAATAGTCCGAATTCGCATCGCTGATAATGGTATGGGCATGAGTGAACAGGTGCAGAAACAGATTTTTGATCCGTTTTTCACGACTAAACCTGTAGGTAAAGGAACAGGGCTGGGCTTGGCGATTAGCTATCAAATCATCGTTGAACGTCACCGAGGTCAATTACATTGCATTTCTGCTTTCGGTGAAGGGACAGAATTTATCATTGAAATCCCACTCCAACAGACTGCTACTAGCAAAGCCTAACCTTTTATGGAATATTTGCCGGAGGAAGTCTGGGGATAGATTTTCGGAGTCGCATGGCTTCGCCGACAGTAACATTAACTTGAGCGCCAATCAACATCACTAACGAACTAATGTAAAGCCACAAAAGCAAAATAATAAACGCACCAATCGCGCCATAAGTGAGGTTATAATTGCCAAAATGGGTAACGTATAGGCGAAACAAATTAGAAATCACAGCCCATGAAATCGCGGCTAAAATTGCTCCTGGAACAAGAGGCGTTTCGGGTTGTCGTTTACTCGGCCCAAAGCGATAAATTAAAGCAAAATTAGTCGCTACAATTCCTAACGCAATCGGCCATCGTAACTGTTTCCAGGTACTCGGTAAGGTTTTGACTAATAAACATTGCTGTACGGGAGGTTGTTCCAGACAGTCTTTAATTTGATCGAGGGGACAGGTTCCCACGGTTTCGAGAATACAACTTTGACGGGCGAGAATTTCAACAACGATATCACTGATAAACACCAACCCACAGGCGATAATCAGTAATAGGATACTACCCACAGCCAGAGCAATCGCAATTAATTTGGCTTCCCAAAAGGGTCGGAGGCGATCTTTGGGGACTCGATGGATGTGGTTGAGGGCCACCATTGCTGAACCAATCACCGCAGAAAACAGCCAAATCGAAACTAAAAAACTAAAGGAAAATATTTCTTCGCTGTTGTTGAGCAACATTCGTTCCCAAACGCTGGCAATTTGAACTTGGACTTCTTGGGGAACAACAACCGCGACGAGAGTTGCCATTTCCTGAAGGGTATTCTGCAACGAGTTTGATAAACTAATTGCCGCAATAATCGCCAACAAAGCCGGAAACAGACCTAAGATAGAGTTATAAGCCATTTCTGCCGAAAGACCATTCAGGCGTTGTTCAGCAGTGCGAATCGCGACTTGCTTGATGGTTGTCCAGTTGATATACAGAAAAAAGCCAAAAAAGCGAAAGATGACCTGGGGAATTTTTCTAAAAATGCCTTTGAGATAGCGGTACAGACGAATTAACAGATCGGCTGTTGTCTCCGCTGCATCTTCGAGGGAGGTCTTGAGTTTGTTATCAGAGAGAGCTTGTTTCCATTTTCTTGGGTTAAACTCAGGTGAGATCCCAAACAGTCGAGCCACTCGTTTAAATAAGGTTTTGAGAATAGCCCAAACCCAGGAAAACAGAGTGACTAAGAGATTGGCGACTAGCTCTGCCAACCGTTCGACGAGCCGATGAATCGAGATCAGGTTGAACACTTGTCGAAGTCTAAACTATCCTCATTTTAAAATGTCAGTATTAAACAGTCCCCAGAAAATTTTGATATGTCTCAGGATGTCCGGCAGTGGTTAGATGAGATTAAACGGTTAAAGCAGCAGTTGACGCAAGTGCAACGGGATCGGGATGCGGCGATTGAGAGTGCTAACCAGTGGCGTCAGCTTTATAGTACCGAAGCTCAACAACGACGTGAAGAAGTTAAACGTAACCAAGAGATGATCGCGACTTTGCGATCGCAGCTTGAACAGTTGCAACAAAAGTTCTCGGTTCCGACATCTGAAATTTTCTCGAAGGTGTCGATTAACCGAGAGATTGAGCGACTGGCTTCAGAAGATGAGTTGAAGGTGAAATTAGTGGAAGTGATGCTCGAACGCGATCGCGCTCGGGATCAAATTCGTCAGTTAGATGAGTCTCTCGAAAAAGAAAAGGCGAATCATCTCCAAACCCGCAATAGTTTAACGACGGCTTTGGGAGATACTGTTGATTTGTTAACCAAAGCCCAAGGTCAATCTTCATCCGATCATCGGGCTAAAAAGAAACCCCAAATTGAACTGTTACCCCCGGAGGCTTTTGAGGAAGAAGGTTCTTCTCAATTTGCTCAACTCCCCGAAGGTACTCAACTGCCTTTACCTCAGCTTCCGCCAACTGATGAATCTACTTCTGAGTCTGAAGACTAGACAGTTGGTTGGGGGTTGAGGACGCTTAAAAGCCCATAACTTTAGCTACTTCTTCAATATTGGGGGCGATTCCTTGTTTGAAGGGGTTATTGCAGTGTTCGATAGCGGTGCTGGGATCTTTTAAGCCATTTCCAGTCAGGACACAGACAATTGTGGCTCCGGTGGGGACTTGATCTTTGACTTTGAGTAAACCTGCAACCGAAGCAGCACTGGCGGGTTCACAAAATATGCCTTCTTCTGAGGCGAGTAGTCGATAAGCGGCTAAAATTTCCTCATCGGTGACAGCAGAGAAACTTCCCTGACTGGCTTGTTGGGCGGCGATCGCTAGGTTCCAACTGGCGGGGTTGCCGATGCGGATGGCGGTGGCTATGGTTTCGGGTGCGGCGATCGGATGACCTTGGACGATGGGGGCGGCTCCGGCGGCCTGAAATCCCATCATTTGGGGGAGGCGGGTACAACGGTTATCGGCGTGATATTGACAAAATCCCATCCAGTAGGCGGAAATATTTCCAGCGTTGCCAACGGGGATACACAGCCAGTCGGGAGCATCCCCTAAAGCATCGACAACTTCAAAGGCTCCGGTTTTTTGACCTTCTAAGCGGTAAGGATTGACGGAATTGACTAAGGTGACGGGATAATGATCCGCGACTTCTCGGACGATGTTTAAGGCTTGGTCAAAGTTGCCTTGAATGGCTAAAACTTCGGCGCCGTAGAGCAAGGCTTGGGCGAGTTTTCCCATCGCCACATAGCCATCGGGAATGATCACAAAGGCTTTTAATCCGGCTCGTCGAGCATAGGCAGCCGCTGAAGCGGAGGTGTTTCCGGTACTGGCACAGATGACGGCAGAACATCCTTCTTCCTTGGCTTTGGAAATAGCCATCGTCATCCCCCGATCTTTGAAGCTGCCTGTGGGGTTGAGTCCGTCGTATTTGACGTAAACTTGGACTTGTTTGCCGATGATTTGGGCGATCGTCGGGACTGGAAGCAAGGGGGTGTTGCCTTCTTGCAACGTGATCACGGGTGTTGCTTCGGTGACAGGCAAATAAGGGCGGTATGTTTCAATTAAACCAGGCCAGTTCTTGAGTTGAACTTGATTTGGCGATAGAGTCAGCGTCATCTCAGTTTGGGGTTTGATTTACTTTTTAAGGGGTTGACAAATCAAAGATTAAGTGCAGTGTGGCGAATTATGGAAATTTTCACCGTTAGGATGCTCAATCAGTTGACAGAGCGGAGGGTTAAATGCGATTCTTAATCCCAGTTTACCGTGTTTATCACAACTGATTAGAAAAACAAAACGATTTTGCACTACTCTTAATCAGAGTTTACGTTTAGGTTACGGTATAGTTAACACTTGTAAGTAAATATATTCAGATGCCTAGTCAACTGCTGATGTCAACACATTCATCTACTTTATCCCGGCCTGAGAACTTGGATGCAACGGTTAAACAGGCTAGCCGTCCGGCGGACTCATCTGCTTCTAAACCCCTACAACTCGGCTTGCTTAAGTGTCCATACAATGTTGATCAGCAAGTGAAACTGCTTCACCTGCAAGCTGAGGTGGATACGCTGCTATTGCAACTGCAAACCCTCAAGCAGCAACGTTCGATCACTCCGATGTCAGAAGACCTCGACACCGTATCCAGCCAGCACAAGCCGTAAGAGTACAATTTGATTGAGCAAATGCCATTGCTCTTGTAAACTGAGAGAGGGCTAACATTGCATTACCCATTTAATCTCATTCTTGATCGAAGGTTAAATTGGGTTTATTCCTGCTTTCTCTGATGACAAAAGTCGGAAAATTGCTCTACAATTATTTGAGCTTCCACCTCAACCCTTTAATTCCTATCTGGGAGTTAGAGTATTTTCCAGGGTTAATTGTCCTGGCCATTTAAAACTGTATTAAGAACACGCCAACTCCACTGTTTGGTGTGTTGATTCTACTGAGAAAAATCATCCATGACCCTATCTATCGAAAGTCCAGAGAGTCTAAAATCGACTCAAAACAAGTCTGATTTGCGTTTGAGAGATATTATAAAAACTTTGCCGCGTGAAGTTTTCATCAAAAACAAACGTAAGGCTTGGAGTGTAGTCATTATCAATGTCAGTCTTGTGATTTTAGGCTACATTGCCATTGCCTTTTCTCCGTGGTACTTACTTCCTATAGCTTGGATTTTTACCGGAACTGCATTAACCGGTTTTTTTGTGATTGGCCATGATTGTGGTCATCGTTCTTTTGCCAATCGTCGCTGGGTGAATGACTTGGTGGGTCATCTGGTCATGTTGCCCCTAATTTACCCGTTTCATGGGTGGAGAATTGGTCACAATCACCACCACAAACACACCAATAAAATGAGTGAGGATAATGCTTGGCATCCCTGGACGACTGAAGTTTATGAAAACTTTGACCGAGTGACTCAGGTAGCCTATCACTTAGGTCGAGGACGGGCCTGGTGGATTGCTTCTATTTTACACTGGGGAAATGTCCATTTTTACTGGCCAGAATTTGAAGGCAAACAACGAGAACAGGTGAAGTTTTCGGCTTTAGTTGTGATTGGATTTGCTGCCATTGCCTTTCCCACTTTAATTGCAACCACCGGAATTTGGGGATTTGTTAAGTTTTGGTTGGTGCCTTGGTTGGTCTACCATTTCTGGATGAGTACCTTTACTTTAGTTCACCATACTTTTCCTGATATTCCGTTTAGCACTCCCGAAAAGTGGCATGAAGCAACCGCACAATTATCTGGGAGTGTTCACTGCAATTATCCGGGTTGGGTAGAGTTTCTCTGTCACGATATTAACGTTCATGTTCCTCACCATATCTGCACTGCTATTCCGTCTTATAACCTGCGAACAGCCTACAGCAGCATCAAGGAAAATTGGGGAGAATATCTCTATCCTGAACAGAATTTTTCTTGGGAATTGATGACGGAGATTACCGATCAATGTCACTTCTACGACGAAGAAAACTGTTATAAATCTTTCAAGGAGTATTATCGATAAAACCTTGATTTAAAATAAATTTTAGAGGCGTTCTCCCAGAACGTCTTTTTTTTGGGTCAAAGTTTGATTGATTTTGAATTAGATACCCTCGCTCTCAATCAACTTCATCGCTTGATTTAAAAGTTCTTCTCGATTAACAATTTCTTCTAATTCTTGCGGGTCATAACGCCCTTCTTCAACTTCGAGGGAGGCTTGATCAATTGCGTTTAAATAGGCTTCTTCTAGAGTTTCTAGCAGTTCTTCTTGATTGAGATAATAACCTCCCGTTTGGCGGCGTTTATTTTCCCGTTGAATTTCTCGAACTGAATTGCGAATGGAAACATCCCATGAACGAGTTGTCCGATTTTCAGCTTGTTTTTTAATTAAATGTAGCAGCAAAATAATCCCGTAACTGCGAATTGTCTTTAAAATTGCTTTTCGACCCATTTCTTCTAACTCGTCAATTAGGGTTAATGATCCTTTGAGATCACCTTTCAGTAGTAATTCTTTTAACTCTAGAATTTCTTCCATAACCCGAGAATAAAGTGAGGATGGTTTTATTTTAGCGTTTCAGTTAGATCCCATTGAGAAGAACCTCTCCCTAAATCCCTCTCCTAAAAGGCGAGGGACTTTGAAATTGATCGGGGTTCGGAGGGTGAGATCAATAGTCCAATCAACTTTGATTGAATTAATCAGTCAATATGTGTTTCCATATTATCAAAATAAAACCTCGTTTTAATTATAAGTTTTTTAAACAAAAAAATTAGGAATTGGGGAAGCCTCATGATAGGATAAAAACAGAGCAAGTCCTTCCGATCAGATTAACGTGATACGGAGTTAACCCTTGAGTTTTAATCCTGCATTGTGTCGAAATGAAAGGGAAGTTGAGAGTAAACTGATTGTTAGTTATTTGTTACCGCAGTTGGGATATACCCCTAATACTTGGCATCAAGAAGTAACATTCGGCAATATTCGGTTAGATTTCTTATCCTTTGCAGCACAAGTTATTCCCTTTAAAGTTGATGCTGATTCTCCATTAAGTGTTGTGATGGAGGCGAAGCATCCCAATCAAAATTTGAATCGTCACCTTCAAAAACTGCGGCGTTATTTAACCAGTTTGAGCGTCAGATATGGACTAATCACCAATGGGAAAGAAATCCGAATTTATCAACGGGTTGATGATAATATTGAGTTAGTTTTTCAATGTATTGGGGAGGAAGTCGAAGCCAAAATCGAGGAAATTCGAGGTTTAATTGGTCGAGAATCGCTTAAATCTAGACACGAAATTACTCCTGTATCTTCTGATGAATCAGATGATAATAGTCCAGTTATTGTCGAAAATGAAGACATAAAACCGATTCCGATTTCCGAGAAAAATTCTGAACAGACTCCAATTTCAACAGAAAACGAACAAACAGAATCCAATCAAGAATTCTCTCCATTTCCATCAGTTGTATCTCAAAGTTCTATTCTGGAAAGGACAAGTAACATGAAAATTATTGCCGTTTATCATAATAAAGGTGGTGTCGGTAAAACCACCACTGTTGTTAATTTAGCAGCCGCTTTAAGTAAGAAAGGTTATCGAGTTTTAGTGATTGACTTAGATAGTCAGGCTAATACAACCTTCGCAATGGGATTAGTCAAGTTTCAATTTGATGAGGAAGATAATATTAAAGATTCCTATGTTTATCATTTTCTAAAATCTGGAGAACTTGACTTTGTTTCTGATGTTGCCAAAAAGTCTGATGGATTTAATGAGCCAGAAATTGATGTCATTCCTGCTCATATTGACTTAATCCAACATCAAGATTTTTTAAAGAATATTCAAGCGACTCCTTTCAGACTCCCGAGCAAACTGAAGCGGGCAGAGAATGACTATGATATCGTAATTATAGATACTCCTCCATCCCGTGATTTATATGCACAACTCCCTCTGATTGCTGCCGATTATTTAATTATACCATCGGATCTCAAACCTTTTGCGAATCAAGGATTATCTAATGTTAAAACCTTAATTAAAGACGTTAACGAGTTTCGGATGTCAAGCGGACGAACCCCAATCAATCTTTTGGGTGTTCTTCCTTCTAAAATAGCCACTAACGCTCGATACTTACAATATGTATTTCCGCGACAAAAAAAAGTAATTCCTGAAAAATATGAACTTCCACTCATGGATAGTGTTATTTTTGAAAGAACGGCTTTATCTCAATGTCTAAATGAGACAATTATTGTAGGAGAATTAGAAATTGCCGAACCCCAGTCTATTTTTAAATACGCAGAAAAAAATTCCTCAGCAAGTAATGCTGCTAGTCAATCTATCGAGGAATTTGAAGCACTGGCTACAGAAGTTTTAAGAAAAATGGGAGTTTAAAAGTGATTAAGTTTTCCTATGTGGATGTTAAATCAATTACCTCAGATGTTCCCCGTTCAGAATTTTCTGAAGCTGAAATTGACACTTTAGCCGATTTAATTCTAGAGTGTGAGGGAGTGTTAAAACCGATATTCTTACAGCAGGTTGATTTAGAACATTACAAAGTGATTGAGGGAGATTTAGAATATTATGCTGCGGTGAGAGCGAAGGAAAAAAACTTGCGTCAAGGAGAGATGATTAATGCAATTATTGTTTCTCCTGCTCAAGAACAATCGATCAAGCAACAACTCAACTTTTTCAATAAATCTCAATCTTTAAATGTTCCAGAAAAAAGAGACAACAACCCCAGTCAAACGAATTTTGAACCCCGTTTGATGAATCTAGAATTGCGTCTGGAAAGAACAATAAATGAGATTCGAGAGGAAATAAAAGACGATAAACGAAAAACCGAAGAAAGATTCAAAGCAATTGAAGGCGAAAAGAAAAAGCAGATTAGTCCCCTCGAAATCCTCAATACCTGGGAACAAGGAGAACTGTTTAAAATCCTCCAACGAAAACGAGTTAAGAATGCGGATAAACTTGCAGATATGATTTGCAAAGCTCGTGCTAAAAATAACAGTTTTGCAGACTATACTGATGTATATGATTCGGTGAAATCTCTCAATATTAAAGGTGTTTTTGGTCAAAAGACAATGTTCTCGATTATTGATGCACTCTCAAATTATTAGTAGGGTTCATCAAACATATTTCTGTAAAAATTTACAAAAATTGTGAAAATTTGATTTACCCAATCAAAAACGGGTGGGGTGCATCAAAGAGATTTCTGTGAAAATTTTCAAAAATTGTGAAAATTTGATGCACCCTACATGGGTTAATTGATGAAATCAAGTAATTTTTTATCAGCAATAACATAGGTTTTAGCTGGCTTTTTGAGCTTCTTAACTTTATCTTCTGCTACCGCTTTTTTTAACCATTCTTGCAGTTGTCCGATTTTTACATCTAAACGTTCAGCGAGAGATTTATCATCTAATTGCTCTTGTAGATGTTTTAATAGAATGGGTAGAACCGCTTGATAAATTT
This sequence comes from Lyngbya sp. PCC 8106, assembly GCF_000169095.1. GTDB lineage: Bacteria > Cyanobacteriota > Cyanobacteriia > Cyanobacteriales > Microcoleaceae > Capilliphycus. The sequence goes on from NZ_AAVU01000015.1 coordinate 99,386, forward strand.
CTTCAGCAGGAGAAACAGAACTAATTGGTTCTTCTACTAACGGGTTTTCTTCAGAAGTTGATTCATTATCACTCAATTTATCCTCTATTTCAGCCGGATGTGTTTCTACATTTTCTTCTAAATTAGACTGATTTTCTGATTGTTTTTCTTCCTCTTGCTCGTTTTTATCCTCAATATTTTGTAAAACCAATTCTGGCGATTTTAAGAGAAAATTATGTAGATAATCATTCCACTCAATCAGTCTAAACGCTCTTGCACCTTGCTCAACCAATTGTTGATTTCCTTCGGGAACATTGTCTTCCATTCGCACCCAAAGCGGAACCTCTTTCATTTTTTTTAACGCTTCAATTGCACCCGCCCAAGTTCCACCTTTCCCCACAGAAGAACTAATAACTAAAGCATAATTTGCCAAAGCATAAATATATTTATTCCGTCCCATTGCATTACCGACAGAAAAACCAGCGTTGGGATCGTAGGTCGAAATTAAAGTTAGTTGACCCTCTCGAATACTGTCTCTATATTTGCCCAAAGTTGCAGCTTTGAGTAAACTATCTGCTAACACACCGATCGCTGTTCCTCCCGCTTCTAATATCCCCAACATTGACGCTTGATCAACTCCTTTCGCTCCCCCTGAAATAATTTGAATTTTTTCTTCTGCACAAATTCGAGCAATTTTTTGAGTATATTCTACCGCTTCATCGTCAATATCTCGCGAACCAACAACTGCTAATCCTCCTTTAGAAAGTAATTCTATCTCACCCACACCATAAAGAATAGCAGGTGCAGAATGTTTCAATCTTTGCTTGAGAAATTGAGGATATTTCCCATCACCCCGACCTATAATCCAAACTCCTTGATTCGTCCATTTTTCCACTGCAAAAGCGAGCATTGCACCCCGTTCAAGTAAAGCCTGAATTCGGTTAGGATCGAGTTTATCATTATGGAGATTTTGCAGATCTATTTGAATATTTTTATCCAATAAATCTTGAGGTCGCATCTGATTTTCTTGCAACCATTTCGCCAAGAGATTATACTCTCTCAGCGTTAAGGGTTGAGGTTCGGTTTGTCGATTTTCTCCAAAACTTGCACAGAGTAATAATATCGCTTCAGTATCAGCAGAAACAGTAGAATTCACCATCATTTAATCACTTGTAAAGCCTAAAGAATTCTGAGTCAAAGCAATCGGAAAAACGTTTTCACTTCCGGCTTGACGTAAAAGAGCAGCAACGACTGTAAATGTCCAGCGAGAATCAACAAAATCATCCACTAAAAAAACCGATCCTTTCATTCCTTCCCAACTTTCAACTACAAACACACCATCTAAATTATGAGCTTGTTGGTAGCTATTACTCATCGTTTTTTGAGGTTGATTTTGACGAACTTTTTTCACCACTGGAACAAACGGTAATTGTAATTGATGGGCGAGTCGTTGGGCGAAGTTGGGAACCAATTCAGGACGTTTTAGGGAGGGTATACAAGTCACCCAAGTTGGAAAAGGTTGAGGCTTCCAGCGTTGAATCATCTCTGCCATACCTTGAACTAAAGTATCACTAAACTGGCAATCTTCATACTTTCCTTTTTTTACCAATTTTCCCCATCCCGCATCCCCCCAAAGAGATAACGCCCGTCCTTCTTCTGCTCTTAAATTCTCCCGAATATTACCAGAAAAACCGTAAATTTGCAAGGCTTGTGGAGTCCATTGTTTGCGAGGTAAAATTTTGTGATCACTGCGGCGAAGATATTGAATGGCTTGATTTGTTCGTTCAATTGAAGAAGTGATCGGAAGTAAAGGTTTTCCCAAACAAACCGCACATTTACCGCAAGGAACACAATTCGGATCATCAAGAGCGTTGGCGAGAAACTGCATTAAACAGTTTTTAGTTTCCATATATTCTCGCATTTGTTCTTGTTCTTGATAGCGAAGTTCTGTTAATTGTTGAATTTTTTTCTGATTGGGTTGATAAATAACGGGTGTAGCAAACCATTTAGAACCCTGTTTGGTTACGGGAGTTGGAGATTCCAGCGATAACAGTTTTAAGACTTTGCTAATTTGACCTTGAGAGAGGTTTAAATATTGCTGTATCTGAGGAATTGATAACCCATTTTCGGCTTGATTTAAACAGTCTAAAATTTGTTGGGTGTGAGCCTCTGGGGGGAAAGCGGTTTGAATAAAATAGTTGGTGATTTCTTCGTCTTCTTCCCCACTTAATAAAATACCATAGGCTGATTCCACCGCTCGTCCGGCTCGTCCCACTTGTTGATAATAATGAACCACCGAACCCGGACGTTGATAGTGAATTACAAACCCCAAATCTGGCTTATCAAAACCCATTCCTAACGCTGTGGTTGCGACTAATGCTTTGAGTTCATTATTCAACAGTTGATCTTCAAGAAGTTCTCGGTTTTCTTTAACATCAGCATGGTAAGGTTTTGCATTAATTCCATTCTGTTTTAACCAATTTGCAATTCGTTCGGTATCTTTGACAGTTAACGCATAAATTATACCACTTCCGGGTAACTTTGGGAGGTTTTCAACTAACCATGCTAAACGTTCAGCAGGACTCGAAAGTTTAATATTTTGTAGTTTTAAACTTGAACGGGTTAAAGTTCCTCTAAATACCCAAAGTTCCGAACCCAATTGATCGATAATATCGCGAACAACTCGATTATTTGCGGTGGCGGTTGTAGCCAAAGCGGGAATATTGCGGGGTAATGCTTGTAACACTCGAACTATGCGGCGATAGTCGGGGCGAAAATCATGTCCCCAGTCCGATATACAATGGGCTTCATCAACAACAAATAATCCTATTCTTTGAGAAATTTGGGAGAGAACCGTGTTTTGAAATTCTTCATTTGCTAATCGTTCGGGAGAGATTAATAAAAGGTCAATTTTTCCGTTAATTAATTGACTGCTAACAGCTTCCCAGTCTTCGGTATTACTAGAATTAATCGTTGCAGCTTTAACGCCAATTCGTTCCGCAGCTACAATTTGATTTCGCATTAAGGCTAACAACGGTGAGATTAATAATGTCGGCCCGCTTCCTTGTTCTCTAAACAGACGAGTTGTGAGAAAATAGACTAAACTTTTCCCCCATCCTGTCCGTTGTACGACTAACAATTGAGAGCGATTTTCTACCAATTCTGCGATCGCTTCCCACTGTCCCTCCCGAAAATTTGCATCGGGATTTTTCAGGGCTTGACGTAATAGCAACAGAGCCTTATCTTTTAACGGGTTATTCATTTTTAATGCACACTGATTATTTAATTTGGCGATATTATTCTATTTTGAATGGTGTTTTTAGTTCGGACAAACTTTCTTAAAAAATCTTAATTTTAGGGTAATTATACTAACTAAAATTGAAATGAAATCACGTTATATTGATTGTTAATTAATAGTATAGCGGGTTCTGTATAGGGGGGTTCGAGTTCAGTTAGAATTCTCACCAAAAAGTATTATAAACCCGCCCCGACAAACGTTTTTACTGTCCCCGCCACAATTTAATCGTGTTGTCATAACTCCCACTGGCTAAGGTTCGACCATCGGGACTAAAGGCTACAGAATTGACAGTATTTGAACGTCTGGTGAGAGTGGCAATTTCCCGTTGAGTCTGCACATCCCACAATTTTATCGTGTCGTCACCACTCCCACTGGCTAAGGTTCGACTATCGGGACTGAAAGCTACAGAATTGACCCAATTTGAATGTCCGGTGAGCGTGGCAATTTCCCGTCGGGTCTGCACATCCCACAATTTTATCGTTTTGTCATTACCGCCACTGGCTAAGGTTCGACCATCGGGACTTATGGCTACAGAATTGACCCAATCTGAATGTCCGGTGAGAGTGGTAATTTCCCGTCGAGTCTGCACATCCCACAATTTTATCGTCTTGTCTTCACTCCCACTAGCCAAGGTTCGACCATCGGGACTGAAAGCTACAGACCTGACAGAATTTGAACGTCCGGTGAGAGTGGCAATTTGTCGTTGAGTCTGCACATCCCACAATTTTATCGTCTTGTCACCATTCCCACTAGCCAAGGTTCGACCATCGGGACTGAAAGCTACAGACCTGACAGAATTTGAACGTCCGGTGAGAGTGGCAATTTGTCGTTGAGTCTGTACATCCCACAATTTGATTGTGTTGTCCCAACTCCCACTGGCTAAGGTTCGACTATCCCGACTGAAAGCTACAGACAAGACACCATTTGAATGTCCGGTGAGCGTGGCAATTTCCCGTTGAGTCTGCACATCCCACAATTTGATCGTGTTGTCCCAACTCCCACTGGCTAAGGTTCGACTATCCCGACTGAAAGCTACAGACCTGACAGAATTTGAATGTCCAGTTAAAGTCGCGATTAAAGTTGGATTTTGCCAATATATCGGGGAAATTTTAACACGTTTTGGTTGAGGAGAAACAGGAGATTGATTTTTTAACGCTTGTAAAACTTCTGCAACGGACGAAAAACGATTTTCAATATCTTCTTGTAACAGCTTATCTAAAATTTCCCCCAATTCTTGACTCACCGAACCCTTTAAAGACGTTCGCCAGTTTCCCGTCCAACTGTAACCTTGTCTGAGGGATAATTCGTAGGGATTCACATCGGTTAACAGGTGAAAACAGGTCACTCCCAAACTAAATAAATCACTCGCCGGATAAGCTTCGCCGCCTAACATTTGTTCGATAGGTGCATAACCGAGCGAACCGATTTGAGTCCCGATTTGAGTTGATAACACGGTTTTTGATAACTCTTTGGCAACCCCAAAATCGAGCAGAACAAACTGACCATCCTCCCGACGCCGGATAATATTTTCGGGTTTAATATCCCGGTGAATTACATTTTTTTGATGGATAAACTCAATCACGGGTAACAAACTGAGTAACAGGTTTTTAACTTGCTGTTCGTTCCAAACACCTTGCTGTTCTAAAAGTTCTGATAAGTTCTCGCCTTCCACATATTCTTGAAGTAAATAAAGCTGGTTGTTGTCCTCAAAATAGGCGGATAATGTGGGGATTTGGTCATGTTTTCCCAGTTGTTGGAGTTGTCTGGCTTCCCGTTCAAACAGTTCGATTGCTTTTTGTAATGCTGCGGTTCCCTGCACGCTCGGCACAAACTGTTTAACCACACAATATTCATTTAGTTTATCATAATCTTCTGCCAAATACGTTCGACCAAATCCCCCCTGTCCCAACAGTTTAATGATGCGAAACCGTCCCCGCAGCAGGTCGGGTATTTTCACCCCGCAAGCCTGACAGTAAATTACGTTATCGGGGTTTTGCGGCTTAGGACATTGGGGGTTGATGCAGCATTTCATGGTTTTGAGGGGTAATTATTTTATTTCTATTTTGCCTAATTTTGCGGAAAATTAACCCGGTTGCGTTCATTGAATATTATATCCCAATTCGGCGGTTTTATGATCAAGATAAATTTGACAACCTAGTATTGTTTTTTGATCAAATATACCAATAAAATTTGAAATCAATAGTTTAAAATTGGGATAGTGCCAGCGTCTCGCTGGCTATATGCTTTTCTATATCCTCTTGGGGAATTGTAAGTAAAACGATCAAATTGGGGAATTCTAAGCGGGCAAGATGCCCGCACTATGTTTTTATAATGGATTGCTGTTAAAATAATACAATTACTAAAACGCTGTATCAATACACAACTCAATGCTAACCCAAGACAAACAACAAAAACAAAATTGGAAACCGATAATTAAACAATTTGAAGCAGTAGTCGGAAAACGAGGCGTAGTTCAACGCAAGGAAGAATTGTTAGTTTATGAATGCGATGGACTCACCAGTTATCGCCAACGACCCGCTTTAGTTGTATTACCTCGAACAACTGAAGAAGTCGCCGAAGCGGTGAAAATATGCGATCGCCATAACCTTCCCTGGGTCGCGAGAGGGGCGGGAACAGGCTTATCTGGGGGCGCTTTACCCGTCGAAGATTGTGTTTTAATTGTCACGGCGTTGATGCGAAAAATCCTCAATGTTGACCTCGAAAATCAGCGAGTTGTCGTACAACCAGGAGTAATTAATAATTGGGTAACACAAACCGTTAGCGGGGCGGGATTTTATTATGCACCCGATCCTTCTAGTCAAATTATTTGTTCAATTGGCGGAAATGTTGCGGAAAATTCCGGCGGGGTTCACTGTTTGAAATATGGGGTAACAACCAATCATGTTTTAGGCTTGAAAATTGTCACGCCCGAGGGTAATATTGTTGATATTGGCGGACAAGTTCCCGAAATGCCGGGATATGATTTAACAGGTTTATTTGTGGGTTCAGAAGGAACGTTAGGAATAGCCACAGAAATCACGTTAAGGATTCTCAAAGCCCCGGAACATATCTGTGTTTTATTAGCAGATTTCCCCACAATAGAAGCGGCGGGCGCTGCGGTTTCTGATATTATTAGTGCGGGGATTATTCCAGGGGGAATGGAAATCATGGATAACCTCAGTATTAACGCAGTGGAAGATGTTGTGAATACGGGGCTTTATCCGCGAGATGCGGGGGCGATTTTATTAGTAGAAGTTGACGGTTTGGAAGTGGAAGTTGCCGAATATAAACAGCGTGTTGCGGAGATTTGTAAGAATAACGGATCGCGTAATATTACGATAGAATCTGAACCGGAAAAACGACTAAAAATTTGGAAAGGGCGAAAGGCAGCGTTTGCTGCTGCGGGTCATGTTAGCCCGGATTATTATGTCCAAGATGGGGTAATTCCTCGGACTCAAATGGTTTATGTTTTGAAAGAAATTGAGGCTTTAAGTGAGAAATATGGTTATCGGATAGCGAATGTATTTCACGCCGGAGATGGCAACCTTCACCCGTTGATTTTGTATGATAATTCTGTAGAAGGGGCGTTAGAAGTTGTTGAAGAAATTGGGGGCGAAATTCTCAAGATTTGTGTAAAAGTTGGCGGGAGTCTTTCGGGGGAACATGGCATAGGTTCGGACAAAAGTTGTTATATGCCGGAAATGTTTAATGAAACCGATTTAGACACGATGAAATGGGTGCGAGAGGTGTTTAATGCTAAGGGTTTGGCTAACCCCGGAAAGTTGTTTCCAACGCCTCGAACTTGTGGAGAATCGGCTAAAGTTCAGAATGTGAAACAGTTTGAAGGCGCTGAGGTTTTTTAAAAAGAATCCCCCTAAATCCCCCTTAAAAAGGGGGACTTTATTCCCCTAAATCTCTCTCAATCCCCCTTAAAAAGGGAGATTTTATTCCCCCCTTTTTAAGGGCAGGGCCGTTTCGTTGCCCGAAAACTTGATTTGTGGGGAGGTGGGGAGGTAGGGAGGTAGGGAGGTAGGGAGGATTTTTATTAATAAAAAGCTATTTTTCCTCGGAAAAAACTCCTCTCCCCATCACCCCCTTCGGGTTCGCCACTCCCCTCAACGCGGGGAACCCGCGCACGGGGGTGGACTCACCATCACCCTTTCACCCCATCAACCCCGGCAATTTTTAACTGAGAATGAAACAGCCCTGCTTTTTAAGGGGGGCTAGGGGGGATCAAAGCGTGGCTGGGGAGAGGTGAAAAATATTAGGTTTAACTTTGAGATAACCGCTTAACTTCTCCTCCTCCTAATATCTGATCGGCTTCTGCTAAAAAAGTCGGAATTTTGTCAGCATTGGGGCTACTGGCTAAACATTCACTTAGGTCAACCTGTTCAACATTAGCGGCTTTCTGTCCAGGAAACCAATGCCCCCCATTTCCTAACAAGTTATACCGCATTTTTCCATACTCTACGAGATCATAGGCGATCGCTAAATTTCGCAACCATAAAATCACCGGGATGTTAATATTGTTGGGGGTATTTTCAGGATTGGGCAAGCCCATTTGCCAGGAGGTAAACCAATCTTTTCCTAATAATGCGATCGCCTCTTTTTCTAAACGTTCTAAAATGGGAGGTAAAATTTCATCCCAACGATCTAATAAATCAAGCGTTTTTAAATGTTCATCAAAATCACTGGGTTTAGAAGCCCCTAAACTCAAAGTATGAACCTCTGGATGACTCAAACAAAATAAGTCATTAAACACCATTGGACTCAAGGGAGAACACAGTTCAACTAATTTTTTCGGGGGATCATAGAGTTTTCCCCCTTTATCTGAGGGACTAATAATAAATACCCCCATATTATGGCGAGTTGCGGCTTCTATTGCCGGCCAATTTAACTGATTGATATAATACCAATGCAGATTCACATAATCAAATTGATCGGTTTCTATGGTTTTTGTAATCACATCAGTTGGGCCGTGAGTTGAGAAACCAATAAACCTTACTTTGCCTTGATCTTGAAATTTTCGGGCTTCATCGAGACAACCACCGGGTCTAATAGCCCAGTCGAATGTTTCTGGATTATTGATACCATGAATCCCCAATAAATCAACATAATCCAATTGCAAAAAAGCTAAAGACTGGTGAAATTTGCGGCGAAACTCTTGAGGATCTTTAGAGGGAGAAACTTTAGTTTGAATGATCAATTGTTCGCGGGGAAATTTCGGTAAAACTTGCCCAAGCTGCATTTCTGAAGTCCCATATCCCCTAGCGGTTTCAATATGATTAATCCCACATTCAAAAGAATGGCGAATGGTTGCTTCTAGATTTTTTTGATTCTCGATTGGAATTTTATGGGCTGGAATATCTTGCCATTTATGCTGATACCGCATTCCTCCGCAAGAGAATACAGGCATGGGCAATTCTGTACGTCCAAATCGTCTATAATACATCATATGGATGAGAGGACTAACAACTACAACTTCCCGGTTTATCTATTCTATTTTAATCAAAATAGAGACGTTCTGGCTGAACGCCTCCGAAGTGGTGAGAAAACTTAGGAAATTTCGCGGATTAAGGGTTTTCCGTCTTTGATTTCTCCGACTAAGATCACGTCAGCAACACCCACAAATAAACCATTTTCTAAAACACCGGGAATATTATTGAGGGTTTTTTCTAATTCTGCGGGGTTATCAATGGAGTCAAATTTGACATCAATCACCATATTTCCTTGATCAGTAATCACTGGCCCTGCTTTTTTGACACCCATGCGAAGGGTTGGTTTGCCCCCTAATTTTTCGATTTTGTTCATCACCGGAGTAATTGCTAAAGGAATCACTTCTACGGGGAGTAAAAATGTTGATCCAAGTTTATCAACGAGTTTAGAACTATCAACAACGACGATAAATTGATCGGCCAAACTATCAACAATTTTTTCACGAGTATGTGCGGCACCTCCACCTTTAATTAGATTCTTATTGGGATCAACTTCATCGGCGCCATCAATGGCAATATCCATGTGATCAATTTCATCTAATGTTGTTAGGGGAATACCATATTGTTTAGCGAGTACCGAGGATTGAAATGAGGTCGGAACGCCTTTAATATCTTTGAGTTCTCCACTTTGAAGACGTTCTCCTAAATACTGAAGGGTGTAGGCTGTGGTTGAACCCGTACCCAAACCCACAATTGAACCGGACTGGACGCGATCAGCTGCGGCTTTTCCGACTTGCTGTTTCATTAATTTAACAGGATCTTGTTCGCTCATGTTGAGGACTCCTCAATTTAGGATCGTTTTTGGACAATCGGCAATTAAAATTTTAATTACCCCCTGTTTACTGTAGCGCGTTAAGGGCATTCTAGAATAGTAGATCGGTTTAAATTGTTAGCTTTAAGGTGAATTATCAACATGATACCATCAAATTTACAACTGCTCTAAGAATTGGCTTAACTCGGCTGATTGAAACTGTTCGGTGAGAATATCGCCAAATTAATAGCAGCCTGATTGCACCCGAATACAATATTTTGATAAGCTTATAAGTATAGTACCATAATCATTAAAATCGAGCAAATCCAATTTTAATTTTAAATAGACAACTGTTAAATCAAGGAGTTTAGTGTGAATTTTGAATCAGTTGAGACTTATTTTAAAACCGGAATTGAGTTTCAAGAAGCAGGGAAATGGGGATCGGCGATCGCATCTTATCAACAAGCCCTACAAATTGCCCCACACCAAGCAGAAATTTATCAAAAACTTGCAGAAGCTTTTGTTTTGAATGGACAGCTAGAAGCAGGAATAAAAGCGATTCAAACCGCCGTTAATCTGAAGCCAAATTTTGCGGTTGCTTATCTTAGTATAGGAAATGTTTTACAACAACAAAATCAGATAGAACTTGCAATCTGGGCTTATACAGAAGCATTAGATGTAAAACCCGAATTTACCGAAGCCCAAGCCAATTTGGGCAGTATGTATTATCATTTGCAACGTTTTTCTGAGGCGATTCAGTGTTATCAAAAAGCCATTTATTTTGACTCTAACTCTGCTATTATTTATTGGATGCTCGGTAATGCTTTTTCTCAAACTGACCAACTTGAAAAAGCGATTTCTTGTTATCAAAAAGCGATTGATTTGCAACCAAATCAAGTTAAATTTTACTTGAAGCTTGCTGCTATTTTAGACATTCAAGGTAAAACTATACAAGCAATCTCTTATTATCAAACGATTCTCAGATTACAACCTGATTGTTCAGAAGCGATTGTCGCACTCCGTCAATTAACTCAAGTAGATGATCCCAATAATTGGGCAAATAATCTCACAGGTTTAAGCTTTGTTTCTAACTCTCGTGAAGAATTTGAAGAAGGCGGAGTTGATTTAGCGAGTCCCTTGACCGAAGCAATAGAAACTGAACAGCACTATCCAATAAATCATTCTCAAACTGATGATATTTTCGTTGAAAATGCGGAAAATATTACTCCGTTAGAAACAAAATATAATGAACTGAAAGCCTATCAATCTCAGGCTAAATTCTGTGTTGATCAAGGTCAATTTGAACAAGCGATCACGATTTGTCAGCAAGCCTTAAAAATACAACCTAAATTTTATCATGCCTACGTTATTTTGGGAAATGCACTTCACTTCCAAGGAAAACTCGAAGCCGCAATTCGCGCCTATTCTCAAGTATTAAAACTTCAGCCTAACTTTGCAGAAATTTATGGAAATCGAGGAACAATGTATGCTAAACTCAATCAAATAGACAAGGCAATTGCTGATTATCAACAAGCATTAGAACTGCAACCTAATTTTGCCGTTGTTCATTGGAATTTAGGAAAGATATTTCAACGCTTAGGAAGATTTGAAGAAAGCATTAAAAGTTGGAAAACAGCCTTAGAAATTCAACCCAACTTGAACGGTGCAAAACTACACATTGAACTCGGAAATCTTCTCACAGGTCAAAAACAGTTTAAAGCCGCAATTTCTTCCTATCAAAAAGCCCTAGAAATTCAACCCAGTGAAGTTGAAGCCCATCTCAATTTAGGGTGTCTCTATTCTGAACAGAAACAATATGAAACTGCAATCAAAACCTTTCAAGCGGGAATACAAATCAATCCTAAAAATCTAGATTTATATCTAAATATGGGCTTTGCTTTAGTTAAACTCAATCATCATCAAGAAGCAATTAACTGTTATCAAAACTTGCTCAATATTCAGCCTGATAACAAGGAAGCTTATGCGAGTTTAGGAAATATTTATGCGAATGCGGGTCAAGTTAAACAAGCGATTGAAAACTATGAACAAGCCATTAAAATCAAGCCAGACTGGGCAGAAATATACTGTCGTTTAGCCCATATTCAAAAGCAAGATCAACCCCAAGTTGCCATTGCTAATTTAGAAAAATCAATTGAACTCAACCCTAATTATATTGAAGCCCATCAGCAACTCTGTGATCTTCTCAGTCATTCAACAAATCTGACAAAAGCACGAAAAGCAGCAGATCAATACTGTCAACAATGTGGTGAAAAAGTTCCGGTTTTATCTGCCATTGCTTATATTTTTGCCTATACTCAATCCGGTGCTTATCAACAAGCCGTAACTAAACTGGTAGAACTAGAAAAAATTTGCAATGAACGAATCAAAACCTTCTCTCAGTTTGAAGTTAATTTGTTGTATGAAATTTTGATTTTTATTATTTCTCATGTCCGAGATGCTCTAGTTGAAAATGCTAATTTTTATCAACGGATTGCGGCTGAATATTATGAAAGACGAGTGCTGAAACCGTTAAAGGTTGTGAAAAATTCACCCAGTTTATCAACAAAATCATCACCGAATGCTTTAAAAATTGGTTTTATTTCCAAACACTTTCGCCGTCATTCTGTTGGTTGGTGTAGTGAAGCTTTAATTCGAGAATTATCTACCATTACACCTAACATTCATCTGTATGTAACTGGACGATTACAAGCTGATGAAGTCACCCAAAAGTTTGAAGAAATCGCCCAGAAGTTTTACTGGCCAAAATCCTATCCGAATGGTTTTGCATCAGCCGAAGAATTAGCCCAAGAAATTTTACACGATCAAGTTGATATTTTAATTGATTTAGATTCAGTAACCGTTCCGGCTAATGTACAGATTTTAAATTACTCACCTGCTCCGGTTTGTTTGACTTGGCTAGGTTTTGATGCGCCTTATATCACGAACAAACATTATTTTCTCTGTGACTGGAACACTCATCCGAGCGGACGAGAACAATATTATTGTGAACAATTAATTCGTTTACCTGAAACTTCTGTAGCTATTTCAGGATTAGCAAGTTATCAAGTTAATCGCAATTTAATTAGAAAACAGCTTAAAATAGATCAAGATAAATTAGTTTATTTATGTGTGGCTCCTGGTCGAAAAACAAACTTTGAAATGATCGAAGCGCAAGTCAAAATTCTTAAAGCCGTACCTGATAGTTTAATGATTAGAAAAGGTCAAGGAGATCATCTTTTAATTCGGGAAATGTATCATCAATCCTGTGAAGAACAAGGTGTTGATTTTAATCGAATTCTGTTTATTGGATTAACGAAAACCGAAGAAGAACACCGAGCTATTTATCAAGTTGTTGATGTTTTATTAGATTCCTATCCTTACAATGGCGGAACACATAATTTAGAAGCCTTGTGGTCAAATTTACCGATTTTAACGAGAGCAGGTGAACAGTATCTCTCTCGCATGGGTTATGCGTTTTTACAAGCCGTTAACTTGGATGTAGGTGTGGCTTGGAGTTGGGAAGAATATACAGAACTCGGCATAAAATTAGGAACGGATGCTGCTTTGAGAACTCAAATTCGAGAGCATTTAATTAACTCCAAAAAACCGGAAAACTTAGCGCCTTTATGGAATCCCCAAAAATTAGCAAAACAGATGTATCAGGTGTTTAAAAAATTACGCTCTGAACATCTTTAAGTTGTCTCGTATAAAACTTAACTTCAGATCAAACCCAAGGCGGTTAGAACCTTTTGTTTGTCTGAGAAATTCCCAATAATCCGTTGATATGGTTTAGGAAAAACTTTAAGCAGTGTAGGAATAGCAACAATATTTTCAGTTTGTAATCGTTCAGGCTGTTCGTAAATATCAATTACTTCTAGTTCATGTTTTCCGGGTAGATATTCATCACAAATCTTTTGAAGATTTTTGAGAGCGACGATAGACTGTAAGCCTGTTCCTGCAATATACAAACGTAAAGTGTAATGTACTTCTTTTTTTTCCAGTAAAACTTTCTCAAAGACTTCAGTTGAGTTTTCAATCGAGTTTTCTTTCATAACCTAATCACCTCTTTCGTTACTTTTGGGTTGCTGAAGATTAGTCTAAACTTTATTTATTTCTAAGCAGACTACAATCTTTTCTTGATTCGACAAATCTCCAATAACTTTCTTGAGAGGTGTCGGTAGTTTTCTCACTAAAGTTGGTAAAGCAATAATTTGATCTTGTTTAGCCAGGTGAGGATCTTTCAATAAATCAATCACTTCAATTTTATATTGATTATTCAAATACTCCTCACAAACTTTGGTGAGATTTTCAAAGGCTCTAATTGAGCGAGTTGTATGTCCAGCGACATAAAGTTTAAATTCCCAAATAGAATGGGGATCTAATGCTTCAAACTGTTCAGGAATTTCCACCAAGTTCTCCATAATTTTTGTTAGACATTTGGTTAAAGATAAAACACACAAAATTAACAATTTTGCGATAGATTAACGCTTATTTTTCGGGAGTTATATTTTGATCAGCTTGACGCATTTGAGCCATTGTTATTCGGTCTTGATACAAGATATCCTGAGAGTTTTCTTCATACTGAATCATCAACTCTAGTTCTTCTTTTTCCGCATCAATTTGAGCTTGTAGAGCATCGATTTGCGATTGCACAATCACTTGTTTACGCTCTAGCTGTCTTTGTTTACGTTCAAACTCCTGCTGACGAGCTAATCCATTTGCTTTTTCTTGAGCTTCTTGAATCGTGCGAGCCGTTCCCGTAAACACCTGACCTTGACCTAAATAGACATCACTCAGTTTAATCCCCTGTTTCGTTAACAGCATTTCTCGCATTTGATTTGAGTGTTCCATTCCTCGAGATTTCAATACATAGAGCAAACGATTCCGTTCACCATTCGTTTCCATCATTCGCACTTCCAACCAAGTATCCATCAAGGATGAAATGCCTATTTCAGTATACTCAACGAGATTGCTACCGGATATTAAATTGGTCAATAAAACCGTGATTTGTTTGCTCTTGAAAAAGTCAATTAGACGGAATAAAAAAGTTTTTGCTTGTGTTAACGTTCCACTCATCGTCAGATTACTCATCGGATCAATAATCACGACGCTGGGCTTGACTTGTTCAATCAACCGGTATAGTGTCACTAAATGTAACTCTAAACCCGTAGCTGTGGGGCGTTCAGCCTTGAATCGTAAGAATCCTTGTTCGACAAAGGGTTCTAAATCCACACCGACAGAACGCTGGTTGCGGATAATCTGGTTTGGGGCTTCCTCAAAAGCCAGATACAGACAGTGTTCTCCTCGCTGACATACGGCTTGAGCAAAATGGGCGGCGAGAGTGGTTTTTCCCGTTCCGGCGGTGCCTGTGATCAGAATACTGCTGCCTTGATAGTAGCCTTCCCCTCCCAGCATGGCATCCAAACGAGAAATTCCGCTGGAAATTCGTTCATTAGAAACCTCATGTTCTAAACCCACAGAAGTAATCGGTAAAACCGAAATCCCATTTTCATTAATTAGAAATGGGTATTCATTGCTTCCGTGATAAGAACCTCGATATTTGATAATTTGTAAACGACGAGTTGAGACTTCCTCTTGAATGCGCTGATCGAGTCTGATCACACAATCAGAAACATATTCTTCTAAACCATTTCGGGTGAGACTATTATCGCCCCGTTCTGCGGTAATAATGGCAGTGACTCCTTTGGTTTTGAGCCAGCGAAATAACCGTCGTAATTCCGCTCTGATGATTGCAGTATTAGAAAGTCCGGCAAACAGAACTTCAATCGTATCAAGAACAACTCGTTTAGCGCCGATCTGATCAATTGCACAACCTAACCGAATAAATAAGGCTTCTAAATTATATTCGCCGACTTCTTCGATTTCTTCGGGGTCAATGTGAACATAATCGATACTGATTTTATTTTCAGCCGTTAGTTGTTTTAAATCCCAACCGAGAGAGGCAACATTTTCAGTCAATTCTTCGGCTGTTTCTTCAAACGCTATAAATACACCCGGTTCATCGTATTGAACTGCACCCCGCACTAAAAACTCCATTGCCAATAGAGTTTTACCACAACCTGCTGTACCACAAACGAGAGTTGGCCGTCCTTTGGGAAGTCCACCTAAGGTAATTTCGTCTAATCCATTGATACCCGTAGAACACTTAGGCAGCTCTTTGTGTTTTGATGGTATTATACTGTTAAGTTCTATCATTCTGAATCGTCCTCAAGGATTAATTGAATTTTTGTCAAATTAATAGTGCTTTTCCTCATTTGCTGATGTTTATCCATTTTAGAACTTCTATTCTATTCTAGCTAGTTCTTATAAAGATAACATCCAGGCGGAAAAATTACCAGAATAAATTTGAGCCTTTTCTCAAAGAGATCGGTCGAGTTAAAAGTTTTGTCGTGCTAATCCGTGATTTTTTTTAGGGATTAAATTAAAAGTCAATTCTATAACTGCTGATGAATTAGAACACCTAACGTTTTTAGAGCTTGTTCGAGTTGATCTGACCAGGGAATTCCGCAATTGAGACGAAAGCAATTTTGATAACTTCCCGAAACCGAAAATATCGAACCCGGTGCAATACTAATTTGATCTTGAAGTGCTTGATGGTAGAGCGTCATTGAATCAAACTTTGAGGGAATTTCGACCCACAAAACATAACCCCCAGTTGGTCGAGTTACTTTGGTTTCATCAGGAAAATATTCATAAATCGCTTGTGTCATTCGGATGACTTGTTCTTGATAAGCCCGTCGTAATTGTCGGAGGTGGCGATCATATCCCCCATTCGCTAAAAAACTCGCAATTGTCAGCTGATTGGCTGCTGCCGTGTTAATATTCGTAATCAATTTTAGCTGTTCAACTTTTGTTTGATAACGACCCGGAACCGTCCAGCCGACGCGCAAACCCGCAGAGAGTGTTTTGCTACAAGAAGCACAATACAAGACTAAACCCTTGCGATCATAAGCTTTAATAGCCTTCGGACGATTGCCGTCAAATTTTAAATCTCCATAAATATCATCTTCAATCAAAGGAATATCATACCTTTCTAAAATTTCTAGGAGTTGTTTTTTATGTGAATCACTCATACAACACCCCAGAGGATTACTAAAATTAGAAACGACAGTACAAGCCGCAATATTTCCCTGTTTTAATGCTGTTTCTAATTCTTCAAGAATTAACCCATCTCGCGGATGAGTCGGAAGTTCTAATGCTCGCAAATGCAACGATTCTAAAATTTCTAATAAACCATAATAACAAGGAGATTCAATCGCCACTGTATCTCCCGGTTTAGTCACCGCCCGCAAGCACAAATGAAGCGCTTCTGTGGTGCCATTTGTGATTAAAATTTGTTCGGGAGTCAGGGAACATCCCGCATCCATCAAACGACGGGCGACTTCGTGACGGAGGGGTTCACAGCCCGGAAGTGGATTGTAAGCGTGACAAGTTTCGGGATGTTGACGCATCACCTGTCCCATTAAACGGTTGAGGGCTTTAATCGGAAAAAGTTGGGGATCAGGAACCGCAGCCCCTAACCGGATAATATTCGGATCTCGCAGCGCCACATTAATCCCCAAAGCAATTGAGGCGTCTACAGTATAGATGCGACGGGGAGGCGTGGACGGGTTCGGTTCATCGCGATGGGATAGCAACGGCTTTTGCTTGACAAAATAACCCGACTGGGGACGCGCCCCAATTAAACCTCGATCTTCGAGAAGGCGATAAGCTTCCAAAACCGTAGAAATACTGACGTTCATCTGTCTGTGCATCCGTCTGACCGAGGGAATGCGATCGCCAGGTTGCAGAGTACCTTCTTCTATTAGGGACTGGACTCGATTAGCGACCTGCTCATAGAGGTTGGTGCGATCTAATTTTTCTAGAGGTTTGAGGTTCATAGAGGTCAAATGTGAGGCTCTTAAGAGACTGATCAATACAGTTCTAACCGTTAACTAGCATAACAGTTGCTTCAAGTTAAAACTGTTATGGTTACAAATTATTATAACTGCCTCTGTTTTGTTTCCGTCAAGTTTGGCAAAATAACAATAACCACAAATCCAGTTAGTTCAAACTCAAACTTTTATCGAATGTAAACTCAAATTTATTCAAGAGTAATTTCCATGAAAATAACTCAAGTTTTGCTTGCTATCCCCTCTGATACTTGTTCTCAGCATCAACATAAGTCTAATAAAGCAGAGAGACAAATCAGCCAAACTTTTTCTCGTTTTTTCCAAAAGATTATCCGTTTTTTAGCTAACAACTCAGAACCTCGTATTTGGCAAACTAAAACCCGAAAAGGAGACTTAATCTGGCATATTTACGACCCCAAAACTGGACAGAGTGAACACTTTTCTAGTGAACAAGACGTGCGAATTTGGATAGAAAAACAGTATTATCGCTAATTCAACCTAGACTCAACACAGTTAACTCAAATTTAAGTGTGATAATCATCTACCTTCCCAACCCCCTATTTTGTGATCAACAGAGGAACTATTATGCTTATTTATGACTTTCACATTGACACCCTAGACTCAGAACACCTGAACTCTTTCAATCATACCTTAAATCTCATCAAAAAATTTTGGAAGTTTAGCAACTACTACGGTAACTTTATCGCTACTCCTCCCCATCATCGCCATAAATAAACCCGAAATCAAAATACACCCTATCCTGTTTAACTTGCTACAATATAAACTCTCACCGCCTACACATTCGGTTTGAAACTGAAAGACAATCAATTAAACTTTTTTTGAGGTTAAAATCAAATGACTCAGACACCATCAAATCCTAAAAATCAAGATAAATTTCAATTTTGGATTGATCGAGGTGGTACTTTTACTGATATTGTCGCCCGTACTCCTTCTAACCAAACGATAGCCCATAAATTACTCTCAGAAAATCCAGAACGCTATCCAGATGCAGCCATTCAAGGAATTAGAGAAATCTTAGGACTATCACCCGATGAACTCATTCCGAGTCACCGCATTTCTGAAGTCAAAATGGGAACCACTGTCGCCACAAATGCCCTCCTAGAACGCAAAGGCGATCGTACCGTTTTAGTCATTACCAAAGGCTTCAAAGATGCACTCAGAATTGGCTATCAAAATCGCCCCAATATTTTCGCCCGTGAGATTATTTTACCGGAAATGATCTATGAACAAGTGATCGAAGTAAATGAACGTTACGATACCGATGGAAATGAATTAAAACCTGTTAATATTGAATTACTCAAACCTCGACTCCAAGCACTTTACGATAGCGGAATTCGGAGTTGTGCTATTGTTTTAATGCACGGCTATCGTTACCCTAAACACGAAAAACAAATTGCTGAACTGGCTCAAAAAATTGGCTTTTCTCAAATCTCAGTTTCTCACGAAGTTAGCCCATTAATGAAACTAATTAGTCGGGGAGATACAACCGTTGTTGATGCCTATCTTTCTCCCATTTTACGCCGCTACGTCGAACAAGTTTTCAGTCAGTTAAATAGTGATGGTGAATCTGTTTCATTATTATTTATGCAATCAAACGGGGGCTTAACCGATGCCCGTAATTTTCAAGGAAAAGATAGCATTCTTTCTGGCCCTGCGGGGGGAATAGTCGGGGCAGTTCAAACCAGTTTAAGGGCAGGTTTTGATCAAATAATTAGCTTTGATATGGGCGGAACTTCCACCGATGTCGCCCATTATAACGGTGAATATGAACGAGAATTTGAAACAGAAATAGCAGGCGTGCGGATGCGAGTTCCCATGATGGCCATTCATACTGTCGCCGCAGGTGGAGGTTCCATTGTCCGGTTTGATGGGTCCCGTTATCGTGTTGGGCCAGAGTCAGCCGGGGCAAATCCTGGGCCAGCTTGTTATCGCAAAGGCGGGCCATTAACGGTAACAGACTGTAATGTGATGTTGGGAAAAATTCAACCCGAATTCTTTCCCAAAGTATTTGGAATTGACGGAAATTTAGCATTAGAGGGGGAAATTGTTCGGCAAAAATTCCAGGAATTAGCAACAGAAATTCAAGCCAAAACCGGAGATAGTCGTACTCCCGAAGAAGTCGCGACAGGATTTATTGCTATTGCGGTGGAAAACATGGCAAATGCAATTAAAAAAATCTCCCTTCAACGGGGTTATGATGTCTCAAACTACACCCTTTGTTGTTTTGGGGGGGCGGGAGGTCAACACGCTTGTTTAATTGCCGATACGCTAGGAATAAAACAGGTGTTTATTCATCCCTATGCAGGTGTTTTATCGGCTTATGGTATGGGGTTAGCTGATATTCGAGTCATGCGAGAACAGGCGGTAGAAGCCCCATTAACTGAAGAATTAGTTACCCAGTTACAAACTATTTTAACCCAACTTGAAACTGAGTGTAAACAAGAATTAACGACTGAAAATTTACAAACCCTAACTTCAGCAAAAGTTAATTTAAAATACGAGGGAACGGATTCAAGCTTAACAGTTAATTTTGAAAATTATCACAAGATGAAAGCCGAGTTTGAACACAAACATCAAACCATTTATGGCTTTATGCGAGAAGGGAAAACATTAATTGTAGAATCGATTTCTCTAGAAGTTATTCAACAGATGGAAACCCCAGAAGAACCGCTCATTTCTCGCACTCATTCCCAACCGCCTTTACCCATCGCAAATGTACAAATGTATACGCCCCAAGGTTGGCAAAATACACCCCTATTTCAGCGAGAAGATTTACAACCGGGAGATAGTATTATTGGCCCTGCAATGATTATCGAAGGTACAGGAACCAATATTATCGAACCCGGTTGGAAAGTTACTTTAACTGAACGCAATCATTTAGTTTTAAACAAACTCAAAACCTCAAATTCTCAGTCTGAATTTACTTTAAACACTCTATCAAACCCTTCTCAACCAGATCCAGTTCGGCTAGAAATCTTTAAAAATTTGTTTCAATTTATCGCCGAACAAATGGGAATCACTTTGCAAAATACAGCCGCTTCTGTTAATATTAAAGAACGCCTCGACTTTTCCTGTGCAGTTTTTGATAAACAAGGTCAACTCGTTGCCAATGCCCCTCATATTCCCGTGCATTTGGGTTCAATGAGTGAAAGTGTTAATAGTTTAATTAAAGCCAAAAAAGACGATTTAAAAGTGGGGGATGTTTATATGCAAAATAACCCCTATGATGGCGGCACTCATTTACCTGATGTAACGGTGATTACGCCTGTTTTTGCCCCCAATACCAACCAGATTTTATTTTATGTGGCGTCTAGGGGTCATCAAGCTGATATTGGTGGAATTACCCCCGGTTCAATGCCTCCAAACAGTACAACTGTTGAAGAAGAAGGGATTTTAATTGATAACTTTCAATTGGTCAATCAGGGTGAATTTTGTGATGTAGAATTGTTAGAATTGTTAACCTCGGGGCGTTATCCTTCTCGAAATCCCGACATTAATATTGCCGACTTACAAGCCCAAATTGCAGCCAATAAAAAAGGAACACAAGAACTCCAAAAAATGGTGAATCAATACGGCTTAGAAACGGTACAAATCTATATGGGTTATGTGCAGGATAACGCTGAAGAATCAGTTCGTCGGGCAATTGATGTCTTGAAAGATGGTGAGTTTACCTATGAGATGGATGGGGGAAGTCAAATTAAAGTTACCATTAAAATCGACAAACAAACCCGCAGTGCAACCATAGACTTTTCAGGGACTTCCCCCCAGTTAAACACTAACTTTAATGCCCCCAAAGCAGTCTGTAAAGCTGCCGTTTTGTATGTGTTTAGAACCCTCGTTGATGACCAGATTCCCCTCAATGCTGGCTGTTTAAAACCTCTCAATATTATTATCCCTGAAGGGTGTATGTTGAACCCTCGTTATCCGGCGGCTATCGTAGCAGGAAATGTGGAAACCTCTCAAACTATTGTTGATGCTTTATATGGGGCATTAGGCGTGATGGCAGCCTCTCAAGGTACCATGAATAATTTTACTTTTGGAAGCGATCGCCATCAATATTATGAAACAATTTGTGGGGGTTCAGGTGCGGGTAAAAACTTTAATGGTACCGATGCGGTTCATACTCATATGACCAACTCTCGTTTAACCGATCCAGAGGTCTTAGAATGGCGGTTTCCGGTATTATTAGAAGAATTTAGTATTCGTTCAAATAGTGGCGGAAAAGGTCAATATCAAGGCGGAAATGGCATCATTCGACAAGTTCGTTTTCTAGAAAAAATGACGGCGAGTATTTTATCGGGACATCGAACAATTCCTCCGTTTGGACTGGCGGGAGGTGAAGCAGGTTTAGTCGGTAAAAATTCCGTTATTCGCAGTAATGGAACGGTAGAAATATTGGCAAGTACCGCTACAGTTGAGATGAATATTGGGGATGTATTTATGATTGAAACTCCTGGCGGTGGAGGATATGGAAAAGAAGACGTAAACGGATAATTTTTGTTGATTATCAGTTCTCCCTAGCCTCTGAATTAAAAGGGGTTAGGGAGTGAAGTTAAACTTGAACAAAGTTAAGAAATTCGTTTAAGTTTCACGATAAAAAAACCATCCATATTCTGTCGATGGGGCCAGACTTTTAAATACCCTTCTGAAGTCAGAACATCTTGTAAAGGAATTTCGGGTAAATCAATTTCCCAATTCAAATTATGACTTAAAAAAGATTGAATAATGGTTTCATTTTCTAGGGGATGTATCGTACAGGTTGCATAGACTAAATACCCTCCCGGTTTAACCCAAGTTGCCGTTTTTTCTAACAGTTCTGTTTGTAATTCTGAAAGTTCTTGAACGTTTTGTTGTGTATGTCTCCAACGTGCATCAGCCCGACGATGTAACGTTCCTAAACCGGAACAAGGTGCATCTAATAACACCCGATCTGCACAACTATTATACTCAGAAAGCTCACGAATATCAGCGAGTTGAGTAGTAATCGATTTGAGTTGCAATCGTTCTTGATTTTGTTGTACTTTTTTCAGTCGAGATTTAGCGCGATCAAAGGCTAAAATTGTACCTGTATCTTGCATTAATTCGGCAATATGAGTTGTTTTTCCGCCCGGTGCCGCACAAGCATCAATAATGATTTCTCCCGGTTGAGGATCGAGAATATGACTCACCCATTGAGCGCTACTATCCTGAATACTCCACCATCCTTGTCGATAACCCGGTAAATTTTGAATCTCTCCAATACTTCCGGATAGTCTCAACGCTTGGGATAAATGAGGAATTGGGGTAACGTTTATTCCCGCTAACTTCAGTTCAGTTTCAACAGTGTCTCGGCTGGTTTTTAAAGCGTTAATTCTTAAATCAATAGTCGGAGATTGATTGAACCATTGACAGAGTTTTTCAGTTTCTTCTAAACCCAGTTGATTTAGCCAATATTCAAGAATCCAGTCAGGAAAACTATATAAATTCCCTAAAGTTTGAATCAAGTTTTCATCTTCTAATCTGAGAATTGGACGATTTTGAGTTTGTTTTTCTTGTTGACGTAAATACTCTCTCAGAATCCCATTTACAAATCCACTCAGTCCAGACAAACCATTTGTTTTTGCTAATTCAACACTGGTATTCACCGCCGCAGAAGCTGGAATTTGACTCAGATAGTACAATTGATAAAATCCTAAATGCAAAATAATTCGCAGATCTGGGGGCTGTTGGTGGGATTTTTTTTGAGCAAATTGATCAATTAAAGCATCAAGCGATCGCCGTCTTCTCACACAACCATAAACCAATTCTGTCGTTAAGCGTCGGTTGACTGCACTCAAGTCAGCTTTACGCAGGTTTTCATCTAAAGCAATATCAGCATAAACTCCCCGCCGTTCGACCTCTCGGAGTATGATAAATGCTAATTGGCGAGGATTATCATTCATTGCGATTTTATCCTTTAAATTCACTCAATCTCAGACTTTCTATTCCTACCGTTGTTAATTTAATCTGATGATTTATTCACAATCAAATCTCAATCGATCTCCGGTGCATTTGGTTGACTCCTAACAATCCCGTTGACCCATCAGATAAATTTTTTGTACATTCTTGTAAATTATACCTTAATATTAGAAAGTGATTAACTGAGAGGTCTAAACCATCTTAACTTGAAAATACAACCCAGGTGATAATGATGCAAAGGTTTCAGGGTGTTCAGAGAGTTGAGGTTTTTGTTCGTAACCTCGTCCAGTCGCTTTTTCAGAGTCCTGACATTTCTAAAGCTACCCGTTATGAAATTTGGCGACATCGTTTTATTCATCAACGATTGAGTTTAGGAGTCGGACTGGCGTTTATTGCTTATCTGACATTTACGCTATCACAGCTTAATAATTTATGGTTTAATCCCGAAAATTTTAAACTCGCTTGGTTAATCACTCAAATGGGTGTTGAACTGGGTTTGTTGGGAGGATTTATATTATTACGGACGGCAATTGGTGTTCGTTATCCGGCTTTTGTTTTTCTTTTATTAACTTGGTTAGTCACACTTAGTCCCCAAATTCGAGCAACCTTAGAAGGATTTTCTCGACCGGCAATTATTGAATGGCCGCTAACATTTTTTTCACTTGCGACTTTAATTCCGGTTTGTTGGCCTCTACATTTTGTCGGTCAAGCGGGAACATTTATCTATTATCTGGGTACACAAATTCTGTTGAATTTAAAGGTAGAATTTCCCACTGAATGGATGACCTCTGATTTTTTATTCCTGTATTTTTTCTGGATTTGTTTAATTAGTAATCTTTCGGTTTATTTGTATGATCGTTTAGCCCGTTCTGAGTTTAATTCTCGTCTAGCTTTAGAAGAAGCTTACCAACAACTCCAAGTCGAACAGGAACGTTCTGAAGCCTTAATCCTAAATATTTTACCTGTTCCGATTGCTCAACGTTTAAAACAAAAACCTGTTACGACCATTGCCGATAACTTTACCGATGCAGGGGTTTTATTTGGTGATATTGTCGGATTTACTGAACTGTCGGGTAAAATGCCTCCGGCTGAATTAGTTCAACTTCTCGGACAAATTTTTTCTCGGTTTGATCATTTAGCGGATAAACATAATCTCGAAAAAATTAAAACAATTGGTGATGCTTATATGGTGGTTTCTGGATTACCGATTCCCAAAGAAGATTATGCAGAAAGGATAGCAGATATGGCGTTAGATATGCAAAAAACTATTCTTGAATTTAATGCTGAAACGGAACGAAAATTTCAGATGCGAATTGGAATTGCAATCGGCCCCGTCGTCGCAGGTGTGATTGGTTTAAGAAAGTTTATTTATGACTTATGGGGAGATACCGTTAATATTGCCAGTCGGATGGAATCTCATGGAATTGCTAATGAAATTCAGGTCACAGAAACAACTTATCATGCTTTAAAAGATGACTATTCTTTGGAAAAACGAGGAACAATTTTAGTCAAAGGAAAAGGAGAAATGACGACTTATTTATTGAAAGGAAAGAAAAGTTAAGCCTCTCCTTCTACTCCTTCTACCTTTTCTTTTGAGTTTTTCAGTTAACTCAGGGTTAACATATCAATCACTAAATTCACGAGGGCATCATTAACTCCTAAAGGTTCAGCGATCATAATTTTCACTTGAGGAAATTTTTCAGCTAATTGTTCACTCAAACGAGTAATTGCATCGGTGGTTTCTCCCGCAAAGATAAAATAAGGCAAAATTCCAATGTTTTGATATCCGGTTTGAACTAACACTTCAACTTGGGATTCTAAACTCGGAGACGTGAACCAATAAGCCGGAATTGCCCCTAACTTACTCGCTAATTCTTCTACAGGTTGATTTCCCTGCGGGCGACGACTCCCATGACTCAGTAAAATCCAAACATCACAAGGAATAGAAGTAATTTGATAGGTTAATTCTGTCGCTAAACGAGACAGTTGAGATCCTAAGTAGGGTTTGATCTTGACGTTAACGGTTGCTCCTAGTGCCGTTTCAGCCTGTGCAACTTCTTGAGGAATATCCTCTTTGACATGAACTCCAGGAAGCAGAAATAACGGCAAGATTTCGACTTGATTTAATCCTAAAGTTCGGGTATATTCTGCAAATTGTTTAATTTGTTGGTGCAAAGGAACGGGAGAACATTCTAAAGTTGCAGTTGCCAGGACTGGTGAAGGCGAACTCGGTAATAATCGAATGGAAATTCGCTCTTTTAACCGTTCAGCTAACTGTTTTAAAGCCTGCTGCGGTCGAGGGTCATGGCTCCCGTGAGAAACAAGCAAGTAGGTAGAATACAATTGCCCAGATGTGATAATTGACTTGAATTTCTGACTAATATAATCAATGCTATTGTAGCGGATTGGAAGCGATGAATAAAAATTAAATCAAAGTTCAGTCAAAGTTCAGTCAAAATTCAGCCAAAAGAGAGTGAGGGTAGCGCTGCCACATCCAAATCATGCTATGATTAATGCGACTTGACACTCCCTCAACCCCATCATTCGGATCTCAAAATGGGTTAGAACACAATCATGCTTTTCGAGGAGTCAGCAACATCGTGATGCGACTTCCTTCTCGCTTAGGAGATTGTTGAATCTGAGCAAATTCTTCGAGGTCGGTTGCCATCCGATCCAATAAATCTTTAGCCAGTCCACCATGCAGGTTTTCTCGTCCCCGCATTGTTACCGTTGCTTTGACTGGGTTCCCAGACTTTAAAAACCGTTTGGCATGGTTGACGCGCACTGAATAATCATGATCTTCAATTTTGTAGCGCATCTTCAGCTCTTTAAGCTGACTTTTACTAGACTGACGGTTATTTTCTTTACTTTTTAACTGCTGATATTTGTATTTACCGTAGTCGAGAATTCGACAGACTGGAGGGTTGGCTGTATCACTCACCAATACTAAATCCAGTTCTTTCTCTTGAGCGATGGATAGGGCTTCTCGGGGGGGCATTGTTCCCAAATTAGAACCATCCTCATCAATCGTTCTCACTTCTGGAAAACGAATATCCTCATTAACGGGCGTGGTATTTTTTTTCGGGCTGATGGGATTTCTATGTTTCACTAAGCAGAACCTCGTCTTAACTGTATACTTCCATTATGACGGATAGTTTTCCATTCCTGTCAAGTGTCAAAAGGTAGAGATTACCCCGAGATTGGGAGCGATCGCTCTGGGTGATTACCTTCTAGCAGGGGAAAACTCTTTTAAGATTTTCTTAAGCTAAACAAGATTCTATCGTTGCCACCACCGACTGCGCTAAACTCGCCAAATCATACCCCCCCTCTAATCCAAATAGAATTTTTGAAGTCAATTGCAAACAATATTCAGTGAATAATCCATAGTCTTGAGGATACAAAGAAATATTCGCTAACGGATCATCATGATTGGCATCATAACCCGCACTCACAATTAACAAATCGGGCTGAAAATTTTGTAAAAAAGGCATAACTTTAGATTCAAATGCCCCCTTGTATAATTCCACTGTACTACCGGGTGACATCGGAATATTCAAAACATTATTATAAGCCCCCTGTTCCTGTTCAAAACCCGTACCCGGATAGCAAGGAGATTGATGTAAAGAACAATAAGCCAGGTTCGGATTATTTTCAATAATCGCTTGAGTACCATTGCCATGATGCACATCCCAATCCAAAATGGCGACTTTCTTGATATTCGGTTGTTTCAAAGCATAATAAGCTGCGATCGCCGCATTAGAAAACAGACAAAATCCCATCCCTCGATCCGCCTCCGCATGATGTCCGGGTGGACGCGCCAACACAAAAGCCGGTTGGTTCTTCTCCAAAACCGAGTTAATCCCGTCTAACCAAGCATTCACCGCCAGTAAAGCCACCTCATAACTTTCTGTCGAAAGAGGGGTGTCGCCATCAAGATAACCCCCACCATTGACAGAGATCGCCTTCACCCGCCGAATATAATCGACACTGTGAACTTCTTCCAGTAAGGGTTTGAGCTTGGTTTTGGAGTCTTTAGTCACAGCAGTGGGGAACTGCCAATCAATTTGTGCGGCCCAAGGTGTCGCTTTCAGGGCTTTAACAATCGCACTCAGACGTTCAGGGCGTTCAGGATGAAGTAAACCTGTTTTGTGTTCGAGGAATTGATCGCAATAGATAACAGTGATCATTTGTCCGGTGTCAATAAAGGTCAATAGCAGCTTATTTAAGCCTCAATCTTAAACCAATTTATGGTATAATTTTAACGGAGAGTGAAGTTAATTTGAAAATGACAAAAAGATAAACAAATTTTATCAATTTTTTGCCGATTCAAACACACTGAATTAAGAATTTTAACGGAGTTTTTTATCAGATGAGCATTTCAGAGGAGCGAATTGTTCCCAGGGATCTGCGTGAAGAAATGCAGCAATCCTATCTAGAATACGCAATGAGCGTCATTGTAGGTCGCGCTTTGCCAGATGCGAGGGATGGTTTCAAGCCTGTACATCGTCGCATTCTCTACGCGATGCACGAGTTAGGTTTAATGCCTGATCGCCCCTTTCGGAAGTGCGCCCGTGTCGTCGGAGAAGTATTGGGTAAATACCATCCTCACGGAGATGGAGCGGTTTATGATGCCCTCGTTCGGATGGCGCAACACTTTTCCATGCGATCGCCCCTAATTGCAGGTCACGGAAACTTCGGTTCTATCGATAACGATCCTCCGGCGGCAATGCGATACACAGAATGTCGTCTGGAGTCCCTCACCTCCGATGCGATGCTGCGCGATATCGACGCAGAAACCGTTAACTTTGGGGATAACTTCGACGGATCACAGCAAGAACCCCTGGTTTTACCCGCTCGTATTCCCCAACTCTTACTCAACGGTTCATCAGGAATTGCCGTCGGGATGGCGACCAATATTCCCCCCCACAACTTAGGTGAACTCGTAGACGGGTTGGTAGCGATGATTTACAATCCCGAAATCACCGATCTTGAACTGATGCAATACATTCCGGGGCCAGATTTTCCCACCGGAGCCAAGATTTTAGGCCGTTCAGGAATTCGTGAAGCCTATACAACCGGCCAAGGTTCAATCACCATGCGCGGTGTCGCCCAAATTGAAACCCTTCAACAACGCGGACGCCCAGAACGAGAAGCAATTATCATCACCCAACTTCCCTACCAAACCAACAAAGCGGCATTAATTGAAAAAATCGCCGAAATGGTTAACGATAAACGGATTGAAGGAATTTCCGATATTCGTGATGAAAGCGATCGCCAAGGAATGCGAATCGTTGTGGAATTGAGACGGGATGCTTATCCCCGAGTTGTCCTCAATAACCTCTACAAACAAACGCCTCTACAAAGCAATTTTGGGGCGAATATGTTGGCGCTCGTTAATAGCAGACCTGAACGCCTCACCCTGAGTCGATATCTCAAAGTTTTCCTAGAGTTTAGAGTTGAAACCATTCGGCGACGCACTGAATACGAACTCAGAAAAGCGCAAGAACGAGATCATCTCCTGCAAGGATTGTTAATCGCTCTCGATAATTTAGATCCGATTATCAGCTTAATTCGTCATGCGGCCGACACACCCACCGCCAAACAAGAACTGATTGAAAGATTTGAACTTTCAGAAGTTCAAGCCGATGCGATTCTACAAATGCAACTGCGGCGGTTAACAGCATTAGAAGCCCATAAAATTCAAGCTGAACATGAAGAACTGCAAAATATAATTGCCGATTTGCAAGACATTTTAGCTCGTCGAGAACGCATCTTAGATATTATTGAATCCGAAGCGATCGAACTCAAAGAACGTCACGGTTCACCCCGACGAACGGAAATCGAACACACCGAAGGAGAACTAGAAGATACTGATTTAATTGCCAATGAAAAAGCAATTATTCTAGTCACTGAACAGGGTTATATCAAACGAATGCCCGTCAATACCTTTGATGCTCAAAATCGAGCAACTCGCGGAAAATCCGGCGCCAAAATGAAAGAAGACGATGGGATCGATCACTTCTTGAGTTGTTGCGATCACGATAGTATTTTGTTCTTTAGCGATCGCGGTGTTGTTTACTGTCTCAAAGCCTATCAAATTCCCGTTGCATCCCGCACCGCCCGAGGCGTACCCATCGTTCAAATGCTACCGATTCCCAAACAGGAACGGATCACCTCTGTCGTCCCGGTGAGTGAATTTAGTGATGATGAATACTTGGTGATGTTGACCAAAGGCGGTTACATTAAAAAAACCGAGTTATCTGCGTTTAGTAATATTCGGGCGAATGGATTAATTGCCATTTCTTTAGGAGAAGGCGACGAACTTCGTTGGGTGAGACTGGCAAAAGCTGACGACAGTATTATTATTGGTTCGCGTTTGGGAATGGCAATTCATTTTAGAACCGATCACAAACAATTACGACCTTTAGGACGGGCAACCCGAGGCGTAAAATCAATGAAATTGGGTAAAAAAGATGAACTCATTAGCATGGATATTTTACCCAGTGCAATTGTTTCCAGTATTGCCCAACTCGAAAGCGAAGAAACCGACATCGAAGACGAGGAAGTCTTAGAGACTGAAACCGAAGAAACCACCGTTGAAAACAATCAAGAACTAGCAATTATGGTGATTACGGCGGGTGGATATGGGAAACGAGTTCCTGTGTCTCAATTCCGACTCCAAAATCGGGCGGGAAAAGGAATCATTGCGACTAAGTTTAAACAACATCTAACAACAGATGAAGTCGTCGGGTTGCAAGTCGTGAATGAAGATAATGAGTTGATGTTAATTACCAGTCGAGGTATCATTATTCGTCAAGCTGTTAATGCGATTCCGACTCAATCTCGCAGTGCTACCGGAGTCAGAGTTCAACGCCTCGACGATGAAGATGCGATCGCTGCTGTAGCCATTGTACCGCCTTCGGAGGAAGAAGTCGAAGAAGAAATCGAAACCGAAACCGAAGCCGAAGCCGAAACCGAAGCCGAAGCCGAAGCCGAAACCGAAACCGGAGATTCAGAAGAATAAATCAAACGATAAAGAATAGGGGATTTGACTGTAATTCCCTGTTCTCAATTGCAGGATTTTAAGATGATTGAAATTTTATCAATTATAGTCACGAGTCTGATTCCGAGTCAACCTTTATTGGTTTCAGAGATTCCCATCCGATGGGTTCAATACAGCCAAACCAACCCAAATAGACGTTTAAGTGAAGCAGAAATTACCCAAGGTTTACAAAAGTTATCCGGTTGGACACTTGAAAACCAAACCCTTATTTATACACATACTTTTAATAACTTTATTGAATCCGTTAATTTTATCAACTGTTTAGTTGAACCCGCAGAAAAGTTAGGTCATCACCCCGATATTTCAGTCTCCTATAACAAAGTCAAAATTAGCTTAACTACTCATGATCAAGGTGGACTCACACCTCTAGACTTTCAACTCGCCGAAACCATTTCTAACTTAATCAATACCTTCTCGGAAACTTCAGGAAAACAATGTACAATTAATCCATCCTAAAATGTCTTTAGAAGGATTGAGAATGAAGGTAAACAATTAACCATTTGCGAGGAATGCAATCACTCTTTTCCTCATGTTAAAAAGCGATCACAAAATGAATAATGATTGAATGGGTGTGAAGTGAATTAACAGCGCTGAGTAATTCCTCGGAGTGATTCTATTAAGTTTGTATATTCGGTTTGACTTAATATTCCAGTACCATAAAACTGAGACAAACAGCTATTGAGTGCATTGAAGGTTGCTTCTGTCTCGATCCAACGTACTCCCCCATTGAGTGCTTTTTCTGCGGTCATATAATTTTCATTTGAGGTCAGTTCCACACCGTAGGGTAAAGCAATTTGCCATTTCCAACGATTTCGGATGCTAACCGCATAAATCACCAAGCCGTAATAATCTTTGTACATTTATTAACAGTTAAACTCACAATCTTTATAATCATTTAATGATTTTATTACACTTCTTGATGAAACTCAACTGAATTTCTCATTTTTTTCAACGGGGTCTTAACGGTAAAATTTGAGGCGATCGCTTGAGAATGACTTTAACCCTGACTTTGCGGTTGCCAAATCTTAACAGTCTGGTCATAACTCCCACTGGCTAACATGAGATTATCTTGACGAAACATTACAGACAATACATCAGCCGAATGGTCTGTTAAAGTTTCCAGTAAAGTTCCGCTATTGACATCCCACAAATCAATGCCGTGTTGATTTCCACTCGCCAGGAGTTGACCATCTCGACTATAGGCTATCGAAAACACATCACTTTGATCCGCTCTCAACGTCCGTTGCACAATCCAACGAGTCCCTTGAGGCTGCCATAACTTAATCATCCCATCTCGGCTACCACTTGCCAACTGTTGACCATCAGGGCGAAACGCAACAGTTCTCACCCAGTCGGAATGATCTTGAAGGCTTTCTAACTCTTTCCCTTGCTGCATATCCCACAACCGCACCGTATTATCCTTACTTCCACTAACCAATAGGCGACCATCAGGACTAAAGGCTAAACCATAAACTCGATCCTGATGACCCAATAAAGTATATCCACGTTTCCCTTTTTTGAGATCCCAAATTTCAATCGTGTGATCGCGACTTCCACTGGCTAAGACATCACCCTGGGGACTAAACGCCACCACCTCCACACCATCGTGATGACCCGAGAGAGTATACCAACGTTTCCCTTTTTTGAGATCCCAAATTTCAATCGTATGATCACGACTTCCACTGGCTAAGGTTTGACCATCAGGACTAATCGCAATAGAAGTCACCCAGTTACTATGACCTGTGAGAGTATACCAACGTTTTCCTTTTTTGAGATCCCAAATTTCAATCGTTTGATCCTGACTTCCACTAGCGATCATCTCCTCAGTCGGACTAAACGTAATTGAAGTGACTGCATTCCGATGTCCCTTTAACGTGTACAGACAAGACCAACTTGGCGATCGCAATGGAGAAACACGAGTCGGTTTCGCCGGAGTCTGACGCGATAACGGAGAGGAAGTTTTTGCAGAAGATCGAGGCGGAGACGCAACAGCAGGCGAGGGAGTAGGCGTTGGTGAGGGAGTAACGCTTTGAGAGACAGTAGCAGTCGAATGAAGCTGAATATTACCAATCACTTTTGCGGGAATACCATCCGGATAAAGATCTTTAAGAACCTGTAGCGGAGTTTGATAGCGTTGGTTAGGTATCGTCATCAACATTTTATCGAGAACTCGACCTAACTGAGCGCTAAAAGGTTGTCCTTTGAGATAATCTCGCCAGATCCAGCGATCTTCGTTGATATCAAATAAATCAAAAGGTGAAACTTGAGTTAAAAGATGAATGCAAGTCACGCCTAAACTGTACAAATCACTCGCATAAACCGCTTGACCGCGAGTTTGTTCTGGGGCAATATATTCTGGACTACCAATGATCGTTCCCATAACTGGGGGTTGGGTGGTGGTCACGACTTTCGCAGCACCAAAGTCTACTAATACTAATTGTCCAGGAAAACTACCAATGTTGCTCATCTGCGTGGGTGAAGCACTGCGTCGAATGACATTAGCAGGTTTGATATCCCGATGAATGACTTGATTTTGGTGAACAAACTGCAAAACGGGAAGTAAATCATTCAGGAGTTGGCGAATTTTGGCTTCATCAAACGTGTCATGACGAACCAGTTCTTCTTCGAGATTCTGTCCTTCGATATATTCTTGGACTAAATATTGATTGTTATCTTGTTCAAAATGGGCGAGCAAGTCCGGAATTTGAGGATGTTTACCGAGTTGATCGAGTCGAACCGCTTCTTGATGAAAGAGTTCTACGGCTTTTTCGGCATTTTGAGTTCCCTGATTTTGGGGAAAAAACTGTTTAATCACACAAGCGGGTCGAGAAGGTTTATCTTCATCTACCGCTAAAAAGGTTTTACCAAACCCCCCAAAACCAATCGGTTTAATCGCACGGTATCGTTCTCTAAGCAGCAGTTTTGCACCACAGGTTAAGCAAAATTTACTGTCATCTGAGTTTTGAGGATGGGTACAATGCGGATTGAGACAGTAGCTCATCGGCAACTTGAATAATAAGATTTTAGAGACTAGCCAGTCAACGGAAACCAGAAAAAATTTTGTGATCTAATTCTATGTTAGACCGATTTAGGTTCATCTCTGAAAGGTTGAGAGGTTTTTAGTGTCAAAAAATGTGAATAGCGATCAGCCCATTTGGAGTTTTGACTGATCGCTAGTATTGTGAATTTAAGCGTTAAAATGGAGCGTTAAGACTCTAGGTAAGAGATTCGAGGTAATCCCGAACTCGGTTGCGACGCTTGGGTTGACGCAGTTTTTGTAAGGCTTTGGCTTCAATTTGACGAACCCGTTCCCGAGAGAGTTCTAACTCCCGACCAATTTCGGCTAAGGAGTAAGTATGACCATTTCCGAGACCATAGCGCATTTGAATCACATCTCGTTCGCGATCGCTTAAGTCTGCTAAGAGTTGTTGTAAATCGCGATGGAGAGATTCTCGCATCAGTTGGTCTTCGGGTGAAGCTTCTTCAGTTTCCAGGAGTTCACCCAGTTCTGTATCTTTGTCGCTACCGACTTTGGTTTCAAGGGAAACAGAACGGGGAACTTTCAGCAAGACTTCGCGAACTTGTGCGGGGGTCATTTCTAACTCAGCAGCGATATCGTCAATGGTTGCAATTCGGCCTTTTTCTTGAGAGATTTTACGCTGTGCTTTTTTAATCTTGTTTAATTTTTCGGTAATATGAACCGGGAGGCGAATGGTACGGCTTTGAGTCGCGATCGCTCGGGTAATCCCTTGACGAATCCACCAGTAGGAATAGGTACTGAAGCGATATCCGCGTGTGGGGTCAAATTTTTCGACCGCGCGTTCGAGTCCTAATGTACCTTCTTGAATTAAATCCAGTAATTCTAAACCCCGATTTTGATATTTTTTAGCGACGGATACGACTAAACGTAGGTTCGCTTTGATCATGTGATCTTTGGCTTTGATCCCTTCGGTTTGAACTTGGTCGAGTTCTTCCACCGTCAGTTCAGCCAATTCGGCCCAACGACGTTTTCCTGCGGCTATAATAGGTTTTAGGTCAGAAACCTCTACACCCGAAACCGCCGCCCACCGCTCGAGGGAAGGACTATGACCTAATTGAGCCACTAGGCGACTTCGGGTTTGCAACAGCATCGCAAAGGTTTCTAAAATCCCTTTTTCTTCTGCTGCTGCTTTGTCGCGAAGTTGGATTAAGCGTTGGTAACGTTGAACTTTTTGGGCTTCGGCTACTTCTTCATCACGTCCGAGTAGGCGAACACGACCGATTTCTTGAAGATAAACACGAACCAGATCAGTAGTTCGGCGATTATTATTGTTTTTTGTTTTTTGAGCAGGGTCTATTTCTTCCATCGATTCAAGATCGAGATCAGAAGGTTGTTTAGACAGATCCTCTAAGTCACGGTCTAATTCTGTATCTAAGTTGGTGGCTGGCATAGTCATTACTCTATTGCTCTGGGTGGTTGGCACTTTTGCTCTGTCTACTCTAAGAATGCCCACTCTGATCGGATGATCGATCATTGGCGTTGGTTGGCGCATCCCCTGAATGTTGGGGCTTCCCGGACTTGAGAGGTTCTCAAGAGAGGAGAAAATCAATGAGTGTTAGATGGCAGACCGAGTAGACGAGTCACTTCTTTATGGTCATTAGCTAGTATAGGGAGACACCCATCACAAATAAGTGATAGTCATCAGACGGTAGACTAATCTTCATCACCATAAATGAGCGTTCCCGATCACTCTTAACTCTGGTTTCAGATCACAACTTCAAAATCAGGGAACTTTTATGAAGAACGTTAATCAAAGATAAAAGATGATTGTCGGCTAACTGGGCTAATTTCAATAGAAGATGCACCTCTAAATCTGAATCGTTCTTGTGATCCCCTAATTGCCTCTAAACAATGAGAGTGCTGTTTAAATTTATTGATTGACACCCTATCGCTATTATGACGGATCTTGTGATCAAAGTCAGCGATTTTGCTCGATAACGATCACAATTGGCTTTTTTTCTTTCTCTACTTTAATGGTGTGATCGTTTGCTTTAGTTCTCTGTTTAACGGGGAAACGACTAGCGTGGATACTTTTCCATTAGGGTTCTTACTTGTTCAGCATGGTAAGAACTCCGAGTTAAAGGAGAAGCCACCACCTGTAAGAAACCCAAAGACTGACCATAGGTTTTCCAAGCGTCAAATTGTTCGGGTGGGATAAAGTTCGCAACAGGCAAATGCTTGGGAGTCGGTTGCAAATATTGTCCCAATGTTAGGATATCACAGTTTACGGTTCGGAGATCTTGCATTACTTGTCGAACTTCAGCATCTGTTTCTCCCAGTCCAACCATAATACCTGACTTTGTATAGATTTCCGGTAAGAATTGACGAGATCGCTTTAACAGTTCTAGACTACGATGATAATCTCCTTGAGGACGAACTCGCCGATAGAGACGCGGAACAGTTTCGCTATTGTGGTTAAGAACTTCAGGTTGAACTTGTAAAATGGTTTCGAGCGCTTTCCAATTTCCACAGAGATCAGGGATCAGCACTT
Organism: Lyngbya sp. PCC 8106; assembly: GCF_000169095.1. Taxonomy (GTDB): domain Bacteria; phylum Cyanobacteriota; class Cyanobacteriia; order Cyanobacteriales; family Microcoleaceae; genus Capilliphycus. The sequence continues at coordinate 135,374 of NZ_AAVU01000015.1, forward strand.
CTATTGTCGTTTGAGGAGATAGACGACGAACCGCTTCAATACAGCCGACAAACTGAGATGCACCTCCATCGGGTAAATCATCTCGGTTCACAGAGGTAATGACGACATGGTTTAAATTCATGCGTCGCACTGCTTCGGCGAGTCGTTCGGGTTCGGTGGGATCTAACGCTTTCGGCTTTTTCTCAAAATCAATATCACAATATGGACAAGCCCGAGTGCAAGCCGGTCCCATGATCAGAAAGGTAGCAGTACCAGCATGAAAACATTCTCCGATATTCGGACAAGATGCTTCTTCACAAACTGTATTTAAGCCCAAATCGTGGAGAATATCCTTGACTTGACCGACTCGTTCCCACTGAGGTGCTTTTACTCTCAACCAATCTGGCTTAACAACCACGCTCTTTCTATTTCCTTCCAATTTAAGACTATCTTGATCCATGCTAACTGAAATTTTCAAAAATTTGTATCAGAATATTCTAGATTGATGTGGTACAATAACTTTATCTACGGGATGTAGCGCAGCTTGGTAGCGCACCTCGTTCGGGACGAGGGGGTCGCAGGTTCAAATCCTGTCATCCCGATTGATTTCAAACCCTTACGCAGAGGGAGTTTTCACAACTTATTGCTGTGATAATACAACAGCAAACGACTTCCACCGCCTCTCACTGATGGCTCATTATGTCTCATTATATAGCTATTATTGGTGAGAAGTTGGTGAGAGCAGTTGAACGGAGGCATGGGCTTTGAGTCGTTCTAAGAAAGGTTCCGTCAGTATCGGTGCTGATCAAGGATTTTTGAGACTCTACTGGCGATATCAGGGCAAGCGGTACTTCTTACCCGTTGGCTTGCCGGACACTCCCATCAATCGCTCCCTCGCTCAAAGAAAGGCCACGACTATTGAGTTGGATATTCTCTCGGAAAATTTTGACCCCACCCTCAAACGCTACAAAACGGGGGACAACCGCTCATCAATTGCCGTCGGCGTTTTATTTGAGCAATTTATGGAGTACAAGTCGGGATTCCTAGACTCTCGTACCCTGGAAAAATACCGAACTTGTTTGGGATACGTCAGCGACTTTCTCGGAGAACGAAAAGCCAGCGAGGTGAGTGAGAAATTGGCGATCGCCTTCAGTCAGTGGTTGCAAGAAAAGATGTCGGCTCCCACGGCTAAAGATCATCTATCATTGCTGAAAGCGGCTTTTGACTATGGAATCAAGCAAGACTTGATAGAAGTTAATCCCTGGACTGATGTGGTAAAGCGTTTCAAGCTCCCGCCCAAGCAAAAGCCCAAACTCTTCACCCTGTCAGAGATTCAAAAAATTATTCAAACCTTCAGAGATAGTCCTTATTACCGGAAATTGAGCGGAAAGCCCCTACCTTTAGGTAGGGGGATGGATAGCGACAAAACAACAATCCTATTCGCCACTTTTTAGAGTAAGATTGTACCATGATTGTACGAGAAGCTAAGTTATTAAACGGTTCCAAGTCTCAGTACGCAAGACTTGATGAAGCCATAAGAACTGCTCAATTCATCAGAGTGCGACGTGAAAGTCGCGTGTAAGGCGCATCAGCGCTAAGTAATTGAGGAACCGCTCCTCTAGAGGACTCCTTCCCTATATTCCTATGTAAAAGGGTCACGTACCCCGCCTACTTTGGGAGTAAGCAATGAAACCACAAGGAATGCAAGGCACAGAAGCGGAGTATACGGACAACTCAGTTGATATACCCCGCAAAGGAAAAGTCTGAAAGGGTTAACGAAAGTGAACCATCATAAGTTCCGTGAACTGTAACAGGCGAAACGAGTTGATACGCCTGACCAAAAGGTAAGCAGGTAAGTCGTTGAAGTTCTGATGTCAATGACGAAGGAGTAGAACCCCTGCCGGAATATAGATGGAACCCAATCCGACTGAATATTACACACGCGAAACACGGTAAACCCCACTGGCTCTTGGGCTAGGTCGAAAACCCAAGTAGGTTAACCGCAAGGAAGACGGAGATGCTGAGGGGGTAAAGGATGCCAGAGAAAGCGAAAGTCAAGGGTAATGCCTTGAATAGGGGTTCAAAATTTGCCTCACACCGAAAGGTGGCAGACTTCTGGCGGGTCTTCAGCGATAAATCAAAGTAAAGGAATTGAACCGACGTGAAAGATAGGGTCAGCAATGACATCGGAACGAAGGAACCGTTAAGGACATGGGAATCCATTAATTGGAAACTCGTGAATAAACGGATTAAAAACCTAAGACAGAGAATTTATCGAGCAACTCAGAACGGACAGTGGAATAAGGTTCGTAGCCTTATGAAGCTGATGATAAGAAGCTACTCCAACCTACTATTGTCTGTGCGAAGAGTAACTCAAGAAAACGAGGGGAAAAGTACGGCCGGCATCGATGGTCAGACGGCAACCACCCCCGCTTTAAGAGTAAAACTCATCAAAGAAATGAAGGATTACACTATAGGTCAAGCTCAACCCGCTAGAAGGGTATACATTCCAAAAGCCAATGGAAAACAAAGACCATTAGGGATTCCAACAGTCAAAAACCGCATAGCACAAGCAATAATCAAGAATGCACTGGAACCTAGCTGGGAATCCCGAATGTCGGGCAGTAGCTACGGTTTCAGACCAGGTAGAAGCTGTCACGATGCCATACAACACACCTGGACACGCCTTAATAAACAGGGAAATGACAGGTGGGTATTAGACGCAGATATCAAAGGCGCATTCGACAACATCAGCCACAACTTCATACTCAAAACCATTGGAGAAATACCAGGCAGAGAGTTAATTAAACAATGGCTGAAAGCAGGTTATGTAGAATCCGAAATATTCCATGAAACGGAAAGCGGAACACCACAAGGGGGAATAATCTCGCCCCTATTAGCTAACATAGCGCTGGATGGAATCGAGCAATTCCTAAGTCAATTCAAGAAAAGGCAAGGGAAGAACAAATCGCCTAGAGCGCCTAAATATGGGTTCGTCAGATACGCTGACGACTTCATCATCACCGCCGAAACTCTCATGGATATTGAGGAAATAATTCCCTCGGTAAAGGAACTCCTCAAAACAAGAGGACTGGAGTTAAATGAGGACAAAACCAATATTGTTCATGTAGAACAAGGATTCAATTTTTTGGGGTTCAATGTCCGCCACTTCCAGGGAAGCTGTCTAGTAAAACCTCAAAAGGAAAAAGTAAAACTATTCCTTAGAGAAATACGGGAATGGCTCAAAACTAACAAACACGCCAGTCCTGAAACAGTTATCCAATACCTAAACCCCCGAATCAGGGGGTGGGGAAACTACTATAAACACGGGGTAAGTAGCGAAGTGTTCAGCTATGTTGACCACCAAATTTTCCAGGCAATCTGGAGATGGTCACTAAGCAGACACCCAAACAAGGGGAAAAAGTGGGTAGCAGGAAAGTATTTCATCACCGCTAACGGCAGGAAATGGAGCTTTCACGCAATAATCGAAGATAGAAGTGGGAAGAGGAAAAACCTAATCCTAACGAAGCTCGGAGACTTACCAATAACCCGTCACGTCAAAATAAAGGGAACAGCATCCCCCGACGACCCCAAACTAACCGAATACTGGGAAAAACGTAGAACCAACTACGGGAAAACATACTTTTCAAGAGGTTCAAAGCTATTTAAAGTAGCCCAAAACCAAAACTGGAAATGCCCAATATGCGGTGAACACCTGTTTAATGGAGAAAAGCTACACACCCACCATAAAGTGCAAGTAAAAGATGGGGGTACTAACAGGGAAGACAACCTAGTCCACCTACACCTCACCTGCCACAAGCACGTACATACGGGTAAAGGTTCTGAGACTCTGGAGGCTTGAGCCGGATGATGGGAAACTGTCAAGTCCGGTTCTTAGGGGGGAGAGATGCGGTGACGTATGCTCTCCTACCCGACAACAAAGCAGTTAGACTATGGCGAGATGAACGGGATGTCAATCAATCTCGTATCTCTCGACTCTGTAAAGAGTTGGCGAAAGAATTCCCTTTTGCCAAAAAACTCAACTCAATGGCACGTCAAGCCTCGGGTGAAAGAGCTTGGAATTCAATATCTAGCTTCTATCGCAATTGTCGTTATGGAGTCAAGAAAAAAGGATACCCTCAATTCAAGAAACATAGTCGTTCGGTTGAATACAAAACAACAGGCTGGAAACTATCAGACGACCGTAAATCAATTAACTTCACAGATGGGTTTAAAGCAGGTAAATTCTCTCTATTCTGCAATAAAGCTGTTAGAGAAGATTTATTCACCTTGAAGATTAATCGAGTCAGAGTAGTCAGACGAGCCGATGGATATTATGCACAATTCTGCTTTGATGGCTTACGCTCTGAACCCGGAGAATATACGGGAAAAGTAGTCGGTTTAGACCTCGGTTTAAACTATTTCTACAAAGACACTAATAACAATGCAGCCATCTATCCCAAGTATCTGAGGTCATCTGAAAAGCGAATTCAAAAGCTACAGCGACGACTATCTAGGAAGTTTGTAAAAGGAGTTCAACCCCAATCAAATAACTACCACAAAGCTCGAAAAAGACTGGGTAAATGCCATTTGAAGGTTCAACGCCAACGTAAAGACTGGGCTGTGAAGTTAGCCCGGTGCGTAGTGACATCTAACGATGTTGTGGTGTACGAAGACCTCAAGATACAAAACATGGTCAAAAATCATCATCTAGCTAAGTCGATTTCCGATGCGAGTTGGTATCAATTCACCCAATGGTTAGACTATTTTGGAAAAATTTGGGGTAAAACAGTTGTTTCTGTTAGCCCACATTTCACCTCTCAAGATTGTTCTAATTGTGGATTTCGGGTCAAAAAAACACTTCTTTCCCGCACTCATAAATGTCCTAAATGTAAGACAGAAATTTGTCGGGATACGAATGCGGCATTTAATATTCTGAAGAAGGGCATGGGTATTCTGGGCAGCGAGTATCAACAATACAGTACCCAAGGGCATTGGGAAACTGCATCGAAAGATGGAACGCGAGGGGAGACTTCCGCCTCTGTTAATAAAGAGAAATCTGAGTTAATAAGTGGTGTCACTGAACCTTGAATTAACTGTAGTTAAGAATCCCCTAGCTTTAGCTATGGAGAGTATGTCAAAGCTACTATACCGACTATGTAGAATTTTTGTTTGGCACGGGCTGTCGCACCGCCGAGGCGATTGGGTTGTGTTGGAAGCACGGAACACGATGATTGTTCAACCGTGTGGATTGGGGAGTCGTTGAGTCGGGGGAAACGAAAAGCCACTAAAACCAATAAAGCCAGGACGATTACCCTAACTCCCCATCTTCAGCAAATCCTGTTAGCCCGTCGAGCTACAAAATTCAAGCCCGATGAATTGGTGTTCACATCGAAGACGGGTGCTGCGATTGACGACCATAACTTCAGAAACCGAGCTTGGATTAATGTTCTCAAGGAAGCCGGAGTGGAATATCGCAAGCCCTACAACACCCGTCACACGTTTATTTCCCATGCTTTGGAGCATGGCATGAATCCGGTGATGGTCGCCGAATTAACAGGTCACGATGTTAGAACACTTTATGAAAACTACGCAGGGTGTATTGAATAAAGACCCCGACTCCCGGATTTTCTCAACCCCGAAGCATGATTTATTGCTGAGGAACTGGAAGTAAATTCATTTAATATTATGGTATCACAACTTTAATTAGTATCGAAGATTGAGTTGGCGATCGCATTGAATAAATCTGTAGCAGATCTTCTGAAAATTCTTAGAATCTAGAAGATGTTGCTATTTGAGCTAGCAATTTAAGTTTTTTTTAAGCTCAAATCTGTCTCTACCCCTCTAACGATGCAAAACTGTAAATTGAACAGTTGTCCATTGATCACTTGCAAAAACTTCACGTTTTATACCACCGCTACTCTTTGGCTCGGGGCTTTGGTCTTCAGTTGTAGGATGTTCTTCTAAGGGATTGATAGGAATATCCTGTGTTGCTTGTTTGTCTTGATCGAGAGGCGGTAATTCATACAATCGAAAGTTAATATCATCAACGCAAGCAATCACTTTAAAGATATTCTTTGAATTTCCATTCTTTTTAATATAGGGTAAGCGAATTGTTCCTTTTTGTTGGGCATCAAGAGTTATAATCTCCAGTCCCATTGTGTCCTTTAATACCGGACGAATTGACCCGTTAGGTTTTAAATTCAACACGGCAATATTTAAAGCCGTTTTACTGTGATTTTGAATTTCTAGCCAATAGTTTTCATCTTGATTGATTGTTACTTCAGCAGGATTTTCGGCCGGGTTTAAATTTTGATTCGGGTTCGGTTCTGTTGTCAGCCGAACTGCTATTTTACCCGCTAAAGAAGACGCTGGATCATTATTGTCTAGCGTTTCAATGATTTGATATTTAGTTATATGAATCAGACGTTGAATGAGACGAGATGCTGACTGAGGTTCATTTACTCTTAACACGGGTTGAAGAATGATAGGAATTTGAGTGTGATCGCAAATTTCATAAACGACCTCATTTACTTTTGCTTGATATTGTGTGGCTTTTTCTTCATCTAAAATGATGACTCGGACAAAATAATCTGCTTGTTCAAATTCATCAATAAACTCAATCCAAGTTTTCGGAAAAGTTAAATCTTTTATTTTTTGTAAGGCAATCTGTTGATTAATTTCGTTGGGCAAGGTATCATTTTTAAGTAGGTAAACTTTGCAAACTAAATTAGGCGAAGCTAAAGTTAACATCGCCCAGTCACCTACTTGAATTGGTTTCTCAGAAAAAATAGTTTGAATTTGTCCCCAAGATTCACCTGCCCCTACTTCAATCAGTCGTACTAAAGCTAACTGTTCCTCTTCAGAAAAGGTTGTTGTACCAAAGGGATAAAGAATAAATTCTGCTCCTTTTATAAAACCTTGAACTTCACCAATATTCAATTGAATTCGTTTTTTATCCGAATCAACTTTACTCACCGTTGCAGTGTATTTAGTTGGAATGTATTTCCATCCAAAGATTAAGCGATCGCCTTCACCTTTTAACATCGGGGTTTGCTTCTCAAATTGATTCCTAACTTTCGCTTTGACGCAATCATGCAACATTTGGTATGTCATCAATTTCAAGGGGGTTTGCGCTAACGTTTGCAGCAGGTAATATGTGAAAGCACCCCAATGTTGTCCATCAAAACTTGTTTCAGAAGCCAGTTCAATTGGACGGCAAGCTGTCAACAATACACAATCTTCTTTCGGTAATATTTCTCTTCCAAAGATCCCATGCTGGATTATACCCCCTGAATTAACGGAGTCTAAAACCCCTATTACCATTGACTTTTTATCGACCATTTCCCGCAATAAATCAGCGAGTTCTAAGTCTCGCAAATAGCGTCCGTTTTCGCTACTAAAAATGTCAGTCGGAACGAGAACCGTATCAAATGCAGATTCTCCTTTAATTTCCGGATAAATAGTTTTAGTCGTACTCCCATGTCCAGAAAAATGAATATAAATGCGATCACCAGGTTCAGCAATTTCTGTAATTTGTTTAAAGGCTGCAACAATATTTTCATACGTCGGTAATTGTTCGGGCGGTTCAAGGGGATTTAGTGGGTGTCCAGAAACAGAAGCGGTAAGTTTAAAAATTTGCTTTGGAGGTGTAGGTAATTGCAGAAGAAAAGATTCAGCTTGGTTAATATCCTGCACACATCCTCTCAAGTTTGTATATGAACTGTTTGAATAATTGTCAATTCCAATGAGTAAGGCATATTCTACGATACCTGCTTCCAACTTCCGTTCGAGATTTTCTGCAAAACGAGCATATTCTCCACCCAAACGGCTTAACACTTTTGCTGTTATTTCTGCAAAGGGTTGAATCTGTTCTTGTTCGTCTTGGTTATCAGCTTGTTGAGGATTTTTCAGCAAAGCAGCAAATTCTTGCAAGGTTTTTCCTAGTCGTGCGGCGACATATTTAGAAACAGCATCCAGAACAGTCAGAGAATCTGATTGAGGAGTAGAATTGAGCAACAATTCTCGTACTCCGTCCATAAAATCATATTGAACTGCATCGGGATTGGTGTTGGGTTTAATCTCAGATACAGGCTTCAGTAACCCTCCCAAAAACACCTCGGCAATATGAACTTGTTTGGATTCCGGTACCATAGCATCTTGAATGATGCGAACCACTGGCAAACAAATTGTTGGGGCAGCAGACAGTAAACCTGCAAGCCGACGACCCATTGGAGACGCATTCAAGCGGAAGCCTTGAACTCGTTCTTCTGCCGATAAAGAGGTTGAGTTATCTTCGGGTGCTATTTCTTCGGTGCAGTATGGATTTTTATCAAAAACAAAACCGGGAGTCCAAACATTACCCTGACCCGATACCATTTGACTCCAAGTGGCTGCTATCTCCGGTTCGAGGGTGAGGACGGGAACTTTAATTCCTTGCTCGAAATCTTCATCATCCCAGAGTGAAGACACCTGCATTTGCAAAGCAGTATTAGCAACTCCAGGCGTTAGTCCAGAAAACATCGCCGAGGTTGCAAAACCCAAAGCCGTTCTTGTCCATAACCACTCCGGCAACATCTGTACCACCGCCATCGGCCCGTTTTCTGCCCAGACTTGCAAAGCGGGTAAAATATCCCCATTCCTCCACATCGCTGAAACGCAATCACTAACCACCAAAACTAACCGTCGCTTTGCCGGATCGATTAATTCCCTCGGACTGTGTAGGCGAGGGTTATTTGTTGTTACTCCGATTCCGGCTCGTAGATAAATAGTTTTCTGTTGCTCGTCATTCACCAATGCCCAGGTTCTCACATCTCGAAATGCACCGTAATGTTCTAGCAGTCGCTTCAGTTCAGTAACGGTGTGTCGCCATATTACCATCGAAATGCTTTCATCAACGACGAGGGCAATTTCTAGCCAGGGTTCTTGCAGAGGTTGGAGAACGGGAATACAGAGTCCTTCGGCAGCAGTCCGTTCAGCAGTTGCAGTTTCATTGATCTGCGTTGCTTTAGGGGAGGGAACCCGACTCATCAAAGGACGCAAGGCTCGGGCTAGAGATAAAGGTTCTCGCAGTGAGGGCGCATCCGGTACCGCTAAGGACAGCGTTCCTGTGGTTGTAGAGCGTTGACGGTTGGGTTGGGTCTTTGGGTAAATTCCGGCTTTGGGGTAGTCTTCAGGAATGGGGTCAATGACGGGTTTTTCTGGAACGGGTCTAGGAGAATCAACTGGGGTGATGGTGCGTGGAGAATTAACGGACGGTAAAGGGTTGATAGGGGACGCTGGTGCAACAATTGGCTTTCTAGAGGAAGGTTGAACAGAAGATAAGGGTTCACCCGAGCGCTGTTGGAGGAAAAGCCACAAAATCTCTGCGATTTCTTCTCCTGTCAAATCAAATTCTGCACCCAAAGCTGCAATTAATCGCTCCATTATCTGTTGTCCTCCGCACTGGTTAACCGTTTGAACAGCAGTTTCTTAATTTCTTCTTGGTCGGCTTCGTTGGGACGAAATTGGCGTGTGATCAGATAAACAGCATTCAACAATTGATCGGTTGCCAATTGATTAGTTACGTCAGGGTTAATAAAATCTTCAATGAAACTCTCAATTTGGGATTGAGCTTGCTGCCATTGTTGCTCGTCTAAATCTGCTTTGAGATGGGCTTCAACAATTGTTTTGAGCGTTGCTTCATCGGGGTCAGGCATTTTCACTCGCAAACATCGTCTTAAGAATGCTGGCGGGAAATCTCGCTCACCGTTACTGGTCATTACAATCAATGGAAATGCAGAGCAACGAACCAGACCTTCTTTAATTGTGGCGTCTATTCCCTTATCTTTTGTTCGGATTTGCACTTCAGGTATTTTTTGAGAAATACGAACCAATTCGGGAATCTCAAATTCTCCTTCTTCAAACAGATTGAGTAAATCGTTGGGCAAATTAATATCACTTTTATCGATTTCATCAATTAACAGAACCCGAGGATATTGACTCGGTAAAAAAGCGGTTCCCACAGCATTAAGCTGAATATATTGACCAATATTAGCCAGAGGATCTTGAGTAGAATTCTCCTGTGTATTCAATTGGGCATCTTGCAAACGGGCGATCGCATCATAGCGATACAAACCATCATCTAAGGTGGAACGGGCGGTA
>NZ_AAVU01000014.1 GCF_000169095.1 Lyngbya sp. PCC 8106
CATCAACCGCCCTCGGTTGTGCAGTCCTAGCCTATGATACTAACCACAAAAACAAACCCATTGCTATCAGTGAACGGCAACGGGTAGATTCGGAAATAAACATCTTGACCGATTTTATCACGGCACAGGAAACCAGTCAGACAGAGGAAATTCAATATGACCTGTTGACCCAAATTGAGCAGTTCTTCAACAAAGGCAACCGTCAACCTGAGCCAACTGTTGAACCTGAACCTTTACAGCATACACCCGTTCTCTCAGAAGTGATTGAACCCAAGCTAGACGAACACGACAACAACTAGAACACAATTGCAAGGGGTCAAACGACCCCTCTTTAATCCAGTCAATGAGTTTAGAATATCTAAGCGCAATGAATAGACCTAGAGCAAAAAACATAGTCGGTAGTGTGATGATTGGTGGGATGGCATTCTTTGTACTTGAGACATCTTGGATACCTGCGGAAATCAAGGTGATTATAGGTTTTACTGGAGGAATTTTCGTGGGAGCCATGAGCCAAGTTGACTACGCCGAATACTGGGAAAGCCAGCGAACGATTGACCGCGTATCTGATAACCTAAATCGCCAACTTGACGGACAGAAAACAGTCACAGTTATGAGATTGTTAACTCTGTTAGAGGAAATGAAGGACAAACCATGAGACTACTAAAATTCGACTTTCATTCAAACATCATTCTTGACAACTTAATCTGTGGGCAAAAGCACTTTAACCATGCCTTTATGTGTTGGCGTTGTCTTCACAATCCAAAGTATGATGAAACGGATTTAGCTAATTTCAAAAAAGGCTTTTATTATTACATTTCACATAGTTGGTCAATTCAGGATTTGAGAGATCATTAGAGAGGTTGAACAATGAAAGTTAAAGAGATTGAATTTGGACTAACAACCAGCTTAGGCAACTACGAATCAGCCAAAATGTCTTTAAGAGTTGAACTGGAGGACGGGGAAGATTACAAACAATCCCTCGCCAAACTCAAACAAGAAGTTGTTCAACTAATGGGCGGTGATGCTTCCATTATGAAAAAGCTAGCCACTGATGAACATACTCAAGAGTTAGTTAAAGAAATTAAAGATGTTCAACGGGAATATAAGCGAAAGAAGAAAGAGCTTGATAGCTTGCTCTATGAACTGGGTCAAACGGAAGATGAAATCAACCGAGTTACCAAACTTTTAGAGAAGTTTCAGGCATTTAAACAAGACCCAAACCTCTCCGAAGTAGAGAAGGTTATTGACTCTTACGAACGCTTGAAAAACAATCAATCAGAACCCGTTCCTGCTGATGAAATGTTCTAACCAACAACAATTCATAGACTGGATAGAAAACAACATTGCAGACGCTCTAGGCTATCCAGTCTTTTCTATCGGTCAAGAGGTGTTGTTTGAATGCTTAGGCGACATTCAACGGGCCGAGATTGAGTCCTACATAATCTCAACTGACTGGTACAGCAACCTAGATATTCAATACTGGCTCAAGTTTGATAACGACATCTGGGCTGACGCTCAGAGTCACAACGAACTACTCAAGCTCAACCCCATCCCGAACAATCTACCCGCATCTAAGAGGCTCTATGACCGTCAAAATCCGACTCACTGCAACTGCACAAGAGATTAACAACTGGAAAGCCTTCTTTGACCTTCTAGCCACCGCTAACGTCATCAATCTGCTAGAGGTATCTGGTAGCTACAGCAACCGGGGTAACAGCCAATATCAACGGGTCTACCTTGAGGTTGAGTTGTTGGGTGATATCAGTTCGCTTGAATCCCCAGTTGTGCGATCACTTCTGGACGGATCGGAACCCCGCTAAAATTGTGAGTTTTTCCGCGCCAAAGGTTATAGTCTTTGGGCTAAAAATTCTACAAAATTGCAACACCCTAACGAGCTGTAGTATTTTCAGAAGCTCTGGCTAATCCCAAAAATAGAGCAAGAGTCTCGCTAGAAACCTGAACCTTTCTGGTAAAAACTCCACAAACTTGTAGTATCCCCGAGAAAAGTCAACTCCCTCGCTAGAAGGGTTACACCTATCTGGTAAAAATCGTACAAAATTGCAAACACTTCCAAAGCGGTACTACAAAGCAAGTGACTTTTCACTTTCAGACTGTACGCAAAAGTAGATAAACCTTCACTGTTAGATTGACATCGCCGCTCAAATCCAGTAAAAAAAGTACAGAACTTCCAACAGGTAATGAAGCTGCTTTTGTCCGTGAGGGCAATTAACTCGTTGGGTCTGTAAGGGCGGATAAGCTCCTTATGTAAGGTAATTACCCTACAGACGGCCGGAGGCGGGGAGATTTAGTTCATCTCTAGTTGAAGAGGAGCTAGAAACTTTAAAGGCTCTCATCCCATGCAATACCTGTTGTTTGTAAAGCAAAACCCACCGCTCTGTACTTGGGATTGGAGAGCGATGGGTCTAATGCTTTACGCAAATGAATCATAAAATAAAAACACTTCAAAGTAAAGACTTCTCCAAAAACCTCTGTCAATACAGACAGAGACTAGACCAACTACTGAAGGCACCCCTCAAGGGTTGGGATAGAATCTTCATCCGCGACTTAGACCGTCAGTGGAAAATCTGCAACAGAGACGGCAAGGAATTTAAGCTGTCTACCAAACAATCTGTAAACCTACAACGCATAGAAAAAGGAGGTGATGCTTAATGGTTGCCTCCTTTGCAATGCGCTCTGAGGTCAATCAATTAGCTGAACTGAACCCCAAACACTACCGGGAGTTAGTTCAGAAACGAGGGTTAAACCCGGACTGGGTAGCCGTCAACTGCAAAAGCATTGACACCCAAACCGCTACAGAGCATCTGGGATACAAAGCATTCTCAGACGGAATTCTACTCAGTGGTCACGGCTATCAAGAACAGTTCAAACCCGATACGCCATGGCCGTCTAAAGATGGTAAAAAGCCTAAATACCGGAGTTGTAAGGATGAGGATGGGTACGATGCGATGTTACCCCGTCACCCTGAAAATCCCCGCTTCTGGGATGACCTAGAAGCACTCAAGGGCGAATGCTTCCAGATTGACGGTCATCCCTGTTTAGTGGTCACAGAAGGCCACTTTAAAGCGATTGCCTTAACATCTCATGGCATCCCGACTGTTGCCATTCTGGGAGTTGAGCAAGGGCTAACCTCAGCCAGTCGTGACCCACAAGGGAAGCGATACCTAGTTGATGTTTTAGAACACTTGGCTAGGGCAGGCTTTGGGTTTATCATTGCCTTTGATGCTGATTGTGCCAGAAAAAAAGGCGTAATTCAAGCTGAAAGCAAACTCGCTCATCAACTCACCCTATTTGGCGTTCCCGTCTACAGCATCACCGGATTGTGGAATGAAGCTGAGGGGAAAGGGATTGATGATTACATCCAAATGAACGGATTTGATAAATTCAGGGATGAGGTCTTAAGTAAAGCTGAGACGATTGAACAGTGGAAAGAGAAGCACCTAACAAGCCTAGAACGGCAGCTTTCTAAGGACAGTAAAACCCCGACTCAAAAAAACATTGCTAACGAGATTGCAGAGGAATATGAAAACAAATTAGCCTTCAATGATGAGACGAATACTTGGATGAGGTATGAAGCCGAAGACAAAGGCGTTTGGAGTCCTGAATCAGATCGCTTTATCCGGTCAATTATCTCTCAAGTTGTTGAGGGAAAAGGAATTAAGTTCAAGACCCAAACTTATGTCAAGCAAGTCATTGAATGCTTAGAAGTTGACCCTAGAATACTTAAGCGCAAGTGGTTAGAACGCAGTCCCAATGAGGTTTTACCCCATCATAACGGAGTGTTAGAGATTGCCTCAAGCAAGTTTGTTGAACACTCACCACTGAACTATTTGACTTGGACGCTACCCCGTGAATATGACCCAGAAGCTAAGGATTGGAGCAAAATCAATGATTGGTTAGATGAGGTTTCACAGGGAAATCCGATGATCAGAAACCTGTTAATCTGCTTTGCCAACGCCGTTCTCACCGGAAAGTCAGGCATACAGAAAATGATGCACTTGATGGGTTTAGGCGGAAGTGGAAAGACAACTTACAGCAACTTAATCACAGACCTGATTGGTGAAAACAACGTTCTTGATGAGGGGGTTGAACAGTTTTGTACCAACCGATTCACACCGATTAGAGCTTATCAAAAGCGGTTTGTCTTGTTCTCAGATGAGCAAGAACTACCCAAAAATATCAGCAACATTATGAAGCTGGTAGGCGGTAACAATCTCACCGGAGAACAGAAAGGGAAACCCGCTTTTCAGTTCAGGTTCACCGGAATAGCAATGCTGGTGAGTGAACATCCGATCGCACAGGGAATCAGAGGCAATGGTTGGAAGCGGCGGGTCATTCCCTTACCTATGAACCTAAAGGTTGCCGACAAAGACAGACGCGACCTCAGAGCCGAATTTCAATCGGAGTTACCAGCATTCACAAACTATCTTCTGAGCTTGTCAGATGAATTTGTCACCCAGACGTTAAGAGGCGTTAGCGACATCCCAGAATGCAAGCTTCAATTCTGGCAATCTCGGTTAAGAGAGGACTCTATAGCCGCTTGGCTCAACGACTGCATAATCTGTGACCCAGAAGCTCAGACTCAAATGGGCGGTAACAAGAATGAAGCTGACAACGGCACACCTCAAACGCTGTTCGGTTCCTATGCAGACTTTTGCAAGCGTTCGGGCATGAATCCTAAATCTGTGACCCGATTCTCTCCAGAGTTAATAGAACTTTGTCAGTCAGGTCTGTCATGGGAAGTGCAAAGATTCAGAACCCGAAGCGCGACTCAAATCTCAGGAATCCGGTTGAGAGCTGAAGGACAAGATGATGACATTTTGACCCATGAACAATCCTTAGTTGAGGGTGTGAAGACTTCAGGTGATAAGTCTGTGAAGACTGAGGTGAAGACTGAAACTCCCTCTACGCAAGGCCGTGTAGAGTGTGTAGACTTAAGTGATCATTCTCCTGATATTATTCCTGCTGTTAATTCTGGCAACACAACAGAGCCTAAAAAATCCGAGAAACCTCCAACTGCAAAATACACCCTATCCCAGAAGAAAAAATGGCTTAAGCAAAACAGGGATAGACATCCGATTGTCTGGGTTACCATCCCGACTACACAGGAACAGCCACCCTTAGCAGGTCTTATCACGACGACTTACCCTGGAAAGTCACTCACAAGAATGGGTCATTGAACGTCACACCGGACAGTATTGAAATACTTAAGTCACTCACTGGAGACATCCAACCTCTCCCAGACCATCCAGAAGGTGAACAGACTGAACTGGACTTTAGTAAACTCCAAACAGAAACCCCTCACCAACGGGTTAAGCGGTTAGCCAAACAGCAAAAGGAACAGGCCGACATAAAAGAGAATAATCTAACCCCTTTCCTAGAGAGGTTTGAAAAGTCAAAAGTCAGTGAATTAACTGATGAGGAAGCTACTCAAATCTGTGACGAACTGCAACGACAGATTGAGCGTTTTGAGAGAACCAAGCGAGACTTAGGACTTCACTAACTAGCCATGAAACGCAAACCGAATAAGAAAGCCTGTCAGTCTCTAGAGAAGGTTGACAGCCAGATTAACAGTGCTATTTTGCAGTCAAATCAGAGACTTAAAGAACTTGGCAGTAAGCTGATAATTCAACCCAGAAAAAACCGACTGTATCTCAGAGGAACGTTACCATGCAAACCCGGAGATAAGACACCACAACAAACAAAGCGTCAGGAAATTTCTATAGCTAACAAAACCCTAGAAGGGGTGAGAACGGCAGAGACTAAAGCGATAGAAATTACAGCACATTTAAAGTCAGGAAGTTTCAACTGGGAAATGTACGGGGTTAAGGTCAAACAACTCAAGTCCCGAACAATGGGTGAGATTAAAGCCGACTTTGAGGAGAACTACTGGCGTGATCGGCCTCAGACTCGCAAGAAGCTGAACACCTTTAGAACATCATGCCAAGCTTACTTTAAGAAGATTCCCGACTCTGACCGCTTCACAGACTCAAATATTGAGAAGTGGATACGCTCAACAGACCCCGACACTTACGCCAGGTCAACCTTAATCAGTCTGATCAAAAAACTAGCTAAACAAGAGGGGATTGAGATTCAGCCCTACTCATGCAAACCAATTTCAAGACCTAGAATCCTACCAACAGACAGAGAAATAGAGCTAACTTTTGCACTACTGCCAGAAGATATTGCTTGGACGTTTGGGATGATCGCCACCTATGGACTGAGAACTCAAGAAATCTTCATCGGTGTTGAGAATCACCTTGAATTCTTTACCAATCCCGACAATGAGTTTCACAAATTCAAAGTAGATGAGGATAACAAGACCGGAGAGCGTTTGGTCTATCCGCTACATCCAGAATGGATTGAACGGTTTGACCTGTTGAATCCAAAGCGTTTCCCCAGTAATGCCACAAAGTATGAAAGCAAGGTAGACAAGTTAGGCCGAACGCTCATCAAGTATGGATTCAAGAATGAAGCTTACAGTCTCAGGCATCGCTACGCAGTTAGAGCGCATGAACTAGGTATCCCGATTGATGATGCTGCCCGTTGGATGGGTCACTCAGTAGAGGAACACGTCAAGAGCTATCAGAAGTACATGGACGCTTCTACCAGCGACAAGATTTATAGAAAGCTTCTCAACTACAAACAGGAGTTAAACGAGCTAGCCAGATTGCGACTTGAGAACCAATTCCTCAAAGAACGGGTACAGGAGTTAGAACAGTTATTAAAAAGCTAAGGTTCACCAAAAAGGTTCACCACTTCCTAGAACCTGCTTGACTAGAAAACCCTTGATAGATGGGTTACAGACCTTATGAATTCAGAGAACTGTACTGACTGATTATACCGTGAGGGAGAAAACTCACCCGGTCAACGTTAAAATTGAGTCCAAAATTTAGCAGCAGTAAAAAACAACAACAAAACAGGTAAAGACGTGCCATGATACATCTGTACACAGCACGTCTATTTGTCGGTTGTTCGTCGTGGCGATAAAACTCGATTTCTCCAGTTTGAGAGCCGAAATGTGAGAATTCCGTTGAGAAACCGAGTTAAGGTGTCTGTTCAGTTTTAGACTTTGACAGCCGATTCATGTTCAATCGAACTTTCTTCTGGAGATGTGCGGTTGGTAATCAGTCGCGCTCCCCCTTGACGGGTGAAGTAACTCCATCCCCACTGAATCATCACCAACAGTTGGTTATCAAATTCAATCAGGAACAGAATGTGGACAAACACCCACATAACCCATGCGGTAAAACCGGAGAATTTACCGAATTTTAAGTTGGCAACAGCTTGATTTCGCCCAATCATGGCTAAGGTGCCACTATCAGCGTAGTTGAAAGCTGGAAGTGTGCGAGCTTGTAGGCGCTGCTGAACAAGTTTAGCAACATAAACGCCTTCCTGTTGGGCGACAGGAGCCAATCCCGGTAAAGATTCATCCCCTTGATGGGAGAAGTTTGCTACATCGCCAATTACAAAGATATTCGGATGGTCAGCAACGGTTAGGTTGGGTTCAACCATGACTCGTCCTGAACGATCTAAGGCAACAGATGTACGGTTAGCAAGCACTTCCGCCATCGGGGAGGCTTTCACGCCAGCAGCCCAGAGAATAGTTGTTGCACCAATATATTCGATGTGATCATCTATCTTCGACTTGACTGTTACACCGTTGGCATCGATATCCATCGCCCGAGTGCTGGCTCGCACGGTTACGCCTAAACCTTCTAGTTCTTCTTTGGCTTTAGCGGAGAGATCTTCGGGGAAGGTGGGGAGGATGCGATCAGCCCCTTGCAACAGAAGCACAGTGGCTTCTGAGGGATCAATATTGTGGAAGCAATCTTTTAAGCCTTGATGCGCCATTTCTGCTAACGCTCCGGCTAGTTCTACTCCAGTCGGGCCAGCACCGATAACGATAAAGGTTAATAACGCTTTGCGCTTTTCGAGATCGGGTTCTTTTTCGGCTTTTTCAAACGCGGAGAAAATTCTCCGGCGAATTTCTAAAGCTTCTTCAATCGTTTTCAGTCCAGGGGCAACCGGTGCCCAATTGTCATTTCCAAAGTAGTGGTGTGTCACTCCCGTGGCGACAACTAGGGTATCGTAGCTAAGTTCACCGTCTTTGAGATACAGCTTATTGTCTGCTGGATCGAGATCGACGACTTCTCCCATTAATACTTGAGTATTTTTGTTTTGACCGATGACACCCCGAATGGGAGAGGCGATATCACCAGGGGATAGGTTTCCGGTCGCCACTTGATACAACAAGGGTTGGAATAGGTGATAGTTTCGTTTGTCAATTAGGGTGACTTTGACTGACGAAGCCCGTCCTAGTTCACGAGCGGCGTGTAGTCCGCCAAAGCCTCCGCCGATAATGACAACATGATGAGGAGACTGGGTCGTAATGCTGTCTAAAGACATGAAATTCCTCTCCTATGAGTTGACAGGGTAAATCGTTTGGGAAAAGGGTTAGGTTAGAAACTCTAACAATCGGTTTTGCCTACGTTTACGTTTATTTTATAATTCAATTGACTTCTTTCAAGTAGTGTAGGATACTTATTTTTTTTCGTGATTTTAAATACAGATTGAATTCGTTAAATATGATTATCTGATAGGATAAAATCTGCAAAATGCTAGAAACATTGAAATGCTTTTGATTCATAGATTTAGACATCGTTTTTTATTTTTTTAGAGAATTTTTAGCCCCTTCAGTTTGATTCAAAAAACCCATTTTTTCGAGCGAAAATACCTAAAAAATTTTTTTAAGTGTAGAGCAAAATAACTATTTTTTTGAGGATGTATCCATTTAGAAGTCTGTTTCCGTAAGAACTCGGTAGAATTGACCCCCCATTTGTGAACCCTGAAGTAAAGACTCTGTAAATCTATGGACGAACCGAGGTGAGATGGGACAAGCTAGTGAGTAGGTCTACGAAGATCGTCAAGTCTAAACGATACGCTAGTTCCAGGGACAACTCGGAAAAAGCTACAGGTCTATAGACAACACACTCGGTAAAGTCTCCCTTTCACTGTTGATCTATATATAAGGATTAAGAAATGAATGCTTGCGTTGTGACACGTTTCGCTGTTGCAGCCCTTGGTGGTTTTGTTGCTGGGGGTATCTTGAGTGTTAGCCCTGCTGAAGCTGCGAGTCTGAAGAAGTTTGATTTCTCAAGAAAAGTTATTACATTTGAGACTGCACCTTCTTTCGACTTTACCGTTGATGATGTCACTCTGAATGTGACTGCGGATGCAGAAGATGGTACAGGTCAGGTACGAACCACTGTCGAAGGATTAGGGGTTTTTGATGGTAAAGGGTGGAGACGAGAAATTGATGCGGCTGGAGGTCTTGAGACTCTATTTTTAAACTTTGGTCAGAAAGTGAGTCTTGTTTCGGCTACTTTCGGTTACGTGGATGGAAACGATGCGTTTAATCTGTTTGTTGGCGAGAATTCTCTCGTAAACGGTGAGGATATCCCCGACAACAATATGTTTGACTTCACTGGCTTTGACTTGCTGCAAACAACGGCTAAAACCTTTAGTTTCACAGCGAACTTAGGAAGTGATTATTCCCTCAAAAGTATTACAGTTGCAACAGTTCCCGAACCCACAACGGTTTTAGGTTTAATGGCTATTAGTGCTTTAGGTTCTGTCGCCCTCAAACGTAAATCCTAATTCAAGATAGGAGACGCACCGTAGCACGTCTCTCCTTTTATTAAGCGTTAATTTTTTCACCGCGAATTGAACAATCTAACAATTCCATCGGATGCTTTAACGCGATAGATTCCCCTTTTAATTTTAAATGCTTGAGAATTTGCAGAGAACAACCGGGATTTGCTGAAGCAATTAACTTCGCCCCGGTATTGAGTAAATTCTCGGCTTTTTGTTGTCCGAGTTCATCGGCGACTTCCGGTTGCAATAGATTATAAACGCCTGCACTTCCACAACACAACGCCGCATCAACGGGTTCCCGCAATTTTACCCCCGGAATTTGTTGCAACAGTTGACGGGGTTGCTGGCTAATTTTTTGTCCGTGTAAGAGGTGACAAGCATCTTGATAAACCAGGGTTAATTCTCCATCGGTTAACGGAGATAATGGAACAGTTAAACCCACTTCGGCTAAAAATTCCTGCACATCTTTGACTTTGGCTGAAAAGGCTTGAGCTTTTTCCGCATATTCAGGATCATCTTGCAATATATGACCATATTCTTTTAAGGTATGACCACAACCTGCGGCATTAATAATAATAGCATCAACGCCTGTTTCTTCAAAACTATCGATCATTTGTTTCGCCAGCGTGTGGGCTTGGTTTGTTTGTCCTTGGTGTTCGGGTAACGCCGCACAACAGCCTTGACTTTTTGGGATAATGACTTCACAACCATTGGCGGTTAAAACTCGCACAGTCGCTTCATTAACGCTAGAGAAAAATAACCGTTGTACACAGCCTAAAATCATCCCCACTCGATACCGTTTTTCACCTTTTGCGGGAATAATGGTCGGTAAATTATCCTGAAAAGATTCAACTGTAATTTGGGGTAAAATCGATTCCATCGCCCCTAAACGCGGGAAAATTTTCGGAAGTAAACCTGTTGAACGGACTAACGTTTGAACCCCAAGTTTTTGATAGACAAAAAGGGGAACTAAAAATAGACGTAAACGGTTTGGATAGGGAAACAGATTAAAGATTAGAAAACGAATTAAGCGATCTCCTAAATTTCGGGAAATATTCCGTTCAACTTGGGGGCGCGTGGCTGATATTAGTTGATCATATTGAACCCCAGACGGACAAGTAGAAACACAAGCCAAACATCCTAAACAAGTATCAAAATGTTGGGCGCTTGTTTCAGATAAAGGGGCTTCGGAATTGTTGATCGCATCCATTAGATAAATTCGCCCTCGGGGAGAATCCATTTCTTTTCCAATGACACGATAACTCGGACAAGTTGCTAAACAAAATCCACAGTGAACACAGGTATTAATTAAGTTGGGATCGGGTGGATTTTTGGAGTCAAAACCCGGTAATTCTTCGGTTGAGTTGAGATGGGGATTTTGGCTGAGAAAGTTGCTGTCTTTAGCCAGAATTTTGGCTGTCGTTTTTTCTAAAGGCTGTTCGGAAGTTTGCATGGTGAATTAAAAGATTTTTGGAACTTATTTTAACAACAGGTTGAAATCAATTTTCAGCAGAACCTAAGAGGGTTTAAATCTCCCCAACAAAGCGATGAGGACTCAATAGATTTTCGGGGTCAAACTGCTGTTTAATTCGACGCATTAAATCAAGTGCATTTCCGTTGTATCCCCAAACCTCTAACTGTTGTTTGACTTCAGAGGGTGCGTCTAAAATCGAGAGAAAACCGCCTTTCGTATTACACCAGTTTCGCAGTTCTAATATCTTTTTGGGGACAATTTCGGGTGCAACTGTTTCCCACCGTAACACACCTAAACCCACTCCTGCATGAATTAAACCGGACGTTTGACATTGACTCAAGGTTGCAACGGCTTCAGTGGGGGTGACTCCAATTTTACAAATGATTTGAGGGGTTTCGTTTGATTGCCAAATGAGTTGTTTTAATTGTTGCCATAAGTGATGCTCATCTTCACTATAGCGATCGCCGACTAAGCCCAATTTTTCACCGAGTTCTAACAACCGAGTTGCTTGTTGATCGACACTTTCAGGTAAACTTTGAAAGCGAACCATTAACCCCATTTCGCTTCCTTTATTCAGTTTTTCTAACAGTTTAGGTGAGATTAAATCTACTGCAACAGGAGTTAAAGCAGAGGATAATAACGTTTGAGTTACCCTCGCAATTGCTTCACTTTTTCCCGTTAAAAGTACAGTTTGAGAAGCCTGAGAAACAGGATAAACTCGCAACGTGACTTGAGAAATAATTCCCAATGTTCCGTAAGATCCAGTTAATAGCTTCATCAAATCATATCCGGCGACATTTTTAACAACACGACCCCCGGCTTTAGCGATTTTACCATCAGAACGAACAAAAGAAATCCCCAAAATTTGATCACGGACTCCTCGATAACGTTGTCGGAGTGAACCTGTATCCGCAGTTGCAATTATTCCGCCAATGGTTGCGGTTTCGGAATAAGCCGGATCAAGGGCAAGAAATTGTCCGGTTGCTGCTAAAGTTTGTTGGAGTTGACAAACAGGCATCCCCGCTTCTACGGTAATAGTTAAGTCACCAACTGCGTGTTCAATCAGTTGATTTAAACGTTTTGTACTGACGACTAAGTTAACATTTTTGACTAATCCTCCCCAATGCAATTTACTACCCTTTCCACAGGGTAGAATACCGAGTTGATGCTGTTTTGCGTAAGCAATAACATCCGCAAGTTCAGTTTGAGTGTTCGGATAAATGATAGAATTAACGGTTGTTTCGGGTGCAATACTGCGAAAAATACGGTTTTGCTCAACCGGATCAATTTCACTACAGTCATCAATTCCGGATTCACCGACAATTGCTTCTAATTGGCGATAATGTTCGTGACTCAAGGGTGAGGTTGGGTTTTGATTAGGAGTTGAAATCAGGTTCATTTAGAAACGTAATCCATCACTTTTATTGAAAATTGAGATATTCCTATTTTAGAACGACTGCGATCGCATGGAAACAAAATTTACTCAATTCCCGTTTTACTTTTTCAGTTTCTCAGCAAAAAATAATTTTATCTTGACTGATTTTCTTTAAACTATTCAGTAGACATCATGTTGAGGAGATCTCAATGAACTCAGTTGATATTCTGGCATTACTCCATCCAGCCCTTGCTGTTGGCGTTGTTTTCCCCGTTATCGGGATGGCGGTGAGTCGGGCTTGGCAAACTCGTCAACGACGCATCCAAACGCAAGAAAATAAGCAAAAAAGTAAAATTCCACCGACGGTTGGACGAGAACATTTAGAAGTCGGGCGCTGGTTAACTGGGAGTGTTGTTGGAATTACGTTAATTGCGGTTGGCTATTCGATTTATTTTAAGGGCGTTTTCAAAGATTTAACACCTGAAAAAACCCCACAAGCAATTTTTATTGTACTCATTTTTGCGGCAACTATCGCTTCTTTAGTCTTCCTCTACAAAGCCAAACCTAATCAACCTTTATGGCGAGGTATTTTTGCAACATTAACTTCCATGGGATTAATACTTTTAGGGTGTCAAGAGGGAGTGTTTAGACGAGGGTATGAATGGTATATTTCTCATTACTATTATGGGATAATAGCCGCTTTATTGATGGTGATTTCTTTGGCTGTTATCCCAGAGATTTATAAAAATAAAAAATGGCGCATTGCCCATACAGCTTTAAATTGTATCGCCTTACTGTTGTTTTTTGCTCAAGGAATTACGGGGGCGCGAGATTTATTGGAAATCCCCTTAAGTTGGCAACAGAAATATCTCTATCAATGTGATTGGAATGAGCAAACTTGTCCGTTTGAAAGTTCTCGTCGTTTAGAATTATTTCCAACAGATTTTGTTAACTTGAGTCCAGAAGAAAGAGAGATTCATCCACAGTAATTATTGGGGCGCTGTCGTTTGCGCCCTGAACTTTCAATTCTGAACTTTTTAGCCATTATGGTTTTGAGAATCGAGATCAGTTTTGGGGGAATCAAGGTTATTAGTACCATTATTCTGCTGTTGAGAGAGTCGCATCAGCAAGTCTTTTAACTCAGAAGACAACTCTAGCGGAAGACTTCCGCGAACGTGTAAATCTCGTTGAGGAAAGGGAATTTCAATATTTCGGAGTCGAAAGATCGCTTCAATTTGATAATATAAGTTACTACAAATAATCACATTACGACTCGGCTGAGAAATCCAAACTCGCAGTTCAAAATCGAGAGAACTATCCCCAAAACCTTTAAATAAAACTTGAGGAGAAGGCATTGCTAAAATATCAGGATTCACTTTGGCGACATCTAATAAAGACTGTTTAACAGCCTCAATATTAGACCCATAGGCGACTCCCACCGGAAGACGCACACCAGAAACCGGATGATCATGATCCCAGTTAATTAATTCCATTTCTAAAAAACGGGAATTGGGAACAATAATAGAAATCATATCTAAGGTTTTAA
Source organism: Lyngbya sp. PCC 8106 (assembly GCF_000169095.1). GTDB lineage: Bacteria > Cyanobacteriota > Cyanobacteriia > Cyanobacteriales > Microcoleaceae > Capilliphycus. The sequence goes on from NZ_AAVU01000014.1 coordinate 14,071, forward strand.
TCACGGTACTTCGAGCGCCAACTCGTTCAACAATTCCTTGATATTCTCCAATTTCAATATAGTCTCCTACTTGAATTGGGCGCTCAAATAACAGTACAATTCCACTGCCAAAATTCTTGGCAATATCTTGAAAACCAAATCCAATCCCCACACCTAAAGCACTGGCGAGAATCGTCAATGAACTTAGATCCAATCCCCATATTTGTAATAAGACAATGCTTCCAATGCAAATTAAACTATATCGAATAATAACGGCAATAACTTCTTGAGCGCCTCGATTAATTCCAGTGACGTTTAAAATTCGCGATCGTAATAAATCACTAACAACTTTTGCAGAAACAATCAAGATCCACAATAAAGCAATTAAAAATAAAACATCAGGAATAGAATAGGCTTGATTGGCAAAGCTGATTATGTCTGAGGTTAAGGTAGAAATCAAAGTCCCTGTCACCTCAAAACTCAGTCGCCGAGTGAATGGAAATTGATTGGCAATGTATAAAATTGTCGCCATCCAAATACCGACTCTAACGCTAGCCAGAGTCAGAGACACAAACAGATCTATACTGCGATGATATTTAGATTGTTCTTGGTCTTCAGTTTGCTGTACAGGAATAACTTTTTTAAAGAAATGCCGTAGAGATTTATTCCAAAATTTACCTAAAATCAAGTTACATAAAATAGCAAAACTCAAAATGAGTATAGAGCGAATAAAAGCATCTCTTAAGAATTTTAGACTGCGTTCTTTCTGGGCTTGAATTAAAGAAATTTGAAGCTTTTTTCGCCAAACTTCCGCTTGTCCTTGCTGATTATTTCCCGCTTGAGAATCTCGTTCTGTTATCGTCAGTAAGTAACGATCATTCAGCCAAACGGTAGGCAAATCATTATTTTGCCTGATTTCTAGCTCAATAGATTCTTGTGAAGAAACTGCTTCCTGTAGTTTAGAATTAATAATATCGGCTCGATCTTGAGCGGTGAATTCTCCAGAACTGCTCACCTTAAATAATCGTATACCATCGAGAGTGATGGGCGCTGTGTTTTGCTTAAATCCTTCAGCCGTGTTGTCCTGAGCAGAAACCGGGTTGAACAATAGAAAGCTACTTAAAATTAAAATAATTACCAGGGATAATCCAAGTTTAAAATCACGTAGATGAATAGGAAGACTAAAACCAATTTTCGTGATTATTTTCCAGGCTTTATTAATAATTTTCATCATAAACTTGCTGATTTTATGGAGTTATTAAAAACAATTTTTAGGTATTTTTTGAGTTCAAGAAATTAATTTATATCAGTTTACTCTCAATAGAAACGAGATAACATCCATCAATTCGCCAACAGCCATCAGAATATTTTTCCATCATATAAACAGCTCTAAAAGGAGTTCCATTCGGAGAAAGTAAAAGCACAGTTTGAGTCGGAATACCTTGAACAAGAGCGACATCTTCAAAGATAATAGATCGAGGACGATAAACAGCAGGATACTCGATTTTAACCATCTGCATAAACTGCTCTGCTGTACCAAATTGTGTCTGAATTTCTAAACTGGCAAATGCAAAAGCACTGACAGCATCATCTCTTTGAAAAGCTTGGATTTGACGTTCAATCACAGAACGGATCTCACTGCGATCGCGATCAGTAATTTCCATAACTTACGTGTTAATTTATACAAGAATGAACAAATTAGCAAAACGGGGAATGACCTCGCATACAAAGGATTTCCCTGTGATCAAATTATCAAGAGAATCCTGCTTATATTACCCGATCACCTAAAGCAAAAACCAATTATCTTATTAGGGGAAATGATCATCAGACTGCCAACCCATGACTCAAACTGTTTGGATAGCCAGACACGGAAACCGGATAGATTTTGTGAACCCCGAATGGTTCAACACCGCAGAACATCGCTATGATCCCCATTTGTCCGATGATGGTTTTGTTCAAGCCCAGCAATTGGCGAACCGCTTAGTCGGAGAAGGGATTACTCATATTTTCTCCTCTCCGTTCTTGCGAACCGTACAAACCGCTCATGTGATCGCAGAAACGCTTGATCTATCCTTGAAACTCAATTGGGGTTTGGGTGAATGGTTAAATTCCGAGTGGATGTCTGCCTCTCCAGAAACTCTAGCCCCCCAAATCTTAGCGCAAAAATTTCCAAAAGTAGACCTCTCTTCTCCCATTGGTGAAGCTCGTTATCCTGAAACTTGGCAAGATTGTCTTCATCGTACCGCCAAAACCGCTCAAAGCCTTGTTGCTGCTTATCCCAATCAGGATTTGTTGTTTGTGGGTCATGGTGCTTCTGTTTTAGGTACAGCGCTAGGTCTAGTCCCCACTTTAGCAGAAACAGATATTCATGCTTCTCTTTGTTGTTTGGTAAAATTAGTTCGTCACGACAACAAATGGATCGTTGAACTTGATGGCGATGTTTCCCATCTTGATGCTACCGAAAAAGTAGTTCGATTTAAGTGACATACTCCCGACACCAAAAACTTTGTTTTATGGTGTGGGCTTCTTGACCTCGCAATCAAGATTTCCTACGTTGCACTTGTCTAGGATTTCTCCCCCGACAGTACGCATTCAGTAGGCGGTTTCCGTTCCCCAATAGTCCGAAAGGTACTTTTCGATTCCACGATTACAAATTACCTCGGCCGAGGCAACATCTCTGTTATTTGAATAGTTACATTCATCACAGGTATGCCAACGAACTGAAAGGTTGTTATTCCATTCACTGCCACAGCTAGGACACTGCTTAGATGTTCCTCTGTGATCAACAACGGAAAAGAACTTTCCTCGTTGACCACACACCCATTTTAATAAGTTTCTGAACTGTCCAAACCCTGCATCCAGAGAATGCTTACCCAGAAAACCTTTTGCCATCACTCTAAAATCAATGTCTTCAACGAATATTGAGTCAGCTTGATCACAAAGTTGATGGGCTGTTTTTAGGTGAAAATCCTTGCGGGTGTTGGCAATTCTGTGGTGTAATCGTGCTACTTTAACTTGTTCTTTCTCCCAATTTTTAGACCGTTTCTGTTTTCGAGATGCTCTACGTTGCAGCAATTTAAGCTTGCTTTGTAGTTCTACAAAAAACTTGGGTCTAGGAATGGTTAGTCCATCTGATGTTGCTACAAGATCGATCAACCCTAAGTCGATCCCGACAGCCCTCCCAAAAGAAGGTGTATCTGGTATCGAAACATTAGCTTGAATTGTGATCACAACAAACCATTTTGTTCCTCTGCATCTTGAGACAACTCGCACACCTTTGATGCTAAATCCTTCAGGAATTTCGCGATGCAAATTGATATTTACAAACCCAATCTTAGGGAGTTTAATTTGATTTCCCTTGATTGGATAAGTTGTAAATTGAGGAAACAAAAATGATTGATAGCGCAAAGTTGGCGGTGTCGGTTTCCGTCCCGCCAAACTTTGTAAGAGAGCGACCATATTTCTTATAACGTGGAAAACCTCGTCCTCTTTGTCTGAAAGATTCCCAGGAGTTATGTAATCTTTTGACTACATCTTGAGTGACCTGAGAGTGAACTTCTTTTAAGTAAGGGTTGGTCTTTTTCCATTGCGTTAACTGTCGCTTTTGCTCTATGTAACCGGGGAAAGGAGTCTCGGTCGGCATAATGTATTCTCTATCCAGAGAACACCTATCAATCATGCACTTCCGACTATTCATCCAATCTTTCAAGTCTCGCAGACAACGGTTGTATAGTAGTCTACAAGTCTCCAACCAACTCAACATTAATTCTTGTTGAGCAGCACTGGGATAAATTCGGTAAGCATAATTCATTGTTAGTGCCATGAATGCTATTTTAGCACGAAATAAATCTACGTTAACTGTTGTCGGCACATCGAGTCCCTCAACAGTTTTTGGGATGTCCATGGATGAGGGGCTGTCTGCGTGGGTTTCCCGCGCAGTTTATACGCCCCGTCCCGACGCTAACCCTGTAGGTATAGCGCGGGGCTTATAGCCTCCCCAAACCCCACCTTGAGCTAAAAGATCAGCAGATTTAATCCGTTTAGCGATCGCTTGGACAATCAGACTCTCAATTCTATTGCTCTAAGCGATCCCATCTAAACTCTTGTATCCTGAACTCTTAAGGTTTATCTGAGGTTATCAAATATGAGCGATCAAACATCTCCTCAAACTCAAAATACAGAAGTTGTTGTGATTGGAAGTGGAATCGGGGGTTTAAGTTGTGCGGCAATACTTGCCCGCTATGGCTTTGCAGTCACGGTTTGTGAAAGTCATACCATACCCGGTGGGGCAGCCCATGGCTTTGAACGGGATGGCTATATTTTTGACTCCGGGCCATCGCTGTATTCAGGAATGTCTTATAGTCCCTCGACGAACCCGTTAAAACAAGTTCTTGATGCGATCGGTGAGGATATCTCCTGGAAAACTTACAATGTTTGGGGTTGTCGTTTACCCGAAGGTGACTTTGATACCTCTGTTGGGGCGGATCAATTTTGTGATGTGTTGATGCGGTTGCGCGGATCTCAAGCCGTTCAAGAATGGCGAGAACTACAACGAGTCATGGCACCGCTTAAGGATGCTGCGGTTGCTTTACCCATGGCAGCGATGCGCTATGATTTGGGTGCAATTTTTACATTAGGTCGATTTGCCCTGCCTTTATTGCAAAGTCTTCCCCACGCTTCTAAACTCACGGGAGCATTTGGCCCAATTATGGATGAGGTGATCAAAGATCCCTTTACTCGCAATTGGCTAGATATGCTCTGTTTTCTGTTGTCTGGACTGCCTGCGAGTGGCACCAGTGCGGCAGAAGTGGCGTTTATGTTTGCGGAATGGTACAGACCGGAGGTGGTGTTAGATTATCCGGTTGGTGGCAGTGCGGCTTTGGTTGAGGCGATGGTTCGCGGACTGAAACGTTACGGGGGTTGTCTCAAACTGGGCGCTCATGTCGAACAAGTTTTAGTCGAAAATAATCGAGCGGTGGGTGTGCGTCTACGGGGCGGTGAGGAAATTCGGGCTTCTAAAGCGGTGGTTTCTGCGGCTTCGGTTTGGGATACGCTGAAGTTAATTCCGTTGGGGGCGTTACCGCAAAGCTTTATCAAAGAGCGATCGCAGACTCCTGACTGTGAGAGTTTTATGCACCTACATTTGGGGATTGATGCGACGGGTTTACCGGAGGATCTCGCTTGTCATTATATTACGGTGAATGACTGGGATCAGGGAATTACCTCGCCTCTGAATTTGATTGTCATGTCCATTCCAACGGTTTTAGATCCAACTCTGGCACCGCCTGGAAAACACGTTATTCATGTTTATACGCCTGGTAATGAGCCTTATGATCTTTGGGAGGGTTTAGATCGTCGTAGCCCTGAATATACCCAACTCAAGGAAGAACGGGCTGAACCCATGTGGAAAGCTTTAGAACGGGTTATTCCTGACGTGCGATCGCGTTGTGAAGTCACGTTGGTAGGTACGCCGCTCACCCATGAACGCTTTTTACGCCGTTACAGAGGCTCTTACGGGCCGGCTATTCCGGCTGGACAGGGGACGTTTCCTAGCCCTCAAACGCCGTTAGCGGGGCTGTTATGCTGCGGAGATTCAACGTTTCCAGGGATTGGCTTACCTGCGGTGGCAGCGAGTGGTATGATTGCAGCGAACACGTTGGCATCGGTTCAAAAACACTCGCAAATGTTAGATGATATTGGCTGTGGTGTTTGATCAAAAATAGCGATGTGTTGCTTGCCATCAAAGGTATCGTAATTGTTGAAGATGACGGTGGTAAACTGACCATCAATCAAATTTAAAAGTTTAAATTCAAGAGTGTGGTGTTTCAAAAATGTTGCAAAACCATCTGGGTGAAATTTTTAGAGGTCTATTTCTGGGGAGTTTGAGCGCTGTTTTGAGTTGGGGAATAGTTCAGGTTCCCACTTCGGCACAGTCGGATTCTTTTAACAGTTTTGCAGAATGGTGTTCAGCGCAAGAGAGTCTTTCCGCAGAAACTCAAAAAACAATAGAAGCGTTACTCCGTAAAGCGGCGACTCAAAATTGTCAGGATGCTGAGGCTGTTTTGGGCTTTGCTTCGAGTTTGAACCTGACTGCAACGGGTATTTCTGATCTCAGACCCCTTTCAAGCTTTACTCGACTTAATCGACTAATTCTCCATAAGAATAATATCACAGATTTGGCTCCTCTGACTACATTACCGGAGTTGAAAATTTTGTATGTTGCTGGAAATCAGGTTGAGGATCTCAAACCACTTTCTTCGATGTCGGGGTTGACTGAGTTGGTACTTCAAACGAATAAAATATCGGATATTAGTCCGCTTTCTTCCTTGACAAATCTGAAGCTTCTTTATCTTGGTTTCAATCAAGTTTCTGACTTAAAGCCTTTATCTTCCTTGACGAATTTAACTGAATTGTCTTTACCGGGAAATAAAATTTCAGATATTAGTCCCCTATCCAGTTTAACCAATGTAACTGAACTCAATCTCAGTTCTAATCAAATTTCTGATTTGCGTCCGCTACAGCCTTTAACTCAACTGTCTGAGTTGAATCTGAATGGAAATAATGTTTCTAATATTATACCACTAACCACTTTACCCAATTTAACGGAGATTTATCTTTTTAATAATCCGGTTGAAAGTCAGGTTTGTCCACAAAACCGAGATGCGTTATGCTTTATTTAATAAAAATCGAAAGAAAAACCTAGACAACATCTAATTTTTTAGCAGTTCTTCAACAGTGAGAGAAAATTCTGGAAACGTTGGGGAAATAATGCGATCGTTCCCTTGATAGCGATTCATTTGATAGGTTTTGTTCTCATCGAGTACACAGACAAAAACGGTGGGGAGTTTTGGGTTTCCTAAATAGCTGCGACTCGCAACCGCCAAATAATCAACCATCCAATATTCAGATATACCCAAACGTTGATACTCCTCCAGTTTATCCACATAGTCATCTTCCCAATTCGTTGAGACAATTTATACTACTAATTGGGGCGGTTCAAGCAGTGCAGAATAAGCAGTAGGTTGTGCTTCCCAAAGGGTTTTATCGACAACAGTAATATCAGGATGACGACCTTGTTCTTGTCCTTGTTTGGTTTCAGTTTGAATCACAATTCTACCCGAAACTCGATAGTTTAACTGAAGTCGTTCCACTTCTTTATCAAATTGTCGGAGGATAAAATCTGCTAGATCTTCATGTCGTCGAGTCGGAAGTTTCCTCATTATTTCACCGTTAACAAGTTCGTAGTATCCTTCTTCATCTGGAAGTTGACTAATAAATTCCTCGAATGTGAGTTGAGAGGTCAGAGGTGTTGTTATCATTGGTATTTTGGGGTTAGGTTAGAATGCGATCGTATTTTAATGTTTGGGTTTTAGGGGTTAGGGCGTTGAGTTGGTCTTTGAGTAGCAAGATTAATATTACCTCCTGTTTTTTCCTGATCTTGGCTTGACTTTTTTTGTTTTAGCTTTGGAGGAGCAACTTGATTTTTAGTTTTATCTTCCAAAGAAGAATTAACATCTTTAGGGAGCCTGCGATTATCTGATATGTCCATGATATCTAATGGAGTAGGTAATACAGGACGGTCTGCATACTCATTTACTTTCCTATCTTTTTTGGGTTTACCTATACATTTTTTCTGACTGGGATTGCATTCAATCTCCATGTACCGTGTTTGATCTGAATCTGGAGTTTTATCACACCGCAACATTGCCAATAACATCTCAATTCGTGGTATTTGTTTCAGATGTTCAAGCTGTTGTCTGTTATGATCTTTGGGATAGTCATCTTCACTAATTTGATCTAGAATATAGTTTTCAAACTTTTTAACACAACTTTTTTTAGTTTGGGTGATACTTATTGGTGGATTTGACCATTGCTCATTCTCAAATAATTGACTGTAGCGTTTTTTGCGATCGCTCAAATGCAATTCATAATCAATCTTGACTGCACCCATCCCCAAAGGTTTACCTATTCCCAGAGAAAAACAGTATTGTTCTCCTGTTTTACCCGTTTCCAGTTGTTGCGATTTATCGCTGCTAAGACTAAGCACCCACAACAATGCACCCAATTCAACATCACTCAAATTTTCAAAGTGAATATCAAATTTAAAAGTCACTCCTTTGTTAATAGGTGTAATAAGAGTTGTTTGAGTATCAGAGTCTTCAGATTTATTTCTTTTATCTAGATTGCGTTTTAACTTAAATTGAGGATTACTTCCCTTATGCCAATATAGTTTATGACCACGAATTACTGTTTTTTCAAGAGGTTCACTAGCATAATGCTTAAGATCTTTTGGAACAGCATTTTTTTGAACTAGATAGTGTGGAAAATAGCTTGGTTTTGGTTCAGATAGTATCTGAGGAATTACAGGAGTTTTGCTATACCAAATATCATTTTCATTAGTTTGATATAAAGCATCGGTAACAAAAACTCTACTCGCTCTTTGTTTATTAAAATCTTTAGGCAATTTCTTTTCTGTAAATTCCTGTTTGACCCAACCAAAGATAGCATCAGCTATATCAATTAAAGGAATAGCTACAAATAAAATGCCAATCAAGAAATTAATATTTAAAAGCGTAACTGAATAACGAATTGGAGCATTGTTCCAATTAATTACATAAGGATCACTAACTATTGTAGGAATAAAGTCTAATACAGTTGTGGCGTGACCATTACCTTCTGGAGAGTAAGGAATCCGAAAATTAGGACTTTGACCAAAAAATCCGACTGTTTTGCTTTTTCCATCGTGATAGTAAAACACTGGACGACCTTCTTTTAATACTCCCCAATCCTTCTCAAAAGGTAATTTTTTCTGAAAATCGGTCAGCGCATTACGATAATGCTCAATTGCTGTATCATCTATTGGTAATGGATCTACTTCTATATTTTCCGGGAAGACTATACAGTGATTGCGACGTGGAGAATCTTTATCTCCTTGTTTCATATTTCCACTGGTAATAAGCACGCCCTTTTTATAATGAGTATCTGGCAAATCTACATCATGAGCAAATAATCGTTTAGCTCTATCTGTGTTGTCTACCGCTACATTTTGATAGCTCACATTAATATACTGAAGCTCATATTTATCATCATTAAATTTTTTAAAATTTTGTAAGTTAAGAGGCGTTTCCCTAACCCAAGCAAATGTTGCACCTTGTTCAGTTTTAGCTAATTGAATATACCAATCATCTTGTCTTTTTACCAAGTAGCCAGCTTTTATTATTTCAGGAGAAACATACTCTTTATATTCTTGGCCCCAAGACTCTTTATCAGGATTTGAACCAACAGCACGGAAAAATAATCGATCATTACCTGAAACTCGATCTATCTTTCCAAAACTCACAATTTCAACTAAAGTTCGCAACATCCCTCGAATACTACTCCCAGGAATAACGGGTTGATTAGTTGCAGGATTAATAAAGAAATTGGATCTTTTTTGTTTGAGGTCAGGTGGTAAATCATTAAAAGGTGTTTCTCCATATTCGGCAAAATCTTCTGGACTCCAACCACCACGAGTATACAGAGGAGATTCTGTGGTTAACGTGCATTCAATTCTACCCGTATGTCGTTCTGAATAATAGCGATCGCCCTCTGGTAAAGGTAGTTCTGCTTCAACAACTTTTTCAGGTAATTCTACAAAATTATAGGGAGCAATAGCTTTGCGATCGCTATCGACTTTAGAAATATGTTTCGGACTCATCGTTCAATCTCCTTATAGTAAAATAAATTGACTTAAGATCTATTGGCTTGATTACACTTTCTAAAAACTAACTCCTTCATACAACACTTCAATCTGACACTCAAACTCAATACTTTCTAATGCGATCGCCTCTCCTTGATAGGACGCATAGTAAAGCCACATTTTTCCTTCTCCTCGACGATAAACTTCAACCGATCTCGATTCTGAATCAATTAAGACATATTCTTGTAAACTGGGAATTTGCCGATAATATTTGAGTTTTTTTGTGTTATCGTAATAAGCGGTACTCGGAGACAGCACTTCCACAATTACTGTAGGATGTTCTATAAAGTCACGAGCTTTTAGATCGTCTGGATGGCAAGTCACGACTAAATCTGGATAGAAATAACGACTATTTTTACTAGCCTGAACTTTCACATCCGATACATTTGCTTGACAACCACGCTGTCGTAAATGAGGTCTTAAAGCTGTATAAAAATTGAGAGCAATGGTGTTATGAGGAATACTCCCCCCCGTCATCGCCACAATCTCGCCGTCAATATACTCATGCCTAAATTCCTGCTTGGCTTCCCATTCTAAGTATTCTTCTGGGGTCATTTTTTGAGGATATTGGGGTTCAGCAATCATCATTTTCTCCTAATTTTATTTCCTGAGTTGTTAAATTAACCAGACGACTGAGATAGATTCTTGCTACTCCACTATCATCATAATTAATGTAGTGGTAAACAACTAAACGCACTGGTTTGTCAAGTTTGTGATCGCCAACAGTCACAAGACTCAAAGGTACAGCGTGTTTTAAACCTTGTGAACCATCCCAGAGTAGAGTAAAGTTACCTTCTCGTTCCCCATGTGTTCCCCAAAGGATTTGAGGTTCTATAATTTGATCTTCCTCTAGATTCCCAACAAATCGCCATTTCCAGTTTTCTCTAGACTTCCAGAGTAATACTTCACCTTCTTGTCCAAAAATTCGACACTGTTGTAAAGTAGATAATCGTAAAGTTGGAAAATTAGATTCAGTAAATACTTCATTAGCAATAGTTAACTTTCCATTGTCAAAACGTCCCCAAATTACACCATCATCAGCATGAGCTAATAAATAAGATGTTTGCTCAGATACCGATGATGCTTTATATTCTAACCAACTGTGTAATTCATCATTATTTTTAAATGCTTTTTCCTCACTCATTTTGATCCCTCCTGACCTAGTTGTTTTAGTAGAGCCTTAACAAATTCCTCTAATTCATCTTTAACTGATTTTTCAGTCTTGCTTAAATTCAATCGATCCTCAATTTTTAACTTTTCATTATCTGCTGTAATTTGCCATTTTTTCGGATTTTCTGGATGATGTCGGATTAAGTCTGCTTGGATTCCTTTTAACCGTCCGCGTCCAATACTGCTTTCTCCGCCAACGGGTAAATCTTCTGTCCACAAATCTTTAAGTAAAAGTAACAGTAAGCCAATTTCATATTCTTTTGGATTCCGTAACTCAAGTTCAATAGTGACAATTGTTTCATCACCCCCAAAGATAGGTTGCTCATCGAATAATGCGCCGTGATATGCACCCCCTGTAAATCGATCAATCGCAATCCGATTTTGTACTAAGTCAGTTGCATCTTTGATAACTTTCTCATGGACAACTAAACGACTTGCTTTTGCCTGTTTACCTACAACAAAACCAAATAACTCATCAACAACAGGCGAAAAGCTTCCTAATGTTTTCACAATTCGTTCTGCTCGATGGCGCAATACTCCAGCTAAACTTGTACCAGATAAAATAGATTCGGGATCTGTTTTACCCGGTCGATGAGATTTCAAATGTACAACGTCAGGGGCGCAACCAGTAGAATCTTGACCCGAACGGATGAGCATAGAACCAACCAGTTTGAAGGTAGCATGGATGGTGAAGCGATCGCGTTTATCTTCCTCTTCATCCAAAGACACATCAAGAGCAGTGACAATAGATGAATAGGTTTCGCGCTCTGGTGATAATTCCCGACACCAATGATCGAACAGTAACCATTCTAATCTTTTATCATCTTGAGTAAGGTTAAATTGCCAAACTTGCCATGCTTTTACTTTAGCGCGACCAAAACCCCGTCGCTTTTTCATGCCAATGCCAATTTCACCAAGCTCTATACCCTGTAAAGCTAATGCTAGTGATTTGATTAGTTTTTCTTCATAGTTTTGCTGTTCTATTGGGTCTTGTTTCTGTTCTATCAGCAATTCAAAACAAAGAGTAAATTCAGTTCCAGCAGCTAATAGCTCTAAGTCGTATTTCTGACCTTTTTTTGCTGTACCCGTTGTGGATTTAATTTCTACTCCATCTCTCAATTCCACAGTTGGTATCTTGGTACTGATAGCATCGTCAATAATTAAAGGACTTTGATTCCCGTCATCATCACTCCGCATTCCCCCAAATAAGAGGGTTGCTAAATCATTGGCTTGTTCGCTAGCCATATATCCATGTTCGCGTTCTTTTAAATAATTTCGCAAAGCACCTGCAATGGATGAACCAGTTAAAAGAGCATGGTCACTAATACTATCTCTAAGCAATGGTAAATCTGTAGGACTATCTGCATCACCACTTCCTAGACAAGTAGGAGTATTTAAAATTAAAGTTCCGCGTACAATCACACGCCGAATAATATGACGCTGTTTGCGTGTCGATAGATTATCGCTTTCGGATTTTTTCTGAGTCATCGTCATTTATTTTTCTCCTTTTTAGCTTTCTTAGCAATTGCCATAATTAAGCGTAATGTGTATTCTCTAGCTAACTTAAGAGTCAGTTTTCTAGTAATTCCAGCAACCTCTACTTGTAAATCTTGTGGATTTTTAATCCATGAGTCAGGATTCCCTATTGGTTTTCTCAACAAATCATAAATTTGCTCATCAAGATGTTTAGGTCGTTCAGCAATCCCTGAAACTTCAGTGTTCTTAAACTGATTACGAGCATTTGATGCTAAGTAACGTAGTAACCTAAAAACGGGAATGCGACTTTGAACAGTCAAAGCTTGTTGAGCAACAATCTCTAATCGAGAAAGTTGACTGTTGCTAATCTCGCCTTGTATACTAATATAACTAATTTTTTCTACAAGAAATTGATCCAATTTTTGGCGTAAAATATTTTCAGCCATTTGTGCAGCTAAATCATGGTATTTCTCGTCTAACTCTGTTTCATTAGCTTTAACCGACTCAGGCGGTCTAGCTGAAAAATGACGGTGTTCTGCTAACCAATTAACAGCAACTCTGCCAAAACCTTCAATGCAGCGCTCGCCAATTCCTTGGCTTTCCAAAATTTTTATTTGTTCAGTTGTTAACTGTACATCAAACACAAACACGCTTCCTGCTGATAAAGCTGGTACTTGAGGTAAAGGTAAACCCCATTTTTGGTTAAATCCACCAACAACGGTACTGCTGATAAAAACATTAGTTGCTTGAGGTAACTGCACTTGCAACTTATCTTCAATTGCTTGCTTGACCAAACAAGGATTGGCTAAAAATTGCCCACAGCAATCGCGTAGAATCGTGTCACTCAGAAGAGTAATTTTTAGCTTTCTACGATTAACTCGATTTTCAGGTTTAATCTGTATTTCATTCCAATTATCAAGTTCTAGGGGCTTATCTGGATTAATAATTTTAATTTTTGTGTGTCCATAACCTGCACTTCGAGAACCTCCTAACCAAATATCTGCTGGTTTGAGTAAACCTTCAATTCTTTCTGCATCATCATCTTCACACAAAATAACGCCTTGAAAAGTTTGTTTAACATCTAAAGCTTCGTAACGAAAGATAGCACCTTCTCCCTCTTCAATAACTTGATTGGTAGCTTGATCGTGTTTTGTTGCTGATGAATGTCCTTTAGTGCGATCGCGTGTAGTGTGAATATTAATCCGTCGCTTCTCTCTGTATAAAACAACCTGTCTTTCGTTCACAGTGCAAAATTTTTCACTTAAGTTTTTCAGAGATTCCTGCTCTGGTTCATAGTTGCTCAAATCATAAACTTCTAAGGCAGGTTCTTGTTCTTGCGGTAATTCTTCATCTTTCTTTTTATACCAAGACAAAGGTACTGGTAAAGTCCGTCTCTTTTGTTTTTTGCAAAATAGATAGGCATTTAAGTAACGGGTATTGCCATCAAAAAATAAGCGTTTTACCTCTTTATTGATATCCGCGTCTGATAAAATATCCTCTGGCAATTCTGGGTGACGCTTGAGGTAACGACCAATTAAAGCACCTCGAATCATACTCGCAGGAATATAAGCAAAAGACACATCACTATTCGGATCGCCCTGAAATGAAGTTGCTAAAACTGGCTGTTGTGTTTCTAAAAGAAAAGTGATGACTTTCATTTACTTACCTCCTCAATTGTTCCAAAAAGATGAATAAAATCTTGAGTAATATCTTGTTCATTGGCATCGCATAAGCTACATTGAACGTGACCTCGCCCTCGATTTCGTCCACTTCCAATATGCCGAAGTGCTAAAACACTAACACCTAAAAGTGCTTTCATATCTGATGTTGGTTCTTCATCAAAGAAGAGGTGAGCAGTAAAACGAGGTGAGGTATTAGGGCGATCGCGCATGACAACCCGAGCCGATCGCAAACTACCGCTATCTGCTGTACCATTATTAGGATTAATCGCTGTTTGGCGACGAATTGTTGTCAGGGAATGCAATATATCAGTTGGTGTTAAAGCAGGTTGCTCATTGTCTCGCTCTTTGTCTATCTGAATTCCTACCGCTTCCCGTAATTTCTCTGGCAAACAAGCATCGCCAACGTGGATAATAGAATTGTGTTCTATAACGCTACCAGAAACACCAAATAATTTATTTCGGACATCTTTCCAGTGTATAAACACCTCATCTTTTAGTAAGATAATTAAGTTATCGCACTCCTCACTCAATAAGCCTTTCAAAGTGCGTCCCCGCAGATAAGGAAATCCATACAAGTCATGCTCTACTTCTTGGTCAACTAAACCAGCAACACCATCACCCCGCCCAAAGGTTGTATCACTCAAAAGTTGAATTTGTATTTGCAATTCATAGATGTTCATTATTATCCCCCTTTAAGCCAATGTAAAAATCCATTGCTTCGATCGCATCAAAGTAACCACAATAATACTGTTCACCTTGAATACACCAACCTTGCTCTTGTAAGTTATGTACTTGTAAAAAAGGTGGCAGTTGTTTGATACCGTATGCTTTCATAAACTGTTCAGTTTTGTAAGCCCCTTGGCGGAGAATTTCACGCAAAGCAATAATTTTATTGCGACGATCTTTCCAAGGTTCGTTACCTTCTATATCATCAAAGTAACCATTAAAGTATTGAACTACGTTGATGAAGTTAGCCCATGTTCGCCATTGGTCATCGTCAGAATCGTGTTCTTTTAACCGTATCGGTCGCATCGTAAGTTTTCCGGCTGAAACCTCATATTCTCGTTGACGAATTTCTCCTAAAGAACCCATTAAGCCACTAGCAGCAAAGTGCCAATCAAGCGTTGAACAATAATAGTTACCATCTTCATCTAATCCCAATCTAACTCTTTCTTCGCGGATGAACTTTTTCGCTGTGCCGTATAATTCCTCAACTATTTGGTAAGCTCTAGCAAAGGGGTAGTGAGTTTTTACAATACAAATTCCAGCACGAGCCGTTAAGTTAAGAGGTTGACCTTCTATATCTTGTTGTTTTTCAAATTCTCTCAGATAAATAGTTGCTAACTCAAGCCCTAATCTTCCTTCACAAACAAAGATGACATCATCACCTCCATACACCAAAGGACGAAACGGCAGATAATATTTACCTTTTTTTGATTTTTTGAGATTGAAATTGCCTATTTTGCCTGTTATTTCTCCATTTTCAATTGAAGCATAAATTATTTCCAATACTTTTTTAAGAGCATTTATTCCAGCATCCTCAACGCTGAAAGAAAGTTTACGCATTTCAACAATGGCTTCTTCGTCAGATTTTCCTTCCCCACATTTCTGAAAACGATTTCCCATGCCATTACCATCTGCATGAACGATAGCAACATAGCTAGATTCACCTTCAGAACGACCTAAATAGTCCGTGCGGTAAGGAAACTCATAAATGTCTGAGTTAAAAGTACCAGCAAACTTTTCTATTAGTCTTTGATTAGCATTGGGAACTGCCTTAAGCTTGGCTTCACTTTCTCTGGAAATTAGATAAATATCCTCCTCATCAGCATCAACGTATCCTTCGCTGTTATTGACGGCAGGAAGTTGAGTTGACTGACAAGCTGCTGTTACTCCTAAACCTAATAAAGGCGCAGAAGCAACTCGCTCACGTTTCTTTTTAGCTAAGTCTTTTTCCAACAGTTGATTCAGTGTCTTTTTAAACTCTCCTTTGTGAAATTCAAATTCTTTGTTATGAACAACAACAATATTTAAACCGGGTGCCTCTTGCAAAATTCGTTTGGTTAAAATTTTGGTAAAGCATTTAGCATATTCAAAATTTGCAAACAGTAAAACTGTATTGCCACCTCCTGCATAGACTATCTCAGCCGCTACATTCTCATTACCGATATAGATTTGATGTAATGAGTCTCTTGTAGGAATATGAACTTTTTGGTTAAGTTCTTTTCCTAAATCCTGTAAAGCAGTTTCAGCCCATTCTTTAGTAGTCTGAGACACTAAGTACGAAGCACCAATGTTTTCGCGCAAGCGGTTACTGCCGAAAACATAGTCTTGAATTCCAGTTGTATCTAATACAGTTACAGTTAGTTTAGTCATATTGCACCCTTATTGTCTTTAGCCCAATTTGCAATTTTCTTTTTTAGATCAGGTAAGTCTTCTCGAAGAAAAACAGCAATTTTCGGATTTCTTACAGCCCCTTCAAGCTGACTTTTCAGCCATAGATCTAAACGTTGTGGTTTACTAGGATCATTGTCACAACAGCAAACTAAAGCAACTCTGGCTTCATCACCACCGAGTTGTTTAGCTCTGGTGTGTGCCTCAAAGAGTTTCAGCTTACATTCTTTGGGATCTTTACTGGTTGTGCAGGAAATCGCAAATAATTGGTAACTTCGCATGAAGGCGACATCAAATTCAAAGACTCCTCCTTCATAAGTTTGGCTTTTTTTAATAACAAATGACATTTTGCTTTCGCCAAGCTGCAATTCTTGCGTTAATTCTTTAACTTGTTTAAGTACATAATGCTCTAACCAAATCCCCCCTAACCACTCACAAACTTGCTGACAACTACTAAATCCTTTGGCTTTAGTCACTTTTAATGAAAGCTGACTCGGAGAAGAAGCCAAAGCATCTAACTTCTGGCGCAAAACTTCAATAATCTCTGGGTGTACGCCTGTTAAACTTAACGATAGTTTAGAAAGCTCGTCTTCAGATTTCCAGTAACCTGTTTCTGAATTTTTTGCTTTCTTAAGTTCTCCGTAGTTTTTATAACGATGAGTATTAGACCAAGTTCTCCAAGTTTTTGCTATTTCTTCATTTTGATAAAGTCTGACAAATTCTGCGGCTGCATCTGGTAAAATTGGACTAGGGAGTGGCTTTTTATTTTCTTCCCATTTATAGTTATGAAGTTGAAACAATATTTCCAGAGAGACCTCAAGCTGAACTCCTCTGTGGGTAGAATCGGAATTGGGATGATCTATAAATATTTCTAATGTCTTGGCATCAAGATAGCTATAGACTGTATCAGTTCTTTTTAAATCATCAATGGCTCGATAGGCATGAATTGCCATTGGGTTTGTGCCACCTGTATAATGTAAACCAATACGTTCATTAGTAGGTATTTTTCCAGCATATTCTTGAATTTTTGTGTAAATTCGATGAGCATTAGATTTATTACTGTCAGAGTTTTGTTTGTCTAAAGCAACTTCTTGGCTATGAAAGCCTTTATCTTTCAGAGCAATTTTTAATCGCTCTCTTTGAGGCCTTGTTTGATTGGTATAAACAAGATATGCTGTGCCGCCAGTTTCCAGTAGTTTCATAGCGGCTACATAGTTCGGTAAAGGGTTTTCCCCAATCAACAAAAACAGATGATCGACTTGATGTTTATCTAACGGATTGTTACTGGCCATGGATGACTCCAAAACAGACGTTAACAGGTTAATACAATTCAGGCTGGCTCAAATCTAACGCTTTTCTCGATACTCCGAACTTCCGAAAAGCCTAACTCCAGTAATTATTGCAGATAAGCTGATTTTAACAGACTTAGTTCACAAAATTTTACCCTAAAAAATGGCTTGAATATAACAACTTTTCTTGAATTATTTTTAATCTTATTTACAGATTTTTAAGCATTTCTTTTAAGACGTTAAAAAATAAAAATGTGCGAGAAACAAACTTTATGTAAGTCCCTAGCACAATAATAAAGAGTTTAAATTGTGTTTACTTTAAAACATCTTCTACATAGGGAATTGGATCAGTTAATCCCAGTTCTTTAAAAGCCGCTAATCGGAGTTTACAGGAGTCACAAACACCACAAGATTTTTCTTCTCCGGCGTAGCATGACCAAGTTTTTTCCCAGGGAACTCTTAAGCGATTTCCCAGTTGAATAATTTCTGTTTTTTTGAGGTGAATGAGAGGAGAATGAATTAGAATCGGATTTCCTTCTCTGCCTTGTTTGGTTCCCAGTCGAAACACGTCTTGCATGGCGGCGATATAGTCGGGGCGACAATCGGGATAACCCGAATAATCCAACGCATTCACCCCAATATAAACTCGACTGGCGTTAACTGTTTCGGCGTAGCCCAATGCAAAACTTAAAAAGATGGTGTTGCGGGCGGGAACGTAGGTAATAGGAATATTTTCACTCATTTGGTTTAATGAGCGATCATTGGGTAAATCGATTTTGCGATCAGTTAACGCTGATCCGCCCCATAAACTCAAGTCAAATTTTACCACCTGATGTTCGACGACGCCTGCACTTTGAGCAATTTGTTGAGCAGAAGCAAGTTCTCGTTGATGTCGTTGCTGATAGTCGAAGGAAATGGCGTAACATTCATAGCCCTCAGCTTTGGCTTGATAGAGAACGGTTGAGGAGTCTAATCCACCCGATAGTAATATAACGGCTTTCACGGTTTTGAGTTCTTACTGCTATTTTCACTTTTATGCCCGTGATTTTAACAAAAATTAATCAAATTGACGGAAAACGAGGGTATTAAATGTTAACAAATCTACTTTACAGATTGCAGTACAAATCGAAAGATTACTTCATATTTTTTTGCTGCAATATTCGTTAGAATAGAAACCAAGACACAATTATCCGTGTTCAGGTATTATCTTATGACTACATTTTCTAAAGTTGAATACAATCCTTCTCGTTGGTTAACGGTTATTTTAATCACGCTGGCGCTCTGGATGGGCGGGAGTATGGTTTTAGACTTCGTGATTATGCCCAGTATGTATATGACGGGGATGATGAATCAATCAGAGTTTGCCTCTGCGGGTTCGATGATTTTTTCTGCTTTCAATCGTGTAGAAATCCTTTGTGCAGCAGTGGGATTAACAGGCTTGATGGCGTTGGGAATTACGTTGCCAGAAGGCTTTAGTAATCGCATTCGTACCTTAAGTATTTTGGCGGTAGGTTTATTGGCGATCGCTTTAACTTATACCTACGGTTTAACTCCCCAAATGACGGCGTTAGGCTTAAATCTCAATCTGTTTAATCCCGTTACTGAAGTTCCGACCGGAATGAATCAACTCCACTTCAGTTATTTTAGTTTAGAACTGATTAAACTAACCTGTGTTGGTATCGTTTTAGGCTGGTGTGTTCGTACAACTCGCCGCGAAGCTGTTCATTAATAATTGTTCAGTATTCTGTTCTATTTTTGAACCCATAATGATATTAACTCATTGCAGAGATCTCAGATAAAGGAGGGGGAAAGATGCAAAGATTCTTCCCCCTTTTTTACTAATTTTTTCACGAAGAAGGTTAATCTAATTCTTCGCTTTCTTCAGAACTCGGCCATAACAATAGTCGCGCCCCCATAACAGCAAATCCCACCGCCGCAGAGATTTTAATCCAGTGAGTGGGTAAGACTTCTGCTATTCCTTCTCCGACTAACACTCCAATCAAACTCGCTAACACTAGGGCGAGTGCGGTTCCGAAGAAAATTGCCCGAGGTGACTTACTGGTACCACTCAAAGCGATCGCCGCGACTTGACTTTTATCTCCCAACTCGGAGAGAAACACAGCGATAAAACTCAATCCCAACAGTTGTAAATCCATCTTTCAAGTTTAGAATTTTAGCTGTGAACTACCCCACCTCATCGGAGACGGGGTTTCCATCTTCTAGGGGAAATGCGTCCAATAAAACCGAAGTTTTACCACCCGTCTTATTCTCCCTCAGATTGGCAGTATCGCTGGTTCCCAACGACAGAATCCGCAAGCCTTCATTCTTGATATTTATTGCTGCATTGATATCACGGTCAATCCATTTTTCAGCAATAGGATCGTATAGCATTCGGTCTGATAACTTCAAATCAGTGAACCGATATCCTGTTAGATGAGAAATGCGCGAACTCGGGAAAAATCTATCTACTTCTAGATAGACTTTCCCTTCCATCTTAGCTTTATAACTGAGCATTGTACAAAAAATTCCCCATCCACAATCACTAATAGCCTTAGCTAAGTTATGGTTTTTGACCATGTTCTTGACAGCCAGATTTTCCACTACAATCACTTGGTTATCGTTGACTATCTTGCGGGATAGTTTATGTAGAAAATCTTCTCGACATCTAGCAATCCTAGACTGAACTCTAGCAACTAACCGTTTGATTTTTTTACGGGTGTTACTTCCATCTTTAGCTCTCGCTAATTTCTGTTTCAACACAGCACGATAAGACTTTAGCACAGGCTAACTGTTTTGTGTGTTCGTCTATCGACTCACGGCTTACATCCCCATCTTGAAGAAGGTAGGGATTTGCGCTTATTCAGTTAAAATTGCGATTTGGCGTGTTCCTGTCTTCCTCAAAACCATTCAGTTTACTCAAAAGTTTACCCGATTTAGGATTGGAAACCTCAACGCGCGGCTTGCGGTTCGCTCAAAAACCAAGCGCGTAACACCTCCGCTACTGTCCAAGCTTGAGCGGGACAACCACAGGGACGCATGGGTGCATTTCCTTCAAAAATCTCACTCATATTTCCCACTCCCGCAGCAAATAAATGATCAGCGAGGGGTTGCAAATATTCACGAGCCTGATCAGAATTTTTATAGACTCGCAGATGAGCCAAGACAAATGGCCCCATCAGCCATCCCCAAACCGTTCCTTGATGATAAGCACCATCTCGTTGCAGTTGATTTCCGGTGTAGGTGCCTTGATACTCGGGATCATCAGGAGCTAAACTGCGGAGTCCATAGGAGGTTAACAGTTCTTGGGCGCAGATTTCAACGACTTGACGTTGACGCCTCGAATTTAACAGACAAGCATAGGAGTTTTCTCCTAAAGGCGGCAGAGAAACGGCTAAAATTTGGTTGGGACGCAAGCTGGCATCATTGCCGTTGGGAGTATCGAGAACATCGTAACAATATTCAGCGGCTTCATTCCAAAACCGAGCAAAGCCTTTGGCGGTTTGTTGAGCGAGTTGTTGGTATTCGTCGTGGGGTTTACCCAGTTTTTGAGCAAAACGGATCATCATCTGAAGCGCATGATACCAGAGTACATTCACTTCGATCGGTTTTCCCATCCGGGGAGTAACAACCCAATCTCCGACTTTTGCATCCATCCACGTCAGTTGAGTTCCGGGTTCTCCGGCGTAGATTAAACCATCTTCTGGATCAAGCTTGATATTATAACGAGTTCCTTGTTTATACCAGTCGATAATATCAGCCAAAATGGGAAAAAGTTCCTGGATTAAGCCTTCATCGTTACTGGCATCAACATAGGCCCGAATCGCTTCAAAATACCAGAGTGTCGCATCAACCGTATTATAGTCGGGAGCGTCACCTCGATCCGGAAAACGATTGGGGAGCATTCCTTGATCGACGTATTGAGCAAAGGTTCGCAAAATAGACCGAGCAACATCTAAGCGTCCAGTATACAAGGTTAAACCGGGAAGGCTAATCATGGTATCTCGTCCCCAATCTCCAAACCAGGGATACCCCGCAATAATTGTTTTACCTTCCGGTTCATCTGGAGTGGGACGATCGACAATGAATTGATCGGCGGCGAGAACCAATTGACGCACCCAGGCGGGGGTTTGTTCGGTAACGGGTGAATTTTGAATCAGTTTTTGTTCGTAGTTGTAGCGAGATAAGAGCGCAATTTGACCATTGAGTTGGGGGTGGGGTTCGGTTGTGGCGACAAAGGTAATTGATTGTCCAGCTTCGAGGGTGGTGTAATAGGTGGCACCGTGTAAGTGATCTTCGGTATCATCTAAACCCCGTTCCCGTTCGACAGCTAGATCAAAGCCATAATACCAGGGATGAGTCGCCAGTGAAGTCGCAACTTTTGCCCCATCGGTGAGTAAATACAAGGGAGTGGCGAGTTGAAATGCTTTGATACAAATTCCATGTTCGATGGTATCGACTTGAATTGGCCATTGATTGGCGTGGGTATTATGGTGGTAATCTCGATGGTTGACTAAAGCTCTGAGGGTAAGCGTCATCGGTTGAGTGGCACGACGCAACGTATACTGAATGTAGGTTGTATT
Source organism: Lyngbya sp. PCC 8106 (assembly GCF_000169095.1). GTDB lineage: Bacteria > Cyanobacteriota > Cyanobacteriia > Cyanobacteriales > Microcoleaceae > Capilliphycus. The sequence continues at coordinate 36,380 of NZ_AAVU01000014.1, forward strand.
TTCTCCCTGTTGCATCCATACCCGTTTTTCGAGTAAGGCGTCTGCACAGGCAAATTTCCACGTTGGTATTGTCCCATCTAAATAAAATTGTTCTAGATGCTTAAACCCTTCAGGATCAATTTTGCCATCTGACCAACGATTCATGTAAATTGGAAATACCCGATTGTCATAGCTTACCGTCTCATCTAGCTTTGCTAAGAGTAAAGTCCGACCCAAGGGCGGATGGAGAGCCGCTAATAGTAATCCGTGATATCTACGGGTTAATACCCCCGCTATTGTGCCTGAAGCGTAACCCCCTATTCCGTTGGTCACGAGCCATTCTCGGGATTCAGCAGATGCTAGATCACAACAGATTTCTCGCCCAAATGTAATAATCATGCTTGATCTCCTAACTTGCACTCAGTTTATCTATCTGGTAATGGTCAATTTATTGAGGGTTTAGATTCACGAATAAAGACTGAGTGTTTATTGTAAATCCTACCTTCCCCTTAAAAGAGATTCTATTTTTTCTTTTAAGAGTTGTCGGAGAAGCAATTGTTTTTTGAGGTTGAATTTCATTCTACAGGTTAAACTACTTGAGATCAAACCAATAAAATTAAATTTTTAATGTTTTATCCAGTATGGTAATGAACCCCAAAAAAATTAAAAAAGCGATAGTGATTGGGGCAGCAAGTGGACTCTTGGTAATTAGTACAACAGTTGCTCTGATTAGCTTGCTCCCGCTTTATAGTCGGATCAAACAACAAGAAGAACAGAGTCTATTATTGCAAACTGAAAAAAGTGCTGTGGCTCTCGATATTTCTTTGAGAAAAGCTCAGGAACAGGGATTACAGTTTGCTCAAAATATTCAAGTTCAGCAATTTTTATCGAGTTTAAATACCGTCAGCAGTTCAAAATTTTATTCAGAAAAAATTAAAGCTGATCTGCAAAAAAAATTAAATCAATCTGTTGTCGGAATTGCTTACCTTGATTCTCAAAATCAAAAACAGTTGGAAGTGGGTGAACCTTTACCCGATCAAGTTTTTCAGAGTTTTAGTTCGGATACGAACTTATCTAAAGTTAAGCTATTTTGGATTGAGCAAGACTTTTACTTTGCCGTTCTTAATCCAGTCATCAATTCAAAAAAAGTTGGAACCAGTATCGTTCTATTTCAATTTCCTCAGATTGAGCGACTTCATAAGTGTACTCGATTTTCCAAAGTTTGTCACGCCATTTTAGGAATTCGACAACCTGAAAAAACAGAAGCATTTTTGCCCTTAGGTAATCCCCATTCTACATCTGATGATCTCTTACTTATTGATCCGTCAATCAAGATTGCAATTGATAAATCTATTCGCGGAGAAACCGGAGCATTATGGTGTAAAGAGTGTGACTATTTTATCGCTTATAGTCCAGTTCCAACCGTAAATGGGGGTTTATTGCTGGCGACGGGAAAAATTAAACTTTATGCTTCGATTTATCGACAATTTATAACGGTTTCCGGGGCAATTGTCATTTTAATTGGATTAGGAACAACGGGAATCGTCTTAATTTTACGTCCTCTGACTGATCAAATGCAAACTGAAATTATTGAACGTCAAAAAGCTGAAATTGCCTTGCGTCACGAAAAAGACTTTAATCAAACCCTTTTTCATGCAAATCCAGCGTTCTTAATTGTGCTTGATCCAGAAGGAAAAGTCAAATTAATGAATGATACGATGCTGAATGCTTTAGGTTATACTCTCGAAGAAGTTGTGGGTACTGATTATTTAGCAACATTTGTTCCTCGCCATAATAAAGATGCTTTACCTTGGGTATTTGAGTTGATGATTCACCGCCAACTCCCCATCAGAACCGAAGAAAAAGTCTTGATGAAAAATGGCAAAAAAATTATTGTAGAATGGTATGGTCGGGCAGTTTTTAACCCAGAAACAGACGAGTATGAATACTTTTTAGGTGCTGGCTTAGACATCACTGAACGCAAGCGAACTGAAGAAGAATTACAACTGCTTCAACGGATTACAAATGCTGTCAGTATTGCTTCAGATTTTGACTCTGCTATCGAAGTTGCTTTGCGTTTGGTGTGTGAAACGACGGGTTGGGAATTTGGCGAGGCGTGGGTTCCCAATACCGATCAAACTTATTTAGAATACAGTGCAGTGGGCTATGATAATACTTCCAAAGCAACAGCATTTCGTCAACAAAGTCATAGTCTAAGATTTGCACCCAATGAAGGATTACCGGGACGGGTTTGGTCTTCTCAAAAACCCGAATGGATTCCTGATATTTCCAGAGAATCTGAAACTCAATTTCCTCGGACTTTAATTGCGGCAGAACCTGAATTTAAAGCTGGATTTGGAGTGCCGATTTTATCCAATAATCAAGTCCTAGCGATACTTGTTTTTTTAATGTCTATTCCCAAAGCTGAGGATAGACGTTTAGTTGAATTTATTTCTTCAGTAGCAACACAACTCGGTACTGTCTTTGAACGCAAACAAGCGGAAGCAAAGTATAGAAATATCTTTAAAAATGCGGTCGAAGGTATATTTCAAATGAATTTAGAAGGTCTATATACCAGTGCAAATCCGGCGTTAGCCAATATTTTAGGTTATAGTTCTCCCCAGGTTTTACTCAATAAAAAAACTAAAGTTAAAAATCTTTACTTTCGTAGCGAACAGTATTCTAAATTTATTCAAACTTTAAATAAACAGGGAAAAGTTTCTAATTTTGAATCACAAGTTTATCGTCAAGATGGACGTTTAATCTGGATTTTACAAAATGCTAGAGCTATTCGTTCATCGAAAGGAAAGCAAGTGATCTATTATGAAGGCTCTATAATTGATATTACAAATCTCAAGAAAACTGAAGAAAAATTACGATATAGTGCGTCTCACGATGCTTTAACAAATTTATGGAATAGATCCTTTTTTATTGAACGCCTTAAAAAATCTATCACTCGTCTACATAAACAATCTAATTATCTATTTGCAGTGTTGTTTTTGGATTTAGATGGCTTCAAAATCATCAATGATTGTTTGGGTCATGGGATGGGAGATTTGTTGTTAATCGAAATTAGTAAACGTCTAAAAATTAGTCTGCATTCAGGTAATATTTTATGTCGATTAGGTGGAGATGAATTTACAATCTTATTAGAAAATATTTCCGATATCAATGAAGCTCAAGAAATCGCCTCCCGAGTGCTGAAAATACTCAATAAACCCTTTACTCTCAAAGGTCATCAAGTGTTTATCGGGACGAGTATTGGTATTGTTAAAGGAACTCGTGAATATCATCTTCCTCCAGAGATTTTGAGAGATGCAGACACGGCGATGTATCGGGCGAAAAAGAAAGGAAAAGGCTGTGCTGTTCTGTTTGATGCGGGGATGCGAACTGATGCGTTGCGACGTTTACAAATTCAAACTGATTTGCGATTTGCCCTGGAACAAGAAGAATTTCAACTTTACTATCAACCCATTATCGAATTAAGTACGGGTAAAATCGCAGGCTTTGAGGCTTTATTGCGGTGGGAACATCCCCAACAAGGATTTATTTCTCCCGGTGAATTTATTCCCGTTGCAGAAGAAACTGGAATTATTGTCCCTCTGGGAGAATGGGTATTACGAGAAGCTTGCCGTCAGCTTCATACCTGGAAAGAGAAATTTTCCCTTTCCAAGTTGTTAATGATGAGTGTGAATTTATCAAGCCAACAATTTACCGTAGATTTAAGCCAACGGGTTGATCAAATTCTCCAAGAAACTCACGTTTTAGGGCGAGAATTAAAATTAGAAATCACTGAAACTGCAATTATGGCTGATCCTCAACTGGCGATCGCCACTCTCAATGAATTGAAGCAGCGAGAAATTATGATTTGTATTGATGATTTTGGGACGGGTTATTGTTCTTTAGGATATTTACATCAGTTTCCCGTTGATATTCTGAAAATTGATCGTTCTTTTGTTAATAAAATGCAGGTAGGTGATAAACGAGAAATTGTTAGAGTGATCGTGGAACTCGCAGAGAGTCTGAGAATGGATGCGATCGCTGAAGGAATAGAAACAGAAGAACAATATATCCAGTTGCAAAACCTCCACTGTAAATATGGTCAAGGCTATTATTTCGCGAAACCCCTACACCCCAACGAAGCTGAACAATGGTTAGCCGGAACTCGCAAAGTCAGTTAATAGAAGGGAACAGGGAACAGGGGACAGGGAACAGGGAACAGGGAACAGGGAACAGGGAACAGGCAATAGGGAACAGGGGACAGGGAACAGGGAACAGGGAACAGGGGACAGGGAACAGGGAACAGGGGACAGGGGACAGGGAACAGGCAATCATGCTGTTATCAGTAACTTCTGACTTCTGATTTCTGACATCACGACTTCTTTCTCCCCACCTCCCCTATTCCCTGTCACCTATTTCTTTTTCTGGCTAAAATAAGTTTGAAACATTTGCTTGGCGACAGGAGCAGCAGCAACGGAACCATAACCCCCATTTTCAATCACCACAGCAATTGCAATTTCTGGATTATTTGCCGGCCCAAACCCCACAAATAGAGAGTGTGATTGCTGCCACAGCACCTCAGAAGTTCCGGTTTTACCGCCTGTGAGGGGAATTGTCCCATCGTTCATTCCCTGACCCGTACCATACTGAACCACGCTCACTAACCCTTCTTTAATCGTATTAATCACCTGTGGATCTAACCCCGTCGGCACAGGTTTCGTTTCAGGGGTATTGGTCATGTCAGCTAACAAATGAGGTTTAACGCGATTGCCGCCATTTGCCGCCGTTGCCACCATTACCGCTAGTTCTAACGGAGTCGCTAAAACAGCCCCTTGACCAATAGACATCGTGATTGTATCACCCAAATACCAGGGTTCGCCGAAAATTTCTTCCTTGTTATCGGGAGTCGGAACAAAGCCTGTCGAACCTTCACCCAATTTCAGCAACTTCAAGTCTGTGCTGCCAATCCCAAAACGCCCCGCCCACTTGGCAATTTCTTCGGCACCAACAGCCATTCCCAAACGATAAAAAAACGTATTACTACTAAAAGCTAAAGCATCTCTAAATCCAATCACTCCGTAACCGCCACTATGTTCGTGAAAGGTGATTCCGCCAACAGTAATCGATGCAGAAGTCGCAATCATCGAACCGGGGGAAAATTTACCAGATCCCATCCCTGCGGCCGCTGAGACGATTTTAAACGTGCTACCGGGAGGATATCCTTGTAGGGTGCGGTTGAGAAAAGGATTCTCCAACCCTTGTAGATCTTCCCATTCTTCGGTGGAAATAGGTTTGGTAAATGTATTGGGATTGAAGCGGGGACTACTCGCCATCGCCAACACTTCCCCCGTTTTCACATTTATTGCCACAGCAGCACCTCGTCGGTATCCTATCCCCTGTTCTGCTGCTTTTTGTAGGGCAATATCGAGAGTGAGCTTGATGCCTTTACCACCGATAGAGGGTTTTTCGCCCAACAGTCGCAATTCTTGATTTTGAGCATTAACCTCGACCAAACGCGCTCCCCAAACTCCGGCGAGTTGCTCATTGGCGCCGGCTTCTAAGCCGAGTTTACCCACAATCATTCCCATCGGATATTCTGGGTTCGCTTTTAAATCTTCTAGGGTCGCTTCCCCAATATAACCTAGTACATGAGAGGCTACACTCCCTTGTGGATAGTAGCGATTAGAGTCACTGCGAATTTCGACACCGGGTAACTCTAAGGCATTTTCTCCAATCCAAACAAAAGCTTCTGGGGTGACATATCGAGCAATACGAACTGGAGCGGCAGAGTTATAGTTAACTTTTTCTAACTTGGCGATAATTTCTTCAGTCGGTACATCTAGAACTTTGCTTAACTGTGGGGCGCTTTGCTTCCATTCCTCCTGGGTTTGTTCCTTTGGCCACAAATAGACCGCCCGAGTCAGATGATTTTCGGCTAGGGGTTGATCATTTCGATCCAAAATTCTGCCCCGATTTGAGGGAATAGGTAACAAACGAATTCGATTTTCTTCAGCCCGGATGCGGTTTTGCTTGCCTTCTATCAGTTGTAGTCCGACCAAACGATAGACACTCACCCCCATCAGTGTCGTGATTAACAAAATAAACGCTACGGCTCGATAGAGATAGCGAGAATCCCGTTTATCGCTTTTAGAAGGGGATTTCAGAAAATCGATGGAAGACGTTTCAGATGTAAATGACAATTGACGCACCATAGCCCTGCCGTGTCAATATTGATTTAAGGATTATAGTTACAAGTTGCCTGCTGTAACCGTTGGTTAGTGTTGAGCTGAATGCTCGCGATCGCTGATTACAGGTTAATTTTGATTGAACATGGAAAAATTTGACACTCCCGCGCCGTAAACGGCGGGGATTCTTGGTTCAGCGAGTCCACTTAATACAGACAGGGCGACCTATCTATACCAGAGATGGATTCTCCTCAAGCGTTTTGCTCCATTTCAGAAACCTGTTTGGGTATGCCCTACCCTACAGTTCAAAACCTAAAATCTTGGTTTCTCTGTACTTGTTGCGTTGCGCCTTTTACCCGTACAAGCTTTCCTGTACGGAACCTCATAACTTCAGTGCGTCAAGGTGCGCTGCCTTTTCGGCGACTGGGTTTTTAGTGTGGTTGATTACCCTTTCCACAAAAGAAAGTTTAGCATAAAGCCGTCAATCACGGACGGGGCTTGTACCCCAATTTTTTCGGTCATTCTCCCATCAACCAAGATAGCACTAATCCAAACAGCATCAATCCAGCCCACTGAGGAAGGTGTAGCCAATTTAATCCGTAGCTTGGCCAGAAGACAAACACCACCGAGAAAATCGAGCTGGCTGCGACCAAAAGTAACGTAAGTAAAATAGACATGACTCTTGCTTCTTAACTGAGGGTTTTGAGGGGTTCTCAATAAATTTTAAACGGAATGAGTAATAATACAGCGGAAGTGAGAAAATTAAAACTTTAAATCATTTTTTTGACTATTTTTATAAAAATTCGGGACATTTTGCCCATCAAGAATCTGTCAAGAACTCAGAACGAGAGAAAAACCGATCCAAAAATTCGGAATATATCCCTTTTTGATGAACTGTTCTGATCCGAATATCGATTAATATAGAGGCGTGGTATGTTTGATAAATATTTTATAATCGTGTTCAAAAGCCTACGAGCTGACTTCCGGATAATATTCGAGCGAGATCCTGCGGCTCGCAACTGGCTTGAAGTTCTGTTTTGTTACCCTGGTCTTCAAGCGCTATTGTTTCATCGTCTAGCCCATTGGATGTATAGTCTGGGAATGCCTTTTTTTCCTCGTCTGATCTCCCATTTAGCTCGCTTTTTAACGGGAATTGAAATTCATCCCGGTGCGACGATTGGAACGGGGGTATTCATCGATCATGGCATGGGTGTTGTTGTTGGTGAAACTGCTATTATTGGAGACTATTGTCTGATCTATCAGGGTGTGACTCTCGGTGGAACAGGCAAAGAAAGCGGCAAACGACATCCCACTTTAGGGGAAAATGTGGTTGTGGGTGCTGGCGCAAAAGTCCTCGGAAATATCCAAATTGGCAACAATGTCCGCATCGGTGCGGGTTCGGTTGTGTTGCGGGAGGTTCCTTCTGATTGTACTGTTGTAGGGATTCCGGGTCGAGTGATTTATCGTTCGGGTGTACGGGTCAATCCCCTCGAACATGGTAGCCTACCCGACTCTGAAGCGGTTGTCATTCGGACTTTGATGGATCGAATTGAAGCCCTCGAAAGTCAGGTTTACACTCTCCAAGATCAACTTTCTGAAGTTCCCCGTCGGGCGTTAACTCCACCTTCTTTATGCTTTACCTCCGAAAATAATCATCTTGCTGACGACTCCCAAGAGTCAGAGGTTGATTGTAGTGGTGGGACAACCTGTTGCAGTCTCAAGGATAAGGACATTTTAGAGTTTCTCGATGGTTCAGGTATTTGGCATCTTGATGAGTGTTCTCAGTGTTCTAAGGATTAACGGCTTGAGTTAACCAGTTATTATTGGCCTCTCGCCAGTACAGATAACGGTTCTGAGGTTCCCCCCGCAATTCTAAGTGATCAATGTGTTCGGGTTCGAGCAACAATAGGCAAAATTCAGCAGGGGGTTCCACCGGAAATACTTCTGGCGGAGTAAACTCAGACGCATCCACACGAGATTGACCCGGTGATGGCCAAAAAAATTGGGAGCGGGCATTATCGGAAAGATCTTGCCAAACTTGTTGACGTTCCGATGATAAAATGCGATCGGAAGATGTCGCGGTAATGAGTGTGAGTTGACCGAACAAACGGAATTGTTCACGGGTTTTTGGAAAATACCAACAAGCCTCTGCCGACTGATTTTTTGTAATTTGTTGTACTTTTTGACTACGACTATCGGTGATCATTTTGAGTTGGTTTGTCTGATCCATAAACCCTCGATAAACAACGGTACGGTTGGCTGGATGTCCATCACTCCGAATAGTTGCCAGTTGAAAATAACGACAATAAGCTAAACTCCGATTTCGATGTAAAGCACGGGCTAAAGGTTCTCTCCAAGGCGCAAGCTCCATATTAGACAAAATATTACAAAAATAAATTACAAAAATAAAATTATACAGCGATCGCCAAGTACAGCGCGACTTCTGATCTCATTCTAAAGAAAATCACAACAATCTAGCAGAATCTAAAAAATCACTGTTAAACTAATATAAATTTGGGGATAACTAACATTTATTGCTTGAATTTAAGCATAAAATTAGGGGGATTTTAAGTGCAAATTACATCTAGCAATATTGACTTAAGAGTAGATGACAGTTTGATGCGGGTTTATATCGCCGCACCGAAACCTTCTGGTGTATATCCGGGTATTGTTTTTTATAGTGATATTTATCAGTTAGGTAGCCCGATTATTCGTCTCGCTAATTATTTAGCTGGATATGGTTATGTGGTCGCCGCACCGGAGATTTTTCATCGAATTGAACCTATTGGTCAAGTGATCGAACCCGATGATCTCGGACGAATGCGAGGGAATGATGACGCCCGTAGAACAGAGGGCGAAAATTATGATCGTGATGGTCGGGCGGTGATAGAATTTCTCAAAGCAGAAAGCTCTGTGGCGACGGATAAAATAGGCACGTTAGGCTTTTGTATTGGCGGACATTTAGCCTTTAGAACGGCTTTTGAACCTGAAATCAAAGCGTCTGTTTGTTGTTATCCAACGGGTGTTCCCAGTGGGAAATTAGGTCAAGGTGTAGCCGATACCATTCAACGAGTTTCTGAGATTAAAGGCGAGATGTTGATTGTGTTTGGAACTCTAGATCGTCACACACCAGAAAATGACCGTCAGACTGTAAAAAATGAACTCGAAAAGGCAAGTATTCCTCACAAAATTGTTACCTATGAAGCCGAACACACCTTTATGCGCGATGACGGTTATCGTTATGATCCGGTGGTAACAACTGCGGCTTGGTCAGAAATAACAGCATTTTTAGAGCGTGTATTTGCGCGTTAAAATAGGTTGGGTTAATCAGCATCATGCTGTTGATATTGCCATTGATGGAATAGAGGGTTGGAATTTTGCTCAAGCGGCTGCCTATGACCTGATTTTATTAGATTTAATGCTACCTCGATTACATTCGTTGAGAATAATTCGTTTACTGTAGTTTAGTTAGAAACAGTCATAGGGGTGCAAGACTTGCGCCCTTAAAACTATCAATAGGGTAAAAAAGACTTTTTGCTACACTAAAGCATACTCAATAGATCGATCTAACAAATTGTATCGAAATAGCAGTTGTATAAAATTTCGGGGTATAAAAGAATTAAACCCCCCAAATTTGATGAAAATTGCTAAAAATACACCCCAACTATTAGTATTAAACGTTCCGACTTATGCTGGATGTTTAGCCGGTTTAATCGTAAGTTTACCGGGATTAATATTTATTTTATTACCTTTTTTTGCTTTGGGATCGTTAAGTTATTCATCATTGAAATGTAATCGAATCGCTTCTGAACCAACTAAGTGTCAAGTTTTTAGAGTGAGTTTAAGTCACTACTACTCTGAACAATTTACTCTTGATAAACTGCAAAACGTTAGCCTACAAACAAAATCTGTTCCTTATGGAAATGGATCTAAAAATGCTTATCGAGTGATTTTAGAAACCAATCGCAAACAAATTCCCTTCACTATGTACTATACCTCAAAATTTCCTCAAAAGCTTAGATCTGAAATTGAAACTTTTGTTAGTAATGAAAATAAAGATTCTCTCAAGATTAAAGTTAAGCCTAATCTATTAGGAGTCATCTTTTTTATTATTATGCTTCTTATGGCTTTACCTTCTTTACTGTTTGGGGGACTGTTAGGGGGATTTATCGCAGCGTCATCAAAATGTAGTTGTCGATTTGATCGAACTTTAAACCTAGCGACTTGGAAAACAGAAGGACTTTTTCGTGAAAAACGTCAATGTCATTTGAATGAAATTAGTTCAGTAGAAGTTAAACCAGAAACCCTTAAATGTAAAAAAAATAATTCTGTAATTTATCACGTTCTTTATATTAAACTCCATTCTGGAGAAGTCTTTTTAAGATATCATTATATTACTCCTGAAGAAGCAACTAAAATTGCTCAATTGATTAATAAATTTATGCAATTAAATTAAGAGATAATTGCTATCAATAAATTCAGGGGATTTAAGCAGGTTTCTCTAACAGTTCTAAAAGTTCCGCTTCTGATAACTGTAGAATTTCTAATTCTTGGGCTTTTTTGAGTTTAGAACCCGCATCCTCTCCAACAACGACATAATCGGTTTTAGAACTAACTGAACCTGTAACCTTTCCCCCTGCATTCTGAATTAATTTCTTGGCTTCATCTCGTTTTAAATTCGGTAAAGTTCCCGTCAAAACAAAAGTTTTACCGGATAAGTTTAAATCTTGTTTTTGTGATAAACTCGACTCTGGAGACGGTTGAGAAGCTAAATTTAATCCCTGTTGTTTTAACCGTTCAATTAAAGCTTGATTCGCCGGAACTTTAAACCATTCCTCAACAGAGAAAGCAATTTCTGTACCAATTCCATAAACCCCTTCAATATCTGCGGGTGTAGAATCAGCTAACTGTTCCACTGTTAAAAACTTTTGAGTTAACAATTCTGCATTCACACTTCCCACATGACGAATACCCAACCCATACAAAACCCTCGCCCAAGGTTGAGTTTTAGACTCAGTAACTGCATTAACAATTTTTGTCGCTGATTTCTCGCCTATCCGTTCAAGTTGAGTGAGTTTTTCAACAGTTAATTCATACAAATCTGCAACGCTTGAAATCAATTTCCGTTCAACTAATTGCTGAACTAACTTCTCCCCAACTCCATTAATATCAACCGCATCTCGACTACACCAATGAATCAGAGAACCCCGCAAAATAGCCGGACAAGAGGTATTAATACAGCGTGTTACCGCCTCAGTTTGGGGCTTGACAACGGCTTGACCACACTCCGGGCAGTGGGTCGGCATTTGAAAAGGTTGGGCGTTTGTAGGGCGTAATTCGGGGAGATTACGAACGACTTCCGGGATGATTTCTCCGGCTTTTCTAACAATTACGGTATCACCAATATGTAGATCGAGTTCGGCGATGCGATCGCTATTGTGGAGAGTCGCCCGTTGAACGGTGGTTCCGGCGAGTTGTAGGGGTTCTAACTCCGCCACAGGGGTTAAGGCGCCTGTTCTCCCCACTTGAACAGTAACAGCTAAAAGTTTTGTAGGGGCTTCTTCGGCAGGATATTTTAATGCGATCGCCCAACGGGGGAATTTTTGAGTAAAACCGAGTTGTTCTTGTAGGGACAAAGGATTAATTTTAACGACAACTCCATCAGTCATGTAAGATAAATTTTGGCGGCGACTATCCCAGTCTTCAAAGTAGTTTTGAACTTCAGTTAACGAGTGGCAAAGCTGACGGTTTGGATTGACTTTAAAGCCCATTTCTTGCAGAAGTTCTAAACAATCCCATTGAGTTTTGAGATTGATTTCTTCTCCTTCTAAATGCACAGTATAGGCAAAAAAATCTAACTGGCGTGATCGCACAATTCGGGAGTCTAATTGTCGTAAAGTTCCGGCTGCGGCGTTGCGAGGATTAGCAAATAAAGATTCGTCTTTTTGTTGACGTTCTTGGTTAATCTTTGCAAAAATATTCAGGGATAAAAACGCTTCACCTCGCACTTCTACAATAGAGGGAGGACTTTCTAATTTGAGTCGTAGAGGAATTGAACGAATGGTTTTAACATTTTGAGTGATTTCTTCTCCTGTAACCCCATCTCCGCGAGTTGTACCCCGAACCAAAATCCCGTTTTCATAGGTTAAAGCTAGGGCGGAACCGTCTATTTTAAGTTCACAAATATAGAGAGGTTCTGAATAATTAATTTCTTTATCTTCTGTTTTTAGAACCTTTTTCCAACGCCCGTCCCAGGCTTTTAATTCTTCAGTATTAAACGCATTTTCTAGACTGTAAAGCGGGATATTATGTCGTACAGAGGTAAATTGAGTAGCAGGTTTTTCACCCACTCGTTGAGTCGGACTATCGGGAGTAATGAGTTGAGGGTAGTCTGTTTCTAATTGTTGAAGTTCTCGATACAACTGATCATAGATAGCATCTTCGATGATCGGTGCATCGAGAACATAATAGGCATAGCTAGCAAGATGTAGCTGTTGCGATAGCTTCTGTACGCGCTGTTGAATCTCTGATGTTAGCTGTTCCACAGGATTTTCTGTTCAAACTCCCGTTAATCATTATAGATTGAGTTCAGTCAATTCACTAAACTTAGGTAGTTCTTTGTGTCTTGAATTTCCGTCTCCCAATGAAAGAACACCATTTGAGTCGGAATCAAAACGGGTATTATTGACTTCTTCAACAATTCGAGATTCGTTTTCAACTTGGAATACATTCGCATATAAGTTGGCGACAACTTGTTTCCCTTCTTGAGTCAGTTCCAAATATCTTAACGCTGCTGGAATATAAGGAAATACTCCATTCCAGTAAAATTTAGCGTAATTTTTGCGTAAATCTCCAGGCGTTTTGTAACCGAGAACTTTGTTGGTTCCGACTTCTTCAAACTCATAAAATAACGAACTAATTTTCTTTAAATACCGAGGATCACTGAGTTGACCAATCAAGTCAGCCGCCCTTGCTAAACCGGAATAATTATTTCGGTCTTGATAGGTTTCATCAGCCGGAACCGGAAAACGGGTGAGTTCAATATTGCGTTTAACTTGTTCGGCATCGATTAATTTATGGCCGCCAAATCGTTCATCAATGACCAATTTTCCTCGGTCAACATGATAGGGGGTTAAACTCGCAGAGGTCGCACCCATAGGGATTGAAACCATTCCATCACTGATTCCTGTTGCATAGATTCCGTTGGCTTCTTGATCGCAGCGACAGACCCCTTTTACATAGCCAATATCGTGACACAATAAGGAAATGATAAAGTGCAACCAATCCTCAGGAGTCACACCCCCTTCTCGAATATGTTTACCCCGCATGATTTCCTGCCCGACCAATGTGACCAACATCGTATGTTCGACATTGTGGTAGAGGGCATCGCAGTTGGCAATATTTTCTAATGCCATTGTTCCGACCCAAGCAATAATTTCAGGGAAGTCCGGTTTGAAACCCCCGTAGGTACGACGGTAGCCTGCTTGCAGTCGTTCTAAAAAGGCATCTACAAGAACAGCAGTTGCATTAAACATACTTCAGAACTCAATTTTATTTTGTCGGTTGTGAGGTTTTCGATCTCTCAAGGGTAGCAAAACTTCCGGTCAGATTTATCATCTGGAAGTCTTTAATTAAACATTAAGTTTCTATAGAGTTAGAGATTGATCTTATTATATTTCGACTCTCAATATTTAGCTGTGATCGCTGTCAAATAATTTGATCTGAATTAAGGTCAGAGGTCAGAGAGAATTTGTTAGGTGCAAATACCTTCTACCCTCTGTCCTTTATTAATCAAAACTAATCACAGTCTCTTGACAATTTGATTTAACGACGACGCCTTGACCCCCCTGATCGACTCCGAGAACTCCCACTTCCAAAGCTAGGAGTTCGTTTTTGGGTTTGAGAAGGACGAGTTTGATTTGATCGTTGTAAGTTACTCGAACCCACCCCAGATCCGGTTGAACGACTTGCATCTCTAGAGGTGGAACGATTTGTGCGGTTGTTGGATGGAGAGGCAATATTTCCCGTAGTTCGCAAGACTTGGCGATTTTTCACAGCAGGAGGCGGGGAATTATAACGAGAACGATAATCGCTGACTGCACTATTATAGGTATTCCCATAACCGCCATAACCCGTTAAACCACCCGGTTGATAAGCTGGAGGAACGTAATACCGAGGCGCAAACAGGGTACTAGCGATCGCACTTCCGACAAAAGCCCCGGCAAAAGGTTGCCAAAAACTCGACTGTTGACGCACCACAACCACTTGCTGTTGACCGGTAGAGGGATCGGTGCGGGTTTCAGTGACGTTGTGAACGTATTGGATTTTAAAGTCTTCTGTCAAATACAATGTAGCTTGATCACCTTGAATCTGAGCGTAAGTGCCTTTTCCGGCTTGAGTTTGTTCATCGGTCAGACGCGCCATTTGCAGGTTTGTTGTCCGATAAGTCGGCGGAGTTCCCGATGGAGTATTGAGGAGCATTAAGCTATATTCACCGTTGGCATCATTGTATTCGGCTTGCTGAACGGGATATTCACCCTGGTTCGCCTGGGTTCGATTTTGGCTAACGGTTTGAGTGGGAGTTTGATTAGAAGTAGTCGTTGTACTCGACGAACCACAAGCGAGGGTTGTCCAACACAACGACAGTGACATTAAAACAATGATGAATTTACGCAACATAAATCACAATGAGGTTTTTTTTAAGTTGATCGACAAGAGCCGCCCTAATTCTATAGCGGGATCAGTTCTGGGAAGTTCTGCAATAATTGATCGCTAGTGAGTTCATCCCCAAAACGAGCCGGAGAGTAGTGAATTTGAATAGCACGGAGACGATTTTGATAATGCAGGTTGATGATCGCCTTTAACCCCTCCTGCATCGTTTCCATACTCGCTAAATCGGTTTCCAGAGCAGGAACTTCACCTTCACAGGCTATTGTAATCATCACCACTAGATTTGCTGTGGCGCTTAAAGACAACGGAACATCTGGGGTATCGGCTAAATCTTCTAAAGGTTGGGAGAGATAGCGTTGCGCCGAGTCGGTGAACAGTTGATCAACATAGTCGGCTGTTTCCCCTTCATCCCACAGAACATCACCTTCATTGCTCGCAGATTGCCAATAGATGTCGTATTGCAGCAGATTTTGACAAATTTCAACCAGTCCCTCCCCCAACACTTCGAGATCCCCTTCCGCCTCGATCGCATTACGAGCAATTTGGTTGAGAACACCGAGTAAAGGTGAAACCTCTGCTCCTCCTAAATGCAGCAATACCCGAGAGACGACAAAGCGAGTTTTGCCCAAAAATTGATTAAAACGATTGCCAAGAGTTGCCATAACTGAGTTACTCCTGATAGAAATTGGAGTGAATTGAGCTATAGTTCTAGGATATCGCGTTTATTTGTTGATACCATCGCAGATCATTCGGTAAAGAACACTGAAACGGTTTTGCTTCCGATGCAATTGAAAAATAACGACGATCACGATTATTTGGAATAACTTCATGACTCATGAGTCTTCCCCTGCTTCTCCTGCCTCATTTCCCTTGGCTGAAAAGCTAAATCTGTCCACTAAAATTGCCTACGGTGCGGGCGATCTGGGTACGGCAATTACGGCCAATCTTCTGGCGTTTGTTTTATTGGTTTTCTTAACTAATGTGGCGGGTTTACCTGCCGGACTTGCTGGAAGTGTTTATATGATTGGGAAAATTTCCGATGCGATTAATGATCCCATTATTGGGGTACTTAGCGATCGCACGGTTCATCCCTGGGGACGGCGTTATCCCTGGATGGTGTTTGGGGCGATTCCGTTTGGGATTTTCTTCTTTTTACAGTGGCTTGTTCCGAGTACCAATATTTGGGTTTTATTCTGGTACTATGTTGTTATTTCGGTCTTGTTTAATCTCAGTTATACGGTTGTTAATTTACCCTATGCTGCACTCACCCCTGAGCTAACGCAAGATTATCACGAACGCACCAGCCTGAATAGTTTTCGGTTTGCTTTTTCTATTGGGGGTAGTATTTTATCCTTAATTTTAGCGTTAGTTATTTCTTTATTAATTCCTGATAATCTCAAACAACAATATCTCGTTCTTGGCTTAATTTGTGCCATTATTTCCGTTTTACCGATCTTTTGGTGTGTGTTAGGAACTCGTGATCGCACCTTAAAGGCTAAAACCTCTGAACCCATAACAGATTCATCTCCAAATTTACCCCTATTCCAACAAATTAAAATTGTCTTTGAAAATCGCCCGTTTTTATATGTTACCGGAATTTATTTATGTTCTTGGCTAGGGGTTCAACTGACTGCGGCGATTCTTCCCTACTACGTTCAAAATCGGATGAAACTGTCAACCACTGATTTTTATTTGACAGCCATTGCGGTTCAGGGAACGGCGATTATTATGTTATTTGTTTGGAGTCAGGTGAGTAAAAAATATGGTAAAAAAGTTGTTTATTTTATGGGAGTTAGTGTTTGGTTAATTGCTCAAGTTGGATTGTGGTTTCTGCAACCGGGTCAGATTAGTCTAATGTATTTGCTAGCTGTTTTGGCAGGATTTGGAGTGTCTACGGCTTATCTGATTCCGTGGTCAATGATCCCGGATGTTGTTGATCTCGATGAACTGAATACAGGTCAACGACGGGAAGGACTTTTTTATTCCTTTATGGTGTTTTTACAAAAATTGGGATTAGCAGTCGGATTGTTTCTCGTCGGACAAGCATTAGAAATTGCCGGATTTCTTGAACGAATTCCGGGAGAAGCACTCCCTCAACAACCGGATTCAGCTATTTTTGCGATTCGGTTTGCGATCGCGCCCATTCCAGCAATTGTGTTAGTTGGGGGGATAATTTTAACCTATTTTTATCCGATTACAGAAACGGTACATGAAGAGATTTTATTGAAATTACATGAACGGAAAAGTAAACAATCAAGTCACTAATCTTTAGTCTTTTTTAGTTGAGTTGCGTTTAGCAACTGAAGGGGTGGGCGGACGACGGGTTGATGGAGATTTGCGTTTTTTTGAGGACGATTTAGACCCAAAGAATCCCAGAATGCCTTGAGTTTTTACTCGTTTATAGGCTGAGTTTGAGAAGAGTCCGCTTAAGCCTTGAGTTTGAATGCGTTTGTAGGCTGATCCTGTCCAGTCGCTGAGATAATGACTCATGGCACCCAACTCTAAACCGATAAAAATCGCTAACCATTCGGTTGAATGTTGAGATAGCGATCGCAGTATCATTCGAGCAACTTGAGAGAAACTCCATTCGACCTCCCAAACCGACTGAGCAATGAAGACTACAGGTATTGCCAAAATGATCACCCAAATGCTCAAATACAAGAGTCTTACCGCAGTCCCAATCACAGGGCCATGAGACAAAAACGAGCGATGGCGAACACTCTTTTGGTAAGGTAACCACAACCACCGCAACCAACCCCACCGTTGAAAATGGTAGGAACGATGAATATCAAGATCCGGGCCAAACATCAGGCCACTGAACAGAAAACAACTGGCAATAATTAAAGTCAGATGGCTGCTGCGAGTTTGTCCGAATGTGAAGCCTGTGACTACAGGTAAACTCCACAGAGTAATGCGATCGTGAGTTCGGCCGGAAGGCATAGGCAGCAGCTTAACAGATTTCTCATCTGAGCAAATAAATTGTTCCTATTTTACAGTTTGGTGCTATAATAGTGAAACAGATAAAAACGGGCGATTAGCTCAGTGGTAGAGCGCCTGCCTTACAAGCAGGACGTCACTGGTTCAAATCCAGTATCGCCCATACTCAAAACCCCTGATATCAACCGCTTAGTTCAGTTAACTTGAGTAAAATCAAGCTTTTTAGAGTTGTGCAATTTCTTTGGCTTTTTCAGATAGTTTAGCTTGTTTTTGACCTTGTGAACGGGCTTGCACATTGAGCAAATCGATGGGAGTCCTAGCCAAATCCACTAAATCGGCTTTTTGAGCAATGGCTTTCATACTGTTAATCGGTATTTCTTTTAACAACCAACGCCCCAGTCGATAGAGATAATCTTGTGGTGTGAAATCTCGCATCAAATCAACCCCATAGAGTTCGTGTAAATAGCGGTTTGACTCGCCATAACGTTGCCATTGACTGCGTAATTGTCGCAATGTTTCCCGATGTTTATGTTTGATAATTGCGTCTTGGGCAAAATAGACTTGATATTCAGTTTGCTGTTGAATTCGCCAACAAATATCGGCATCTCCCCCAGTGGTTAAATAGGGGCGAAACAAACCCACCTGTTCAAAAATAGGGCGACGAATTGCCAGATTAGCAGTTTGACCGTAGGGAAAAAACTTGTGAGTAATAGTATGCTTTTGGGAGAGAGTATCTTGACGATCAGCGTGTTTTTCGAGTAACGTCTGACCGGGTAAGGCGACAATTTCCCCCACTACAATTCCAATCGCCGCATCCTCAAACGGTTTGACCAATTTTTCTAACCATTGGGGTTCGGGACGACAATCGGCATCTGTAAAGGCGACTATCTCCCCTTGGGCGATGCGAATTCCCTGGTTGCGGGCGGCGTAGGAACTCTGAATCTGATTTTCACAGAGGGGGCGAATGGTATCGGTTGCGAAGGCTTGCAATATCTCAGCAGTGCGATCGCGACTATTATTATCCACCAATAAATACTCGACTTGATCAGGCTGATAAGTTTGCGATCGCAGACATTGAATTAAATCCGGTAAATCTGCCTCGCCGTTGTAAATCGGTACGACGACAGAAACATTAATCATGTTTAGATTTGGCTCCTTCGAGACAGAAGGTATTCTTCAGTCTAATTCTAACCTGTTCTACAAAACCTGTACAAAACGTCGCATTACAACACTTTTGCACTGTTTGCTTCCTGTTTCAAACCAGGACTGTCGGCAGCACCCTGTCCACAGGCTGAAAATCGGCTGGAACCCAACCTATTATTGAGTTTTCAATCACAACTTTGGATCTCTACTCCACTATTTTCAGGAAATTTAAAACTGATGGCTTTACTCAGTTACCTTTTTACAGGCTGCCCACTAGACAAGAATTCTCTGGGATGTCAAGCCTTAAATGCTTTAATCGCTTGGTTTTCGCGTTTTTTGATTGTATCACATTCAGAAAATACCTTGAAGCCACTCAAAGTAACGCAAATCGTATACTAGATTACATCTCTCTATCCGCTAAAAGTTTCAGGGTCTAAGCCATAACCAAACTGACCAACACCAAGATCACATTAATCAAATAAAATATTCCGACAACCTGAGTTTCTGACCAACCGCACAGTTCTAGATGATGATGCAACGGTGCCATTCTAAACAGACGCTTACCAATGCCATCGGGGTTTTTCGTTGCTTTATAGTAGCTTACCTGAGCGATTACAGACACCGTTTCGATCAAGAAAATCCCACTGATAATCAACAGCATCCAGAGTGTGTTACTGAGTAAAGCAACGGCCGCTAACGCCCCACCGAGGGCCAGTGAACCAGTATCTCCCATAAATACTTTAGCGGGATTGCGGTTGTGGCTGACAAACCCCAAACAACTCCCACTCAGACAAGCACAAAATACCATTAATTCTGGGGAAGTCGGCGCAAGATAAGCCCCGAGTCCAAAAAGAGTAATCGCCCCTAGTCCACCCATCAAACCATCAACACCATCAGTCAAGTTTGTGGCGTTACTTTCGGCAACCGGAACAAAAACAGCCAATGGCCAAAATAACCAGCCTAAAGGTAAGGCTAACCCAAATGGTAGAGCAACGGTTGAAATTTCAGAAGATTGGAGAGATAGACTTGCCACTCCCCGAGTTGCTAATGCCAAACCAAATAATGTTGCTAACCCAACTTGCAAGGCTAACTTCATTTGAGGAGAAATGCCTTTATTGGATTTTCGTCTGAGAATTTGCCAGTCATCCAACCAACCGACAAATCCGTAAGCGAGAGTTAAACTCGAAATAGCAATCACATTGGGGTGAAATCCTGACCAAATCAAACCCCCGATTACCCCAACCGGAATAAAAAAGATCCCCCCCATGGTGGGAGTACCTGCTTTTTTTAGGTGTGCTTGCGGGCCATCTTCTCGGATAAATTGTCCGGCTTTAATCCGAACCAGGAGCGGAATGACCCAATGCCCTAAAGCCGCAGCGATCAGCCCACAGACGGCTAAAGGAAGAAAGAGAGAAGTTTGAGGATTGAGAAAGCGATCTGCTGTCAGATCCAGACTGATCGCAAAAGCACTCAATCCTAGAGTCAGTAACGTCCAGAGATGACGTCCTGATAAATTTGATGAGCGAATTGGTGAAAATAAACTATCCACGGAAATAAATAAAATTAATCCTCAACACCAACTACAAACCGGGAGTTTAAGTTTTGATGACTACCCCTAGCCGTTGTTGCACCCTTATAATACGGCAGAAGTGCAACGCCTGCTAGATAGATAATTTTTCCTAATCTTCGAGTGCATCATCATCGTCGTCGTCATCGTCATCGTAGGAATTCTCATCAACAATCAATTCTGAAATCTCCTCTTCTGGGTTAACATAATTAGTGCTAGATTCCTGAACATTATCCCGAGGAATCAAACGATTCGTTGCTTGTAGCCACTCTAACAGGGAAACGTGCTGCTTTGAGGGAATTACATCAGCAGGTTCATGGACGGGAATTTTGCGTAAAGAAGGATTGTTTTCTGTCATTGAGTCGATTTGATGCCAAATATTAGACGTAAACAGTGAGACGGTTTGTAGTTATTGCTTTCTACTCACAGACGAGAGTAAAACCGGATGGATACCAAGCCAACCTGCAAAAACACATAAACGATCCCACCATAAATTAGCATAACTGGATCAGGGATCGATCAAGTTGTCGATGAAAGTTTGAAGAAATTCCGGACAACTGCGAGTCAACTCAATTTAATGGGTTGGAGTTTGGCGAAACTTCTAAATTATTCATCACTGTTACTGCACCCCCTTCATAGGCTTCTTCTGTGGCTTGGGCGTGTTCATACCAACTATCAACGGTTCCAGTCAAACGGGCAACTCCATCATCGACGGAAACTTCTACTTGTTGTTCATCTACAAAGGGAGACCATAATAACTGAGCATCTATTGCGGTGGCGAGGGCTTCATCACTACGATCTGAGAAAATCGAGTTGTCGTAATTGTAGTCATAGTCTTCGGTGATCGGGTCCCAATCATAAAAAGATGTTTCCTCCGCAGGTAAGTTATAGCTAACTTCCAACTGGTTAATCACGTCTGTTACACCTTGGGCTAAGGCGGCGACATCTCCGGCTTGCCATTTTTCAAAATAAGATTCTACACGACCATTGAGTCTAGCAATACCTTCTTCTACAGTCACACCAATCTCTTGACGGTTGACATAGGGATCTCGTTGTAGTCGGGTGATGATATTCTCAACAATTTCATTGTCTGTGAGTTCGGTTTGGGGTTGTACGTTAATATTGGTTTCAACTCGCCAAACCCCAGTTGTATTTCTGGCATCTTGGGCGGCGGCGCGTTTGGCTTTGAGGTTATCTACAGTACCGGATAACGTAACCGCCCCTTCATCAACGGCGACATTGAGGTTAAACGCAGCCACACGCGGATCATAGAGTAAAGCATCTTGAACTGCATCTCGAATAGCGCTATCTTCCAACTCAGGAAGGATTTTTGCTCTCATCCGTTCTTCATCAGCCCAGGGTTCAACTTCGAGGTTCTTTGCATCAACTGACATTACCCCAATCACATAAGCATCGGTAATGACTAAAGATTTTTCAAATGCACTACCAACAATTCCCGATAAGATCGCCTGACTCCCCTCGACTTCGACATTAATTAATCGACTATCAACTCGTGCATCCCATTGTAGGGCAGACTGAATATCTTGCTCAATTTCTGGGACGGAGCGTTGAGTTTTGTAATTGATTGAGATTTGATTATCGATTTGTTTAACCCCGGCAACTCCCTTCGCAACTCGACTGGCTAGTTGTTTTTCTTGCCAAGAATCAACTTCACCGCCTAAAGTCACGACTCCGTTATTAACAACGGGTTCTATTTCCCAGACTTCTGTGACGGGATCATTGACTAAAGCACTGTTAATATTCTCTAAAATTTCGGCATCAGTACGGGGAACAGGCTCGACATTAATCTCATTAATAACGGCTCGGGTTCCTTTGATCATGCTGGCAATTCGTTCCGCTCGTTCTTGAGCTAAAATATTATTGACAGAACCCGATAAGGTGACAATTCCTTCATTTGTGGCGACTAAAATACTCGCAGGTGAAATCCCTCGACTAATTTCTAACTCGCGTTCAATGGCTTCGGTGATTTCCGCATCAGTAAAGGGATCTTCACTCACCACCATTTCGGTTTCGTTGATGTCAGGTTCAGTTTCTAAGGCTTCGTTATCGGAGTTGGTCAGGGTTTGGTTGGGAGACTGACACCCTGTAATTCCCAGAGAACAAACGGTTGCTAACATTCCCGCAGATAATACTCTAAAAATTTGCTTTTGAGAATTTCTATTTATTGAAAATTGCATCATCATCTCCGACAACTAAATTGAACAGGTTTTGGCAGCTTGTAAAAGTTTTAAAATTTTAAAAACTAAACTAGAATAATAAAAATTAGAGACTTACTTGCAGCTAATCTCTATTTTATAAAAATCAGTAGCTGTAATTCCTCTATCCCCCGAAAGAGTTCTCAGACCGAGAGTGAAACGCGATCAAATATTCTATGAACTTCACAGAGAAACAAGATCAAATTTTCGGATTTAGGGATTCTGAGTTTGACTTCTGTTATAAATTTCAGTCAAAAGCTGAGTAAAGTCTATCATTCGATAGATGAATTGAATACCATCAACCCTTAAAATACAGGTACAAAGATGATAAAACCAATCTCAAAAAATATTCTAGATTTGTCAGTTATGGGTTGGAAATAGATTTTATTTTTAGTTAACTTAGTTAATTAAAAAAAAGTTTATTATAATCCTAAAAATAGAAACAAATTTAGAAGGATTGATTATTTAAAGACGGAGGAATACACAAATGAGTAATATAACTCGACGATTTCAGGAAGTATTTGAATATATCTGGTTAGGCGCAAAACGAATCTTTAGCAGTAATACAGATCAATATCCAGAAACCGGATTTCAACCCTACGAGGGAGATTCAGCAAATAAAATAAATGCCGAATAATTCATCCTAACGTGAAGGAATAGCTAGAACTATGGAGTTTAAGTTATTTCCTTCTTTTCTTAAAGATTTTAGTTTAATTGAGTTATTAATTCAATCAGATTATAGATAATTTTACATTTAGGTTAAAACCCTAAAATTTTATTCAAGCCAATACAATTTAGTTAGTGAGTGGGGAAGGGTGAAACTGTGACATTCGGGAAAACAATTGGAATTATCTGCTTCTTAATTTCCCTTTATATCTTGTGGAAAATTAGACAAGTTCTCTTACTTGCTTTTACTGCTATTATTTTAGCCACAGCCATTAACCGGATTGTAAAGCTTCTCCAGAAACAAGGAATGAAACGAGGTGTCGCTGTTGGGATCTCCGTATTTTTTCTTTTCTTAGTTTTAGCGGGATTTGTCTCAATTATTGTACCACCCGTGATAGACCAATGGCAAGAATTAATTACACAAGTTCCGATGGGATTTGAACAGCTTAAAACCTGGTACCTGGGTTTACAAGATCTCATTCCTTCCCGAATTTTTGGTAATTTACAAAGTCCTGAACGTCTGCTTGAACAAATACCCGATCCGGGTTTTGGGTTATTTAATAACGTTTTTAGCTTATTTTCAACTTCATTAGGAATTACTTTAAACGTTGTGCTTGTAATTGCGGTGACAATTATGTTATTGAGTGATCCCACGCCCTACCGACGTAACTTTATTTTGATATTTCCGGCTTTTTATCGCCCTCGGGTTAATGAGATTTTAAACGAGTGTGAACAAAACGTAGTGGGTGCTTTAGTTGGTCTTTTATTTAACATGACCGTAATTACACTTCTAAGTGGTATTGGCTTATGGATATTAGGGATTAGACTGGCTTTAGTCAATGCTTTACTTGCCGGATTTTTAACCTTTATTCCCAATATCGGCCCAACTATTAGTGTGATTCCACCCGCTTTACTTGCCCTGATGGATGCCCCCTGGAAAGCCCTAGCGGTGATTGGTCTTTATATCGCCATTCAACAAATTGAAAGTAATATTTTAACGCCTCTTGTGATGAAACACGAAGTTTCTTTACTGCCGGCAATCACGTTATTATCTCAAGTTATCTTTACCATCTTTTTTGGAACTTTGGGTCTACTTTTAGCCATTCCTCTCGTCGCTGTCTTACAGGTTTGGTTTAGAGAAATGTTAGTCAAAGATGTGATGAATCAATATCAGTAATAAAATCCCAAATTCAAAAAAACCCGTTGAAAAATCTGCTTTTTAGAAGCACCCGGATTTTTGGGTTGAACTTTAGATGTGAACGAGTTACAAAAACAAGGTAAAATGCTTCTGGCTTTAATCGGCTTTCCTTGTTCAACCATCACACATCCACACATCTAGAGTAATGACAACCCGTGTAATTCTTGTTCGCCATGGTCAAAGTACCTACAATGCTCAACATCGCATTCAAGGTCGCCTCGATGATTCTGTTTTAACAGAAAAAGGCTGTAATGCAGCTAATCAAGTGGGAGATACTCTCGCTAATTTAACATTTGATGCGATTTATTGTAGCCCTCTCAAACGCGCCAAACAAACGGCTGAACTGGTGGTATCCCGCTTGAAAACACCTCCGCAACTACAACCCACCCAACTTTTGATGGAAATTGATCTTCCATTGTGGGAGGGTTTATTGCGTCAAAATGTGATGGAAAAATATTCCCAAGACTATCAATGTTGGCACGAACGTCCTCACGAATTTTTTATGGTTCTTTCTGAACCCGAGGGAGAACGCCAGCATTTTCCAGTCTTAGCCGTATTTGAACAAGCCCGAAAATTTTGGCGAGAAACTTTAGCTCGTCATCAAGATCAAACAGTTTTAATTGTCGCTCATAATGGAATTAATCGGTCATTAATTGCTACAGCTTTAGGAATAGAAGCCAAATATTATCAATCTGTTCAACAATCTAACTGTGGAATTAGTGTCTTGAACTTTTCTGAAGTTACACCGGGAGAACTTCCTAAACCTGCCTCGGTTCAACTTCAGTCTCTGAACCTCACAAATCATGTTGGAAACCAATTTCCCTCGGTTCGACCTGAACATCAAGGGCCGAGAATTCTATTAGTTCGACATGGGGAAACAGAGTGGAATCGGAATGGACAATTTCAAGGACAAATTGATATTCCTTTAAACGATAACGGTCGAGAACAAGCCCGCAAAGCCGCTGAATTTCTCAAAACTGTTAAACTCGATTTTGCCTTCAGTAGTTCGTTACTTCGTCCGAAAGAAACGGCTGAAATTATTCTCCAACATCATCCTAATCTTGAGTTACAACTTGATGCAGATTTGTGGGAAATTAGTCACGGTTTATGGGAAGGGAAATTTGAAGCCGAAATTGAACAACTTTATCCCGGACTTTTGCAACAATGGAAAGTCGCTCCCGAAACGGTTCAAATGCCAGAAGGAGAGAATTTACAAGACATTTGGAGTCGTGTAGAAATCGCTTGGAAGCGTATTGTCAAAGCCTACGATCAACAACCTGTTACTGGACTTGTTGTTGCTCACGATGCAGTTAATAAAGCCATTCTCGCTCAAGTTTTTAACTTACCTCCTGATAATTTTTGGAACTTTAAACAAGGGAATGGGGCTGTAACCGTGATTGATTATCCGAATGGAATTAACGGTGATCCGGTTTTACAAGCATCTAATATTACTACTCATTTATTTGAGGGAATTTTGGATAAAACCGCCGCCGGAGCATTATAAAGTAGGGGCGCAAGGCTTGCGCCCATCAATCTTTCTTGCGCCCATCAATCTTTCTTGCGCCCATCAATCTTTCTTGCGCCCATCAATCTTTCTTGCGCCCATCAATCTTTCTTGCGCCCATCAATCTTTCTTCAAACTAGAAATTTCAATTCTCAACTCTAAACTTAAATTATGACCCATGAACTGCTTCAAAATGTTAGAATACTTGACCCCGAATCTGGAACCGATACTGTTGCAGATATTTTAATTAAAGAGGGTGTTATTAGCGCAATTCAAACGAATCTTTCTCCCTCGTCTGATGTTGAAGTTCAAGACGCCAAAGGTTTAATATTAGGCCCAGGTTTAGTAGATTTATATAGCCACACGGGAGAACCAGGTTTTGAAGAACGAGAAACAATTTCTTCTTTGATTGACGCCGCAACCGCAGGAGGATTTACTCGCATCGCCCTTTTACCGGATTCTATTCCGCCTGTTGATAATCCCGCAACGGTGAGTTTAATTCATCGTCTCGCCCAAAATACGCCTGCTTGTCAAGTTTATCTTTGGGGTGCTTTAACGCAAGGTGTCGCCGGAAAACAAATGAGTCAACTGTCAGAATTAGCCACAACAGATATTATTGGTTTTGCAGATGGTCAACCGATTCAAGATTTGATATTATTGCGACGATTACTGGAATATTTAAAGCCGTTGAATCAGCCTGTTGCTTTGTATGCTTGCGATCGCCAACTCGCGAGTAATGGGGTGATGCGCGAGGGAAATGAATCGATTTTGAGTGGTTTACCAGGAATTCCTGCTTATGCAGAAACAACCGCTATTTCTACTATTCTTGAAATCGTCGCCGCGACTCAAACTCCGGTTCATTTTATGCGAGTTTCAACGGCTCGGAGTGTAGAATTAATTCGAGATGCTAAAGCCAGAAAATTACCAATTACAGCCAGTACAACTTGGCTACATTTATTACTCAATACTCAAGCTATTTGCGGCAAAAATCAGGGTTTACCCTTTTCAATGATCCCTTACGATCCCAACTTAAACCTCGATCCACCTTTAGGAACTCTTGAAGACCAAATGGCTTTAATTCAAGGGGTAAAATCTGGGGTAATTGATGCGATCGCCATTGATCATACCCCCTACACTTACGAAGAAAAAACAGTTGCTTTTGCGGATGCGCCAGCCGGTTCTATTGGGCTAGAATTAGCGTTACCTTTACTCTGGCAAACTTTTGTGAGTTCGGGTCAGTGGTCAGCGTTAGAATTGTGGCAAGCTTTGAGTACAAAACCCCTCAAATGTCTTGGAGAAAAACCGACAAGAATTGCCAATGGTAAACCGGCGGAACTGGCATTGTTTTCTCCTCAAACCTCTTGGAAGGTTGAAGCAAAAACGCTGAACTCTTTATCGATAAATACATCTTGGTTTAGACAAGAAATTACAGGTAAAGTATTAACAACTTACCGTAATAATTTTTATACTTCGTCAACAAAAAACTAAATATGACTAGAAGTTAAGAATTGATTCACATATTTTCTGTAAAGAACTATCAACAAAAATTGATTGGATGAGTTTAATTAAGATTGATCAGCTATGATATAGAGAACAGTCCCCTTGTTTTAAATTCCAATCATTACCCGTCAGATAATGTTAAACTCTATTCTATTATCTAACATTTATATTCCTCACGGGCATTGTTATCTATGGCAACCTTCTCTCGTTAGCTTACATCTGATATCAGATGCTTTGATTGGTTTAAGCTATTACTTCATTCCCATTGCTTTACTAGGCTTACTCAAGCAACGCCAAGATACACCTTTTAGAGTGGTTTGGTTTCTATTTGCAGCCTTTATTATTACTTGTGGTACTACTCATTTTATCGGTATTATTACACTCTGGTATCCGATTTATTGGATTTCGGGATTAACCAAAGCCTTAACTGCTATTGTTTCCATAATCACAGCCTTTAAGTTGATCTCGATTATTCCTCTAGCTTTGGCATTACCTAGTCCAACCCAACTTAAACAACTCAATCAAGAATTAAAAGAAAAAACACAATTTTTACAGAGTATTTATGAAGGAGTTGAACAAGCCATTTTTGTACTTGATGTAGTAGAAAATGGAATATTTCGTTATGTCAGTTATAATCCTGCGGCTGAAAGGTTTTCCGGTTTTTCAACTTCAGAAATTCAAGGAAAAACAGCAAATGAATTTATGCCAACCGCAGTTGCAAATCAGGTTAATCAGAAATTTCTAACCTGTTTAGATGCCCAAGAAAGTATTACTTTTGAAGAACATTTGTTTTTTAAAGGTGAGGAAAGATGGTTTTTGACGACTTTAACACCATTACAAGATCCGCAGGGAAATATTAAACAAATTATTGGGACTGCAACGAATATCAATGATCGCAAACAAGCCGAACAAAGACTACAGGAAAGTGAAGAACGTTTTCGTCGTGCTTTTGATGATGCGGCGATTGGGAAGGCACTTGTTAGTTTAGAAGGTAATTTTTTTAAAGTCAATCAATCTCTCTGTGAACTGACAGGTTATTCTGAAGTTGAGTTACTCTCAATCAACTTTCAAAGTATTACTTTTCCTCAAGATTTAGAGATAGATTTAAACTATATCAAACAACTTATTGCTGGTGAAATTCGCACCTATAAAATGGAAAAGCGATATTTTCATAAAAACGGAGAGATTGTTTGGGTATTACTCAATGGTTCATTAGTTCGCAATGAACAGCAACAACCCCTTTATTTTATTGCTCAAATTCAAGATATTAGTGAACGCAAGCAATCTGAAAAATATCTGCAAAAATATGAACGGATTATCGCAGCAAACTCTGATGCAGTCTGCTTAGTAGATTGCAACTACACCTATAATTTAGCGAACTTAGCATATCTCAACTGGTATCATAAATCTCTTGATGAAGTCCTGGGAAATCAGGTGAGCAACGTTATTGGGGAATCTCTGTTTGAACAAGTTGTTAAACCCAAGTTTGAAGCTTGTTTGACGGGTGAAATCATTCAATACGAAAGATGGTTTAACGATACAGACAACAGTCAACGAAAATTTATAAGCATTACCTATACTCCTTACCGCGAACTTGATCACAAGATTACAGGTATTGTCGTTAGTATTCGTGACCTCACCGCACTCAAGCTCACAGAAGAATCTCTACGCCAAACTGAAGAACGACTCCAATTAATCGCTAGCAATATACCGGGAGTGATGTATACTATAGTCGAAGAATTAGACGAGACATGGACTTTTGAATATCTGAGTGAAGGTTGCCATGAAGTGCTTGGAGTGGAAGCCAAAGATGCGATCGCAAATGCAAACCAAATTATGCAGCGAATTCATCCTGAAGATCTTCCAAAACATAATCAAGCCGCTACGATAAGTAAACAAAACCTCACTCCATTTTCTGAAGAATGGCGATATATTTTACCGTCCGGTCAAGTTCGATGGATTCTAGATAACGCTCGTCCTAAACGCCGTGAAAATGGCGAAACAGTTTGGCATGGCGTGATGCTTGATATTAGCGATGGCAAACAAGCTGAAATCGCTCTGCAAGAAAGTCAAGAAAGGCTTTACCGCACCCTAGAAGCGGGGCGAATTATTTGTTGGGAAGAAGATTTAATCAGTCAAGAAGTCAGCGGTTGGGGTAAAAATATTGCGGACAATTGGAAAGCAAATTTTTGGAAATATCCCCTAGAATTTGCGCCTGAAGGTATTTATTTTGAAGATCGCGATCGCGCTGTAGAAGCAAAAGAAAATGCGATCAAAACTAAAGGAGAGTTTCAAGTCGAGCATCGGTTGACAGGCTTTCCCGAAAAAATTTGGATGCTGGCTAAAGGGAAAGCAGTTGTTAATAATGACGGAGAAGTGACTCGTGTGGTTGGGGTTGCCATTGATATTAGCGATCGCAAAGCTGCTGAAACTGAGTTAGTGAAAGCCAAAGAAGCGGCTGAAGTGGCGAATCAAGCGAAAAGCATTTTTCTAGCTAACATGAGTCACGAATTACGTTCTCCTCTCAATGCGATTCTTGGTTTTACTCAAGTTATAAATGGGAGTTCTAACCTAACAACACAACAACAAAATAATCTGAATATTATTCAACGCAGTGGAGAACATTTATTAGGGTTAATTAACGAGATTCTAGATTTATCTAAAATAGAAGCTGGAAAAATTATTTTAATCCAAGAACCTTTTGATTTGTGGAAGTTAATCGAAGAACTTCAAGATTTATTTAGAATCAAAGCATCTCAAAAAAATCTAAAATTAACCGTTATAATTAATCCTAACCTCCCTCGTTATATTCAAACTGATCGGGTTAAGTTACGTCAAATTTTAATTAACCTGCTCAGTAATGCGATAAAATTTACTCAGAAAGGTACTGTCTGCCTCGAAGCTGACTTGAGTGAGACTTCTCCGGTTTGTTTGATAGGAACTGAAACCCTTCCAGTACAACTGCATTTTCGAGTCAGTGATACAGGTGTCGGCATCGAACCTGACGAAATCGATAATTTATTCAGTCCATTTGTACAAACTCAATCTGGAATTCAATCTCAGCAAGGAACAGGTTTGGGTTTGGCAATTTGTAAGGGTTATATTAAACTATTTGGAGGTAAAATAGAAGTTCATTCTCAGCCCCGAGTCGGAACCGTATTTGATCTTGAAATGCCCGCTTTACCTGTTGATATTGCAGAGATTATCCCTGAAAATTCTTCACAAAGTCAAGTGATTGGCTTACAACCCAACCAACCTCTTTATCGAATTTTAATTGTAGATGACGAGCCATACAATCGCCAACTCTTAGAACAAATTTTGACACCTGTGGGGTTTGAACTGCAAACGGCAAACAACGGTTTAGAAGCCATTGATCAATGGCAAAATTTTCAACCTGACTTGATTTGGATGGACTTGAAAATGCCTGTTCTAGATGGCTATGAAGCAATACGGCAAATTCGCCAACTCGAACAACAAAATCAAGCATCTGCTTCCCCTCGAACGGTGATTATTGCCTTAACTGCAAGTGCCTATAACTATCAAAAAGAAGCCGCCCTCCAAGCCGGTTGTGATGATTTTGTTTATAAGCCTTTACAAGTGACGGTGATCTTGAATAAAATGACAGAATATCTGGGAGTACAGTATCTTTATAAACAGATTCACCAGGCATCCCAAACCGTGAATTGGGAAAATGATTTATCACAAACTCAGTCTCAACTGGCAACGTTATCATCTGAATGGAAATCGAGGCTACAGGAAGCGGTACTCTCACTCGATGGAGAAGAAATCAATCATCTCATTAGAGAAATTTTACCCGAACACGAAAACCTAGCAAACTATCTAAAATTTCAGACTGAAAACTTCAACTATGAACCCATTCTTCAACTACTCGCAACTCAGGAAAATAATTCATGACATCTTCAAGTGAACCGTCAGTTCAGGTAACAAGAGCAAAAATTCTAGTTGTAGATGATTTACCCGAAAATTTACGTCTACTGCAAGATATTTTAGTTCAACAGGGCTATGATGTCCGATTTGCCAATAGTGGAAAATTAGCACTATTAAGTTTAAGCCGTTTTCAGCCAGACTTGATTTTACTTGATATTATGATGCCAGATCTTGATGGCTTTACCGTGTGTCAACAGTTAAAAGCCAATCGAGAAACCGAGAATATTCCCGTAATTTTTATGAGTGCGTTAGATGATGGCAGCAATAAAGTCAAAGGATTTCAAGTCGGTGGAAATGATTATATAACCAAACCCTTTATCACAGAAGAAGTCCTGGCCCGAATTCGTTACCAAATTTCTCTACAAACGTTACAACGGCAACTTCAACACAAAAATCAGGAGTTAATTCAGCAAAACGAACAATTACAACAGGCGCAACATGAAACCCAATTTTTACTCCAAGCAATTTGGGCGATAGAAAAGTCACAAACCCTCGAAGAAGCAATTAGTAGTATTTTAGATGTTATCTGTCAAAATATTTGTTGGGACTATGGCGAGGGTTGGCTACCCAACCCAGACAAAGGTGTATTAGAATATATTCCTCAGTTCCAAAGTTGTTCTGCTGCTTTCGAGAGATTTCAAAAGCAAAGTCGCTTGATTACCTTTGCCTCTGGCGAAGGATTACCGGGACGAATTTGGCAATCTCATAAACCCGAATGGATAGAAGATTGTTCGACTTGTTCGGAGCCAGTTTATCTGCGAACTCAACTGGTTGTCGATGCTGGACTCAAGGCCGTTTTTGGTGTCCCTGTTGTCGAGTCTGAAAAGTTGCTGGCAATATTAGTCTTTTATCACACTCAAGCTATTCCCTATCAAAGTCGGATAGTTGAATTAATTCAAGCCGTAGCGACTCAACTCAGTTCTTCTCTACAACAAGCCCAACTCAAACAAAAACTTCAACGGGCAAACCAAGAACTCGAATTGTTAGCCAATCTTGATGGGTTGACTCAAATCGCCAATCGTCGGCATTTTGACTATCACTTACAACAAGAATGGCAACGGATGCAACGACTCCAGTTACCCTTGTCATTGATTTTGTGCGACGTTGATTATTTTAAACGATATAACGATTGTTACGGTCATTTAGCTGGAGATGATTGTTTAATTCAAGTGGCTCAAACGCTTTATCAGTCTATGCAACGAGCAGCAGATATCGTTGCCCGCTACGGGGGAGAAGAATTCGCGATTATTTTACCCTACACTGATACCCCAGGCGCTATTGCTGTGGCGGAACGGATTCGCACCTGTATTTTAGAGTTGCAAATCCCCCATGCAGATTCTCAAATTAGCCCGATTGTGACAATTAGTTTGGGAGTGAGTAGTCTGATTCCGACTTCTAGTTGTTCTCCCCAATGCCTGATCCAACTCGCCGATGAAGCCCTCTACCAAGCAAAACAAAGCGGACGCAATACCTATGCCGTGACGCCCGCTATTTCAGTTCAACAAACCCATTTCCGTGAGTAAGCTTATTGAGGTTGAGGTTGAGGTGCAGACGGAGACGCATACAACGGACTTTCATCAAGCCCACCCACCCGGTTAGGTGGCCAAAACCGAACGATCGCTCGGCCAATAATATTATCCCGAGGCACATATCCCCAATAGTGGCTATCGTAGCTATTATTACGGTTATCTCCGAGAACCAGGTAGCTATCTTTAGGAACCTTTTCAGGTCCCCAGTTGTATTGAGGTTCTTCAGCGATGTATTTTTCCGCTAAGGGTTGACCATCGACAAAAACCAACCCATCTCGAACTTCGACTTCTTCACCCGGTAAACCAATAATCCGTTTGATAAAAGCATCTTTGTACTGGGTTTTGAGTTGATCCGTCGGAGAGAACACCACCACATCTCCGCGATCAGGATTTTGAAACTTATACCCCAACTTATCAATAATCAAGCGATCATTGATTTCTAAAGTCGGTAACATTGAACCCGAGGGAATATAACGGGCTTCTGCTACAAAAGTACGAATCCCCAAGGCTAAAACAATACTGAGTCCAATCGTTTTAAACCCCTCAACCCAGACATTTTCTGAATGATCTTGAGGAGGATGATTATTGGGTGGCTCTTGATTTTGAAGGCTACTCATAGGCCGTATGTGCAAGCAATTTTAAGAAAGGTTGATATCGCGGACAAGAAACTCTAAATTAATAATTTGAGGTGTGCCATGAATTATAGTGCAGACATGATCACTTTGTCGAAACCTGGACTCAATCGCAGCATCGCTCCTTGAGAAACTCAATCGTCTTTACTGTTTCTTGTACACCTCAATCTAGTGAGGTGATGTAGTCCATTCTATCAAATTGATCAGGCGATCGCCTATAGCCCCTTGACTATAACAGATTGCAAAGGTTCCAGTTCACTGTTCACGGGTCAGCAATTGATCAATTGCCCCGACACTCTATTACCAATGACTATTTAATGCCATGTCTAATCATACTCATTTGTTCATCCGTCAAGCGACCATTCTCCTCCCAACTGGTGAATTTTTGTTAGGAGATGTGAAAGTTCAAGGTTCACAAATCGTTGAAGTCGGGGCAAATCTTGCTGTAGATTCCGCCGCCGAAACGGTAGAAATTAATGCTCAAGGGTTGACATTGTTACCCGGAGTGATTGACCCCCAAGTTCACTTCCGAGAACCAGGGTTAGAACATAAAGAAGATTTATTTACCGCCAGTTGTGCTTGTGCAAAGGGGGGTGTGACTTCTTTTTTGGAAATGCCTAACACTCGCCCGCTAACGACAAATCAAGCCGCTTTAACAGATAAATTACAACGCGCCAGTCAAAAATGTCTTGTCAATTATGGCTTTTTTATTGGCGCAACAGGGGAGAATTTAGAGGATTTATTAACGGTGAATCCCACCTGCGGAATTAAAATCTTTATGGGGTCGATGAAAGGGCCGCTCTTAGTCGATGAAGAAACCGCTTTAGAACCCATTTTTGCCAAAGGCGATCGCTTAATTGCAGTTCATGCTGAAGATCAGGCTCGAATTAATCAACGTCGTCAAGAATTTGCCGGGATTTCTAATCCAGCAATTCATTCTCAAATTCAAGATAACCAAGCCGCATTATCCGCAACAAAACTCGCCTGTAAACTCTCCAAAAAATATCAACGTAGACTGCATATTTTACATCTTTCCACCGGAGAAGAAGCGGAATATTTACGCCAAGAAAAACCCGATTGGATCACC
The DNA here is from genome assembly GCF_000169095.1 of Lyngbya sp. PCC 8106. Lineage (GTDB taxonomy): Bacteria > Cyanobacteriota > Cyanobacteriia > Cyanobacteriales > Microcoleaceae > Capilliphycus. The sequence continues at coordinate 71,141 of NZ_AAVU01000014.1, forward strand.
GCAGAAGTCACGCCGCAACACCTGTTACTCAATACCAGCGCCTATGAAACAATTGGCACAAAAGCCCAAATGAATCCCCCATTGCGATCGCCCCAAGACAATCAAATCCTATGGCAAGCATTACAGGATGGAGTGATTGATTTTATCGCCACCGATCATGCTCCTCATACCCTCGAAGAAAAAGCCCAAGACTATCCCAATTCCCCCTCAGGAATGCCAGGAGTTGAGACATCATTAGCATTAATGTTAACTCAAGCAGAACAGGGACGTTGTACAATCGCTCAAGTGTCTAACTGGATGTCTACAGCCGTTGCCAAACATTATAAAATTCCCAATAAAGGGGCGATCGCTCCGGGTTATGATGCAGATTTAGTATTAGTCGATCTCAACACCTATCGTCCAGTTTTAGCCGAACAACTGTTAACAAAATGTGGTTGGAGTCCGTTTGAAGGCTGGAACCTCACCGGATGGGCTGTTGTGACCATTGTAGGCGGTCAAGTGGTTTATGATCGAGGTCAGTTAAACACCGAAGTCCGAGGCCAAGCCTTAAGATTTGAAACCTCAACAAACTGACACCTAAAAATCTGTCTGTTCGGGTTAAAACTGATCTGAGAGTAGAGATAGGATAGTTGAAAGGAAGACTGGAATTGTCAATTGCCGACTCAAGAAAAGCCAATCCTTTGAGTCTAAATTGGAATTCCTGATTCCGGACGACCTGCTGCAAAATCAACTGATCTATTACAAACAGTCTCTATGAATAAATCCTCCTCATCTGATCTCAACTATACTTCGATTGGCGCCTTGCCGGAAATCTGGCCAATTTTAGCCAAAAAAGCGGGTCAAGCGATCGCCCTGCATGATCCTCACTGTCAACCGGATGTGATCCTCAGTTATAGTGAACTCTGGCTTCAGATTCAACAATTTGCGGCGGGACTGCAAACCTTAGGCGTAGAAGCCGTTAATGAGGAAAGCTTACCGACTCGTATCGCCTTATTTGCCGATGATAGTCCCCGTTGGATCATCGCCGATCAAGGAATTATGACCGCAGGGGCGGCGGATGTGGTACGAGGGGCGACGGCTGATCCGGCTGAGTTAGTTTATATCCTCAAAGATAGCGGTAGTGTGGGGTTAGTGGTCGCCGATCTGAGTTTACTCCAGCGTCTGCGATCGAGTATTGAAGATCTGCCCATCAAGTTTATTGTGTTGTTGTCCGATGAAGAACCCAACTCAAGTGAAATTCCAACTTTACCCGTACTAAACTTTACCCAACTGCTCAATCATGGCGGAGATTTTACCCTCAGAAGACCTGGGGTTTATGGTCAAGATAGTTTAGCGACATTACTCTACACTTCTGGAACGACAGGTAAACCGAAAGGGGTGATGTTGACTCATGGGAATTTAGTGCATCAACTCAACTCCATTCCCGATGTTGTGCAACCGGAAATCGGAGACAATGTTTTGAGTTTACTGCCGACTTGGCATAGCTTCGGACGCATCGGACAATATTTCTTGTTATCGCGAGGCTGTACTCAGATTTATAGTAGTATTCGCTATTTTAAGCGAGATCTCAAAGAATTTAAACCCCGTTATATGACCAGTGTTCCCCGGATTTGGGAATCGATTTATGAAGCCGCTCAAAAGCAATTAGGCGAACAACCGGCCAGTCGTCAAAAGATTGCCAAGTTCTGTTTTAGCCTCAGTGAACAGTATGTATTAGCCCGTCGAGTTGTTCAGGGATTAACCCTAGATGGGCAATCACCAGGGGGAATGCAAAAAGCGATGGCTCGTCTAAAAATGCTGTTGTTGACTCCCTTACATCAGTTAGCAGACAAACTCGTTTATCAAAAAATTCGGGCTGCAACCGGGGGAATGTTTAAATTTGCCATTAGTGGGGGAGGGTCTCTGGCGATGCACCTAGAGACGTTTTATGAGATTGTCGGGGTTGACTTGTTAGTGGGATATGGGTTAACAGAGACTTCTCCGGTGTTAACGGCTCGGCGTCCCAAGCATAATCTGCGAGGATCAGCCGGAAAACCGATTCCTCAAACTGAAATTCGCATCGTTGATCTTGAAACGGGGCGAGTGCTTCCTCGACTCGAAAAGGGTTTGGTCTTGGCACGAGGGCCACAGATTATGAAGGGGTATTTTGAGAACCCAGAAGCGACGGCGAAAGCGATTGATCCCGAGGGATGGTTTAATACCGGAGATATTGGGTGGTTAAGCCGACAAAATGATTTGGTGTTAACGGGGCGGGCCAAGGATACGATTGTTTTGAGTAATGGGGAGAATATTGAACCGCAACCCATCGAAGATGCTTGTGTTCGCAGTCCGTATATTGACCAAATGATTTTGGTGGGTCAAGATCAAAAAGTCTTGGGTGCGTTAATTGTACCGAACTTTGAGGGCTTGGAAAAATGGGCAGTCAGTCAAAATCTGAAGCTGAAATTACCCCACTCCGAGTCGGTCAACGACAGTGAAGGATTGGATCTCGAAAGTCAACCTGTTCAGAATTTATTCCGTCAAGAGTTGAACCGAGAGGTGAAGAACCGTCCGAGTTATCGGGTTGATGATCGGATCGGCCCGTTTCGCTTGATTTTGGAACCCTTCACGATGGAAAATGGGATGCTGACTCAAACTCTGAAGATCAAGCGTCCTATCGTAATGGAACGTTACCGCGATATGATTAACGCAATGTATTAAGCTGTGTCAGGGATCAATTGTCAGTTGTCAGCAGTTGGGAGTCCCTAGTGTCAAGAGGGCTGAGTATTGTTGTGTCTGAGGTTAGAGTCTCAAACCCAGCGCTTTTTCCCTTGACGACAGACAACTGACAGTTCACACTGACAACTGCACCGACGTTCTCACTGAACGTTTATACTCCCGCTCAAAACGGATATTTAGACTGAAGAACGGCAACGCACTGACCATAGGACAGATAAATGTTTACTGCCTAGAAGGAAGCGAATCTGTTTTTCGGGTGACTATCCGTGATGAATGACACCTCATCGCATCGCAAAAACCACGCAAAGTCGAGGATCATATCAGGGTAGGGCTTAACCAAGTGTGAGGCTTCACCGAGGCCGTCGCCAGACCCGATAGGTAGAGAATCAATTCGTGGGATAAGGACAATAGACAGGCAATATACTCATGGATATCTCGAACAATCAACTTCTTCTCAAACGAGCGATTAATATCAAAGCGATTGTTACCCCTCGCTGGAAAGAAGAAGCTCAACAGCAACTTCAAGCTCAAATTAACCAACTCGATAGTCAGTTGCAACAGCTCGAAATGCAAGGACAGCGGGCGATTGGTGAATTAAAAAAACAGACAATTCAACCTCCTGGCCCGGAAGTAATGCAGCAAATTGAGGGTATTCAACTTCAGATTAATGAACAGAAAAGTAAGTTCCTCGATCAAAAAAATCAGAGCTTACAACAACTGCAACAAATTCAAACTTTAGAACTTGAACAAGAAGTGAGTCAGGGGCAAATTGAAAGTGTATTTGGAGTTGCCAAGGGTGATAATCTCATTCAGAAAATGCAGGTCGAAGTCTTGTTGCGCGATGGCGTAATTGAAGATATTCGCGGCGAGATTTAATTCAATTGACGACAACAGATAGAGCGCGAACGGATTTACTTTAAGACTAGGCAGAATAGATTTATTTGTCTTAGTTGGCGTTAACGCCCATCCGTTCTGCGGTCAAAAGATCGGTTGGACTCAATCTGTTTGACTGAGTACGCTCGCCTCAGTTGAGGTGGGCTTTAGAGACGTTGCATCAAATGTCTGGGCTTAATCTGTTCTGCGATCGAAAGATCGGTTTCTCAGTGTTGAGAGTTGGGTTTTGATCTGACAACAAACTGAGCGCACCCCTTGAAAATTTTTCCCTGCTCCTCGTTTAACTATCTAGAACACCACACACCTATGATTCACGAAGTTTTCATGCCTGCCCTAAGTTCAACCATGACAGAGGGTAAAATTGTTTCATGGCAAAAAGCTCCTGGCGATCAAGTTGAGAAAGGAGAAACTGTCTTGGTCGTGGAGTCCGATAAGGCAGATATGGATGTAGAAGCCTTCTATTCGGGCTATTTAGCGACGATTTTGGTTCCCGAAGGCGAAATGGCCGCCGTGGGTAATACGATTGCTTTGATCGCCGAAACAGAAGCCGAAATTGAGGAAGCCAAACAGCAAGCCCCGAGTAGTGGTGGTGCTGCATCAACTCCGAGTCCGGCTCAAGCCCCGACACCTGCTCGTGAACCTGTGGCCGCCTCCGCCACAACCACGGCTCAAGATGCTCGCCGTCGTAATGGTCGTGTTGTGGTTTCCCCTCGCGCTCGGAAACTGGCGAAAGAGTTAAAGGTTGATTTGAGTAAACTCAATGGTTCTGGCCCTCATGGTCGGATTGTCGCCGAAGATGTGGAAGTAGCGGCAGGTAAATCGTCTCAGACGGCTCAAAAACCACCTGCTCCGGCATCTTCGTCGCCCAGTGTATTTCATCAGCCTCAGACGCAACCCGCACCCGCTCCTGTGCCTCAACCCGTTCGGGCGGCAGCAACAGCAGGCCAAACGACACCGATGAACACGCTGCAAAATGCAGTGGTGCGAAATATGATGGCGAGTCTGCAAGTGCCTTCGTTCCATGTGGGATATACGATCACAACAGACCGTTTAGATGCGCTTTATAAGCAAATCAAGCCTAAAGGTGTGACGATGACAGCACTGTTGGCGAAGGCGGTGGCGGTAACGTTGCAGAAGCATCCGTTGGTGAATGCCAGTTATGTCGAGTCGGGGATTCAATACAGTAGTGGTATTAATGTGGCTGTAGCGGTGGCAATGGCTGATGGCGGACTGATTACGCCTGTGTTGAAGAATGCGGATCAAATTGATATTTATTCGCTGTCTCGCACTTGGAAAGATTTGGTCGAACGTTCTCGGGCGAAGCAACTGCAACCGGACGAATATAATAGCGGAACCTTCACTTTGTCGAACTTAGGAATGTTTGGAGTTGATCGCTTTGATGCGATTTTACCTCCCGGTCAAGGTTCGATTTTAGCGATTGGCGCTTCTCGTCCGCAAGTGGTAGCGACAGATGACGGCATGATGGGTGTTAAGCGGCAAATGCAGGTTAATATTACTTGCGATCATCGGATTATTTATGGGGCAGATGCGGCGGCTTTCTTACAAGATTTAGCCACATTAATTGAAACCAATCCTCAATCTTTGACGATGTAAAAGTTTGATTTTTTATCCCCAACCCCCTTTCCTCAATGGCGAGGGGGAACTAATATCAAATCTAGTTTACATTCAAACCATTGGATTTAAAGAGGGGTTTAGCGGGTTTAAGTCAACCCTTCAATTGCTTTTTTTTCGACTTCTTTAATAAAACTATCTTTTCCATCCATATATCCTTCGATATTGTCAGGATATTTTGCAGCGAGTTCTTGTTTTAATACACTATATTGTTGAGCTTCTTCTAGATGGGTTATCAGGTAATCTCGAAAAGCCAGATGACGCTTTATTTCGGTTGAACCGACTGCAAACACATGAACATGATGAGTTCTGATTCCGGCTGAGTTATCTTTGCGAAAATATCGACGCCCGATAATTCCAAGCTCTCCCATTATTGTATACCCAAATGACTCCATTTCGGCATTTTTTTCGTCAACTTTTGTAATGTCTTTGACTACAACTAACAAGTCAATAATGGGTTTAGCATAAATATCAGAAATGGAGGTGCTACCAATATGATGAATGTCGATTACATTTTCGCCAAAAATATTAGCAATTTGTTGGGATTCTTTCTGAAAGTCTTGTTTCCAGTTGGGGTTAGGAGGAACAACTTCTACTTTTCTCATCACAAAAATATTTCAAGGTTGATAAAACAAAAACACAACTCCGTTATCATAAATTTTGGTGTGGGTAAGTTCTAAAGCAGTTTGTTGAATTTTTCCAGAAAATAGAGGAATTCCCGACCCCATCAAAAAAGGATTTAACTTAATTATCACTTCATCAATCAAATTGGCGTTAAAAAGGGTTGTGGCTAAATTTGCACCGCCACAAAGATAAATATCTTTACCCATTTCCTGTTTTAAACTGTCAACAAGTTCGAGAATATTTTCCGAGACAATCTCAATATTTTCGTCGGGCTTTTCTTTTATAGTTCGCGAGAAAACATAACTTTTCATCATCGGATAAGGATTGGTTTTTCCTTCTTTTAAACCGACTTCATAGGTTTTACGTCCCATCAACACAATATCAAAGTCTTTCAACGAGTTTAAATAATCGCTGACCTGTTCACCTTCAAACAGAAAACCATCAAATGAACCATCTTCATGTGCAATAAATCCATCCAAACTCATTGCTACATAATATTTTAATTTTCGCATTTTTAGACCTCTATTTTTCAAGCCAAAGTTAATAGTAGTAATTTTTCCCTAACGGATGGGATGTCCTTGTTTACCTTTTTGATTATACTACAGTAATATTACAAACTATTTTCGACTAACTCTCAAATTTTTAGGGTGAGTCCCCTCTACAGGACTGCAAAAAAGCGGTAGATTTATTCTTAGGTATTGCTCAATCAGAAGATAAAATCATTATGAAAGCCATTGTGATGACCCAACCAGGGGGGCCGGAAGTTCTCAAGCTGAAACAGGTGTCAGAACCGAAGATTAAGACAGATACAGAACTTTTGGTTCGTCTGAAAGCCGCAGGAGTCAATCCTATCGACACGAAACTCCGTAGCCGAGGAACATTTTACCCCGAAAAAATGCCCGCTATTCTCGGATGTGACGGGGCGGGTGTGGTTGCTGCAGTGGGTAAAGGAGTTGAAAAATTTCAAGTCGGGGATGAAGTTTATTTTTGTGACGGTGGACTGGGCGATGAAACGGGAAACTATGCGGAGTTTACTGTTGTTGATGAAAAGTTTGTCAGCAAAAAACCACAATTATTGAGTTTTGCAGAAGCAGGGGCGGCGCCTTTAGTGTTAATTACGGCGTGGGAATCTCTTTATGATCGCGGAAAATTGCAACCTGGACAACGAGTTTTAATTCATGCAGGAGCGGGTGGTGTGGGTCATGTAGCGATACAATTAGCAAAGTTACAAGGGGCAGAAGTTGCGACCACTGTTTCCCCGCACAATGCCGATTTTGTGCGTCAGTTAGGTGCTGATTTAGTGATTGACTACAAACAAGTCAATTTTGTGCAGCGAGTGTTGGACTGGACGGATGGCGAGGGGGTTGATTTAGCATTTGATACGGTGGGGAAAGATACTTTTTTTAAAACAATAGAAGCGGTAAAAGTTTATGGAGATTTAGTCACGATTTTAGAACCGGATACCAGTTTAGGAAATTTGAAAGAAGCCCGCAAACGAAATCTAAGAATTGGTTTGGAATTGATGCTGACACCGATGTTACAAGGATTGGTTGATGAACAAAAAGATCAAGCAAAAATTCTTCAGCAATGTGCGCGTTTAATTGATGAAGAAAAACTCAAAATCAATGTTAATCATGTTTATCCGTTAGCGGAAGCAGCCAAAGCACATCAAAATTTGGAAGCGGGAGGAATGATTGGAAAGTTTGTGTTATCCATAGACTAATTTCAAGTTCAAACCTTCTTGTTTTGCTGGTTTTAAATAATTTAATTGATCGAGGAGCGAGGAGATCTAAGTTCACGCTTCTTTTTAATGGAGAGAATCACAAAAAGATGTCTGAAATGTTAGTGACAACTTATTTGGAGATGACTGATTTTGCAGAGTTTAAACCTGCTATCCTTAAAGATATTCTAGGAGTTGCTATCTTTCCCTTGGAAACACCCGATATTCAATTTTATCGCTTTTTGTATCGTCAGGTCGGAAAGGCTTGGCGTTGGCGTGATCGGTTATTATTGAGTGATCAAGAATTAACTGATATTCTAGCAGATGTGGGGACAAGTATTGATATTTTATATGTAAATGGAGCGCCCGCAGGTTATATTGAACTCAGTCAGTATCAAAGTTCTACGGAAATTGTCTATTTGGGTTTACGTCCTGATTATTGTGGTCGCGGCTTGGGGAAATATCTACTGAGTTATGGTATTCATAAAGCTTGGACTCAAAATATACAACGTCTTTGGGTGCATACTTGTAATCTTGATAGTGTTTATGCTCTTGATAATTATCTTAAACGGGGATTTAAAATCTATAACATTGAAGAACAACCTATGCCTAAACAATATCTTTAGTTCTACTCAATTTCGTGCTATTCGTCAAGGGGTTAAACTTGGGATTTTAACCTTCATCACTTGCTTGATTTTTCTGGTTTTGTGTTTTCCGGCTCGGGCTGAAAATTCATCAACTGGACAAATTCCTTTGACGCTAGATATTTTACAGGAAAAAGTAAAAAATCCAGTGAATCAAGCTGGTGTTTATTTTATTGATCTGCAAAATTTTATCATTGATTTACAACCCGAAAATTCAGAATTTAGTCAACAATTTTATCAGCAAATTCAAACCGCAGTTAATCAGTCTGAAAAATCGGAAGATACAGTGGGTTTAAATTTGAGTAAGTCTCTGATTAAAGGAGATTTTATTGGGAGTAAAATTGGAGTGAGAGTTCCTTTACTTAAAGAAACATTTTGGTCTATTTTTTCATCAGATGAATTAAAAATACTCACTTCAAAACAGTCTCAACTTTCGCTACGAAGTCAATCTCCTGAAAATGCGGCTGTAACCCTCCCTAAAATTACTGTAATTCGAGGTCGTCTTAAATGCAAGGATACTGAATTTCAGGGAAATGTTGATTTTAAAAAAGCTTTTTTTATCCGAGGTTTAGATGCTCAAGAGGCAGTATTTAGCCAGAAAACAAATTGGAGTGAAACTATTTTTAATAAAGTTTCTAACTTTAACAATGCCATCTTTAAAGATAAAAGCAACTTTAATCAGGCAATCTTTTTAAGTCCAGCAAAGTTTGATAAAACAAATTTTCAAGCGTTTATAAATTTTGAGGATAGTCATTTTCAGGAAGTGAGTTTTAATCAAGCTCATTTTCAAGATTTTGCTAATTTTAAAAGTATTACTTTTGATGGAGAAACTGATTTTAGTGAGTCTTGGTGGCAAGGAAGAACTGTTTTTTCCAAGTCTCGCTTAACTCATTCTATTAGTTTTCAACAGGCTATTTTTGAAGAATCTGTTGATTTCCGGGATACTCGGTTTAACCAAGGGCTTAGTTTACGAGAAGCCAGTCTTCAAAGTGCAATTGATTTTAGTGATGCAGGATTTGGTCGATTAACAAAAATTAATGTTTCTGACTTAATGTTTGATTCAAATTCAGCTCAAATTATGGGTGATCCGGGTATTATTGGGACAGTTATTTCGGTGAAAACATTACAAGGAAATGAAAACTTACTTCGCAATTTAATTCAAAACTTTCGTCAACAAGAACAGATTGAGGATGCTAATAAAATTGAATATCTCAGAGCGCAGTTAATGCTTAAACAATTTAAACGTAATATTTTTGGAGTAGACTTAAATACTGCTTCTATGTCTCGATTAATTTATGCTGGATTTACTAAAGAACAAGCAAATGATATTTTAAATTCAAGAATTAAACAGCCTTTTCGGAACTTAACTGAGATTTTAAAGCTAGATAAAATTGATTTAGCAACCTATATTAAAGTTTATGATCGTGTCGTTGCTAATCGTTACCAGGGAGAACAAGACAAAGATACAAAAACTGGATGGGAAAAAGTTGTTTTTGATAATTATATTATTCCATTTTTCAAAAGTATTGATACGGCTTTACATTGGCTGGAGTTAAGTGTACTTTTACTCTTGAGTGGTTATGGAACCCGTTTTGAATTAGTTGCGGGAGTCGGTATTGTTGCCATTGCTTATTTTGGCTTAGTATTTTGGTTTGTAGATCGAGTCAGGAGACGACATCCGACAGCGATTTTGCCAACATCTTCAGAAACAATTTGGATGTTAACCAGTTATGGAATATTAACTTCTATTGGTTTAACTCAAATCTTTAGGGAATCGAGTCATCCAATTTTAACTTTACTTTGTTTAGCGGTTTTTATTGTTCCAATTCCCGGTTTTTTAGTTGGATTTTTGTATTACCGAGGGCGTCATCATAACTTATTAGATTCATCTTATCTTACTGAAGATGCTAGTCAGCGACAACTACGATTAATGATTGGTAGATTACCGTTAATGCCACGATTTATTTTCTTTCGCGATCGCTATATGCCGATTCTTTGGGATAGAGGCTGGAGTTGGCTGAATTATTATGATTTTAGCCTCAATAATTTTCTCAAATTTGGCTTTAATGATCTCCGTCTCCGAGATGAACACCTACCGGGAATAATCGCTAATTTAGTCTGGTATCAGTGGAGTTTAGGGGTTCTTTATCTTATTCTTCTATTTTGGACACTTTCTCGCACAATTCCAGGATTAAATCTGCTGATCTATCTGAAGTAAGAGTTTAGTTTAAATAAGAGAGAGTCAATAACTCTTGCTGATATTTTGAGAGGATTTCTTGCACTTGTTGATCAGAAGTTTGAGAAAAATCTTCATACCAAAAACTAATCGCTTTCAGTAATTTAGGTTGAACTAAACAGATCACTTGAGTGACTTGATCTTCCAATTGTTGACAAGTGCTTGGAGGGGCGAGAGGAACCGCGACAACAATGGCTTTAGGTTGATGCGATCGCATAACTTCAATTGCTGCAAAGAGTGTAGAACCCGTCGCAACTCCATCATCAACTAAAATTACAATTTTATCTTCTACATTTAGAGGTAAATCTCTACCTCGATAAAGATGATAACGTCGTTGTAATTCTTGTTTTTCTGTCGCTAAAACTTGGTCAAAAGCAGGCTGAGAAACGTCCCAAGATTTAATAATTTCTGGATTGAGTGTGATTGTATTTCCCTGTCCAATCGCACCCATTGCTAGTTCTTTATGTGCAGGAACTCCTAGTTTACGAACTAAACATACATCCAAAGCAACATGAAGTGATTTAGCGATTTCATAAGCAACAGGAACCCCTCCACGCGGCAAACCCAAAACGATTACATCAGAACGATTTGCATATTTTCTCAGCCGAGATGCGAGTAACTGTCCGGCTTCAGTTCGATTTTTAAAGTGCATATTCATATTAACTGACCTCTAAGTTGATCTCTGTTCAACGTTGTATTTTTTAGAGCAAATGTTTTTTTCTACCAACCGATAGATGACAAAATTTCAATCAAGCAATAATGATTTATTCAAAATAAACTTGATGTAGCGTATAATAACTTCACTCTATCTCTATTATTATTTTAACAAATTTTCATCAGTAACTGAGTTGATCGTGAATAATCTCAACTTATTAACCCAGTTTCTCAAACCAAATTTTAAGTTTTTTAAACTCATCTTGCCATTGAAGCTAGTGACCCAGTTCCCTATAATCAAAATGCAGCAAAAAATTGATTATGGATGTAAAAGCCGCCATTGCTTGGGAAGCGGGTAAACCGTTAAGTTTAGAAACCGTTCAACTCGAAGGCCCTAAAGCTGGAGAAGTTTTGGTCGAAATAAAAGCCACAGGTGTTTGTCATACCGATGCCTATACTCTCTCTGGTGCCGACCCTGAAGGGCTATTTCCGGCGATTTTGGGGCATGAAGGGGCGGGAGTTGTGGTCGAAGTTGGGCCGGATGTCAAAAGCCTCAAACCGGGCGATCATGTCATTCCCCTCTACACGCCGGAATGTCGCCAATGTGAGTATTGTCTTAGCATGAAAACCAATCTTTGTCAAGCCATTCGTTCAACGCAAGGCAAAGGAGTGATGCCAGATGGAAGTAGTCGGTTTTCGATCAATGGTCAGAAAATTTATCACTACATGGGAACTTCTACCTTTTCAAATTATACCGTATTGCCGGAAATTGCGGTTGCAAAAATTCGTGAAGATGCGCCTTTTGAGAAGGTTTGTTATATCGGTTGTGGCGTAACAACGGGAGTCGGCGCTGTTGTGAATACGGCTAAAGTTGAACCGGGATCAAATGTCGTTGTTTTTGGGCTAGGTGGGATTGGATTAAATGTAATTCAAGCTGCAAAAATGGTCGGGGCGGATATGATTGTTGGGGTTGATATTAACCCCGGAAAACGAGAAATTGCTGAAAAATTTGGGATGACTCATTTTGTAAATCCCAAAGAAATTGAAGGGGATTTAGTGCCGTATTTAGTGGAGTTAACTAAAGGCGGTGCTGACTACAGTTTTGAATGTATTGGCAATGTTAATGTCATGCGTCAAGCCTTAGAATGCTGTCATAAAGGTTGGGGCGTTAGTGTCATTATTGGCGTGGCGGGTGCCGGACAGGAAATTAGCACTCGACCCTTTCAGTTAGTCACCGGGAGAGTGTGGAAAGGTTCGGCTTTTGGAGGCGCGAGAGGACGAACAGACGTTCCTAAAATTGTTGATTGGTACATGGATGGAAAAATTAATATAGATGATTTGATTACCCATGTTTTACCCATTGAACAAATTAATGATGCGTTTGATTTGATGCACAAAGGCGAATCGATTCGGACTGTTTTAACCTTTTAAAAAAAGATTCATCCCCCTAAATCCCCCTTAGAAAGGGGGACTTTTAAGCTTATACCTTTCTCTTATTCCCCCCTTACAAAGGGGGGCGAGGGGGGATCGATAATCTAGAAGCATTGGTAGAAAATATTTTAGGATTTTATAGTAAAATCAACACAGACCCAAAAAAACACAACACAAACAGGACATCAAAATGCGAATTTTAATCATGGGCGGAACCCGTTTTATCGGGGTTTACTTAACTCAAATTTTAGTCGAACAAGGTCACGAAGTCGTTTTATTTAACCGAGGAAATAAACCCGCACCTGTGGACGGAATTAAACAAATTCACGGCGATAGAACCGACGCAGACCAAATCAAAGAAAAACTCGCTAATGAAAACTTTGATGCGATTTTTGATAATAATGGACGTCAACTCAGCGATACTCAACCCCTTGCGGATTTATTCAAAGGAAAAGTCAAGCATTTTGTTTATATGAGTTCGGCTGGAGTTTATTTAAAATCTCCTGAAATGCCTCATATTGAAGGGGATAAAACAGATCCAAAAAGTCGTCATTTAGGCAAATACGAAACCGAAACTTACCTACAAGAACAGCAATTACCCTGGACATCTATCCGCCCAACTTATATTTATGGCCCCCAAAATTATAACCCTTTAGAATCTTGGTTTTTTGATCGCATTGTTGCTAATCGTCCGATTCCGATTCCGGGTAATGGACTACATATTACTCAGTTAGGTCATGTCAAAGATTTAGCTAACGCAATGGTCGCTGTATTAGGCAATGAAAACGCTATCGGTCAGGTGTATAATATCTCGGGTGAACGTTATGTTACTTTCGATGGTTTAGCGGGTGCCTGTGCGGTTGCTGCGGGGAAATCAGCAGAAGATTTAAACATTGTTCATTATGACCCCAAACAGTTTGATTTTGGCAAGAAAAAGCCTTTTCCGCTGCGGCTTCAACATTTCTTTGCGGATGTTCACAAAGCGATGAATGAGTTGAATTGGCAACCGGAATTTGATTTAGTTTCGGGGTTAAAAGATTCGTTTGAAAATGATTATCAGACGACGGATAAAGCCGAGGTTGATTTTAGTTTAGATGACGAAATTATCAAGGCTGTTCAATAGGTTGGGTTGATAAATTTAGGGCGCAAGCCTTGCGCCCCTACGGGTGATTTTAGATTTATTGGGTTTAATATGAGTCAGTTTGAATTATTAAATGATGACACAACAATCTTGATGATTTATCAGGATACGTTTACTGTTGCTAGGTTGAAAGAATTAATATCTTATAAGCTTTATCGTAAATTCACTGATAGTCCAGAAAATACTCGGCGCAGTAGTTTTGCTTCATCTCTCCGTAATAGTCTTGTTCTCATTGAAGAACAAAACGTCCGAATTAATATGGATAATTTTCAATTTACATTCCCAACTGATGGAATGGAGTGTAAACTCTTAGATTTTTATACCAAACAATGGAAAACAGGTAAACTCAAAATATTTACTGATGTACAAGTTATTCCAAGCGGTACACATGGCTATGATACTAGCGTCAAAATAAACGAACTCAAACTCGAATTTGCACCAGATGAACCACCCCTTTCAGACATAGAAACATCATTAGATGAATTTAGAAAACAGAACCTAGAATCATAAACCGTAGGGGCGCAAGGTTTGCGTCCCTATAGATGATTTTAGATTTATTGAGTTTAATCTGGGTCAGTTTGAATTATTAAATAATGACACCACTATTTTGATGATTAATCAGGATAGGTTTACTGTTGCTAGGTTGAAAGAATTAGTCAAACGCAAACTCTATCAACAATTAACTAAAACTCAAGAATCATGCCAGTATAGTGCTGATGACAGACCACTATGTTATCATGGACATTTAGAGTCTCATCTCTACAATGATATGCTATGCCAATTGACTTTCACTATGTATCTGAGCATAGGTTAGTCATAACCCGATTTCATGGTGTTTTGACCGATAATGATATCGAGTGAGACTGCGGATAATATTCGCAACCATGTTGAGAAAATAATCGCCCAGGGAAACCATATCTTTGGAATTTTCAAAGCTCGTGAAAGTGTTCTTTTTTTCTTAAAAAATCAAATAATTAGTGATAGCTTGAGACTATTTTTTGGTCGGGAGGACGTTATATGTCTAAAAGATTGACCTATGAAGAATTGGAGCAGCGAGTTCGGGATCTGGAGGCGAGCCAAACACTCCGAGAACAAAGCCACATTGACGGGTTGATCGAAAGCATACAGGCTGGGGTAGTGGTTCATAGCAGGGACGGAACCGTAATCAGAAGTAATACAACAGCGCAAATAATGCTGGGCTTAACACACGAGCAGATGCTCGGAAATGAGTTGTTTGATCCTGCTTGGATATTTTTGCGGGAGGACGGTAGCCCGATGCCGGTTGAAGAATATCCTGTGTCACGGGTTCTTAAGACGAAAAAGCCCGTCCATAACCTGGTGGTGGGCATTCAGCGCAGCAATAAAGTCGAACCGATTTGGGTTCTTGCTACAGCAATCCCGGAGTTTGACGAAAACGGCCACATCAGCCAAATTGTTGCCAGCTTTACGGACATTAGCTCGCTTAAAAAAAGTCAGGAACAATATCGGAACTTGTTCGAGAATACGATGCAGGAGGTACACCTCTGGAAGCTCGTTCGTGATCAGCAAGGTGCGATTAAGACCTGGCGATTGGTAGAGGTCAATCCTGCCGCTCTCAAAGCCTGGGGCAAAACCCGTTCTGAAATTATCGGCAAAACAACCGATGAAATCTTCTCATACAATGCAACGGAACAGTTCATGCCCATTGTGAAAAAGATTTTTTCAGAAGGCACACCCTACAAATGGGAAGCCTATTTCGCACCAACAGGTCAGTTCTATCACATGACCAGTGTCCCATTTGGGGAATATTTCATGAGTACCGGGACAGACATCACCGACCGCAAGTATGCTGAAATGGCCTTACAGAAAAGTGAGAAGCTCCTCTCCCAGGCTGAAGAAATTGCAGATATGGGAAGCTGGGAATGGGATATTGAAAACGATATAGCGTATTGGTCAGATGGTTTATTTAAAATTTTTCAACGTTCGCCTCAAGAAGGCGCACCACAATGGGAAAAACAGTCAGGGTTTTATAAAAAAGAAAGTTATGAACAATTAAGTAGGGCAGTAGAAAGGTGTGTTCAAAACGGAACACCTTACGAAGTTGAAGTGCAAGCCATACGTTCAGACGGCGAAATACGAACTTGTATTTCTCGCGGAAGGGCTGAAAAAAACGGTGAAGGGAAAATATTCCGCCTGTTCGGAACTTTTAATGACATCACCGAGCAAATAAAAGCAGAGCAAGCATTAAAGAAAAGCGAAACTTTATTACGCAATATCATTAACTCTTCAACTGATTATATCTTTGTAAAAGACAAGAATTTAAAGACAATCTTATGTAATCAACAATTTGCCCAAGCAGTCAAAAAAAAACCGTCTGATTTAATTGGCAAAACAGATATTGAAAACGGTTGGGATGCTGAACTGGTGAAAGGCAACCCTGACAAAGGGATTACAGGATACGAAACATACGATCTTGAAGTATTAAGCGGAAAGATTGTTCAAAGCACGGATACAGCAATCATTTCCGGTGAAACTATTTTTCTAAATAGCGTAAAAATCCCTCTGAAAGATGAGAATAATCAAATATTTGGTGTACTTGGAATCAGCAGGGATATTACTGAACAAAAAAAAGCGGAACAAGCTCTCAAAGCAAGCGAAGAACAGTTCCGCACACTCGTTAATAAAAGCCCGTTCCCTATTGTTGTTACGGATACGGCGGGTGAAAACATTCTGCATTGGAGTAAAAGCGCACAAGAACTGTTTGGGCATCGGCCAAAAACGCCTGCCGAATGGTTTTCCCTTGCTTATCCTGATCCCCAATACCGCCAGGAGGTTATCGACCGCTCGAAGCCGTATCTCGAAAGAGCGCAACACTCGAAAATAGCGGTGAATAGCGGTGAGTATCACATTACGTGCCGGGATGGGTCTGTCAAAATATGCGAGATCTACGCGCAATTGATTTCTGGCTACCTTATATTGACACATAATGATATTACCGAGCGCAAACAAACTGAAGCAGAAATTCAGGCAGCCAAGGAATTTCTAAATACCCTGATTGATTTAAGTATGTTTGGTATGTGGATATCCGATCAAGAAGGGACAGTCATACAGGTAAACCGTGTTTTATGCGAAACCATGAATTTAGCCGACGATCAGATCGTTGGCAAATATAACGTCTTTAAAGATAAGAACCTGAAAGCGCAAGGTTTTATGCCTCAAGTGAAGTCTGTTTTCGAGAAGTATCAACCGGCGCGTTTTACAATTTTTTGGCAGGCGACCAGGATTAACGATTTTGCTTTTCAAGCAGCACGGGATATGTATATCGATGTCTATATGTTTCCCATAATGGATACACAAGGAAAGTTGAAGAATGTAGTCTGTCAATGGGTAGACATTAGCGAACTCAAAAATGCGGAAACAAAACTACGTGAAATGGTTGAATTTGATTCCTTAACGCAAGTTTATTCAAGGCAGTATTTATTGGGATTAGCCGAAAGAATGTTTATGCGTATCAAGCAAGAACAGACTTCTCTTTTATGTATGATGTTTGATATTGATCACTTTAAATTAATCAATGATCAATATGGACACAAGGCTGGTGATATTGCATTAATCGCTTTTTCAGAAATTGTCTCCAAGAATCTTAGGAGCAATGATATATTCGGAAGGCTTGGTGGAGAAGAATTTTTAGCAGTAGTTCCAGAAATTTCATTAGAAGCGGGTAAGAAATTAGCTGAACGAATAAGACTTGAAGTTGAAAAAACGCCAATTACAGTGGGTGCAGACTGCATAACCATGACAGTGAGTATTGGTATATCAATGTACAAAAACAACAAGAATTTGGCTACATTTGATGAACTGATAGAACTTTCTGACAAGGCTCTCTACACAGCTAAGAATAGTGGTAGAAATCGTGTTTGCGTTGATCACACATAAAACGAAGTTATAAACGTTGATATTGTAGACGTAATTGTACCATTCCCGGTTTATCTTCTTCGATGAAAATATCCCGACGAACTTCTTCTAAACCTAACTGTTTAAACTGGGATAATTCCCCCTCTGATAACGGCCATAACGGCCAGGGCGGGCCATCAGGTTCGGTTTCACTATCCCGATAACGGGTAATAACAATTAATGTACCCTTCTTCGCAACTAACGAAGAAATCGCTTCAATACTATCTGATCGCATTTTCAAAGGTAAAGCTTGAATGGTGCGACATTCAAACACAAAATCAAAACTATGTTGTAAACTAGAATCAAGGTTAAATAAATCCCCAACAAAATAATTAACCTCGGAATCAGGAAAACGTTGTTGACACCAAGAAATCGCGGTGGGAGAGATATCAAACGCAGTCACTTTAAAGCCTAATTTCGCTAAAACTTCCGCATCATCACCTAACCCGCAACCAATCACAATCGCTGTTTTTCCTTCTGTTTGGGGTGGATATTTCTCCAACCAATCTTGTAGATAGGGATGAGTGGTTGATTTCGCCCAAGGAACTTGAGAACTATCGCCTTTGGCGTCAGTATACACCGTTTCAAACCATCCCGTCGCATCGTTATTTTTTAGAGATTCACTTGCGAGATCAACAATTTTCTTTCTGAGGTTTTCGAGGTTGTTTTCAGACATAATCGGTTAATAGTCTTGGTGTTTTTATCCCCCCTTCTCCCTTAAAAAGAGAGTGATGTAGTTGTCAAAAGGGGGGATGATTAAATAAATGCAGCCTGAATAATGAAATACAGCCTGAATTATCGGTTATACAACTTCGTCAATTCAAGTAAGCGATCGCTAATTTGGGAAGTTAGCCAATCCGAACTTTCATAACGCCAACGCCAATTTCCTGCATTGATACTCGGATCATTCATGCGCCCGTTATTATCCAAACTGAACAAATCTTGTAGGGGAATAATTGCTTGATTCGCTACAGATTTCAAGGCTAAACGAATGAGTTCCCAATTAATTTCTTTAATCTCCCGAGGATCAGAATAACCCAGATTTTGAGCAACGTGTTGTTTTTCTTGTTCTCCAGCACGATTCCACCAACCAACAGTCGTATCGTTATCGTGAGTTCCCGTATAAACCAAACAATTCTGTACAAAATTGTGAGGAAGATAGGGATTTTTGGGGGTATCTGCAAAAGCAAACAACAAAATCTTCATCCCCGGAAGTTCAAAGTAATCCCGCAAAGCTTCAACTTCGGGGGTAATAATTCCCAAATCTTCCGCCAAAACAGGTAAACTTCCAAGACTCTGGCGAATGGCTTCAAAAAATTCCTTGTCAGGGCCTTTAATCCATTCCCCATTCATAGCAGTTTCTTCACCTGCGGGAACTCGCCAATAAGCTTCAAATCCTCGGAAGTGATCAATCCGGACTAAATCAGCATAGGCAAGGGTAGCTTTAAACCGTTCAATCCACCAAGCATAGCCCGTGCGTTTTAGCTCATCCCAATCATAAACCGGATTACCCCAAAGCTGACCCGTTTCGCTAAAATAATCAGGCGGAACCCCTGCAATATAAGCAGATTCGAGGGTTTGAGGATCGAGTTGGAAGATATTCGGTTGCGCCCAGACATCAGAACTATTGTGACAAACATAGATCGAGATATCCCCAATGATAGAAATGCCTTGATCATTGGCGTAACGACGCAGATTTCGCCATTGTTCAAAAAACTTGAACTGAAGGAACTTATGATAGAGAATGCGATCAGCAAGTTCTTCAGATTTGGCTTTCATCGCCTCGGGTTCCCGACGAGCGATCGCGGAGTCCCATTTATTCCAGGGTAAGCCATCATAGGCTTCTAGCAAGGCCATAAATAGGGCATAATCTTCTAACCAGGCTGATGTCTCCTGACAGAAAGATGTAAACTGCGGATTAGCATTGTCAGACAGAGACTTCCGAAAACGCTCAAAAGCTTGTTCCAGAAACTTTGTCTTATGAGGGATAACGCGATCAAAATTAACTCGGTTGGGGACAACATCCTCACTGGGGGGTAAGGGAGTTAATTCATCCGCATTCAGTAGCCCTTGTTCGACTAACTGATCCAAACTAATCAGTAAAGGATTTCCAGCAAAGGTGCTAAAGTTCATAATATAGGGGGAATGCTCGTACCCTGTCGGGCCAAGCGGCAAAATTTGCCAAAGCGTTTGACCGCTTCTATCCAAGAAGTCGATGAACTCATAGGCAGATTGCCCTAAATCGCCGATCCCGTAAGGACTGGGTAAGCAGGTCGGGTGCAATAGAATCCCACTTGCACGTTTAAACGTCATAACTAAATACTGAGTTTGGATTATTTCAACATCATATCTACTAAGCTCCTTTGATCGGTATATCCTCAATAAAAAATTTGGGAGAAATCCTAATCCTTTTTCCCTCTTTTTCCGAGAATCCCAACAGATCTAAAGGTCATCGCGACTGAGGAATGAAAAATTGAGCTGAGTGATTTGATCCAGACTTAGGACTTTAATCTGATGTCGATTGTAATCAATAAAGACTTTTCTCAAAATCTATCTTAAGTTAGAGGAAAGTCAGCGCAAATGATGCTGGAACCCCGCCAACGCCTTATGGGTGTATAACTTCAGGTAAGTGCAATCAAACGATCGCGAAGTCTCAGTAGAGGCATCTAAACATTTGTGACTTTGTGTTTGTCCGATGGCTTTGAGATGATTGTGTAATTTGTAACTCAGACTAAATATTCGTGAATATGCAACATTCCAAACTTAGTAACGATCCCCTCTGGTTTAAAGATGCCATTATTTATGAGGTGCCTGTTCGCGCCTATGCTGATAGTAATGAGGATGGTATTGGTGATTTTCTGGGTTTAACCGAAAAGTTAGACTACCTACAGGATTTAGGAGTCACTGCCATCTGGATATTGCCATTTTTCCCTTCACCGTTGCGCGATGATGGCTATGATATCTCCGACTACATGAATGTTAACCCCATTTATGGCACCTTAGAAGACTTTCAAACGCTTCTCGATGCCGCCCACGAACGGGGAATTCGGGTAATTGCCGAACTTGTTGTCAATCATACTTCCGATCAGCATCCTTGGTTTCAACGGGCCAGACGAGCGCCCAAAGACAGCAAAGAACGGGATTTTTATGTTTGGAGTGATACCCCCGACAAATATTCAGACGTCCGAATTATCTTCCAAGATTTTGAAACCTCTAACTGGGCATGGGACCCGGTAGCGAAAGCCTATTACTGGCATCGTTTCTACTCTCACCAACCCGATCTCAACTACGAGAATCCCGAACTTCAAAAGGCGGTGTTAGATGTTCTCGACTTTTGGATGGGAATGGGAGTTGATGGAATTCGCCTAGATGCCGTACCTTATCTGTTTGTTCGCGAAGGGACAAACTGTGAGAACTTACCGGAAACTCATGGGTTCCTCAAAAAACTGCGGAGTCATCTTGATTCCAAATTTGACAACCGGATGATGTTAGCAGAAGCCAACCAATGGCCAGAAGATGCGGCTTCCTATTATGGGGAGGGAGATGAATGTCACATGAACTTCCACTTCCCCCTGATGCCCCGTCTGTTCATGTCATTGCGGATGGAAGACAGTTTCCCCATTATTGATATTCTTAACCAAACCCCCGCTATTCCCTCGAACTCTCAGTGGGCGTTGTTCCTGCGAAATCACGATGAACTGACTTTAGAAATGGTCACAGATGAAGATCGTGACTATATGTACAAAGTCTACGCCCAAGATCATCAAGCCCGCATCAACTTAGGAATTCGTCGTCGGTTAGCCCCGCTACTGAGTAATGATCGCCGCCAAATTGAGTTGATGAACAGTTTACTGCTGTCTCTGCCGGGAACGCCTGTGCTGTATTATGGCGATGAAATTGGCATGGGGGATAACATCTATATTGGCGATCGCAACGGGGTACGGACACCGATGCAGTGGAGTCCTGATCGCAATGCCGGATTTAGTCGCGCTAACCCTCAAAAGCTATATCAACCGATTGTTGTAGACTCTGAATACCACTTTGAAGCCGTTAACGTCGAAGCCCAAAGTGAGAACCCTAACTCGCTGTTGTCGTGGATGAAGCGCCTGATTGCCATGCGGAAGCGCTTTCAAGCCTTTGGTCGCGGCACTTTTGAGTTATTGCACCCGGAAAACCGTAAGGTATTAGCGTTTGTTCGGACTTATAGCGGTGAACATCTTCTCGTTGTTGCCAACCTTTCCCGGTTTGTACAGACGGTAGAGTTGGATCTATCTGCCTTTGCCGGAATGGTGCCTGTCGAAATTTTTGGTCGGACTCAGTTCCCCAAAATTGAAAAGTCGTCTTATTTCCTCAGTATCAGTCCCTACGGCTTTTTCTGGTTCATGTTGCAACTTGATCCGAGTATTGCCAAAGAACCCCTACCGCAGAAAAAACTACCTGCTTTAGCCGTCTCTCAAAGTTGGAAACAAGTCCTAGATCGTTCTGAATATAAGAGCAAACTCGAAGCGATTTTAACCGAGTACCTTCTCAGTTGTCGCTGGTTTGTAGGCCGCTCTCAAGTGATCCAGTCGGTTCATATTAGTGATATGATTCCGATTCTGCACCAGGAAACAGAAGCGGTGATTTCCTTGATTCAGGTCGAATATACCGAAGGATTTCCCGATACCTATGTACTCCCCCTGAGTTACGCGACTGAAGAACGGGCTAAAGAGATTCAGGAGTCGATGCCCCAAGCGGTTGTAGCGTCGCTGAAAGTTGATGATCAAACCGGAATTTTGTTTGATGCGATCGCATCGGATAATTTCATGGGCGCATTGCGAGAGATGATTGTCAATCGAGGCACTTACCCCGGTAAGAAAGGCCGCCTGATTGCGACTAGCTCTGATTTGATTAATAAGGAAGGCGATACGCTACAAGGCAGCTTTGAGACGTCTCTAGAAAAAGGTAATCGGATTAATACGCTCGTTGTCTACGGAGGACGGTTTGTGTTTAAACTGTTCCGGCGTGTAGAAGAAGGGATTAACCCAGAACTAGAAGTCCGTCATTTCCTCGGAACTCGCGCCCCTCTAGCTCATATTGCTCCTGTGGTTGGGGGGTTAGAATACCGTCGTCAACGCTCAGAAGCAATGACTATTGGGGTTTTACAGCCTTATATTCCTGATGCGACCAATGCTTGGACTTTTACTCTTGATATTCTCCGAGATTATTTTGATCGCGTCGGTGTTGAACAAGCAACTTTAGAAGAAATCCCGCTTCCCACGGAAGAATTAGTGGATTTAGTTGAACAATCTGTCCCAGAATTAGCCGCCCTGACGATTGGTTCCTATCTCAGTAATGCCGAACTTTTGGGTCAACGCACCGCAGAAATGCACATTGCATTATCGGGTGATCATGAAAATCCTGACTTTTCACCTGCCCCGTTCACCTCTCTCTACCAACGTTCGATTTATCAGTATTCTCGTAACCTCACCGGACAAGTCTTCCTGCGGTTGAAAAAGCTGCTTCCAACTCTCCCGATGACGACTCAAACCCTGGGGCGTCAATTACTAACTCGCAAAGACTATTTACTCGCCCGACTGCGACAAGTTCTCGACCTCAAGATTACCGCCATGCGAACTCGCTGTCATGGAAACTATTGTCTTGATGAGGTTCTGTTTACCGGGAAAGATTTTGTCATCCTGGATTTTGAGGGAGAAGCCTACCGCACTTTAAATGAACGTCGGATGAAGCGTTCACCCCTGCGAGATGTTGCCGGAATGCTACTCTCGTTTGATTATGCGACTCGTGTTGCTTTACGCAATGAAGTCGAAAATGGCATGATTCGTGAAGAAAATCTCTCGCAAATGCAGCAATGGGGACAATTTTGGTCAACTTGGGTGCGATCAGCTTTCCTCAAGAGTTATCTGGAGACTGCTGGTAAAGACTCATTCCTTCCTAGCAATCGCAATGAGTTAGAGGTGTTGCTAGAGTGTTATTTGCTCGAAAATGCCATTCAAGATTTGGGCAATTATCTCCAAGAGTCTGACGAGATGCTAGATATTTCGATTCAGCTTTTGATTGATTTAGCCGCGACTTAATTTCTTAACTGTAGAAACCCGATCTCTCCCCGAAGTCGGGTTTCTCTAATGAGGTTTCATCTAAAATGTTGATGAGCAGTTGACCAAAAGCTGAGAGTTTTTCAGCTTCAATATTCTTGACCTTTAAATCTTTTTTTAAGTTTCGATTCAGGGGGTTAAAATAAAATATAGAGTCATTTAAGTCTAGAGATTAGAATTCATCCGTAAACTCAATTCCAGTCAAAGCAAAACTAAAAAAATCGGGAGCTAGACGAACTAATTGTTTGATCATCTCGTCATTAACCCAGAGAACAACCGGAAACCGGAAGTGACAAAACTCCTCCCGTACATAGTTCGTTGCAATCAGAAGCTGCTGGAGATGACGAACCGACTCAAAACCATCAACCATCACCGCATCGGGGGAGTGGTCGCTAAAATGACTAGCAATGGTGCTATAGAGAGTTTCCGTTGAACGGTCTAGGGTGAGTTCTTCGAGATGAACCGAACACAATTGATGTAACTCCTTGATCATCTGGTATCGGAGTTCACGACGGTTACAACAGGCTAAAATTAAGCAAAATTCACCTTGAGCCAAGGTAATCGAGCGAGCAAGTTGTTTTAAGGAACTGACGTTCTGGGGGTTAAGGAGTTGAGTGGCATAAAAAGAAGTGACCATCGGTATAGACCTCCAAGTCCAATCCAATACATTTATATCTAGGGATAGAGCCAGCCTGAGAGTTTTAAGGGGTAAATTTTTCTATAGTAGAATATCAAGATAGAGAGCGATCAGACATCGCCCAAAAGAGTGGATCGTATAAATCGATAGTCTACCCTGGGCTTACTTTATAGAAATATCAACCTATTAGTAGTCTACCTTTTAACAAACTTTTTGAACAGATCGTATTTATACAGACGCTTTAGGTAGCACTGCGATTAATGTTTTCTGTAAATTTTCTGAAGTCGCTCAGTAGAGATTCTGGGTTATGGATACACTCAGACAATAAAATCGGGCGAGTATGACCCCACCCGAGTAATTTTTTGAGCTTATTTTTTAAGACAATAAACGTTGCATCTTCGACTGATAAGCCGCGTTATCCATCCCAGAACCGTTATTCGCGAGGGTGGGATTAATCATGGCTTCAAGAGCAGAAATCCGGTCATTTGTGGCGGGGTGAGTGCTTAAAATCGTGGGAACAGAACCCCCTTGCAGAAGTTTTTTCATAAAGTCAACTGCTGCTTTTTGGTCATATCCCGCTTTTCCGAGGTTAGTAATCCCAAACTGGTCTGCTTCGTATTCTGCTTTGCGACTATTTGGACGGCGGAGGGCTAATTCTACCCCAATTTGAATGGCGAGGCTTTCATCAAGTCCGGCGGCGGATGCTACCCCTTGCGCGACTGCCATCTGACGCATTTGTTCAACGGAGTGACGCCCGACAATATGACCAATTTCGTGAGCAATAACACTAGCAAGTTCCGCTTCATTTTCGGCGGTTTCCATTAACCCGGTATTGACATAAACAAAACCTCCCATTGTCGCAAACGCATTAATACTCGAATCATTGACGACTTGAAAGGTGTAGGGAATATTGGAACGTTCGCTGATTTGGGCTAAACGTTGACCAATTTGATTAATATATTCTGTGGCTTCTGGGTTGCGAAGGAGTTTAACTTCCTTTTTTAATTGTTCGTTAATTTGACGACCCAGTGCTACTTCTTGTTGATTAGAAAGTGTTGTCAGTTGAATGACTTGAATCCCTCGAAAGATCAAATCTCGCCAAGAAATTGCCTGAGTCGCTGGGGCAGAACTAATCCAAAGACTAAAAGCAACGGTAATTGAAATCAGGGGATAAAACCAAGAACGAGAGGAACGTCGATGTATAAAGGAGAAAGATTTAAACATAGTCAACGGGTGTGAAAAACATGATTAAAGCAGGCTTGGAAACGACCTGTGATTGGATTGATATCCTGTGTTAAATCTGTAGACGTATTTTGTTGCCTCGAAGTTCGGGCAGTATTACTATTACATACCGACCTGAACAAAGCCATCCCGGAAAGTGCGACTAATGTAAGTTTTCTAATGAATCAATCTGTCGGTTGATCTGCTTGTTCGCCTCACTCCCCTAGAGTCAATGATTCATAAGCTTTCATCTCTGACCAGTATAGCGACTTTTTTCGATAATCTCCAATCGATGGGATTGTCTAACCTTTGAATGTTAATCGCTTAAACGACAGAAATGGAAAGGTTTTACCATTCGTTGTTCACTGAAGATCAAGTTAGAGTCAGGAAGTTTTGAGGAAGTTTTGAGAAAAATATTAAATAGGTTTAGGTCAATATGATATCATAAATAGCTATTCGGGTGATTGGCAAATTGCTAGTGAACCCAACTCCAGAAAACTCAAATATTAGTGATTGCTTGTGTTTGGAAATAGTCTAGAAAATGGTATATTACCAAAAGTTATCAGATAGATTGTTTAAATCTGAAATTGTCAGCTTTTTAATTAAAATTTAAAAAGACATGGGTTGTATTGAAAATACTGAGTCGTTTACAACTTACAAATACAGGGCATGATAATCATCACAGGATATGAAATTCAATCAAAACTCTATGAGAGTAATTTTTCGTTAATCTACCGAGGACGAAGACAGGTTGATGACTGTCCAATTATCATTAAATGTTTAAAACAGGAGTATCCTTCACCCGAGATGATTGCCCGTTTTCGACTCGAATATCAGATTACTCACAATCTCAATTTGCCAGGAACAATTCAAGCTTACAGTCTAGAAAATAACGCTCATAGCTTGGCAATGATTTTAGAAGATTTTGGGGCTATATCACTCGCTCAATTCATTCATAGTTCTGAGTTTACTTTTAGTCTAGACAAGAATCTAGTTATTGCCATTGAAATTATCAATATTCTCGATCAAATTCATCAAAAGGGAATTATTCACAAAGATATTAATCCCAGTAATATTATTTTAAATCCTCAAACCGAACAACTTAAAATTATCGATTTTGGGATGGCTACAATTTTATCCCGTGAAAATTCAGTTATCAGTAGCCCCCATACTTTAGAAGGAACTTTAGCCTATATTTCTCCTGAACAAACTGGGCGCATGAACCGCAGCTTAGACTATCGCAGTGATTTTTATTCTCTGGGTGTTACTCTTTATGAACTATTTACTCAGCAACGACCTTTTGATGCAACTGATCCTTTAGAATTAATTCATTGTCATCTCGCGAAACAACCCATTTCACCTCAAGAAATTAATCCCAAAATACCGCCAACTTTAGCCAAAATTATTCTCAAATTGATGGCAAAAATGGCAGAAGATCGTTATCAAAGTGCCGCCGGAATTAGAGCGGATTTAGTTGAATGTCTCCATCAACTGCAAACTCAAAATATTATTATAGCATTTCCCATCGCTCAACACGATATTTCAACTCAGCTACAAACTCCACAAAAACTGTATGGGAGAGAAGCAGAAATAGAAATATTATTAGCAGCATTTGAGCGAGTCAGCACCAATCATCACGCAGAGTTAATGCTGGTTTGTGGCTATTCAGGAGTCGGAAAATCAGCTTTAGTTAGAGAAGTTTATAAACCTATTACCCAAAAACGAGGATATTTTATCAGTGGAAAATTTGACCAATATCAACATAATATTCCTTATTTTGCAATTGTGAGTGGTTTTTCAAGTTTAATTCAGCAACTCTTATCCGAACCTGAAGAACAGCTTAAAAAGTGGCGATCAAAGCTACTCAATGCTTTAGGAAAAAATGGAAAATTGATCATAGATTTTATTCCCGAACTGGAATTAGTGATTGGAAAACAACCCGAACTTCCTGAACTGACAACAGCAGAATCTCAAAATCGTTTTAATTTAGTCTTTGAGCAATTTGTCCAAGTCTTTGCTCAACCTGAACATCCATTAGTCCTATTCTTAGATGATTTACAATGGGCAGATATAGCAAGTTTAAAATTGATGAACTTGTTGATGAGTACCTCTTTAAAAAAATCACTTTTATTGATTGGAGCTTATCGAGATAATGAAATCCATGCTACTCATTTTTTGCTGACAACAATTAATGAAATCAAACAAAATGGAACTAGAGTAGAGCAGATTAAATTACAAGATTTACAGTTGAGTTCTATTATTGATTTAGTTGCTAAAATTTTAAACTGCAAGACAAATCAGGCTCTACCCTTAGCTCAACTTGTTCTCAAAAAAACAAGTGGCAATCCCTTTTTTATCACAATATTTATTAACACTCTAAAAGAAAACAACTTATTAAAGTTTGACTTTGAAAAACGACATTGGCACTGGAAACTAGAGGAAATTATAGTCACAGGAATCACAAATAATGTGATCGAACTTCTAACCAAAAAACTTAAAAAACTCGCACCTAATACCCAAAAAGCGCTTAAAATCGCCGCTTGTGTTGGCAATTTATTTGAACTACAAACTTTGACATATATTCTTGATTATTCAGTCTATAAAGTCGTTCAAGAATTACAAGAAGCGATTTTAGCTGGATTAATTATTCCAGTCGGTACTAATTATAAGTTAGTTGCTTTAGAAGTCGAAGACAAAGTTACAGTAGAGTACAAATTTATTCACGATCAGATTCAACAGGCGGCTTATTCTCTACTCAAAAACTTAGAAAAAAAGCAGATTCACTATCAGATTGGTAAGCTTTTTAAAAGCCAAATATTCCAAGCCAAAGAACAGTTATTTGATATTGTTAATCAATTAAACTTAGGGCAAGAATTAATTACTGAGCAGAATGAAAAAGATGAATTAGCAAAGCTTAATTTTTTAGCGAGCCAAAAAGCCAAAGCTTCTATCGCTTATGAAAATTCATTTGAATACATACAAACGAGTTTAAATTTGTTGAGTCATAAAAGCTGGGAATATGAATATAGCTTAACATTAGGAATATATCAGCTCGCGACAGAAACCGCTTATCTTACAGGTGATTTTGAACAAATGGAAATATTTGCTCAAACTGTTTTAATCCAAGCCAAAACTTTGCTAGATCAAGTTAAGATCTATGAAATAAAAATACAAGCTTATGCTTCTCAAATGCAGTTTTCAAGAGCGATAGATACAGCTCTAGAAGTTCTGAAAATATTGAATATTAGTTTTACTACAACCCCTACAAAAGTAGAAATTCAACAAGCATTTCAAGCAACCGCAGCTCGATTAAGTTTACGCTCAGTTGAAAGTTTAATTGATTTACCTCCCATGACTGATCCTCTTGCTCAAACTGCAATGAAACTGTTAGCAAGTATCAATGGAGTCGCCTATCAAGCTGCACCTGAGCTTTTTTCTCTGATTATCCTTAAACTTGTTGATTTATCAATAGAATATGGCAATTCAGAGATATCAGCATTAGCTTATGGCTTATATGCTATTCTTCTCGGTGCTATCGTTCAAGACATCGAAACCAGCTATAAATTTGGTCAATTGGCGATTAATCTCCTAAAAAAACAGGATAATCAATTAGTTGAATGTAAAGTCTTATTTGTAACTAATACAAGTGTTTTTTGGAGAAAAACACATCTTAGAGAAACGATTAAACCCCTAGAAACAGCCTATCAAATCGGAATTAATAACGGGGAAATAGAATTTGCTGGATACAGTGCTTTGCATCATTGTGATCATTGTTTCTTTACCGGAATGAATTTACTAGAGCTAGAAAGCAAGCTCTCAGATTATAGACAGAAACTTACTCAACTAAAAGATTACACAAATGAAGACTTATTACGGGTTTATCATCAAACAGTGCTACATTTAATCAATCAAGTTGATCACCCTGGAATTTTAGTAGGTGAAGTCTATAACGAAGAACAAAAGTTGCCTATTCTTGAACAAGAAAATAACCAGAAAGGATTATTTTATGTATACTTCAATAAATTCTTTTTAAACTTTTTATTTGGTGAATATCATCAAGCTCTGATCAATGCAAATCAGATCGAAAATCATCTAAAAGGTGGACAAGCGAATGCTGTTTTGCCCTTATACATTTTTTATGATTCACTTTGTCGTTTGAGTCTATATAATCAAGCAACTACAACTGAAAAGATTCAGCTTTTAAAAAAAGTTCATGTTAATCAACAACAGATGAAACGATGGGCGCATTATGCTCCGATGAATTATCAACATAAATTCATCTTAGTTGAGGCTGAAAAATCTCGGGTTTTAGATGAAATAAATGCCGCAGATTTTTATGATCAAGCTATTGCTTTAGCTGAAGAACAAGGATATCTTCAAGAATCAGCAATCGCTTATGAACGGGCTGCTCAATATTATTTATCAAAAGGTAAACGAGTGATTGCTAAAGCTTATTTACAAGAAGCTCGTTATGCTTATTTACGTTGGGGAGCAACTGCAAAAGTACAAAATTTAGAACAGCATTTTTCTCAACTTTTACAATCAAATCGTCAACCCATTGATCAAATCAGTAATACCCACTCTAGCAGTTACAAGTCAGTAACTTTAGATCAGGTTACTTTAATGAAAGCATCGGAAGTAATCGCAAGTGAATTAGTTTTAGATCGGTTACTTTCTACTTTACTCAATATTGCCGTAGAAAATGCAGGCGCTCAAACTGGATGCTTAATTCTTCACAACAACGGACAATTTAAAATAGTAGCAACAACAATAGCAGATCAACAGGTAATCACGATAGAGCAGCCTATTTTACTCGCAGAAAGTCATGATATTTGTCAGGCAATGATTCACTATGTTGCTCGAACTCAAAAAAGCTTAGTTGAAAATAATGCTAGCTCTGAAGGGCAATTTGTTCACGATGTTTATATTCAACAAAAACATCCTAAATCTATTTTATGTACTCCGCTCATTCATCAAGGAAAACTGATTGGGTTGTTGTACTTAGAAAATAACTTAATCTGTGATGCCTTTCAAGCTGAACGAGTCGAACTCCTCAATTTACTCTCAACTCAAATGGCAATTGCTATCGAAAATTCTCGTTTAGTTCAACATCAAGAAGAACTCAACAACTCACTCCAACAAGAACGACAGCAAATTACTCGAATTTTAGAACGAATTACCGATGGATTTATTGGCATTGATCGACAATGGAAAATTGTCTATATCAACCAGAAAGCTGAACAAATACTCGAAAAAAAATCTCAACAAATAAAAGGAAAAACTCTTTGGGAGGCTTGTTCAGAAACAATGACTCTTTTACATGAACAGCAATATAGAGAAGCACAAGAAACGGGTCAATCAGTTTGTTTTGAAGCCTTTTATTCCTCAAGTAATTATTGGTTAGAAATTACTGTTTATCCCGATCAAGAGGGATTATCAATTTTCTTTAGAGATATTACTGGACGCAAACAAATGGAAGAAAAGTTAATTTCTGATGCTCAACACGATGCTTTAACCGGATTACCCAATCGCCTATTACTGAGTGAACACTTACAACAAATGATTCAGCGAACTCAGGAAGAACAAAACTATCGCTATGCTGTTCTTTTTTTAGATATTGATCGCTTTAAAGTGATTAATGAGAGTTTAGGTCATTTAGTTGGAGATCAACTTCTGATTGCTATAGCACAACGACTCAAAGGATGTATCACTCAACAAGATATCATTGCTCGTTTAGGAGGAGATGAGTTTATTATTCTACTCGATAATCCTGAGGATGAAGTTCGTACAGCCGCTCGCATTCAGATGGCATTAAATGCACCCTTTAACTTGAATGGTTATAAAGTTTTTAATACTGTTAGTATTGGTATTGTTTCCAGTAACACAACTTATACTCGCCCAGAAGAACTCTTACAATCGGCTGATATTGCCATGTACCAAGCCAAAGCAGAAGGAAGGGCGCGTTATGTTATTTTTGACACGACAATGCAAGAACGAGCAACTTCTTTATTGCAACTAGAAACGGATTTACGTCTAGCTATTGAAGTTGAACAACTCTGTGTTTATTATCAACCTATTGTTGCTCTAAAAACTGGAAAGTTAGCAGGATTTGAAGCCTTAGTCCGATGGTTACATCCTAAAAAGGGAATAATCTCACCGATAAAGTTTATTCCCCTTGCTGAAGAAACGGGGTTAATTATTCCGATAGGTCAATGGGTATTACAGCAAGCTTGTTATCAGTTAAAAGTTTGGCAAGAGCAATTTCCACAACTCGAAAAATTGACCATGAGTGTGAACCTTTCAGTTAAACAGTTCTCTCAGGTAGATTTGATTCCTCGAATTGATCAAATACTCAGTGATTTAGACTTACCCGGACATGATTTAAAGCTGGAAATTACAGAAAGTGCCTTGATGAATAATTTTGAAAGAACCCGAGAGTTATTATTACAATTGAAATCGCGTCAAATTCAACTTTGTATTGATGATTTTGGGACTGGCTATTCTTCCTTAAGTTATTTACATCAATTTCCTGTAGATATCCTGAAAATTGATCGGTCTTTTGTGCGCCGTCTTGAGGGATCTAATAAAAATGATGAAATTGTCCGAACGATTATTGCTTTAAGTCATAATATGTCGATAGCGGCGATCGCTGAAGGAATTGAAACCTCCCAACAACTGGCTCAACTGAGAAATTATCGCTGTGAATATGGTCAAGGATACTTTTTTGATCGACCCTTAGATGCACTCGCGGCGACTGATTTCATTGCTCAGATGCGTCAATGGTAGCTTGAAGCGTTTGAAACTTCTTCCGATTTGATCATGCCATCTTCAAGCTCAAGAATGCGATCAGCAACATCGACAATACGAGGGTCATGCGTCACCATCAACACTGTTGCGCCTTCTCCTTTCGCTAATCCTTTCAGCAAATCAATCACCGCTCGACCACTACTGGAGTCTAATGCAGCCGTGGGTTCATCAGCCATAATCAGAGGAGGATGGCCCGCCAAAGCCCGAGCGATCGCCACCCGTTGTTTTTGTCCACCGGACAAGTCACGCGGAAGATGCTTACCCTTTTCGCCCAAACCCACCTGTTCGAGGAGATAGACAGCTTCCTCCCTTGCTTTGCTGCCCTTAATGCCCTTAATATTCAAAGCAACTTCAATATTTTCAATGGCATTCAACGCCGGAAACAGGTTAAACCCCTGAAAAATAAACCCAATATTCCGAAGTCGGAAATTGGCCAACTGAGAACGAGACATTTTGGTGATATCCTCCCCTCTGAGGAATACCTGTCCACCCGTTGGCGTGAGGAGTCCAGCCAGAATAGAAAGTAACGTTGTCTTCCCTGAACCACTAGGCCCCATCAACAGTTGAATATCACTCTGTTGCACCTGCAAGTCTATCCCTTTGAGAACCTTAAAGCTTTGACGCCCAGATTGATAGGTCATTTCCACTCCCAAGCCCTCAATTGCAATCGGCTTTACTGGGGCATGAACTGAACCATCCACTGCCTGAGTGGGGGTTTTCTTGAGGTTAGCCCAGTTCATTTTTGAACCTATCATATTTTTATTGTCCTCTGATGGGGGCATAAAATTGCAAGCCAGACTAAGACTTCTCGCGATAATTGACAAGCATATTATCACTTCCAATTCTAGTTTGATTTTGTATGGCTTGGGAATCAGCCTCGTGAGTACCGAAGAACAATTTGAGGCTTGAGAGGGAAATACTCACTTATAGCGAATCGCGAATAGGGAACAGGGAACAGGGAACAGGGAACAGGGAACAGGGAACAGGGAACAGGGAACAGGGAACAGGGAACAGGGAACAGCGCTTGCCTTGCGGCCCTGCGGTTTCCGGCGAGACTTAGTTTGCAATCTTAGGGAACAGTATACTAGGTCGGGGTTTTAGGATTTAGAAATGACAATAATGTATTCGCATAGCACTATACAAGAAAGACTGGGGAAATCACTTCGCGATCGCACGACTCCCAAGGAATCAGCAACGAAATCGCCTGTGAATTTAGGGGTTTAGCCATTCTTGATTGCTGGAATTTGTCAACACCCTAGCACACACCTTTCGATCATTCGTAAAAAATAGCCTGAGAACCTGGGATCAAACTTCTGACTTTTTCTAATCTACAATCGAAATTCAAAAATGCCCAACGTCCTCAAATTCCGTCGGGTTGAATAACCTACGCTTTAAAAACGATCGCGGGATCGACTTGAGTGACCTTCTGAATCGCAAAGATAGCCGATCCCGCACACATGATCACCGTTAACCCAAACACCATCACAGCAGAAGTCGGTGTAATCAAAATTAAAATTCCTTGAGTCGCCGAAGCCCAATTCGTGACCCCCATACACAACGCCATCCCCGGAATATAGCCGAGTAATGCCATCCAGAGAGATTGTTCTAAAATCACACTATAAATTACTTTATCGGGCGCTCCCATCGCTTTGAGGGTGCCAAACTCCTTTAAGTGATCAGAGACGGACGCATAGAGAATTTGAGCGACCACGATCATCCCTACCAAAATTCCCACGCCAGCACCCAAACTAAGAATAAATCCAATTCCGGTGCGTTGCTTCCAATAAGATTGAGTTCGCTCAGACATTTCTTCACGAGTATAGGTCTTAACGTTGGGTAAAGTTTCCTCTAGGCGTTGTCTGAGTTCATCGAGATCTTGACCCGGTGCTACTTCAATCAACACAAATGAGATCGGATCAGTTAGGGTTAACTGTTTAGGCGCTGAAGAAATCACCTGCTTCTCTGCGGGGTTCGTATCATCGAAGATATTGACACATTTCAAGTCACCGTCTTCTAACTTACAACGGGTACTCGTTTCTAAACGCGCATTCACGTAGGCGTTAGCATTTTTTAAGGAAGTAAAAATTAATTTATTATTAATAATCGGTTGAGTGTTTTCAACCACGCCGACTAAACGCGCCTCCAAACCCCCCAAAGTGGAAACATCTCCCAGTTCAGTCACGCCCAATGACTCTAAATTCGTTTCATCTATGATCACACCATAGGGTTCTTTGAGACTGCTAATTTCTCCTTGAATGACATTCCAAGGCGCGAAAAGTGTTCCCTCTGGTGTGGAACCCACGACTGTTACCGCATGAATTTGACCCGATGGATCTCGCCAACGCGCACTGCGAAAAATTAGGGCTTCTGCTCGTTGGACTCCCTTGACTTCACGGGCTTGCACCATATACTCTAAAGGCAAAGGCATGGTCAACTCCATGTGGATCATATCCGCAGAAGCAACCCAAAGTTCGGCGTTTGAGTTGTCAATTAGTAGAGAAGAAGACTTGACAAACCCATTGAGAATACCGTTTTGAATCGTTACGAGGCTGACAGCGAACATAATACCAGCCTGCGCTGCAATAAAACGGGGAAGATCTTCAAACAGGTTTTTGCGGGCGATAGAAGCCATAACGACTCAATTGTTATGTAATTCAGACTTTAGATGCTAGCATACCCTAGATCTTTATTCGGATTCAGTTCAGAGTAGACATTGACCCCGAAACAAAAAAAATTGATTTTATAGGTAAACTTCGTAAAGAATCTTTAATATAGACGCGCCGGATTTATTCAGGTGATTTTGAAGATAGATGTCTAGTGTTCAGTCTCAAAAGCCAAACATTTAAACAACAAAAACCCCTCTTTTCGCCAGAGAGGGAGAGAGAAGATATTAAAATAAAGTTACTCGAAATATAGAAAGTCCGCACGAACCCAACCTTCAGTATTAGATTGATAAAATCGAATATAATACCAAATATATCCATCTCCTCCGTTAGCATAATTCAACACCTCTACCCAATCTCCCTGTACGCCATAATGAGGAGTGTTAGCTTTAGTCGTTGGTGCAGTCCGAACGTTAATTTGAGCGCCAGGATCACTTGCCGTTAAACGAGCAGAAGCAGCTAATCCAGGTAATGCAGTCGCTGCACACAAGCTAACAGCAGCAGTGAGAGTCAACACAATTTGCTTTAATTTCATCGGTTTTTCCTAATGTTAAATTAATTATTTTGGCTCAAGTCATTTTTTTAAATTTTGGAAGCAATTAAGATATTTTGTTGCTCTTGATCTTTATTTACTTCCTTAACTTTATTATTACCTCTAGAAATAGTAACGTCATCAGTAGTTATTCGGAAAAATACAAAAATATTTATTTGATCAAGTTCAGTATTTACACTGAGGTCAAATCGAATAAAAGTTTGCTAAACCTCAGCCCAATATCAAAGTCCAAATCAAAGTCCAACTTTGTACAATAGGACTCATGACATCTCAACACCCGTAACCGAGAGGCGATCGCAGTGGAAACCCCATATCCTTCAACTCCCCAGTCCGTTAAGCTATTGTGTAGTCAATGATCTATCCCTACTCCGGTTGGCTGATAGAATAAATAAAATTTATAGGTTGAGTTTTAAGTCTCTATGGAAAATATTGTTTTAGATGTGAAAAATCTGCGAGTTCAGTTTGAAAGT
This sequence comes from Lyngbya sp. PCC 8106, assembly GCF_000169095.1. Classification (GTDB taxonomy): domain Bacteria; phylum Cyanobacteriota; class Cyanobacteriia; order Cyanobacteriales; family Microcoleaceae; genus Capilliphycus. The sequence goes on from NZ_AAVU01000014.1 coordinate 107,214, forward strand.
GACGAAAAAGTTGTTCAAGCGGTCAACGATATTTCTTTTCAAGTCAAACGCGGACAAACACTCGGTATTGTCGGTGAATCTGGTTCAGGAAAATCAGTCACCTCTCTGGCTATTATGGGATTGCTTTCTCCCGATACCTCTCAAGTCAGTGGAGAAATTTTATTTCGCAACAGCAACAATCTCAACGAATCTCAACCTAATTCTGAACTGATTAATTTACTTCAACTGTCACCTCAAGAAAAACAACAATATCGAGGTGGACAAATTGCCATGATTTTTCAGGAACCGATGAGTTCTCTTAACCCGGTTTATACGATTGGGTTTCAACTGATAGAAGCCATTAAACAACATGAACAAGTATCTCCTCGACAAGCGATGTGGAAAGCAACTTCCCTACTTCAAGAGGTTAAACTTATCCCTTCAGATGAGGAATTACTCGCCCGAGTAGAAGCCGAAATTGCTGAAATCAATAGTAAAAATATTACTCAAGAAAAACGAGATGAAAAACGAGAAGCAATGCAACGAGTTAATGATCAAAAACGAGCCATACTTGATCGTTATCCCCACGAACTTTCTGGTGGTCAACTACAACGGGTAATGATTGCGATCGCCATCTCTTGTAATCCCACTTTATTAATAGCAGATGAACCCACAACCGCCCTTGATGTGACCGTTCAGGCGACCATTCTGGATTTATTACGAGAGTTATGTAGTCGTCGCGGAATGTCGATGATTTTTATTACCCATGATTTAGGAGTCATTGCTGAAATTGCGGATACAGTCGCCGTTATGTATCGAGGTAAAATTGTTGAAAAGGGTACGATTACAAGCCTCTTTTTAAAGCCGCAACATCCCTATACTAAAGGTTTATTAGCCTGTCGTCCTCCGCTTGATATTCAAGTTGAACGCCTTCCGACTATTTCTGATTTTATGGAAGTTGAAACAACCGCAACAGGAGAGTTGGAAATTCGCGAAAAAAATACTGAGATTGAGATGATTAAAGGATCTGATTCTTTACCGCAAAAACGACAACCTTCTACAACGGCTTTACTCTCGGTGGAAAATCTGCGAGTCGGCTTTAAAGTCTCGGGAGTATTTGGGGAAACAAAACGTCTATTAATGGCGGTGAATGATGTTTCTTTTCAGGTCTATCAAGGCGAAACATTAGGCTTGGTTGGAGAATCTGGCTGTGGGAAAAGTACATTAGCCAGAGCATTATTACAACTCATTCCTGTCGTGAGTGGAAAGGTGACATTTGAAGGCGAAGATATTACAAAACTCTATTCACCAGCCTCCACGTTTGAGAAAATCAAAAACTATAAAAAGCACAAAAAATATCATCAAAAGCGACAAGAATTAAGACGAGAAATGCAAATTGTCTTTCAAGATCCCTTTAGTTCTCTCGATCCTCGTCTGACAATTGGGGATACAATTATGGAACCTATGTTAATTCATGGAGTGAGTAAAGCCGGGAAAGAACGCCGCGATCGCGTTGCTTATTTATTAGAACGAGTGGAAATGAAACCGGACTGGATGGGACGTTATCCCCATGAATTTTCCGGTGGACAACGACAACGAGTTTGTATTGCGAGATCTTTAGCCTTAAACCCTAAGTTTATCATTTGTGATGAATCAGTTTCCGCCTTAGATGTTTCGGTTCAAGCCCAAGTTTTAAACTTATTAAAAGAACTTCAAGCCGAATTTGGATTAACCTATATCTTCATTTCCCATGACTTGAGTGTAGTCAAATTTATCAGCGATCGCATTATGGTGATGAATCGTGGTAAAATAGAAGAAATTGGTCAAGGTGAAGATATTTATCACCGTCCTCAAACGGAATATACTCGTCAGCTTATTGCTTCAATTCCGACGGGAAATATTAAACCATTAGCGAGTTAGATTTGAGTAACTTAACCCATCAAACAAATTAGATGATCCGATGGGAAAAATTTTATATCGGAACAATTCTCTGTTGTTGACAGCAGACCCAAAAATTAAATTTGACGTTAAAAAGGGAGAGAGCATTCGCTGGTATAAAAGCTGGCACTCATGCACTCTCCAATCTTAACTAACCGATTCTAAGGTTGCTAAACTTTATTCGAGTGGAATTGTTTACGTTTGACGGCAGTTCGTATTCCAAAAAAAGCTATACTGCTCAACCCTAAAATACTTGAGGGTTCTGGGATTGGTTCTGGTGATGCGGTGGTAAGAGAGATTTGAATTTCATAGTGACGCCAACTTTCTATTGATGCCGAGTGCCACACCAGGATGGCGAAATATTTTCGTTATTTCGGGTAAGATATTTATTGAGTATGAAACTTTTTATCATCAGTGTTTATACAACCCAGTAGCAAAATTTAATAATCATTCTCCCTATTATTCCAATCTCCATATTTGGTCTGTGGATGAGCCATTATCTTGGTTACGTCCAGAGAGTTCACAATCCCACAACAGAAGCGCTGAACTATTTTCTTGACCCGGTGCGCCAGCGACATCAATACATTTTTGCGATAATCTATTCATAATGAAACCATCACTTGTAATAGTCCATATTTGGTCTGTGGGTGAGCCATTATCTCGGTTACGTCCAGAGAGTTCACAATCCCATAACTGAAGCGGTGAACCATTTTCAGTACCAGGAGCGCCAGCTACGTCTATACATTTTCCAGACAATGTATTTTTAATAAAGCCATCGTTTGTAATCATCCATCTTTGGTCTGAAGGTGAGTTGTTATCAGGATTCAACCCCGATAACTCACAATCCCAGAGTTGAAGTTTTGAACCCGTTGCACGTCCTGGCGCTCCAGATACATCTATACATTTACCCGATTGGATGTTAACCAAAAAACGTCCGGATGGGTTAACATTTTGTGCATTCCCTAAACTATCTTTATTCAACAGAAAACTACAAGCAAAAGTCAATACTATCAATCCTAAACTAAAATTGTTAGTAAATTTCATTTGAAACTATTCTCCTTGATTTACTACACTGAGACTTATGCCTATCTAATAATTTAACTTTTTTTGGTCGGGCTTATGGGTTTCTTTTCTTATGAGCTTTGCAATAAGTTAAATTAATTAATTTATACAAATTTGGGGTTTCAAAGGTTTTGCAATTATGGGTTGAGATTGTTTAGAAAGTTTGAGCCAACTTAATTAATCATCTCCACTAAAGTTATCACCAGAATCATCATAACTACCGGAATCATCCGAAGAACAATCCTCATCATGCTGATGAAAGTTATCGTTATCATTGTAGTCACGATAGTCATAGTAGTCATCATTACTGCTTTCATAAACTCTGACAACTTCACGTTCTGGAATACATTGTTTTGAGAAGATTTGCACCAACTTATTTGCCGCATCTTCCTGACCGAGAGGAACAAAAATAGAGCGGTTTACTTGACCTGTCGGTTCATTTCCAAACCAGCGCATTGTCAAACCAAAATCCCGATCTTTTTCATGCTGCTGTACTTGGTAAACTAACTCTAAATTCAACTGTCGGTCTGACAGTTCAACCTTGGATAGACGATAAGGTGTTTTCTGCCAACACCAATATTGGTTATCGGAATAAATGGCACTTTCGCCAATATACACATCTGGAATGTTTATGAGTCTTTTGAGTGCTTTAAAGATTGAATTAATAAAATAGATTAATCCCAATATTCCTCCAATAATCATAGCTGTAGAGAAAAACTGAATAAAGTCTTGAATTGGATCTCCTGTGGATGGAAAATTTTGAAATCCTCGTCGCAGAATTGCTGTAGTCGTAAATTGAAGAAGAATTCCAATAAAAGGGCTGACTAACAATCCTAGAAATCCTCCCCAAATAGTATAGCCAGCGATCCATTCTCTGTCTCGTCTTGTATATTCCCAATGATACAAATAGTTAGCAGAGTTACTAATAAAATTAGCTGCTGACTGACAATTGACATGGTTCTCAGTTGAAGACTTGTCAATAGAAATAAAAGCACTCCACACAATATAGACAATCGCTATAATAAAGAGATCAACTAATAAAATAATAATGGCTAAGACCAATATCCAAGTCAAGTCTAAGGAGTCTGACGGAAAACTTAAACTCATTAAAATCACAAAAATTGCAGTTCCTAAACCCAACATTATCCAACGGTTAGGAGAAGCAATTTTGACCAATTCTCCGTTTTTATTGTAAGCTTTCATAAGATGTTCCTTTTGGTGTTAAAGTTTGCAGCTTTTGGATTTGGGATGAGATTTTTATTTGAAAAATCAAAATTCGCAGATTGATTGATTCGCTAGGGGACAAATTTTCTGTTCTATTGGATTGTATCTAAGGTCAAGGACTGTTAATTGAGTCAAAGCAAACAAAGCACCAATATCTCTGATTTCATTGGCACCAAGTTTAAGCTTTGTCAATTGAGTTAAAGTAGACAGAGGGCTAATATCACTAACTTTATTAGCTTCGAGATTAAGGTCTGCCAATTGAGTTAAATTAGATAAAGAGCTAATATCACTAATGTTATTATCTCCGACATCAAGCCTTATTAGTTGAGTTAAATTGGATAAAGGACTGATATCATTAATTTTATTAACACTAAGAACAAGCGTTTTCAAACGAGTTAAATTAGATCAAGGACTGATGTCACTAATTTCCTGATTATAATAAAGGTAAAGTTCAGTTAATTGAGTCAAATTAGATAAGGGACTAAGATCGTGAATTGGATTGTCACTGAGTCCAAGACTTGTTAGCTGAGTTAAACTAGAAAAAGGTTTAATATCACTAATTTTATTGGTGGGGAGAGAAAGCTCAGTAAATTGAGATAAAATTTGATTAGCTTGATTACAATCCGTTGTACCTGCTTGTTCTAATAGCACTTCAATAGTATGCTGTGTTTCCCCCGCCAGTTGAGCTTTATTCTCGCACCATTCGACAAAGGTTTTAAATTCTGCTGTAGGTTGGGCTAACAATGAACCGTTAGAGATTCCCAAGGCTAATCCTAGTCCGATTAATAATGATGAAGTTAATCTTTTCATGTTTTTTTATCCGCAATAATAAAGTTTAGTAAAGCGATTGTGAACCGGGTGAACATTCAATTTCACCGTTAGCAATGGGTAGTTTTAAATTGGATGGTGGTAGTTGAGAAGGTTGTTGTGTTTCACAAATGTAACTTCTACTTATTTGGTAGCCATTTTCACCAACAACGTACACAATTCCGGTATAACTATTCAATCCTGAATGCTTCGCTGTGGCTGTTGTCATTACATTTGTTTTGTCTGCTCCCATGACAATAGGTTCCAAAGCTTGTGTAGTAACAGGCTTCAAGCCAAACCAGGCTATTTCAGAGAACATTCCAGCAAACAACAAACCATATAAAAAACTGCATTATTTTTTTGCAATTTTCTTTTTATCTCGCAACTTTATCTAGGTTTTGATAAGAACTTTACTCATCAAACCAACGTAAAATAAAGGTAAATAATTCCCACGACACAGCTTCTGTCTCAAACCCACCGCAATAATAATTTAATACTTTCAATTAGAGCGGCTACTTATAAAAAGAAAATCAATTCCCAATTTTTGATGCCTCGATTTAGCCTCCAATAATAGGCGATTCTTACAGTTTTTGCTTTGACTGCGACAAAATCTTACAAGTCGTGACACAATTGCCTTGAATATTTCTGTGTCTTCTACTGTTCTAGCTGATAAGTATAAACACTCATCCCATCTGTTTACATTTCTTATTTATTTTCCGGTGATTACTTTACCGAGAGCATTTCTCCCAGTTTTCTCACTAAAGCAAATCAATAAACCGCTTGGGCGATCGCTGCAACTTCTCTAAACCACCCAATGTCAAAACTTGACGCAATAATCAATAACAGGTGTAAGGTAATAGAGCCATGTCGAAGCTTGTTTTGTTTGTTCGGGGCGGAGGGACAACGCTAGAATTATTTTTAGGTTGTTCAATGCGGACTTCGATGGTTTGGTAAAGTTTGCCCACCTTTGAGATTGAAGCGTCGATTGAACCAACACAGATTCCGAAATCAGGTAATCCATGCAAGCTTCCATATCAGGATACCTAAGCCTATTCGGTAGTGATAATTCGTGAAACTCCTGTTACTCTAGCTATTCCAGCCAAACTAATTTTTTCTAACAAGAGTTTTTTGATGAAATTTTGGGTGTCTTCAGAAATATAAATTTGGCGAGGATGTTCGACAAATTGCCTTCCACATTCGGTGCATTTGTATTTGGGCTTTTTGTTATGAATGCTACCATTTTTTACAATTTTCTGGCTTTGACATTGGGGACAAGTTAAGGCAGAATGATTCATGGCTTTAATTTTTTGTGAGTCTTCAGTTTATCAAGTCTCAGGCTAGGCTTGACATCCTCCCAACAGATTTATATGTTACCAGTTTTTTCAAAGACTTTCTCGTTGGTCTTACTGGCGATCGCATTGTCAATCAGACGACTCCCGCCGGCTCGATTCTTCGATAAAAGGTACAACAATATCAAAGATACTTATACTTAATACTGCTGATCACTACATATTTATCACTACCAAATCAATTAATCGGTTATGCAGTGATTAATAACTTCTTTGATGATGAAAATAAAATCTAAACTTTAACATCATGCTTAATTAAGAGGCTGTTGTAGCTGATGAACTACTTCAGCCTTTAAACACTTTGATTAACTCAGTAAAGCCTTGACTGCAAACTGAGGTAATGCCAACATTCTTTTCCATCGCCAGGGTTCTTGATAGAGTCGATAAAGCCACTCTAAATGATTGTTACAAAACCAAGCCGGTGCCCGTTTTTTTGTCCCAGCCCAAATATCAAAACTTCCCCCAACTCCAATCCAAATGGAATTCGGACACAAATGACGATTTTTGGCAATCCATAACTCTTGACGCGGTACTCCTAAACCCACAAAAATCACTGGGGGCTGTAAATCTTTGAGTGAATCTTTTAACTGTTCTTCTTCAGAAGCCGCAAGATAACCGTGATAAGAGGCGATCGCTAAATTGGGAATTTTTTGTTGAAATCGATCAGCAGCCCGTTGAGCAACTCCCGGTTTTCCCCCATAGAAAAAAACCAGATCTGAACAATTTTGTTGACCTATTTTTTGTAAGAAAGACTCAGCCAGTTCAATACCTGGACAACGTTGAGTGGGCTTTCCCTTCAGCCGCAGAAAAAGAACAATTCCCGCCCCATCTGGAATCACAAGTTCAGCCCCCCGAATCACCTCTGCGAGATGACGATCGCGATCGGCTTGTATTGCCATTTCAGCATTCAAAGTAATCACATGAGTTCCTAACCCTTTATATAGACGGTTAAGCAACCAGTTATGATAATTATGATGCAGATGAACAGGAAGTCCTAAAACTGGAAACCTATTAACCGTAGATTCACCCAACAGCATCACATCATTCATAAGATTTTTTTAACCACCTCACACACACTACTATTGAGACTAACCGATCTGGTATCGATTGGCTAGCATTAACGGGTTTGTTGTTGGGATAGGAGATAGGTTATAGGTTACAGGGGAATAGACAACAATCAATACTATTGGCTGTTCCCGGTTGACTGTTCCCTCGTTAATAGTGCATCCAATAAAATATCCGCCCCAAACCGAACCGTATCCGTACAGGGTAAACCCGTTTCAAGTTGAACTTGCGCGATCGCTTCCTTAGCTACATCTTCCGCTAAACCATAAGTATTCAGGCTAATTCCGACAATTTTTGCAGATTGCATCGCGCCACCGACACTGGCAACATTTTCGTATAACTCAATCACTTGAGATAGAGGAGGAATAACGACATGAGGATGATTGCGAACATGAGTTTGTCCGGCACGATGGGCTAAAATCAGATGAGTCGGTTGACTTCCCCGCAACAACGGTAAAGTCGCGGTTGAACCCGGATGAATCAGCGAACCTTGTCCTTCGACAAAAAGTAAATCACAATCTTTTCCACACCGCATTACCACTTGTTCGACTGCACCTGCGGCAAAATCTACTCGTACTGAGTCTAAAGGAATGCCATCTTCTCCTAACATTAATCCCCCTTGACCTGTAGCGAGAAACTTAGACCGAATTCCCCGTTTTTGAGCCGCTTGATTGAGTTCTAAACCCGTGGACATCTTACCAATTGCCATGTCAGTTCCCACCGTTAAAACTCGTTGACAATTGAGTTGACGCGCCGCAGCACTAGCAATGTTTAAACCCGATGGTTCTTGACGAATATCCCAAATCCATTGTTGAGGGTTGAGAATTTGGTTAATATTTCTGTGGTGGCGTTGTTCAACTAAAGGAATTAATTGGGTATGTAACCCGTTAACAATCGATAATTTTGCTTCTAACGCCCCATCAAGATCAACCCACCATTCCTCCGGTAAAGCCCCCCCTGGCGGTGCAATTCCAATCATCAGAATATTGGGATGATAAGCGATCGCATCCTTGACAGAAGCAACAATCGGCACCTCTCGGTTGATTCCCGTGAGTTCAGAAAGAGACTGTCCCGCACAATCGCGATCAATGACTGCGACAATATTAGCCTGAGAGTAACGCAACAAAGACAGTCCTGTTTTACCCGTTGCACCGAGAATACCTCCATGTAACAGGATAGCTAACCGCCCCGCTTGGATTTGAGATTGAGGATTTTCAGGGGTCATATCTTTGAGTTCTAAATAACGAGTAATCGCTTTAAAATAGTTACAGATCGGTTGAACTTAATCATACCGTTGGTTTGTTAGTCTGCGATCGCCGATTTTCAACGAAGTTTAACTCACTCGCACAGAGGAAAGCTAACTGCTATCCATGAAAAAATCCTCAGCTTGTTGAAAAAGCCGAGGATATCAACCCATAGATTTCACAAATCGAATCCAAACAGAAAGTCAAGTCAATGATCAAATATAAGCCCTAGAAAATAGAAAGATGTAACCTAACAATGAAGCGAAATTACTATTTACAAACCGCGACACCATCAGCTTTCGTAATTGAAAACGCATCAAATTCTCCCATCTCAAACTCACCCACGACAGTCACCTGTTCTCCTGCTGAGAGATGACGAGCGGTATTGTCTCCGCAAACATCCCAAGAATCAACGGTAATCCCCCGATTTTCACTTTGCAAGCGAAAACCATCTTCCCAAACCCGTTCAATGGTACCGGAAAAAGAACCATTATTGGCTTGAACAACACCAGGAAAAACAGTCGCCGCAACCACACCGAGTAGAATTGTGCCGATGATTTCTAATTTCATGGGAACTCTCCAAAAAAGAATAATTTTAAACAGATGTATTGGGAAGTAGACCGTTAAGACTGGCTAACTTCTTATGGTTTAAACAATAACCCCATAAAATGACAAGAAAATGACAAGCCTAAATCTTTCTCAATTTTTGATGAAGCTGTCTTCTCACTTCTTTGAAAAAATTTTTAAATTAAACGATGCAGAACCCTCTGTAGAGCAGTTAGACTGGACTGTTATTGTGATCCGGCTAAATTCATGCTCGATACTCTCGATCTCAATTTATCTCTCGATAAAGAAACTTATCAGAGCCAGATAGAAAGTTTAATGCAAAAATTGCGATCGCTGCAACAAACCTGTTGGGAAAAGAAACTCCCGGCTATTATTGTCTTGGAAGGTTGGGCTGTCGCCGGAAAAGGGGCGCTAGTCAAAAAAATGGTCGGCTACATGGACCCGCGAGGATTTATTGTTCATCCCATTTGGCCGCCAACCCGAGAGGAACGTCGCTATCCGTTTCTGTGGCGATTTTGGCAAAAACTCCCCGCCCAAGGTCAGATAGGCATTTTTTACCACAGTTGGTATACCCACGTTCTCGAAGACCGACTCTTTGAACGACTTCCTGAAGCTGAAGTGCCGATGGCGATGCGACAAATTAACGCCTTTGAACGTCAGATGGTCGATGATGGTGTTGTTGTTGCGAAATTTTGGATTCATCTTAGCCAAAAAGAACTCAAGCGCCGCCTCAAAAAAGCCGCCAAAGATGAGTTAAAAGCGTGGCGAGTTCGTCCTGAAGATTGGCAACAAGAAAAAAATTATGATACCTATTTAGCTTTCGCTGAAGAAATGTTGATTCATACCAGCACAGGCGCGGCACCTTGGATATTGATCGAAGGCGATAGTCAACGCTATGCTCGGATTAAAGTTCTCTCAGCAATGGTTGCGACCCTCACCGAAGCATTGGATAGGCTACAGGTTCAGCTTCCCCCCATCAGAACCCCGCTACAAGACCACCTAGACCCCACTGAGCCGAATCCTTTGGGGCAAATCGATTTAACTCATTCTCTATCAGAAGACGACTACAAACACAAACTCTCCCAACAACAAGCCCGTTTGGGTAAACTCCAAAGAGAGATTTATGAACAACAAGTTCCGGTGTTGGCTATTTTTGAAGGGTGGGATGCAGCCGGAAAAGGCGGAGCGATTAAACGGTTAACGGATATTTTAGATCCCCGTAGTTACGAAGTCCAACCCTTTGCCGCCCCGACTGACGAGGAGAAAAGCCATCATTATCTTTGGCGGTTTTGGCGAAGTTTACCCTCTGCGGTCAAAATCGGAATTTTTGACCGGAGTTGGTATGGTCGAGTTTTGGTTGAACGAGTCGAAGGGTTTGCCACCGATGAAGAATGGCGACGGGCCTATCGAGAAATCAATGAATTTGAAGAACAACTGACCCGTGCGGGTTATGTGTTGGTGAAGTTTTGGCTACATATCAACTTAGACGAACAACTGAAGCGCTTTCAAGCCCGTCAAGAGAATCCTTTTAAAGAATATAAGCTCACCGATGAAGATTGGCGTAATCGGGAAAAATGGCCTTTTTATGAAGTGGCGGTTAATCAGATGATTCAACGCACTCATACACCGACAGCACCGTGGACTATTGTGGGGGCTAATTGTAAATATTCGGCTCGGGTGCAAGTGGTAGAAACAGTTGTAGAAGCCATTCAACGTGAGTTAGAACGTCGCTCCAAACAAAAGTAGTTCGCGTAGACGGGTGAGGTATTTTAGCTTTTAGATAGAACAATAGTACCATTGCTATAACTGTCGAGGGCTTTCCGCTTCCCTCTTTTTTCTGTAAACTTTAGCCATATCCAAATGGAAATTGTGATCGCGGTTGGCCCTCAAAACAGGTAGACTGCATGAGAGAAAACAGAAACTTCTGTTCTCGACCGATTATATTCAGTGGGATGGTCTCAAGTTTTCCACAAAACAAACGTCTAAAAACTCATCTTGAACAACAGACAAAATGTTTGTACAACTCACTCGACTTTTATTGTTACTCCTCATTGGAACCATCATCTTTAGATTATGGAAACTTTTAGTGAGTAAAGAGGGTAATCTAGTGGGGCGGTTGTGGTTCCTGCTAGCTGTATTTTTATTGCTGATTGCTTTTACCGCACCCGACAGCCCCATAGGACTCGCGATTTTGAGTCTTTTGTCCGTGTTTATTAAGCCGCTTGGTTTATCAATCTTGTTGTTGATTTTAGCGGCGACTCAAATTAATAAGGGGGGAATTTCTAGTCCTGGCCCGAACTTGATTTTAACGGCTTTACTGATTTTAATTCTTTCCAGTATGCCGTTTGTGGCTCAATGGTTGGCTTTTCAATTAGAAAAAACCGCGATTGAAACGGTTCAAACGGATTTATGTTGTGGAGAAAGAGCCGAAGCTATTGTTCTATTGGGTTCGGGAACGACTGAACCGAAGCTTCCCTATGTTACTCAAGTTCAACTGACTCGAATTGGCGATCGCATTCCCTATGCAGCTAAACTCTATAAAGATGGTTTAGCTCCGCTGATGATTGTCAGTGCGGGTTCAAGAAATGAATATTTGCAACCCGTTGTCGAAGCAGACTATATCGCTAGATTACTGGTGGGAATGGGGGTTCCTTCTCGTTCTATTCTCAAAGATACTTCTGAGGGAACGTTGTATGATAGTGCAGTTTCTATTCAACAAATCGCCAAAAAACAAGACTTAGGGCGAGCGATCATTTTAGTCACTTCTGGATTAGAAATGCGACGAGCAAGCTTAACGTTTGCCAGTGTAGGCTTTAAAGTGATTCCAGCACCGACTAACTTTTTTGCGTCTCTCCCAAATGAAAAATACCAGCGACGAGTTTCGGCGAAAGACTTCTTACCCAGTGCTGAAGCTCTTTTGTTAACAACGGATGTAGTAGAAGAATATATCATTACATTCTATTACTTTATTCGTGGTTGGTTAGCTCCGAGTATTTGAGGAATAATCACTCAAAAAACTCCAAGAAATTGAGGATTCACAATTCACAACCCAGTTAAGTTTTAGACTCAACTACAAATCATAACGTCTGATTCGGATAGTTGGGAGATAGAATCCTCAAGTTGTGAATTGTGAATTAACTCTAATTTTTCCGAAATCTTCATTGATCAAATTTAATCATTAGGTTGGGAGAAAGAATTAAAATTCTGGCTAGAGGGATAAAAAGAATTAGGAAAAGGGTTGTCCCCTGTTCCGACTTTATTTCCCACAAAAAATACTAAAGAAAAGAGTAGAATAAATAAAAACCAAATCGAATCCCATTCCTCAGAAGAATTATAAGAAGAGGATCGTCCTCTTTCACGAGTCGGTTTGACATCAAATTCAATTTCAATTCGCTTTCCTTGGACAGGGCCAGAGACTCGAAAGCTATCAACTCTAACTTGTTCACGATCTGACATTGAATTTCCTTGCGCTTCCTAAATAATCACTCAAACTATTTAGTGAATACGGGTTTCCCAAGCGGATCTCCGGATAAGTTTATGAATACAAAAATAAAATTAATACAAAACTAAAAAAAGCCCCCATTCTATAGAACAGGGGAAAAATAATCATCCGCTAAAATTGAGCGATAAACTGAACCGAATTGACTAACTGCGATCGCTTGTAGCCACAGGCTCAAAACTCGGAATCACAATATCACCATTTTGCTTAGTGAGCTGATTGTACAAGCGTTCAGTATTGGGGAAGTTCGCCGCAGGTAAAGTCGGGAAACGACGATAAGGAACCGTATCTTCTCCAAACACCTGAGAGTATTCCATACTATTGACCATCGCCCCAATAAACGCTTTCAAGCCTTGAGAAGCCAAGATTTGGTTATACTTGCGAATTTCCGCTTGGTTTTGAGGCGCCCGACCCAAGAAGTGCTTCGTTCCTAACTCAATCACTTTTGTATTGGGATAAGGGGTATAGAACTCCCGGATATACAGAGAAGTATTACCCAACGACTCAATAAACTCTTTCACCGTAATTTCTCGGTTTCCAAGCTTACTTTCGAGGGCGGTAAACTCATTCTTGACCACATAGGGATCAATATCGCGTTCAAACACCTGACGATAAGCCGCTTGAATGAGAATCTTCAACGCCACCTTATCTTCAGTATTGGTGAGTTTAAACACCTTCGTTTGTTGGCGTCGTAGGCTAACCCCTTGAGAAACACGATTTTGCAGTTCGAGTTCACCTTTTGTATCTTCCGGTGTACCCAGTTCTACAAATCGAGGTGCTGCGGGTTCTGTCACCGTAATCTGCGGCATTTTCTCCGGTAAAGCACCCGCCCGCATGGTTCGCAGTGAAACACCGGCAGGGGTTAAATAACGCTCGTAGGGAACAGTATCTTCCCCAAACGATTCGTTATATTCCGTCGAGTCGATCATAGAATCGACCAAAGCATAAAACCCTTTCTTGGCGCAAATATCAAAGTAAGAATTGATTTCAGCACGCCCATAGGTCGGTCGCCCTAATAAACGGCGATGAATATATTCAACCGCTTTACAGATATAGAGCGATGTCCAATACATCTTACGGAAAGTATCAGACTTGGCTAACATTCTGATAAACTCTCGTACCGTGATGTCACCGTTTTCGAGTTTAATCTCAGCCACTTTGAGGCGTTGACCTTCGTAAACTTCGCGACCAAACACCTGTAGATAAGCTGCTTTGATCACCGCTTGGGTGGAGCTTTCGGAAAACTTAACGCTATTGCCGTTACTGCCGCCCGACCGCTTAAACCGACTGCTGATATAACCGCCCGGAAGCTGATCGAGCTTGAACACTTTCGGCCCTAAGGAACCGGGATTATTCGGGCGAGCGGTGGGGTTGCTGAGTTGGTTATCAATTCCGGCCCCATTGCGAATTAAAATTCGACGGGTATCCTTGCTAAAGGGTGCCGGACTATTTTTGGGGTTACGAGTCTCTTTCGGGAAAATCGCCCCAAACTGAATCTCTAGCGGGTCGTTTCCTTGACCGTAAACGTGTTGATCAGGTAACGGTTGATTGTATGCTGCAAACAGCGTCACAAACTGAGGCACCTTGCGGAAGGGCGCACTGTAGTTAAACAGATCAATTTGCGGCCCCCAGTTGCGGCATTCTTGGGCTTCTTGACCCAATCCTCGTAGATAAGGAACGGTTTCTTCACCGAAGTAGTCGGAATACTCGGTCGAGTCTACCATCGCGTCTACGAGCTTCGCTAAACCACCAGAAGAGATGATCGCGAAGTATTTGCTAAATTCTTCGGGAGACGATAAACCTCGACCTAAGAAGTGACGCGCCGCGAGTTCGACAACCCGACTATTGACAAAGGGTTCATAGAACTGTTTGCGATACAGGGGAGATTTACCCAAGCGACGAATAAACTCCTTCATGGAGATTTCGCCATTTTTGACTTTGGATTCCAAGTCAGAAATACTTTGGCTATAAGCACGGGTAATATCACGCTCAAACACCTGGCGATAGGCGGCTTTGATGATATCTTGTCTTTCGGACGTAGATAAACCGGGCTTCATCGCAAACTTCTGACGACGTTCAGCCGCGTTGAAGTAAATTTGCGGTAACTCTAAGCCTTGTTGGTCGATACTCGGACGCTGACGGAGTTTGGTGGAAGGAGTAGCCCCTTGAAACTCAGAAATCAGCACTTCAAAGTATTGCTTGACAATTTCTTGAGCATCTGCGTTTTGCTTGAAGTACCCCACTGAAGCCCGTCGCATTTCCTGCAACGCCACTAAAGTTGCTGCACTTGAACAAGCGTTTTCAATAATTTCCCGCAGTCCTCGCACGTTAACGGCGATGATATTGGGATCACCTGCCACAATGGAATAAGTTAGATAGCGCAGGAACCAACTTAAATCTCGCAGGGATTTTGTCATGTTTCCAGGGCCATAACGAGAAACGTTAATCGGCTGGAAACCAGGGGGAATAAACACAGCCGGGCCACCACCACCCCCGGCATCAGCAAACAATGACTTTAAGCCGGAGAAAATTCCGCCGCCGCCACTGCCGCCTTTATTATCAATGTATGAGACGGTTCCTAACTTCATCCCTTCGGCGACGCTCATATCTCCTGCGCCTGCCCCTGCCATTGCCATTTCTGGTTCTTCTGGCTTTTCGAGGAAGGCTAAAGGAGAACCACCCGTGAAAATCCGGTTCGCCGCACGAGACACGATCAATTCTGAGTTTTGAGTCAGAACCTGAGCAATTTCTAAACGCAGCGTCCCTGAGCTAAAGAAAGTTGCCAGTTCACCCAGTTCACCTTTTGCCAAGAAGCGATCTTGTTGCTCGGCTTGAGAAATCGTTGCTATCGGTAAAGTTTGATAGAGTTGCGGACGTGCAACAGAGCTTCCACCACTTGCTTTAACACTCATGTGAATCTAATCTGCTCCCTACAATAAAATCGCGACAGTTTTCAATCTGATGGCCTGCGAACGGTAAACAGACTGGGTAAGCATTTGTATGTGCTGACCTTTTCTGTTGATTACAATCCGTTTTAGCCAAATTGTTCTTTCAGATTAAAATAATTTGGGTTGATTACTCGGTTTTTGTTAAAAAGCGTATCGAAACTTATTGTATAGATTTAGGAGAAGTTATCTGAGAAAAAAGAATAAGTTTTATTACAAGGGTTGTTCACGCAGAGGGCAAAGGATGCCGAAATAGCCGCAGTACCGAAGACAATTCACACTTTCGCGCTCTTGGTTAACGGCGATCATCCTGCTACAGTTCTCTGTTGTCAACCGATTTCTTGAGATCGATCTTGCACCGTCCGATACCGTCTGATACCGTCTGATACCGTCTGATAAAATTTGTAAACTATGGAAGAGATTAGCACTGCGGTTCAACGACTTTACGATACTTACCCCTTTCCCCCCGATCCATTACTTGACGAACCTCCACCTGGATATAATTGGCGGTGGTGTTGGCGAGCGGCTTATAATTTTTGTACGGGTCGTACTCCCCCGACAGAAAACATTCGCATTTTAGATGCCGGGTGTGGAACGGGTTCGAGTACCGAATATTTGATTGGGCTTAACCCCCAAGCAACTGTTCTGGGAATGGATCTCAGTGAAGGGGCGATCCGAGTCGCAAAAGAACGGACTCAACGATCCGGTATCTCGACACCCGGAACTCCGGTGCCTGAATTTCGCAGTTTGAGTTTGTATGATGTGGGTCAACTACCTGGTCAATTTGATCTAATTAATTGTGTCGGAGTCCTACACCATTTACCCGATCCGGTTCGGGGACTACAGACTTTAGCCTTGAAGTTGGCTCCGGGTGGCTTAATGCACATTTTTGTGTATGCTGAATTGGGACGGTGGGAAATTCGTTTGATGCAACAAGCGATCGCCCTGATGCAAAGTAAAGATCGAAATAATTACCAAGCAGGGGTCAAGATCGGCCGTGAGATTTTTGAAGCACTCCCTCAAGATAACCGTTTGGTTCAGTATGAAGCTCAACGTTGGGCGTTAGAAAATCAACGGGATGAATGTTTTGCCGATATGTATGTTCATCCTCAAGAAATTGACTACAATATTGAGACATTATTTGAGTTAATTGATGCTTCGGGATTAGAATTTGTGGGATTTTCTAATCGCGGTTATTGGGAGATTGAGCGTTTATTAGGAACTTCTCCAGACCTGATCGAACGAGTTCAAGGACTCAGCGCACGCGAACGTTACCGCTTAATTGAACTCCTTGATCCCCAAATTACTCATTATGAGTTTTTCCTGGGTCGTCCTCCGGTAGCGCGATCAAACTGGTCGAATGATCAGAGTTTACTGGCTGCTATTGCTGAATTGAGTCCTTGTATCAATGGCTGGCCGAATCAAACTTTATTTGATTATGACTACCAATTGGTACAATTGTCCTCCGAGGAATTTGAATTTATGCAGGCTTGTGAGGTCAATACTGGATGGATGCAGTCTGAACAATCTGAAACCTCCAGCCCTCCTCAAAAAACGGTTCAAGAGATTTTGTCTGAAGTCAGACTCGACTTAGAAGGGGTACGTTCCCTGCGATCGCGACAGCTCATTTTGTTAACTCCGAACCCGTCTTAATTTGTCTGATCAACTCAGGTTCTTGATAAAAATGTCGGAATTGTTCGGGTGACAGACTGTAGATATTTTTACGTTGTTGCCCGAAAACGAGGGCTGATTTCAATTAGAAAATAGCGATGAGAGATCCGATGCAAGAGAATGCTAAACCTGTTGGTATTATCGCTGCGATCGCCGCATTATTGATCGCAGTCGGGGGAGGAATTACCTGGTGGACGCTGAGTTATCGCCAAACTCAAGACCCAGATATTTTACCCATTCCTGCTCCGAGTCCCAGTGAAACTGTAGAACCTTCCCCTGTACTCCCCCCGCAAACAGGGGAGCCAACCCTCGAAAAAACGGTAGAAATTTACCGAGTTCAAGATCAAAACGGTCAAATTGCCTGGGTAGCGACTCCGATGACCGTTCAAGTCACAGAAGATAATCCGGCGTTGATCTTAGATGCTGCTTTTAAGGGGTTATTGGCTCAACCAACGGACGAAAATCGTTTTAGCGAGATTCCTCCCCAAACGGAAGTTTTGAGCGTTGAAGCCAATCCTAGTGAGGTCTATGTAAACCTTTCGCCGGAGTTCACCACAGGAGGAGGCAGTGCTTCGATGATTGGACGTTTAGGACAGGTGATTTATACCGCAACCAGTCTTAACCCAGAGGCGAAGGTTTGGATTTCTGTCGCGGGTGAACCTTTGGAAATACTCGGAGGAGAGGGCTTAGAAGTGCCACAACCTGCCACCCGCAAAAGTTTTGAGGCGGAATTTCAACTCAATTAATTTTAGGGATCGGGAGTTTTTTTGTCATTGGTGAGCAATCGCGAAGAATCTTGAATAGACCCTAAGACTCCTCCGTGGTCTGGCAACGCCATCGTTTGACTCAGGGTGACAGAAAAAAGGGGGAGATCAGGAGGTCGGGAGGTGTAAGATCTGACATTTTACCTCTTGCCTTCTGATTATTCAGGATTAATCCGCATTAAAGCTTGACCATATTCAACAGGCGCACCATTTTCAACTAAAATTTCAACAATTTGACCGGAAACTTCCGATTCAATTTCATTCATCAACTTCATCGCTTCAATAATACAAACCACCTGTCCGACAGTAACGCGATCGCTTTTTTCGACAAAAGGCACTTCGTCAGGACTAGGGGAACGATAGAAGGTTCCCACCATCGGAGAAGTCACTTCTACCCATTTAGAACTATCAGACGACAGAGAAGTTGAGCCAACAGATGTTGATGTCCCGCTACTAGAGGATGTTGCTTTTTCAGATTGATGACTTCCTGATGTCGAAGCAACAGGAGACGATGCCAACTCCGAACGAGGAACCCCACCAGTTAGCATAGAATCGATTGGTGACAAAGAGTGATCGCGCCAGGGAAGTTCCTTGCGAACCGTAAGTTCAAAATCGTCACTCTTTAGAGTTAGCTCAGAGATATTCGTTTTATCAATGTCAGCCAACAATTCACGGAGCTGGTTGAGATCGAGTTGCACAGTTGGTATGTCTCCCTTCAATTGATGTTGGATATTGGATATTGAATTGAGCGTGTTTCTCCTAATAATGAACTTAGGATGACCTGCCCTACGAAAAGGATTGCAAGTCTACTCCCGGCCCAAATATGTATCGTTGCGAGTATCGATTTTGATCCGCTCTCCGATGGAAATAAACAGCGGCACCATCACCGTTGCTCCTGTTTCCACTGTAGCGGGTTTGGTTCCTCCGGTTGCGGTATCCCCTTTAACCCCAGGATCAGTCTCGGTAATTTCAAGAACGACGGAGTTAGGCAATTCCACCTCTAAAACTTGGTCATTCCAGCGAATAACGTTCACCTCCATACCTTCAGTGAGATATTTAACGCCATCCCCAATTTGTTCGGGGTTGAGCGGAGCTTGTTCAAAAGTCCCCATATCCATGAAGACAAATTGCTCGCCTTCCTTATAGGTATACTGCATAACACTTTTTTCCAAGTTGGCTTGAGGGACACTTTCCCCCGCTCGGAATGTTCGTTCAAGTTTATTACCTGTCTGCACATTTTTGAGTGTCGTGCGAACAAATGCAGAACCTTTTCCGGGTTTGACGTGGAGGAAGTCTACCACTCGCCAAACTCCCCCGTCTAATTCAATCGTGACACCTGTGCGAAAATCGTTACTGGAAATCATGGAGTTTCTTTGGGTGCAGAAACAATCGGCTTTTTATTTTACCCCTCAACGGGTACTCATCTATAGTGTTGTGCTTGAGTTCTTAATATTCACAGGAGAATTTACCACTCAAGGGTCGCAGTTGACCCGTAATATGAGAAAGTGAATGAAATCGGAGACTTATGCTGCATTGGCTTGATTCTATGATGGAGACTTGCAAACGTTGGTTGAAAACGGGAGTTGTTCTGCTGCTGTTGTGTTCACTCTCAATCGGTTTGAGTGGAGCGTGGTGGGATTTTGGGGGGAGTAGTAGTCAACCCAAGCGAGAGAGTGTTTTACCCCAAGGAAATGCGATTACCGATGGTAAAGCGTTATTGCGTTATGCTCTACCCATTGATAACGAACCTGTACGAAAAATGCAACGCAGTTTAGAAGAAATTGCAACACGCATTCGGGGTAAGCGTTGGAGTCCGATTAAAAGCGATATTGCGATCGCCTCGCGAGTTCTCACAACACAAGAATCTGAATTGTTGGCGAGTATCCCTTCAGATAGACAACCCGAAGCGGAAGCGATTATTAGCCAACTCCAAGGGGGAATAGAGAGTTTACGGGAAGCTTTGGAAGTCAAAGATGGCGAAAAGTTACTCGAAACCCGAGCGGATGTTCTCGCAAAAGTGAGTGAACTTGAGGAGTTAATGGTTGAGGAATTTCCCTATGAAGTTCCGGACGAATACGCAAATTTACCTCAGCTTAAAGGACGAGCTACAGTTGAAATTAAAACCAGTCGCGGAGAGATTACGCTGGTTGCTGATGGCTACAGCGCACCTGTGACTGCGGGTAATTTTGTGGATTTGGTTGAACGGGGATTTTATGATGGTTTAAAGTTTGATCGCGCTAAAGATGCCTTTTATCTACAAGTCGGTGATCCGCCTGGAAAAGAAGAAGGATTTATTGATCCGAAAACAGGTAAAGAACGTGATATTCCGTTAGAGATTTTAGTTCGCGGAGAAACGGAACCGATTTATGGATATACATTAGAAGAAATCGGTCGGTATCGAGATAAACCTGTTTTACCCTTTTCGGCTTATGGGACTGTTGCTTTGGCGCGTCCTGAACCTTTACCCAATGGGGGTTCTTCTCAGATTTTCTTTTTCTTGTTTGAACCTGAATTAACTCCGGCTGGATTAAACTTATTAGATGGTCGCTTTGCTGCGTTTGGATACGTGACTAAGGGCAAGGAAGTTTTAGAAAATCTTCAGCAAGGAGATCAAATTGAGTCGGCTAAAGTGATTAAAGGGGCGGAAAATTTTATCAAACCTCAAGATGCTTAAGCTCAGAAGTTGATTAAACAATCTCAAACTCATTGAACTGCTAATGGCTAATCCTAATTTAATTCACAATTAGCCGTTAGCAACACTCCCCAGATGTGACGACAATCAAAAGTGGTTTACTATTAAAGCTAGAAGTTCATTGGATTTTGAAATTTATGGCTTTCATTGAATATTTTAGTATTGCTGGATTAGGAGTTTTAGTCGGTTTATTGATTTTTCGAGTTGGGGGAAATCAAGACCAAAATCGCAGGTTGGATAACGCATTCTATCAGTTATTAGATATCCAAGATAGTCGCATTTCACTGATTCAACTCGCCGCTACCGCTCAAGTGAGTGCAGAAGTTGCTCAAGATTATCTCGAACGACAAGCGAGGGTTTTTTCTGCTTTACCTGATATTGATGATGAAGGCAATACATTTTATCAGTTTCCCCGATTGAATTTACCCAAAAAAATGAAGCAGCAAGAATGGTAAATTTGAGTCCAGTTCAGAAGGCAGAAGGTAGAAGGCAAAATCTCCCGATCAATCATCTGTAGCAAGTCTTTCAGTATTTCAGATTAGATCTTATTCTGTTCGGTGATATCTCCGAGTGCCTTGAGTAATTCAGCATTTTGTAAAATCACACCGACTTGATTATTGAAAATCTGCATATGTTTTTGATCACTTTGGGTAAAGCTTGTTTGAAATATATCCGGTATAGGAGCATCATTTTTTAAGTCAATATTGATTTCATCTCCTAATTTATTTTTGTTAATCAATTGTGTCACTCCAATTAAATCACCATCAGGATTAAAAACAGGCATACATAACAAACTACAAGTTCGATATCCGGTTTTTTTATCAGTATTCTTGGCTGTTTCGGAGTCAGGATAGTCATACAAATCAAAAGGAATATTCAACGGAATTCCCATTTGAGCTACTTTTCCGGCATAACCTTGTCCGACTTTAATCCGCAGTTCTCGCTGAGAACTATCATCAAAAGTAACTTTTGTCCACAATTCATCTGGTTGATTACGGTCAAGTATCCATAATGTACTGCGGTCTGCATTCATCAGGCTTTTAGCAGCATCCATGACCCGTTTAATAATTTCATCAATTTTTTCTAGGCTGGTCCCTTGAATTGAACGGGTGGCGGCCATTAATGCGGCAGCAACTCGTCGTCCTTGAGCCGTTTTATGGAAAGAACAGAAGCTTTCTAAAATCATCCGAATTAAAGCTGCATTTTCTGTAAATAGTTGTTCATCTTCAGGCGTAAAACTATTTTGATCAATCTTGTCAAAAAGACTATCTGTTGGTTGATGGTTTGGCTTTAATTTATTAATCGCCTGCACGACAGCAACTAAGTCTCCCAATTCATTTAATAGCGGGAGTGCTAACATTGAATAAGTTCGATATCCGTTCTTTTTATCCTGATCTTTGGCAGTTTCTGAACGAGAATCGTCATAAAAATCATAGGGAATATTAATCGTTTTTTTTGTAGCTGCGACTTCACCGACAATTCCTTTATTAGCAGGAACTCGGATTTCTAAAGATCGATTTTCTTCACTTTCAGCAACAATCGACCAAAATTCATTTTGCTCCTCATCTAACAAAAAGATAGTCGTCCGGTCAGCATTTAAAGACTTACCTGTTTTCAGGGTAATTGACCGTAAAGTTGCATCTAAAATCTCATCAAATCCCTGACCATCCATGACTTGATTGAGCATGGCGAGTGTCTTACTGACGATGCTTTGAGGGCTATTTTCTGCCTGATCTTTAATTTGTTTAAATTGTCGGGCATTTTCTAAAGCCACTCCCACCTGAGAATTGAAAATCTTCATATATTTTTGACTATTCGCATCAAAACTGGCTTCAAAACATTCAGGAGGTTCTGGCCAAGTGCTAGGATCATATTCGGGATATTGACCGGGTTTACGGCGATTAATCAGTTGAGTCACGCCTAATAATTCTCCCTCGGGATTATGAACAGGCATACAGAGTAAACTACAGGTGCGATATCCTGTTTTTTGATCGGTTGTTTTGGCGGTGTTTGAGTCGGGATGATTGTAAAGATCAAAGGGAATATTTAATTCTTCCCCCGTTTGGGCGACTTGTCCTGCAAAACCCTGACCAACTTTAATTCGTATTTCTTTGACTGAACCATTTTCAAAAGGTATTTTTGTCCAGAGTTCATCAGTTCTTGCATCAAATAACCAGAGTGTACTCCGATCAGCATTCATTAGTTTTTTTGCTGCATCCATCACTCGTTGAATGATTTCTTCTGTATCTAAACTACTATAAGAAACCGAACGAGTTGCTTCTGAGAGGGCTTCTGAAATTTGGAGTTTTTGGGTGAGTTTATAACTGTCATAGCAGCTTTCTAAAATACGTTGTAAATCGCGAGTATATTCAGTTAGCTCTTTTTTATCTTCTTCTGTAAATCCTCTGGGGTCAATTTGTTCGGTTAAAGCTAAAGTGGGATTATTAAGCTTTTTCAACTTATTATTCAACTGCACAAATGCACAGATATTTTTAGGCTCATTTAAGAGTGGCATTGTGAGTTGGTTGTGAATTTTATAGGTTGTCCATTGATTTTGATCTTGAGCGATCGCTGAATACCAATCTTCGGAAAAATCAAGATGATAATTGAGGGGTTTCCGAAATATTGTGACTCGTCCTGTGGTTTGATTGTTGGCAAAAATTTGTAGTTTTGTTGCTTGACCTCCTGTAGTTTTTGCATTCATAATCCAAATTTCGTTTTTCTCTCGATCAACTAGATAAATCACCATCCGATCAACACTCATGAGTTCAATTAATTTCAACATAATTAAACCTAGAATTTCACTGAGAATGTCATCAAATCCTTTATCATCCATTTTTTTGAGCAAGAACAGTAACTTCATTTCTTGCTGATCAACAATTTCCTTAAAGTCAGGTTGCTGAGTTTTGATTGATTTATCAACCCATTTTAAATTAAATACGGCTGCATAGATCGGATTATAGACTTGAAGGTTATTGTCTCTTTGAACAACTAATCCAGAAAGCCTCAAATCCATTATTTCAGAACTGCTATCTGCTGAAATTTTGTGTTGCTGTAAAATATTTTGATAGACTTTTAAGCGTGAAATATTGTTTTCATCTGGTCGTAATAAACGATCACGAATTGTTTTTAGATGTGGAGGTTCATCTAAAGCTTCCCAGTTATTAATCAATCTTGAATAAACTAATTCACTAATCCATTGATCAACATTCTGAGGTTCTATAAATATTTCTGTAAGATTTTTCTCAAATATTTTATGAATATAGTTACAAATCTTTTGTGTCAGAAAAGGCTGTCCACCTGTCCAATTTAAAATCGATTGTAATACCGTTTCAGGATGACTAATTTTATTAATTAATCCTTGAATTAGAGGTTGAACTTCATCAAATTGAAACCCGTGTAATTCTATTGCCCAACCAATATTAAAGGGAGTACAGGCTTTATCTTGAATTAAGTCGGAAGGGGTGGCAACTCCCAATAATGCAAAAGCAATTGAGCGACAACCTTCACAGTTGCGGATGAAAGCAAAAAAATCATCAGCACAAAAATTTAAACTCAGAATACTGTCAATTTCATCAATAAAAATTACAATCGGTTGATGAACAGATTCAAGTAAAATATCCTCAATAAACTCATTTAAACGATTTAAAGGGGTAAGATAGTTGCGATCTTCTAACCAAGGTTGCAGGCGAATTGACAGCTTAAAACTCCTCACAAGCTGTCGCATAATTCCGGCATACCATTGATCGGGTGTAATATCTTGAGAACCTATTTTAGTCAGATCAATTGCTGCACAAGCAAATCCTTCCGCTTGTAAACGGTGCATTGTGCGTACCCTGAGACTGGTTTTTCCCATCTGTCGGGCATTGAGAACATAACAAAATTCTCCAGCTTTCAATGCTTCATAAAGTTCTTGATCGGCTTGACGAACGACATAACTCGGGGCATCAAAATGTAGATGTCCGCCGACTTTGTAGGAATAGGTAGGGTTAATAGTTTGGCTGAGTGTAGATGACATATCAAATCAGATGGTAGAGAATAATTTGTGTAACACTGAAATCTTTAAAAAAGTTTATTGATCATTTGAAATCTAAAGGCTCTAAGGTGAACCGATGAGAAAAATATTGACGATATAAATCACATCGCGGTGTGACGCGATCACCTTGTAAATCAACTAATCCCATACTATGTAATTTGAAGGCAAGAACTGATTTTAACTCGACCGATTCTCTAACTGTCACAACTTGACTTAATGCTTGTAGGAGTTCTGGATGTTTTTGCAAATTCCATAAATGTCGGCGTAAATGATCGCCGTAAATTCCCGCTTCTGTTGAGGCAGTTTCAGCTAAGTTTTCTAGGGTTAAATGTTCTCGGACAATATGATACATTGCAACTCTCACTAAGTAAGGATGACCCCCAACGATTTTCATCAATTTTTGGATCTGTTCTTCTTGCCAATTTAGTCCATGTCGGTGAGCTAAATCTGCAACTTGTTCGGGGGTGAATTCAGTCAATTCGATGGGTAATCCGACGTTAAATGGAGATTGATTAATATCCAAAGGAATATAAACCTCAGTCGAATGAACAATCACTAAACGCAGTTTTTCCCAGAGATTACTATCTCCGGTTCCATAACCCGCTTCTTCATACCACGCTCTCAATAAACTAAAAAAGTCATCTGCAATATGAGGATGCTGAAAAACCCGATCAACTTCATCTAAACCGAGTACCAGTGGCATCTCCATATCAGGTAAAATACAATCTTCAAAAAATGCAGTACAGTTATCTTTACTCCCAAACATATCAGCCCAATACTCATCGACTTTATAGGGCAACCGTAACTTGCGAGCAATCCGAATACAAAACCAGCGTAATAATTGATCTAAGTTGTTAAACACACTTTGATCGGCGTGCTGAAAGCTCAAAGGAACAGTATTAAAACCCTGTTCTTTTGTATGATATAGTATTCGAGCCATCAAAGATGTTTTACCCATTTGTCGCGGAGCTTTTATCCGAATTAATGCACCGGGAGAGGTGATTTCCTGATAACATTGTTCTTCAAAAGGATCTCGTTTGATATAAAAAGCTGAGGCTAAACGCACTTGACCTTGAGGAAGTTCAGGTTCGGCAACCGGGAGAGGATATAAATCTAAGGTTTGGTTTGAGGCTAGACTAATTTCTCGCTCCCATTCTTCAATTCCAACGGTTTTCCATTCTTCCCAACTCGGAATAGATTTTTTATGGTTTGCCCAATCAATATTTTGAGATAAAAATCTCTTTATTTCCTCAATAATGCTCGCAGTATCAGTGGCTGATTTCCATTCCCGTTGACAGGTTCCGAGTAAATAACTTCGCAAGTCATGGTTAAAGGGTAAACAAGCCGGACAATTCACTCGAATGGGTAAAATAATCGGTTTTCGACTGCCCCGAAAATCTCGCAGTTCTTTTGTTTGTTTGAGTTGTTCTAAAACAATTTCACTAACGCTTGCTTGGGGAGATAACAACAGTAAAAAATAATCACAACGTCGGAGTTGATGATCAATTTGAGATAACCAATCTGTTGTTTTTTTGACTAAATGAGGTTGATTGATCCCAACGGGAGTTACAAACACTTGATGTCCCTCCCCTGCAATTGCCTTCTCAAGTTGAGTGGCTAAACTTGTATCGGGTTCTTGATTTTGGTAACTAATTAAAACTGTTTTGTAAGACGTGTTTTTAAAATGTCTTTCCAGCGGTCTTTTGAAGTTTTTTTTACTAACTTTGTCTGCCAAAACTGTAGAAATTTTCTGCCAAAGTTGATAACCCACAGATTTTTCAATATACTCTGGGTTGTAGGGATAAATCTCCTTATAGGTTTTATCTTGCCACGATCCAATAAAAACTTCTCGTTCTAAATCATTCAACGGTTTGCCGAACTTGGCAAAAATTAGGTCATCTATGTAGTCTAGGGCGGCTTGAGCATCCATGGGTCTTCAAATTAAGTTGAAGGTTATTCAAGTGTAAATCATACCGGGTTTTCACTGAGACAATATTAACATCAGTTTTTGTTACTTAATTTTAAATAATATTAGCCAATATTTTGTGATTAAAGTCACATTTTTAAGATTTTGTGAGGTTTTATGAGGTTTTATGAGGTTAAAAAAAAATACAAGTCAAAAGATACTTTCCGAGATTTTACTGAGTATAAATATCTCTCGAAAATTATGAGTTTTTATGGTTTTCAGAGTGACTGGAGTTGCATAAACTGTTAATAGATCACAGAACTCCGATCAGATTAACTCTGATCTTAAATCCATCCTCTAATCGAATTGACTAGGAGAATTACCCATGTCTCATCCTTTCACTCAACCCCTCATCAACACCTGCATCCAGCAGCTTCAAAGCGGTTATATTGACCTTTACGGCGAGTTAGAATCAGAGTCTCTTACTTTCATTGGTCAGATCGCTCGTGTTGTTTTATCCCAGATCGCACAAACTGATGCACCCTATCACGATCTCGAACACACAGTTTTAGTCACTTTAGCTGGACTAGAAATCCTTCGCGGCAAACAAATGAACGAAGGTAGTGTTTCCCCTCAAGATTGGTTAAACACAATAGTCTCCCTATTATGTCACGATATTGGTTATTGTAAAGGAATTTGCCGAGCTGATCGCCTTGAAAAAGGACGCTATGTGATCGGCGCAGATCAACAAACAATTTATTTATCTTCAGAAACAACCGATGCAAGTCTGACTCCCTATCATGTTGATCGCGGACAATTGTTTGCTTTGGAAACTTTGAGTCGATTTAACCTGATTAATATTAATACCATTCAGCACAATATTGAACTCACTCGTTTTCCGGTTCCTGCTGGCAAAAAATATCAAGATACTTGTAGTTATGCTAGTTTAGTTCGAGCGGCTGATCTTATTGGTCAGTTAGCCGATCCCAATTATCTTACCAAGATGACTCGGCTGTTTCGTGAGTTTGAAGAAATTGGCACTCATCAAAGTTTAGGTTATCGCCATCCCGATGATTTACGAGTAGCATACCCTAATTTTTTCTATAATGTTGTGTACGCTTATATTCGAGATGCTCTAAAATATTTGGAATGTACTGATCGTGGACAGGAGATTGTGATCAGTCTCTATCAGAATGTCGCTATTGTCGAACGTGAGCAACTTATCCGACCCCCATCAGAATTGAGAATTGAGAATTTTGAATTTAGACCAGACCCGTGTATTCTCAACTTCTGTTTACCCAGTATTTCTGCTAGATACTTTTAACCTCTCAGGATAGATGAGTTGAATTAATTGTTCAAACTGATCAATTTGCGGTTCAATGGAGAGTGAAACCATCGTCAAAATCTATGGCATCCTCTTCTTCTAAAACGGCTGGATTATTTACCGGATTGAGCCTGGGCTTGCTAATGACCCTTGCCTTTTTTGGGTTAGGGTATTCCTTGAATTTAAGTATTGTTTTTGGAGGGATTGCGAGTATCTGTGGTTACTGTCTGGGAAGTTGGTGGCAAATTGATCAACTTCCGAGTTCTTCAGAAAAATCACCTTTTGAACCTCTAGAAAAAGGTTTTACACAGATTTTAGTGAAAACTAAACTGATTGATCCCAATTCCAAAGCCTCTAAACGTCCGACTCGCGCCCTCTCCGTTTTTGAGTGGATATTGAGAAAAGATAAAGCCCCTCGGTCAAGAAGATAGTTTCTGGGCTGCTTTTGTGATCATGTACAGACCGTTGTGGCTTTGGCCTGGGTTAAAAAAGAAAAACGCCCATGACGTTATGGGCGATCTAATCAGGGTGCATCTACTATGTATGTAGTATAGACCATGATGGGTGTCACCCCGCAAGTTAGTTTACAAAAATTTACAATTGCTCACCGCTCAGACTTAAATCATCGAAAATTTCATGACTCCAACCCTTCTGGGACGCTGGCAAACCCGTATATTTCTTCTCGCAACAGTCGGTGTGTTTGTGAGTTTACCCTTCTGGTTGGGGAAAATGGGTAAACCCAGTTGGATCTACTTTGCCCTACTGGGATATATCGCCCTGTTTGGCTTGGTTTGGGATACCTTGTACATCTACTTGCAAAAATTCCGTTGGGATCGAGACTGGCCAGGACTCTTTCAACTCCTCGCCGGAATTTGGGAAGGGTTGTTTGTAGGGGGATTGGCTAACACGATCGGTTTACCGGGTATTTCTCCCCAAATTTTCAAGATCGGATTATTTATCTGTCATTACAGTCTGGTTTGGTTCACCATTTACCTCGCCTCTCAAGCCCTAACCCGAATTTTATTTCCTCACTGGCGGTTTCGGGGGGGCCGTTGGTTTTAAAATAGGAAGAATACGAAATTAGTGACGGGTGGGAATTGTGGCTTTTAAGATTGGTTTGTTGGGACTCGGAACAGTTGGAACAGGAACCGCACAAATACTTCTCGATACCAACGGACGACATCCCTTATTGCAAGGGTTAAGCCTACATCGAGTTGGGGTGCGATCGCTGTCTAAGCCTCGTCAAGTGGAACTCCCAGAAACTCTACTGACGACTGATTTAGAAGCAATTGTCACTGATCCGAACATCGATATTGTTGTTGAACTGATTGGCGGCTTAGAACCTGCGCGATCGCTGATTCTCAAAGCCATTTCTCACGGAAAACACGTCGTCACTGCCAATAAAGCCGTCATCTCTCGCTACGCGGATGAAATCTTCACGGCGGCGAATGAAAAGGGCGTTTATGTGATGTTAGAGGCTGCTGTTGGGGGAGGGATTCCCGTGATTCAACCCTTGAAACAGTCTCTCGGGGCGAATCGTATTCATCGGATTATGGGGATTGTCAACGGCACAACCAACTATATCCTCACCCGTATGCAACTTGAAGGGGTCGATTTTGACGAAGTGTTAGCCGATGCCCAACGGTTAGGGTATGCTGAAGCTGATCCGACGGCTGATGTTGATGGGTTAGATGCGGCGGATAAAATCGCGATTTTGGCATCTTTAGCGTTTGGAGGACGGATCAAACTGAGTGAAGTTTATTGTGAAGGGATTAGTCATATTAATGCTAGCGATATTTCCTATGCGGATCGTTTGGGTTTTGTGGTTAAGTTACTTGCGATCGCCAGCCGTGATTCCCAAGCTACTCCTGAGAATGATTTACTTTCGATTCGAGTTCATCCGACTTTAGTTCCAAAAGCGCATCCTTTAGCGAGTATTAATGATGTTTACAACGCTATTTTAATTGAAGGTGAACCGATTGGACAGGTGATGTTTTTTGGCCCTGGTGCGGGTGCTGGCCCAACGGCGAGTGCTGTGGTTTCTGATATTTTGAATATTGCGGCGGTTCTGAATAGTCCCCTTTCCGGTGAGGTTCATCCATTGATGAGTTGTACCCATCAACATTATTGTAATCTCGCTCCGATGGAAGATTTAATTACTCGCTTTTATGCTCGTTTTATTACTCAAGATGAATCGGGTGTTATTGGCAAGTTAGGAACTTGTTTTGGCAACCATGATGTCAGTATAGAATCGATTGTACAGATTGATACCCATGGAGAATTGGCGGAAATTGTGGTTGTTACCCATGATGTTCGAGAAGGGAATTTTCGACAAGCACTGGATGAAATTCAAAGCTTTAATGTGATCAATCGAATTCCGAGTATTTTACGAGTGTTGTAGATGCTCAGAATCAAACAGGTTTAGATCTCAGTTTGAATTTAAACTCTAGATGAATATCGCAAATTTCAGACAAATTAAACATAAGTTAAACATAAGTTAACATGGCTTGACAAATAAAACTTACCATTCTACTATCTGTTACATACCTTTTTAATATCACATAAATTGGAGTCATAACATGAGTTTAGAAGATCAAGCTAAAGCGGCGGCTAAAAATATTGAAGGTAAAGCCCAAGAAGCTTTGGGTGCAATTACTGGAGATCCTAAGCAGAAAATGGAAGGTCAGAAAAAGCAAGCGGAAGCGAAAGCTCAACAAGCTGTTGAGAACTTAAAAGACAAAGCCAAAAAACTGATTGATTAGTCTTAAATACTGCCTGAATATACAATCAATTACGAATTGTTGAGAGCATGGAATTATGCTCTTTTTTATGTTAATTTTTTCCGCGAACTCCTCAAGTCTACATCTCTATTCTTTGTTTGAATCTGTTCGTTAAAAATAGGCGGGAATTTAAGGGATACTGACTTAGCCATTCTGAAATACTAAAAGTTAGATTTTGTCAATACAAGTTATACAAATCAACCATACAAAAAAACTTTACTAAAGCTTTACCAAAAAAGTTGATATTTTTAAATTACTATCTTTTTTTTAGAGTACCGATCAGACTAAGCTAAAAACACCCGATTCATAAAAACGATCCAACTGATGCGCGAAAGAGCAACAAAAGGATCAGCGAGGAGAAAAACCGAGCTAGAAATTTTTAAGGGTAAGTGCATCTGTGTGGATGGGTAAACCAAGTGAAAATCAAAGAAATCAACAATTCTGATGGTTGAATACATTCGGTTCAGAATCAGAGCTTTAGCTTTACTCCAGGAGAATATAGCTAACCTAAAATCAAAATATTTAGCTTCTCACCGGAAAATGGTCAGGGTTGTTGAGAAAGAGAAAATAGAAGTAAGATAGTATTCAAATCAGTCATGTTTCAAAAATTACCGAATCCTCTGAATCTTATTTTAGGTTCAATTCCCGTGGTGACAACATTAACTGTTGCTTCTTCACCGAGTCTGGCGGCGACTTTTGCTTCTTCATACTCTGAAGCTTTTCTCTATGGGTTTAGTCAGACTCCTTTGAGTGTTGAAACCTTAGCAGATGCAGAGACTTTTGCTTTTGCAAGCAATGGTTCAGTTGATGCAATTGCAGACGCAGATGCTCTTTTTGAACAGAGTATTCCCTTAGCATTTAACTCGTCTTTTGCAGATGCCTTTGGACTTGGAAAAGAATATGTTGGTATCGCCAATAGCGAAGCTGCTGTCATTGGGCGTAATTTCTTTATTCAAAAAGATTCATCATTTTCTTTTGATTTTGTTTCAGTTTTGGATCTAGAAACCTCAATTGACAATCCTCCGGGTGAAGCCGCAATTGCTGAGGGTAATATTTCGTTCTTCCTGTTTGACGATGCTACAGAAAACATCATTGATTATTTCACAATTTCTGGAAAATTAAAAACGGCGAATGAGGGTGACTTCTTGAAGGTTGAACAGAGTTCTAACTTTTTAATTCAAGAGTTTGAATCTCAAGACTTTGAAGGAAATCAAGAGTATATTTCTGGGATTTATATTGGTGAATTTTCTCGAGACTTTAGCGAAGATACTTCTTTAACGTTAGTGGAGGTGAAAACTAACTCTGTTATTGTAAAAGCACCCGAACCTTCGAGTTTTGTGGCTTTATTTGTTTTCGGTGGTCTAACGGGTGTGGCTTTGAGAAAGCGCAAGCAATCCTAACTCACGCTCAAATTTAACCAGCAAAGGGGATAATCATATCCCTTTTTTTTGCTTACAAATATTTTTCTACTTAACCGTACAGCGATCGCATTCACCTTTGAGAATCACTTCATAGTTTTTAACTTGTATTCCCGCAGGAAGCCGATCTAATTGTAAACGACTAAAAGTTTCCCAGTCAATATCTTGAATGGCGCCACAAGTTTGACAGCAAAAATGATGATGAGGCTCAACTTTGGCATCATAACGAGTGACTCCTTCTTCTAATAAAACTTCCCGCACTAATCCCACTTCTCGCAACACCGACAATGCACTATAAACCGTTGCTTTAGAAGAAATAGGGAGATCGCGGTTAACGTCAAGCAAAATTTCTTCGACAGTCGGATGATCGAAACGAGATCGCAGGTTGGCATAAACAGCAAATCGCTGCGGGGTAATCCTCAGACCCTTCGCTCGCATTTGCGCTTCAATTTTTTGGGTGGCGTTGCTAACCATGATGGCGTATTGTTGTGGCTGTCCTTGTTTATATTATATCACATCCAAGAAAAGATGGAGCAGTATCTAAGTTTTGGTTGTTTACTTGACATTTTCTTAAATCAGAATTATTCTGAGATAGTACCGAATCAATCAACCTTTCCCGCGACGAGGAGAACTCTATGGATCTGTCAAACTCCAACACAGCAAAAAACCTAGATGCTGCATTTGCAGGCGAGTCTATGGCAAATCGTAAGTATCTATTTTTTGCAGAAGTAGCTCGAAAACTAGGGATGAGCGATGTCGCTAAACTCTTTCGGGAAACCGCTAACCAAGAAACCGAACACGCCTTTGCTCACTTCCGTCTGATTCACCCCGAATTAGCGGTAGAAGACGTTTCTAGCCTCAGTGAAGCCGAAAAAAAAGCGATTATCTCCCGTTGTTTGGAACTGGCGATAGAAGGCGAAACCTACGAATACACCACGATGTATCCCGAATTCGCCACCCAAGCCCAGGGAGATCGCGATGACAAAGCGGTTGCAGAGTTTAAAGAACAAATTGCCGAATCCAAAGAACACGCTGGCATTTTCCGCAAAGCCGCCCAAAATTTTGGCTTCCTCACCTCAATTGAAAACCATCACGCCAACCAATACACCGAAGCGTTACAAGCTTTAGATGGGGTAGAACCGAGCGCGAAAACTGCTACAAGCGGAAAATGGATTTGTAAGCAATGTTCGATGATTTATGATCCGGTTGTCGGTGATCCCGATTCTGGAATTGCAGCCGGAACCGCATTTGAAGATATTCCCGAAGATTGGTATTGTCCGATTTGTGGGGCGAGTAAAAAATCTTTTGTTCCCTACTCGGAAGCGATCGCTGCATAATAACAATGGTGAAGAAAGCGGTTAGGGGAGCAACGAGCGGGACTTTTGTAGAAAAATACCGAGTTTCTTTGTCCCTCCAACTGATTTCTCTGCTATCGAAAACTCAACTTGAACACATTGAATAGGAGAAAACCGAAATGCTAGAAAATCGTGAAGGCCAACGAGTTCCAGATGTCACATTCAGAACCCGCCAAAATAATGACTGGGTTGATGTTTCTTCCGGTGAACTGTTTGCAGGTAAAACAGTAATTGTATTTGCGCTTCCGGGTGCATTTACCCCAACTTGTTCTTCGGCTCACCTTCCTGGTTACAATGAGTTGGCTCCCGTGTTTAAACAAAATGGGGTTGATCATATTATTTGTCTTTCAGTTAATGATGCTTTTGTAATGAATGAATGGGCAAAAGATCAAAAAGCTGAAAATGTTATGCTGATTCCTGATGGGAATGGTGAATTTTCTGAACAAGTAGGAATGTTAGTCGATAAAGCTGATTTAGGATTTGGAAAGCGCTCCTGGCGTTATTCAATGCTGGTTAAAGATGGTGTTATTGATAAAATGTTCATCGAACCGGATGTTCCCGGTGATCCGTTTGAGGTGTCGGATGCTGAAACGATGCTCAACTATATTAATCCGAATGCGGCTAAACCTAAAGCGATTACTCTGTTTAGTAAAGTGGGTTGTCCCTACTGTGCAAAAGCAAAATCGATGCTCAAAGATCGGGGTTGGGATTTTGAAGAAATTGTCTTAGGTGAAGATATTTCGACTCGTTCCATTAAAGCTGCAACAGGAGCAACTTCGACTCCACAAGTTTTTATTGATGGTCAATTAATTGGCGGTTCGGATATGTTAGAAGAATATCTGAAATCTAATTAATCAGGGATTTATTGATGACTCAGAAAAGCAGAGTTGGGAATGTCGCTTAAAAAAGGGACTGTGGAAATGAGTTGATCGTGAATATGATAGAAATATCCGGTGAATGGGTGTTTCACTCTTAGAAAAAATCAGACAAACCTATTAAAACCTGTTTGCTTGGTTCTTTTCTTAACCTTGGTCGTCAGATCAGTCACATTTTCATAGCTCTTTGCTTGTCAGGAGAGGAACTCATTAAGTTGGGTTTCTCTCTTTTTTTGAACGGATTGATGCTTTTTAGGATACAATTACATCAGACTCCCATAATATTTTCCTGCCCTTGAATGAAACGAGGATGTTTATTTTCGGCAATATTGCTCTTGCTTTTAGTCGTCTCTAACCCCGCTTATCCTGTGTCTCTGGCGGCTTCAACTTCTGAGCAACAACAGCCTCAACCTGTAAAAACTTACGTTCGGACTATTTTACCCGAAATCCCAGAGCAAGTGATTAAACTTAATCCTCCTGCCACTCAATTAGTTGTTAATATTAGAACAGGAGATATTGTTGTTCCCTGTGGAAACAAACAGCAAGTTTATACTTGTGTGTCAGGAAAGCCTGTTAAAATCACTTCTGAATCTGAAACCCCGATGCAACAACTGTGGGTACAAAATCCACTCCACAAAATGATACAGTTAACTATTAATGTCTATGAACAGTCAGAAATTTTAACTCCGTCTGAAACGACAGAAAGTTCTTGACTTTTGGATCGATTCAATTCTTTTCCAGACTTTAGCTTCTCTTTGTATACTCGTTATTATGGTGTTTGCTCAAAGTTCTGCTTCTTCTCTTGATTTTTTGACTGATGCTCCGTTTTCAATCTTGAGTATTAAAATTGCTTTGATAGTCGGTTTAGTGAATTTTGTCGGATTTTTTACGTTTTTTATTCCGCGATTGATCGGAAATATAACGGCTCGTTTTGCTTCCCCAGAACTCCAACAAATTTATCAGCAAGTTATTGTTCCCTTTCAAAATCAATTAGGATTTATTTTCCTGATTGTTAGTCTTGATGCGGCAATTTTGATTGCGCCAATTCCCCAATGGTTGAAGTGGATGGAAGTTCCTTTAGGGGTGGTTGTTACGATTTCTTTGGGTTGGCAAATCAACCGAATATTTAAACAGTTTTTTCAGGTTTATTGGTTAGATAATGCGGTCAAAAAAAGACGTAAACTGAACAGTGAAATCTTAATTGTTATTCAAGCAGTTGCCAATATTTTGATTGTCATTATTGTTGTTTTTGTCTTTGCTCAAACTCATCAAATTAATGTTATTGGTTTACTGGCGAGTGTGGGAGTTGGAGGGTTAGCCGTAGCATTTGCAGCACAAAAAACCCTAGAACAGTTACTTGGAGGAATTGTTTTATATTTAGATCGACCCTTTGTGATTGATGATTATATTCATTTACCTGATAGAACCTTTGGTCGAGTAGAATCAATTGGTTGGCGTTCGACGAAAATTAGAACATCAGGAAAAGGAAGTTTAGTGATCATCCCTAATAATATTTTAACTCAAGTTAGCATTGAAAACTTAACCAATGCTAAAAAAATTATTTCGTTGATTCATTTAATGTTTTATCGTTTACTCTCTGAGGAAGAAAAAGCTTTTATTCGTCAAATTGTTTTAGATAGCACTCAAGAGATTTTTGGGATTGATCATCGCATTACTCAAGTGAGTTTCAAAGAAATTGCGAGTGAGAATAGTGAAGATGCAGTCTTGGTTGAAGCCCAGGTTACTTTCTTTATTTTAGGTTCAGGTGATGTATCAATGGATTTTCGGACTCATCTGTTAGAAATAGCAGAACAAAATATTACCCAAAGATTACAAGATGTGGGTATAGAATTTGATATTGAAGAAAAGCGAATTAATGTTACTTCTCCTGTAAATATCTAAGATGGATCTGCTTACTCTTTTAAAAGAAATTATGCCCTGGAATGAGGAACTACAGAGGTTTCTGATTGGTTTGGGGATTCGGCTTTTAACTTTTATATTCTTTATAATTTTATCACTAATTGTTGGTCGATATACTCCGAATTTTATTATTTTTATTAATCAAAAATTCTTCCCAAAAATCGGCGACAACATCAACAAAAACTTTATTATTCCCTTAAAACCTGGGATTAGAATTACCGGAACTTTGATATTAATCAGTTTTTGCTTAAATTTTCTTAAGCCCTATGAAGAACTTTATGACTTTTTGAGGTTCTGTCTGTATTTAAGCATTACAATTAGTGCATCTTGGTTGCTGGCGCGCATATTTCGTCAATTTTTGCGTCTCTACGGAATTGTTATTATTCAAAAAATGGGGTTGAAACCGGATGAATTTATCATTGTTTTAGAAACAATAAGTAATGTAATAATCGGTTTTTTTGCAGTAATCTTTTTTGCAAATATTAATAATTTTAACTTACTTGGTTTGGTTGCAGGTTTTGGAATTGGGGGGATTGCGATCGCTTTTGCAGCCCAAAGAGTATTAGAACAATTCATTGGAACAATTGTGATTTATTGTGATCGTCCCTATGTTCCAGGTGAATATGTGCGCGTTAATTTTAATCCTCAACAAGAAGACACCTATGGACGGATTGAAGCCATTGGTTTACGTTCAACAAAAATAAGAGTCGCCGCCCGTAATACACTTTTAATTGTTCCTAATTCGATCATGGCAACCAAAGATATCGAGAACATTACGAGAGGCAAAAAAGTTATGGTTTTACTTTATCTAGATTTTAAACGCCAACTCGAAGAACAAGAAACTGCCCTGATTGATAAAGTTGTCAAAGAAAGTACAGACACCCTCTATGGAATAGATCCAGGAAGTACCAAAATTACAGTGCTTAAACCCAAAAATAAACCCGGAACTCGGGCAAGAGTCACCTTTTTTATACTCGGTTCAAGTGAAGACTCCACCCAACTGCGAAAACGCTTACTTGAATTAGCTAACGAAAAAATCTCGAAGAAATTGATCAGTTATGGGATTGAATTTGAAATGAAAGAACCCACCATTTATGTAGACTCTCCCATTCCCATTTAGCCTTCTAGACTACACAAAATCTCAGGCGTTGCTGAATAATATTTTACTGAAATTGAAAATAATATTTATCATTACTCAGAATTGCTCAGGAGAGAATTAGCCTCTTGACTTCCGAGGAAAAGTCCGGTATTTTAAGTATAGTGGGGAAAGTCATACACCAGCAACATCAGCTTTGATCGGCTTTTGTTAGGTCATTTTAAAAACTCAATCTCTGAGTCACTTCCCTGAAAATCCCTAATTAATGAAAGAGTCACTGAAAGAATAAAAGCGATAAAAGTAAGCGATTAAGCCAACTGTTGTTTTAGTAATTAACCCCTCTAACGATTCCCTTTTCAGTGATTTAAGCGAGGCTTCACTTCATCCGAGTCAACGTTAGCTTGTCTTCAAATCCAAGTTTTTTTGACAATCTACTTTACGAATGTTAAAGATAGTGAATTGTACTTAATCATCTCTGTGAAGACTATCGTTCAATTTTGAGATCCATTTTTAACAATCTATTTTTAACCCAGAGAACGAAATTTCCAGCAAGACCCATTCATTTTTATCCAATGTTTTGCCGAATCCGTGTAGAGAAAAACTGAAAATGAACTTGATTTGTCCTTTAAATTGTGGGAAACAATGAAAAAAATTCTAAATCACCAAGACTGGTTTTCCAACGTCCAAAAAGACATTCTCGCTGGATCAGTAGTGGCTTTAGCCCTAATTCCCGAAGCAATCGCCTTTTCCATTATCGCCGGAGTTGACCCCAAAGTTGGACTCTACGCCTCCTTTTGCATTGCCATTATTACCGCTTTTCTCGGGGGACGCCCCGGAATGATTTCTGCGGCAACAGGGGCAATGGCCTTGCTAATGACCACTTTAGTCCGCGATCATGGCTTAAACTATCTACTCGCCACCACCATTCTGACGGGTTTTCTACAAATTCTGTTTGGATGGATCAAACTGGGAAATCAGACGCGGTTTGTCCCTCGGGCCGTGATGGTGGGTTTTGTTAACGCCTTAGCTATCCTCATCTTTAACGCCCAACTTCCCCAATTTGAAGGGGCATCTTGGCTTGTTTACATCATGGTTGCGGCAGGACTGGGGATTATCTACGGACTTCCTCGCCTCACTAAAACCGTCCCTTCGCCCTTAGTTGCCATTGTCGTTTTAACAGCTATTGCGATCGCAGGCGGATTAGACGTTCCCACCGTTGGCGATATGGGAACCTTACCCGATACCTTACCGAGCTTTGCCCTACCCATTGTACCGCTAAACCTAGAAACCCTCGACATTATTTTACCCTATGCTTTGGCGTTGTCTTTGGTGGGTTTATTAGAGTCATTTTTGACAGCCAATGTGATCGATAATCTCACCGATACTTCGAGTGATAAAAACCAAGAAGCAATGGGTCAGGGAATCGCTAATATTGTCGCCGGATTTTTTGGCGGTATGGCAGGTTGTGCGATGATTGGTCAATCGGTCATTAATATTCGTTCTGGTGGACGAACTCGACTTTCCTCCCTGAGTGCTGGAATATTTCTACTGACTTGTATTCTCCTACTGGGAGATTGGGTTGCCCGTATCCCCATGGCGGCTTTAGTTGCGGTGATGATTATGGTTTCTATCAGTACCTTTAGCTGGAATTCTCTCCGCAATATTCGCCGGGTTCCGAAAAATGAAAGTGCGGTGATGGTGACAACAGTATTGGTCACAGTTCTCACTCATAACTTAGCGATTGGGGTAATTATTGGGGTGGCATTAAGTACGATTTTCTTCAGTCGAAAAATTGCTGCTTTGATTTTTATTGACTCATTATTAATTGAGGAAAAACAGGAACGGATATACAGTGTAAATGGTCAAATTTTCTTCGTTTCCGTCGAGAATTTTCTCAATTATTTTGACTTACACGAACATTTAGAAAAAGTCACTATTGACCTGACTCACGCCCATCTTTGGGATCAATCTGCTGTTGATGCAGTCGATAAAGTGGTTTTACGCTTCCGCAAACGAGGAGTTCATGTATCGTTAATTGGGTTAAATCAAGCCAGTGCAACTTTATTAGATCGTTTGGCGATTCACGATAAACCTGATGCGTTAGAACAGTCAATGCACTAAGTTAAAGTGTTCTGTTTTGTCTCATAAATCTGCCCCCTAAATCCTCTAACTTTGGGGGACTTTTTCAATTTTATGATCTTGCAGAATTGAGGAGTGGGGGGCGAAACAGCGATAACTTTCAATTGATACTCCCCCAGAATTGGCAGGGCTGTTTCATTCTAAGTTAAAAATTGCCGGGGTTGATGGGGTGAAAGGGTGATGGGGTGATGGGGAGAGGAGTTTTTTCCGAGGAAAAATAGCTTTTTATTAATAAAAATCCTCCCTACCTCCCTACCTCCCTACCTCCCCACCTCCCCACAAATCAAGTTTTCGGGCAACGAAACGGCCCTGCCCAGAATTGGGGGTTGGGGGGCGAAACAGCGATAACTTTCAATTGATACTCCCCCAGAATTGGCAGGGCTGTTTCATTCTAAGTTAAAAATTGCCGGGGTTGATGGGGTGAAAGGGTGATGGGGTGATGGGGAGAGGAGTTTTTTCCGAGGAAAAATAGCTTTTTATTAATAAAAATCCTCCCTACCTCCCTACCTCCCTACCTCCCCACCTCCCCACAAATCAAGTTTTCGGGCAACGAAACGGCCCTGCCCAGAATTGGGGGTTGGGGGGCGAAACAGCGATAACTTTCAATTGATACTCCCCCAGAATTGGGGGTTGGGGGGCGAAACAGCGATAACTTTCAATAGTTTATGATATAATTTTATCTCAACCTGCGGTGCGAGAATTGTTAACCACAGGAAAGGAACACCACAAGTCCTTTGTAGAAGCCAATCTCCGAGGCGCAAACTTAACTGATGCAGATTTTAGTCTAGCGGTGTTAGGGAGAACGAATTTTAGACGAAGATGTTTGAGTTTAAATTGCGGTTCCCGAAAATACGGACAAAGGACAAGTTGAACGGAAATTTTGACAAGATTGTGAAGCACTCAAGTTAGAAAAGGGTGCATTACGATTCCTCAAGGAATTCATAGCAGAGTTACCAACTGTAGCGAAGTTAGTTCAACACTGCCAAGAATGGTTCCCAACTATTAGTCAGTTTTTTGGGCTATTAAATTTATCGGTGCTTATAGCGCATATTATATCACAACTGTAAGTGTTTGTCATCACAACGTTTTGTTGATCTATTTCACAACCTGATTGCAAAATAAATCACGGAAAATTGTTAGTCTTCAGGTCATTATCACAGTATGACCACAAAAATGAGCTTTGTCATCTTTGGAACAGCAATCACATGACCATGAAAACCTGCGAAAAGCCCTTACAAACCAACCCTTTTACCACCTATCGTGATCCTGAAACGGGTCGATGGATCGTCGTCAAAGAGCAACAATGTTCCCCCCAACCGGAGGAGAAGGTCGCTTGAAAAGTCTATCACACCCAGAATATCCTTTCCTCTGAGCAGCCTGACCCGGACTGCTCTACTTTAGTATTAGGATCGACTCACTGCATTTATGCAATTTTTCCAAAGTCTGGTGTTGATCAGACTTGAGATCCGTCCCCTGTAACCCCTCAACACTCGATCGCAAACACCTGATTTTTGGGGTTTCGATTAGACTCTCTATTCATCTAGCTGCTTTTATTGGGTTGATATCAAGTTTTGCTGTTGGGTTCACGTCCAACAATTTAGGTTCTAAAAAGCATCACTCCTATTCTAAAATTGACCGAAAAAATTGGGATACAAGCCCCGTCCTTTAGGACGGCTTTATGTTAAACTTTCTTTTGTGGAAAGGGTAATCAACCACACTAAAAACCCAGTCGCCGAAAGGCAGCGCACCTTGACGCACTGAAGTTATGGGGTTCCGCACAGGAAAGCTTGTGCGCTTATTAGCGCGCAACGCAACAAGTACAGAGAAACCAAGATTTTAGGTTTTGAACTGTAGGGTAGGGCATACCCAAACAGGTTTCTGAAATGGAGCAAAACGCTTGAGGAGAATCCATCTCTGGTATAGATAGGTCGCCCTGTCTGTATTAAGTGGACTCGCTGAACCAAGAATCCCCGCCGTTTACGGCGCGGGAGTGTCAAAAGTCTGATTGAGATTTGAGGAGTGAACCCATGAAAATAACTCAAAAACCGATAAAGCTTTTCACCGGAATTCTAATTTTAGGTGTTTTTTGCATTTCTGGATGCGATCGCCCGTCTGATTCCAACTCCACCGTTCTAGAACAAACCGGATCAACACAAC
Organism: Lyngbya sp. PCC 8106; assembly: GCF_000169095.1. GTDB lineage: Bacteria > Cyanobacteriota > Cyanobacteriia > Cyanobacteriales > Microcoleaceae > Capilliphycus. The sequence continues at coordinate 149,026 of NZ_AAVU01000014.1, forward strand.
CCGTTGAACCCCCGCCCCCTCAACCTTACACCCGTGAAGCAAAATTAGTCGCGGTTGGGGATATTATGATGCACGGATCTCAGATTAAATCCGGTTACAATCCTAGCACTAAAACCTATAATTATGATAACTTTTTTACAGAAGTCAAAGAGATCATTTCTCAGGGAGATTGGGCAATTGGTAACTTAGAAACAACATTAGCTGGATCTGAAACAGGCTATACTGGCTATCCCATGTTTAATGCACCTGATACCCTCGCAGATGCGATTAAAAACGCCGGATTTAATGTCTTAACGACAGCAAATAATCATTCTTTAGATCGTCGAGAAGCAGGAGTTTTAAAAACCCTAGAAAATGTTCGCAGTCGTGGTCTAGAACCTGTTGGAACCGCTGCATCAGTGGAAGAACACGAAGAAATCTTAATTCTCGAAAAAAACGAAATTTCGATGGCAATTTTAGCTTATACCTATGGAACTAATGGTATTCCAATTCCAGAAGGAAAAGATTATTTAGTAAATTTGATTAACGAAGCAGAAATTATCGAAGATATTCAAGCGGCTGAAAACTTAGGAGTTGATGTTGTTACCGTTGCATTGCACTTTGGTTCAGAATATCAACGCCAACCCAATCAACAACAAAAACAATTAGTAAAAAGTTTAGTGGATGCAGGTGCAGATATTATCTTAGGGAGTCATCCTCATGTGGTACAACCCTATGAAATTTTTGAACGAACCGATGAATCTGGGAACACTAAAAAAGCTGTTGCAATTTATTCAATGGGAAATTTTATCTCTAACCAACGGGGAGACTATAAAGATCTCGGGGTAATTTTTAAAGTCAATATTCGTAAATCTTTTCCCGAAGAAACCATAGAATTCACAGAAATTCAAGCCCTTCCCACTTGGGTGCATCGTTACTCAGCAAATAACAAATACAATTTTCGGATTTTACCCTTAGAAAAGACAGTCACCGAAAAAAATGATCCTCTCCTACCCCAAAGCGAATACTCAGTTTTATCTCGGTATTTAGACAAAATGAATCGTCATATTCACTCATTAAACCCATCAAAAACAGCCGCTAAAGTTCAATCAAATAATTAGTTCAATTGTCGGGTTAATCTCCATAAATAATTCCTCAGACTCGTTTGAAACCGATCAAAAAGGGACGGGTTTAAATTAATTTTAATCAAATACCCGCCCCACCTCATACCCATTCAATCAATAGTCTGAGGAGATGAAAATAATCATGACTTTAGATATCATCAACTTCTAAGCTTGATTTGAACGCTTACGTTTTAGCATTCCAGCGCCGAAAGCACTTGCACCCAAAAGACCTAGAATTGTACCGGGTTCAGGAACTCGTTCAACACTGTAAATCGTTGTGGTTCCGCTAATTTCATTAGTCGAGATCAACAGCGTTTGTCCGTTGGGGCTATTTTTAGCATCAATGAATAGTAATCCTTCCGGACCTAAATCACCCACGGCGGCTAATTGTGCAGGAGTTGGGGCGGGATCTCCCTCCTCATTTTCATCAAATTCAACCGAGAAATCCCGGTTATTATCGTAACTCACAAAAGAAGGATTCTCCGGATCAGTAATATCATAGGTCATAATCCCCCCAATTCGTTCTAAACCAATAAAGGCATAGGTACGACCAGCAATTTGACCAATTGTTACCCCTTCAGGTTCAGGGCCTTTGTTGTCGCTACGGTTATCGAAATTGTTGGCATCGTTACTAGCGTTGAAGTATTCAGGAAACATTTTAGCGGTAATTTGTTCAAGTTGATCGCCGCTATCAAACACTATATTTCCGTCTTCATCCAAGATAGAAAAACTACGTCCACCAAAGGTATAAAGTTCTTCAAACTCACCATCACCGTTCATGTCACCCGTTGCATTTGTTACGGTTAAACGACCGAGTTTGTCTTCATCTTGAATATCAGCCGGAAACGCATCGGGATCGAGGGTTAAATCTTCAGCCCGAACTTCTTCGTTATACCCATCAAATTCACGACCTGAACCTTCATTGGCAATCACAATATAGGTTTTGCCATTCGCTGTATAAGAGGCAATTTCATCGGGTTGATACATCCCAAATACAGGCCAATTTTTGATATTAATCCCGTCATCGCGATCACTAGGATCTAAAGCATTACCGGGTAAACGATGATCTTTGTACCCTAGTCCAACGATTTCAGTAAATTCCCGAGTGTCTAAATCCAGCAAACCAATGGCATTATTTTCTTGGAAAGATACCCAGGCTTTTTTGCCATCTTTGGAGACGGTAATATACTCAGGTTCGAGGTCTTGGGCAACGGTGGCATTTGGCCCAAAAATCCGAATTCCTTCCCCTGTGAGTTGGTCTGCTTTAGACCCCCCAACATTAAAGTCCGTTAAGCCAATTTTGGTCTCTGTGGGGGCTAAACCTGCAAACAGATTTTCTAAATCAATCAGGCTAACTGAACCTTCGGGATCGATTGTATACTCATCGTTAGGCTCTCCTTCGTTGGCGACAAGAAGTTTAGTTCCGTCGGGGGTGAAGGTGAACATATCGGGTAAGGGGCCAGCCATGATCGAAGAATTTTCTAAGCTGCTATTAAACAGGCTACCATCGCTGTTGAAGAATAATAGACTGCCGTTGGCTTGGCGATTAACATTTTCGACACTAACGGCAAACAAACTGTTGGTTTCATAACTAAATGAACGCACATGAAGCACATTCCCAAACAGATCCGGATTGAGATCTGGAATACTAACCTGACCCGTTTTCAAGGGGTTCATGGGATTGGAGAGGTTGAGAATATCAATCGATTGATTGCTACGATTTGTTACAAATAAATTTTGGCTAAAGGGATCAAAGGCAGAAATAAAGGCTGCTTCATCATCAAAAATTCCCGTAGAAAAGCTTCCAATGGGTTCAAGATTAAGAGTGGCAGCCGTGGCGGTCGCCGAAAGAAAACCGAGTAAAAATGTGGACTGGATTGCTGAGGAAATAAACTGTTTTACAGTTGGGTAGCAGATGCGGCTTCCCCGATCACAATTATTCATTCAAAAACCTCCTAATTTAAGTCTATTTTGCAGAAAAATCATCTCAAAATGTATCAAAACCTTGAAAGCAAAAAGAAAATCTGATCGCTAGATACATTAACCGAACAGACCTATTCAATTTCTAACGCTTCTTAGGTTTTCACCACTTTGACCCCATAACCCCTTTCAGATGAGATGCAACAATCTGTTCTTGAAAACAGATCCCCTAAAAATATAACATTGTATATGTATCACCAACTGTATACCTAGCAATAACGAGGGAATTCGATTTTATCTACATCCGCAAGTATACAGAATTCTTGCATTTTGA
>NZ_AAVU01000013.1 GCF_000169095.1 Lyngbya sp. PCC 8106
TAATCAATTTTTACGTGTAACTACTGTACAGAAAGCGTTTTATATTTTTTAATCAGTTGTTGAAAACACTGAAGCTATAAATTTTTTTGATCATAATACCCCGTAAAAAGCAGTAGATATTCGGAGGTGTCAAAGTATTATTTTTTACACCTACACGTAGGTACATCCGTACAAACCGAAGCTAGAGATGAACAAAATAATTGATCCATCCCCAAAATCTTCGGAGTCCCGTTTCAACAAATAAGTATATTTGCTTATTGTCTAAGGCTTCGACTCAGGTTGACTCATCTTTTCTAAAGATGCTTGTAATGTTTGAGTCAAATTTTCCACGGCTTGACGGCGACTTACTTTATAATCAGACCATCGTTGAGAGATCGAAATCGGTTTTCCCACGACCATTTGTACTCGTCGCTTTCCTAAATATGGAGTTTGACTGGGGTTTCCGCCTTTGAGTCGAGTGATCATCGTCCAAACGATAATCGTAATTTCTGCAAAACGGTCAAAGGTGGGATTTTCCTGAACATATTTCCCACTCACGGCGACAAAACTCTCCACTAATCTCATATGCCACATTCGCAGACTGGCTTCTTCTGCAACTCGACGGGCTAATCCTCGTTCAACGGGTGACAAAGCTTCCAGATCTTTAATATCTTCTCGATAAATACAATCCCATCCTGTTTGTTCAATCCGACGACAACGTTCAGTTAAAGTTCCTTTGGGTTTAATCGCAAAGTGACTTTCTGCAACTTGTAAAGCAATATCTAACAGTCGTTGTAATCGGAAGGGTAATTCTTCTGTTTGATCTGTAGGAATGTGTTGATGATAATATTGACGATAAAAATTCTCCATCAAATCCAGCAAATAATTCCCTAAGTTAATCAGACGGGGATAAAGTGAACTGGGTGTCGGTTTAGAATCAGAAGCCGTTAAACCACAGTCGGTTTCCATTTCAAACAAAAGTTGGGCGATCGCTTGCCAATTATCTCTGATATAATGATATTGAATTCCCAATGGAATAATCAAGACTTCTTCACTCCGTTGGGCTTTTTGCAAGTCTTCGACACACCAAAAACCGAGTTGAGCAATTCCAGGTTCTAACGGACTAACTTGGTGATTTAAACCATTTGTTGCGCCTTCGGGTGCGGCTGCGATGGGAAAGCGACCATTTACAAATAAATTTCGGGCTGATCTTAATCCTTGACGGTCAAGTTTTCCTCGTAATATTGAAGTGCCGCCCAATTTTGGAAATAACCAAGTTACATAGTTTCCCGCCCATAACGGAATACCACGATCATACATGAAATGGGCATGAACAGGAGGTTTTAAAGATATTCCTTGTTTTTTTGCCTGTTGCGGAATTTTTCGCCAAAATAACTGAGAAATCGGTAAGGGATCATCGGGGTTGGGATGACGAAAGGCTAACATAAACCGAACTTTTTCTTGTTGGAATTGTTGATATAGTTCAACTAATTGTTCGACGTTTTCTGCTTGGATTTCGGTAATGGGAGTTTGGAAGCGAATCCACCACGGAAAAATCCATTGACTGAGTTTTAAAACTCCAGGTTGAAAGTCGGGAGGGATAAATTCTAAGGGTGGTTGTACGTTGATCATTGAGTTGGACATTTTTTAAAATTCCCTGATGATTTTAAATTATTTTAACTCTACTCCTGAGTTGTACCTTTGTATAGAAGATTTATTTCTAAAAGACTGGGGTTACTTCCCAATACAAAATCGACTGAATATTCGATCTAAAACAGATTCGGTGACTTCTTCTCCAGTCACTTCTCCTAAAGCTTGAATAGCTTCTCGCAGATCAATTGTCCAAAAATCTAAAGGGAGTTGATTTTCTATGGTTATTTTCATTTGGTCTAAGGCTTTTTTTGCCCGAGTAATAACAGATGCTTGACGTTGGTTGATGGCAATATCTAGGTTTTTGGCTTGGAGATTTCCGGCGTTAATGGCGGTTAAAATTGCAGTTTCGAGTTCGGTAATTCCTTGATTTAAAGCAGCTGCGGTTTTGACTGTTAATAAATTTTCGCGGTTCAGTTTTGCTAAAATTTCTTCAACTTTTGCGTCTAATTCGTTGGCAGATACTCGGTCAATTTTGTTAAGGATTAAAATCAAAGGACGGTGTTGCACTTGTTGATAAATTTCTTCGTCGCTTTCTGTCCAACCTGCTTCAGCATCTATGGTTAATAAGACTAAATCTGCTAACTTTGCCGCCGTTTGCGATCGCTCTATACCAATTTTTTCGACTTGATCTTCGGAGTTGCGAATTCCGGCTGTATCTAATACTTGTACGGGAATTCCACCAACTACTAATTGGGATTCTACTACATCCCGAGTTGTACCGGGAAGGTCTGTTACAATGGCGCGATCACTCTGACTCCACGCATTTAATAAACTTGATTTTCCCACATTTGGACGACCCACAATTGCGACTTTCAATCCACTTCTCAATCGTTCACCTTTTTCGGCAGTTTCTATTAAGATTGACAATTCCGCAGAAATCTGGTTTACTTGTGATACTATCTCGGGAACGTTTAGTGGCGGTAGGTCTTCCTCGAAGTCAATCCGGGCTTCAATTTCCGCTAACACATCCAAACAAGTCGCTCGCAATTGACGGATCGGAGTCGCCAGTTTTCCTTGTAATCCAGCGATCGCAGCAAGAGCCGCAGCTTGAGACTGAGAACCGACTAACTCCGCAATACTTTCAGCTTGGGTAAGGTCAATCCGTCCATTGAGAAAAGCCCGTAGGGTAAACTCTCCCGGTTGAGCCAGTCTTGCTCCGGCTTCTAAACAGAGTTGTAGCACCTGCTGAACGGCGATAATTCCCCCGTGACAATGAAACTCAACCACATCTTCACGAGTGTAGGAACGAGGAGCAAGCATCAGCAATAGCAAGGCTTCATCGACAACCTGTTGCGTCTGAGGATGACGAATATAGCCGTACAGGATGCGATGGCTTTCCCAGGGTTGACGTCCGGGTGCCGCAAACAGCAATTTAGCGATCGCGATCGCTTGAGAGCCAGATAAGCGCACAATGCCAATACTTCCCTGTTGAGGAACAATAGCGGTGGCGATCGCTACAATTGTTTCACCGCCCGATCCGGTTTCTGACATGAGTTGCCATTTAACAAACTGAGTTCTTTTATCTTACCTGTCTAGATGAATGATCAAACAATCACAATAGTTTCTCTCTAAAGATTGATGGAGTTATTCAAGTTTGACTGATATATTAGTAAATGTGAATAACAAGCTTACCGGATGAGGGTTTTGCTGTTGTGACTCATTGCTTTTCACCGAAGGAGAGCGAATTGACAAGTGAAAAGACGGTACAAATAATAATAAGCTGATTTCGTTGAGAAGTTTTTATCGCTTCCTTCTCTTTACCACTCCAAGGCGAGGCGCAATCCTCGATCAGAACAGTCTGAGGTAGTGAACGATATTAGTTGATTATATCCCTCTTATTGCCTATTTCTTGTGCAGATTTCTCGCGCTTTGATTCAGGCAATCTTCATCTGTAGTTTAGCAGAAAATCGTGAGGTTTGCAACTTCTAATTTACAAAACAGAAAATTGGGCTGAGTTCGCTTGAATCGCTTGCCATTCGTGATTAGATAAAGGTTCAGTTTTTAACTCGATTTGAAAACATTGACAAGCGGCTTGAACTAAAGCAGTGATTACCAGATTTTGAACATCAGAAAATAGAGTGTTTGATTCACCATCATAGTTTTGATTAAACCCTTGTAGAATAGAAGGCAAAGCTATCATTCCAAACACCTGTTGATGTAGTTTAATATCAGGATCTAACCGCATAGAACCGTGTTGTAAGATAGCATGATCCCGTCGGAGTTGAGCGCTACCAATTAACTTAGAACCATCAGATAAAATTAAATCTGCGCCTGTCGCTGTTCCAAAACAATTCGGGTTGTGAATGTAGCCCCGCCCTGCTGAACCGTAATCAAGTTTAAACCCCAGTTGACCCCACCCCTCAATCAAAAACTGACAAACCGTTTGATAGGCTTCCAGACGCCGCTCAGAGAGTCCAGAAGTCACCACCGCATAAGTTAAATCCCCTTGATGGAGTACCGCCCTTCCCCCGCTAGGACGGCGCACTAATTCTACAGATTGTCCGAGCCACGTTAAGTTTTGCCAAGATTCTGGCCAACGGCGTTGATGATAACCGAGAGAGATGGCAGCAGGTTCCCAGGTATAAAACCGTAATGTGGGGGGATGTTTACCCTGACGATGTTGTTCGAGTAACCAAGCATCAATCGCCATTTGTTGCTGTCCTGAAGCCTTAAGAAATGGGATAAAACGCCAGACTGAAGGGGTATTGGACATAGAAACAAAGCGAGGGAAATTGGGGAGATATAGCAGAAGTTGGGAGGTCAGAAATCAGCTTTATTGTCCAAATTCCGCTTGTAAGTCATCATCATTATCATCAGCGATTGTTGCAACCACGGTAATAATTCGAGAAATTTCAGCCGGAGTAATTCCAGCCAGAGTCCGGTTAGAAAGAACGATAACTTGTTGGTTATTGATAGCAAAATGAGATTCATAGGTGGATAACCAATTCATCTCCAATAGTTTTCGCATCAATGTTGCTTCATTTTTAGCCGGAAGTTGCAAGACAGGCGACCAAACCGTAAGGGTATCATCTTCGGTGTCTCCGGTTAACTGTACAAAAACTTCCGCACTTCCATATTGAAACTTCCACAAATGACCCGCATCGCTTTGACCAACCATCACTTTCTGGTCTTTTGCCAAACCGACAATCACTGTTTCAATTTCTTCAGTATAGGTGATCGTTGTCTCGGGTTCTAAATCTTCGGAGATAGCCTCTAGATTTTGGGGCGTTGTACTGCTCATCGCAAGTTCCTCTGATGAAAAGATTGAGTGTCTGCACCCATAGTATCGCGCTAATCGATGGTTTTCATCCTGTCAAAAGTCGGTTTTCCAGTCGCACCAGAAAATCCAACTTTTCGACTAACAGACTAGAAGCCTAGCCCACTTTTTGCTTTTGCTTTTTCTGAGTCTGATTTAAGCCATTGAGGAACATCGGTACAAACTGTTCCATAAAAACTTTCGGATCGCGTTCCCAAGCCCGTTGTGCGGCTTGCAACCGAGTTAACTGTAACTGAGGAGCAACCAAAGTTTCGGGTAAACGCTGCATTAAATATTGGGGACGTTCCCAAACGGGTAGAGTATTGGCAATATCAACGAGTTTGCTGACTCGACGCAATTCGGCACCGAAGGTAATATCCATTCCCGACTCGTAGGCAGCTTGTTCAATGGCGGCATATTTTTGTCGGGCTTGTTCGACCTTTTCGCGATGTTCTGGACTCTTACGAGCCATTTGAGCAAGCCAACGATTTCCCCAACGAACATGACCCGCTTCTTCGGGAAAAATGCGTTCAATGGTTTCGCGAATTTTGATATTTTCCTCAGTTTGGGGGGCTTGTTTGAGGGCATAAATATGAGCGGAAAAATATTCACATCCTCGCTTTTCAGTAACATTAATAGCAGCTAGGGCGGCAATTATTCCATCTTCCAAGTTCTGCTCTGGGTCATACTGCTCTTGGTCGAGGAGTCGATCAAATTCATCAATATAAGACGATCCGGGAGGTTTACCCAAATCGGCTCCTAAATCATACAACAGATCGGTTAACCAAACTGCGTGACGGGCTTCGTCAGAAACATGGTGGGATAAATCTCGAACTAATTCACGGGGCTGACCGTTGAGCTTTTCAATAACATTGGTCAGATCTAAGCAACTGTGTTGCTCATTGTATCGATAACGGTTGAGGGTAATGAGGTGAATTTCGCGATTTGGTACAACCCGTTGCATGATGTCACGGGCGCTCAGAGAGTTACTTAGTTTTCGAGGATAAACAACAGTCATAACGTTATCAATTATTGCGGATCAAAGGTTTTATTAAAAAGCCTCTGAGATTGTAACGCAGTCTTCATAATTGCGCCGTCTAACTAACGGGTGAGAGGGATAGTTGCAAGGAAGTAACACGAAAAGAGCCACCCGTAGAAGGTGGCGTGTAAAATCTCAAGATTCAATTGGCCTAAACGTTAGACATCATAGTAGAGCGCAAACTCATAGGGGTGAGGACGTAACCGCATGGGGTTAACCTCGTTATCAAGTTTGTAGGAAATCCAGTTGGCAATGAAGTCTTCGCTGAAAACGCCGGATTCCGTTAAGAACGCATGATCATTTTCCAAAGCTTCGAGGGCAAGTTCCAACGAACCGGGAGTTGAAGGAATCTTGCTTAACTCCTCAGGAGACAAGTCGTAGATGTCTACATCGAGGGGTTCACCGGGGTCAATTTTGTTTTTGATCCCATCTATCCCGGCACATAGCATCGCCGCAAACGCTAAGTAGGGGTTCGCTGTCGCATCAGGACAACGGAATTCCAGGCGCTTGGCTTTGGGATTATCACCCGAGAGGGGAATCCGCACAGAAGCCGAACGATTACCCTGAGAATAAGCCAAGTTTACCGGAGCTTCAAAACCCGGAACCAAGCGCTTGTAAGAGTTGGTTGTCGGGTTCGTTAAAGCGAGTAACGCCGGAGCATGACGGAGAATACCGCCGATGTAATGCAAGCCCATTTCACTGAAACCTGCGTATTTGTCCCCTCCAAATAGAGGCTGACCGTCTTTCCAGATAGACTGGTGACAGTGCATCCCCGAACCGTTGTCATTAAAGAGAGGTTTGGGCATAAACGTTACGGTTTTGCCATATTTTTTAGCAACATTCTTAATGACATATTTATAAATCATCAAGTTATCAGCCGCTTCAATTAAAGTGCCGAAACGGAAACCTAACTCATTCTGACCCCCAGTGGCGACTTCATGGTGATGCTTTTCAATGGGAACGCCACATTCTGCCATGGTCAGCAGCATTTCAGTCCGCATATCCTGCATTGTATCGGTGGGAGAAACGGGGAAATAGCCTTCTTTGTAACGGGGCTTGTATCCTAAGTTTCCGCCGGGTTCTTCCCGTCCTGAATTCCAACGACCCTCAATAGAGTCAACATAGTAGTAGCTAGAGCTTTGGGTTTGATCAAAGCGAACATCATCAAATACAAAGAATTCTGCCTCTGGCCCAAAGAAAGCAGTATTTCCGATCCCTGTTGATTCGAGATAGTCAATCGCCTTTTGAGCAATCACCCGAGGACAACGACTATACCATTCGCCTGTACGGGGTTCTTTGATGCTACAAATGATACTCAGTGTGGGTTCAGCCATGAAGGGATCGATCCAAGCCGTCTTGGGGTCGAGTGTCATCATCATGTCCGATTCGTTGATCGCTTTCCATCCCCGAATACTGGAACCATCAAAAGGAACGCCGTCTGTAAATGAACTTTCGTCAATCTGATCGTGGTAAACCGTTAAGTGCTGCCAGATTCCTGGCATATCAATAAACTTAAGGTCGATCATTTTAATATTCTGGTCTTGAATCATGCTCAAGACTTCTTGCGATGTTTCTGGCATATAAGCCTCCATATAGTCTGCGATCTGAGGCGCTCAGGCGATCTTCTCAACCAAGCATCTGGTTGATCATAGTGACTCAGATTGATTAAGTTTTGTATCAAGCATTACACTATAACACGACATGGCTCAGAATAATTGAAAGAATATGATAAGGAGATTATTTTCATGCGGGACGCAGTTACGAGCCTGATTAAAAATTACGACTTGACAGGACGATATTTAGACCGAGATGCCATTGATCAATTAAAATCCTACTTTCAAACGGGAACCGCACGGGTGCAAGCTGCTGCCGTGATTAATGGTAACGCAGCCGGACTGGTCAAACAAGCAGGTTCTCAATTATTTGAAGAACTCCCTGAACTGATTCGTCCAGGTGGTAATGCCTACACGACTCGCCGTTATGCGGCTTGCTTGCGTGATATGGATTATTATCTACGCTATGCAACCTATGCGATGGTCGCAGGGGATACCGATGTTCTCGATGAACGGGTTTTACAAGGATTACGGGAAACTTATAATTCTCTCAGTGTTCCCATTGGCCCGACGGTTGTGGGAATTGGTATTCTAAACGCTCTGGTTCGTGAACAAGTCGCAGCAGCCGGAGTTCCCACAGGTGAATACCTTGATCGACCTTTTGATCACTTGATTCGTGAGTTATCAGAAACAGATATCTAGAGATTTTTTCTAGAATTGACTCGATTTCACTGGTTTTGATTGCAAATTTGATACCCAATCATTGGGGGGTGTTTTTTTTCACCATTCCGGCGGGTTGGAAGCCCACACCATAATCTTTGATTTGGTGTGAGGAGGAAAACCCGCACAGCGATTTTCGGTATGGTAATAGATCATCATGTGAGTTTTGAGTTGCCGTGAAACAAGTCAATCACGCTAGTTGTACGCCTTCAACCCACCCCAGAGCAGTCTCAATTAATCGAGAAAACTGCGGTGGCGTTTGCTGATGCCTGCAACTGGATCAACGGCAACGTTAATTCAAATCTGACCAACAGAAACTCCATCCAAGCAATCTGCTACAGCGATGTTAAGTCCCAATTTGGATTGACAGCCAATCATGTAGTTAGGGCGTGCGCGAGGGTCGCAGCAAATCGATTAACTGCCAAACGGAAACGGAGAAAAGTCAGGGAATTTAAACCGACAAGTTTTGACTGCGATGCCCGAACCTTTCGGATTATTGAAGAAGGGTATTTGGTCAGCCTCAGCACGACAGAAAAACGGATTAAAGTTCCGATGAGGGTTAGCAATTACCACATCGGAAAACTTCAAGGACGCCCATCCACTTCCGCTCAGGTCTGCAAGCATCGAGATGGCAACTTTTATATCCATATCCAACTAAAATCCGATGCGCCCAAGCTGAAAAAATCCAAAAATGTAATTGGGGTGGATTTTGGCAGGCGAGATATTGCCGTTACCTCGACGGGTAATTCTTGGTCGGGAAAAGATATCAGCAGCATCCGAGACAAGTATTTCAGGACTCGGACATCATTACAGAAAAAAGCGTCTCAAGGCACAAGATCTACACGCCGTCGGGCGAGAGAGATTTTGAAACGGCTATCGGGACGGGAAAAAAGGTATCAATCGTGGTTAAACCACAACATTTCCAGTTCAATCATTCGAGAAGCTATTGCCACTGACTCAATTGTTGCCGTGGAAGATTTGACGGGAATTCGAGAGGTGCGATTCGTTGGCTAGAAACCAAGCCTCACAAGGCTTAGGGGGATTAGCCGCAAGGGTGAACCTTGACAACTTGATAGTCATGTGGGTGATAGCAAGTAACCTAGAAAGCTAAAGTCCCACTCCGCAGGTGCAGCGGTAAAAGCACATCCCCCAGGTTTGCGACTAGCCATCAACACCTGAAGCGGGGATGAAAGGCGGCAATGCTGGTAGCCTAAAACTGGCAACCGTCGAGCAAGAATCCATGCATAGTATAACGAAGATGCGATTGAACTATCGTGATACCGAACCAGCCAAATAAGGCTGACAGGCTGGGAGTCCCAAAAGGGCAAGGATAATGGGGAATTGGCGGTTTTCTCGCCGACCAATAAGCACTTCCTCTAAACCCGGTAGATAGCATCATGCTAAAGATTCAACCAATGACTATCAGGAACGAAGTAACCGCCTGAAGGTTCTTAGCTAGGTCGATTAGTTAAGAAGGTGCTAACCGCAAGCCTCAGGTTGGTGAGATTGAGTCAGAAGCTAACGCTCTGGGTAATGCCAGAGATATGCTAACAGACTCACGGTGACATGGAAGATAGAGTTTTAAGTAGTGAGTACAGATGTCCAAAACGAGTTTAAAGACTACGGTGGAATGGCGCTCGATTAACTGGCGCAAGCTAGAACGTCGGGTATACAAGCTCCAAAAGAGAATCTATCGAGCCTCTCAACGTGGTGATGTAAAAGCAGTTCGCAGACTCCAAAAGACGTTGATGAAGTCTTGGTCAGCAAGATCATTAGCGGTTCGTAGAGTAACCCAGGATAACACTGGTAAAAAGACAGCAGGAGTGGATGGAGTTAAATCTCTAACCCCAGTAGCACGTCTGAATCTAGTAAACAACCTAAAACTGGGTTCTAAGGTTAGACCAACCAGGCGAGTATGGATTCCCAAACCTGGGACGGAAGAGAAGCGACCTTTAGGGATACCTACAATGAATGACCGCGCCATGCAAGCACTTGTCAAGCTGGCGTTAGAACCAGAATGGGAAGCGCGATTTGAACCTAACTCATACGGGTTCAGACCAGGACGCTCATGCCACGATGCAGTCGCAGCAATATACCTAAGCATTCATAACAAATCCAAATATGTACTGGATGCCGACATAGCCAAATGCTTCGACAAAATCGACCATGAAGCACTGCTAAACAAATTAAATACATTTCCGACCATCCGCCGACAAGTTCGTGCATGGTTAAAAGCGGGAGTGATGGATAACAGGCAGTATTTCGATACATCTGAGGGTACGCCACAGGGCGGGGTCATTTCCCCACTACTAGCAAATATCGCCCTACATGGATTGGAACAGTGGATAAAACAAGCCTTTCCCAGAAGGGGCTACAGAAAAGAAGGAAAATACTATACCTTCTCAGCCCCAGAGGTTATCCGCTATGCAGATGACTTCGTGATTCTCCACGAAGATATCTCTACAGTCCTGAGATGCAGGGAAACAGTCTCTGAATGGTTAAAAGGCATGGGTTTGGAACTAAAACCTAGTAAAACAAGAATCGCTCACACTCTCATACAATATGAGCGAGAAAAGCCAGGATTTGAATTCCTTGGATTCAATATAAGGCAATACCCAGCAGGTAAATACCAGTCGGGAAAAACCACAAAAGGGGAAAGGTTGCTAGGTTTTAAAACAATCATCACACCAAGCAAGGATAAGCAAAAAGTACACCATCAACAAGTGGCAAAAATAATTGAGGCTCATAAGTCGGCTCCGCAAGCGGCGCTAATCAATAGACTAAATCCTGTTATCAGGGGTTGGGCAAATTATTACTCAACAGTATGTAGCAAGAAAAGCTACGCTGAACAAGACCACCAAATGTACCAAAAACTAAGAGCTTGGGCAAGATTCCGTCACCTTAAGAAATCCAGAGGATGGATAGTCAGAAAATACTGGCAAACCATAGAAGGTGATAATTGGAGATTCGCAGTTAAAGGAAAGGGTGACAACCCAATTCGACTTTTAAAACATGACAAAACGCCCATAGTTCGTCATGTCAAAGTCAAAGGCGAATCATCACCCTACGATGGAAACATGGTCTACTGGAGTACAAGAATAGGAAACAACCCGGAAATGCCAACTAGAGTGGCTAAACTACTCAAACGGCAAAAAGGAAAATGTCCCCACTGCGGTCTATACTTCCGCGAAGAAGACGTGATGGAAATCGACCACAGAATCCCCAAGTCAAAGGGCGGAAAGGATTCTTATGATAACTGGGATTTACTTCACAGACATTGCCACGACACAAAGACAGCCAATGACGGCAGTCTCGGCACACAATATGGCTGCAATAGTGCCAAGCCTAAACCCACCAAAAGACTTGAAAAAGTCGAGGACAAATGGGTAATGAGGTATGCATGACAAGCACTATGTCACTGAGGAGCCGTGTAACGGGAAACTGTTACGCACGGTTTTGGAGACCAGCGGGTTTCGTGAGAAACTCGCTGAGTTTAATAGAACCAACCAAAAACCCAGAAACAAAACAGAACGCAGGCGTTCCAACTCCTGGGCTTTTTATCAATTGAGAGCCTTCCTCGAATACAAAGGGATTAAAGAAGGGGTGAAAGTGATAGCTATCCCCCCGTCTTATACTTCTCAAACCTGTGTGCGATTCGTTTTGGAGAAACCCAGAAATGGGAGGATTCCAAGCTCTAATAGGGTAACCTTCGGGTTGAGTTCGCACTTTAACCCCCTATTAGATGACAACTTAATAGTCATGTGAGTGAGAGAATCCCTCAAGTCTCACACCGTCGATGCTGCGGTTAAAGCACTTCCCCCAGGTTTGCGACTAGCCATCAAAGCCTGAAGCGGGGATGAAAGGCATAAAGTGAAGGGAACCTAACCCGACACCTGCCAAGCAAGAGTCCATGAGTAGCGAAAGCAAAGACATGGTTGAACCATCGTGAGAGATAACCAGCGAAACTAGGTTGTTACGCTGGGAGTCCCAAAAAGGGCAAGGATTGGTAGAAATAAAAGGCTCAAACCTTATTCTATCGCGGGGTTGGCAATTACACGTTTGACCAACCAAGCATCCCGTAATAAACCCGGTGGAGAGTGTCGCTCTAAAGGCTCAAACCAATGACTATTAGGAACGAAGTAACCTATCGTTTTGCTCTTAAGAAGGCCGATATCTTAAGTAGGTGCTAACCATATGCAGCGATTAGGAAAGATTGGGTCAAAAGCGAATGCCCTCCTGTAATAAGAGGGATATGCCAACAGACCCACGATGATTTGGATGATCAAGTCTCAAGTAGTAAGTACAAATGTCTAAAACGAGTTTAAAGACTACGGTGGAATGGCGCTCAATTAACTGGCGAAAGCTAGAAAAGCGGGTGTATAAGCTTCAAAAGAGAATTTATCGAGCCTCTCAACGTGGTGATGTCAAAGCAGTACGCAGACTCCAAAAGATGTTGATGAAGTCTTGGTCAGCAAAGGCTTTAGCGGTTCGTAGAGTTACCCAAGATAATACTGGCAAAAAGACAGCAGGAGTGGACGGAATAAAATTTCTATCCCCAGAAGCTCGCCTGAAGCTAGTAAACAAGTTGAAACTGGGTTCCAAGGTCAGACCTACTCGGCGAGTATGGATTCCCAAGCCAGGTACGGAAGAGAAGCGACCTTTAGGCATACCTACAATGGAAGACCGAGCCTTGCAAGCACTTGTCAAACTGGCATTAGAACCAGAATGGGAAGCGCGATTTGAACCCAACAGTTATGGGTTCAGACCGGGACGCTCATGTCAAGATGCAATCGGAGCAATATTTAACTGTATTAGGTACAAGAATAAATACGTTCTTGATGCCGACATTTCAAAATGCTTCGACAAAATCGACCATGAAGCACTGCTAAGAAAATTAAATACATCTCCCACCATACGCCGACAAGTTCGAGCTTGGTTAAAAGCGGGGGTGATGGATGGTAAACAGTTGTTTCCTACATCTGAGGGTACGCCACAGGGAGGAGTTATTTCCCCCCTATTGGCAAACATTGCCCTTCACGGGATGGAAGAACGGATAAAAAAGGAATTCCCCAAAAGGGATACATCCATTAAAGGTAAGCGCATTAGCTATAACGCTGCTCAACTTATCCGGTACGCCGATGACTTTGTGATTCTCCACGAAGACATAACCGTAGTCCAAAGATGCAGAGATATAATCTCTGAATGGTTGAAAGATATGGGCTTAGAGTTAAAACCTAGTAAAACCCGCCTAGTTCACACACTAATACAAGTGGATGGACAATCCCCTGGATTCAATTTCCTGGGGTTCAAAATCAGGCAATTCCCAGTAGGAAAATACACTACCGGGAAAAACACATTCAAGGAGCCACTAGGTTTTTCAACAATCATCACCCCAAGCCAAGAAAAAGTTAAATTACACCTTAAAGAATTAGCAAAAGTAATAGACACCCATAGGGCAGCCTCTCAGTCAAAACTGATTGAATCTCTCAATCCGGTTATCAAAGGATGGGCAAACTATTACAGAGCAATCCCCAGTAGTAAGACATTCTACAGGTTAGACTTTTTGGTGTATCAAAAACTTAGGGCATGGGCAAAACATCGCCATCCAAGTAAGTCAGGAAATTGGATAGCAACCAAATACTGGCACACAATCGGCGGTGATAACTGGATATTCGCAACCAGACAAGGAGACAACCTCTTGTGGTTACATAAGCATGGAAACATCAAAAGCATGAACCATGCCAAAGTTAAAGGCGAATCGTCACCATACGACGGCAACCTGGTTTATTGGAGTACAAGAATGGGTAACAACCCAGAAATGCCAAGTAGGGTATCAAAACTCCTGAAACAGCAAAAAGGGCGATGCGCCCATTGCAAACTATACTTCCGTGAGGGAGATGTGATGGAAGTTGACCACAAAATCCCCAAATCGCAAGGTGGAAAGGATTCATACGACAACTGGCAACTCCTACACAGACATTGCCATGATACAAAGACTGTCAACGATGGCAGTCTTGGCGACAAATCCGGTTGCAA
This sequence comes from Lyngbya sp. PCC 8106, assembly GCF_000169095.1. Classification (GTDB taxonomy): domain Bacteria; phylum Cyanobacteriota; class Cyanobacteriia; order Cyanobacteriales; family Microcoleaceae; genus Capilliphycus. The sequence continues at coordinate 14,237 of NZ_AAVU01000013.1, forward strand.
CAGAACCGAGCCTAAGCCGCCAGTCCTCCCAGAATGGTTTTGGGAAGACGATATGCTGGTAATGAGGTATGTGTGACAAACGCCAAGTCATTGAGGAGCCGTGTGAAGCGAAAGTTTCACGCACGGTTTTGGAGAGCGGCGGCTCTCGTGAGGGAGTCGCCGACTTTAATCAGAAGTGTCTGCACATCGGAACCCGAAACAATAAGTCTTTTAAGTGCGAAAACTGCGGCAATAATTGTGATGCTGACTACAACGGCGCGAAGATGATTGAACTGTGGGGCTGTTCTGTAAACCAGCCCAGAGGCTCAGAGCTATTGTCTTGCGACATTAACTCTAGGGCTACTGAAAGCCTACACTTACCCTACCGGAAGTGTAGGTAGTTTACCCCTCTTTGTGATCGAGATAGTCATCTAAAACAGTTGTGGTAAAATTAGTCTGGTTAAGATGTGTAGAACCCGCTCTGAGAAAATCTCTTGGCAAAACAAAGGCTCGATACTCTATTAATTGATCGCAACTTGTGTTCTTCCAGACACATCGCCCAACGCTTGATCCGGGCGGGAGAGGTGATGGTGAATCAACAGGTAATTGATAAACCGGGTACGGAAATTGACTTAGAAGCCCAAATCAAAGTTAAACAGCGATCGCCTTTTGTTTCTCGGGGCGGAGAAAAATTAATCAAAGCTTTAGATTATTTTAAGATTAATGTGAGCGAACGCATCTGTATTGATGGCGGAATCTCAACCGGAGGTTTTACAGACTGTTTGCTTCAAGCCGGTGCCAAACGGATTTACGGGATTGACGTCGGTTATGGACAAGTAGACTGGCGACTCCGCACAGATCCGCGAGTGATTTTGCTTGAACGCACGAACCTCAGACATTTGACACCCGAACAACTCTATAGCCAGTCTGAACACTCTATTTCTCCCCTTGCGAAAAAAGACATCGAACCGGATACTAAGGAAAGTGATCTCGAAAGTTACGCAGATTTGGCCGTTGTTGATGTGTCGTTTATTTCCCTAACGAAAGTTCTCCCGGCTCTCTGGCATCTTCTCCAACTGCCTCGTGAGGTGGTACTCTTGGTAAAGCCGCAATTTGAAGTCGGTAAGGGGCGCGTCGGGAAAAAGGGAGTTGTGCGATCGCCATTTGATCAAGCTGATACTATTTTCCAGGTCTGTTCTACGGCGGAAACGCTGGGATGGAAGTATCGGGGTTTAACGGGATCACCCCTCCAAGGCCCTGCTGGTAACATTGAGTATTTGTTGTGGTTAAGTGTCGAAGGTGAGCCATTTCCCGACCTTGATTTCATCCAACAAACTGCACAATCAACTCAAGAAGACTTATCTCGTTCGTCGTCTAAATCCTCAATTCGCTCGTAGTTCCATGCAGTTGATCAACCAACTTGGGCGTGTCGGTCTATACATCATTAGTGCTTTTGGCTATGTGGCTTGTGGAGCGATTTTGTTTGGGGTCGCCGTTGCCATTAAAGTTGTAGTGCTGATGCTAGCTCATCGATATCTATATCCTATCTTTATTTTTGGTGATTTGCTTCGGGGACTGGAGCTAATCAATTTACTCAATCTATTGGTTTTTGCTGTCGTCGGAATGGGATTTGGGTTAGCAACTGCTTTACTTCCTTCTCAACTGGGTCGCAAAATTAGTGCCGGATTTTTGGTGATTTTGGTTCCGATCATTTTAGCGATTCCTCAATCTGTAAAATACGATTTGTGGATTCAAGATATTGTGACCGATGACCAAATTCCTAAACCAGAAGCAATTGAATTAGCCAATAGTTTTTTAGAAAGTCGGGTGAACCATCCGGGAGTATTTGGATTTTATCTCTACACAGGTCAATTTCCGATGATTCCCACGAAAGTATCTCAAATGGAAGATTTAGCCAAACTTGAAAAACAAGTTAATTCTAGATTTGTTAAAGTGAGTGGTATTCCTCCGACGGTGGTGACATGGTTAATGGGAATTTGTTTTTGGGGAATTAGAATTTTTTATTTTTGTGTCGCCGTCGTGACCACAGTTGCTCATTTCAAAGATGGTTTAAAAATTGTTGGACGTTATTAAAATATTGGGGTGCTTTAGCGCAGCAACAAACACGGAATCAAGCAACGCGCAATTGTAGCATCTACCGACTGTTCTCCTCTCACTGTGATTGTTATGTCTATGATCCCGGATTATTTAGTTATCCTGATTGTTGCTTTAGTGATTATTCCTGCTGTGGTGGCGGTGTTGTTACGCATGGCACTTCATTATTATCTCACGAGTCAAGGTAATCAAGTTTGGCGATTAATCTACGGGAAAGTTTCAGGAAATAAACCGAGATTAATTCAAGATTTAGAAATTCGTTTAGCACAAGCCAGACGGGAGTTAGAACAAGTCAATACAGGTGCATTAATCGATCATATTTACAGTCAGGAAAGAGTTTTCTTCATCTCCTGCGAACAAATTGACTACTTTACCCGTATTTTACCCAACTTATTATTATCCTTTGGCTTATTGGGAACTTTTGTCGGAATTACAATTAATTTAGCCGCTTTGAGTCAAGCCGTAAGTGCAACGAGTGGAACCGATATTACCAGTTTATTACAAGAAATTCAACAACCGCTACAAGGAATGGGAATCGCCTTTATTACCAGTTTAACAGCAATTTTGTTTAGTGCATTTCTAACCATTGTTAATTTTCTGTTTAATACAACATTTGCCAAAAATAAACTCTTGAGTGGGTTAGAAGATTATCTGGATAATATCTATCAACCCACCCTCAAAGGAGAAACCCATTTAGATCGAGTAGTTCAGGGAATGGTGAATACTTTTGATCGGTTTTTACATCAATTTAGTCAAACGATTCAAAGTTCTATTGAAGTTGCACTCCAAGAAAAAATTCAAGAAGTTTCAGAAGCACAAATTAAAACCAGTCAACTCACCGAACAAGTTTATCATCGATTAGTTGAAGCTTCATTGCAAATCACCCAAAGTTCCGAGAGTTTCCAACAAACAACAAATCAGTTTATGGAAGCGGCGCAAGCTTTTGAACGCAGTCAGTTCCCGCAAACACTCTCTAGCGCAACCACAAACCTCGCCAATACTCAGCGCAACTTTTCTCAGTCTGCTACGAGTTTATCGTCTTCTGTTCAATCCGTTGACTTGGCAATGATCGAACTGCAAAATTATAGCAAACGGTTGATTAAATTTGGCGAACAAATGAACCAAACCAATCAAACTTCCCAGGAGATTATTGAGGCGCATCGCATCAACCAACAGTCTCTCGGAGAGATGACCCAACAGCTTCAAAATGCGACACAAGGCTTCCAACTGGCGATGAATACATTAGACATTTTACAACGACGCATGGTAACGCGCACTGAAAGTTTAGAAGAAATTCAAAGTGAGTTAACCAAGCTAGTAATTGCAATTGAACGGTATACAGAAAGCGTGCGTACAGGACTAGATAAACTGGGCGATCGCTTGACTCAAAATACAATGTATTCTACTGTTCAAAATCCTCAACCTTGAAATCATTATTGCGATTAAAACTACTGTGGAGAAGTTAAAATGCGTCATTCTCGCTACAACAGTTCTGACGAAGAATTAAATGTTTGGCCAGCGTTTACCGATTTAATGTCAAACGCTTTTATGATTTTGAGTTTGTTTCTCATTTTAGCGATTATCAAATCAGTTTTTGTGCAGTCTGTTTCTGAAGCAAACGCCTCTCTTTCTGAACAACTCGAACGACAATTACAACAAAGTTCTAATCGAGTCAACGACTTAGAAGGAGAAATCGCGAGAATGAGAGGAGATTTAAAACAACGCAGTAGCCGCATTACAGAACTTAATCAAGAAATTGAACGGTTAAAATCTCCTCCGATTATTGTTTTAAGAGATTCTACTGAACGAAAATTTGAATCAGGAAGTGCAGAATTATCCGAACCTTTAAATCAGTTTATTGAACAAGATTTAGTCGAACAAATCAAAACCTCTGCTCAAGATTATCAAGGCTATATTGTCGAAGTGATTGGACATACAGATGGTCAAGTTAATACGGGAAATTATAGTAATTTAGATTCTAACTTAGAACAAGTTCTTCAGGGGAATGAATCACTCAATCAGTTAATCCCCGGATCTAATGCTGATTTAGGATTAATGCGAGCATTAGCAGTAGTTGAAAAGCTACAAGAAAATCAAGAATTACAAGAGTTGGGGTTAAAATTTAAAGCCTATTCTGCGGCACAACTTTATAATCCATCGGGAGATTATGCTCCCCAAAATAGAGCCGCTAATCCTAACCGACGCCGGATTGAAATTCGGTTTACTCCTCCGGCTGAAGAAAGATAAAATAGCTTAATAGTATTGTTATAAACCCTTGATTTGACCTCTCCCCCAACCCCTCTCTTACGAGGAGAAGGGAGTAATAATTGGTACAAGATTAAGTTTGACAAAACGATAAAAAAGTGCATTCCCAAACTAAACGAGGTTGTACAAACCGCAGCAAAGATTGTCGCGCTTTTTCTAACTGTTGCAGAAACAAAGGGTTAATTAAACCTGTTTTTTGTTGCTGTTGCCAATAACAATGTTGTAAATAATCAATCAACCAAATTTGGGCTTCAGTATCGAGGGTTTTACTAATTTCTTTGGCTAAATTTAAAGCATCATAAACCGTTTGAGGAGGCTGTTTAACGCTTTCTAAAAATTCCGGTGACATTGCTTGTAATTGTTGCCAACACACCATCGCTTCTCCCGGACTTCCTTGAGACATAGCGATAATTTCAGGATGGGATAATATTTCCGCTTGTCCCTGTTCTTTTAACACTTGTGCTACAGCTTGTTCATCTAAACGATAAAAAGGAATTTTGGCGCAACGGGAGACTAAAGTTGATAACAAAGAATCGACTCCCGGTGCAATTAAAATTAGAGTCGCTTTTCCCGGTTCTTCTAAGGTTTTTAGCAATCCATTTGCAGCCGCCTCTGCCATCGTTTCGGCTTGTTCTAACACCACAATTAAACGACTCGCTTCTAAGGGAGGACGACTCAAAAATTGACCAATTTCTCGAATTTGTTCTAAGCGAATTTGAGGTCGGGAACGACGTTTAAGACCCGCTTCTTCGGCTTCCGAGACAGAAAACCGTTTTCCCTGATGTAAATAAGTCGGTTCGACCCAAAGTAAATCGGGATGATTTCTCGCTTGAATTCGATGTCTAACCTGTTGAGGATTGAGAGATTTTTGACTCCCATGACAGAATAAAAACTCGATAAAACAACGGGCGGCTAAACCTCGTCCAATTCCTGAACTTCCGACAAATAAATAGGCGGGTGCGATGCGATTTTGGAGAACTGTTTGTGTCAGTAATTCAATGGCTTGGTGTTGTCCGATTAAGGGAGAAAAGGAATCGTCTAAAGTCATTGTCAAAATTGTCAAAAATTAGGACTGAAGCGTGAATCCCCATTTCAATAAATATTGAGTTAAAATCGTTTGAATTTGGGTGCTAACTTGTTGTAAACTGAGGTTAGCATCAATGCGAATCATCCGATCGCCTGCTTGATCAGCTAATTCACAAAACCCTTGATTGACTCGTTGATGAAAGGCTAAATCAGCTTTTTCCATCCGATCCATTTCGCCTCGGGTTTGAGTGCGGGCTAACCCTTTTTCAATCTCAATATCAAACCATAGCGTTAAGTCACTTTCTAAACCGACCGTAGCGATCTGATTGAGTTGTTTGATTAGATTTTTGTCTAAGCCGCGACCAAAACCTTGATAAGCGATGGTAGAATCAGTGAAGCGATCGCATAAAATAATCGCACCCTGTTTTAAATGGGGTTTGAGGAAGGTTTCAACGTGTTGAGCGCGATCAGAGGCAAATAAAAGCAATTCTGCTGTCGGTGCGATGGGTTCCTCCAAACGACTGTCTAGTAGAATGTTCCGCAGCGATCGCCCCAAAGCTGTTCCTCCTGGTTCTTTGGTGGTTATAATTGCAGGTACAGATGATCCGAGTTGATCACGCAGCCATTGATCAGTTTGCTGGATTTGCGTTGTTTTTCCGCCTCCTTCGCTCCCTTCAAACACGATTAATTTTCCGTTCATTGACTATTGTGGTTAAACCTGCTGTTATTTTAGAGCCAACCCTGATCAGAAGTTGCTTTGGTGTCCTCTAGTATAACTCGCTGACTGCGTTTAAATTCTGAGTTACCCGTTTGAGTTGATACTAAAGAAAACGGCTAAACTTTGGTATAATTTTAACGATGGATTTTGCTAACGGTTTGATAGAATAGTCAAAATTTTTGTGAGTTAAGGGAGGTATCTGTTTGATTTGTGTGAGGATAAAATGATACATCTTTACAGATTTTAAGAAATGCTCTGATCTCGGGCGAGATGATTTGAAGAACTGTTCTAGTAGTCTTGCGGTCTAGTCGTCCAGTGAAAACTCTCATCCGACGAAACGCAGCTAGAGTTTACTCTCTACTCTACTCCGTTTAAATATACATATCCTGAGTTGGAGTTTTGTTGATCAACCCTTTTTCGCTAAAATATTATTCGTTTGTGTTGCTGGAAGTGATTAGATACAATGGCAAAATTGTCAATCGAGGCTTTACCCCTTTGTAGTGACTCACATCATTTGAGATTGCATGATTTAACTTGACTTATTCCTGTCACCCTTAAAATTAAAGTTGATTAAAATGTTTATAACTTTCTAGTTATATTCAGTCTTTGGACAACGTTAATTTAGATTAATTTCACTGAATACATTAGTTTATTCTTAATAACTTTGGAGTTTGATATGGCTCGCTACACTGGTTTTTTCGTGATTGCTACTCGGATTGATGAGTTACGACTGATGTTAATTGAAATGTTAGAGCCTTGTAATTTAGAATTGATGTATGAAACTCCAAGTTCAATTATTTGTCGTGAATTTATTGGTCAAGTTCCTGTTCCTAAATTGGTGACTGTAGAGGTGGTGTTTGATACCGCGACATCTACAGAGTCGGAAACAAAAATGACATTGGTAATTAAAAACGAAGAACTTCCTTTACAAGTCAATAATCACTGTCGTCAAATGTTTGAACTGATTAGTCAGTTAATTATCGAGAACCGTCAGTGGGAACTGTTAGAAAGTATCGCTTTGTAAGGGAATTGTTGGAATTTTTAAGGGTCAATTCAAACTCGAAATTAATGTTACATAACTTAATGAAATTGACAGAAACATCAAGATAATCAGGAGAGGGATGAAAGCTTTACATTCGCCCCTCTTTTGTAAAGGAATGCTGTAAAGAGTTGATAAAGCCTGCGGAAATTGGGATCAATAGGGAAAGGTTCGATGTATGTTGGAAACAACTCGCGTTTACTCTATGATCATCTCAAAAAATGAATAAAAACTTTATTTCTAAACTCACGCTAACTACAGTTAGTATTGCTTCTGTATTCAGTGCGATCGCAATAGAACCAGCACAAGCTGCTAATATTAAAGAATGGCGAATTGACTTTTTTGATGAAACTGGAGAGTTATTTGGGGAAGGAGAATTTAGCTACGATCTTGATACAAAAAGTTATGTTCCCTACTATTTCTGCGATCCCTTCTGCGATGAATATAGCGGTTTCTACGTCGAAACTGGGCTTGACAGCTTCTCAGCGAATCTGGGAGAATATAACTGGAGTTTAGCAGATTCCGCAGGTTATTATTGGTGGAATCCGCAAACTAAAGCACCGAATACCGCAACGATTAGTCGCTATGGAATTTTCCAGAGTGATGACTCTTGGTTTTTTGGCGATCCCTACTTTGCAGAATATTTCCTCAGAATGAATGGTACTCAAGGATCGGGAACTTGGAGTCAAGCTTTTACTTATGATTTTTTCAATGAAGATTTTGTAGAGACTGAATCGGGTTATTTTAAGTTTTATTCTTCTGGAACTTGGACGGCTAAACCCATTCCCGAACCCGCTACTTTATTCGGTTTAATTGCAGTATTTGGTTTTGGGGTTTTATTCCCGCAAAAACAGCGTTAATCGTGAGAAATTATTACCCCTTCCCGACTCCAATTTCAAAAGGAAGGGGTTAAAAATCAGGAAAATTTACGACGCAATAACAGCGAATTTGTTACCACACTCACCGAACTAAACGCCATAAAAGCCCCCGCAGCAGCCGGACTGAGAATAATCCCAAAACTTGGTAATAGCAAACCCGCAGCGACTGGAATTCCTAACGTATTATAACCAAACGCCCAGAATAAATTTTGGCGAATTTTGTTAAAGGTGGAACGACTTAAACGAATAGACTCAACCACATCCATCAATGAGTCTCGCATCAATACAATATCAGCCGTTTCCATCGCCACATCGGTTCCGGTATGTAATCCAATTCCCACATCGGCTTGGGCTAACGCAGGCGCATCATTAATCCCGTCACCCACCATCGCCACTCGCTGACCTTGCTGTTGTAAATCGGTAATTGCTTTTACTTTACCATCGGGTCGCACTTCTGCCAAGACATTTTCGGGTTCTAAATCCAGTTGTTGAGCAATACTGGTCGCCACATCAGCGCGATCACCTGTTAATATTATCACCCTTAATCCCATTTTTTGCAACTGTTTTACAGTCGATTTCGCATCTTCTTTCAAAGGATCACTAACCGCAATTAAACCAACTAACTGCTTTTCTACCGCCACATAAACCGCAGTTTTTCCGGTGACATTGGGTGTATTTTCTAAAAATTCAATTCCTTGCTGAATTAACCCCTGTTGATTTCCCACCCAAACCCGTTGATTGTTAACCATTGCAGAAACGCCGAAACCCACTTCGGTTTGAAAATCTTCTGCGGGAAGCAGTGATAATTCCTGTTGTTGGGCTTGGTTAATAATCGCTTTTGCAATTGGATGATCTGAACCTTGTTCAACCGTCGCGGCGAGTTGTAAGATAGTATCAGAATTGGAATTCTCAATCGATATACAATCTGTTACCGTCGGATGACCTGTGGTTAATGTTCCTGTTTTATCAAAAACAACGGTATCCAATTGATGAACTCGTTCGAGAATATCGCCACCTTTGATTAACAAACCTCGTTCAGCGCCGATACCTGAACCGACTAAAATAGCAGTAGGCGTTGCTAATCCTAACGCACAAGGACAAGCAATCACCAATACCGCAATTGCTAACTTCATACTCAATAATAATGAAGCATGAGTCGCCATTTCTGAGGCCCCAAAATTAATCACATCTGGCCAAATCTGCGTCCCAATTCCATACCAAAAGAGGAACGTTATCGTCGCTATACTCATCACCCCATAGGTAAAATATCCCGCGACTTTATCAGCTAAATTTTGAATAGGAGCTTTACGAGTTTGGGCATTTTCAACTAAACTCACAATATGAGCTAATGTTGTATTTTCAGCAGTACGAATCGCTTGAATAATAATCACACCCGACTGATTAATGGTTCCGGCGGCAACACTCTCCCCCGACTGTTTAACTACAGGCATTGACTCCCCAGTTAACATCGATTCATTAACCGTTGTTTTCCCAGAAAAAATCTCACCATCCACCGGAATTTTTTCCCCAGGTAGGACTTTTAACCATTCCCCAACTCGGACTTGTTCGGCGGGAATTTCTACCGCCTGTTCAATATTTTTATCCTCTTGATTGGGTTGCGGTTGCGGAACTAAACGCGCCATTGTCGGTTGCAGGGCGATTAAAGATTGTAACGCATTTGTTGCCCGATGTCTGGCTTGTTGTTCGAGGGTTTTTCCGAGTAAAATAAATCCCAACAACATCACAGGTTCATCAAAGAAACATTCCCAACCCAATTGCGGAAATAATAGCGCGACAAAACTGGTTGTATAAGCCGTTATGGTTCCTAACCCAACCAGGGTATTCATATTAGGCGCGTTTCGCAGTAGGCTACGAATCCCGTCAATAATAATAGCTCTACCGGGAAATAATAACGCAATTGTTGCTAACCCCCAGTGAAACCACATATTATTTAAAATCGGCAGATGACCAATTCCAAAATGATGTAAATGACCAATTCCTGACAGTAGAATTAATAACCCACAAGTAACAACCCGACGAATTTGTTGGCGAATTTCTTGACGGTGACGTTGGGCTAAATTTTCACTCGCTTCGGCGGTTTGACGACTCCCACTCCGAGGTTGAGAAGGAAAGCCAGTATCGGTTAATTTTTGGGCTAATTCTTCCGCTTCAACGGTGTTTGCTTCACACTCAACTGTTGCAACTTCTGTCGCCAAATTCACACGCGCAGAAATCACCCCAGTTTGTTGAGTTAGCTGACGTTCAACCGCGTTGACACAGCCCGCACATTTCATTCCCCCTACATCTAAAATAATCGTTTCTTTCGACTGCTGAGGCGAAGTAGACTCAACCTGAACATCGGTTTTGGAAGCAAGTTGCATAGATAAAAATTATGGCTTAATCTAAGTGGTTATAATTTTAGCAAGTGAGTCGATTAAGGATCTACCCCCGTAATGAATAGATTGAAAGGTTTAGAGGTGTTTTTAGGCAATTTTTAACTCTATTAATTTTTTAGCTTTCCCGATCTAAAATCAGAGTAACGGGGCCGTCATTTTGGATCGAGACTTCCATCATCGCCCCAAACTCCCCTGTTTCGACCTTTAAGCCACTTATACGCAACTTTTCGACAAATTTTTCATAAAGTTTTTTGGCGGGTTCTGGGGCGGCTGAACGGTCAAAGGAAGGACGACGACCTTTGCGACAATCTCCATACAGGGTAAACTGACTGACCACCAAAAGTTCACCCCCAATCTCTTGAACGGATTTTTCCCAACGTCCAGTATCATTATTTGGATCGGGAAAAAGTCGTAATTCCAAACATTTGCGAGTCATCCAATCAAGTTCGGCTTCTGTATCCGTTTCTGCAATTCCCACCAGTAAATTTAACCCCTTGCTAATTTTACCGATAATTTGACCTTTGACTTCTACTTGAGAAGCTGTAACTCGCTGGATAATGACTCGCATTTGTTCAATTTAGTCTCAGTAAAGACATCAAGAAATTAGTAAAATATCAAGCTTTTTTGAATCCTTTTCCTTGATTTTCTTTGGGTGTACTCAAACAGTTTTCTAGTTGCGATCGCAACGTTTCATGATCAAGATTTTGACCAATTAATACTAACTGATTCTTCTTCTCACCTTTCCATTCTGAATCATCAATCGAAAATCGCTTTCCGCTTAAGTGAAAAATATGACGTTTCGGACTTTCATCAAACCACATAATTCCCTTCGCCCGAAATACATTACTGGGGAGTTGGTTATCGAGGAAATATTGAAATTTTCGCAGAGAAAACGGACGATCACTCTGAATAGAAAGGGAAGTAAAGCCATCATTTTCTAAGTGATCGGAATGGTGATGATGGTGTTCGTGATCGTGATGTTCATGGTGTTCATGTTCATGGTGTTCATGTTCATGGTGTTCATGTTCATGTTTATGTTCATGTTCATGTTCATGTTCATGTTCTTCAGCTTCAAAATAACGATCTGACTCAAACAAACCCACACTCAAAACTAACGCTAAAGGAACTTGAGATTGAGTGGTTCTCAAAATTCGCGCATCTCCTTTGAGATCTCGAATTCTGACTTCTAAACTATCAACATCGGCTTCATCAACCAAGTCCGTTTTATTGAGAACAATAATATCACCGTAAGCAACTTGACTCTGAGCCGCTTGACTATTGAATAGATCTAAACTAAAGTTAGCACAATCTACCATTGTCACAATTGAATCAAGGCGAGTCATATCGCGCAATTCTGTTCCCAAAAACGTTAACGCCACCGGAAGTGGATCAGCGAGTCCAGTGGTTTCTACAACCATATAATCCACTTTTTCGGGACGTTCCAAAACCTTGTAAACGGCGTTCACCAAATCTTCATTAATGGTACAGCAAACACAGCCATTGCTTAACTCGACCATTGTATTATCTTCATCGGTGGTGACGATGAGTTCATTATCAATCCCAATCTCTCCAAACTCATTCACCAAAACTGCGGTTTTTACGCCTTCTTGATTAGAGAGAATATGATTGAGTAAAGTCGTTTTCCCACTCCCCAAAAAACCTGTAATAATGGTAACAGGTAAACCCCGTTTGGGATCATTCATTGTAGATTCTGTATTGGAAGCAGCGATTGAGGTCATAACAAACTTACCTGAACGAAAATATTATATCTTGTAGTTTATAGTTTATCGTATGGTTTTGCTGAACGTGAGGAAATCTCAGCGTTTTTTTAAGTTTTCCGTCTGTCCTCCCCTCCCGACTGGATATTTACAGACTCGCTTTGGACTCGATCCGAACGCTAACCCCTCGAAAATTAATTATTACACAAGTTGGCGTCTAATCCATTGACGAAATTCTCGCACCAAAATTAAATAATCCATTGTCTCTGCTAGCGTCAAAAAGGTTGTAATTTCATTCAAGGGTAAATTGGGGAAAAATAAACTTTGATGGGTTGAAATATATTCGGCTTGATTTTGAAGTTGTTTAATGAGTAAACTTTCTCTATTATAAATCCAAACTTCAGGAACCCCAAGTTGAGCATAAATTTTTAAACGAGTATCGGAACTGCTGGTGATGTCAATTTCAACAACTAAATCCGGTGGCGGATCATCAACAAAGTTTAATCTTTTTTTCCCTCTGACTCGCTCAATATTGTGAATATAAAAACATTTATCGGGTTCCGCGCCTGTATTTTCGGCTTGTTTAAATGTTGTTGAACCAAGCGGATAAATACTCACTTTTAATTCTTCGGCTAAAGTTTCGACAAAACGACCCATAACTTCTTTATAAAATTCATGTTCTGGAGAAGGAACCATAATTTCTAATTCACCTTGATAATAAGTCAACCGCAAACGTCTTTGTTGGCTGAGATCTTCGAGTAAATGTTCGTAGGTTTCCCATCGAATATCGGACAGTTTAATCGAGTCTAAAGCTAACGTTAAATCCTGAGTGTTCATTGTAAGGTTAACTTCCTATCTAAATAAACTTTTCTTAAATTAAACTTGTCACGTGGGTAACAACCGATAATTTTATTTCTGATCATACCAAGTTTTTGCTGTCACCCACCCTACTTTTAGAAAATCACGGTAAGCAGTTGATCGACAACGTGTTTCCAAGTGAAGTTATTCGCGACATATTGGGGTGCTGTTTGATAAGCTTGAGTGCGGAAGCTAGAATTTTCAATCATCGCCTCCATCAACTCAATTAAATGTTGGGTATTGGGTTCTAGAAAAAACTTAATATCTCCATTTTTTTCAGTATTAACTTTAAGTTTACTATCAATTTTCCAAACAAACTCCGGTTGAACAAAATCATCCGTTGAACCCCCCTCTGTACAAATCACAGGTAAACCACAAGCCATTGCTTCTAATACGGGAAGATTAAAACCCTCCGCAGAATAAGGCGAAATATAAGCATCAGACCCTTGATAAAGTTCCGCCATTTCTAACGCCGATAAACTCTCGCCAATATAATACATTCGAGATTTAAGGCGTTCAATTTCGGCTTCTGTTAAGATGTTTTTACTGGCTTTTTGAATAGATTCTTTAGACGGAAAAATCGCATCTCTGCCTTTAAGAACTAAGCGAATCTCTGGATACTTTTCAGCTAAAATAGCAAAAGCTTTTAATAACCGATCAATTCCTTGACGTTCATTCCACATTACCCCAATATTGAGAAACACAAAAGTATTATCCCATCCAAATCTTTGGCGTAATGCTTGACGTTGATCCGGTTTTAAGGGATAATAAATATTAGGTTTAACACCTAAAGGCACAACAACAACTCGTTCTGGATCAGCACCACTATTGAGAAATCCTTGTTTTGACCAATGGGAAGACGTAATAATAACTGTATCAGAATTTAGATGGGCTTCTCGGAAGGAAGAAACTTTCATTCCTCTGATAATTGATTGGGGAATAATACCCCATTCAGTACAAGCAAACATAAACGTTTTTTGACTGCGAGAATTCGCTAAATTAAACGGACAATGGACTCGTAATGTCACATCTGAAGCTGGATTTTCGGGCGCTAAAGGAATCTTTTTTAAGGCTTGTTCATCTTCGGGAGAGAGTAACCCTTCAACAGCTTTCCAACTCTCGCTAACATAAGGCATATCTTGATAGAAAAGTTGAAGATTATCTCGTTGGTTGAGTTCCAAAAGTTGATAACTATTAATTAAAGCATAAGAATGAGGAATGAACCGCCAACCTTCTACAAGCAAACTCGGTTTTTGGGTTGAAACAGGAGAAAAGTGATCATCTACTTTTTTGGGTGAATTTCTAGAGGTTTTACAGACTTCTAAGAGTTTATTTACTGTATGTTTCCAGGTAAAGTTTTCTTGAACAAATTGAGGTAAAATTTGACGGGCTTGCTGACGAATTTCCGGTTTTTCAATCACTCTTTCCATTAACTCAACTAAATGTTCCCAAACCGGATGAAGAAAGAAATGAAGGCGTTGGTTGATGATGCGACTCCTAAATTTACTCGTAATTTTAAAGCTAAAATTAGGGTGAATAAAATCATCTGTCGCACTACCCTCCGTAGAAATTATGGGTAAACCACAAGCCATTGCTTCTAAAGCCGATAAATGAAAACTTGAAGCCACAGTTGGACAAACATAAGCATCAGCCGCTTGATAAAGTTGTGCCATTTCGTCAAAAGAAAAAGTCTCGCCAATATAAGCAATATTCGGTTTTATTTTAGCGACTTCCGTTTCACTGAGAATACTCTGACTCGCCGTTAAAAGAGATTTTTTAGATGGATATAATGCGTCACAGCCTTTTAAAACTAATCGAACCTGGGGATAAAGTTCGACAAGGGAAACAAACGCTTTTAATAGGGGACGAATACCATTTTTATCTTCCATTGGACTAACATTTAAAAAGATAAAATAGTCATCCCATCCTAATTTTTGACGTAGGGTTTTGCGTTCTTCTGGGGTTAAGGGTTTATAAATTTTAGGATCAACCCCCCAAGGAATAACTGCAATTTTATCGGCTGCAATTCCACTGCGAATTAATCCTGACTTTGACCAAGAAGACGGTGTAATTAGCGTTGTATTCGAGTCAAGATCAATTGAACCTCCTAAATATTTTTGGGTGAAACTTTCATCGAGTAGAGTTCCCCATTCCGCCATTGCTAAAATAACAGTTTGAGAAGCATGAGAAGATTTTATATTTAAAGGTTCAGCCATTCTCAGCGTCACATCTGCGAAGGGAGAAACCGTTTGATGGAGTTGATCAAAATGTTGTTGATCTGTTGAGTTAAATAAATTCTGAACCCCTTGCCAATTTGAGTTAGAATAAGGAAGATCTTGAAAAGACAGTTGAAGTTCCGGTCGCAGCAACATTTCCAAGAGTTGAAATTGATTTGCGATCGCAATAGAATGGGGAATAAAACGCCAACCTTCAATATGAATTTGCATAAGTCAAGATAGATTCTCAAAACAGTTTAGAAGTCATCAGTGAGATTGAAGTTAAAATTTTACAACGATTTGTACAACTCTCAATCCCCGATTTTAATTTAACATGATGAACCTTTTACAAAACAGGAACCGCAACCCCCATTTAACCTAATCGATATTTCGTTAAGATTTAACCTTGAAAGATAAATCTATTCTCGCTAAAATTAAAGTTTTTATTTTAATCATTTGAATGCTTATATTTAAAAAAAACAATTAATATCCCGTTTAAAATAATCAAAATATATGGTAAAATAACACAAAATTTAACTCCTCTTAATTTTTCGGTAAACTCCATAAAAAGTCCCTTAATCTATCCTCCTGTTCATTCCCATTATTCCCACTTCCAACCCCTTCAATCCCCCCGATTGAAAAACACTGTAATCAATCCTTGAGACTCGACCCATGACTGATGATGAACGTCCATTAACTTCAGATCGTCGCATTACCCTATCACTGTTTAATGTCGTGCTAGTATTGTTAGCGGTATTTGCTTTAGTGCTGCTTTGGCAGCTTCAAAGCTTAATTGTACTGCTAATGATCTCGGTCGTTCTCGCTGCTTCAATTGTACCTCTTGTCGATTGGGCAGAAGCCCAAAGAATTCCCCGTTGGTTAGCCGTCATTTTAGTTTATTTAACCTTAATTGCGGGATTAACCGGATTTGGTTTAGTCATTGGCCCCCGTGTATTTGACCAAATCAGCTTATTAGTGCGTCAACTGCCCCTATTTTCTGAACGGATTGTTGATATTGCCAGCGCTTTAGCGAGTCGCCTCGGCGAAGACACCCCCGCCTTAATCGAAGATCTGATTGATACCCAATCTGTCACCAACTGGATCATTCGTTCCAGTCAACAACTGCTTCTGCGATCCTATAGCATCACACGCGGTATCGTCGGAGGCGTATTCAGTCTAATAATTGCCCTGTTCGTCTCGGGGTACATGGTCGCCGATAGCAACACCTTGATCAAAAGTTTAGTCCAACTCTTTCCCTACCCGTGGAACGAACGACTCAACGCCCAAGTCAGCCAAGTCAGCCGTCGAATGGGGGGATATATTCGCGGGCGCTTACTCGTTTCAGGAATTTTAGGCGTTGCCACCACAATGGGGTTAGGATTTTTAGGGCTGCGAGAATTTGCACTCGGTTTAGGTGCGATCGCAGGCGTAACCAACCTGATCCCCTTTCTCGGGCCAATTCTTGGGGCAATTCCCGCCCTAATCGTTGCCCTCGCCAAAGGAGGATTTCTATTTTTCTGGGTGCTACTACTGTACGTGATCGCTCAAAACGTTGAAACCTACGTTCTCGATCCTTTATTAGTCGGAACCTCCGTCGGAGTTCATCCCCTGTTCCAACTGTTGTCTGTCTTAGGGGGTGTACAAGTGTTAGGAATACTGGGAGCTTTAATCGTTCCACCTTGGTTTGCAGGTGTCGCCGCCCTCGTCGAAAACCTCTATTTAAAACCCAAAGAAGAACAAGAACAGCTCAAAAAAGCTCAAGAAGCCCAAGCATTAACCCTCACCTCCGAAAGACGCGGATAATCCACCTCCAACCTGTGCGGTGAGAACTGCTCTCTTGAAACCAATGAAATTGGAAACCTTTTTCTGGCATCCTCAAAGCGGATGGTCAGTCCATACCCTTCCCTTACTCGACTCAAAACACACCTTAGTTCTGCTCTTTGGTGCAGTAGAGTTGATCGATCATCCTCATCCCATTGAACACCTCAAACAAACCTATCCCCATTCTCACTTGATTGGGTGTTCAACTGCCGGAGAAATTTTTGACACCCTATTATTCGATCACACCCTCTCGGTGGCAGTTGTGCAGTTTGAACAGACTCAACTCCGCAGTGCCAGTTGTCTCCTTGATTTGAGTCAAGGGATTCGCAGTTCAGAGTCCTATCGTGCAGGTCGAACCCTCGCAGCCCAACTCAATCATCCCGATTTACAAGGCATATTCATTCTCGGGGATGGACTGCTGGTCAATGGCAGCGAACTGATTCGGGGCTTCAATTCCATCATTAACCCCGGTTCTAAGCCCTCTCGAACCCTACCGATTACAGGAGGATTAGCCGCAGATAACCACCAGTTTCAGCAAACCTGGGTACTCGCTAACGGGGTTCCGACCAGTGGTGCAGTCGCCGCCATTGGGTTCTATGGAGAACAGATACAAATCGGCTTTGCTTGTCAGAGTGGATGGACAATATTCGGCCCTGAACGTCGGGTGACTCGCTCCAAACATAATATTCTCTATGAACTTGATGGGAAACCTGCCCTAGAATTGTACAAAGAATATTTAGGCGTACAAGCCCGAGATTTACCCACGAGCGCTTTATTTTTTCCACTTGCTATTCATACCGCATCCGCCCGCAAAGCTACTGTCAGAACGGTTGTGAGTCTCGATGAGGATACCCAGTCAATGCGTTTTAGTGGCAATATTCCCCAAGGCGCACTCACCCAACTGATGCGCGGAAACTATGAACGACTCGTCGATGGGGCTTTAGTAGCGGCATTAGTCAGTCGTAATAGTCTACAACGCCAGATCAAACAAGGGAATGAAAAACAAGAAAATCACCCTAGCCACTCTCAAAACGAACCCATACTCGCAATCTCAATCAGTGGTTCAGGACGTAGACTGGTTTTAGGTGAGCGAACAGAGGAAGAACTAGAAGTTACACTGGAAGAGTTACCCGTCCACACTCAACAAATTGGCTTTTATTCCTACGGCGAATTTGCTCCCTACGGTGTGGAAACGATCTGTCAACTCCATAATCAAACGATGACCCTAACCATTATTCGAGAAAGTCCCAATACTCGCCCGAAAACAGTTCTCGACGGTTAATATCGCAGTCGCGGCGGGTAATTCAGACAATCACAATTTTGTTCAATCTCAGTCGAAAAAGAGTTTGACTTCTGAGTTCTGAGTTCTAACTTCTGCGATCACAGCACCCCACAACAGAGTAAATCTTCTGACTTTTACCCCCAGTGTTACTGCCTTTCCTCTTAATGTGGCCCACCAACCCTGAAAAAGCCTTTCCGCTTTTGCATTGTATCGATTTGCAAAACATCGATTTGCAGACACTGCCTTCTGGGTCATCCTTGATTTTTTGTCTCAAATTAGACTAGCACTTTAGCGAATCATTACCAGGAATTATGCATCCTTTGCTCCAGCGTCAACTCAAACGGCTTGCTCTTAGCGAAAACACGCCCCCAAGCAATGCTGTCGCATGGCAGGAATTCCTAGATCGCATCAGTCGTAGCTATACCGAAGCCGATCAAGAACGATATCTGATGGAGCGATCGCTGACACTTTCCTCTCGGGAAATGTTACAACTGTACGAGCAGCAACGACAGGAAACAGAAACTCGTTTGGCGACAGAACGAGATCGACTGCAAGCAGTGATTAGTTCCTTGGGAGCAGGATTGTGTATTCTAGATCCCAATGGCTGTCTCCTCTCGATGAACCCAGAAGCTGAACGCTTACTTGGATGGAAACAGACGGAACTTTTGGGTCAACCTTTATTACAGCGTATTGCCTCCCATTCTCAACTGTCTACGGTGGATTTTCCTTGCACGTTTCAAGACTGCTCAGATTGTTCGTCTTCAGAGTCTCCTTATCCCCAAATTCTCAAATCCAGTGATGATCAATTTCGCTGTAAAAATGATGCAATTTTAGCAGTTTCCTACGTTCTTAATCCGATTCTCGATCATGAAACCTTGATCGGTGCGGCATTGGTTTTTCTTGATATTACCGATCGCAAACGCGCCCAACTCGAAGCCGAACGATCACTTTCTTTATTACAAGCTACTTTTAATGCGACTGATGCCGGAATTGTTGCTTTGGATCGAGGGGGAAAAGTTTGTAACTTCAATCAAAAATTTGTCGAAATGTGGCAAATTCCAGAGGAAACTTTTAAGTCTCCTCACGAACAATCGGTGCTAACCTTTGTACTCCGAAAACTCAAATATCCACCTCGGTTTATCAATACAGTTATGCAACTGTCGGCCGCACCTAAAACGCCAACCTATGACATTGTGGAGTTTAAAGATGGTCGAATTTTTGAAGTGTATTCTCATCCGTCTAAGATGGGAGAAAAAATTGTCGGTCGGGTGTGGAGTTTTCGCGATATCACTGAGCGCAAACGGGTCGAAAAATCTCTCAAACATCGAGTTGAGTTTGAACAGTTAATTACTAATTTATCTACCTATTTTATTGGTTTAAGTATCGATGAAATCGATGCAGGAATTGAACAGGCTCTCCAAAAAATCAGTACATTCATTGGGGTAGATCGCGGTTATATTTATTTATTTCCGAATCCAGATACACCGATGAAATTCCTCTATGAGTGGACAACTTTAAAAGCCAATGAAATTCAGGAAGAACCAAGAGAAATATCCAATAAAACCAGTCAACTGATTGATATTTTAGAAAATCGTCTCCAACCCAATTCCCCCGAATTAGAACTGAATTCTTCAGGTATTCCTTGGATTATGGAGCAATTAAATCAGTTTAAGAGCATTCATTGTTTAGCTGATGATTTATCAGAAAAAGCTCAAGCTGATTTACAATATTTGCAACAGTTTCACACCACTAACAGTCCTTTTTATGCTCCAAACAAATCTCCAGAAAACTTACAATATTTAACTATTATTCCGTTGGTTTGTAGTAAAACCGTTGTCGGCTTTTTACGTTTTGATGCGGTTAATTCTGCTTTTGCTTGGTCATCCGATAGTATTGCCTTATTAAAAATGGTCGCGGAAATGTTTTCTAACACCATTGAACGCAAACGAACAGAAGCCGTGATCCGACAAACAGAAGCTAAATATCGAAGCATCTTTGAAAATGCAGCCGAAGGCATTTGTCAAACTACGCCTCAAGGTCGTTATCTGAGTGCTAATCCAGCTTTAGCTCAGATTTTAGGCTATGCAACACCAGCCGACTTAATTGAGGGAATCACCGATATCAAAACACAAGTCTACATCAAACCCAATCGACGGGCAGAATTTATTGCAGAAATGCAAGCCAATTCCGTTGTTTCTGGCTTTGAATCCCAAGTTTATCGTCAAGATGGTAACATCATCTGGATCTCAGAAAATGCTCGGGTAGTACGAGATGCCACAGGCCAAATTATCTGCTACGAAGGCACCGTCGAAGATATTACCGAGAGAAAGGCAGCCTCTGTTGCCCTCAAACAAGCCAAAGAAGCCGCTATCGCCGCTAGTCGGGCTAAAAGCACCTTCCTCGCCAATATGAGCCATGAATTACGAACCCCTCTCAATGCAATTATCGGCTACAGCGAAATTTTAACCGAAGAAGCTGAAGATTCTGGGTATCGACATATTGTGCCGGATTTAGAACGAATTTGTACAGCCGGACGCAATTTGCTGACCCTGATTAATGATATTCTCGATATCTCCAAAATTGAAGCGGGTCGGATGGATTTGTATCTTGAAGACTTTAGTATTTCCGCTTTGATTGAGAGCGTTATTTCAACGGCTCAACCTCTCGTAGATCGCAATAGTAATACCTTAGAAGTCGAGTGTAGTGATCAGATTGATATTCTGTACGCCGATATTACCAAAGTTCGACAGATTTTATTGAATTTACTGAGTAATGCGGCAAAGTTTACCACAGCAGGTCAGATTAAATTAAAAGTCTCTCCCCAGCCCGCAGAATTTCCCAATACAGCACCTTCCTTGATTCAGTTTCAAGTCAGCGATACGGGAATTGGGATGAGTCCCGAACAACTTGATCTGCTATTTCAACCCTTTACTCAAGGCGATGCGTCTACAACCCGCCGATATGGAGGAACGGGATTAGGCTTAACTATTAGTCAACGCTTTTGTCAGATGATGGGAGGAACTATTACGATAGACAGTCAACTCGATTGCGGTTCGACTTTCACAGTTATTCTACCTCGGGAGGTCAAACAGACAAAGCAGCAGAGTACAGAATCACTCGATGAGTCTGATCCGCAACCGCAGCAGGAGACTTCTTCGATTCTTTGTCAGCATTCCCG
The DNA here is from genome assembly GCF_000169095.1 of Lyngbya sp. PCC 8106. Taxonomy (GTDB): domain Bacteria; phylum Cyanobacteriota; class Cyanobacteriia; order Cyanobacteriales; family Microcoleaceae; genus Capilliphycus. The sequence continues at coordinate 35,726 of NZ_AAVU01000013.1, forward strand.
TACGAACACGGTTACAGCCCATCCCTCCAATACCATTTTAGTGATTGATGACGATCTGATGGCACAAGATTTAATCGTGCGATCGCTCACCGGAGAAGGGATGAAAATTGAAACCGCATCTTCAGGACAAGAAGGACTCCGCAAAGCCCGAGAAATTCATCCGGATGCAATTACCCTCGATATTGTCATGCCGAATATGAATGGTTGGGCTGTATTATCTGCCCTGAAAGCTGATCCAGAGTTAGCCGATATCCCGGTGATTGTGTTATCCTTCATCAGCAATAAAACTCGGGGTTTTGCGTTGGGTGCATCGGACTATGTGATTAAACCAGTCGATAGCAAACGTCTAGCGAACCTGGTGCAAAAATATCAGCCTCAACTTCAGGACAATGATCACAATGGAGTCAATCACATTTTAATTGTGGAGGACGATCCGATCACCCGTCAAAAGCTCGGAAAATTTTTAGAACAAGAGGGTTGGCAGGTTGATCAAGCCGAAGATGGCTCGACGGCTTTAAAACAACTGACCCAAAAGACACCCAGTTTAATTCTACTGGATCTGGTCTTACCTCAAATCAATGGTTTTGAGCTAATTGATATTTTACGCAATACTCCAGAGTGGGCTAATATACCGATTATTGTCACTACAGCTATGGACTTAACGACTCGAGAAAGCTCCCAACTGCAAGGTTGTGTAGAGCAAATTTTGCAAAAAGGAAGTTATAACTGTGATGATCTGTTGCGTGATATTCAGGGGCTAGTCAATGCTAGTCTAAAAATATCATCCTTAATTACACCCAGTTCCAATACTGAACTATCAACGCAAGAATCAGATCATGGCTAAGATTTTGTTGGTTGAAGATAACGAAATGAACCTAGATATGCTAAAACGCCGTCTCAGCCGTAAGGGATATGAACTCCTGATCGCGGTTGATGGGGCTCAGGGAGTAGAACTAAGTCGCTCTGATCAGCCTGATATCATCCTCATGGACATGAGTTTACCTGTGATGGATGGATGGCAAGCCACACGCGAGATTAGAAACTATCCAAACACTAAACATATACCTGTGATAGCCCTAACAGCTCATGCGATGGCTGGCGATCGCGAAAAGTGTATGGCTGCCGGGTGTGATGACTACGACACAAAGCCCATTGAATTTCCCCGACTCTTAGAGAAAATTGAAACCCTATTAAAAAAAGCAACGACTCCCTAACTCAGCAGTTCTATTGAGGATTGATCGAGCCGGGAATTGAATCTTTAATGGCATTACTAGACGACACAGGAGAGAATAAAGACTCTACTCACTGTTTAAAGTGGTGTAATTGCTCCGATCCTATCAAAAGTCTCTTGAGGTTTGTTCAAACCCAAAGATGCTATGAGAAGGACATTTATCCTAAAGCCAGATGAACGCTGACCTAGAATCATCTCTTGTTCTCATCGTTGATGATAATGAGGTTAATCGTGACTTACTAGCCCGACGCATTACACGAGAAGGCTATCAAGTTATGCTGGCTTCTAATGGCTTTGAGGCGTTAGAAATGATGCGTTCTCAACCGCTTGATTTGGTTTTGCTTGATATTATGATGCCTCAAATGAATGGTTATCAAGTGCTTGAAGCGGTGAAAGCCGATCAGAGTTTGCGCTACATTCCGATGATTATGATCTCAGCCGTTAACGATATTGAGAGTGTGGTGCGCTGTATTGAACTCGGGGCGGAAGATTATTTATCTAAACCCTTTAACCCCGTATTATTACGCGCTCGCATCAACGCCTGTCTGGAAAAAAAACGACTCCGAGATCAAGAACGGGCTTATCTCAAAAAATTGGCTGAGGAACAGGAAAAGTCGGAACAGCTTCTGTTGAATATCCTTCCTAAAGCCATTGCAGAACGCCTCAAGCGCGGAGAAAGTACCATCGCTGATAGTTTTGATGATGTGACGGTTTTGTTCGGTGATATTGCGAATTTTACGAACCTATCGGCGGATCTCTCCCCCGCGCAATTGGTGGAGATTCTCAATCGCATTTTTTCTCTATTTGATGAGTTGGCTGATAAGTACAATCTCGAAAAAATTAAAACCTTGGGAGATGCTTATATGGTTGTGGGTGGACTTCCCATTCCTCAAGCTAATCATGCCTCCGCGATCGCTGAAATGGCTCTGGAAATGCAATCGATTATTGGTCAGTTTAGCCTGAAAGAGGGGGAACCGCTACAAATGCGGATTGGGATTAATACAGGCCCAGTAGAAGCGGGTGTGATTGGGATGAAAAAGTTTACCTATGATTTGTGGGGTGATACGGTTAATACTGCTAACCGCATGGAGTCTCATGGCATCTCGGGGAAAATTCAAGTCACAGCTATAACCTATGAACGCTTGAAGGAAAAATATCTGTTGGAAGAGCGGGGTAAAATCACGGTTAAAGGTAAGGGAGAAATGATCACCTATTTTCTTACGGGACGAAAAGGGGAATAATAGGGAACTGTTACCCAATCGGATTGAACGACAAATTTATGTTATCTACGGCAGCTCTGCTCAACTATTCTAAATGGATTGGCTTTTTTACTTTATTTTGTGCGTTTTTAATGGTACTCGGATTTATCTTTAAGTGGGGGATTCGCTTTCGTTTGGTTGGGATCACGGCTTTTATGGGGGTTTTAACTGGTGGGGTCTTTGCTTTGGGTTTGGGGCTGTTTAATCGGGTTGAGGTTCCGGGTGCGGGTCAGTATTCTCGGGTTTATGATGATGGCGATCGCCAAATTGTAATTGTTGTTAAGCCTCAGACGACTCCAACGGAGTTGGAAGCGACGTTACAACAAGCGGGGGCGGATTTGTTTTCTCCGGGACGGGCGGGACGACCTGATGAACGTTTAACGATTCGGGCGCGGACTTTAATTCACCCTGAATCTGGGGTTTCTGAACCGGTTTATTTGGGTCAAGTTAGACGTTCATATTCTCCAGAAAATGGTCAAAATTTAGAGGTCGATATTTATCTTGAACGGTTTGCTCATTTGCAAGATGAGGTTGAGAATTCTCCGGCTTAGTTCGTGATTTCGATGCGCTATCTTTTATACAAAAATTATGAGTCGGGATTGAACAATGATTTAATGTCTTTAGAGTTAGCCGTCGGATTAGCTCATCTCACGCAACGACGGCTGGTTTACTATGGTTCAGTCGGAGAACAAAAACAGTTAAAGTCGGTTTCTGGAGGACATTATCATCGGGTTCCAATCCATCGCCGAGGAATTATTAATAACCAGAAAATTCCGACTATTCTTGATCTGTTAGATCCGTTGCCGATTGAATGGATTAGTTATTCTGACTTTTTAAAAGAAAAGCAGACTCAAACTTTAAGTTTGTCTCGCTGTGATGTACGGTTAATTGACTCTGTTTTTGTGCCAAATTCTGGGGTTGTTATTCCTGATATTTTAGAAGAATTTGCAGAAAATCGGTATGTTTTAAGAGATGTTGAACAGGAGATTTGGCATTTAGCAAATTGTAATTTTGGGTTTTATTCTCGCTTTTTTTATTTGCCTCATCCTTCTCTTTATACTTTAATGGAATCCATTCGCCCTCATGCTATTTATCGAAGTTTAGCGGATAAAATTAGTGATAAATTGGGAAAATTTAATGGTGTTCACGTTAGACTCACTGATTATCGAAAACATATTCCGGGTATTGACCAATATTATTCTCAAAAAATACTAAGCAATATTCAAGCTAATTTTCCGGCTAACGAATTATTAGTGATTTGTACAGATGAATCGGATAATAAAGCGTTTTTTACTGAAATTACAAATCATTATAAAAACTCTCTCTTTATTGATGAATTGATTATCAATGAATTTCTCGATGATTTCCAAGACTTACCCTTTACTGATGAACAAACTTTAGGGCTGATTTGTAACTTAGTCATGGCAAAAGCTAATCAATTTGCCGGAACACTTCGTAGCACTTACACGGGAATAATTCATCGAAATTGGCTAAGAAATCGACTGCGGTTAAATCCTATCCTTTCTCCACTTTCCTTTCAATATATTGACAGTGGCTTTGATTCCCCAAGTATTGATTTTAAAGATGGATTTTATCTAGAAAAAGATCAGGGTTTATTTAGCTGGAACCGCGTTCAATTACCCATTTCCTCAGCAGGTAAATCTTGGTATAGAGAATGGCCAGAATCAGTCGTGATCACGATCTAAAATTATTCTGAACACCGTCATTGTGAATGTCGTGAAGAATCTAGGATGTGAGATGATACGATCTCAAACTCTGACTGCCGTTATCCGTTTCTAGCCAGAAAGAACAGTTAATTTCTCAATTGTAGCCATTTTAACGATCGCCAATGCGTTACAATCATTAAGATACGTCAACAAATGCCAATAATCTTAATATATTCTGCTATTAGGCACTAACCTATGTCTCTCCCCATTCGCAACGTTGCTATTATTGCCCACGTCGATCACGGCAAAACCACCTTAGTCGATGCTTTATTGAAACAATCCGGTATTTTCCGCGAAGGGGAAGATGTGCCGGACTGTGTAATGGACTCTAACGATATTGAACGAGAACGTGGCATTACGATTTTATCGAAAAATACAGCTGTTCGATACAAAGACACCCTAATTAATATTGTCGATACCCCAGGTCACGCCGATTTTGGCGGAGAAGTTGAACGAGTTTTAGGAATGGTAGACGGGTGTATCCTGATTGTGGATGCCAATGAAGGCCCGATGCCTCAAACCCGCTTCGTGTTGAAAAAAGCCCTAGAAAAAGGCTTACGTCCCATTGTCGTGATCAATAAAATTGACCGTCCTCGGGCTGAACCCTTTGGGGCGATTGATAAAGTTTTAGATCTGTTCCTCGAACTTGGTGCCGATGATGATCAATGTGAATTTCCCTATTTGTTTGCTTCCGGTTTAGAAGGCTACACTAAGCGAACTTTAGAGGATGAAGGGATTGATATGCAGCCCTTGTTTGAGGACATCCTCGAACACGTTCCGCCGCCTGTTGGAGATCCCAATAAACCTCTGCAACTGCAAGTCACTACCCTAGACTATTCTGAATATTTGGGTCGAATTGTAATTGGTAAAATTCACAATGGCACGATTAAAGCTGGACAACAAGCGGCTTTAGTGGTCGAGAGTGGCGAAATTGTCAAAGGTAAAATTACGAAGTTAATGGGCTTTGAAGGCTTAGGTCGGATTGATCTCGAAGAAGCCACCGCCGGAAATCTAGTCGCCGTCGCCGGGTTCAGTGATGCCAATATTGGGGAAACGATTACCTGTCCGAACGAACCCAAAGCCCTACCTCTGATTAAGGTTGATGAACCGACTTTACAGATGATGTTCTCGGTGAATGACTCACCGTTTGCAGGTCAAGAAGGATCTTACGTTACCTCTCGTCAGTTACGCGATCGGTTGATGCGGGAGTTGGAAACCAACGTCGCCCTGCGAGTCGAAGAAACAGACTCTCCCGATCAGTTCATGGTGTCGGGACGGGGTGAACTTCACCTGGGAATTTTAATTGAAAATATGCGCCGGGAAAGCTACGAGTTCCAAGTCTCTCAGCCACAGGTGATTTATCGTGAAGTCAGTGGTCAACCCTACGAACCGTTTGAATATCTGGTGTTAGATGTTCCTGAAGAAGCGGTGGGAAGTTGTATGGAACGTCTGGGCCAACGACGGGCGGAAATGCAAGATATGCGCGTTGGGGGTAATGGTCGCGCCCAGTTAGAGTTTGTAGTTCCAGCGCGAGGGTTGATTGGTTTCCGGGGTGATTTTATGCGAATTACTCGCGGTGCCGGGATTATGAACCACAGTTTCCTTGAATATCGGCTTCTCTGTGGGGATATTGAGACTCGCCGTAACGGGGTTTTAATTGCTTTTGAAGAAGGGGTGACAACCTTCTACGCGATGAAAAATGCTGAAGATCGCGGTTCATTTTTTATTACACCCGGAACTAAGGTGTATAAAGGGATGATCGTTGGGGAACACAACCGTTCTCAGGATTTAGATTTGAATGTCTGCAAGGCGAAACAGTTGACAAACCATCGTTCGGCGACAGGGGATGAACTGGTACAACTCCAAGCCCCTGTTGATATGAGTTTGGAACGGGCTTTAGAATATATTGGCCCGGATGAATTGGTGGAAGTTACACCTGAGTCTATTCGTCTGCGGAAAGTAAGTAAAAAGTTAGTTAGACGTTAGGAATGTTTGAGAAGGCACGGCATCTTTCCTCAAAGGTTGAAAGTCGTGCCTGACTAACTTTTGCTCAAAAGTTAAGATTTTCTGGAGAGAAAAATAGGCAGTGTCTCTCTCATTTGTAAGAGATTTGAGGAAATCATTTCTATTTTAGAGAAAAACCAAAAAGGGATCGTCGATCAACTATAAATGCTTTGATTTTAACGAGTTTACCCTAGTGATAACATCCTATTCTCGTATCAACAAGTTAGCTTTTATTGACACAGAATTGATCAACATGAGCATATACTTTTTGTAAAGAGATGCTATGATCTGATGAATAGAATGATCTAAATCATCTCCCCCAACCGCTGAACTCAAACGTAGAGCCACAGCGATCGAGGAAGACTGCGATCGGGATTTATCCCGTATGCGTTAATCCACAAGCTAGGGACGCGCTTGATTTTAAACCTTTGAGAGGGGGCTGCCTTAAATGTTAATGCCTGATTTAATCTATCTGTCAATTTCGCTTTTGGCAGTTGGTATTAGTGTGATTACAACGGATGAGATTGCCAAAATAATGGCTAGAGGAATTGCTTTAGTATTTTTGTTCTTGAGCATTGCCTCAGCACCTTGGTTAGTGTTACTGATCATACTCGTTCCTTTGCTGAGTTACAAGCTCACAGAACGATTTCAAGGGTAACGTTAAGACTCACTAGAAAAAGCTGATTTTGGTTTAAATCTTGTGACGGGGAAGGATATTCAAACTGAACAGCCTAGCAAACTGTTTCCACTCTCTCCCCCGCCTCAGGGTTCACCCGAAAATTGAGTTTTAACTTGGATTTGAGGCTTTTATTTGTATTGTATCACTCCGGTAACTCATACTGCCCAACAATTCGTTTTGCGAACTCCGGAACGTGTGCTTCTAACTTTTCAGGATGGTTCCGCTTGACATAGAGATAGTTGCGCGTAAAGTGAGAATCTATCGAAAACCGAGCATATTCTAACCCTTTGGGGCCAATTTTTTCAATCACCACACCCATCAGTTTCGCCGCCCACATCGGTAACGTTACCCCTTTGTCGTAAGCGGGAATACTTTGTTGAACGGCTGGTTGACGCTTGCCTTCGCTATGAACGGGTTGAGTGTCGAGTTGACCTGAAACTAAGTCTAACATCTCTTTGCCCGTGTCGTTACGAACGACAATCCATTGCCAACCAAAGGGCGCTCCCATATATCCTACCACAAGATCGGCTAAAGAGTTGACATAATCAAAACAACTCAAACAAGAGGGGGCGAATATGTCTTTTAGTTCCTTTGTATTCAACCCAAAAAAGGGAACTTTTTCGATTGAACCATCTTCGTGTTTGAAGTGAACTCGAAAGTCTTGCATAAATTCATAATGTACGACAGTTTCGGGAGATTTACTTGTCGTTTCTAGAAACTTTTGCAAACCTGCGCGAGTCACATTATCAACACAAGGCGTTCCCAACACATAGAGTTTTTCTAATCCTAATTCTTTCTCAACTGCCCGCAGCGCTTGAATTTGACAACCTACACCAATCACTAATAATCGCTTCATTCCTGATTTTTCGATTTCTTCGAGAACGGAAAGATTCGGCGAAAGGGTGGGTTTGTTGACTCTGGCTGCTAGAATTTCTTCAGGTGTTCTGGCAATTACAGGCATGGGTTGAAAGCGATCTTCTTTGGTATTTTGAACGCAAACAACGCCTTCTACAATTCCCTGAGTCAACATTTCACAGGCGATACTACTAACAATTCCCGTCCATTGGGCGCCTTCGATGGGTTGTTTTTTTCGCGCCGCCATCATCGTTTGATGAACCCCAAAATAGAGATCATCATCGTTTTCTAAATTGCGACTCTGCCCGTGTGTTTGGGTTTCAAGTTGGGTAATTTGTTGGTTAATGAAAGCACAGGCTTCTCTGACGTAATGAACGTAATAGGTGTCACACAGTCCACACTCGCTACAGAGTTCTTTAGCGGGACGGCGACTCCCCGGTTTCAATGCTTTGGCTTTCCGATGTTTGGGTGTTTCCTGTATTGCGGTCATTGAAACTTTGTTTATTATACCAAGTCTTAGATTTATCACATTTTGTCACCCGGTTTGCTATTTGTCATATTTTTTAAGGTTAGACATCAACAGCGTTGAGTTCCTATTAGAAAATAAGTCCCTAAACGCATCAAATTAAATCAGAATATTGGTCTAAGTAAATTCACGCAGAAGGCTAGTAAAAAATAAACGATAAAGTTCAGTAGAATCCCGAATAGCATAAAAGTAAATTTTCAGATAGTCTATTAATAGAGATTTCTAAACTCCAAATTGGACAAACTAAGATTAGGTCATTATTCGGGTCTATCTAAATTATGAATGAAAACTTTGGTCTGGTATTTCAATTCCTCCCTAAGCACTATAAACTCTTAATCGTATTCTCTCTTTGGTTTGCTTTGACTTGTGTTCTGTCTGGATGTGGTAATAGTCCTTGTGTGGGTTATTGTCCGTGCAACGGAATATTCTGCTAATTTTAAACAATAAAAAATAGCTAAATCAAGTCTTTAGGATGCGTCAAACTTCTAAATTTGTTGATTCTATAATTAACTAAACGGTTTGGCGCATTCTTAGGAAATCAAGATTAACACTCAGAAATTTATCAACCTTCGAGGTTTATCTAATGGTGTACAACTTTACTCTCTTTGAAAGAGTCTTGAGATATAATTTACAAGATATAGTGAAAGTTGCTGAAAATCCTGATCAGCTTTTAGATTTGATGATTTTGAATATGCAAGAAGATCTCATCGAGTTTCGTCAAGCAGTAGATCAAGCAACCGCTTCTCAAAAAAAGAACCAGCAACAATACAATCAATATAAATCTCAAGCGGATAAGTGGTTTTCTCGCGTTCAACTCGCACTACATAAAGGAGAAGAAAACCTGGCTAAAGAAGCATTACAGCGTTACAAACAATATCAAGAACAAGCAGAAAAAATTAAATTTACTCTCGATAAAGAAACGATTCAAGTTGATAATTTTCAGAATCACCTAATCACCTTTGAAAAAAAAATATCGGAACTGAAAACCCAGCAAAAAAGCTTAAGGTATCATAAAAACAGTGAAAGCACAGAAAAAAATGATCAAGAAAATTATCACAATGTAGGGGCGGGTTCCGCGTTAATTGATGTTTCTCCAAAATAATATTACTAAACTCACCCTAATCATGTGACAAAATCAGAAGTGGATAGTAAGCCGATCAATTGCGACAACAATTAGATAAGATATAAATTGAGGCTCTCAAACTAGAGTGATCAAAAAATAATTGATTGAATCAGGAGAAAGAGTGTGTCTGATTTCAAAGAATACAGAAGTGTGACTGAGTTTCCAGCAAAAGCAGAGAATTTAACTCACGAAGAATTAATAGCAAACTATTATGATTTACGGACAACTTATAAAAGTTTAACTGGCAGTCGGGGACAGCTTGTTCGTCGTCAAAGAGAGGCGAAAGAAAAAATTGTTATCCTTAATCAAGATATTCTGGAAAAAATTAAGCAGTTAGAAACTTTAGATAGAGAAAAACAAGAAATTGAGAGAATACTAGAAAGACGTAGCTTTGAACTCCAACAAAAAGATATCCAAAAGCAAGAACTTCAATTAGAACTCAATACAATAACCACAGAAATTATTTCTCTTAAAGAAGAAAGACAAGCCATCACTAATATGATTCATAACTTAAAGAATAGTTATGATGAAGTTCAAGGAACGAATGGTATACTAGGTACATTAGAACGTCTACAAAACATCATGCGAGCCGTTAAGGTTTTCTTTACTACAGATATTAGTGAACTGATTCAACAGCAAAATTCGGAGATTAATTCTAATCCTGATAGTCAAGAAAATTCTCGAACCATCGGAAGAAATTTGTTAGATAAAAAATAGGAATTTAAAAAATGCCGAATATTTTAGAAACCCTGCAAGATGAAAGCCGCTTTGACAAAATAAATAAAAGTATTAACAAGGTTAATCAAGGTGTAGAAAATCTGAGCGATATTGCTGAAAATTTAGCCGATCAAACTGTTGATGCAGTTGAGTCTGGAATGCGGTTTGGATATGCTTATGCACAGGTTGAAGCGGGAGAAAAGCAATCATCTAATTCTGATGAATATATCGATGTTGAAGTTGCATCTTTATTACCGAATACCTCTGAAGTTCTCGATCAAGAATATCTCAAAAATGCAGATTTTTGGACAAAAGACGCTTTAAAAGATCGTTTTAGGACTTGTAATAAAGCTTATCAATACTTACAGAAAACTTATGGTTTTAAGTTTAAACCCAGTTGGGATAAAGTTCTAGAAGCTTTTAACACGGGTGGAAAAAGAGAAAGTATTACTCTTGAAAAGGAAGTCGAAAGTTTAAAACAAACCGTGAATTTACAACAGCAGCAAATTAACAAGTTAGAACAACAAAATACTCTGTTAGAAGCAAAACTGAATGAAGTTTTGAGATTGGTGAATTCTGCTAATTTTCAAAACAGGAAAGAATAGCCTAATATTGTTGTGGAGGTAGGTGGGTTTATGTAAATTATTGCTGAGAATCTTTAATTTTTGGTGGAACCCGTCTCTACGGATAAATAGAGTTAAACCCGCTTTATTGATAAAAATAATGAACAATTTTAACACTTTTAACACAATCAAACCCCTAACCGAAGCAACAACATTCGCACTCACAGGAGTCACAACAGGCGCTACTTTAGCCACAACAATAGGAGGGATGGGTTTGGTTGGTGGGTTTGGTGGGGTGGCGGTGGGAAGTGTACCCATTATGTTAACAGGTGGGGTTTTGGGTGTAGCGGCTTATGGTGCAAAACAAGCCATTCAACAATCAGATTCTTCTGTTATTTTACCTCTGGTTGGAGGTGCGATCGCAGGCGTAGGAGTAGCGAATATTGTTGGAGGAATGGGGTTAACTGTTGGGGGAACTGCGGTTAGTATTGGAGTTGTTCCCGTCGCTACAGCAGGCGCAATTTTGGGGTTAGCTGGATATGGGTTTCAACAGATTATTAACTCTCATTTAACCGTTAAAAGTTCGCTAAATAAACAATGGGAATATGCAATTTATCGTAAACTCAATGAAGATTTAGCCGCAGCAAAAAAAGCAAAATTAGAAGCCGATCAAGCCAAACGAGATGAATTTTGGAAACAACGAGATGTAGAATTTAAACACAAAAAATCTTAGCGGTGTAAGGGTTGCACTCTCAAAAATTAGTTTATTTTTATTAGTCAGTATTTTTATTAGCTTTAAATTTTACTAATATCGTGTATAATATAATGTTAACTCAATAATTCTACCGAAAGAGAGTTGAAAAATTTTCTTTTTTAAGAATTTTAAACATAAAAAATAAATTCCGGTATCATTCAAACACTTAAAAAGCAATTTAGTAAAAATTCGTAATATTATTCAATATTGGTAAAACAATGCGTTAACCTAAACAATAGGCTTGAAATCGATTAATGATGGTCTCAGAATTGATCGATTAATTTATTGTCGTCAATAATTACTGTTGTGGAGTCACTTTAAAAATGGTTGAATTGTTGATTTGGATTCTTGTCTTTGTTGTGAGTTTAATTGTTTTAATTAAATTTTCAGATATTTTTACAGAAACAGCGGGAAAAATAGGAGTATCTTTAGGATTTAGTCCGTTTATTGTGGGTGTAACTATTGTTGCAATTGGTACATCACTTCCTGAATTAGTCTCCTCAATTTTTGCGGTTTATCAAGGGGCTACCGAAATTGTTGCGAGTAATGTAATCGGTTCTAATGTTGCCAATATCTTCTTAATTATCGGTGTTGCGACGCTGTTGAGTAGTCCCCTAAAAATAACTTACAATCTCCTAGATGTTGATTTACCCTTATTTGTCGGTTCAGCATTTCTACTCTATTTTACCCTATCAGACGGTGATTTTTCTTTTGGAGAAGCGATTCTTTGTATCTTAGCCTATCTTATTCATCTCACTTATACCATTCGTTGTGGACAAGTTGAAACCCCAGAAATGCCTAGTGATGGATCAACTCGATCTAGCTACTTATTCAAACAAATTATTGTTCTGTTAATCTGCACTGCTTGTATGTTTTTAGGTGCAAATTTTACGATTCAGTCTATTATTAAGATAGCAGATATTTTAGGAATAGGCAAAGAATTAATTGCGATTAGTGCTGTTGCACTCGGAACGTCCTTACCCGAACTTGCGGTTACATTTTCCGCTTCTCGTCGAGGAGATGCAGAAGTTGCGATTGGAAATGTCTTAGGTTCTAATATTTTTAACTCACTGATTGTTATGGGAGTTCCTGGATTATTTGAAGATTTAATTATTCCAGATATAATTATTCGAGATGGTTTACCGATGTTACTCGCATCAACATTATTATTCTTTTTTGTCACTCAAGATAAGAAAGTCACAAAATGGGAAGGATGGCTATTTTTTGTTTTGTATGCTTGGTTTATTGGTAATCTGTTTGACTTAATTTAATCATCTAATGAATTGATCAAAAACTAAAAACACCGACAAATTTAAACGAATTAAAAAAGTCGGTGTTCTGAAAACTTTTAAATTCAAGTGTTGTTATGAAACTCCAATAATTTGATAAATAACTGAGTTAATAACAACCAACGCCACTGAACCGATTAAAGCACTTAAGATTCCCCACCGTAAACGAAATCCAGAAACCAACCAAGCGGCGATTCCAAAGATAGTCATATTCAAAATCAAACCCACAATAAAGGCTGAGAAAATGACATCTAGAGGTAAAGCAAAAGTTTCTAATACAGGTCGAACCAAAACATTTAAAACGCCGAAAATAGCAGCCGACCACAATGCTTTTTGAAAGGTATCAATTTCAACACCAGTAATCGGACTAAGTTGAGCAATTAAAAACAAACTAATCGCATTAACAACCCAAGCAATCAGCAAAGCGGCGGGATCATTGATAATATTTTCCATCTGAGTTGACCTCCTCAGTTATGTTTTTTGGATTACACCCTAGACATTAAACCGAAATAGCAACACATCTCCTTCTTGTACAGTATACTCTTTACCTTCTGAACGCACCAACCCTTTTTCTTTCGCCCCATTCATCGAACCTGTACTCACTAAATCCTGATAAGCAACAGTTTCCGCGCGAATAAAACCCCGTTCAAAATCGGTATGAATAACCCCTGCGGCTTGTGGGGCTAACATTCCCACCTGAATTGTCCAAGCACGAGTTTCTTTTGGCCCTGTCGTCAGAAATGTTCGTAAACCCAAGAGTTGATAAGTCGCCTTAATTAAAGATTTTAAACCGCCTTCTTTCACCCCTAAAGACTCTAGAAAATCCGCTCGTTCTTCTGGAGGTAATTCAACCAATTCTGATTCAACTTGAGCGGAAATAATCACGACTTGAGCATTTTCTTGAGTAGCCACTTCACGAACTTTTTCAACCCAATCATTCCCGGTTGCTAAATCTTCTTCAGAAACATTTGTAGCGTAAATAATCGGCTTTTGAGTCAACAATTCTAAGACTTTAACTGCTTCTAATTCTTCTTCTGTTAAATCAGCTTGTCTGGCGGATTTTCCTTCATTCAAAACAGCCGTTAACTTCTCTAAAGCACCCAACTCCAACTGAGCCTCTTTACTGGTACGGGCTAACTTACGAACTCGGTCTATCCGACGTTCAATTTGAGACAAATCTGCGAGTCCCAATTCCAGGTTAATGATCTCAATATCCCGCACCGGATCAATGGAACCAGAAACATGAATAATATCATCATTTTCAAAGCAGCGCACCACATGAATAATCGCATCAACTTGACGAATATTAGCCAAAAACTTATTTCCCAATCCTTCGCCCTGACTCGCACCTTTGACTAATCCCGCAATGTCAACAAATTCAATCCTAGTCGGGATAATTTGTTCAGAATTAGAAATCTTGGCTAACACCTCTAAACGTTCATCCGGTACGGCGACAACACCAACATTCGGTTCAATGGTACAAAACGGAAAATTCGCGGCTGTGGCTTTAGCATTGGCAACCACAGCATTAAATAAGGTTGATTTACCAACATTCGGAAGTCCAACAATTCCAGCTCTGAGCATATCGCAAATTAAAAGGTGTTACCTCTGTAACAATAGCAGACCGAAGGCTTGTTTTGTAAACCCTTTTTGTGAATTCAGTCTGTTGAGCTAGGTAGAGAGTTCAAAGGTTTGAGAATAAAGCGATTTTTTCCTTCCATTTTAGCTTGATAGAGTGCTTGATCTGAAATGTCTATCAGAGAGAGAGGAGACTCCTCACAACAAGGAATTCCCCCTGCAATTCCCATACTGAGCGTGACATAGGAACTCACGAGAGAAGCAGAGTGAGGAATGGCTAACTTTTGCATAGCCTCTTGAATACGTTCAGCTATATAAATCGCTCCTTGAGCAGAAGTATTAGGTAAAATAATCGCAAATTCTTCACCCCCATAACGAGCAACCAAATCAGCAGGACGTCGTACCACTTCGTAAAGGGTTTGAGCGACTTTAATTAAGCATTGATCTCCGGCGATATGTCCGAAAGTATCGTTATAATTTTTAAAACAGTCAATATCGCATAAAATCAAATGCAAGGATTTTTGTTCACGACATAATCGCAGCCATTCTTGATTTAAAGTCTCATCAAAACAACGACGATTAGGAATTTTGGTTAAACCATCTAGAGTTGCTAGGATTAATAATTGTTTGTTTTTTTCTTCGAGTTCTTGTTTGAGTAAATGTTCTTCATTGAGTTGATTTTTGAGTCGCAGAGACATTCCTCGCACTCGGAGTAAAGCTTCTATTCTCAAAAAAAGTTCTGGCTTTTCAATCGGACTAAAAATGACTTCATCTATACTTTGCAAAACTTGGATGGTTAATCGTCCAGCATATTGTCGAGGTGTAATTAATAAAAAGGGTAAAAAAATAGGTTCAGAAGCTTTGGTTTTTATTTGAATAGATGGGTAATATTTTGTGAACATGATTCCATCTAGCAAACACAAATCAAAGTCTTGCTCCCAAATCTGTTCATTCTCACCTAGAAGAATGTGATAGTGTTTCTCAAGAATTTGAACTAAAAGATTACAGTTTTCTTGATGAGCAATAAGTAATAAAATACTATTCATAACAGTTAACCAATAAAGCTGCAAAGCTCATCCAGATCACAGCGAATAAATAGAGAAAAAACGACAGATGAAATCATAATTTAATCATTGATAATAACTTATAAAAAAAGTCAAACTGAAATCAATCTCTAACTTGACAAGCGATCAATAATCTGATGCTTTTTATGTAGGATCATCGAGATCATCAAAGCGGATGAACTCTGGATTTCCACTGAGAATTCCTCGCAAATTTGTAAGAGGTTTTCCCACCTTAATTCCATAACGAGTAATAGAAACTTCTCGCAGTGTTTTTTCAAAGTCACTCAGTCGTTTTTTGAGTACACCAATTGCTTTGTGAAGTTCACCTCGAATTTCTAGATACCGCATGAAAATAATATTATCCGCCAAATAAGATATCCCCAACTCTGTCACCCGAAAATCCCCTGTTATCCATTCCATCTCATTAATTAATAAGGTTGCAACTCCCATATTTTTGAGATAGCGACATAGACTATGAAGATGATTGGTTAAGTTTTCCTGTTGAAAAGAAAGCCGATAACCTGCCATACTATCAATCATAACAATTTGAGCAGACTGGTTTTCAACTTCTTGTCGGATAATATTCGCAAACTCATCGGGTGTATAGAGTAGTGGTTCTATCGACAAAATACACAAAGTTCCCCGTTCAACCATCGCTTTAACTGGAATATTCACGGACTCACAACGACGAGTCAGTGTATCGATTGATTCCTCAAACGTACAAACCAATGAGCGCTCACCTCGACCCGCAGCTTCTTTCATAAATTGCATTCCTAAAGTCGTTTTTCCGACTCCAGAAGGGCCACTAATAATAGTAATCGTACTGCGTTCTAAACCCCCTTGTAACAGTTCATCTAAATCCGGAATTCCAGAGGAAATTGTTTCAGTAGAAAAAATTTGTTGAAATTCATCAGGAAGCAATCGTGGAAAAATCAGCATTCCAGAGTCAGTCAGGCGCATCGCGTGATATCCTGGGCGAAAATTAGAACTGCGAAACTTCAAAATACTGAGAAAGCGTCCTTGCTGAGAAAACTCTAAGTTAATAATACCATCACTAATAAATTGTAAGTCTTCATCCGGAGCTTCTAGACTACTTTCTGTAGTAAATAATACTGTGATTTTACGTTCTTTTAGAAATCTCAAAAAAGCACTAATTTGTTTATGAAAGATAAACTTGTCGTTAGCGAGATAGCGAAATTGAGTCATTGAGTCAATAAAAACTCGTTGAGGTTTACACGTTTCAATTTGTTCAATAATTTTTTGTGTCAGCGGATCTCGTTCAACATCAGCAGGTGAAAAAATATCATAACTTTGAGCTTGAGTAAAAAACTCTGAACTCGGACTCAAATCGAGAAAATGAAACATATTGTGATCAAAATTCAATGCAGAAGTAATACTCCGTAACTGAGAGACTGCTTCTCCCAAAGTAATATATAGGGATGTCTCTCCCTGTAAAATTCCAGCCTGCAAAAAGTGTAACCCAATCGTAGTTTTACCACATCCTGGTCCCCCTCGAACCATATAACCACGCTCTGGAATTAACCCCCCATAAAGAACTTCATCTAACCCAGAAATACCTGTTGAAAGACGATCTTGATTCATGTTTTTAGTTGCAACCAATAATCAAAAAATAGTGATGAAACAATTGACATAGAACTTCTTTAATCATCATATCCTGATTAATGAGTCTTTCAAACTCTGATTTTTAATTGTTGATTTTTTTTGATATCTTTGTATTATTTCTTCTTAAAAATTAAGATAAATTTTAAATTTTTTGGGGAGAATTAGATTGAGATCTTAATAAATTATTCCTTTTTCACTCTCATTCCACCCAATTCGCTGCGGCTTCCCATCCCTTACCCTCTCGCACTAAAATCGGTTCATCCCCCGTTAGATCCAAAATAGTAGAAACTTGATAACCCGGATCAGAACCATCATCAACAATAATATCCACCAACTTTTCTAAACAATCAAACAATTCAGCTTTTCCCATATTTCCAGTCCTCGGAACCGCCAGAGGTGCTTGTCCTTCTTCTTCATTAGTAATATGTGCAGAAGTAGAAATGATCGGATTTCCCAACGTTTCAATTAAAGCCAAACAAAAATGATTATCCGGGACTCGAATTCCTGTAGTTTTCCGTTTGGGAGACATCACCAGACGCGGTACCAACTTCGTCGCTGGAAGTAAAAACGTATAACTTCCGGGAATTAACCGCTTAATAATTCGATAAGCCTGATTGCTAACATTCGCATAATCAGAAATATTAGAAAGCGATGAACAAAGAAACGTCAACGGTTTATCATTAGAGAGTTGCTTGATTTGTCGTACCCGTTCAACCGCAGACTTGACAGTCAGATCGCAGCCAATTGCATAAACCGTATCCGTTGGATAAAGCATCACCGCCCCAGAGCGAAGATCCGCAATCACTTTTGTGATCGTCCGTTCTTGCGGGTTTTGGGGATGAACTTCGTAATAAGTCGCCATAGATTTAATCTTAAAAATTAGGTTTAGATTTAAGGGTTTTAATTTTAGATTAAAGTGTGAGAAGGCTAATTTTCCCTCTAACACTCACCACACACCAAACCATGACCAAAATTGCCTATTTTCAATGTCCGACAGGTATCGCAGGTGATATGTGCCTTGGAGCCTTAGTTCATGCGGGAGTACCCCTAGAGTACATCACTGAAAAACTAGAACATTTAGGGCTTTCCTCAGAATATCGGCTTTGGGCGGAACCCATTCATCGCAATGGTCAGTTAGCCACCAAAGTTCACGTCGATCTTACCCATTCTCCCACTGAACATCACCACCACCATCATCACCCGGATCATTCTATCGTTATTCGCCATCTACCCGACATTGAGAATATTATTCTATCAGCTCGATTACCCAAACGCGCAGAAACTTGGAGTTTAGCTATTTTCCGTCAACTGGCTGAAGCCGAAGGAGCCGTTCACGGGATTTCACCTCAAAAAGTTCATTTTCACGAAGTCGGTGCCACAGATGCCATTGTTGATATTGTCGGGACTTGCTTGGGTTTAGACTGGTTAGACATTGAACAATTGTATTGTTCGGCTTTACCGACGGGTGGAGGGTTTATTCGGGCGGCTCATGGCCAGCTTCCTGTTCCTGCACCTGCCGTTTTAAAGTTATTTGAAAGGGGTCAAGTTCCAGTTTACAGTAATAATATTGAAAAAGAATTAGTTACACCCACTGGAGCCGCGATTGTTGTGACTCTCACGACAGCCTTCGGACAACCTCCGGCGATGTCAATTCAAAAAGTCGGTTTAGGTGCAGGTTCACGAGATTTACCCCTACCAAATATTTTACGACTTTGGATCGGAGAATCTTCACAAACCACTGTTTCTAAGGTTTCCTCAACTTCTAAACATTCAACCCCAGAAACTTCCACAAGAGAAACAATTTCTGTTTTAGAAACCCAAATTGACGATCTCAGTCCCCAAGCGGTCGCTTTTACGTTAGAAGAATTGTTTGCTGTCGGGGCGTTGGATGTTTTTACCCAACCCATAATGATGAAAAAATCTCGTTTAGGAATCTTATTAACGGTTATTTGTTCTCCCGAAAAACAATCTGTTTGCGAAAATATTTTATTTAAACAAACCACAACATTAGGAATTCGTTCGACTCAACAACAACGGCTAATTTTACGACGAGAAATGCAAACCATAGACACACCTTACGGTTCTATTGCGATTAAAGTCGCCTATTCAGGAGAAAATATCGTTAATATTCAACCCGAATATGAAGACTGTGCAAAATTAGCTCGACATCATCATATTAGTTGGTTAGATGTTCATCGAACCGCATTACAAAATTGGCATAGTTCTCAACGTGAATGAGTTCAGAATTGATCAACAAGTTTTAACAAACTATGAACCGTAAATTAAGTAGGAGTAAACAAGACACATAATGACTAACTCTAGTAATGCACAAAACCCTCTTGTTAGATGATTATTTTTATGATTGCGTTTAGACTTAGCACAGGGATTGATATTAACCTAAATATTGTCCCTATTCACTTCTGAAAGCTGAGAGTTATTGACAATTCAGCTCTAGACTAAATAAACTCTGGGATGCTGATCAAAAAGCGAAACAAGACGGTTAATTTAAAAAGGGATAATCTCAATATTTATCCCTTAAAATACTATCTAAATAAACCATTGTAAAATCACAAGCAAAATTATAAACTTTCGGTTGCAAACGTATTGCATTCGTCTATATTTCCCGTTTGTAAACCCTGCTTAAACCAACGCACTCGTTGAGCCGAAGTTCCGTGAGTAAACGCATCCGGTACCACATACCCTTGTGCTTGTCGTTGTAAGCGATCATCTCCAATACTACTCGCCGCATTCATCGCTTCTTCTACATCCCCTTGTTCGAGAATTTGATCGGCTTTTTGAGTCCGATTTGCCCAAACTCCAGCAAAACAATCGGCTTGCAACTCTTGTCGAACCGAAAGTTCATTAGCCTCAACTCGATCAACTTGACGTTGTAAATTATTTACCTGTTGAGAAATACCCAATAATGTTTGAACATGATGTCCGACTTCGTGAGCAATTACATAGGCTTGAGCAAAATCTCCCGGTGCATTGAGATTATATTTTAGTTGTTTATAGAAGCCTAAATCAATATAAACATTTTGATCGCGGGGACAATAAAAAGGGCCTGTCGCAGCTTGAGCATATCCACAAGCCGACTCAACAGCATCAGTAAACAAAACTAACTTCGGTTCGACATAAGTTTCGCCTCTTTCACGGAATATTTCATCCCAAGTATCTTCGGTATAACCCAGAACAACAGAGACAAAATCAGCTAATTCTTCTTCCTCTGGAGAACCCCGACTCACACTAGAATCTGGAGAGGAACTTTGTTCTGATGGTACTGATTGTTCAAAAATAATACTCGGATCAACTCCTAAAAACAGTGCCGCAATTACCAAAAGGAGAGTACCAATACCTCCACCAACCGCTACACGTCCCCCAGTCGAACTTCCACGTCTGTCCTCTACATTGTCACTCCGACGCCCCAATTGCCAACGCATGAATAATCACCCTCTATACAGTTTGTTGCTCAAAATTGATTGAATGAAGTTTAACTTAATATTACGTTGAACAAAGGGGTTTCTTATCTACCCAATGGAATAACTCCAACTCAGTCTTAATCTAAAGATATTTAGAGAAACTTGTCGTTAGTCGATGATCGGGTTTGATCAAAAAATAGTTAAGAGTGTTTCACGGCGATCGCTTGCGAATCTTGGATGAGAGTGTCAGAATATAGTGAACAAATTTGTAAATCTTCTGTTCAGCTTAAGATTACTGTGAAGGGTCAGAAAGTTCACTCAGCGTATACAAACCGATCAGCCTCTGGACGTCGTTCTTGGGCCGATACCCACTATGGTTTGCTCGGGCTTCATCCTTCCGCTTCCTCCATAGAAATTCGTCGCGCCTACAGAGAACTCAGCAAGCGGTATCATCCCGACACCACAGAATTATCAAAAACAGTCGCGACAGCCAAATTTCAACACCTCAACGAAGCCTACGCTACCCTCAGTAATCCCGAACGTCGTCAGGCTTATGATCTCAAAATTCGCTATTCTCGTTACAATGTGATCCAGGCTTCTCATCCATTAGAGAATTCCAGGGGTTCTAGTTGCCATTCTTCTTCCTCCGCCTATCTTGATCCGACAGATCGGCCTTTATCACCCGGAGAACTCTTTGCCGTACTAATGATGGCATTAAGTTTAATCGCTTGTCTCATCTTAGCGATCGCCATCGGTTTAGCCCGTTCAGAGTTCAGCTTAGAACCCATTCAGCCGCCCGGAGTTCTGATCAATGGTCTACGACTTCTCGTTACTTCTCATCGATGATCGAGTTAGAATTAATTCTGAAACTTTCAACTCTCAACTGTAACTGTTATGGCTCTTGAAAACCTCGATCTTCCGAGTTCCGAAACCCCTCTATACAATCATACGCTTCCCAAAATCGAAGCTTGGTTGCGATCGCAAGGTTGTCACCAAGACTCTAAAGAACTGAATGCCTGGTTTATACAAACACCGACCTGGAAAGCACAACTCTGGCTGGATGTTGAGCAAATCTCAGTTCGCTACATCGAAGCGGGAGTTGGAAACCAAGATATCCAACGCTCTTTTAAATATTCCCTAAGTCGCCAGGACATAGAAGAAGCCGTTTTTACAGGGCCTTAGAGCGTTGGATAACTTTACTATCCTTGACGAGTTTAGATTTTACCAAACCGTCGATCACGTTTTTGATAAGAACAAAGGGCTAGATGAAATTCAGAGCTGTCAAAATCTGGCCATAAGGTGTCAGTGACATAAATTTCAGCATAAGCCATTTGCCAAAGTAAGAAATTACTAATCCGCATTTCTCCACTGGTGCGAATCAGCAAGTCAGGGTGAGACAATCCAGCCGTATAAAGATGTTTTTCAAACAAAACTTCATTAATCTCATCAGGATTTAATTGTCCTTGCTGAACTTGACTCGCAATTTCCTGACAAGCCCGGATAATTTCTTGACGTCCCCCGTAATTCGTTGCCACGTTAAATAAAATGCCGTGATTGTTGCGCGTAGACTGCTTAGATTCTTCAATCTTGGCTTGCAAAGAAGTCGGTAAAGCATTCAAATTTCCGACGAACTGAATTCGCACCTCCTCCTCCATCATCTCGCGCAGTTCCCGCATCAGTACACGCTCAAATAAAGCCATTAAAAAATCCACTTCTTCGAGCGGACGGCCCCAGTTTTCCGTAGAAAACGCATAAGCTGTTAATGCTTCAATCCCCCAATCCCGACAGCAGCGCAGCAGTTCTTTGAGCGTTTCTACCCCCTGACGATGACCCATTGTACGCGGCCATCCCCGACGTTTAGCCCAACGACCATTACCATCCATAATGACGGCAATATGTTTAGGCAGTCGGTTGGGATCGAGGTCGGCAGGTAACTCGTATACAACCCTTTGCTTTGCAGTCATTGTTTCTCCCGAGAAGCTGATGAACGAAGACGAAACACCCGCGATATTAATGCCCATCCCTTTGATCCAATCTGGCGTTTAAGACTTCCAATTGAGATGGGAGCTGTTTTTCTGTCATCACCAGACGGAAACGAGCGAGCCTCTAGTAGTTCCTTTAGTTTACTGCTCGTTAGGGGTCGATTCAGAACACCTTTTTCTGCAAGTGAAATTGATCCGGTTTCTTCTGATACAACAATACATAAACATTTAGCGACTCGCTCTGTAATCCCCATCGCCGCTCGGTGACGAGTTCCGAGTTGTCGAGAAGCCATCCGTTCCGATAGAGGTAAAATCACACCTGCGGCCGAAACGCGAGACGCTCGAATCAACACCGCACCATCATGCAGTAAAGTTTTGGGTTGAAACAGAGTTTGTAGTAGTTCTTTAGACACTTCAGCATTAAGCTTGACACCGGGTACGGAAAAATCCCGTTCATCAATAGGACTTCCCGTTTCGATGATAATTAAAGCACCTGTACGGTTTTGAGATAACTCTTTAACGGCTTCCACGATCTGATCAATAACGCTATCGGGTTCGGGAATCGCTTTACGCCCTCGTCCAAACAGTTGTAAAACTTCTCCTCGACCCAATTGTTCTAGAAACTGGCGAAATTCCGACTGTAACATTACAGCCATTGCTACCGCAGAACCCGTCACCAGACTATTGAGGGCGATTGATAACAGTCTCAAATTTGCCCAGTTGCTGATCGCTGTAGCCAGCATCAGGATGATAAACCCCCTGACCATCCACAGCGTTCGACGCTCTCCAATGATGACTAGCACCATGTACGCGACAGCAAAGACCAGTCCAATATCAATACTATGAACTAACCAGGACTGCATCCAGCCAGGGTCATTACTAGGACCCGATTTCATTGAACTTGATGAGATTGAACTAAGTGGTCTTGTATATGGTACAAAGTGAATTGTTAGAAGGTCGAGTGCTTTTGGGAACTGTTAAATCATTGAGAATGATTTGAGCTATTGACATCCTCCCAACGCCAACATTCTTTATGGCGTGGGATTCCCAAATATCGCTATTTGGGTTTCTGCTTCTTCCCGAGCGGGGCGAGCGCACCTGCCCTCCGAGAGTTATTCCCTTCAGGTCTTAAAGTCGCTCCACAGACTATCCCCGCAAGTCCTGCGGTTAGACGAATCCAAACTGGAATTCTCTTTAACTGTTGACTCAAGGGATGTTTATGCCCATTGCCCTGTCATCAATTCCTGAGTCTACCAATTTGTCTGCGCCGCCAGTGTAACTGGACGCGCGCTCGCTCTTGCTGTCTGAATCCATTGTCTCGGGTGGGTCGCACGACCATTTGTATTGTACCAGAAATCCCTGTGCGGCATTCCTCCCAACTCCAACGTCCCTATCGTCGTGGGTCTCCTGCCGCCGGAAGATGAAATTAGACTCTCCTCTAAGAGAATAACAATACCCCCAAAATCGTCACCTTGTTCGTAACGCTTGACCTCCAATTCAATCCCTTTTTGAGTGAATCGCACTCAGCACCGTTCTTTATTTTCCCTTACAATGCAGCGAGTCGTTCTGGTAAACGATCTTGCCGAATCAGGTCTTGATAGGTTTCTCGTTCTAAAATCAGGTTACACTCTCCTTCGGAGACTAAAACTGCCGCAGGTCGAGATAAGCGATTGTAGTTAGAAGCCATGCTGTAATTGTAAGCTCCCGTTGCCAGAACCGCCAAAATATCACCCGGTTCACAGGGCGGTAATTGAGCATCTTTGATGACAATATCCCCCGACTCACAATGTTTTCCGGCGACTGTTACGGTTTGGCTTAAAGGAGCAGACATCCGGTTGACTAGCACGACTCGATAAACCGATTGATAGGTAATCGGCCGGGGATTATCCGACATTCCCCCATCTACAGCAATATAAGTACGAATTCCTGGAATTTGTTTTTGAGAACCCACCGTATAAGCCGTAATACAAGCTGGCCCAACGATAGATCGTCCAGGTTCACACAAAAGCTTGGGCAGTTCAATATTCTGCTGTTGACAGGCTTTAACCATCGCTTGACAAACGGTTTTCGCCCAAGTCTCAATACTGGGAGGATCATCAGCTTCTGTATAGCAAATTCCTAATCCGCCGCCCACATTCACTTCAGAAATATTTAAGCCATATTGACTCGCTTTGGTGATCGCCTCAACAATCACACTGGCTAGATCTCCATGAGGTTGCAGTTCAAAGATCTGAGAACCAATGTGAGCGTGTAAACCCACACAACTCAGTCCCGGTTGTTGAGCAATGGCACTAAACACCGCATCAAATTGATTGGGATCAAAGCCAAATTTGCTGTCAAGATGCCCAGTGCGGATATACTCATGGGTGTGGCATTCAATTCCCGGCGTCAAGCGTACCATCACTCGAATCGGAGCTTGAGTTGATCTCTGTTCCGACAACTGAGCCAGCATTTGTAAGTCCAGCCAATTGTCAATCACAATCGTGCAACCCGTCTCGATCGCGAGAAGGATCTCATCTCTAGATTTATTATTCCCATGTAAATAGAGCGTCTGGGGATTAACATTAGCGGTGATCGCCGTGTAGAGTTCACCTCCGGAAACCACATCTAAACCCAAGCCTTCTGATGCGACTAAAGCACAAATCGCCAAACAACTCCAGGCTTTCGAGGCATAGAGAACAAGAGACTCACCTGGATAATAACGCGCTAAAGCTTCTCGATACTGGCGACAAGCCGCACGTAGGGTTTGTTCGTCTACAATGTATAGAGGTGAGCCAAATCGTTCAACCAGAAGCTTGACATCACAGCCACCAATCTCTAGGTGATCGTGATCGTTCACCCGAGCGCTCAGAGGTAAAAGTTCCTGGTTCGGTGAGCGAGTTTCGGAGATCTGTGTTGATTGAGGTAGATATTGGAGTCCTGAGTTTTCCACTTGATGTATATTGAGTTAATCTCGGTAAGCCACTACCGGCACAACGGTATGGTCACTTCCGGTTTTACAGGGTCATTGCCACGGCTAACCGAGGTCAGCTTTGCTCCCCGGTTGTTTGAATCTTTTCTGGGCATCCACCCCATACACTGACTTAGCGTACAGTTGGTTTCAGCTTCTGTGAACTGGGCAGTGCGCGCTCAGGTGGGTCAATGACCAATTTGATTGTACATCAAAACCTAGACTAAGCAATGATCTCGCTTCGCTTTCCAACGGAACATTTTCTAACAACGGAGAGCGGAAAATTGCCCCGACGGATCGTTAAAATTGAGCCGACACCCGACATAGCAAGAGTGATTTCAACGTGGTTTGGTTAGAACTTCAATCTTTAACTTCTGAGCAGCTTCCGGCTGCTGCTGAACTTGATCAACAGTGTTTAGGGGGACTATGGACACAGTCCGGTTATCAACGGGAGTTGGAAAGTCCCAATAGTGATTTGCTTGCCTGGGTGGTTTGTCACGACGAGAGTGCAATGACTTCCGCAGGTGGGCATTTGAGATTTGAGATGCAAGATTCTCCTTTAATAGCTGATCAGACTCTTGTTGGAGTTGGCTGTCTGTGGGCAATTTTAGAGGAAGCTCATATTACTTTACTTTTGATCCATCCCGATTATCAGGGACGGGGTTTAGGACAGGGGTTGCTGTATGCCTTACTGAAATCAGCTTGGCATCGTCAACTTGAACGAGCGACTTTAGAAGTCCGAGTCTCCAACGACAAAGCCCTAGCTCTTTACCGTAAATTTGGGTTTAAAGAAGCCGGATGCCGACGCCATTATTATTCTGATACCGGAGAAGATGCTCTTATTCTTTGGAGAAGCGGCTTACAGCATCGAGAGTTTAGCCGCACTTTGGGGAGTTGGTATCAGCAGATTTGTGATCGTTCACGCCAACCTTACTCTAAAAAACATTAAGATGAAAAGGAAGCTTAAGAAAATTTGCATTCAGCATCAGTTGACTCCATTGATTCCGATGGGTTCGACAATCGCTGATTCATTGACGTTGGGCAAGCTTGTGGGACATCTCTAATCCGTTAGGTTAGCAATCCGTTCAACAAAGAAACCCGGACAGTTCCCGAAGTGATTGTGCTAGAATCCATCATTAAATCTAAAACAAACTGTGTTTAACGAGTGACTCAAGAGACAACCTCTATACAGAATGAAAATTCAGTTCAAAGTAGGTTGGCTCTATCAACTTAGACACTCGGTGTTGACTTCAACCTCCGTTGAAATTCATCCTAGAGTATCAGTTTAACGGGCTTGTCTGTGTTCTCCGTTACAGTAATTCTTTGGATACCTTAGACAGAGAATAGATTCTTAAAATTAGGCAAACTTGCTCCTGAGAAATCAGCACAACTGCCCAGTGAGGATCAACGGATAAACAGATAAGAATCAGATTTAACGAAGAGAAATCTTCACAGGCTAAAAGGAAAAGGTTGTTAGTCTACTCCTCAATTGGATTTTTCCAGTTGCATCAGACGATTCAGCCCCGACCTAGAGGCTACCCCAGAAAAATTAAACATTATTTAAGATCATTTAATTTTTCGGGAGTTGAAAGTGTCACGCTAAAATTAGCGTACGGGTATGCAGCAGGTGGTGGAAATTTGCCATGTTTGAACGCTTCACAGAAAAAGCAATTAAAGTAATCATGTTAGCCCAGGAGGAAGCACGTCGCCTGGGTCATAACTTCGTCGGAACCGAGCAGATTCTTCTAGGTCTGATCGGAGAAGGAACAGGCGTTGCGGCAAAGGTGCTGAAGTCTATGGGGGTTAACCTCAAAGACGCTCGCATTGAGGTCGAAAAGATCATCGGTCGGGGTTCGGGATTTGTCGCCGTCGAAATTCCCTTTACCCCCCGTGCCAAGCGTGTTCTCGAACTCTCCCTAGAAGAAGCTCGCCAACTGGGGCATAACTATATTGGTACTGAACATCTCCTTCTTGGCCTGATCCGTGAAGGAGAAGGGGTAGCCGCTAGAGTCCTGGAAAATCTAGGAGTTGACCTCTCGAAAGTCAGAACTCAGGTGATTCGGATGCTCGGGGAAACTGCCGAGGTGACAGCCGGAGCCAGTGGTAGCCGCACGAAGACCCCGACCTTAGATGAGTTCGGGTCAAATTTAACCCAAATGGCAGCCGAAGGGAAGCTTGATCCCGTCGTCGGTCGTCAGAAAGAAATCGAACGGGTGATCCAAATTCTGGGTCGCCGGACGAAAAACAACCCAGTTTTGATCGGAGAGCCAGGGGTCGGTAAAACAGCGATCGCCGAAGGATTAGCTCAACGAATTGCCCAAAACGACATTCCCGACATTTTAGAAGAAAAGCGAGTCGTCACCCTCGATATCGGCTTATTAGTCGCAGGAACCAAGTATAGAGGGGAATTTGAAGAACGGCTGAAAAAAATTATGGATGAGATCCGCTCGGCGGGTAATGTCATCCTGGTGATCGACGAAGTTCACACCCTGATCGGTGCGGGTGCGGCCGAAGGAGCAATTGATGCAGCCAATATCCTCAAACCCGCTTTGGCGCGAGGAGAATTGCAATGTATCGGTGCAACCACCCTCGATGAGTACCGTAAGCACATCGAACGGGATGCGGCTTTAGAACGTCGTTTCCAGCCTGTGATGGTCGGTGAACCCAGCGTCAGTGAAACCGTTGAAATTCTCTATGGTCTGCGCGAGCGCTATGAACAGCACCACAAGCTGAAAATCATGGACGAGGCCCTAGAAGCCGCCGCGAAACTGTCCGATCGATATATCAGCGATCGCTATTTACCCGATAAAGCGATTGACTTGATCGATGAAGCTGGATCTCGCGTCCGTTTAATTAACTCCCAACTCCCTCCGGCCGCCAAAGAACTCGATAAAGAACTGCGTCAGGTTCTCAAAGAAAAAGACGATTCAGTTCGTTCCCAAGACTTTGATCGGGCCGGAGAACTTCGCGATCGCGAAATGAAAATCAAGTCTCAAATTCGAGAGATCGCCCAAACCAAGAAATCTGAAACCAATACCACAGAGGATGATTCCCCGATGGTAACGGAAGAAGATATCGCCCACATTGTAGCCAGTTGGACGGGAATTCCGGTTAATAAACTCACCGAGTCTGAGTCCGAAAAGCTGCTGCACATGGAAGACACCCTGCATCAGCGCTTGATTGGTCAAGAAGAAGCGGTCAAAGCCGTTTCTCGCGCCATTCGTCGCGCTCGTGTGGGCTTAAAGAACCCCAACCGACCAATTGCCAGCTTTATCTTCTCCGGCCCCACTGGAGTCGGTAAAACAGAACTCACCAAAGCGTTAGCGACTTACTTCTTCGGATCTGAAGAAGCCATGGTTCGCTTGGATATGTCTGAGTTCATGGAACGTCATACCGTTTCTAAGCTGATCGGTTCGCCTCCCGGTTATGTCGGGTATAACGAAGGTGGTCAACTGACTGAAGCCGTGCGTCGGCGTCCTTACACGGTGGTTCTATTCGACGAAATCGAAAAAGCCCACCCCGATGTCTTCAATATGTTGCTACAAATCTTAGAAGACGGACGCTTGACTGATGCTAAAGGTCGCACGGTAGACTTCAAAAACACCCTGATCATTATGACCTCCAACATTGGATCGAAGGTGATCGAAAAAGGTGGCGGTGGTTTAGGATTCGAGTTCTCCGAAAATGAATCTGATGCTCAGTATCATCGGATTCGTAACTTGGTTAACGAAGAACTGAAGCAATACTTCCGTCCAGAATTCCTCAACCGTCTCGATGAGATTATTGTCTTCCGTCAATTGACGAAGGATGAGGTCAAGGAAATTGCGGTGATTATGCTCAACGAAGTCTTTAGTCGTCTAACGGAAAAAGGCATTAAGCTCGAAATCACTGATCGGTTCAATGAGCGGTTAGTTGAGGAAGGTTACAACCCCAGCTACGGCGCTCGTCCTTTACGTCGGGCAATTATGCGCTTACTCGAAGATAGCTTGGCTGAAGAAATTCTCTCAGGTCGCATCACTGAAGGCGATACAGCCGTTGTCGATGTGGATGGGGATGGTCAAGTGACGGTTGCCCAAGGAGAAAAAGAAAAGCGGGAATTGTTACCGCAAACGGCTGAGTAATGAGCTGCCGTTGATCTCTAGCTCAACTTGAGTAACATCTCATAAATTTAATAAGGGGTATAACAACCGTTGTACCCCTTTTTATTGATTTGGTTTTGTTGTTTAGAGAACTCCTCTTAAGGAACAAACTCAGTCACAACCTGACCCCCACTTTGACCCCCAGTTACCACAATGGTATCACTGGTAAACTCACCGACTGCTCGATCTCCCCTTAAAGTCAAAGGCGGATCAATTTGGCGGTAAACAACGTTTCCTTGAGCTTGAAACTGTTGTCCGGATGTAGACCAAGTTAACTGATCCGTATTCAACTGAGCTTGACGCTTTTGACCAATCGCCACAACATTTCCAACTAAATCAAATTGTTGGGCTTTGAGATCACCCCATCCCTGATTTGCTGTGACCGTGACTTGTTCTTCTCGATGAACAATGGTAATCGGTTGAGGAGACTCGATTTTTTGTTCTTCATACTGCCATTTGATCTGATTACTGGCCACTTGTAAAGGGGGTTCTGACAATGCAATTTGCACATTTTTCTTCAGGTCGGCGAGTTGGGTTTTGAGATCAATGATCGCTTCTCCGGCGACACCACGATCACTGACTATTTGATCTTGATAGCGATCGACTTCTACCCGACGATCAGCAATCAGTTTTTCTTGTTCCCACTCCCAAGTCACATGATCGGTACGGACTTGCAGAACCGGATCTTTAACATTAATCACAACCTGATTCCAAAACTCGATCCGCTTTTCTCGGTTAAACGCTTGTACCTCAGAGGCGATAATATCAACCTGTTCATGTTCTCCAGTCACCCCATTGCGAACCACCAAGATTTCCTGATCAACAATCCACTCTAAAAAATTACCTCGTAGAACCAATCCCCGATCCACATCCGTCGCAACAATATTATTGCGTAAAACAACCCGCTTACTATCTTGGTAGATTTCTCCGAGTTCAGCTTCTACTTTGTAGAGAAGTTTACCATCGCGAAACAGTTCACCGACGGGTTGAGTTACATTGGCAATTCGATTATCCTTACTGTAACTGGCTTGCTTAGACTTGACTCGCCACAACAACTCCCCCTTCTCGTTGGCTTGTTCGAGGGTGACATCATCGAGGGTTAAGCTGTTGTCAAATTCTTCTTCAGGTTCAGTTTGAGTAGGAGTTATATCATTTTGAGGTGGCTCTGGAGGGGTACACCCTGAAAGTCCAGTGAAAATGATCATCCCAACCCATACTGATAGAATTCTCCCAGAGAAACCTGTGGGAATTCTCGGGAAGAATAGAGGTTGAGCTTGATCCTCAACAGTTGTTGATTTGAAAAAACCCCACCGATTATTCATGCTGGAAATTTTACGATCCCTCCATTTGTCGGTGATCAACTAAACTCATACTCGAAAGTGGGCGGTAGGGATAAGGATTGGGGCTGCGAGGATTTTTCTGAATTTCTTCCTTGACATTTTCTAAATCAATATAGCGATCAGCAACATTAATCAAACTGTCACTGGTCATCGATCGCAAACTCACCACTTCTACCCGCACCCCTCTATAACTCACACAGTCCACCGCATAGGCGAGATCCCCATCACCACTGACCAAAACAGCGGTATCGTAGGAACCGACTAAAGCCAGCATATCAACTGCAATTTCGACATCTAGGTTAGCTTTTTTAGAACCATCAGGAAGCTGAACCAAATCTTTAGCAATCACTCGATAGCCATTGCGCCGCATCCACAGTAAAAACCCCTGCTGCTTTTCATTCGTGCGGTCAACCCCGGTGTAGAAAAATGAACGCAACAACCGTGATCCCCCAGTCAACCGACACAACAGTTTGGTGTAGTCAATCTCGATCCCCAGTTGTAAAGCGGCATAAAACAGGTTGGAACCATCAATAAAGATAGCAACACGACCCCGATTTTCGAGAACTTGTTCAGGCGTGAAAATTTCGCCGTTTTTGATGGGATGAAACATAATTTTATACCTCGTTTATTATCGAAAGATTGTTTATTGAATCAGTTGTGAAGTCGCCAGATTGAAGACAAGTGTGTTATCTTAAGTAAAGCTTAACGATCATGCTGGCTATGACAAAACGGTTTCAGGGAGTTCTAGGCGCAGAAAAACAGGTTGGGGTTCAGCAAGCACTTGTTCGGGAGGCAAGAATCCCCACAAAGCATGAGTTGCAAAAGTTGCTGCTGTCTCAATTGCGGTCTTGTCATTGAAATCAATTGAGAATCCAAGCTGATGATAAATCCCATTGCTGAGATTAGGAGTTATGGGAGACAGGAGATAAGCTGCTAGTCTAACAGATTCCAGTACAGAATAGAGTACAGATTCAACTAAATCTAGCTTTTCTTGCTTATATAAAGCCCAAGGTGCCTGTTCATCAATGTATTTATTCCCGGCTTGAACAAGATTTAAGATGGCATCGCAAACCTCGCTGAATGCTAAACGCTCATAGCCTTGAGCCACAGTTTGACCTAAAGTTACACCATAAGATTTTAGGGGATTATCCTCTGGAATTACAGCACCGCTAACGTGGGGAATGCGACCTTCAAAGTATTTGTGAGCCATCCTGAGTGTTCTATTGAGCAAGTTTCCCAGGTCATTGGCTAAATCAGCATTCACCGTATTGATAAATCGAGTCAGATTGAAATCTCCGTCTTGTCCAAATTCTATCTCTTTGAGAAAATAGTAGCGAACTGCATCTGATCCAAACTGACGAACTAACTCTACAGGATCGAGTGTATTACCTAAGCTTTTCCCCATCTTCTTACCATCTTTGGTTAGAAATCCGTGTCCAAAGATACGACCGGGTAAGGGTATATCAGCAGACATTAACATTGCCGGCCAATAAACGGCATGAAAACGCAAAATATCTTTACCAATCAAATGTAGACTAATCGGCCACCCTTTTGATAAAGCATTCTCTAATGTCGCCTCACGATCAGGATCAAGTAAAGCCGTAACATAACCCAAAAGCGCATCAAACCAGACATAAATCGTTTGGTTGGGATCAACGGGAACCGGAAAACCCCAATCCACATTCAGCCGAGATATCGAGAAATCCTGTAAACCCTGACTGACAAAATTCAAGACTTCATTGCGACGGCTTTCGGGCTGAATAAAGTCAGGTTGCTCTTGGTATAAGGCTTCAAGTTGCTTTTGATATTTAGAAAGCCGAAAGAAATAGTTCTGCTCATCACGCCATTCAACTTGCTTATTGGTGTGAATTGGGCAGTATTTTTCATCAATCAGTTCTCGTTCTTCCTTAAATTCTTCGCAAGCTACACAATACCAACCTTGTTGTTGACTTAAATAGATATCTTCTTGATCCCAAACCCGCCCGAAAAACTCCTTAACAATAGCAGCATGGCGAGAATCTGTTGTCCGACTAAAGCGATCATATTGAATATCGAGTTTGTGCCACAGACTTTCAAAGCTAGAGACAATTTGATCGCAATGCTCTTGGGGAGAACGGTTGAGACTTTCGGCTGTCCGCTCAATTTTCTGGCCATGTTCGTCGGTTCCAGTGATCAGGAGTACGGATTTTCCTTGCAAACGCTGAAATCGCGCGACAGCATCGGCTGCCATTGTAGTATAGGCACTCCCGACGTGAGGCACATCGTTAACATAGTAGAGGGGGGTTGTTAGGGTAAACAAGTTTTCTGTCTTTTTTGGTTCCATTTAGATATTCCCGTTGGATATCCCTAATCTTGATGGGATCAGAAGAAATTAAAACGAGGACGGGGTTGACTACAGCTTTACTGTTGAATGTTAGATATACTAACTTCTACAGCGGATTCACCGAATACCCGTTCCGCCCCTAACTTCTCTGCACTTTATATTGGGTCAAACTCAATTGACCAACAGCCATAGATGCCTCTGCTGTCAAACAACAGAGTAATCTCTGACTCCAAACTCATTCTAATCATAGCTTAGGGATTAAACGGTATTGATTGCCTTTTGACTAGAGATAAGTGCTGAACATCAGAAAAAACGTCATATTTTTGACCAGAACAACCATTAGGAACTTCAACTAAACTTTTAGACTCTAATACTTTCTTAAATTTTGTTCCGAGTTAATAATAGACTAACGATCTGTTTCGCCCATAAAATCTAAACTTATGAATCTATCTCAAGAATGATATAATAAACAGCAATGTAAAGTTATATTAAGATACAGCTCTTGGGCTGAAGTTGAGACTTACCCCACACACTACTTAATTATGTCTTCAGATCAAACCGTGCAAACTTCGCAGTGGTTACTTGCGGCACTAGGAACGCGAATGTTCTTGCACAATGAAGATCGGATTCCGACTCGGAGTGCGGTACTGGTCGTCAGCAATCATCGTAGCTTTCTTGATCCAGTCGTATTAACTGCTGCTCTGGGTCATCCGATTCGTTTTGCTTGTCATCACTACATGGGTCAAGTCCCCGTATTAAAAGATGTCGTTACAACCTTAGGTGCTTTTCCCCTGCAAGAACCGACCCAGCGCTCCCAACATTTTTTGCATCAAGCCAGCCAACTGTTGCAAAATCAAGAAATGGTCGGTGTATTTCCCGAAGGCGCTCAACCGATGGTCAAAGTCACATCTCCCCATCACATCGGGTCTTTTCATCGTGGATTTGCTCATCTAGCTTGGCGAGTTCCCGTTGAAAATCTGGCCATTTTACCTGTAGCGATCGCTGCTTTTGACGAACAAATCATCCGATCAGGCATCCCATTACGCCTGTTAAACTGGTTTGACCCCTCCGAACCCCTGTTTGATCGTCCCGGTTGGCATCCGATGGTTCTCTACAAACGAACAAATATTCTAGTCGGTCGTCCTTATTGGATTAAACCCCAACAGCAGCAACAATATCGAGGTAAACAAGCCCGAGAACTTGTTGCCAATCTAACAGCATATTGTGAGAGTGAAATTGCAAACTTACTACAGAAATCATCTTAGATTCTCCGCACACAGCCCAGTTCTCGATATTCTCTAAGAACCATTCGCCAAGCGTATCGTCAGACTGATCTCTGTTGTGGACAATAAGCATCAAAAAAACAAACATGATCCCCAGTCAGTTCGTGGAACCCAACCCAAACCTAAATACAATCTGCTTTCTTCAACCCAACCCCCCCCAACCAGATTTACCCTTATTGATTTTTTTACCAGGAATGGATGGGACGGGTAAACTCCTACACAAGCAGATTCCTCAATTATCCAAAGTTTTTGATATTCGTTGTCTTAGTATTCCCTTGCAGGATCGGTCTAACTGGAATACCCTTACCGCTCGCACAATCGCCTTAATTAAAGCTGAACTGACCTCAAACCCAGAACGAGGGGTGTATGTGTGTGGAGAATCCTTTGGGGGGTGTTTGGCGGTTAATATCGCCGTGAAAGCACCGAAGCTAATTGATCGCTTAATTTTAGTCAATCCTGCTTCTTCGTTTAAACAACAGCCCTGGCTTCAGTGGGGATCATTATTAACCCAATCCATGCCGGGATGGTTTTATCCAACTTCTGTACTAACAATATTACCTTTCCTGGCTTCTTTGGGGCGAATCTCACTTGATGATCGCCAAGCCCTGATTCAAACGATGAAATCTGTCCCTCAGCAAACTTCAGCCTGGAGACTAGAATTACTCCAATCATTTACCCTCGATACCGCTCGACTTCGCCAACTCCAAAAACCTGTTCTGGTGATCGCCGGGGCGGCAGATTTACTCCTACCTTCGGTAACAGAAGCCCAATCATTGGTGAAACATCTCCCGAATACTCGCTTAGTCATTTTACCCAGAAGTGGCCATGCTTGTTTATTGGAAACTGATATTGACTTGCTAGAGATTTTGCAAGAACAAAACTTTCTAGATGGACTCCGAAGTGAGTCTAGAGATTCTGATTCGATTTCTGCGATCGCCAACCACTCTACTCGGCGGATCGCCAGTTAAAGCAGTTGCCAGGTTGACCACTGGGATGACAGACTATAGGGTTGAGTTGATCACCCGTCTCTCAATACCCATCTAAAAACCACCATGACTGTCAGCAAAACGACTCAACCTGGACTCGCATCCCGTTTCGTGAATGGATTTCTAGCGGTTAAACCTTTATTTAATCTTGCCAAACATCAAGCCCGTCAGATGATGATTGAGCGAGCCGAAAAGCTGGGAGTTCCCTGGCGTCAACAAGCTGAAGCCCTGCTTTCACGCAATTGGGACAACGAATTTAATCAAGTTCACAATCCCCAATTAAACTATCCTGAATATTATCTGCGTCCGTTTCATGCCTATGACGAGGGAAATCTCAGTTGGCAAGCAGCAGTGGAAGTCGAAGTCGCCGCCTATGCGGTTCATGCCAAAATCTGGCCAGAAGCGGGGGTTGAAGGGGATCACCGTCTGCGTCAGAGTTACAACGACGTTTTACAAGCTCATTTACCGACAGATTTACAGGATATTGTAGACCTGGGGTGCAGTGTAGGAATGAGTACCCTGACCCTGCAAAACCTGTATCCAACAGCCAAAATTACTGGGGTTGATCTGTCTCCCTACTTTTTAGCCGTTGCTCAATACAATAGTCAAAAGTGGCAAAAACAAGGATATCCTCAACCGACTTGGGTTCATGCACCCGCAGAAGCGACAAATTTACCGAAAAAGAGTTTTGATTTGGTTTCATTGTGTTTAATTTGTCACGAATTGCCTCAAGTTGCGACGCAACAAATTTTTCAAGAAGCGCGACGGATTTTGCGTCCAGGTGGGTATATTGCGGTTATGGATATGAACCCCCACTCAGAAGTGATTACTCGAATGCCTCCTTTTGTTTTTACGTTACTCAAAAGCACTGAACCCTATTTAGATGAATATTTTAGTTTAAATTTAGAACAAACGTTAACAGATACGGGTTTTCAACTTGTCACTTTAAATTATAATAGCCCTCGTCATCGCACGGCGATCGCCAAGGTTCTCTAAAGTTGAGTTTAAAGAGGGGTAGGTTGATTAATGTTATTGATTAGAAACATAGATCTGTATGGAACCCGCACGACAATGATCCCCGTCTAAAATTTCCTATTTTTCCGCTATGTTAAATGCAGAAGATCTGTTTAATGAAGCCTTTTATTTGGCAAATAATCCCGATGTAGAAGCAGCAGTAGAAGCGGGGATCATTGAGAGTGGATTTGCTCATTTTATTGAGTCGGGTCAGTTTCAAGTCCGCCAACCGAGTCCATTGTATAGCGAACTCGACTATCTCGCGGCGAACCCTAATATTCGGGATGCGGTGACACAAGGGATTATTAATAACGGTTTTCAACATTTTATCGAATTTGGTCAATTTGAAAGACGCAACCCCAGTCCGTTATTTGATACGCTGTTTTATTTAACTCAAAATCCCGATGTGAATACAATTGTGAATGAGGGGATTTTAACCGCAATTGAACACTTTGTTAAATTTGGTCAATTTGAAGATCGCGCCCCCAGTCTTTTATATAATCCCAATTATTATTTATCTCAAAACCCCGATGTTGCTGTCGCCGTTGAACGGGATGAACTGACTGGAATAGAACATTATCTTGATATTGGTGCGGCTCAAAATCGAAATTTTAGCGCGTTTCTTTCTCCAGATGGTTCTCCTTTTCCTAACCAAGTGAGTGTGGGAGATGTGACTCAAACTTCAGCAATTTTATTAACTCGAAATACAGTTTCAGGAGAAATAGAGTTTGAAGTTTCAACTGATCCCAACTTTACTCAAATTATCACATCACAAATCCAACCGATTAATAATATTATTGAACCCGTTAAAGTTGAAATCGGGAATTTAGCACCCGGAACTCAATATTTTTATCGCGTTACCAATGCTTTAGGAACTCGTGAAGTAGGAAGTTTTAGAACCGTTCCCCCAATAGAGACTCAACAGGGGTTAAGATTTGGAGTCAGTGGAACAATTCAAGGTGAACTCGCTCCTTATCCGGCTTTAATTAATGCTCCTGAACGCAATTTAGACTTTTTTGTACAATTGGGTGATACAATTTCAGCCAATACAATTTCCCCCGATTTACCTAAAGTTTCTCAAGCGATTACTGCTCTTGAGTTTAACACAAAATATAACGAAACAATTTCTCAACGATCTGGAATTAATCCCTTAGCTAATTTAGGGTCATCAACGCCAATTTTTTCAGTGTGGGATGATCAAGATTTAATTAATAATTTTGCTGGAGGAGTTGCGCCAACGAGTCGTTTATTAACTCAGGCTATTTTTGGAACAGAGGGAGAATTTGTGAATGATACACCTTTGTTTGAAACTGCTTTAAACGCCTTCCAAAATTCTAAACCTTTACGGAACTTATTTTATGGAGAAACAGGAGATCCTCGCACAGCAAATGAGCGAAAACTGTATCGAGCAATTCCTTATGGACAAGCTGGGGCTGCGTTTATTTTAGATACTCGTTCTTTCCGAGATGAAAGCTTATTCCCACTGACTGACGTTCCCACAGAGGCGCAAGTTAATCAATTTTTTCAACAAACATTTACACCCAATCGAACGTTATTAGGAGCAGCACAATTAGAAGAATTAAAGAATGATTTATTAGCATCAGAGAGTGCAGGAATTACTTGGAAGTTTATTTTTTCCCCGGTTCCCATCCAAAATTTAGGCTTTTTTGAGGCGGAAGATCGATGGGAAGGCTATGCTGATGAACGCAATGATTTATTACAGTTTATTGATGAAAATAGGATTGATAATGTTGTATTTTTATCGGGAGAGGCAAATGGTACAATTGTCAATAATCTCACCTATCAAACCGATTTTGAACAACCTCAAATTCAAACCAATAGTTTTGAAATTACGGTTCAACCGACTGCGGTACAGTTAGAATTAGAAAACGAACAAATTGCGGCACCTTTTGGCGCTGCTACTGTCGCATTAACACCGGATGATTTACTGTCTCCTGAACTCAAAGATGTTTATTTTGGTTTGGACACTCAACCCGCAAGAAATGAGTTTATCCAAGAGGTTTTAGATGATCGAATTGTGAATTTTGGTTATGATCCCATTGGGTTAGAAGATTCAGAAATTGATGTAGAGTTAATCGAGGGATCATATGTAGCGGCTCATACATTTGGCTGGACAGAATTTGTAATTGATTCCCAAACTCAACAGTTACAAGTGACAGTTTATGGAATTGAACCCTATACTCAAGAGGAGGTTGAAACCATTCCGGTTACGATTATTAATCGTTCACCTCAAATTGTCAGTCAATTTAGAATTAATCCAGTTTTGAATCAGTAAATCTTTGCTCTAAATTTAGAGATCAATTTCAAATTATTTGTTAATTAAAGATTTTCATATTTTCACAAAAGGTAGATGTGATTTCAGATAATTGTGTGAGGAAAACGAGCAAACTTGATCAGATGATAATCTGAATCTTAGGACTTCTAAACTTCAAGCTGATTCACAGCAGGAACAGAAAGCATTAGTTTCACAACTTCTGTGTTGCAAATAGCTATAGACAACCCGGTTACGTCCTTTGGATTTAGCCTTATACAAACTTTTATCCGCATTCATCAACAGCTCTAAAGGTGATAATTTATCCTCCGGTTTCCGAGTCGCAACTCCCAAACTCAAAGTAACACAGGAGCTAACTTTTGACTGTTTGTGAGGAATTTTGAGAGCAGCAACATGGGAGCGAATCTGTTCAGCAATCTCTAGAGCTTGTTCAGTCTCTAACTGAGGAAGAATTACCGCAAATTCTTCACCACCATAACGAGCAACAAGAAAAGAATTGGGATCAAGAATTTCTTGAACAGCCTTTTGAATAGCTTCTGCAATTTGTTTTAAAGTAACATCTCCAGCAAGATGACCATAAGTATCGTTGTAAGCTTTAAAAAAATCAACATCACAGATAATCACCGATAAAGATTGTTCACTGCATTTTTCCCATTCTTCATATAAATAAGCATAAAACTTGCGACGGTTAGCGAGTCGAGTTAGCTCATCTAAATTTGCCAAATATTTCAATTCTTTATTTTCCGATTGCAGTTGTTGTAGCATTTGATTTTGATGTTGAATCACTTGATGTAAGCTCAAAATCGTTAAATCCGTTTTAGAATTTCGGTTGAATCGTTGACGCATTGAGAACAAGATCGCTTTGAGGTTAAACATATTTGACATTTTTTTAGGATGCACCGAACTACAAGATCTAGTATCAATCACAACCCCAAATATAGAAGTGATGACATTCTCGAAATCCTGTGAGAATTCCGAAGTATTCTCGTGAGGGAAACCTGTTTGAGCTTGTGACACCCTAGAAGTCGCAAAGGTGATGAGTGTCACATAAAATTAATAGCTCTCGGCGTTAAAGTAAGGGTCAAAGCTGATATTGAGCGAAAGACAGCAATAGGTGTAATCGCTTATCCTCCCACCACCAACCCCATTGAGCCACTAGCGCTACTATGCAACTTCAAGTTCAAACCTTCACGGTTCATAAACGTTTTCCCCTCACCATTAGTCGGGGAACCACAGCCGGATCAACGAATATTTGGCTGAAAGTCGAACAAGATGGGATCGAAGGTTGGGGAGAAGCTTCGCCTTTTTCGATCGGCGATCAATCTCAAACGACGGAAACGCTCGTGATGGCTTTAGAATCCGTAATTCCCAAGCTAGAAGCCTTAACTCCCCTAGATCGACAACGGATTGAACTGATTTTGCAAGAGAGTCAACTTCCCTCGGGGGCTTGGGCGGCGTTGGATATTGCGTTTCACGACTGGTTGGGAAAAAAAGTGGGATTACCCCTGTGGCGGTTATGGGGGTTGGATCGCGATCGCAGTGTTCCGATTTCGGTGACAATTGGGATTAATACCCCAGAAGGGGCGAAAGCCAGAGTCAGAGATTGGTTGAATTATCTCGATGTACGAGTCTTGAAAGTGAAATTGGGTAGCCCCCAAGGGATCGAAGCGGATCAAGAAATGTTCAGGGCGGTTCAAAGGTCAGCCCCTGCTGATACAGTGTTGTATGTGGATGCAAATGGAGGCTGGAATTTTTCAGATGCGATCAAAATGTGTAATTGGTTAGCCGGGTTCGGGGTTAAATATGTTGAACAACCGTTAGCGGCTGATATCGCATTACAACAGCTTCCTCAGCTTTATGCTCAATCTCCTTTGCCGATTTTTGTAGATGAAAGTTGTTTCAATAGTCGGGATATTCCTTTATTGGCTCGTTTTGTTCATGGGATTAATATTAAACTGATGAAATCGGGGGGGTTAACGGAAGCGTTGCGGATGGTACACACAGCCAAAGCGTTTGGGTTGCAGGTGATGTTTGGCTGTTATTCTGATAGTAGTTTAGCCAATACAGCCGCCTCTCATTTAGCCTCGCTTGTTGACTATCTGGATTTAGATTCCCACCTCAATTTAATTGATGATCCCTTTACGGGTGCTACAGTGAAACAAGGATGTTTAATTCCCAATGATTTACCCGGATTAGGAGTGAGGAAAATAGAACTCCAAGATTAAAATGGTTAATCATTACTTCCCTTCAAACACAGGATATTCATCTTCAAATGGTAAACTCACACCACTCTTTTCAGGCCAGAGAATCAATTTTAACGAAAACACTGTTTTAGTGAATGGGAAAAATTTAATAAAACCGATTAAGAAGACAAACAAGATCACTACTTCTGACTTTCGGAGAGATTGATGTCTGATTGATTAATCCAGCCTGACTATTGGCGAGGGCTTTCGCTACAATAAAAGCGACTTTGTAATAATAAAATATACTAAGGTGTCTTTCAGTCTATTAACTACTGCTGATGGCGTGGAAAATTTACATTGGCTGCACAACATTCGCCCCACAGACCGATCAATTGTTGGGGATAGAGGATTTTACTTGGGTGACTTGATTCAAGAGGGTTATCCGGTTATCCCTGGCTTTGTGGTGAGTGCCAAAATTTATCGGGAGTTCTTGGAAACAATAGACTGGCAAGAACCTATATTAGTTGACTTTCCAACATCTTCATTACATATTGATCTCAAAGATCCGCGACAACTACAAGCGATCGCCCAACGGATTCGTCATCAAATCATTACATCCAGCTTATCTTCAGAATTTAGATCAATATTGCAATCATCACTGAATACCCTTAACGCTCAGGCTTTGATCTTTCATCCCAGTTTAAGATTTCCCTTGATCCCCACCAATGGATTATTTGATCCGGTGATGAGTTGGGCAAAACTCGATACAGTTGAACTCGGGATTAAACAAGCTTGGGCGGAGTTATTTCGGGCGAGAAATTTATTGTATTGGCAACGCAACAATATCCAACTGGCACATCTTCAACCGACTATTTTAGTACAACCGATTCCGGAGGCGATCGCTTCAGGTTCAGTTCGTTTTGATGCTGAAGTTTGGGATATTAAGGCGACTTGGGGCTTAGAATTAGCGACATTCTGGGGACAAACTCACCCCGATCATTATCAAATCAACCCCCAAACTCAAGAACTGCAACACCAAAAACTCGGTTATAAAACAATTGGTTACAGTTTAAAATCCTCTACAAGCACTCAACTCAGCAATCTAGAGGGTCAATGGAGTGGGTTGGCTCAATGTACTCTATCCCCTCTGCACAGCCCGATAGAAGCCAAATTATTAGGGCCAGAGTATCAAGAATCCGTACTCAAACCCGCTCAACTGCAATCCTTAATGGAATTAGTCAAACCCATCGCAACACATTTAGGAAAATCTGGATTGATTGAGTGGATCATGTGTGAGTCGTGTGAATTTTTTATTTCCCGTGTCTGTATTGTTGATGCTGATTCCATCCCCAAAAATAACTCTGGGATTGACTCGGAGATTAACTCTGAAAAATCTTCGGGGGATCTTAGAGGAATTGCCGCATCTTCCGGGCGAATCGTGGGGAAAGCCTATATACTCGCCACTCCTTCTCAGGTTCAAACCCATCTGTTTCCAACCGGAGCAATTTTGGTCGTGAAAACCATGATACCGGAATTGCTGTCCTTACTCCAACGGGCGGCGGGTTTAATCACCGAACAGGGAGGAATGACCGGACATGGTGCAATTTTAGCGCGAGAGCTAGGAATTCCGGCGGTGATTGGAGTTCAA
Organism: Lyngbya sp. PCC 8106; assembly: GCF_000169095.1. Classification (GTDB taxonomy): domain Bacteria; phylum Cyanobacteriota; class Cyanobacteriia; order Cyanobacteriales; family Microcoleaceae; genus Capilliphycus. The sequence goes on from NZ_AAVU01000013.1 coordinate 78,278, forward strand.
TCCGCGACTGAGCAGATTAAAATGGGAGAATCCGTTCTCGTTGATGGGGATCGTGGAGAAGTTCATCGGATTCTGAGTCAGAATATGACGACTGATCAGCCTTTTTCGACGTTAGAAACAAATTTAGAGACAAAACCGATTATTTCGGAGAATTGGTTACGGGTGCCGATTGCGACTCAATTGATGGTTAATGTGAGTCAATCGAGTTCTTTTCTACGACTCAAAAATTTCAAAGACTTACCGATTGATGGAGTGGGCTTAGTCCGTTCGGAACTGATGGCTTTAGATTTGTTAAACTCGGAGAATCCTTCAGTCGATTTTCGTCAGTGGTTACACCCTCAAAATCAGTCTAAATTTATTGAGGGAATGGTCGCTGATCTTCAGCAGCTTGCATCGACAATTGCACCTCGTCCTTTATGTTACCGGGCTTTGGATTTACGGGAGTTTCACCAAGAGGTTAGACCGTTCTGGAATGGGGAAAATTCTGAGTTGGCGGCGTTAACGACTGTCTCTCACTGCGATAATCATTGTCAAGACCAATATTCGACTTTATTTGAGTTGGAACTTGCAGTTTTATCAAAGCTCAATCAGTTGGGTTTTAATCATATTCGTCTGATTTTACCTTTTGTGCGATCGGTTGAGGAATTTTGTATTTATCGTCGCTATATCGAGAAAACTGGATTAACCCGCAATCCTCATTTTCAAGTTTGGATTATGGCGGAAGTTCCCTCTGTTGTCTTTTTAGTCTCGGATTATATCAAAGCGGGAGTTCAAGGAATTGCAATTGGAACCAATGATTTGACTCAATTTCTTTTGGGTATTGATCGCAATCAAACTTGTCAACTTTCTCATCTCAATGAGTTACATCCAGCAATGCTGAAAGTGATTCAAAAACTGATTAAAGAGGCGAGGAAAGCGAAAATTCCTTGTTCTATCTGTGGGGATGCTCCGGTATTATATCCAGAGTTAATTGATTATTTAGTCCGTTGGGGAGTGACTTCGATTTCGGTGAATCCTGATGCAATTGAAAAGACCTATCTTGCGATCGCTCGGGCGGAACATTTACTAATGTTAGAACATTCTCGTTCCAGGCTTAAAGACTAGAACCTAAGAGGGGATTTCAAAATCATCCACCTCTCGGTTTATTGTCTCGATAATGCTTAGTTTTCCATGCGAGAAATCACTTCTTCGGGGGATAAATTTCCAAAGATCACAGACATGATCCCCGGTAGATATTTATCCATTGTGGTCACATTAGAATAAACTAAATGCTTCACCAACGTTGAGGACAATTGAGTACCTTCGACATCTAAACTGGTTTTATAGCGAATTTCCCCATCATAGAAATTCATTTCAAAGTTTCCGATGATAATCCCATAGTTGATCATCGTGATAAACGTCGCCACATTGTAGCGTTTGTATTCAGGAACTTTTACCGGAAATACAGAATAAACGCTTAATTGTTTTTCTTCTTCGCGAGCGATCATGTAGCAGTCAAATCGACCATTATTCCCTTCAATTCCGAGTGCTAAAACTCTCCGATGTTCGATTTCTTTAAAAACCCAACCATCTTCGTCAAAGAACTCTAGCAGTACCTCAAATAGAGGTCGATCCGGGAGATTTTCTTTCGTGACTGTTTGGGGATTTTGTTCAGAAGCAATCATAATTCTATTGATCTCCTAAAAACCACTTAGGCTATTTTTTTATACGCTGGAAAATTTACAGCTTTTTATTGTCAGGTGTAATCATATCATCCCTCACCTGATTTAACTTCGGCTCCAGACAAATAATATTACTGACTTCATAGTAAACAGGCCAATAAAAACCAACCTGACTATAAGTAAGCCGATTTTTCTTTTCTACAAATTTCTGGTTATCAAAGATTCGTTTGCGGGTTCCTGAAAAAATACGGTGATTTTTTTCGAGGCTTTTTGCATCCGCTTGAATTTCGGTTTTAATCTGGTCAGCATTAACCCCGTTCGTGATTAATTGAAAACAGCGTTCGATCACTCGACGAATGGTTTGACGTTCTTTAGACTCGTACTGAAAAACAGCACCTTCGGCTTCTCCTTTCCACAAAGTTAACCGATAACAACCGTGAGGATTTCCATGAGGAAACCAACCGAGTTTAAACGTATAACCCTGTTGATCGACAGTTGAACTTGTTCCCTCTAAAGTGATCGGCTTAATTAACAGTAAATCTTCATTGTAAAAGTGAGAATTGACAATTCCACCGTCTCGAATTAAGGGATCTTCATCTCCGAAAGCATTATGAATGATCGCCCAGCCACTAGGTATATTGAGTGGAACCAGTTTTGAATACATGAATAGTGATTGCTCAGTCTACTGAAGTCAAATTGACCAACGGATGGGTTTTGTGTGCCGTTAGCGTTGCTGAATCCGAGTGCAATGTCCACGTACCGATATCGATACCTTTTCACTCCAGCTCGATCACCTCTTATCAATAACACGTTTTTCTCGGTCTCGCAAGAAAATTAGTCAACAGGTTACAGGTTACAGGGAACAGTTATACAGTCACCCTCAAACAGCGACCAGTTCAGAGGGTACAGTGAAAAGTTTACAGGCAATTGCTCACCAAACTGATCACCATACACACTGTTGACTGGTTACTGATCTCTGTTCGCTGAAATCAGCCTGTATTTCGCATTCCAGCAGCAATACCATTAATGGTAAGCAATGCACCGCGTAACAGTTCACCCTTGCTATAGCGTGAATGAATCACTCCGGGCGCACTGGCGACTCCATGCTGACGTAAACGCTTCAACAAAGCCACTTGCAGGAAACCTAACGGAATAATCGTACCATTGCGTAACTGGACTGATCGTTGCAAGGTGGGATCACCATCTAACAAGCGTTCATGCTCGGTAATTTCGAGAACCAGTTGACGGGTAAGCTGAAATTCTTGAGAAATTTGTTCGTACAACACCTCAAAGCGAGCCAAATCTTCACGGGCGCTCAACTCTCTAACGTAGTGGTGAGCAATTTGCATATCCACTTTCGCTAGGGTCATTTCCACTTTAGAAATCGTTGTGCGGAAGAACGGCCACTTATAGTAAAAGTAGCGCAACAGTTTGATATGTTCCTCGGGTTCTTTTTGAACAAATTCTTGTAATGCCGCACCCACTCCATACCAAGAAGGAAGCAGAAAACGGCTCTGAGTCCAGCTAAATACCCAGGGAATGGCTCTTAAACCCGAAATATCTTTTTTCTTGTCACCGCTACGTCGAGACGGACGAGAGCTAATTTGCAGTTGGCTAATTTCTTGAATCGGGGTGACTTGATCAAAGAACTCCACCAAATCAGGCTGTTCGTAGATCAAGGCGCGATAATGCGATCGCGATTTCACCGATAATTCTTCCATAATCTGGTTCCACGTTTCAATCTCATCAAACCCGGTATGAAGTAGGCTGGCTTGAATGACTGCGGTGGAAACGCTTTCGAGGTTATAAAGAGCCAGTTGCGGGAGTGAATATTTAGACGCGAGAACCTCACCTTGTTCAGTAATTTTAATCCGACCGCTAATACTTTTACCCGGTTGAGCTAAAATCGCTTTGTAAGCGGGTCCCCCTCCTCGTCCCACTGAACCGCCTCGTCCGTGGAAGATGCGGAGACTCACATTATAGGATTCTGCCACTTTTTGCAGGGCTTTTTGAGCTTTGTGAATTTCCCAGTTACTACTGAGGAAACCCGAATCCTTGTTACTATCGGAATAGCCCAACATAATCTCTTGGAGGGAGCGATCTAACTCTGGAGTGTTGTTGGACTGGTAATGTTCATAACCCCCGCCGAGCATGGCACGATACAGAGGTAAATCGAACAAATTCTTCATCACAATCGGAGCGCGTTTGAGATCTTCTACGGTTTCAAACAGCGGTACCACTTGCAGATTAGGAATTCCGGTTGCTGAATCATAGAGTCCAGCTTCTTTGGCCAAAAGCAGAACTTCCAGTAGGTCACTGACTTCGTGACTCATACTGATGATATAGGTTTGACAGATTTCTGGGCCGAATTCCCGTTGTAAATCCCGCATCATTCGGAAGGTTTGAATGGTTTCGCAGGTTTTCTCAGAAAAGGGGAGTTCAGACGGAATCAGAGGACGACGGGTTTGCAGTTCTGTAGACAACCACAGGGAACGTTCAGCTTCTGAGAGTTCGTTGTAAGATTTGGGTAAGATTTCTAGATAGTCGGCAATTTCACTGAGAGCGTTGGAGTGAACCGACGACTCCTGACGCATATCGAGACGAGCCAGAGAGAACCCATAAATTTGAACTTGACAGAGAAGATCTTCGAGATCTCGACATTCAATCCCGGTTTCGTGTAAATTGCGCTGAATTAGGGTCAGTTCATCGAGAAATTCGCTGCCAGATTGGTAAAAACTCCCCATACTCTTATCGGGGCTAACCAGTTTTTCCCGCTCTAGGGTGACATCATCGCTATTGTAAAGTCGCCAGTTGCGATCGCGTGTATTTTCGAGTCGTTTTTGAACGTAGGCGAGTTTCAGACGATAGGGTTCTTGACGATAGCGGATAGCCAGTTTATCGTAGATTTCTGGGAGTTGTACCCGATCGCGATCGAGGGCTTCGAGTAATTCAGGGAGAACATCACTCCAGTGCAGGGATAAGCTCAGGAGTCCGTTGAGATACTCTACCGCACCGATGTATTTTTCCAGAACCAGATGGCGCTGATAGCAAGCTGTTCGCCAGGTCACTTCGGGAGTGACAGAGGGGTTTCCATCGCGATCCGCCCCCACCCAAGAGCCAAATTTACAAAAATCGTATCTAGGGGGCTTTAAATAGGGGAAGGAGGCGTGTAAGGCGTGTTTGATGCGTTGATAGAGTTGGGGAATCGCATCAAATAAGACTTCTTGGAAGTAGTGTAAGGTATAGTCTACTTCATCAAGGACTGTGGGTTTAAACTGATGGAGTTCATCGGTACGCCACCACAAGCGAATTTCTTCTGTGAGTTGTTCATACAGTTCATCGGTCCACGATGACAACGTTGAAGTCTGATCGTGGGTCTTATTTTCACTCAACGAACTGGTATTTTGATCGACGTTATCAAGTTGTTGTAGGACTTTGGCGATCCGACGTTGTTTGGTGCGGATCGTATGACGAACGATTTCTGTAGGGTGTGCGGTAAACACCAAGCGAACATCCAAGTTATCGATTAATCTCTGAATCAGTTGGGAAGGAACGTTCAAGCTTCGCAACATCGGGAACAGGTAGTGAAAAGTGGCTAATTCCTGTTCGGTTTGAGATTTGGCTGAGATATCAGAGAGATTCAACGGATATTCTCGTTCATCGGAGAACCGTTGGTTGCGAGTTTCAAAAACCGAGTTTTTTTGATCCGCCGGAAAAAGGGGTTGCTTCTCAGTTGATAGTCCCTTTGTATAAGCCTGTTGTTGTTCGCGTTGTTCGTAATGTTGCTCTACGATGTTAATGAGCTGGAAGTAGAGTGCAAAAGCACGAGCCGCACGAATGGATTCATTGATATCTAGCTGTTCAACCAGTTGTAAAACGTTAGACTCTTGAAAGTGAGATGCTTGTCCCTCTGGAGAGGTCATTGAGCGCATCTGGTTTAGTAAATCCACTAATTCTTGACCGCACTCTTGACGCAGGACTGACTCCCACAAATCTTCCACTATTTTAAGGCGATTCCGCAATAATAAATCGCTCTCGGTTAATGTACCGTTGGATGAAACAATTTTGTTAGAGACCTGATCTGAAGGGTGGAGCAGTGAACTCATAGGGCCTGTTCCTGTTTGGCAAGATTATGCCTTATTGTAGGGGTTAATCTCCCGAAAATCATAGATTTTTAAGGTTAAATTCCTAAACTTTGGATTAATCTTGTCTAAACCCAATGATTTTTTGACAACGGGGAACTGCTTTGAGCGTCACCCGTGAACATTGACCCGTGAATCGTTGGGGAAATCCTCCTCTTGGCGATCGCCCGATTTGCTTACCCATCAAATTTTAGAGCGAGAATGACCTGATCCGGCGATCGCGTTTATTCTTCTTCTTGGGAACTCGGATGGGGAAAATTGAGAACGGGAAGACGCTCACCTTGAAAGACGGCTTCGCTGCTCCGACTCATTTCTAGCATCGTATTCGACATAAATTTACCACCCATCAACACCAACATCAATGGCGCTGTTGCGACACTCAGCAGGAAGTCCGATGGAATTTTCATCCCCTGAGTCTCGTCGTCGGGGGAAGCCTCCGAGGGGGTTTGATCGCGAGATTGCATAGATATTTCCTTTGATTTCTTTAAAATTATTTTAACTAAATTTTGCTCAAGAAGCTGGTTTTAGGGAGTTGGGGAGTGCGAAACCAGCTTCGGATTTCTAATCCTCCGGAAAGCTGTATGGCAAGGCTCGAAGAACTCATACACCAGCAACCACTACAACTCTAAGCTCTAGCACGGTATTATCGAAGACGAAACAGTGGGTCGAGTTTAGTACAATTGGGAGCGTCTTGGCGAAAGATTGGTCAACACTAACACAATGGACTGAAAAAGCAATCGGACTGTCAGATGTCCGGATGCAAGTCCGGTTACGGGGAAATCACCTGCACGTTTTGTGTGAATCAACTCCGTGTCCCCGTGAAAAAATAGCAGTATCTCAGTTTTCAATCGCACTCGAACAAACCAGTTTGAGTACATTATTACCTCCGGAAGCCCCTCCTGTTTATAAAGTCTTTCTCAGTGGTCGTCAACCGGGTGCCAAACGTCCGGAATGGACGGTCAAACTGGAGTGTAATTCTTCTCAACCTGCGACGAATGAACCCTTGACATTACCCTCACCCCCATCTGAGTCCGATCTCCCAACAGAACAAAAATCGGTCTGGGAGAAACTCGGCGGAATTTGGAGTCGTCGTCCCCCCACAACAGAGGATGAACCTCTCGAACATCCCGTAGCAGAAGCAAAGTCTGTCTCTAGTAAAAACCTGGAACCGGAAGAAGCCCAACCGTTGGAGATGGCTACCCGTGATCGTGAACCTCAAAAAGCGATCGCCCAAACCCATGAACCCAGTGATTCTCCTGCAACGGGATCGAACGGTCAACGAGAACTTTCCCCCATAACCGAACAACTCTCAAGCAATCGGAGTGAGTTCAAAAATCCCTCTAACGCCGGGAATTCCCGAGCAACCGCCACCCAGACCAAACCCTCGGAATTAACCCCCTCAGAGCCAATTCAAGCGCCTCTAACCGTTTCGACAGAAACCCTCGCCCGTCGTGGTCACAGCCAAGCGATCGCCAGTTATCTCAGTGAAATTCTGGGAAATTTAGGAGTCAGCGTTAAAGTCAGCGTCAAAGAACGCTCTAAAAAACGTTCCGCCAGGGCAACCACAGAAACCTCAACCCGTCGTTTGTGGGTACGTTGTGAATCGGCTTACAGTCCAGATCCGTCTCTGTTGGCTGAACCCATCGCCGAACGCTTGCGACAATTGCAGCTAGAAAACTTTCGGGATGCTTGTATTTTATTGCAAGTTCAGGGAGAACCCCGGCCTGATTGGATGTTACGCATTGATCTCACCCCTCCGGTCGAAATTCTCAAAAATTGGGCGCATTGGGGTTCACAGGCCGCTATTGGTCGCATCCTCAATCAAAAGCTAGAGGAGTCCAACGTTAAGGTGCGCGCCACCCTCAAAGAATCTACCCTCCATTTATTTTGTGAAACTCTCACTTCCGAGAACCTTTCCTCCGAACCTACTCACCCTCGCCCAAAAAATCAACGAAACGCCCCTGCCCAAGCAAAAGTGATGGCGGCGATCGCTCCAATTCTCGATACTCTCGCCCCCCAAGGAATTCTCGCCGCTACCGTTTATGGGGTTGATGCTCAAGACCCCGCCCAGACCGTAGAATCTCCAATTTGGATTGATTGGCTCAATCTCCCGGCTGATCAGCATCCAGATTTACAACATCATCCTCTGACGCTTGCTCAACAGGGAAACCTAGAAGCTCTCACTTTTCTTCTCAATCAACTCATTAACCCCGATCTCGATCATCAACTCGCCACAGGTGGAGTCCGGGTATTGCTGCTGCGGAAAGGGAAACTTCTACACGTGATGACAGAAGCACTAACCTGTCCCTCTCAATCCAAAGTGGCTCTCCCCCTGGCGCAATTTCTACGCACCCATAAAATTGAGGGCGTTGCAGGTGTGCGAATTTATGGTCGGCGAGCGGGTCAAAAACACCCCTTATGGCGTTATGGTGTGGCGTTGTCTCAGCGTAGTCCGACACTCGATGAACAAGTCAATGAATTTTCTGAGAGTGATCATCGAGATTTAGTGACTCAAACTGAGGGATTGGTTTGGCGTCCGGATCTGGCTTCTGATGAACTCGAAGATCACGAATCCCTATCCTCAGATCATCGGGGGCTGGAATGGAGTGATCCCCTAGAATTACTCTCGATGCGACTACAACAAGGATTGCTCGCTACAGGTTTGTTTGTCAGTCGTGAGGCGGTTCTTACGCCCATAGAGGCATCGGAAAGTTCTTCCTATTCTAAAACCGGATTAGCGTTAATTTGGGGGGCTTTAGGTTGCTTGCTGGCTGTCCAGGTGGATTGGGCGATGGGTCAATTTTTGGAAAATAACCCCCAGTTGGAGATGGCGATCGCCGCCCAAAATTTGCCTTCTCCGCCTGAACCCCCGACAACCTCTGAGCCGATTTCCGCGATCCAAACGACCACTCCCCCGACGGCTGAATCTCCCGAGGAAAATGAGGTTTTTAATCGCTCAGAATTTCTCAGCCAACCTCAAAATAAAACTCAACTCAATGCTTGTCAAACGGCTTCTAATGTCGAGGCGTGTCAACTTTCTCAACTGTTGTATCCGTCGTTTAATAGTCCTCAACTTGATGAACAGTTTGCTCGTTATCAAGAATACATTGCCACAGAAAAACGTCCGCCTGATATTCTGATTGTCGGGAGTTCTCGGGCGTTACGAGGGATTGATCCAGAGGTTTTAGAAAAGGCATTAGCAGAAGCGGGTTATCCCCAACTCAAGGTGTTTAACTTCGGGGTAAATGGGGCGACGGCGCAAGTGGTTGAGTTAATTGTGCGGCGGATTTTACCTCCTGAACAGTTACCGAAATTAATTATTGTTGCGGATGGGGTGCGGGCGCTGAATGGGGGTCGTAGTGATCGCACCTATGAGACGATTACTGCTTCGACAGGATATCAAGAAATTGCTCAAGGAACATTTAGAATTCCAACTCGACAACTGAAATCTGCCTCTGATTTCAAACAAACTCTCCTAACGTTAAAGGAGTTGGGTCAAAATCCCTCGGCTGTGATTAAACAAATCCAAGATTGGTTTGATCAACGATTGATTGAAATTTCGGCTTCCTATCCCCAACGAGATCGACTTAAACAGGGGTTGCTAGCGCTGGTTAATCACCAAAATCTACTCACACAATCTCAGGAACTTCCCGATCTTCCCGATGCTGAAGATAATCCGACGTTGGAGACTCCCCAGTTAGGAAGTAATGGTTTTCTTCCCTTGTCGATTCGGTTTGATCCAGAAACTTACTATCAAAAATATTCTCAAGTTTCGGGTTACTATGATCGCGATTATCAAGGGTTTGAATTGAGTGGGGTACAGACCAATGCGTTGAAAAAGTTAGTTGAATATGTACAGTCTCAGGATGTTGAGATTGTGTTTGTCAATATGCCTCTGACTCAAGAGTATCTCGATTCGGTTCGGACTGCTTATGAAGAAAAGTTTCTCGAACATATGCAGCAACTTGAAGCGGATACGGGGTTAATTTTTGTCAATCTGGCTTTTGAGTGGTTGGATATTCATGAATATTACTCTGATCCGAGTCACCTCAATCAATACGGCGCCGCAGCAGTTGCAGAACTATTGGCTCAAAAGCAACAGATTTCTTGGCCGACAAGTCGTTAGAGTTGGGACACAACCCGGATTGCAAGTTAGAATTGTGAATAGAAATCGAGCCAATGAAAAGCTCTGATCAGAAACTTGGAAGTTTTGATGAGTATTGCTATATTACCCCTCTATTTCTAATGATGCCTTGAATCTGTGCTAATGTGCTGAATATTTTGTGTTTTTTGAAAATCCCATCCTCCTACCTTCTATTGATATTAAGTTGGATTCTTAGGAATGACAAAAGTGAAGACATTTTTTACGCTGTTTAGTCTCTCGATACTGCTAATTTTTGCATTATCAGGCTTACACATTCATCCGCTCAACGCCGCTACTGCATTCCCCTCTTGGCTGATTGCTCAGGAACAAGCCGTCAACCAAACCTTTGAGGAAATTGTTCAAAATAGTCAAAAACAAGAAGGATTATTTACACTTTATCACAATCAAGAAACGGGAAAAGTTTATCTCGAACTCACCCCTGAACAATTTCAAAAAAATTATCTCTGTTTTATAAGTTTAGAATCGGGAATTGGTGAAGCAGGAATCTTTCGAGGATTGGATTTAAACGAGTTTTTATTTCAATGGCGACTTCAAAATAAGAAAGTTCAGCTTGTGGTTCCAAATATTAACTTTAGAACCCAACCGAATGATCCCCAAAGCCGTTCTATTAGCCGTTCAGTTAGTGATTCGGTTCTCTATTCACTTCCGATTCTCAGCACTCATCCCGAGCGTCAAAGCATACTAATTGATTTAACCAATGTTATTACCAGCGATCGCGATTTATCTAATTTAGGCAATTATTTCTCTAGATTTATCGGTTCAAACTATAGTATTGACGCAGAAACATCCTATATTTCTCAGGTACAAACGTTTCCACTAAATATTGAGATAGAGTCAGTTTTTGGCTTTTCTCAAAACAGTGGAAGTCGGGGAAGAAATTTATCTTCGCTTCCCGATAGTCGTGCTTTTAATCTTAATGTTCGCTATAGTTTCATCGAAGTTCCAAGCGAAAATAGTTATCGTCCTCGGCTTGCTGATGAACGAGTCGGATACTTCACGAGTACCTACAAAGATATTTCTAATTCGACAGGTCGTTCTCCATTTGTGCGTTATATTAATCGCTGGAATTTAGACAAACAAGATCTGAATGCTGCTCTTTCTCCTCCCGTTAAACCCATAGTGTTTTGGATTGAAAATAGCGTTCCTTTGGAATATCGAGAGGCGATTGCTGAAGGGGTCTTAATGTGGAATAAAGCCTTTGAAAAAGCCGGATTTAAAGATGCAGTTCAAGTTAAACAAATGCCTGATGATGCCACTTGGGACCCGGCAGACGTGCGCTATAATACAATTCGTTGGTCTACGTCTTTTCAACCTTTATTTAATGGCTATGGCCCTTCTCATACTAATCCGTTAACGGGTCAAATTTTAGATGCCGATATTGTAATTGAAAGTAATGCGGTTTCTAAGTTGTATCAGGGAATTGGTTTTTTAATTGATAGTCATCAACAAAGTAATAATCAACAAAATAGCACTTCCCTAATTAATCGAAATCCTTGTGAGTTAGGACGGTTATCTCTGTCACAAATTACGTCTGACTCCAACTCAAATTTATCCTCTGATGTTTCTTCAGAACATTTATGCTTTGGATTTGAGTCTAACCGTCAGTTAGCAACGGGTGCAATGGCGATGTCATTATTACAAGGTGTAAACCCAAATAGTCCACAAATCAAAGACTATGTTCACCAATATTTAAGATTTCTTACCGCCCATGAAGTCGGTCATACATTGGGACTCAGACATAATTTTCATGGTAGCACGTTACTATCACCAGAGCAATTAAATGACACAAATATTACCCATAATTTGGGATTAGTTGGATCAGTAATGGATTATGTCCCTGTCAATCTCGCCCCCAAAGGAGAACCTCAAGGCGATTATTTTCCGATTATTATTGGGCCTTATGATCAATGGGCAATTGAATATGGTTACACCCCAATTTTTGCGAATACTCTCTATCAAGAAGAACAAATTTTACAAGAAATTGCTCAACGATCAAGTGAACCCGAACTTTCTTTTGCAACTGATGAAGACTTTTGGGGAGTATTTCTTGATCCGGCTGCTAATACGTTTGATTTGAGTAGTGATATGCTGCAATATTCGCAATGGCAACTTGATAATGCGATCGCGATGTGGGAGCGTTTAGAAAGCCATTCTCCCCGTGCAGGTGAGGGATATGATCAAGTTCGACGGATGTTTGAAACCATCTTTGGTTACTATCAAAATCACGCGGAAAATATCACTCTTTATATTGGGGGTCAGTCATTTAATCGTAACCGAATTGGTGATCCAAATGGACGATTACCTTTTGAACCGATTCCTGTAAATCAACAGCGTGAGGCGTTAGTCAGTTTACAGAAATATGTATTTTCTGAAGAAGCATTTCAATTTTCCCCTCGTTTACTCAATCAATTAGCGCCTTCTCGTTGGCAAGATTGGGGAAATCCTGATGTAAATTCGACCTTAGAATATCGAATTGGCGATCGCATTTTGTGGTTCCAGAAATCTATTCTAGAAGAAATTTTAGCCCCGACTCGTTTAGTGAGGTTACGAGATTTGGAGTTGAAAACTTCATCCAAAAATATACTCACTATGCCAGAATTATTTGAAGCATTGCAAAATAGTATCTGGACTGAGGTATTACAACCGGATAAAGGAATAGAAGTTTCAGGAATGCGGCGATCATTGCAGCGTGAACACTTGAATTTATTAACTGAAATGGTGTTGCGTGAAGTGAATGTTCCTGAAGATGCGTTAACCTTAGCTTGGTTTCAGTTAAAACAGTTGCGAGAAGTTTTGGATCAAAGGTTAGAAAAACAGAAGGATCGGATGGATGCTTACACCTTGGCGCATTTAGAAATGACTCGCGATCGCATTGTTAAAACGTTAGAAGCGGAGTTACAAACCAATTGAATACTTAAAACTAGAGTAGTTCTAGATATAACTCAATGACCTCTCCCCAACCCCTCTCCTACAAGGCGAGGGACTTAAATCTCAATGACCTCTCCCCAACCCCTCTCCTACAAGGCGAGGGAATTAAATCTCTTTAAAGCTCAATTAAAAATTAAGGTTTTAAAGCCTCTCTCCTACCAGGGGAGAGGTTTGGAGAGGGGTTTTTTCTATTTGTCAAATTCATGTCATTGTTAAAACGTTAGAAGCGCAGTTACAAACGAATTAACTTGTGAAATAATTAACGATCAAGGGATGTAGAGAAAAAAGAGCCGATGTTGTATATATGAGCGATCGCGCTTTGAGAAACGCCAGAGTTCCTAACAGGGTATTTCCTGAGATCGAGGGTGCGAGATGCGATCGCAACTGGGAAAAAGAAAGGGGTGCATTTTGAGTTGCCAGAACTTTGATGATTTGTTGTGCGGGTACGGATAAAGCGCTCAACTGTTCGTTTAATAGCTCACCAATATTTTCAGAAATTAGGGTGTTGTGGCTGAAGAAATTGGTGAGACTGCTATCAAAGAAACGCTGAATGATGGTGGCAACAATGGAAAGAATCAAAGGATTACCATCGTAATAGTCAACCAGGCGCTTCCATTCATCATCCGTTCCTTGAAATTTGCCTTTGGCGTTTAACATCTGTTGAATATCTGCAACTTGTAAACCCCGCACACAGAAAGAACGAACTCTCAAATTTTCCCCAATAAAGGGTTGAATTTCTGTTGGTTCGACTCGACTCGTTAGTATCACACAGCTTTGATGTTGTGCCTGTGCTAAGTGTTTTAGGAGTTGACTGTAGGCTTCATAATCAGAATCATTTCTCGAAGCTGTTTTTGGAGTATGATTTGGCAGAATAGATTCAACGTTATCCAAAATTAATAAACAGCGTTTGTGTCTCAAAATATCCATCAATTGCCGTATCTTAGCGTTGATATATTCTGGAATAGTCGGGTGAGACTCGCCGGAGAAATGGTTAATCAAATCATCGATAAAATCGCTAAAAGGCAAGGGAGAATGCGATCGCGATATTGGTTGAAGACTCCGCCAAACCAAAACTTTGAATTCCGGTTGTATTTGTTCTGCTAATTTAGTCGCCAACCAAGTTTTACCAATACCAACAATACCGAAAAGCGTGATTAAACGACAGCGATCTTCTAGAACCCATTGCTTCAAAGTTTCCAATTCTATCCCGCGACCACAGAACACTGAAACATCCGGCGCTAAACCCCAACTCAACACATTATTTTTGGGAGGCGATGCTGTGACTAACGCTTCGCTTTCGGGGGTAAAAGGGACGAGTATAGTTGTTTCTTCATCTCCAATAGGAGACATATAATCACCCGGTTATAAAGTTAGGTTAAAACCGTTAAAATAGCGCACCAAAGTTTGTAAATCAACACCTTTTTTTCGAGCGTGAACCTTGCTGAGAGTGTGGGTTGATAGTCCGGTTTGTTCGCTGAGAACTTCCAACGTGCAGGATTTGGTGAAATCGTTCCAAAGGTCAGTTTGGGATTCTGCGCTTCGGAGTTTCTGAAATCCTTGCTGAGTTAGAATGGCAACCTTTCTTCGTCGTTGTTTGAGGGTAGGCATAGGTAAATGTGTGAAGGAAGATAAACAAAAACAAAAAGTAGATCAATTCTTCAAGAAAGATTGATATTTTACACATCCAATTTAACGAATGTTATACGGTTGTCAAGGGATGAGATCCCCTCAGAAGTCTTTTGGATGTGCTATTGGAGGTGTTTTTGTAAAGTTAGAAGTAAAGTTTCCTGCTTAAGTTCGCAAACTTCGATGGTTTTGTTAAAGGTGAAGAAGTTAAATAAGAGTTAAAAGAAGAGGTAGAAACTATGTCTGTACCTAGACTCGGAACCTACGTTTCTGAAGACAACAACTTCAAAATTCAGGTTATCTCGGCGGACGCATGGAATGGTCAAATCCAGGCTATTTATGAGACAAATTACAGTCCTGTAGGAGGATTTACCACAGAAGGCTTGATTGGGGGTTTTAGTTGGGTCTTCAGTAATCAACAAGGTAAGGATGGTGTAGCTCCATTTTTTATCACGTTCAGAGCTGGAAAACGTCCTGATGACCGTTCTTATAATATTGATGATAGTTGGACAGGAGCTTACCAAGTAAACGACATCCTTCTGATGGATGGCGCACGTTCTTACATTGACAAAGAGGGAGTTGTGCAAGTAGTGAGCCTTGGAACTTTGAGATTCTCTCTGTCAAATTAAGTTCTTAAAAAACCGGGAGAAGAAAATTCTTCTCTTGCTCATTGAGCCAACAAACCCGCAGCTAGTTTTGTAGGTTGGGTTTCGTTACCTCAACCCATTATGATCTTTTCTGTTTTTCTGTGAATGTGTTGGGTTGCACTTCGTATAACCCAACCTACTTTTTTTCCTTAATATACATATTTACCCTTATCGTTTTAAGATTTGGTCATATTCATCATGAGTTCCAATCCATACCCAAATGTAATCCTGTCCATCTTGAACAGCTAATGCCCGATAGTTGAGTCCAATTCTAGCAGACCACAGTTTCCCAACTTTTTTAAACTGCAAAGAAGGATGATTTAAGTCACGTTTGAGTAACTTAAAGTTTTTTCTTGCAAGTTTTTGGATGGAGTCAGGTAACTCATTAAAACATTGCCAAAATCGTTGAGTCGTTTTATGCAACTAGAGTTCCTGTAGTTTATTGTGTGCTTTTTCGGTTAAGGCTTCTTCAATCAAGAAGTCTAGCTTTCCTGATAGAGAATCCGCTTCAATTTCTTTATCCCACTGTTCCCAGTCTAACTCGATTATCCATTTTTTTAAATCGTTGAATTCATCAGAGGAAAGAGATTGAATTGCTGCTTGAATTTCTTTAACTGTAGCCATATCAGATTATTAGGAGACTCGTTTTCTATATTTTAGCAAGTAACAAGAATATAATTGTCACTCCATCTATATTACATTACACTCCCAACCCAAGTTCAGCTTTTAAGCTTCCTTAAGTTTTAGCAATGCTTTCGCCTTAGCCACCCGCACCAAATGTTCAACATATTCATATTGTTGCCATGAACGTTCCT
The DNA here is from genome assembly GCF_000169095.1 of Lyngbya sp. PCC 8106. GTDB lineage: Bacteria > Cyanobacteriota > Cyanobacteriia > Cyanobacteriales > Microcoleaceae > Capilliphycus. Next base: position 94,262 of record NZ_AAVU01000013.1, read on the forward strand.
CTTCAGGCGTCAACCCAACTGTTCTATTTTTTTCCAGCAAATTGTTGATATGTTGTTGTAATGCTTCCGACGGCTTCAACGCCAAAATTTCCTCTGGGGTGGGAAGATTTGCCAAGAATTCTAACACATCTGCTAATCCAGAAAATCCAGATTGAACATCCGCACTCCATTCCCGCAAACCCAGTTCTAAAATTTGGGGTAACTGCTCTTGCAATGAACTTAACCGCATCGCCAATTCATCTGAAACTTCGACTTTAATCTGCATGATCGAGCTTTGAAACACTTAAAGAGATTTGTGTTAATCGTAGCGCTAATTTTGTAGCTTGGGTTGAGATAACGAAACCCAACATTATCTTTTCCTTGTTGATATGGATGTGTTGGGTTGAAATTTGTTTAAAACAACCTACTTTTTTTAGGTTTTAATTTAATAAATTTAAGATAACGCTTTAACTAATATTCGTATTAACGGTTTAATTTAGATCTAAAAGTTTAATCTATAGTTTTGTAGGCGGCTTTCACTGGGTATTTTTCTGGAGTCAGCTTTGGACTTTTTCATGTTCACACACGGGTTAAATGATCAAACTGCCATAAAACAGCAACATCAAGCACAACAGTAAATCTCAGCTTGAGTATAATTTTTATCTTAATCACTCTAAACTCAAGCAATTATGAGCTTACATCAAAAAATTCAAGACCTCTTTCCGTCTGAAGACACTATCCCCTCAGAATTTCGCCTAGAAACCCCTCTGGATCAAAAAGAGTATCTGATTGATGGAGAATTGCGAATTTGGGATGGCCCACAAGAGGAAGTTCATTCACCTCTACGCTTAAAAACATCCAATGGCTTAAATACCCACCTGATCGGACAATTTCCCTTAATGAGTGAGGAAGCAGCATTAGCTGTCTTGCAAGCGGCTTTAAATGCCTATGATTCGGGTCGAGGCTTGTGGCCAACTTTGTCGGTACAAAAACGGATAGAACACGTCCAAGACTTTGCTTATCGCATGAAAGAAAAGCGGTCTGAAGTGATTAATCTTCTCATGTGGGAAATTTGTAAATCTTATGCAGATTCCGCTAAAGAATTTGATCGCACATTAGACTATATTGCTAGCACGATTGATGCACTAAAAGATTTAGATCGACGCTGTTCTCGCTTTGAGATTGAGGAAGGGGTTATCGGTCAAATTCGACGCGCTCCTTTGGGGGTTGTGTTGTGTATGGGGCCTTCTAACTATCCTTTGAATGAGACGTTTACCACTTTAATTCCAGCGTTAATTATGGGCAATACTGCAATTTTAAAAATGCCCCGACCTGGAACATTATTGAACCGTCCTTTACTCGAAGCTTTTCAAAAAGCTTTTCCCCCTGGTGTTGTTAATTCTGTCTACGGTGCAGGTCGAGAAGTAACTCCACCGATTATGAGTTCTGGTAAAATTAATGCGATCGCTTTTATTGGCTCGAGTAAAGCGGCAGATCGCATCGAACGACTACACCCCCAACCTCATCGACTCCGAACTATTTTAGCATTAGAAGCCAAAAATCCAGCGATTGTTTTACCTCATGCTGATTTAGATGTCGCAGTCAAAGAATGTATTTTGGGAACGCTTTCTTACAACGGACAGCGCTGTACAGCGTTAAAAATTCTGTTCATTCATCGACAAATTGCTGATCAGTTTTTAGAGAAGTTTAAGGCAGCAGTGAGTGAGCTAAAAATGGGAATGCCTTGGGAAGAAGGGGTTAAATTAACTCCGATTGCCGAGCCAGGAAAACCTCAATATCTGACTGATTTAGTTGAGGATGCTAAACAGCATGGCGCTGAAGTGATTAATGAAGCTGGAGGTACTGTTAATGAGACATTTTTCTTTCCGGCGATTCTCTATCCTGTGAATGAAAAAATGCGCGTTTATTCAGAAGAACAATTCGGCCCGGTTGTCCCGATTATCCCCTTTGATGATATCGAGACTCCGATTGAGTATATTGTGAACTCCAACTATGGTCAACAAGTGAGTATTTTTGGAGAATATATCGATGATATTGCTCAACTGATTGATCCGTTGGTGAATCAGGTTTGTCGGGTAAATATTAATAGTCAATGTCAGCGTGGGCCTGATACTTTTCCCTTTACTGGACGCAAAGATTCTGCCGAAGGAACGTTATCAGTTTCGGATGCTTTGCGCTCATTTTCAATTCGGACTTTAGTGGCAACTAAAGATATTGAGCAGAATAAAAGCTTAATTTCTAAAATGGTTCGAGAACGGAAATCTAACTTCCTTTCTACTGATTTTATTCTGTAAAAATAGAGCGGGTTTATGGATGTTTGTTGTCGGATGAATAAACTTCTGTGAACCCGCTCCCACTCAGTTGATTTGAGGAATAGAACGGTTAAGTCATTAGACTGCTAAATCCATGAGAGTTGTTATATTAGAAGAACGGTATGCTTTTGCTAATCCGTGAGTTATTTTATAGCATCAGGATTATGCTGTCGTTCTTTTCTCGGGTGGGGTTGAAGTTGACTCGTCTCCTTTATCGACGAATTATTTTGGTTTTGACCTTGCTTTGTTTGGTGGGAGTGGGGGGATCAATCTGGAATATGTCGCGTTTAACATCTAATCTGATTAAATCTCAAGCCCTTCAAAATGCAAAACTTTATGCGAATACACTTACAGAGTCTCGTACTCTTTACAGTTCAGAAGTGGTGAGTCGAGTCAAAAAGGATAATCTAATTCGAGTCAGCCACGATTATCTGATTCATCCTGGGGCTATTCCTTTGCCTGCTACCTTTTTGATAGAATTAGGGGAGCAGATTGGAGCCATGAAACCGGGAGTTTCAGTTCGATTATATAGTGATTATCCTTTTCCTTGGCGAAAAGAAACGGGCGGAGCTAGAGATGATTTTGAACGAGAAGCCCTGATTTTTTTGAAACAAAATCCTAATAATACTTTTTTTCGGTTTGAACAATTTAATGGATTATCTACCTTTCGTTACACTCAAGCTGATATTCTAAAACCGAGTTGTGTTGCTTGTCATAATAGTTATCCGGGAACTCCGAAGACGGATTGGAAAGTGGGAGATGTACGCGGAATTTTAGAAATTACTCAACCGTTAGATCATATTAATCGACAGGTACACGTTGGACTGAGAGGAACCAGTATAATGTTAACTGGACTGTCTATACTTGCAATTTCTGCTTTAACGTTAGTCATCGGTCGGTTACGTCAAACTTCAGAAGAATTAGAACAACGAGTCTTTGAACGCACGACTGAATTAAGAAGGGCAAATATTGAACTCTCGAATGAGCAGAAAAAATCAGAGGAGTTATTACTTTCTATTTTACCTCAGTCCATTGCTAATCGACTCAAAAACGGAGAAGTTAATATTGCGGATTGTTTCGCAGAAGCAACGATTTTATTTGCAGATATTGTGGGTTTTACAACACTTTCTAAGGAAGTTAAACCGGAAAAGGTGGTTAGAATATTGAATGAAATTTTTTCTGATTTTGATCGACTGTGCGATCGCTACAAGTTAGAGAAGATTAAAACGATTGGTGATGCTTATATGGTAGTTGGTGGACTCCCAAATCCTCGAAAAGATCATGCAGCCGCAATAGCAGAAATGGCACTAGATATGTTAGATGACTTGAATCAGTTTAATGCGAAAAATAATGTTAAACTTGAAATCAGAATCGGGATTAATTCCGGCCCAGTTATTGCAGGTATCATTGGTACAAAAAAGTTTATTTATGACTTGTGGGGAGATGCGGTTAATACAGCTAGCCGTATGGAATCTCATGGAATTGCCGGAGAAATTCAACTCACTGAAACAACTTTTGATTACTTACAGAAAGAGTTTCTTTTTGTTGAACGCGGATTAATTGAAATTAAAGGAAAAGGTAAAATGAGAACTTATTTGCTCAAAGGAAGACGATTAAAATCGATTAAATATCAAACTTAATTCCTCAAAAAAATATAAAAATTAATTTAAAATTATAAACCAATATTTAAAATTTATATCAATAGTTTTATGAAGATTAATATCAAACTCGATTAACTCGACTTGCATTTTTTTGGGTTTTGCGTCACAACATAAAGAATAGCTAACTTTATTGGTATCCAACGTGTCTGATTTTCTCCAACAAACAGAAGCCTATTTACAAACTTACATTACTCCTATTGCTAATGAAATTGATAGTTCCTCTCACCGACTTCAAGATGCTTTAGAAGGGTTAGGAAATTTGGGTGTTTTAGCTTTGCGAGTTCCCCAAAAGTGGGGCGGAAAACAAGCCAGTGCGGAAAATTTTACTCAATTTCAAGAACTCATTTCCCGATATTCTGGGGCGTTAGCATTTCTACAAACCCAACATCAAAGTGCAGCGGGAATGTTAATGCAGAGTTCAAATACTGAACTTCAAGATATCTATCTTCCCCAAATGAGTCACGGAAAAATTAAAGTTGGTGTTGGTTTTTCTCAGCTTAGACGGAGTGGAAAACCGACAATTGTGGCGAAAGAAGTTAGGGGCGGATATGAAATTAATGGAGAGGTTCCCTGGATAACGGGATGGACTATTTTTCAATACTTTATTATCGCTGCAACTTTACCGGATGGACGGGCGGTTTTTGGGTTGGTTCCGTTTGAAAATATAAACACTTCCCAAGGAGAAATTAAACTCAGTTCTCCGATGTCTTTGTGTGCGATGACGTCTACAAATACTGTTACCGCGACTTTAACTCAATGGTTTTTACCATCAGAAAAAGTGGTTTCTCTTAAACCTGCGGGTTGGATCACAGAAAATGATCAAAAAAATGCTTTAAAAGCAAGTTTTTTTGCACTCGGATGTGCGAGGGCGGGGTTGGATATTCTTGAAATTGCTTTTGATAAAAAAGGATTTAATTTTATTCAAGACAGTGCTAATCTATTAAAGGAGGAACTCCATCAATGTCGGACAAAAATTCAACACGCTCAACAAAATTCGACTTTGAGTTTAGCAGAAAAATATCAACTTAGGGCTTGGGCAATTAATTTAGCGATACGTTGTAGTCATGGGGCGGTTATTGCCTCAAGTGGGGCGGCGAATTTAAGCCAACATAACGCCCAACGAGTATATCGAGAAGCGTTAGTTTATAGTATTTCCGGTCAAACAAAAGGCTTAATGGAAGCAAGTTTAAATACTGTTATTGAGTCAAATATTGATTCAAAATCTTAGGTCAAATTTCATTAATGACTATTCTTAAATGGGTTAAAAGCCAAACTACACCCACTGAAAAATTGCAATAACTCGAACTTTAAAGCAAGAACAAACTCAGATCGGATACAAATTAGGATTGTTTCTGAGAATTTCTTGCAACTACGAAACAAATTGTCGAGCATTTTAGCAATCATCTTCCCTCTTTTTAATCTAATACATACATAAGTCTTTTTGTCAAGTTAATTTTTATTATCTATTTTGAAGAGTAATCACTCACAAAATGTCAAGTTTTGTTAAGAAAACTTTAGATTTTCTTATCGAATTATGTCAGTTCAGGCAAAAAAAGGTTTTGAGTTAACGTTTTCTGCTAACAATACTCATAGTGCTTTTTCGTGGAATTGAATAACAATAGGAAATATTGCGCGATCGCAAGTGACCTAACGCTTAATTCAATTTTACAGAAATGGCCATTAAGAAATCTCAAAAGTTGAGGAGAAATCCAACACTTAAAGTTTCTAATCGCCAGCACTCAAATCCAAGAAACAGAAACCAGCAATTCCAACGGTAAGCCAAAGGGTTAACTCGCGATCCTATTTCTGCTAATCGTCTGCTGATCAATCTGTTTCAAAATTCAGCCTAGTCTGATATTTTCAACTTAAAGAAAGCCGATTAAAAGGGACTGAAAGGTTTATATGTTTACATACGTTAATCCCACTGTTAGACACATCAAACCCGATAATCTTAACGGACGAGCGCTCCTCAAAGTCGTCTACGTGGTGTTAGAAGCACAATATCAAAGTGCATTATCTGCTGCGGTTCGTTCGATCAATAAAAATAACCCCTATTTAGCGATTGAAATCAGTGGTTATCTAATTGAGGAATTAAGAAATCCTGAAAACTATGACGATCTAAAAAGAGATATCGCCGAAGCGAATATCTTTATTGCTTCTCTGATTTTCATTGAAGACTTAGCCGAAAAAGTGGTAGAAGCCGTTACGCCTCATCGGGATAACCTTGATGTCGCGGTGGTTTTCCCGTCAATGCCCCAAGTGATGCGCCTCAATAAAATGGGCAGTTTTTCAATGGCACAATTGGGACAAAGCAAAAGTGCGATCGCCCAATTTATGAAAAAACGGAAGGAAAAATCGGGTGCTTCCTTCCAAGATGGGATGCTAAAACTCTTGCGAACTTTGCCCAAAGTTCTCAAATATATGCCGATTGAAAAGGCACAAGATGCCCGCAACTTTATGATGTCTTTCCAATATTGGTTAGGCGGTTCTTCAGAAAACTTGGAGAACTTCTTATTAATGTTGGCGGATAAATACGTCCTCAAAGATAGTGAGTTTAAGTATGCCGATCCCGTTGTTTATCCTGACATGGGAATTTGGCATCCTTTAGCCCCTAAAATGTTTGAAGATGTTACCGAATATTTGAAATGGTATAACGACCGGGATGATATTAGCGACGATCAAAAAGATCCCCTCGCCCCTTGTGTCGGCATCGTCTTACAACGCACTCACTTGGTAACAGGTGATGATGCCCATTATGTGGCAATGGTACAGGAAATCGAAGCCATGGGTGGCCGCGTTATTCCGGTTTTTGCGGGCGGTTTAGACTTCTCCAAACCCGTTGACGAATATTTCTGGGACAACCCCCCGAAAGGCATTCAACCCCAGGCGTTAGTGGATACCGTTGTCTCTTTAACCGGGTTTGCCCTGGTCGGTGGCCCCGCCCGTCAAGATCACCCGAAAGCGATCGATTCGTTAAAACGCCTCAACCGTCCCTACATGGTCGCGTTGCCCCTGGTATTCCAAACCACCGAAGAATGGGAAGGCAGCGACTTGGGCCTGCACCCGATCCAGGTAGCGTTACAAATTGCAATTCCTGAACTCGACGGCGCCATTGAACCCATTATCGTCTCTGGCCGTGATGGGGCGACAGGAAAAGCGATCGCCCTGCAAGATCGGGTTGAAGCCATTGCCCAACGCGCGATGAAATGGGCAAACCTGCGGAAAAAACCCAAACTTGACAAGAAAATTGCCATCACTATTTTCAGCTTCCCGCCCGATAAAGGCAACGTTGGAACCGCAGCATATTTAGATGTATTCGGTTCTATTTATGAGGTGATGCAAGGGTTAAAAAATAACGGTTATGATCTCCCCGAATTACCGGAGTCAGCCGAACAATTAATGCAGGAAGTCATCCACGACGCCACCGCCCAATATCAAAGTCCGGAACTCAATGTTGCCTACCGAATGTCGGTGGAACAATACGAACGTTTGACGCCTTATTCTGAACGTTTGCATGAAAATTGGGGGCCACCTCCGGGGCATTTAAACACTGATGGCGAGAATTTACTCGTCTACGGAAAAGCCTTTGGTAATCTGTTTATTGGCGTACAACCGACCTTTGGTTATGAAGGTGATCCGATGCGGTTGTTGTTCTCTCGATCTGCGAGTCCCCATCATGGTTTTGCCGCTTATTACACCTATTTAGAACAGGTTTGGCAAGCCGATGCAGTATTGCATTTTGGGACGCATGGATCGTTAGAATTTATGCCCGGAAAACAAATGGGAATGTCGGGGGATTGTTACCCGGATAATTTAATTGGCACCATTCCCAATATCTATTATTATGCTGCCAATAATCCCAGTGAAGCCACCATTGCCAAACGCCGCAGTTATGCTGCTACGATTTCTTATTTAACGCCTGCTGCGGAAAATGCAGGGTTGTACAAAGGTTTGCAGGAATTAAATGAGTTAATTGGTTCCTATCAAACCTTAAAAGATAGTGGTCGCGGTGTGCAGATTGTTAACACCATTATCGAAAAATCTCGGACAGTAAACCTCGATCAAGATGTGAATTTACCCGAATGCGATGCGGGTGAACTTTCGGCTGAAGAACGTGATAATGTAGTCGGACAAGTGTATCGCCGCTTGATGGAAATTGAGTCGCGTTTATTGCCCTGTGGTTTACACGTGATTGGGAAGCCGCCAACCGCAGAAGAAGCGATCGCAACTTTAGTTAATATTGCTAGTTTAGATCGCGAAGAAGACGGTTTGTTGAGTTTGCCTCATATTATCGCCGATAGTATTAACCGCAATCTCGAAGAAATTTACCGCAATAATGACAATGGCATCTTAGCTGATGTGGAATTATTGCAGCATATTACTGAAGCTTCCAGGTCAGCAATTGCGGCGTTAGTTCAAGAAAAAACCGATGCAGAAGGACGAGTTTCTAAGGTTTCTAAACTCAATTTCTTCAACATGGGTAAAAAGGAACCCTGGATCGAATCGTTGTATGAATTCGGTTATACAAAAGTAGACACCGAAGCCATCAAACCTCTGTTTGAATATTTGGAATTCTGCTTACAACAAGTTTGTGCAGATAACGAATTAGGGGCATTATTACGGGCGTTAGAAGGGGAATATATTCTGCCCGGGCCAGGAGGTGATCCGATTCGGAATCCTAACGTTTTACCGACAGGTAAAAATATGCACGCCCTCGATCCTCAGTCGATTCCAACGGCGGCGGCGGTGAAGTCTGCGGCGATTGTGGTTGAACGATTAATTGCCCGTCAAAAGATCGAAAATGGCGGTAATTATCCTGAGACTATTGCAGTGGTATTGTGGGGAACTGATAATATTAAAACCTACGGAGAATCCCTCGCCCAAGTGATGTGGATGGTGGGTGTTAAACCGGTTCCCGATGCGTTAGGACGAGTGAATAAGTTAGAGTTAATTTCCCTAGAAGAATTAGGGCGTCCGCGTATTGATGTGGTGATTAACTGTTCCGGTGTGTTCCGCGATTTGTTCATCAATCAGATGAATTTGTTAGATAAAGCGGTGAAAATGGCAGCCGAAGCGGATGAACCGTTGGAGATGAATTTTGTTCGTAAACACGCTTTAGTACAAGCCGAAGAATTGGGCGTGAATTTGCGACAAGCAGCAACTCGGGTGTTTTCTAATGCGTCGGGTTCCTATTCGTCTAATATCAATTTAGCCGTTGAAAATAGCACTTGGGAATCTGAAGAAGAACTGCAAGAAATGTATCTGAAGCGCAAATCTTTTGCGTTTAATTCAGATAATCCGGGGATGATGGATGATAACCGTCAAGTGTTTGAGTCGGCATTAAAAACCGCAGAAGTCACTTTCCAAAACTTGGATTCTTCCGAGATTAGTTTAACGGATGTTTCCCATTATTTTGACTCTGATCCGACAAAAGTGATTAGTAGTTTACGCAAAGATGGCAAGAAACCTGCGGCGTATATTGCGGATACCACGACTGCAAATGCCCAGGTTCGTACTCTATCAGAAACCGTGCGGTTAGATGCGCGAACAAAAATGTTAAATCCCAAGTGGTATGAAGGGATGTTGTCTCACGGTTATGAGGGCGTTCGTGAGTTATCAAAACGCCTCGTGAATACGGTGGGATGGAGTGCGACTGCGGGTGCGGTGGATAATTGGGTGTATGAAGAAACCAATGAAACCTTCATGAAAGATGAGGAGATGCAAAAGCGTTTAATGAACCTCAATCCTCATTCGTTCCGTCGCATGGTAACAACGTTGTTGGAAGCCAATGGACGGGGTTATTGGGAGACAGACGACAGCAATTTAGATAAGTTGCGTGAGTTGTATCAAGAGATTGAAGACCGCATCGAAGGGATTGAATAAAATCCCATAAAACGTTAATTAAGTTAATTTGTAGAGGCGTTGTCTGTAGCGTCTCTACAATTTTTTATTAGCATTTGGTCGAACCCACATTCCCCACTTTAAGTATCACACTCAATAATCAAGGCTGAAAGCCTTTCTCTGAAAGGGTTGACAGATTTATTATCACAGGATAAATTGGGAATCGATTCTCAATAGTTTGAGATTGTTAAGAATAATCAGACTCAATAATCCCTCTGAAGCCGATGACTTCGTTGTTAATATTCCTTAATATTCAATGTCCCAGTTGGAAGTGGGGATGTATCCCACTAAGAAAAGTGGCATAACAAAGCAATGGGTCAAAGTTGCGTAAATTTACAACTTGAGTTATTATTGTATTAATAATAACAGTAATGTCATGACGAAAAAAATATGCTTAACAAAACAGAACGAGCAAAGTTAATTCGTCAAATTAGGGAAGCTTCTGGTATTGCTCAATACGCATTAGAAAAAAAGCTCACTGACGAACAAGTAATTCAAGTCTCTCAACACTTAGAAATATTGTCACTTACTAAGCCTGCTAACCATTATAATCGCTATTGTCAAGGACAAAAAACAGCTGAGGCTAATCAAAAACTCAAAGAATTTATGAATCTCAAAAACTCAGAGATTTACCAAGCAGGAAAATGGTTATTAGATAGCTTATCAAAAGCTGGGAAAGACCGTAGCAACAGTTTATTACAGAAAGATTTAGTTCATAAAGAAGACTATAATGAAGGGATTACCGGATTAAGAGAAGTTGTTATTGAACAAAAACAAGGACTAAAACAGCAGACCGATGAAGCCAGTCAACAGATTAAAACCCTTGAATCAAAAATAGATTCTCTCAGACATCAACTCGATTTTATTCAGGAATATATTAAGAATAACTACGGTTCAAACGATTGGAAAAAAATAACTTCTGATCTCAAAAAAAATAGTCAATAATTTTCATGGTAAAACTAATGATAAAAGTAGAAGGATTAAATTATCGTCAATGGCAAAAGAGAAATACAAATTGCTTTAAATCTTTACCGAAATTAAAGCAACGAGAAGCTAGAGAAAGAGGCTACCATAATGTAGGTTGGAATAAGGTTAAAGAATCTTGGCATATCCTTGTCGAGTTAACTTTAAGTTCTTCTCCTTCATTAGAGCCAGACAATAAAGTTTTCAGTTTATTTGAACATAAAGTAAATCAAGAAGATTTATTGGGAGCAATTAACTTATCTATTCTTGAGGCAGAGCAAGCAAAAAAAACAGCGCAACAGTCATTAGAAACACTAAATAAAAATCAAGAAAAATTTGAAAAATTAGCAGACCAAGCCTTAGAAAAATATAGTATTTTGTAAAATTTTCTTATTGCCATTAAATATGAACACAGTAGACCTCATAACTTTGTATCGGTCAAAAGATATAACTGAAACCTGGAAGTCTGCTCAATCCCTAGAGGTAATAAATCATCCTCAACATGGATTAATTAGTCCGAATAAATATCGTGCAATGTTTCACGGTAAGCCTTGCCCTTACTGTGGTCAGAAAATGAAACATGGAAATGAATTTAAAACTAATTTAAAGAAAAAAGCAATCGAACTAGGTTATCAGTATATTGATAAACAAGGTGAAAAATACATTAATAATGTCGCAGGTTCATGTTTTTTTCATCCTAATTATGTCACTCTAGATCATAAGTTAAATAAAGCTCGATTTCCTGAGAAATTATTTGACTATGATAATTTACAAATCATGTGTTGGAGATGCAATCATGAAAAAGGAGATAATAATGCTTTTGATATACAGCATACCTATCAATATTTAGATGCTTTAGCAGAGGAAACATTAGAGCGTTATCAGGTATTATAAATTCTAAAAAATAGTTTGTAGGGTGGGTGAGAAACGATAACTTAATTGGTTAAACGCCAACTGGTTAATCTCACCCACCCTACTTATTGGTAAAACGATAACTTAATTGCTTAAACGCCAACTGGTTAATCTCACCCACCCTACTTATTGGTAAAACGATAACTTAATTGGTTAAACGCCAACTGGTTAATCTCACCCACCCTACTTATTGGTAAAACGATAACTTAATTGGTTAAACGCCAACTGGTTAATCTCACCCACCCTACTTATTGGTAAAACGATAACTTAATTGCTTAAACATTAACTGGTTAATCTCACCCACCCTACTTATTGGTAAAACGATAACTTAATTGCTTAAACATTAACTGGTTAATCTCACCCACCCTACTTATTGGTAAAACGATAACTTAATTGCTTAAACATTAACTGGTTAATCTCACCCACCCTACTTATTGGTAAAACGATAACTTAATTGCTTAAACATTAACTGGTTAATCTCACCCACCCTACTTATTGGTAAAACGATAACTTAATTGGTTAAACGCCAACTGGTTAATCTCACCCACCCTACTTGGTTGATCGCCTATCTTCTAATTTATACTAATGTATAGCGTTGAGTTGATTCACCATGACAAACTTCACTCTGAACCTAGAATCAATTGAACTGACAGATGAGAAATTTTTTCAGCTTTGTCAGAATAATCGGGATCTGAAATTTGAACGAAATTCTAATGGAGATTTAATCATCATGTCACCCACAGGAGGAGAAACGGGAAGCTATAATGCTGGATTAACGGCTCAACTGTGGTTGTGGAATCAAGAACATAAATTAGGTAAAGTGTTTGATTCTTCTACGGGTTTTAAACTCCCCAATGGTGCAGACCGTTCTCCTGATGCTGCTTGGATAACCTTAGAACGTTGGGAAAGTTTAACTGCTGAACAATGCAAAAAATTTATTCCTTTGTGTCCCGATTTTTGTATTGAATTGCGATCGGCGAGTGATCGTTTAAATAAAATTCAGGAGAAGATGCAAGAATATATCGATAATGGTCTTCGTTTGGGATGGTTAATTAATCCTATTGATAAAAGTGTTGAAATTTATCATCAAAATCAAGAGGTTCAGGTATTAGAGTCTCCAACAACGTTATCTGGAGAAGATGTTTTACCGGGTTTTATTCTGAATATTCAAGAAATTGGGTAAGTTAAGTTAACAGAAATTGTTATAAAAAGAAATAAGTGCGATCGCATGAGTTAAGTTGGTCATCTGATTTTATCTGGACGATATGTTTTGTTACTCTAGTCAATCACTCATTTAGCTGTGTTTTACTGGAATTAAAATTCTAAACTCTGTTCCTTCTCCGGGTTGAGAGTTACATTCTAGTATTCCATCATGCTTATCAACCACAATTTGATAACTAATCGAGAGTCCTAAGCCTGTCCCTTTCCCAACAGATTTGGTCGTAAAAAACGGATCAAAAATCTTAGTTTTTACTTCGGGGGGCATTCCTCCGGCATTATCTTGAATTGAAATAATCACCCAATTATTAGGTTGTTTTTCAGTTTTTTGAATTAATCCAGTTTTAATCGTAATGGTTGGTAAAAATGAACCCCCTAATTTATTTTGAACTGATTCTAAAGCATCAACCGCATTACTCAATATATTCATAAAAACCTGATTTAGTTGAGCCGCATAACATTCGACTTGAGGAATTTTACCATAATGTTTAATAATTTTAATTGCGCTTCGTTCAGGCTTTGATTTTAAGCGATGATGCAAGATTAATAAGGTACTTTCAATTCCTTCGTGAAGATCTACAGGTTTGACTTCGGCTTCATCTAAACGGGAAAAATTTCGTAATGATAAGACGAGTTGACGAATTCGTTCGGCACCTAAACGCATCGAAGACAGAATTTTTGGTAAATCTTCAATGAGATAATCTAAGTCGATTTCGGCAATTTTTTCAACAATTTTGGGAGTCGGTTGAGGATATTCTTGTTGATACAGTTCAACTAAATCAAGTAAATCTTGAGTGAATTCAGTGGCTGGATCAAGATTTCCATAAATAAAGTTGACTGGATTATTAATTTCGTGAGCAATTCCAGCGACTAAATGACCCAAACTTGACATTTTTTCGGTTTGGACTAATTGAATTTGAGCTTGTTTTAAATTGTTAGCTAAGGCTTGAGTTTCGGCTAAGAGTTCAGCTTGTTGTAAGGCAACACCCAGTTGAATAGAGATCTGGGATAATAATTGTAATTCTTCCTCTGTCCAGCGACGAGTTGCTGTGTTTTGATAAGCGGCGAGTAATCCCCATAAGTTTTCACCTTGAAGGATGGGAACGACAATATAGGCTTTCGCTGAAAATCGCTCTAACAGTTGAATTTGACAGTCTGAATATCCGACATCATAAATATCTTCTATCGCTAAAATTTCTCCTCGTCGAAATCGTCCGCCTTGTGTTTCTTGCAAACAAGTATCTGCAATATTAGGAATTAGATCAGTTAAAGGTTTCCACTCAGAGGAACATGACTCAGCGACAAAATAACCTGACCAATCAGAATTAAAGCGATAAACCACGACGCGATCACTTTTGAGAAATTGTCGAACTTCTTGAGTTGTTGTATCAAAAATGGTTTGTAGATCGAGTGATTGACGAATGCGATTAACAATTTCAAATAATATTTTTTGGCGTTTAGCTTCCTTCTGACGTTCATCCAATAGAGTCAGATTTTTAGCCTTTTCCTGAACTTGATTGATATATTCAACTTGTTGTAAAGCAACATCTAAATGATGAGCAATTTGAGTGACAAATTCAATTTCATCCTCAGACCAATGACGCGGAGAACTACATTGGTGAATACATAAGCCTCCCCATAATTGATCATCTTTGAGCAGGGGAATAAAGAGATTAGCCCGCACTTGAAATTGACTCAGAATATCAATATGACAATCACTTAAACCTGCGGCATAAATATCAGAAATTGCATTGATTCTACCCTGTTTATATTGGGGTGCAAACTGTTCACCAAAGCAATGATCATGAATACGAGCCGCTAAAACTGATTCAAATTCAGGATTAACATCTTCGGAGATAAATTCACCATCATCATAACCCGAGTCAGGATCAAAACGAAACACAGCAACTCGATCTGCATTTAATAATTGTCTGACTTCTATTGCTGTTGCTGTAAAGATTGTGTTAAGCTCAAGGGATTCTCGAATGCGACTAATCACTCGAAATAGTGTTTTATAGCGTTCTATCGGATTACTATCGAATTCTAAGTGAGCAGAATAAGACGACTGATCATTATTTGAAATCGGAAGTACAGGTTGCTCACTCAAAATTTGTTGTAGTCGTTCAAAAGCGGCTTGATTTTTACAGCAATCTCGTAGTTGTTTCCATTGATGAGTGTTGAGCATCATAAGTTTTAAGTTTGATCAAGGACGACATACTCCAGTCGGCGTGGAAGGCTGAAGAATGATGAGGAAGCAACACAAGATCAATTAATTTCCTCTATATTGAGTATAATCTAAAATCAACCTGAGATCGAAGATCTGATCTCAAAGAAGAATTTAAGATTGGTAAATGGGAATAGAGATTATAAACTCTGTTATCTTTTCAGTTTGGGAAATACACTCAAGCCGACCTTGATGCTTCTCCACAATAATTTGATAGCTAATTGAAAGCCCTAAACCTGTGCCTTGACCAATTGGTTTAGTGGTAAAAAAGGGATCGAAAATATGATGAAAATGTTCAGGTGCAACTCCTATTCCGTTATCAAGAATAGAAATTTTAACCCAATCTTTGATGGGAGAAGTTTCTCTAATAATCGAAGTTTCAATCCACACTTTAGGCGAATAAGCTGAAGTCGGCAAGTTTCTATTTTTCAATTTATTATAATGGTCTTCTAGAGAATCAAGAGCATTACTAATGATATTCATAAAAACTTGATTGAGTAAGCTTGCATAGCATTCAACTTTAGGTAAATCCCCATAGTTTTTAACCACTTGAATTTCGGGAAAATTTGAATTCCCTCTAAAGCGGTGTTGTAAAATCATTAATGTGTTGTCAATTCCTTCGTGTAGATTAACGGCTTTAATTTGAGCTTCATCTAATCGAGAAAAGTTGCGTAGAGATAAAACTAACTGACGAATTCGATCTGCTCCTATTCGCATCGATGAAACGATTTTAGGTAAATCAGAAACCATAAAATCTAACTCAATAGATTCAGCATACTCTTGAATTTCAGCAGGAGGCTGAGGATAATGTTTCTGATAAAGATCGAGTAAATTGAGCAAGTTTTCACTGTATTCACTGGTATAAGCTAAATTCCCATAGATAAAACTGACAGGATTATTAATTTCGTGAGCAATTCCAGCAACTAATCGTCCTAATCCTGACATTTTCTCTGTTTGAATAAGTTGAGTTTGAGTCTGACGTAATTCCTCTAAAGTTTGAGAGAGTTGTTGAGCCTTTGCTTTTTCATTTTCAGCCGCCACACAAGTTTTTTCATAGAGTTCTGCTTGAGTAATCGCAATCCCGACTTGATCAGCAAGCTGACTAATTAAATCAATTTCTTCCGTTTGCCAATGGCGAGGCTTATGACATTCGTGAGCAATCAATAATCCCCAAAGTTGATGATTGACTCCAATTGGAACAATTAAATTAGCTCGAACCTGAACACTTTCTAAAAACTCCTGATGACAAGGCATTAAATCGGCTTCATAAATATCACCGATTGCTCCAAATCTACCTTCTCGATATTGATTTGCACAGTTATTGGGGAAACATCCGCTTGGTGTTTTTATCCCCAGAACAGAAGAAATATCTTGACCCACGGCTTCTACAATAACTTCTCCTTCTTGCTCATCAATTAACTTATAAATCAAAACACGATCCGTTTTTATTAATGCTCGCACTTCCCGAACAATTGTAAACATTGTAATTCTCAAATCTAAGGTACTGCGGATTTGATCAGTTACTCGTTCTAAAGCTTTAGCAAAATTGAGGGTTCTTTGGAGTTGACTGGTACGTTCTTGAACTTGTTGTTCTAAATTAATATTGAGATCTTGAATTTTTTTGTAGAGTAGATATTGTTCAATTGCCATTGCTAACTGCGCGGCTAAACCTTCAGCCAAAGAAATTTCTTCTTCTATCCAAGGTTGAGCTTGACCTTTTTTTAGTTCTCGCCATGTTTCAAAAGATTGTCTCGGTAAAATTTGTTGAAGATTAGATTCAAAACGTCCAGCCCACAATATTTCGGTATCAATTTCATTTCTAAAAATACTTAATATTGCCAACATTTTCTGTCGATACTGAATGCTAACAATCAGTATTCCTCTGATTTTTGTTGAAACAAATGCTGGACATAAAACTCTAAACAAAGATTCTTTATATAAGTCAGTAATTGCCCAAACTTCTGTATCAGTATGTAAGTTTTTTTGGGATGCTTTTGGTTGATGAAATCGGGTTTTAATCCAGTGTTGCCAAAGGGGATGTTCTTCTAAAATAGGACTAGATTCCCATTCCGGCATTGTCGGTTGTTCACCACAACTCCAGACTTCTGAAGTTTGCGCTTCACTGGCACAAATATAGAGTCTACCGCCAATCCCTTCTAAGGCTTTAACGGTGGCTTCTAAAGCCTCTTGGAGTTGAATCGTCGGTTGTTGATGTAATAGAGAGGCAACCTGATTAATTGTGGCTTCTCGCCTGGCCTGTTGACGGGTATGACTGAGTAATGTAGACTGTTTAATCGCAATAGAAAGCTGATCAACAATCATCTGAATTAGTTGCAATTGAGATTCGGAAATTTCCCAGGGTTCAGCATGATGAGACACCAAAAGTCCCCAAAGTTGACGATTTGATTCTAGACTTTCTTGATGAAAAATCGGAATCACTAATGAGGATTGAACTCCCATTGCTTTGAGATAGGCAATATGGCAAGGATCAACGGAACGATAGTTAATTTCTTCAGAGATAGAAAAGTTTTCGGTTTCGTCAGTTTTGATCGGACTCCAACCAATTTGTCCGGTGGCAATATTGACAATACTGCGTTGACCTAGAGTGCGAAACATTTCCCGGGCGGTGGTCGGAATGTCATCTGCTGGAAAATGCAATCCTTTTAGGGAAGATAAGTGATTCTCATCAATTGATTCAGCCATAACTTGACCGCTATCATCAGCGCTAAACTGATAAATCATCACGCGATCCGTTTCCAAAAAGGCTCGAACTTCAGCAACGGTTGCTGTTAAAATTTCTTCAAGTTCTAAGGATTGACTAATGCGCTTTGTGATTCGGTAGAGTAGATGTTGTTCATCAATTTTTGTTGTAGAACTGTGTATATTTTCCATAAATCGGGTATAATCTCCTGTATGATATTGTAGTGACTGGATTGATATCCATTTAACTCTGTTTATTATAATTATATATTTCTTAAAAAATATCAGGACTAAAGGTGCAGTAAATACTGATCTTAAATAAACTTAATATTTTCTGGATGTAGTTTTGAGCAGGTGACTCCAAAGTTTAAGTAGGTTCTCATGGAGTATTCCCTTCTATTTGTATTGAATCTTCAGGGGGATATCGGATTGTTTTGGTTCTGATTGTAAGGGCGGTACTCAGTGATTTTTCGGAGAATGTTGCTGAGGTTTTGAGATAATTAAGTGATTTTATAGATTTTTGGTAAAATAAGAGTTAGTTTTGATACCGCGATTAGATGATTCCTGTAGAGGCAGGGAGATCTTGACTTTTGACCGAAAAAATTGGGATACAAGCCCCGTCCGTGATTGACGGCTTTATGTTAAACTTTCTTTTGTGGAAAGGGTAATCAACCACACTAAAAACCCAGTCACCGAAAGGCAACGCACCTTGACGCACTGAAGTTATGGGGTTCCGTACAGGAAAGCTTGTACGCTTATTAGCGCGCAACGCAACAAGTACAGAGAAACCAAGATTTTAGGTTTTGAACTGTAGGGTAGGGCATACCCAAACAGGTTTCTGAAATGGAGCAAAACGCTTGAGGAGAGTCCATCTCTGGTATAGATAGGTCGCCCTATCTGTATTAAGTGGACTCGCTGAACCAAGAATCCCCGCCGTTTACGGCGTGGGAGTGTCAATTCTGCTCAGGTTCGATCAGCCCCAAACAAAAAGGGTAGGCAGAGGTTCCGACTTAGAACGCGGTATCTACCTACCTACCTACCTACCTTGAGATGATCAATTAAACTGAATTAAAAAGGAGACAGACTTTTCTTGGCTTTGTCGATCACATCTGCATAACGCAGTTCACCGCAGAGAATCTTACTGATTAGTTGAGTGGCAACGGGAACTTTGACACCCACTTTGTAACCGATGCCAGGGAAACGGTAGAATAAACCTGCTAAATTTCCCGCCCAAACCATATCAGCGCCCCACTCTTTTTGGATGATCTGAGTGTATTTTTCGAGGGCATTACTCGCGCCACCCAAAGCTTGATCGATGGCTTCTGCGGCTTTAACTCCACTCAAAATTGAGGGACGAATACCTTCCGCCGAGAGAGGATCAGCTAAACTGGCAGCATCTCCAGCAATCAGGGCGTTTTGGGTATGTAGTGTTTTGTCTCCATCCCACAAACAGATCGGATGATCAACCATTGAATTGCTTGCCGCCATCCCCATTTTATTGGCGTACTGCGTTAAATCTTTGCTCAGATCCTTGGGTTCACTGCCCCGGAAGGTGGCAATACTAATCGAATAGCTATCCGCTTTGGGAAATCCCCAAATACTGCCATTTTTGACCATTCCAAATTCAAAGGTAGGGATTTGACCCGATACAGGGAATTCAGCGATCAGACTCTGACGGAGTTTTGACTGTTTCAACCCCAACCATTTCGCCATTGGCCCTTTTGTACCATCGGCTGCAATCAGGTATTTAGCTTCTAGGGGTTCGGCGTTTGTATTGACTTGCCAGCGATCGCTTTTAAACTTAATCCCAGTAACTTCTGTTTGAGTTTGCAGTTTTGCCCCAACGTCTACTGCTTGCTGCATCAAAAATTGATCAAAGACATCCCGACGCACCATCCACATCGGTTTAACGATCTCTGTTTCCACGGGATCACTCAATTTCCAGGTGTAGCGAATTTTCTTGACGGTGGTAGAAATGGCGGGTGTAAAATCAAAGTCAAACCATTGAGCGATCGCGGGAGATACTCCACCACCACAGGGCTTTTGGCGAGGCCAGGTATCTTTTTCGAGCACCAAAACAGAATGCCCCCGTTTCGCTAAGTGATAAGCTGCTGCGCCTCCCGCCGGACCCGCACCAACAATAATGCAGTCAAACATGGTTGTCATAGGTTAATTATCAGTTTTTACTTGTTGTTTAATCGTATTCGCTAACCAATTTATTTCCAACCCCGGCATTTACAAATTATTGCCTTTTAAGGATTAAAACAGCACCCCTTGAAAACCGGTCAAATGCCTTAATTTAGAGCAGTTTTCACCCGGAGGTAAATCTTTAACTGCTCTATTTGTGTCTAGTCTAACACGCTTAATCAGGGGGTTGCCAAGTCTAAATTTTTATATTTTTATCAATTTTCATAATTTATTAGATCAACATTAGATCCTTGATCTCAGATGAATTTGAGATTTGTCAACTTTTCTATTCTCTGTAATCTTTGATTTGTATTTAAAATTTATATCAAGTTTTCTCAAATAATTATCAAATCTAATTTTATTCAAAAAAGGATGAGGCAGAACAGAACATGATCTTATTCACAAAACCTTGCCGCTTTCCGGATGAATGAGTGCGGCGGGATGAAACTCCGGTTTTTATGGGCAAAGATCGATGTTTTCAGCGTCTACCTCATCCCGAAGTCTGAACGTATTTAAAGGGTCGTAATATCTTTGTCCTTCGCCTCAAACATTTCATCAATTTTGGCGGTGTATTTATCCGTCAGCTTTTGAATTTGATCTTGTAAATCTCGGGCTTCATCTTCAGAGAGATCCTTACTTTTTTCTTGCTTACGAACTGAATCAACCGCATCCCGACGCACATTTCGCACAGAAACCTTACCCTCTTCAGCATATTTAGAGGCTAACTTCACAAATTCCTGACGACGTTCACTGGTCAACGGAGGAATATTCAACCGAATAATCGATCCATCGTTATTAGGAGTCAGTCCCACATCAGACAAAGAAATTGCTTTTTCAATGATATCCAGCGTCTTGCGATCAAAGGGTTGAATCATGATCGTCGATGAGTCCGGGGTGTTGATCGTCGCCAGAGACTTCAGAGAAGTGGGAGTCCCGTAATACTCTACCATCACCCGATCCAGCAAAGAAGTATTTGCCCGTCCAGTCCGGATGGTATTAAATGACCGTTGAGTAGACTCAACCGCTTTTTGCATTAAACTTTCGACTTCAGCTAACTTCACACAAACCTCCTACAAATGTTCCAACAGGGTCTCCACTAACAGCGCGAGCGATATTTCCATGTACAGTTAGATCAAAGACAATAATGGGAATATTGTTTTCTTTGCACAAGGCGATCGCTGTACTATCCATCACGCGCAGATCTTGGGTCAGCACATGGCCATAGGTGAGGGTTTTATAACGGCGGGCCTCCGGGTTGAGATGCGGATCGCAATCATAAATCCCATCGACTTTTGTTGCTTTGAAAATCACCTCAGCATCTATTTCTGCCGCTCGTAATGCCGCTGTGGTATCAGTGGTAAAGAAGGGATTCCCAGAACCCGCCCCAAAAATCACCACACGGTTTAGTTCCAGGTGACGAATGGCTTTCCGACGGATATAAGGTTCAGCGACTTCCTGCATGGCGATCGCCGTTTGTACGCGAGTCGGGACTCCGATTTGTTCGAGAGCATCTTGTAAGGTAATAGCATTCATCACCGTAGCAATCATCCCGACATAATCAGCAGTTGCCCGATCCATTCCCGCCGAAGCCGCTTTTACACCTCGGAAAATATTACCACCACCGACAACAATTGCCACTTGAATTCCTTTGGCAACGACCTCTGCGACTTCTTGAGCAATTCCCTGAACGACGGCTGGATCGATCCCGTAGCCGAGGCTTCCCATCAATGCTTCGCCGCTTAGTTTCAGTAAAATCCGCTTATATGCTGTTCCCATTTATAACCCCCAACAGTTTCCGCTAAATCGATTCAAGTTGGCCGCGATCGCCATAGCAGCTCTAGCGGCTTGGTGCCGACAGATGAATCGCACTGGTGTAGACATTGGGGTGATCATAAGTAATCGTAAGCTATAGTAACAAGCTGTTGAATGTTAAAGCATCCCTAAAAAGGATGATGATATGATTTGGGCGAGCATTGCCTTCACAATAAGATACCAGAAAGCGGACTATCTGCTTTCAGCTTTTTTGAGGGAGCCAGACAAGTCACTTCCAGCATCCTGATTGTCGCTCAATTTCCCCTCTCTACTGGTTAACCCAGTTTCGTTTCGATTCCTCATCGCCACTGAATTAAGTCACCCATGGCTTCGGTCGTCGTTGGTTCGATGACTTCTCCCTGAAGCAGTTGGGCGATCGCCTGTTTGAGATAGGGCTTACTGACTGACTCGGCTGAGTTAGGGTTGTCATCAATTTGGCCACGATAACGTACTATGCCCTGTTGATCCAGTAAGAAGACTTCTGGAATAACACGCGCCCCAAAGCAGTTAGCGACATCTTGAGTGACATCCCGAATATAGGGAAAGTTAAGGTTATTGCCTTGTGCAAATTCCTTCATTTTCTCAAAACTATCTTCTGGAGATCGAGTTGCATCATTGGCGTTAATCCCAACAAGGGTAACACCGACACCCGCATACTCCTGTTGAAGCTGTTTGAGACGGTCAATATACAGATGTACAAAGGAGCATTGGTTTGACATGAAAATCACAGCAACTGCCCTAGACCTCTCCAAATATCGAGCTAAATGATGCACCTCGCTATCTACTCCGGGCAGTTCAAAATCGGGAGCATAACTATTAATTGCAGTACCCTTCATGTTTAGACGTATTGCCAAATCTCTATCACAACAATAAACCAGCACACACTCGCACTCAGTAGGCCGACGCTCTAACCCCTACTTTAACTCACAATCTAAAAATCCCCTAATTCGTCGTACAGAAGGCGCCTTGAGTCGGGGGAAGTCGGGAAGACAAAGCGTGAATTTGATTACAAATCTCTAGTGGAGTAATCCGGTTGCTAGAGCATGATATCCAATTAATTTATACGTGAGTTTGGCGGCGGTAAACTCGGAAACCACACAATCAGCCACAGGTGCTAATTCCATCACATCACAACCAATCACCGTATGAGTGGTAAATAAACGCTGCAAAAATCCGAGTAAACCATACCAACTTAACCCACCTGGTTCAGGGGTGCCGACTCCGGGCATGGAACTGGGGTCTATCCCATCTAAATCTATTGTCAGAAAGACTCGTTTTGTGGGAATGGCGGCGATCGCTTTTTCGATCCAGTCGGGTTGAGTGGCGATGTCTCGCGCCCAAAAAATGGGTAATTGTTTTTCTTTGATTAAGTTCGCTTCTTCGATGCACAAACTGCGAATTCCCACCTGTACCGTTGGTAGTCCCATTTCTACTACTCGCCGCATCACACAGGCATGATTATGAATTGTCCCTTCATACTCATAGCGTAAATCTCCATGAGCGTCAATTTGAACGACGGTAAACGGTTCATCAGAGAGTTGTTGATATCCGGCGACAACTCCTGCGGTAATACTATGTTCACCGCCCAAAGCGATCACAAATTTACCAGAACTTGCCAAATCATAAACGGTTTGTTGGGTAACTTGCAGCATTTCTTCGGAGGAGACGGCTTGGCTGCGGGTATCCGCGATCGCTGGATGGGTGTAAATTCCCACCGCAAAACAGACTTCTCGCTCTAGTTCGTCGTCGTAGCATTCAAGCTGATGAGAGGCTTCTAGCAACGCCGCAGGGCCGTTTTCACAGCCTTTTCGATAGCTGGTGGTTGCCTCAAAGGGAATGGGTAATAGGGCAACCTGGGCGGTTTGAGCGTTGGGTACTATTTCTGAACCTAAAAAATCAACAACAGCAGTAGAAGTCAGGGTTGATGTCATTGGGATAATCGAAGGGATAACTCAGGGTTGAATAATGTCACCCTAGATTTTGACATATTTAGAACTGATCAGATCACTAGATTCGGTTGCCGAGGGAATGCTGTATTAATGTATTGCTAAACGTTTTCGGGTGATATTCTTGTTGACAGGGATAAGGCTGTTCAATGAACCAATGTTCCCATCGGTCTGAAGATAGAGAAGAAATTTGGCTGCCTGTGGTTTCAAATTTGCCGTGCATACAAATATTACCTTTATGATCGCGTAAAATAGCTTGAGCGGTATCGAGGGAAAATTGACCTTCGTTGAGTTGACATAACAATTTAACCCGTCCTTCTCGCGAGTCATGGGAAGAAACTTGAAGTCCGCCCTCAGAAAAAATCTGAGCAAAATCAAAATCTTCTTCACTTTGACACCCTCCCATTTCTATTGCATGAGGGATGAGTTGAGGATGTCGTAAATCACCTTGATTCCGAATACTCAAATCATTGGAAATAGAACGAGTTCCGGTGGTCACGTGTTCAGCTATCCAATATTGACCTGCGGTTTCTAAGACCCAAGCTTCGGTGGGATCAGCAATAATAAATGAGTTGTGATAATTGAGGGCAAAATGTTCGGCACAGTTTCCCCCTTGTCCATATTGCTCTAATAATTCTACTATACAATCAAGGCCTGAACGGGCAGTGGCAGAGCGTTCTAGGGCGAGTCGTAATAAATCCATCCCCAACAAACCTGTACTATAATAAAATTCAGTTGTCCAAACAGCCTCATTTCCGATGACAACTCCACACTCATTTGCACCCATTTCAGCGCCCCAAATCCAACGCGGTTTTGATAAGATTACGGCGTAGGTGTGGTTAACCTGAGGAATAGAAAGATAAGTACATTCAACTAATTCCCCAAGACCGTTATTTTGGGATGGAATTGTCACCACATCTTGAATTTCTCCTTGAGGGCGATCGCTATTTTTCCCAAAAATAACATCACCGTTGAGTGTAGCATCGGGTAAGGCAACGAAGGTATCACACATCGCAACAAAATTCCCTGAATTAACTTGTTCCTATTTTGTCTTGCTCACTGGGCGATCTACAGTCCCAAATATTAATGTTTTCTGTAAATTTGTTTTCCTAACTTCAGTCCTGCTGATTCTTGATAAACTTTCTAATGATTTAACTCTGATTTTAATAAATTATAATTATCCTCACAAATTCTCAAAATCCTGCCAATCATTCAGGTTTTTAATTCGATTTACAGAATTTTGCAGTTCTTTTAACAAACTGTCGATTTTCTGGATAAACTCTCGTTCTTCGGCGTTTAATTTCCCTTTTTCCGCTTGACTTTCCAACTGAGATTTTGAAAGTATAAATCGAATTAAGGGTTCTATAGAGGAGAGATTTTCTGGTAAACCTACTAATTGTTTAAAGATATCCAGAGTGTTTTCTAAACTTAAATTGCTAGGTAAATCATTATAATTGCTAAGATAATCGCTATTGTTAATGCGGCTTGAGTCGTTGTTTTTTTTTGGGAGGACAGAATCGCTCTAGAAGGTGGAGATGCTAGTAATTGATTAGTTTTTGAAATAACTTCCCATTCTTCATTTTCTATTCGATCCGATAAACCTCGCCATACTCCTGACAGACTTAAAGCAGATTTGGCTTTTAAAGTCGTGATAATTATTAAAAAACCGTCTCTTAAAGGAATAGAATAGTTTTGCAGTTCTTTAGCTAATTCTTGGCGTAATTTGGGGTAGTTTTTACCGAGCTTACAAGCTTTTTCTGCGGGTTTAGATTCGAGACTTTCGGGGAAGGCTAACTGTTCAATTGCGTCTTTATCAACTTGAAAACCGAATTCTCCGCCGATGTTAATCGCTTGATCGAGTTCTAATTCGAGTTCATTTTTTAACGCACGAATAGCGAGATAACGTAATATCTTTTCATATTCTTCTGAGTCAGAATAAACCCAAGCAATAGAATTTCTAACGGAGCGACCCATAAAATCTGTTCGTTCTTCTCTAGCTTTTAATCCGGTTATAAGTAAGAGAAATTCAGAATCTTGACGCGCAAGAATCATGGAAGGTTTTTGATGATCGATAACAGTTTCAACAGGTACTCTTTTAAAAATGGGTGGAGTTTCACGAATCAGACTCTCTTTTCTAATTTTAAACCAAGAATAATCTTGATCTTCTTTTTGACCTCGACTGAGAATGTAAATTGTCATTGTTATTTCCTCTAAACGTTAAAAGTGTGTTTAAATCAGTTTAAATTTTCAACCATTGTTCGCCTTTTAAAACCACAAAACCTTCGCTAGTTTTACAGTTATTGGCAAATTGTTTGACTGCGGTTCTTAGGTAAGCATCCAGACTAAACCAATCCCGCAAAAAGTTAAAAATTCCCCAACTTTTTGAACGGGAATCAAAATGCAATTTTAGCAAAAATCGCAAAAGATATCTCAGAGGTTGTTCGCTATCTTTCGGACTATATTGAGCATCATGTCGGGTTTTCCGAAAGTAAAAGTGAGGATTTTTTTGTTGATCATATTCTACCCGAGAAAAGATCACACTCCCCACCGTTTGCACGGGAGTAATAACACTCGCTATCCAAGGGCTAACTTTTTCAGAATCAAAAAATTGAATTAAATTTTCATAACTCTTTTTCACCCGTTCTATTAACTCTTTTGACTGTTTTTCATCCTTTAAATATTTCTCGCATTTAATAGGAGCAAAAATTACCAACCGGGGCGAGTCAAGGTCTTGATAAGCTGCATTAAATAAGTCTTTTATTTGCTGAGGTCGATTCACTCTTTCATTCAAAATCCCTTTTGGATCTTCCATCAACGCCGGAGCGTCAATTGCAATTAAAACCGCGACAGATTCTTGTAACAGGTTTCTCACAAACTCTCTTTCTTCTTTAGAGGCTTTGCTTCCCAAATAGCCGCCCGGATAATCTCTAAACCGCAGTTGTAAGGAAGGTTTTTCTCCTTTTCGACCCAAACCAAAGGTAAAAGAACGCAAAGAATCCGGGCCAGAAATGGCTTCTGTTCCTTGAATTCCCATTCTTCCTCTCGGTTCAAAAACATCCAGTAAACTCTTGAGATCAACTAAGTTATCCTGCAAAATTGCCGAGCTTTCATCATCGGGAGTTAGCTGTAAATCTGTCGAACCAATATTACTCTCAAACTGCTCATACATGGCGGTGAGAAGTGTTGTTTTACCGACTCCACTGGGGCCGAGCATTGTAATTGGAAGTTTCTGCATTTGTATCCTAAATTAATCCAAAAAGTTCATTAAATTTAATGGGTTGGCTGCCGTTGCTCGTTCAACAGAATCCATCCATTCTCGTCGAGTTCGTGTCCGTTCTCCTAACTGTTCAAATTCGTTAGGCCAGACATCATAGCGAACTTCTTCTAAGAATATACGCCATTCGTTTTTAACTGCTTTTGCTCGCAATACCCGATCCATGAATTCTTCTACAATAGCAAATCCCGCTTGGCTTGGTTCTGCTAATAAATCATCTAAAGCTCGTTCACATTTATAAACGGCTTCTGCTTGGAGAGATTTGAGACAATTTAAGACTTCTTGAGCGGAGGGAGAGGATGACAGTTGCAGTGAGGTTTCATCGGGAGTTAAATCATCAAGATGTTGGCGAATTCGGTGTTGAATTAAACCTCGATAGGAGAGTTCAAAGTCAGCCAGAATTTTAAACCCTCGTAACAATTCGCTCGGTTGATTTTCGACGAGTTCTTCAGGAATAATTTCGGCAATTTTTTGAAGGAATTCTGACCCTCTACTCTCTGTTAAACTGCCTAAATGACCTCGCTCTACTAACACTTGAGCCACTTGATATTTTACCCGATCTAATCCTCGTTTCAAGCCTTCATCTAAGGATAAAAAATGTTGAGATAAATGGGATCGAACTTCGTTGAGATATTCATAATAAGCATTAGGATAGCCGCCTACACTATCACGCTTGCGATTAATTTCGGCTTCGGTGGGAAGACTTGCATCTTCTCGACAGGCTTTAATCGTGTTTTCGACTTGTTGTTGGAAGTCAGCATCTTGTGAATCCCGTTGTTTTCTAAGTTCTCGCAGCAAGGCTTCTAAACCTGTTGTTAAGTCTTCCCAGAGTTGATCAAATAAGGTCACAAATAAGGGAAACCAATTATCACGTCCGGTGACTCGTTCTAGGGCTGTTTGGGCTTTTTCGAGTTCGGAAGAAATAGTCTTTTGCAGTTGAATTAAACGCTCTTGAGTTGAGGTGGCATACTGAGCATCTAAAGTAGAAATTTCACTCGCTAAATAGTTGAGAATTCGCTCTAGAATTTGTTGGTTGACTGTCTCTATATCTGCACAGTTGACAATGATATGATCAACTACATATAAATGCTTTTCTTTGCGACTATCTGCTAAGTCTTGACAATAGAGTGAGTTATCTCCAATTAGAGAGTTATTATCTGTACGATTGAGGACGAGAAATGACCAAAGTTGAATCGGGAGTTCAGTCAGTGCAGAACTAGCAATATCATAGAGTTTAACATCAACATCTGCCCAATATTCTCTCGGGGGTCTAGGCATTCGCACAAATAAAACAATATCAACATCTTGTCCGAGGGTTTTGATTAATCGTTCTTCATCTCCGAGTCCAGTATCACCTAATCCTGGCATATCAATTAAGGCGATTTGTCCGACATCAGAGTTGGGAAAAGTACAAACAATTTTGGCTTCTCGAACGGCTAAATAATTTACATGAATACGATTTCCACTCGGATCATCTTGAGCAATATATTCTCGAATTTGAGACTTAGGAATTCGACGGGGTGAAGGTTCGTGAAACAGATAACGGTATTTTTCGAGGTTTGTATGGTAACGACGCAAATGTTCATACATCGCTCCACATTCTGCTTGTTTAGAGAGGTTTATCGGTAAATCAGGAAGGGGTTGTGTGGCAAATTCTTCTAAACTTAAAGGCTTTGCTCCTAGATAAAGTTTATCATAATAAGGGGTAATTATTTCTTGTAAAAAAGTTCGCTCGGTGTGAAACCAAACTTCTCCGTAGGTATCAACGCTGGCGTTATGATAAATTGTACTGCGAACTCCTGTACAATGTTGGCGATCGCCTGTCGGAATTTCTGAGGTTGTTAGACCGGATAAACTTTGTAATAAACGGCTTTTTCCCTGTCCTGCTCGTCCAACAACACCAATATTGAGAGTATTACGAGAAAAACGGGATTTCAGTTGGTTCAAAGCCAACAATTCGGACTCAATACTTCTGTTGATTAATGAGCAATCAATTTCTTTTAAATGTTCACTCACATCGGAATCATCAACTTGGGAAAGAAGCTGATTTCGATGGTTTTGAAGATGCTCCAATTGAGCAGTAAGTGATCTGAGATTTTTCTCAACTTTTTCAATTCTCAAGGCGA
Source organism: Lyngbya sp. PCC 8106 (assembly GCF_000169095.1). GTDB lineage: Bacteria > Cyanobacteriota > Cyanobacteriia > Cyanobacteriales > Microcoleaceae > Capilliphycus. The sequence goes on from NZ_AAVU01000013.1 coordinate 123,498, forward strand.
GAGGCTGACGTTGATTAATAATGCTGGCAATCTGGGCAGCTCTATTCATGGGGATGGCTTTCTGATTCCAGAAGAATTATATTTATCATAACTTATATTTTGTCCAATTGTGAATATTATCAATAAATTTAATGATAATAAAATTTTATTTATAAATAAAACATTAACGAAATCTCAACTTCAGCCTTTGGAACTAATTAACGAATGCGTGCTTAGGGTAACACTATGTATGAAATTACCCAGCAAGTGATGGGCGGAGACAATTCAGCTTATTCCCATTTTATCGGTGTTGTTTGGGATAGGAATAATTCTCTTTTGGTTGGGTTATTTACAGCAACCGATGTATCGCGTTTTGGGAATGGGGATGACACTTTATCCCACGGCTTTGATGCTATTTTGGGATGCTGATCAGGTGTTCACTCCGTAAACAGTTACCTATTGTTTTTTAGTGATGGGTTATCCTCCCGCTAACCCATCCTAAAGTCTCAAAATTCAATCAATTAACCGCCAATTCCTAAGCGACTTGCTAGGGCTGGAGTTAGCGGAAATAAGGTGACAATCATTAGAAATAACGCTAATAATCCTAAAGCCGCCCGAGTATCATCCGGTTCAGTTAATTCATTTAAACTAGGGCGTTCAAGGTTGCGTTGTAAGATTAAAATCACCACCGCCCAATACAACGCCAGAGAGTTTACTAACGAAGCAATTGCGAGTACAATAAATGTGGCTAAAGTGGAACGCCCAGCAACTTTACGCCCATAAATTGCTTGCATAATTCGTCCGCCGTCGAGTTGGCCTGCTGGCATCAGATTAATTGCGGTAATCACTAAACCTAACCAACCAATAATCGTCAAAGGATGAACATCAACAATCGACTGATGTAACGCCGAACCTAAAACAGTTTTGGCTAAAATTCCCACTAAAACTGACCCTTTAAAAAATTCGGTGGGAATCTGAAATAAACTTCCTGGATGAGATAAAACTAACCCGATAAACAGCATTGCCAGTGATAGTAATCCTCCGGCAGCAGGCCCAGCGAAAGCAACATCAAATAAAACTTTTCGGTTTGGGAGAATGGACTCAAAACGGTTAAATGCCCCAAAAGTACCCACTTGAATAGTCGGAATAAAAAACGGCCAGCTAAATTTAACGTGATGACGTTTTGCTATTAGTTGATGGGCAATTTCATGGAGAGCGAGAATGGAACATAAACCGATAGCGATGGGTAGAATTTCTGCATAACGGTTCGGTTCAGTGAAAAAGTCAAACCCGAGTAACAAACTTCCGGCTTCAAAGGTGGTAAAGACACTGACTAAAAGTAAAATAATCGCTAATACTTTTTGAGGAATTGTAGTCGATTGGGGATCATTTTTACGGGGAAGAACGATCACAACAGGTTTTCCTTCGGGGTTTTCAACTAAAAAAAGTCGGAAGCGATCACCCATTTTTTGCTCTAAGTTCTCTGATAGGCGAGTATAAGCTTGTTCGGGATCAGTTCGCAGGTTTCCTTTGAAGATGATTCCTTCTTGATAAGGTAGAGTTTCAGTGGCAAAAAAGGTATCTATACCAAAAATATTTTGAATTATTTTGAGATCGTCTGGAGGAATTGGTGTCGGTTTGTCTTCGGTGTCTGTTAGCTTTGTTTCAGGGGGCGACGGGGCTGCGACAGATTCAACGGAGGGTTTTTCCTCAGTTTGATTCGCTGTATTGTGGTACTGTAGGGGAGAGTCTGCTGGAGAGTCAGAAGGTTGTTGCTCGTTTTCGGCTGACATTTCCCGCAGTTTGCGACCGAGGATGATGTAGAGTCCAGTTGAAGCCAGGAATAAAAAGAGGATACTGGCTAGATTGAGGTAAATTCCAGCCCCTGCCAGTGCGAAAAAGAGCAGCCAAGGTGCCATTAAAATGACAGACTGTAACCAAGACAAGATCCCCAGTTTACCATAGGGTTGAGCGCGATAGAAGCCCCATCCCACAATTCCTAGAGCGATCAATAAGATGAAAATAGTTGTATTATCAAACGAAGTAAACATTCTAGACCTTAAAACATAGAGCAAACAACACCTGAACTAATCAAGCATCACTCAAAACAATTATACAGTAGCACCTGAAAATGGTTGATTCTTTGTCCAATACAGGCAATACACCAATACATTCACAAGAATTAAAGCGATATAAACTCTAAATGCTAGTTGTGAATTGTAACTTCATTCAAAGTATCGTTCCCAGTTTTTATAAGATTGATGTCCTTAAAACTCATCTTTGATCATTAGTTTAAGTTCTCTAGAAATTGGCAATTTATCAATCTCTTGAGATAAGTTTATCTTGGTTTCACCATTAGAAATTCGCTCTTTATAAACGCCAACAAGGAGAGCTTCTAAACCATACTTCGTGAGAGCATCAGAAGCCAGTCCAATAATTCCCAGTAGCACAATTCCCCCAATCATTCCACCTGGCCCTAGCATGGCAAGTGCAGCGGTAATTGCAGCGGCTCCGGTTAATCCAGTCGTTGCCATTGTGATTAGGAGAACAACCGCAGGGAAACCAATTCCTGCTAATTTACTAATAATTTCATCCATGATTTTAATTAAAATTAGATAAATGTTGGATGTGGAAAATACAATCAAAATCTTCAAGAATCAACTGAGTTATCCAAGTCTTTAGCTTGATCCATGAGTCGATACTTGGCATTTCTAGCAACGACTTGCACTCGCTGCTGAGTAATCTTGAGCTTTGTAGCAATTTCTTTGGTTGTCAACCCTTGCTGCAACAGTTCATAGACTTCTTTCTCTCTGGGTGTCAGTTCTTTTCGTCTCATTTTGCTGATTAATTCTCTCTAACAATTAATATTGTTGCAGATTTGGACAAAAAAAGTATCCGAAAAAATACTGAAGTTTAGGAGAAAAAAAGATCCTCAATAAAAGTTACAGTAAGTCAGTCAGAAAAATGAATTAATCTCACCACCTCCTTCAAAAAATATTTAAACATTTTAAATCGCAAAAGTAGAAGTGAAATGAGCAGATTATTATCCCTTGTTTTCTCAGTCTGATTTGAACTAGGGAATAACGATAATAGGATTAGGAGTATTGTGATTAGATTCAATTCGAGAGGTGTCAGAATTTCCTAAAGCGTTCATGGAGGCTTTCGCTTCAGCCATATCTCGTCGAGTTGCTTCTCGCAATTGTTCTCGTAGGGCAGGCATTACAGCCAGCGCTCGTGTCCAGTCAGGAATTTGAATATTTGCGGGGTTATTGAGGTAGTCTTGCCCTGCTTCTGTGATCACTTGTTCAAATAACTCGATAGTAACTTCTTCTTGATGACGATCATACTCTAGGTTATTAAAACGAGCATCAACAAAATATTGCCGAGTGTAGTCTTGTGCTTCGCGTCGAAATTTAACTCGTAAGGTGCGAATTTCATCGATGGTTAATACAACTCGTTCCATTTCTGTTAAAGTTCTGAGAATAGAACGGAGAATATCTCGACACATTTTTCGCAAGCCTTCATGAGTGGAATTACCAATCGGTTGATGTTTATGATCGAAGATTCCTAAATCAATTTGAGCGATGCGTTTTTCGGCTACATTGCGATAAACTTCAGCCAGCAATCCAATTTCTAGACCCCAATTTCCCGGAATCCGAATATTAAGAGCTAAATCGTTTGTTAGAGCGCATTCTCCCGAGAGGGGATAGCGATAAGCCCCTAAATAACGTAGATAGTTATGATAGCCTAACATATCTGTTAAAGCGGTGAGTAAAGGCATGATAAATAAACGAACAACTCGCCCATGAAATCGAATCGGTTCACCTCCTAAGCGGGCATAATAGGCTTTGTTAAAGGCGATCCCCAACTCTTTTTCGACCAGAGGAAAAAGTAGCTTCATCGGATAGGTCTTGTTGTAAGTGATAATATCGGCATCGTGCATAGCAATCGCTTCAGCTTGCAAAGATGCCACACCTAGTCCTAACCAAACGGCTTGACCTTTGCCTTTAAAGCTTAATAAATCTAAGCCTTTATCTCGCAATTTTTCTAAGAGTTGAGTCACCCGAGGGCCGTTTTCCCAAATTACAAAAGTTGGCTGGGGTAATATACTAAAAAAATCAACGGCTTTGTTGTATTGTTCGAGGGTTTGAGCGCAGAGACAAATAACTACAGTATTGACAAATTTACAGTCTTTTAATTGATCTCGAATTAAAGTTAAAGCAGGTCTTTCGAGTTCATCATATAATGCCGGAATCAATACAGCAGTTGGTGAAGTTTCACTCAGTTGAGTTAATCGTGCTTCTAGGAGTTCTAGATCGCAACCAAAATCATGTATTGTTGTGATTAATTCTTGTTTGTAGTCCATATAAATCCCAACTCCAAATATTACACATTATACTGTTGTGTCTATTTTACCTCTTGTCGGCCAAACGGAGAGAGTTAAAATATTTTGATCTCAAGATATTTCAACAAATTTTTTGATGAGGTAAAGCAAACTCCCATCTAGGTGATTTTCCCAATAAAATACAAATTATCTTTTATTCTGTTCATTTTTATTGATTGTTTATTGCTGATGATTAAATTATTTTGTGATATTTTTAAAAGAAAATACTAACTTTTAAACTACTACTTTTTATTCTAAAATCACTGATTAATTAAAAATATTTCTCATCTTAAGTCATCAATAATAAATCACTAAGAAGCCAGTTTAATCCGTTCAATTCCTGAGTAAATATTAAATCGCCGACCTCGTAAAAAACCAATCAACGTTATATTAAATGCTTGAGCTATCTCCACCGCCAAGCTACTCGGAGCAGATACCGCACAAAGAATAGGAACCCCTGCAACAATACACTTTTGCAAAATCTCAAAGCTAGAGCGTCCACTGACCATTACGATATGATGTGCTAGAGGTAAGTCATCTGTCAAGAGAGAAGAACCAATGAGTTTATCTAAAGCATTATGACGACCGACATCTTCTCGAAGTTTCAGGAGTTTTCCCTGAGAGTTAAATAACGCCGCTGCGTGTAAGCCACCAGTCGCTGAAAATAACCCTTGAGCTAATTTGAGTTGATCATTTAAACGATAAATAATCTCTGTATTAACATTAAAGTCAGAGGAAATTTGCGGAAGTTCACGGAATTTTAAAGATTCAATACTCGCTTTCCCACACACTCCACAAGCACTGGTCATAAAAAAATGTCGTTCGAGTCGTTTAAAATCAAAAGTTAATCCCGATTTTAGAGCCACATTAATAATATTTTGTCGTTGTTCACCATCAATATCAGGATCAACACAATAACTCATTTTAGAAATATCTTCTCGGCTAGTTATCACACCTTCACTGTACAAAAAACCCGTTACTAAATCAAAATCTGCTCCCGGTGTTCGCATGGTGACAGCAAGAGTTTGTGCAGGAGAAACTAAGCGAATTTCCAAAGGTTCTTCTGTAGCAATGTCATCTAAACGGGAGCGGATTTGACTTTCTTCTATTGTCCAAATATTAGACTTTTTTTTGCTTTTTGCAGCACTCATGGGTGAATTTTTAAGTGAATTTAATTTGGTTCGTTATTGCGATGCACGCGCATTAATTTTAGGGCTAGAGCAACGACAACTAGCCCAAGTATAAATGTTATAACTCTCAACCAATTTTTTCTAAACAAACTAAAGCGTTATAATCAGGAACCCCTTCAGCCGAACGCTTATTTTTATCTAATAAAATATTCCCCTCTGGCCAATGAACTTGAATATTTCTCGGTTGCATTGGGGCTGTATAAACTCGTCCTTGATATTCGCCCCAATCATTTTTTAACAGAACTTGATCGCCATCTTTTAAGTTTAACTTCTCTGCATCAATTGGATTGATTAACACTCCTTCTCGCAGCGCTCCAGTAATGGCATCTTTGCGTTCTTGTACCATACTATTAAACTGTTTTCCTCGGCGAGTTGCGACGAAGAAATAACCCGCAGGTAATTCATCAAAACTTGGGGATAAAACCGAGAAATGGGCTTTTCCATCGGGTGTCGGAAACTTCCAGCCAAAACAGAGATGTGAACCGCCATATTGAAACTGATCGCCCTGTTGTTTTAGATGTTGAATTCCGGCATATTGTGGGATTACTTGAGCGATTTCTTGACGCATTTCTGCGGTACTTTCAAAGTGTAATTTATCCGCTAATTCGGGATGAACTCGCCCTGCTAATTCCATCAATACTTCCCACTCTGGGCGGGCTTCTCCGACTCTAGGGCCAGGAATTTCGGGACTAAATATCACCCGTCTTTCGGTACTGGTTTCTGTCACACCTCCTGGCACTTCATAACGAGTGGTTGCAGGTAAAATGATCACTGTTTCAGTCGGTTCTAACAACATTTGATTTGAACAAACAATATCCATGTGAACCCGCAACGGAATGTTTTTCAAAGCGGTTTCTATATAATCGGGATCGGGCATGACTTCCAGAAAGTTACCGCCAATTGAGAATAACACATCAAGTTGATTTTCGGCTGCGGCTGTAATCATTTCTGAGGTAATTAAACCCATTTTATGAGAAACGTTAAATCCCCAATATTTTTCCATTAATTCGGCATTTTCTTGGTTGATTTTTCGTCCTCCTGGAAATACCGTAGAATAGCATCCCATTTCCGCCCCACCTTGCACGCCAGAATGTCCGCGAATAGGCATTAAACCGCACCCTTCACGCCCTACAAAACCCTTCATTAGAGCGAGGTTAATAATGGCTCTGACGTTATCTTCGCCGCATTCATGTTGAGTAATTCCCATACTCCAAACAAACACCGCTTTTTCTGCTTTTCCTACCATCTCCGCGAAAGCATACATTTCCTCGCGAGTCGCCCCAGAAATTTGTTCTAAATCTTCCCAAGTTTGACGGTCTAATTCGTCTTTTAGTTGTTCAAAATTTGTGGTATAATTTTTGATAAAGTTTGAATCTATCCAGTTGTTCGCAATTAAATGTTTAATTACACCGTTAAGAAATGCCTGATCACCATTGAGATTCACTAAAAAGAAATCTTCGGCGAATTTTGTCCCAAATATTGCACTTTCAGGAATTGAAGGTACCCAGTAGCGTTCCATTCCCGGTTCTCGATAGGTATTCACACAAACAATGCGAGTTCCTGCTTTTTTTGCCCAGTGTAAATATTTAACGGTAACAGGTTGATTGTTAGCAACATTTGAACCAAAAAATACTAATAAATCGGTGCCAATCCAATCTTTATAGGAACAGGTTGTCGCCGCCGCCCCAATAGTTGTTTTTAACGCTCCGGTACTCGGAGAGTGACAAATTCTCGCCGCATTATCAACATTATTACTTCCCATTGAACGCACCGCTTTTTGAACCGCATAATAGGTTTCATTCACGGTTCCCCGACTGGTCACATAAAACCCTAAACGATCAGGATTTGAGGCTTTAATGCGTTCAGAAATACAGTCTAATGCTTCATCCCAACTGATGCGTCGAAATCCTTTATCGCCTTTATCTCGTCTCATTGGATAGGGAACTCGTCCCATTTCTCGCAACTGAGAACTTCTTTTTTGTTGTAATAAACTGACATCTGCTAATTGTTGAGGATCGAAAGCAGATATAGTATTGAGTCGCAAAAGTCGCATCCGCACATTACACAAATGAAAGCCGTCTAACGTCCAGTCTTTCATTCCTGTTGTTCCCAAAGAACAGCCATCACAAACCCCATGATTGAGAATATCCCAAGCATAGGATAAGCGATCGCGATTTTCCCAAACCGCCCTGACGCCTTCCCAATAGTTATTCGGATATTGTTCACCTATTCCAAAGGGTTTCCAACTCGCCCACAAGGAGGGATTCCAAATTTTATTCGGTTTGTGTAACATGAGCCGATCTTAAATGATGTCTTTTATTAGTTTATTATAAAAAAAGACTTTTGGCGGATTGATCCCCCCTAGCCCCCCTTTTGAAGGGGGGAATGAAAAAAAAAGGGGGAGACAATTACCTGAAATTGTTCTATCTTACCAATCAATGACAACTATTTTCGCAAGAATAGATAAACAGTAACTTCAATAAATCACCCCCTTTTTAAGGGGGGCAGGGGGGATCTATAATGACGAAACTCAATATCAGTGACTTTCATTTACCCTACGATCGCAACTTAGTAGCAAGAGCAAAAGAACTGCGAAAAAATATGACCGCAGCCGAAAAAAAGCTGTGGTATGGATACTTAAGAACGTTTAAATTTAGAGTATTACGACAACGACCAATCGCTCATTTTATTGTTGATTTTTATTGTCCTCATCTCAAGCTGGTGATTGAAATTGATGGCGAGAGTCATTTTACTAAGCAGGGAAAAGATTATGACAGCGAAAGAACTTCTATATTAAAAGGCTATGGGTTGAGGGTTATTCGCTTTACAAATCAACAGGTTTTGTTTGAGTTTGAGGGTGTTTGTGAAGTGATTGAAGGTTTGATCCCCCCTAGCCCCCCTTAAAAAGGGGGGAATTGTATTTGAAAAGGTTTTTAACCTTATTGATCGAGTTGATTTATGTATTCATTTTACTTTCTATATAGTTAACAAAATCAGCAACAGTAGCACTTGCAAAATCAAAATCTTCTATATCACAATACAAATCTCCCATAAAACCACTACCGCTCAGAAAGCCACCTGAATATCTGTACATGACTTTACCATTAACTATCTTGTAATTTGTCTCTTTAATGTCTACAATGCCAAACTCAAATTCTGTCTCTATATAACAATAAACATAGTCAGCAAATTCGGTACGACTGTCATATAAATCAGATAATTGGTCTGATAAATTACAGTCTCGATCTAGATCTTCTTTGAGAGTGTCTAGAATAAACTCTTGTATTTGTTCGCGAGTCATAGAATTTTCCATGATGATCAATTGTTGTATTTTACAGGTTACAATTTCCTACACGAGAAAATAATCGACCAAACCGATCAGCGTAAAATCTTCCCTCCCATAAACATTCCCGCAGGGGGAAATGTCCTCGGGGAACAAAAGAAGTATTGCTCAGATTATTATAAGATAACCACTGTTTATTTTGTCTCCATCCTACTTTTTTCCCAAAATGTTCAAAGGCTTTTATGTGGTATTGTCCTAACTTGTTTCCCGTATTCAAATAAATCTGTTTCTGAACAGTCAAGCCAAAACATCCATCGCTATATTTCATCCAAAGGTTGTTAATAATGCCAAGGTCTTCACAGGGTAAGTAGTCAAAATCTGAACGGTGCAAATTTCGATTTTTTCCAGCAGCCTCCCGCAGCCGTTTTGCAGTTTCTTCGTCCCCATATTCCCACTGTTTTTGACTCAACAAATATTCTAGGAAAGTATAATCTACTCCTCTGGCTGAAACTACTTTTATTAACTGTGTTGGAGGCGGAGGCGGAGGCGCTGCAATTACTTTTGTTAACGATGTTGGGGGCGGTGGAGGCGGAGGTATGCGAACGGTTTTAGAAAGTGCAGCTTGAGATGAAATTGCATTCACAATTTCCCCAACAGACTGATACCGTTTTTTCATCGCCTGCTGTAACATCTTATCTAAAACTTCCCCCAATTTTTGATTAATAGGATTGGTTAAATAATCTCGCCAAACCCATTCTCCCTCGCTGACATCGTACAGTTGAAAGGGTTCAACTTGGGTTAATAGATGAATACAAGTCACACCCAAACTATAAATATCACTGCTAAAATTGGCTTTTCCTAAAGCTTGTTCGGGCGCAGCATATCCAGCAGAACCGATGGTAGTTCCGGTGACAGCTAAGGCGGTACGAGTCGCAAATTTTGCCGCACCAAAATCGACTAAAAACAGTTGGTTATCGGAAGCTCGACGAATCAGATTTTCCGGCTTTACATCCCGATGAATGACTTGATTTTTGTGAACAAAATATAAGACAGGAAGTAATTTTTTGAGCAGTTGTAAAATTTGAGTCTCGTTAAAGGTTCCCGACTCCTCTAACTCCTGTTGCAGATTTTTTCCTTGAATATATTCTTGAACTAAATATTGGCGGTTCTCTTGAGTAAAATAGGCGTAAAGTTCGGGAATTTGCGGATGTTTTCCCAACTCATCCAAACGAACGGCTTCTTGTTCAAAAAGTTGTTTAGCTTTTTCTACAGTTTCCGTTCCCTGTGCTTGCGGAAAAAACTGTTTGATCACACAAAAGGGTTTTGAGGGTTTGAACTCGTCTATCGCTTTGAAGGTGCGACCAAACCCGCCTTGACCGATAATTTCTAGCGCTCGATAACGTTCGGCTAATAGTAATTTTACACCACAACGCTGACAAAATAGAGTGTTTGGCAGGTTATTCAACAAACAGTCAGGATTCAAACATTGGCTCATCCCTGGCGACTCCAAGCAGTTCTATCTATTTATTTTAGATCGGTTTTTGCTTGGAATTTTAACAAATTTTTTTGGTGTATAAAACTTAAATAATTTTTGCTAATTTTACCGTGAATTTTCTGATGCACCCAATTTTTATATAAAATCCGTAGGGTGCATCAGACCGAAGGAATTACTATTAATTTTACCGCCAATTTTCTGATGCACCCTACTTTTAGTGTTTAGAGGTTGAAACCCCAACGGGAACTTTAGAAATTGACTTTTTTTGCGTTTGAGAAACTGACGGTAACAAAGCTGATTTTATCCGATCTGATAACTGTTGTAAAAACGTTAAGGCAACGGGTTCGAGTTTGCGCTTAGAAATCGGTTCGATCAACTTATCGAAAGGATTCAAATCTACGATATATTGACCTATTTTAACGCCAAGAGGTTCTAGATGTTTTCCGGGTATTTCTTGATGAATTAAGTTTTGGTTTTTAAGTTGCTGAATAAACCAGTAAACCCCTTTTTGTTTATTGTTATCATTTCCGGCAATATCATCAGATTTAAACGAAATTAAACCCGTAATATTAAACAGTTGACTGCGATCAATCATACACTCAATTTGAGTACGACTCGGTAACACGCCCCAACCCATTTGATCGATAAAATGAGCGAGAGATTGAATGGGAATCGCACTTTCTGTATCACTAATATCAGGGGCGAGTAACAGCGAGGGTTGATTGAAAATTGCCTTTTTATCACCTAAGCGACGGCGAATTGTGTCAAGTTGTTTTTGGGAGATACAGTCTTGAAAGTAAGTTAACCCCTTTTTGTCGCTCAAAAGTTCTAGCAAAGCGATATATTTGCAGCCTAAACTATGACCGACCCATAAATAGTTAGAGTTTTCTAAATAGAATTTTCCGTCATAACCTGCGGCTTTTGCTTTTTCAACCAGTAAATTTTGTAACTCGTTTTGTTCTTCTAATAAACTCAGTGCAACGGACCAATGACGAAAGGTAAATCGAAAGGGAATTGCAACGATAGTATAACCGGATTCAAATAATGTTTGCAGAAAATAGCGATAAGATAAGGTTGGGAATGAACCAAAAAACGCGCCACCAATAAATCTAATTACGCCTTTGGGTTGAGGATGGAAAGCAACCCAGCTAAAGCCTAAAGGTTCAAAGCGAAGTTGAGTAGACATAGTTTAACCCGAGTGTGATTAAAAGCAAGTTGACTAACCTATCTCTAACTTAACGTTTGTTATAGAGTGATGAACAGTCGCTTTTTTGCAGTAACTCGGATGAGTGACACTCATTTGTGCTTTCAATCTTTCCCAAAAACCCGGTTTCTATTTAACATAAAAAAAGGCGAGTATTTTTAATACTCACCCCCTATTTTAACGAATTCAACAATAGAAAAGAATCAAGTCAACTCAATTAACTTTGAGTAACAGCTTCTTTTTCCTGAGAGGCTAAAAACTTCTCTAACTCGGTTAACGCATCCGCATCAACTTTCGTTTGCATTGGGCAGAATTTAGGCCCACACATTGAACAAAATTCAGCCGTTTTGTAGATATCCGCAGGTAAGGTTTCATCGTGATATTCACGGGCGCGATCCGGGTCGAGAGCCAGATCAAACTGACGGTTCCAATCGAAGTTATAACGGGCTTCAGACAGTTGATCATCGCGATCGCGGGCGCCCGGACGATGACGGGCAATATCAGCCGCGTGAGCCGCAATTTTATAGGCAATTAAACCATTGCGAACGTCTTCAGCATCGGGTAAACCGAGGTGTTCTTTTGGTGTCACATAACACAACATTGCGGTACCATACCAACCGGCCATTGCCGCCCCAATTGCAGAGGTAATATGGTCATAACCGGGCGCAATATCTGTTACTAACGGCCCCAAAACATAGAAGGGTGCTTCTGAACATTCCTCCATTTGTTTTTTAACATTAAACTCAATTTGATCCATCGGTACATGACCCGGCCCTTCTACCATAACTTGAACATCATGTTCCCAAGCGCGACGAGTTAATTGTCCGAGGGTTTTCAATTCAGCTAACTGTGCTTCATCGGAGGCATCATGTTGACAACCCGGACGTAAAGAATCCCCTAAACTAAAGGAAACATCGTATTTCTTGAAGATTTCAATAATCTCATCAAAGTGAGTATAAAGGGGATTTTGTTTGTGGTGATGTAGCATCCAACGAGCAATAATTCCGCCACCGCGAGAGACAATTCCGGTAATTCGATTACGAACAAGCGGCAAATGTTCAATTAAAATTCCCGCATGAATTGTCATATAATCGACACCTTGTTGGGCGTGTTTTTCGATAATATGCAGGAAATCTTCAGCCGTTAATTTTTCAATGCTGCCGTGAACACTTTCCATTGCTTGATAAATCGGCACTGTACCAATTGGCACGGGAGAAGCGTTAATAATAGCTGTGCGAATTACATCTAAATCCCCACCGCCTGTAGACAGATCCATGACGGTATCTGCGCCATATTTAACCGCGAGATTGAGTTTATCAACTTCTTGATTAATATCAGAAGAATTCGGCGACGCACCCAAATTAGCATTCACCTTACATTTAGAAGCAATCCCGATACACATCGGCTCTAAATTGGTATGATTAATATTAGCCGGAATAATCATCCGACCTCGGGCAACTTCATCGCGAATCAATTCAACCGGGAGTTTTTCCCGCTTGGCAACATAGTGCATTTCCTCTGTTAAAACACCTTGACGGGCGTAGTGCATTTGTGAAACATTGGCTTGACCACGCCGCAGGTTAACCCATTCTGTTCTCATGTTTAATTCCCTCTGGTGATAGCTTCCCTACGCCGGTACTAACCGGACTCAGGTTCCAAGGGTGTCGTCTCAGCCTGGACTTCGCAGGCACCCCTAGCTTATTAGGTGTTGATGGTATCACAAATCGGGGGACTTTGCAGAAGACAAGCCAGAACATCGGAGAAAAAGTCTGGTGAGATGCAATCTGTATTAAAATCTATTGTAATAATTGTGATTATTTGACGATAAATTGCGTCAAACTCTTTTAAGTGTTACACAGACTTTAGAAGTTAGAGTAGAAAGCATGGAATTTCGAGTTATAGATACCCCTCGCATTGATTGGACGGGAGATGCCCTAGCAGTGGGTATATTTGAACATGAAGTAGATTTATCGGGTGAGTTAGCCCAACTCGACGAAAAACTCGCAGGCACTTTGAAAGAGTTGATCGAAGAAACTGAATTTGATGGGAAGCCTAACAGCAGTGCTTCCACTCGGGTTGGCAGTAACAGCCCCATCCGCAAAGTGATTTTAGTGGGTTTGGGTTCATCGGAGAACTTATCGTTAGATACCCTACGTTTAGCCGCTGCAACAGCAGGACGTCTAGCCAAAACGATTAAATGTAAAACCCTCGCTTTAAGTTTACCTGTCTATGAAACGCCTGATCAAACGACTCAAGCTTTAGTAGAAGGGGTTGAACTGGCATTGTATCAAGACAACCGTTTTAAGTCAGAAACCGAAGACAAAGGCCCCGCAATTGAACGGGTAGAATTATTAGGTTTAGCTGGAACAGAAGAGGCAATTATTCGCGCTCAAAATATCTGTTCAGGGGTCTTTTTAGCCCGAGAATTAGTTGCAGCCCCCGCCAATGAAATTAACCCGATTACGATGGCAGAAATGGCGGAAGCTTTAGCCACAGAATATGGGTTTGATATCGAAATCTTAGAAAAAGAAGACTGTGAAAAGTTGGGAATGGGTGCATTTTTAGGCGTTGCCCAAGCCTCTGATATGCCGCCAAAATTCATTCATTTGACTTACAAACCGTCAGGAACTCCGAAGCGCAAATTAGCGATTATTGGCAAAGGATTAACCTTTGATTCGGGTGGATTAAACCTGAAAGTTGGGGCGAGTAGTATTGAAATGATGAAAACCGACATGGGCGGTGCCGGGGCAACTTTTGGGGCGGCTAAAGCCATTGGTTTGTTAAAACCTGATGTGGAAGTACATTTTATTAGTGCCGTCACAGAGAATATGATTAGCGGTCGGGCAATGCACCCTGGAGACTTTCTAACTGCATCGAATGGTAAAACAATTGAAGTCAATAATACTGATGCTGAAGGCCGTTTAACGTTGGCTGATGCGTTAGTTTTTACGGATAAATTGGGTGTGGATGCAATGGTTGATTTAGCCACTTTAACCGGGGCTTGTGTTGTGGCGTTGGGGAATGATATTGCCGGATTATGGAGTCCGAATGATGACTTAGCAAGTCAGTTAGAAACAGCATCAAAATCCACAGGTGAAAAACTCTGGCGAATGCCGATTGAGGAGAAGTATTTTGAAGGGTTAAAAGCTGTTCATGCAGACATGAAAAATACAGGGCCGAGACAAGGTGGGGCAATTACAGCCACCCTATTTTTAAAGCAGTTTGTTGAGAAAACAGCTTGGGCGCATTTAGACGTTGCCGGACCTGTTTGGACAGACAAAGATAGTGGGTATAACAGCACAGGTGCAACGGGGTTTGCTGTGCGACTTTTGGTTAATTGGGTGCTTCAATAGTTCCCGTTTAACTTACGGTTATGGCAGAGTAATCTGTAACGGCTAAAAATTTTAGGCTGCAATATATTTAACTTTAGGAGAGAAAATGCAGCCTAAAAAATAATTGTATTCGCCAATAAAATGCTGAGATTTAAGTGAGAGTGCGAAAGCATTTATCCTGATTTTATTCACCGATATCTTCGTCGGATTTCACTCGCAACACGGTTGGGAAGTTTTATTAGAAGGAGTTTCGAGTCACTTTGGTATTGCAGCAAACCATAACTTTATCTTTCTGTTTATTGTTACATTTCCCGTCATCTTAGACACCATTTTTAAATATTGGATTTTCCGCTATCTCAACCAGATTTCGCCCTCAGCCGTTGCGACACTCAAAAATATGAACGAGTCAATCAAAAAGGTGATAAGATACTGACAGTTTTATCAGTCAACTCAAATCAGAACATTAGGCGATCGCTAAAATGTTATAGTATTTTAAAAAGCAACGTTCAGAGAAATTGTACCAATGACAATTACTCATCCGAATGAACTCGATATTACTTCACTTCCGGATCACACCCAACTTCCGGAGTCTGATGGTACTTTCGTGAAAAACTTCCAAGAACATCCCCAGAGTATTCTATTAACCGATTCAATCCGATCTACCCTAGATCAACTTCATTCTGACGGACAATATGCTATTGGTCAAGATTGTGGCATTTATTGGCGATTAACAGAACCTCCCGAAAGAGGCGCTGAAGCACCCGACTGGTTTTATGTTCCTCATGTTTCTCCGTTGCTCAATGGACAAGTGCGACGTTCTTATGTATTGTGGCAAGAATATATAGCACCTTTGATTGTTTTAGAGTTTGTTTCTGGGAATGGTTTTGAGGAACGAGATCAAACTCCACCCCCTTCTTTAAATCCTGATAATGGCAGAAAAGCAGGTAAATTTTGGGTGTATGAACAAGGCATTCGAGTTCCTTTTTATGGAATTTATGAAGTCAAAAAAGCCTCGATTGAAATGTATCATTTAGTTGAAAATCGTTATGAACGATTAGAACCAAACGAACGCAATCATTATCCAATTTCACAAATTGGGGTGGAATTAGGAATATGGCAAGGGCGTTATGGGAATATGGAATTACCCTGGATGCGGTGGTGGGATAGCGAAGGGAATTTGTTGTTAACTGGGGATGAACGCGCAGAAACCGAACGACAACGTGCTGAAACCGAACGACAACGGGCTGAACGATTAGCAGAACGATTGCGAGAAATGGGAGTTAATCCCGATGAAATATAGCTAAAAAGTGATGTCAAACTTATTCATTAAACCTCTTGGAAACCCCTTAGAAGTCAATCCTGGCACCCGGAGTGCAACGAAGCATTTAGGGAATTTTTGCATTCGCTTCAACTCATGGATACCCGTCAAACTCACAATGACAGACAGAGAATTCTGCAAGAGGTTGATGACATTTTTGACAATTTCACCTTTTGTTTGGGGCTTGTTTTCCTCTGTCGCCACAGCGCAAGTTATCCCCGACCAAACCTTACCTGATAATACCATTGTTACTCCAGAAGGCAACATCTTTAGAGTCGAAGGCGGAACTCAAGCTGGAGGAAATTTATTTCATAGTTTTCAAGACTTTTCTATCCAAACGGGAAGCGGTGTTTTTTTCAACAATGCCGTTAATATTCAAAATATTATCAGTCGAGTTACAGGCGGAAATCTCTCTTTAATCGATGGTTTAATCCAAGCTAACGGCACCGCCAATTTATTTTTACTCAATCCGAGTGGGATTCTTTTCGGGCCGAATGCCCAACTCAATATCGGGGGTTCATTTGTTAGCAGTACCGCCAACAGTTTAATCTTTAACGATGGGCAAGTTTTCAGCGCCATTAATCCCCAAAATCCGCCTTTATTGAGTGTCAATGTTCCCATTGGTTTACAATTTGGCTCAAGTCCGAGTGCAATTACCAATCGTTCCCAAGCCATCGGAATTGGTTTAGATAGCAATCCCGCCCCCACAGGTTTACAAGTTCAACCCGGACAAAATATTACATTAGTCGGTGGAAATATTAACTTAGAAGGCGGAAATCTCACCGCTTTTGGAGGTCAAGTCGAACTCGGAACAGTTCGCAATGGGATTTGGGAGTTGGGAAGCGGTACCTCTATTACCTCAGCCGCTTCAGGAAACATTTTATTATCAGAAAATAGCCAAGTAACAACGAGCGGTTTAAGTGGCGGCGCTATAAATCTACAAAGTGGAAATATTACCCTAACAGGCGGTTCAGGACTCTCCGCGAATACCTTGGGAGATTTTGACGGAAGCGGAATTAATCTTCAAGCTTTTGAAGTTAATATTCAAAACCAAGCCTTCTTATCAGCTTCTACATTTGTAGGTACAGGTGCAGCAGGCGGAATTACAATTAACGCAGACAAAGTAACAATAACTGGAACAACCCCCTTTCAACTCGTTTCTCAACTCCTCGCCTTAGGCGACCCCGAACAAGCCGAGTCTATCTCATTTGACCCGTTAAAGCCCCCAGATGGTTTATACAGCCTTAGCGGAGGCGCAGGGGATGCGGGAGACGTGACCATCAATGCCAATCAACTGATAGTTCGAGATGGTGCCGGAATTCTAACCACGGCTTTAGGTACCGGAAAAGGTGGAAATATTACCCTCAATGTTCAGTCCGCCGAACTGAGTAACGGTTCTCTACTGGTTACAGGAACCGTCGGCGCCGGGGACGCAGGTGACTTAAACATAAACGCCAACCAACTGCGAGTGATTACAGGAACTTCACTGAGTACCACCCCCAATAGTTCCACAGAAGCAGGTCAAGGGGGAAACGCCACAATCAATGCAGATTTTGTCGAATTCAGTGGCACCCCCGCAGGTGCTATGGTCCCCGCAGGTATCTTTACCGCTACCTTGGGGTTAGGCGATGCCGGAGATTTAACCATTAACGCCCGACAACTCCGAGTTGCAGACGGCGCCCAGGTTTCGAGTTCAGCATCGGGGGCTGGAAAAGGCGGAAATCTAACTGTGAATGCCACAGACATTGAATTAACGGGGATATCTCCAGATGGGCGGTTTATTACGGGTTTATTAACGTCTTCGTCGCTGTTAACGGTACAAGGACAGCAAGGAACGGCACCGGCTGGCGATTTAAACGTTAATACCCGTCGCTTGGTGGTGCGGGATGGCTCTCAAATTTCTGCGGCCACAGGGGGCGAAGGAGCAGCCGGAAATTTAACGATTAACGCGGCTGAATCCATTCAGGTGATTGGGGTAACAACGAACGCAGACCCCACAGTAGAATCCGTTTCCTTTGGCGTGGTTGGTGACGGGATTATTCCCAGTGCGATTGAATCTAATACCAGCGGGGAGGGGAATGCAGGCAATTTAAACATTACCACCAATCGCTTAACCATACGGGATGGGGCAGAGGTGGGTGTGCGGGGAACTCGTCAAGGTTCAGCCGGAAACTTAAATATTACCACCCAGGCAATTATTTTAGACAATGAAGGGGCGATTAGTGGGGCGACGGCTTCGGGTGGTCAGGGAAACGTCACTTTACAAACTCAGGCGTTAGAATTGCGTCGAGGAAGTCGAATTACAACCAATTCGGGAACGGCTAACGGCGGAAATATTACCATTGAGACTCAGACGTTGGTGGCTATTGAGAATAGTGATATTACCGCCAATGCTCAACAGGGAATGGGTGGACGAGTCAGCATCAATGCTCAAGGCGTATTTGGGACTGAGTTTCGTCAACAGACAACCCCCAAAAGTGATATTACCGCAACCAGCGAGTTAGGGGCAGAATTTAGCGGCGCGGTGGAGATTAATCGCCCGGAAACCGATGCAAATTCGGCTTTAGCAGATTTACCAACAACCATTGTAGACCCTAGCACTTTAGTCGTTTCGGGTTGTGCGAGTTTTGCTGACAGTGAATTTATTATTACAGGACGGGGCGGTTTACCTCCGAGTCCAAGTGATTCTCTCAGTAGTGATGCGGTGGTTGTAGATTGGATTGATGCGGTAATTCGTCCTGATTTGAACCCAAAATCCGCCACTGATAATCCCCAACATTCCCTCAGAAATACCCCCTCAACGACTCAGCAGACTCCTCTGATTGAAGCACAGGGCTGGATTGTTCGTCCCAATGGCATCGTTGAACTGGTGGCTGTTCCTGCTGATGTTACACCCCATGGTTCAGGACTGGTGGCTGTTCCTTGTCAGGGTTCTTTGAAACCGCAAGCATAAACCCCGAAAAGAAAGCTAGAATTTACCATCATTGTTGTCTTATGATTAACCTGTTTAATCAATGTAGACGTTAATCTCATGGAGCAGTAATGCGTCAGTTCTTACTGTTTTTTCTCGGGTTGTGCTTTTTTGTTGCTGTGGTTGTATTGGGAGCTATTTTGAACATTTCTTCTGAGACGAAAACGATTACAATTTTACAAACCAGTGACATTCACGGTTATCTCATGCCTTGGGATTACTATACGAATCAACCGGCTGAGTTGGGACTTGCTAAAGTTGCTACTTTGATTGAACAGGAACGAGAAAAACATCCCAATTTAGTTTTAATTGATGATGGGGATACGATTCAAGGTTCACCACTGGCTTATTTTTATAATAAAATTGATACTCAATCTCCTCACCCGATTGCAACGGCGTTTAATCTTCTCGGTTTTGATGCGGTATCTCTCGGAAATCACGACTTTGATTTTGGAATGGAGGTTTTGTCTCGGTGGGTTAAGCAATTAGATGCACCTGTTGTCTGTGCTAATCTTATTCGGGCTGATGGAGTTCCGGCTTTTAAACCTTATATTCTCAAAGAAGTTGACGGCGTGAAAATTGGAATATTGGGGTTGACAACCACCGCAGTTCAAAACTGGCTTCCTCCTGAAAATTTTGGCGAACTTTCGTTTATTGACCCCATGACAACAGCCCAGGAATATGTACCGAAAATGCGACAACAAGGTGCTGATATTGTGATTGTTGCTCAACATACGGGGTGGACGAAAACTCCTCAAGATTATCGTTCAAATCCGGCATCTTGGTTAACCTCTGTTGACACTTGGAAAAACACGGGCGCAACGGTGAATGAAAATATTACGATTGAATTGGCTCAACAAGTCCCTGATATTGATATTATTCTCGCCGGACATTCTCATCTTAGTGTACCAAAAGCGGTTATCAATACTGTGTTAATTGCTGAACCGTCTTATTGGGCAAAGGCTCTTAGTCAGTATACCATTAAATTAGTTCATCAGGGGAAAGGTTGGAAAGTTATTGACAAGGATTCTAAGAACTTATCTATTGAAAATATTGAGCCTTTACCTCGTTTTATTGAGCTTTTACAGCCCAATCATCAGCAAATTTTAAGTTATCTCAATCAACCCATTGGTCAAGCAAAATCTGAGTTTGTTGGCGGGATGGCTGCTCGTTTTCAGGGGAGTGCTTTAGCCCATTTGATTAATACAGTACAAATAGAAGCGGCTCGTTCTATGGGGTATCCGGTTGATATTTCTTTAACTTCTATCTTTACGGAACAGGGTAAAATTCCAGTTGGAGAAATTACGCTGCGGGATGCTTATAGTATTTATGTTTGTGATAATCGGTTATTTATTCTAGAAATTACTGGGGATATTTTACGCCGAGCGTTAGAAAAAAATGCGGCTTATTTTAAACAGCTTAACCCTGACGATTTACCCGATTCTCCCCGAGAAATTATTGCTGAAAATATGCGTGATTACAATTGGGATATTTATCAAGGAATAGATTATACTCTTGATATTACTCAGCCTGTAGGTCAACGAGTGACTCGACTCCTCCTTCAAGGTAAAATGATTGCACCAGAGCAAGTTCTGCGCGTCGCAATTAATAGCTATCGGGCGCTGGGTGGCGGAGACTATGTGATGTTCACTGAAGGTAAAATTCTTGATAAATCTACTCAAGAAATTAGAGATTTTATGGCGGAATATTTCAATAAAAAAAAGACTATTTCTCAGCAAGATTTTCAAATGGATAATTTAGAAATTATACCCAATATCTACAATTATTACTTTGGATAGATGACTCAATTTTAATAAAATTCTATAATAATGATCTTTATAGAATATAAATTCACTGAAATAATACTACAACTACACAAGGAAAAGCTGAATATAAGTAGGGACAGTTTATCAATCACCTACTCACTACTCTCGAACAATTATTTCTAGCACACATTTGAGTATTTCATCTAAAATCTCTATTTTATACATCTTATATATTTTATACACGAAACGAACAGAGGTTTTGAGGAAAAGCTATTGACAAAAAATAAAACTTTTTATACAATATAAATTAAGGGATTTCAATCCTTTCTTTAAATATTTTGTTTGGCATTAGCAATGCTTTAAGTGCTAACTGATTAAACTGTTCAGCTAGAAACTTGATGCTAAAATTAGCTTGTGGAGGTATTTTGATGGAACAAAAGCATAATTGCTCACATCCTCGCTACAGATACAGAGGTGAACCCACACCGGAAAATATAGCCTTTGATAGTCAACTCCAACAATTTGCTCAACAGGTGCAAATCATCGCAGGTTTACACACAGGAGGAAAGTTATCGACTCAAGAATCTTATCAAAGTATCAAACGTTCTTGGAAACAAGTCAAAGCAACGGGTCAAGAATTGGGAATTGGCAAAAGTCACTAAAATTTTCCATCAATCAGTCATCATCATCAATAATTTGAGAGCGGATAACCGCTCTTACTTAGTATTTAAGGGAATTTTTGAGCGGAATTTTAAGGGGGGGATGGGTTAGGGATAAAGATAACTTACCCGAAGAAGCAATTGACGATTAGGCAAGCACAGAGTAAGCTAAAAGCTATTGAGGTTTGAGAGCCAAAGATTAGCTGAACCTCGAAGGATTGATTAGGGAAGCACCCGGAAAATAGCATTTTTTCTATAAAGGGTGTAAAGATTTATGTAAAAATTTGATAAAGCTAGCCCTCAACAGTAGTTGTACCGAGAGAGGGTAGGTTAGACTGAGTGAGACAAACCTGAAAATCTCAGTATTTTCCATGAGGATTGTCCAATAGACTAAGTGATATACATCCAGAGTAAACAACTGATCGAACAAGATAGACCCTATGCCAATCCGAGAATTAAATGATTTAAGTGTCAATTCCAGTCGTTATTTTTACAGTTTTCTGCCGTTAAACGAGAAAGATGTGACCGAAAAAATTGGGGTACAAGCCCCGTCCTTGAGGACGGCTTTCTGCTAAACTTTCTTTTGTGGAAAGGGTAATCAACCACACTAAAAACCCAGTCGCCGAAAAGGCAGCGCACCTTGACGCACTGAAGTTATGGGGTTCCGTACAGGAAAGCTTGTACGCTTATTAGCGCGCAACGCAACAAGTACAGAGAAACCAAGATTTTAGGTTTTGAACTGTAGGGTAGGGCATACCCAAACAGGCTTCTGAAATGGAGCAAAACGCTTGAGGAGAGTCCATCTCTGGTATAGATAGGTCGCCCTATCTGTATTAAGTGGACTCGCTGAACCAAGAATCCCCGCCGTTTACGGCGTGGGAGTGTCAAACAGACAAGTCCAGTCAAAGCCTAGCTCCAAATTGAGATCAGCTTTGTAAATTTGATTTAGCCCTCTCTAACAAACTTGTTATGTCCTCAGTTAAAAAGCAGGCTGTTAAAGGCACAATCTGGACAGTGGTGGGCTATGGTGGCAGTCAAGCCCTGCGTTTAGGCAGTAACCTGATTCTGACTCGTCTCCTGGTTCCAGAATTATTTGGTCTGATGGCGTTGGTGAATACCTTTATTATGGGTGTTGCCTTATTTTCAGACATTGGGATTCGTCCGAGTATTATCCGTAGTCCACGCTGGAACGACCCCGTTTTTCTGAACACTGCTTGGACATTGCAAGTCATCAGAGCCTGCTGGATTTGGATAGGATGTGTGATTCTTGCTTGGCCGGTGTCTCAGTTTTATAATGATTCTCGCCTCGTTTGGTTGCTCCCGGTTTCAGCTTTAACTGTCCTGGTTAATGGATTGAGTTCCACCTCTCTAGCCACTCTCAGCCGCCAACTAGAAATTGGGAAACTCACAAGAGTTGAGTTTTTAACCCAAATTATTTCCCTGGTGGTTACAATTGCCTGGGCTTTCATAACACCCACAGTTTGGGCTTTAATCGGGGGAAGTCTTGTTTCTAGTGTTGTCAAAACTGCATGGAGTCATCGCTTAGAGCCCGAAACTTCTAATTGGTTTGCCTGGGAAAAGGACTCGATTCAAGAAATCATGTCTTTTGGGACTTGGATTTTTGTGTCCACAATGATGACTTTTTTAGCTTCCCAAGCTGACCGATTAATTTTAGGAAGGCTGTTTACGCTTCAGTTCTTAGGGGTTTATACAGTTGCTTTTACTTTTGCCGATTTACCTAGACAAGTTGTTAAACGCATTAGTCAACAGGTGATGTTTCCAGTAATCTCTAAATATGCTGATTTAGATCGACCCAGCTTGCGATCTAAAATTTTACAAAAGCGTAAGCTGCTGTTAATTGGGTTAGCATTTATGGTGACAGTTCTTGCTTGTTTTGGAGATTTAATTGTTGAAACACTCTATGATGAGCGATATCAGGAAGCCGGATGGATGTTACCTATTCTCGCCGTTGGACTATGGCCTTTGTTGTTGTCAGCAACTATTGATCGCGCACTTTATGCGATTGGAAATCCTAAACCCGTGGCATTCGGTAACTTTCTCAAATTTTTGTATATGATCATATTACTTCCGACGGGAAATCAGCTCTTTGGAGTGGTCGGTGCGATCACTGTAATTGCTTTTAACGATCTACCCAGTTATTTTGCTGTTAATTATGGATTATGGCAAGAGAAGCTCACTTGTTTTCGACAAGACCTCCAAGCCACAATACTATTATTAGGTTTACTATTTTTTGTTTGTTTAGGTCGGTATTACCTGGGCTTTGGATTACCTATTGATGGTGTGTTGGGATCACCATAATCAAGCTGCAATTATCAATCAACAAACTTTTAAAAAACCAGGAATTTTCATTTCTAGTAATTTTCAGGTAAGACACGCCATCTACTACACCGATAAATTGGAGGCACAGTTACACGAAATTATCATCAAGTTTATCTTCCGAGTAAAATAATCTTATCTGAAGTCTAATTATCTCAGTAGCAAATGACTCCTCAAGCTCAACTTGTACTTCAAATCTGGTTGCCGATTGTCCTGGCTTTGTTTAAGTTTTTTCCGGCTCGCCAAGCAGTCGTAATCAGCTTTATTGTATCTTGGTTATTTTTGCCTCAAAGAGTTGTATTTGAATTTCCGGGTCTTCCTGACTACACCAGAACATCTGCAACTTGTTACAGTATATTGCTTGCTACTTTTATCTTCGATGCTAAACGCTTGAATTCATTTAAGTTGGGCTGGCTAGATATCCCCATGCTCATTTGGTGTATCTGTCCCTTCATTTCATCAATGACTAACAATTTAGGAATCTACGATGGCACATCAGCCGTTTTAGATCGGGTCATGCAGTATGGAATCCCCTATTTTCTCGGTCGAATCTACCTCAATGACCTATTAGGTGCTCGTCAACTGGCGATGGGAATTTTTGTGAGTGGGTTGATCTATGCCCCTCTGTGTCTAATTGAGAGTGTGATCAGTCCTCAGTTGCACCGCATGGTTTACGGTTATCATGGGATTCACGAATTTGGTCAATCCGTTCGTCTGGGAGGATACCGACCGAATGTTTTTATGATACATGGTTTGAGTGTCGGGGTGTGGATGATGGCTGCTTTGCTCGTTGCCATTTGGTTGTGGCAGTCGGGAATCATCAAAACCTTTTGGAATGTTCCCATGAACTTGATAGTTGCTGGACTGTTTATCACTCATCTTTTAGTGAGATCGACCGGCGCTTATCTCTATACCTTCTACGGCATCATTATTCTACTGACTGCGAAGTTTTTTAAAATGTCACTTCCTTTAATGATATTAATATCTGCTCTATCATTTTACCTGTTTTTAGGATCAACGGGAAACTTTACTGGAGATAAAGCCGATCAAATTATTTCTGTGGCTACAGATATTGCAGGTGAAGAACGCGCTCAGTCTCTTGACTTTAGATTTGACAATGAAGAATTACTCGTCGAAAAAGGTCTAGAACGAATGGTTTTTGGATGGGGTGGCTGGGGAAGAAATCGTGTCTTTGAATATGGCAGACTCGGAGATCTAGAAGATATTTCAGTAACAGATAGTTTATGGATTATTGCCTATGGCGTTAATGGAGTCGTCGGTTTGAGTGCTATTTTTGGCTCTATATTTCTACCGGCTTTGGCTTTTGTATTCCGTTACCCCGCTAGCACTTGGTTAACACCGAAGGTTGGACCGGCTGCTGTACTTGTTGTGATTATGGTTTTGTATGCCCTCGATTGCTGCTTAAATAATCAGTTTAATCCGGTTTTTACTTTAGCCAGTGGAGGTATAGCGG
This sequence comes from Lyngbya sp. PCC 8106, assembly GCF_000169095.1. GTDB lineage: Bacteria > Cyanobacteriota > Cyanobacteriia > Cyanobacteriales > Microcoleaceae > Capilliphycus. The sequence goes on from NZ_AAVU01000013.1 coordinate 148,890, forward strand.
GGTTATGTATGGGAAAGCCAGAACCAACCCGTTCCTTGAAATCAGCGAAACGTATCCGCAAACTTCCAGCAGCTCGATCTAAAAGTTTCAATTTAAGATAATGCCTCAAATCATCGATTAAAAAATATACCGAAAGCAAAGATATTGGATATTTATCGTATGAAAGCATCACAGTTTAAACTTAAAAATTCTTTGGTTTTTTTTTGTATGGGAATTATGTTGTTTTCGACTCTATTTCCTAAATTATATAGTCATGTAAACGCCTGGTTATTACCCTCTGTACCTCAGATTACTTTGAGTCAAAACTCAAACTCGAATACCTTCAATGATAACTCTCCTCTCGGAATCAATTTAAGCGGAATGGCACCTTGGTCATCACAACTACCATTTTTAGATTACTTTAAATCTTCTCAAGACTGGATTACTCAATGTACCAAAACCGATCCTGGCTGTCAAGGAGAATGGAATACCAAAGAACAAGATCTTTTAAACTTAGATGAACAGGGGTGGGTCAAATCCTTACCGACTCCGGAAGATTCTCCTAAATATACTCGGGTTAGCTCATTGTTTTTACGAGGAATACCCAATCATTTTTCAGGAGGTAAGTATATTGTTTTGTATGAAGGAGAAGGAACGATAGAATATAGTTTGTCTGCTAAAAAGGATGAATCTGACTCAACTCCAGGTCGAGATATCATTGATGTAGATTCATCACAGTCGGGTGGTGTACTGATCACAATTACAGCAACTGATCCGAACCAAACGGGTAACTATATCCGAAATATTCGGGTGATTCATGCTGAAGAAGAAAGCTTATATCGCAGTGGAGAACTTTTTAATACAGCTTTTCTCGAAAAAATTAATAAGTTTCGATCCTTGCGTTTTATGGATTGGATGGGAACGAATCATTCCCAACAAAAAGAATGGCTTGATAGACCAATGCCTGATATGGCTTCTTATACTCTCAAAGGTGTTCCTCTAGAAGTTATGGTCGCTTTGGCCAATAAAGTTCAAGCCGATCCTTGGTTTAATATGCCTCACATGGCGACCGATGAATATATGAGAAACTTTGCTCAATCCGTCAACAAGAATCTTGATCAAAATCTCAAGATTTATATAGAGTTTTCTAATGAAGTTTGGAACTGGCAATTTAAACAAACTCACTATGCTTTAGAAGAAGGTCAAAAGCGTTGGGGAAAAGATAAGAAAGATGCTTTTCGACAATGGTATGGAATGCGAACTGCTCAGATGTGTGACATTTGGAAAGATGTTTTTGCTGATCACAAAGATCGGGTGACTTGTGTGATCGCGACTCAAGTCGGCTGGAAAGGATCAGAAAAGGGGATTTTAGAATGTCCGTATTGGGTTGCTGAAGGAAATAAAGCTTGTTATCAACATGATATCGGAGCGTATGCAATCGCGGGATACTTTGGTGCTTCTTTGGGTCATCCGGATAATGTTAGTAAGGTGGAGTCTTGGCTAAAAGATGGTGATGGAGGTGTTCAAAAAGCTTTTCAACAGTTGAAAACTGGAAAATTATTAGCGGCAGGAAGAGAGGATAGTTTACCTCAAGTTAAAGAACTGTTTTCCTATCATGCTCAGGTTGCCCAGGAAAAAGGACTTAAGTTAATGGCCTATGAAGGTGGACAGCATATTGTTGGGCGCAAAGATGCAGTCAATAATCAACAGTTAACAGACTTTTTTATCGAACTTAATCGCCATCCTCAGATGTATGAACTTTACACCCAGTTATTCAAAGATTGGCAAGAAGTCGGCGGAACAATGTTTATGCACTTTGTTGATGTTGCTAAACCCACGAAGTGGGGCAGTTGGGGTGCATTAGAATATGTAGATCAATCCGAGTCTCCAAAATACAGTGCTTTGATGGACTTTATTACTCAAAACTCTTGTTGGTGGGAGGGATGCTAAATTTGTAAAAATTTCATAAAATTAAAAAAACGATGGTAAACTGTAGAAAGAATTTAGAGTTAAAGAAATAGTGTTTGATCGCACTATATTTGGAGTTATTTTTTCTCGGAAGACTTCCTATTCTAGAGGTAATAGACTAATGCAGGACAACTCTCGTTGGATTTCTGAACCGACCTTTCTTGTAGGAGCTGAACGATCAGGTACAACGGTTTTAAGATTGATGTTAGGACATCATCCCAAAATAGCTTGGTGCAATGAGTTTGAATATGCTACCGATTTATTATCTGATCAGAAACAATTCCCAGATTTAAATCGATATTATGAGTGGTTAGAGACTCATCGAGTCTTTCGAGCCACGGGTTTTGAAATTGATCGTAGCCTAAGTTATCCTGAACTTGTTAATAGCTTTCTTGTTCAGAAACGGGATACAGAGGCAAAGAAAATCATCGGTGCTACAGTTCACCGTCACTTTGATCGAGTATTGCATATCTGGCCTGATGCTCGTTTCATTCATATTATTCGAGATCCTAGAGATGTCGCTCGGTCCTGTCTGGGTATGGGTTGGGCTGGTAATGTCTGGTTTGGTGTAGAACGTTGGCGTGAAGCTGAACAGTTATGGAATCATGTCAAAAAAATTGTTCCCGAAAGTAGACGATGTGAACTTAGTTATGAAGAACTTATTGCCGAACCTGTTTTAACTTTGACAAGGGTTTGTGAATTTCTCGGGGTTCCTTATGATCAGGAAATGTTCGGTTATACTAAGAATAGTAAATACGAGTTTCCCGACCCGAAATACATTGCCCAATGGAAACGTAAAATGCCTGAACGAGATGTGCAGTTAGTTGAGAAAAAAATCGGCAATTTATTAGTCGAACGAGGCTATGAACTGAGTGGATTTCCGACCATTGAAGTCACTCCAATCCTGGAGAAAAGACTGAAAATACAAAATTGGTGGGGAAGACTACAAGGCCGCGTGGAACGCTTGGGATGGCCTTTAGTTATCGAATACTTCGTTGCCCGCAAGTTTGGCGACAAGCAGTGGCAAAAGAAAGTCCTACTTCAAATTAATGCGGTTTATCAAAGCCGGCTGAAGTAGGGAATACGATTCTCAATTTCTCAACTTTTCTATGATTGTCGTTCTTGATTTTACTGAGATAGTGAGCAATGAGTCTAGACAACTCTAGCTATACCTCAAAGTTCAAGCCATTCTCTGAAACGCTGAAGCTTGTAAATTTTGTAATTGATAAAGCTAATGTCTCTGGCGATTATTATTCTCAATTACCGAACACCGAAGCTGGTTATTGATTGTTTAGCTTCTCTAGAGTCTGAAGTTAAAATTGATCGAGACACAGTGATCGTCGTCGATAATGCCTCTGGTGATCACTCTGTAGAAATTATTGAGGCAGCTATCGCGGAAAACCACTGGAGCAACTGGGCAAAAGTTTTACCTTCTCCAACCAATGGGGGGTTCTCTGCGGGAAATAACTTTGGAATTAAGTCAGTTAAAGCTGATGCTTATCTGCTTTTAAATAGTGATACAATTGTCAGGAAGGGTACGATTGATTTACTATTAAAGGCAATGCAAGCCTATCCAGAAGCAGGGTTAATTAGTCCTCGTCTGGAGTGGCCTGATGCCAAACCTCAAATCAGTTGTTTTCGTTACCATTCTCCTTGGAGTGAACTCATTGCATCGGCTGCAACTGCACCAATCACTCAACTTTTGAAAAAATACGATGTTCCGATTCCCGTCTCTAACGTTCCCTTTGAGCCTCAGTGGACAAGTTTTGCTTGTGTATTAGTTCGCAGGGAAGTTATAGATCAGGTCGGTTTAATGGATGAAGGATATTTTATGTATTATGACGACGTAGACTATTGTCGTCAAGCGATAAATGCTGGTTGGAAAATTCTTCACTGGCCAGAAGCTAGAGTTGTTCATCTCCGAGGTGGCAGTGGTTCTGTCAAATCAGATGTTGCCGCTCGGAAACGACCCCGACCCTATTTGTACGCATCGAGATCGCGGTATTTTGCCAAATTCTACGGCGTTTTGGGTTTAGGTCTGGCTAACTTTTGTTGGTTAGTTGGTCGGAGTATTTCCCTGGTTCGCGAATTAGTGAAACAGAAACTCCCTCATACCTGCGAGTACCAAGCTCAAGATATTTGGATGAATTGGCAAAATCCGATGAAACCTCCCTTATTACCTGAAAAACAACAATGAGCAAATATCCAGATTTTATGATTATTGGTGGTATGAAATGTGCCACTAGCACCTTGCATAAGCAACTGGCTTTGCAACCGGGTATCTTTATGAGTGAGCCAAAAGAACCCTATTTTTTTAGTAATGATGAAGTATATGCCAAGGGAATCGAATGGTATCTTTCTCTGTTTAAAAATGCCTCGGAAAATGACCTTTGTGGCGAGTCTAGTACCCACTATACTAAGTTACCCACCTATCCTCAAACCATTAAACGTTTAAACCAACATTGTCCGAATGCAAAATTTATTTATGTGATGCGACATCCGATTGATCGGTTGACTTCGCAGTATATCCATGAATGGACAATGCGAGTCATTTCAGTTGATATTAACTCAGCAGTTGATCAACATCAAGAACTGATTGATTATAGCCGTTATACGATGCAATTAGAGCCATATTTTGAAACCTTTGGCTCAGATCGTGTCCTTCCCGTTTTCTTTGAAAGGATGTTGACATCCCCTCAAGAAGAATTAGAAAGAGTCTGTGAGTTTATCGGTTATTCGGGTCAACCCCAATGGGATTTTGAACTCGATGCGAAGAATGTTTCTACCCAACGATTGCGTAAAAGTGCTTGGCGCGACTTATTAACAGAAACTCCCGGTTTACGAGAACTGCGACGGTGGTTTATTCCTAAAAGTTTTCGGGAGAGGGTGAAAGATGCCTGGACAATGAAGCAAAAACCTAAGTTAGAACCTGAAAACATCAAGAAACTCGAGGCTATCTTTGATCAAGACTTAGCAATACTCGGATCTTGGTTAGGATTAGATTTGAATTGCAAAAACTTTAAAACAGTGGTTAAAGAAACCGAAAAAAATTGGGTATCAGTACCCAACCAATCTCTGTCAAAATCCGCTTAACTGTCGAGATTTTTTCAGGTCAAAAACTGTTACATTATTATTCAAAATGAGGCGAATAAAATGATTAAAAACTTGATCAAAAATGTAGCTTATCCAATGATTAAATCTCGTCCAGATTTTTTAATCATTGGGTCACAAAAAGCGGGAACAACTTCACTCTATAACTATTTAATTCAGCATCCCAAAGTAATTGGGAATGAATCTTGGAAAGAGATTCGCTATTTTGACTTACCAGAAAATTACAGTAAAGGGTTAGGTTGGTATCTAGGAAACTTTCCCTCAAAACGAGAAAAGGGAGACAGACTAACCTTTGATGCTTCGCCCAGCTATCTCTATTTTGATTACATTCCCGAATTAATTAAGAAGGATTTAGGGAATATTAAAATGATTGCCATCCTCAGAAACCCGGTTGATCGAGCCTATTCTGCATGGCAAATGTATCATAGTTTTGCAGATAATTCTCACGATCATCTCCGCAATATCGCTGATGAAAGAACGTTTAAGCAAGCAATAGACGACGAGCTAAATGGTCTCTCAGCGAAATATCCGTTTGATTATATTAATCGAGGAAAATATACTCAACAACTCCAAAACTACTATAAGCATTTTGACAAAGAGAACTTGCTGATCTTCAACTTCAATCAGTTCAAAGAAAATATAGAAACTTTACTGAATAGTACCTGTGACTTTCTCGATCTAGAACGTTTCTCGCCTGAAAAACTGCAAGAATTCAAGCAGACAAAATACAACGCTGGCAAGTATAAAGTCGAGAAAAGTGAGTCTGATATTCAGGTAATTCAGCAGTTGAAAGAGTATTTTGTTCCGTACAATGAAGAACTTTACGACCTATTAGGATATCGCTATACCTGGTAATAGCTAAATCATCAATTCTATACGGCTAATCATTTAAAGTGTGTTATGCAGTTGAGAAGGTATTATCATGGTTAAACAACTTGTTAAGGAGGTGATTTATTCCACTTACCCGATCTGGAAGTCAAAACCTGATTTTCTGATTATAGGCGCTCAAAGATCGGGAGTAACTTCCCTGTATCATTACCTGGCTCAACATCCTCAAGCCTTGATTACATGGACATGGAGAGAAACCTACTACTTTGATATCCATGACAACTATAACAAGGGTCTTGGCTGGTATCTCAAACATTTTCCCTCTAAAATTCGCAAGGGAAAAAAACTCACCTTTGAAGCTGCACCCAGTTATCTCTATCATCAATATATTCCCTTACGAATTCAACAGGATTTAGGAAATATTAAGATGATTGCTATACTCAGAAACCCAGCACATCGGGCTTATTCAGCATGGCAAATGTTTCAGAACTATTCTACAAATACCGATCCGTATTTAAGAGAAATCACTGATTCTAGAACCTTTTCTGAGGCGATCGCACAGGAGTTAAACATCCATTCTACTCAGCCCAAATATCCTTATCAATACATTGAAAAAGGGAAATATGTTAATCATCTAAACAACTACTACAAATATTTTGATCCTCAGCATATTTTAGTTCTCAACTTTGAACAGTTTTGTGATAATTTAAGTTTAGTTTTAGATCGGGTTTGTGATTTTTTAGAGATTGAACCCTTTTCTCTAAAGCAAATTCAGCAGTTGAAAAAACAAAAATATGCAACGGCTAACTATGTTAAAAATATAGGGGATGAGGATGTACTAGAAAAACTAAAAACTTATTTTCTTCCCGAAAACCAAAAACTGTATGAGCTTTTAAATGTTCGTTTTGATTGGTAATCATCACCAATCATTTGGTTGGTATATTATTGTTCAAGATCAAAGTTACTCAAATCTGAATTTTATCGGAGAGGAAATTTATGATGCGTCAAGTTAACATTGGTTACTATTCTGCGAAAAACTATTTAGATAAAAATACATTTTCGGGAACACTTTATCATATGCACAGAGCCTTGAGTCATCAGAATATTAATCTGATTAACTTAGGGAATCCCAGTAAACCTTCGATGTGGAAAAAGCCTTTAAAACTGGTTAAGAAAGCGAGTTCTTTGTTGAACAAAAAAGATCCCGATCCGAATTTACTCTATGAGCAATTTTATCAGTCTGTTGAAAAAACTCTCAGCAAAACGCCCTGTGATTTAATTTTTGCTCCAGTTTCTTCCAAAGAATTAGGCTTTTTAGAGACAGATTTACCGATCATCTATCTATCAGATGCTACCCCTAAACTGATTAAACAAACGTATAAAATCTATTCCAGTGAAGAAGAATTCTTACAAGCTTCTCAACAAGAAGTCGTCGCTTTCAAAAAAGCAACTAAAGTTATTTACTCTTCAGAATGGGCTGCTCATTCTGCGATCAATGATTATGAAGTCGATCCGAACAAAATTGAAATTGTACCTTTCGGAGCTAATGTAGACAAGGTTCCAGAAGCGAGTGAAACGCTGAAAAAATGTCTAGTCTCAAAATGTCATTTATTATTTATAGGTAAAGATTGGGAAAGAAAGGGAGGAAATATTGCTTATCAAACTCTCCTTTCTTTATTAGATCTGGGAGTAGATGCCGAACTTCTTATGATTGGTTGTGTTCCCCCATCAGAATATCAACATGAAAAACTGAAAATCATTCCTTTTTTAAATAAAAATATTCCCGAAGAACAAGAACAGTTTAGTCAATTACTACTGAACTCTCACTTTCTCGTTTTCCCCACTCGTGCTGACTGTTCACCCATTGTAATTTGTGAAGCAAATGCCTACGGTATTCCTGTAATAACAACAGATGCAGGTGGGATTCCAACAATTCTGAAAGAAGGTAAAAACGGTTATATACTACCTTTATCAGCAGGTGGTGACGAATATGCGAAAAAAATTGCTGCTAACTTCTCCAATAAAGAGACATATGAACAGCTTGTACGTTCTTCTCGAAAAGAATATGATGAGCGTTTGAATTGGAATAAATGGGCTGAATCTATGTACAAAATTATGACCAATATGATTCAGTAGACTCTAACCCGTAAGGGAAAGAAGCAGAAACCTAAATCGTGAGGTTTAGGTTTCTCTCACTATAATCTTCAATTTATCGGCGAGAGGATGTCAATGTCTCACTTTCGGTTGACAATTATTTTTTGGTAATCTCCCCAGAGGATAGCGTCAAATGAGGTTAATCTTGATTGCCATAAACCCTGAAGTTTAAAAACAGTTTTAGTTCTGTTTTGATTCCTGCTTTCAGCAATCAAAGCTTGGAATTAAAATTTAAAATCAGTATTTATAGATTGCCCCGGTGGGATGAATATGAACGGTACTTTCCCCGGAGAAGTCGGAACTGGGTATAATTGTAACATTGACAAGATTATTATCAGTTGTCACCTGGAATTTAAGAGGTGAAGAAGTCGATTGAGGATTAATAATAATATAAGAATCTTTCGCCAAATTTACTAACTGAGTCTCGCCACCATTCGCTACGGTTCGAGTTTCCATCGGGCCTGTTGTTAGGCTGTATTCGATCACAATTCCACTCTGATTAACAATATTAACATTCACAGACTCTTGAGGATTAACTCGAGCCACAGGTTGCCAGAAACCGGGTTGATAGGTAGGGGCGGGGCTTTGTTGTTGGGCGATTAGTTCGTTAGATGGAATGAGAACCGCTTGGGCATTTGCCTCCATCCCCAAGATACTGATCAAATAAATGACTCCACTAGCAAGAGTAACTTTTAGCAAATGCAAGAGAATAACCTCCAGTCAAACTAGATTATTGTTATTCTAGACTCCTAGTGGGTGAAGATGTTCCATTAACTCTCGGTGAATTGCATCAATAAAAATTTAAAGTACATTGATGAAACCTCACATAGAGGTGAGATTACAGAGAAAACTGATCACTCATTCAGTAATACAACCGCTATAATTTTAGCTGATTGAGCATTCTGTTTCTAAGTTGACAACTCAGCCTTGCTATTGCTACCGTTTTTGCTGGCGTGAGGATAGAAGTATTTATTAATGGTCATAGTGAAAAATTTGTTAATACGCGATCGCAATATTTTGAGTGAGAAAACTAAAGAAAGTAAGCTTAAAATCTATATCTTATGTCTGTATTTTTTAATCTTCACAGAGAGATAGCTAGATCGCCAAGTACAGTATCTTATTTTTAAGAGGTAGTTAGCCTATGTTAATTTTCAATCAATACTTTTGCTATTTTTTGTAGTAAAGATGATTGACTATTATCGCTAATCTTAAGAACATTTTGAGTTAGTGTGCTAAAGTGCAAAGCAGCTATAGGATGCTCAATTAATTCTGATGTAGAGATAAATTCTCCTGAATACTTTTTCCCAATTAAATGATAAACTCTAAATCCTTTCTTTATTGTTGCATTAATATTGTTTTTAGGTGGAACAAAGTACTGAATAAATGATTGGTTATGTAGATCAAAGCATATCCTATTCTTGATTTTGTTTATAGGTTTTGTCTTTAAATTATAATACATAATTAATGGTAATAAATTAGCACTCTCTTCTTTATTGATTTTTTTATTAATTTTCAAAGTTTCATTTTCAATCTCTTTTATAATTCCATGTCTTCCAATCAACGTAGGCGTAAAATTATCGCTAGTGTAACAACTAATGTATAGTTTTTCAGATTCGTCTACAAAATACTGTTGGTCATTTATCAATTTTTCGGAATTATTTCTTTGTTTTCTTAAAAAGTTGAATTTTCTTTTAATTTCATTAATATCCCGCATTGTATCTTTGAGATAGATGCGATCATTCTTGTAAAGAAACTGTACTGCTACTGCTTTAGCTTCTTTATTTTTTGGACTTCTTACATAGATCACCCAAAATTCTTGTTCTGAAAATGATTGAGGAATTATGGTTAAGCCAAGATCGGGGTTTATGAAACTTTGTTTTATCCAGTTTTTGATTCCTATTTCAATTATAATTTTCTTAAATTCAGGAGCAATTTTGAGTTTATGTACATTACAAAAATTTTCCCATGCTTCACTATCTTCCTGCTGGCTTAGATAGCAAGCTAAATAATCTTCTACCTCTAAATATTGCCCATTAGAAAAAGCCAAACAATCTTGCCGAAGTGTGTCTTTGTCTATGCCTGAAGGATAGTTGAAAGCAGCAAAATTTGTTTCTTGTTCATTTTGAGGATTTTGCTTTGCTTGTTGTGCTATTTTAAACGCAGGTATGTTTATACCTTGAATACTATAAAACTCACCCGTATCTAAATAGTTGTATTTACTTTTTAACTGAGAATAGAAATCAATTTTTGATCGACCATCTAGTTGAGTTGAAGGACACCATAAGCCATCATCTCTTTGATAAGCCATCGAGCCGACTTCTTCTTCTAAAAGTTTATTGAAAATCAAGTAGTTTTTTTCCTTATTTAGTTCAATACTAGACCAAGGAATAACTTCGGTAATTCTCCAGCAAATATCGTCTTCATCCTCATTTTCTATTTTTTCATAGGTACTAACAGTCTTGCCTGAATTATAAAAGGTAAGAATAGGAATTCCTTTATTTCTTAGAAAATTTTGTAAAAATTTTTGCTCGCTTTCGGTTAAGTCAATTCCTGTATTATTAATAATTTCTAAGGATTCTACGGCTTCTATGTTTTTGATAAAGGGATTTTCTAAATAATGGTCAGCCTGAAAGTCAAGGATTTCAAACTTAATATCGCATTCTTTTAAAAAATCCTCAAGTTTGTTCATTAGGTTTTGATAATGATAAAGCTGAGTTTTTTTGAATTTACCGTATTTTTCGTCCTCTTTATCTTTATAAAAATCCATGAAGTGTATAGAATTTGAGCGACGAGCATCGCGATCACGACTATAATAATAATTCTTGTCGTTGTAGACTATTAGTTCTCCTAAATCTTCACCATCTAAAGTTTTATAATCTTTTTTGTCTTTAGATAAAAATAATCGCCTTTTTCTAGTCAGCTTTAGAGTTAATACATCGTGGTAATTGTATTTAACTAACAAACTTTGTCCCCAAACATCAAGACCGCTTTTCGATTTAGTTAAACGTTTAAAATGAAGAAAGAAAAGTTCTTCAAAGCCTTCGATTGTATCACCAGGCAATACTAAAGAAAGAAAATAAAATTTAAAGACTAGATTGAAAATTCTTTCTCTGTTGTTTTCAAACAATCGTTTCCAACTAGAATTTTGTTTGTTCGGGGACAAGAAAAATATATAGTTCTTACCGTTGCTATGAGAAAGAAAGTATTGTATATCTGAATATTTTATTTGTTCTCCATGTTGAGAAAGTCTTTTCTTTACTTCATTTTTAATATATTTGTGTCTTTCCCGATAAAAGTCAGCTCGTGAGTTATCATTAGAAGATTCTGCTTCGGAAGTGCTATTGTCAGAATTACGATCTTCTTCATCTGTTGCAGGTGGATACTGAAGCTCAAAATACTCTATTCCTTTGCCAGTTTTAAAAAGATACTGGTATAGTTGTTCGGCAATATCTTGATTCGGTAATATTTTAAGCTGGTTGGTGCGCGATACCTCGGATTTTGCTTCAATTAAATGATCTTTCATTTTACTTCTGGAATAAAAAATTTCTCAAAATAGCAGATTCAACGGGACAATTCTGGAAGTTGAAGTAAATCAAGTTACCTGAACACAGTGTATCATAATGCTGGTGAATTTTTTCTTGGCTAGCGTGTAGATTCAATAATAGTCCTTTGACTGCTTTGAATTCTGGATCTGGATAATATCCAGCTATAGTTTTTAGCTTCTCCTTGGATTTGTTAACAGCAGGTTTCGATAGGCGATTTCCTGATGCTCTACTCCAAGCTTTTACGTCAATACAAAATAAAACTTTGTTGCAAATATAGTAAAGATCGAAGCGTTCGTAAAGTTGAGGATATTTTTTAAAATCTAATAATTGCTCGAAACCGTAGTATGCTTTTATTGTTTTCCAGTCTTTTCCCTGAAAAATTATGTCTTTGATCCAAAGCTCTACAAAACTTTCGGTTAGCGATGGATACAAAATATCGTAAAAAAAGCAATAACGAGGTATGTAACTATCAAAAATATCTGGTTGCGGAATCAATTTATTGTATAGCTGATAGATTGAGTTAGTAGAGACATTGATGCTAATTTTATTCCCTTCTAAATCGTAACCTTGAGAGTTCGCTTTTAGATGTTCGGGATACAGTCGCTGTTGATATGGATATATTCTTTCGCCATGAATGCTATCGCTAATAATTTGAAACTTTTTCCCTTCTTCCTCTACTGAAGCTAAATATGGAGTAAATTCAAAATCCTCTGATTTAATATAAAACAACGAATCGATAAACTCATTGGGTAACAGCTCTAGTTTCTGCAAATTTTCTAAATATTCAGATGGATTTTTGAATACAATAGGATCACGTAATCTATCCCATACTTTGTCGATATCAAAATTACTCTTACACTCATGAAATAGTTCTATCTCCTCTAACATTGTTTTTCTAAATTTTTGAAAAGCTAAATCGGCATCAATTTCATCATATATGTGGTCTTCATAGTTTTTTATAGCTCGCTTTTGCGCTTCTACTAAAACTCTCGAGTAAACCTCATAGTTATTAATAGATAGTTTGCGAATTTCATTTGGCTCTTGTTTCTGTAGATAATTGTAAAAAAGAACTAAGTTTTTTCTGGTTTCTTCGTTGATAAATATTTTAATGACCTGCGGGTCAAAGTATCGCCTTTCCGATCTGCCAATCGCTTGCACGATTGTCTTACCTAATAAAATTTGGTGTTGTTGAGCGCGAAATTGAGCAGCCTCTGGTTTACTTAGGTATTCGTTAAAGTCTTTAATCTCTATATTCGATTCGCTAAGATTAACAATACTTTTCATTAAGGCAAAATGATAAAGAGTAGTATTTTTATCTGCTTCGTCATCTTTCGACTTTCGAGAGGGCGATTTTATTGATGTATAGTAACTATCCATCAATAAAACTAGAGAATCGAAGTCCTTTTCTATTCCCTTCTGGCTTTTTACTATGGGATTCAATCCTTTTGATGCTGACTGATAGGCGGAGATAAAAAAGATCTTTTCTTCTTCTTTTTCGACAAGTTCATCTAAGTAAGTTCTATTACTATCTTTATCATAGTAATCCTTGTTGAAGGAAGCTCTGTATAAAATCAGCTTGACGCGAATTTCACTTGAGTATTTCTTGTGTTGTACTTTTACATAATATATACTGGGATGTTCGGAAGATTTTTCAAAGATAAAATTACTGCTATTGACCGCCAGACAATATTCTATTAATTTTTTGATCCAGCGTAGACTTTGAGTAAAAGCAATTGTTTCTTGAACATCATCATCTTCAAAGAGATAAAATAAAAAGCGAGTAAATTTGCATAGCTCCTGTTTTTTATAATCCCCCAAATAACTAACGTTTTGTTCTTCCTGTGAACTGCGGATAAAATCTTTCAAGATCTGGCTCTCAAATCTTTCTGCTACCTCCTTTGTTTGATCGTTAGGAAATGACTCCCAATCTTTACCGAAAAATCCCACGGTAGTATGTCTATGCTGTTGTCGATAATTTCTGATTTCTTCGCAAAGATCAACTTCTAATTCGCTCATAGCTTGAAAAGAACTTTGACCAGACTCGCGACGCAACTTATCTTCCATATAAGACATATCGTAACTGGTAGTCAGATCACCATAAATTCCCCCAGTGGCAGAAATTGAAAAAATTACGTTGGCATTGTTCACCAGCATTGATTTCATTTTATATTCGGGAGAAGTAAGAATAGCGGTACTACCGATAGAAACTTCTCGTAATGTCGAATCTATGAGATTATTTTTAGAGTTCTGATAGCGAGATATTTCTTTAATATTTATAATCGGTTTGTTGCTTTCGTATACATACTGACGATCCAAATATTGATGTTTTTGCCTATCGCTCTGTGTCGCATTTTCTTCATCGGCTTTTTGAACTTTACTTATTTGCTTTGACCAAATATCTAAAGCATGAGATTGAGAATCATCAGCATCTAAAACGTTAGCCAAAATCTTTTGAGTTTTTTCTACTTGCGATCGCATAGCTAAAATGACATAAATCAATTCAGCTACAGAGGTTTTGTCCGATACTGTTTTTTCCATAATACGAACATGACCTCCAGAAGCTTTGCTAAGACACAAATTTTGTAGAGCTTCGATGTTGTAAATGTACAAGTTGTTATAGCAAAAGATATTCATTAGATCGTTTCCGATCTGATTGTATAGTCGTTGAGGGATTAACAGACTTCTGGTATTTTCAAATTTCGCTAACACCCTAGATATTGTTTCAAAATTGAAATCAATAGGAGTCTCTTCATCATAATTATTAAAAATTGCTACAATATCGGCTAATGATTCTTCTATTCCTTTATTGATAGATATTAAATCGTGTAAAAACTTTATCGAACTTCCTTCTTCAAAAGTAATTTTTTGATATGTACTAAGGTATTGTTGTAATTCTGGATCGAGTATTTTTCCTTTTTCTAAATGCT
>NZ_AAVU01000012.1 GCF_000169095.1 Lyngbya sp. PCC 8106
TTTTGAGCTGATCCTCAGTTGTTAAGCCTGTTATTAACCGATAAAAAACTTTGCGAATCTGTTCTCTGAGATCATGAGAAACGCGGAAATATTTTTGCTGTTGATGCCAAACTCTTTCCAGACGATCTCTGTCGGAAACATTTGCACAATTTTCCATAATGAATCATCCCCCCAAATCGGCTTTTAGTCTTTAATTTTCCTGATAGATTTACTATATCTTTTAACCTAACTTATGATCAACGGATGCTATCTATGACATTTATCGATAAAATCGATAGATACCCATCAATTTTTTTAACATCGGGAGCCAACAGTATGAATACTCAAGGGTTGAAATTCTCCCAACTCCGTGCTTTAGTTGCGATCGCCTCTTGCGGTAACTTTAGTGAAGCAGCACTTCAGTTAAATCTATCTCAGTCTACGATCAGCCATGCGATCGCCACCTTAGAAGAAGAATTAGGAGTCATTCTTCTCAAACGAGGAAGATATGGGGCTTCTTTAACTCCAGTTGGAGAACGAATTGTCACCCAAGCCCGTCAGGTTCAGCATTTATTAGACAATATAGTGATAGAAGCAAACCGAGAAAAAGGACTCAAAGGAGGAAAGGTTCGCATTGCTTGTTTTCGCAGTATTGCGACTCATATTTTACCAACGGTGATTTCTGAATTTCGCCAACGTTTCCCGGAGATTACGGTGACATTAACAGAAATGGACGACACAATTAATATGGAACAAGCCGTGCGAGAAGGACGGGCAGATATTGGCTTTACTTATCTCCCGGCGAGTGATGAGTTTGAAACCTGGGAAATTATTCGTGATCAATATATTGCTTTACTCCCGCCAAACTATCCCATACAAACCTCAAAATTGACTTGGGAACAGTTAGCGTCTTATCCGTTAATTATGACTGGAATTAATTGTTGCGCTCAGTTGATTTCGACTTATCTGAAAACGTCAAAATATCCCATGAGTATTGCCTATCAGGTTCGAGAAGACTCTACAATTGTCAGTATGGTTAAGCAGGGTTTAGGTGTGGGAATTTTGCCGCGTCTAGCAGCCGAACCCCTTCCTCCTCAAATACAAGTTTGTGAATTACCTTCACCGTTAGAACGAGTAATTGGGGTGGCTGTTTTGAACAATGCCCTACACTCTCCCGCAATTTATGCGTTTTTAGATGCACTCCGACATCAAGGGCAATTTGTTGAGAAAGCGGCTGTTTAACATTTACATTGTGCTGGACAAGCCGAGTTTGACTGGCAATGAATAATATAGCTAGAATTTGAATAGTAACTCGGAGTCGTTTCTAGACGCTCTTGGGGAAATTTAATCAAAAACTGAGTTAAGTTTGCTGAACTTTCCAGTTCAATTGAAGCATCTAACAGTTCAACTAATTTCTGTACTAAAGTTAATCCTAATCCGGTGCCGCTATGTTGCCAAGGATCGTGATGGGGAATGCGGTAAAATTGGTCAAATACTCGCTGCTGTTCGTCAGGAGGAATTTCAATTCCTGAATTGCTGACTTTCAAGGAGATAATCTCATCTGTTGCTTGTACAGAAACCGTAATTTTTTCTCCAACGGGGGTATACTTACACGCATTATCGAGTAACTCTCGCACAATTCGTTCTAAGATCGAAATATCAGATTTGAGCAAAGGAAGTTCAGGAGAAATATCAAGATTTAATTGTTGGTTTTGATGGTGAACTCGTTCTAAAAATGGTTGGACGATTTCCGGTAGCCAGGTGTCTAAATCTAGCCATTCAAACACCATCGTTTCTGCTTTGGCTTCCAAATAACACAAACTAATTAAATCATCAACCAGTTGATTGTGTCGCTTACACGCTTGACGAAAAATATCTAAAACTTTCCTAAATGTAGAAGATTTTTGTAGGGCTGACTCGTCTTCGAGAAACTTCTCTAAGGTTTGAGTTGCCAGTTTAATACTACTCATTGGGGTTCGCAGTTCGTGAGAAATTGTTTTGAGAAATTCATCTTTAATTCGGTTGAGTTTCTTTAACTCTTCAACTTGCTTTTGGGCGGCTTGATAGAGTCGCGTTTGACGAATGGTAATTGCACATTGGGTTGCAACTTGCTGAACAAGCTGAACTTCCAAGTCTTCAAAGACTTCGTGACAGGGTTTGAGTAAGCGTAAATTGCCAATTGTACCGACTACTTCTTGACTTTCAAAAATCGGACAAGCTAAACAAGTTTGAGGGGATTGTTGAGAACTCGATAGTGATATTTTTTCTGTAAATTGTAACGACATCTTTTGTTGTAACTGTTGATACAACTCGGGAAAGTCGTCAAGCTCTCGGATCATTCCCTGACATTTCGGTAATCCGGTACTATATTCATAGGCGATTGTCGCTTGAGTTTGATCGAGATTATAGAGTTCGATTTGACAGCGATTAATCCCCAGTACCTTCGCTAATTCTGCGGTGGCGGTTTGTAGAATTTGTTCTTCGTCTAAGCTATCGCGAATTTTCTCAGTAATGTCTTCAACGACAGCTTGAAAGTTGAGGGCTTGTTCTAACTGATGTTCAACTTGGAGACGAGATTTAATTTCTTGTTGGAGGGTGCGGTTTTGAATCGCGAGATGTTGCTGCATTTGCTGAACTGTTAGATGCGTGCGAACACGGGCTAAAAGTTCATTTTCATCTATGGGTTTGCTGAGGTAATCAACACCACCGACAGCAAAGCCTTCTGCTTTATTAATCGTTTCAGAAAGATTTGTCAAAAAAATCACCGGAATCTCTCGCAGAGACGGGTTAGCTTTGAGATGACGACAGATTTCAAATCCGTTGATAACATCCAATATAACATCCATTAAAATCAGATTTGGATGAACAGACTCTGCAATCTGGAGTGCTTTTTCTCCGTTTTCAGCAGTGAAAACACTAAAACCGCCTTTTTTTAAAGCCGTCTCCAACACCTGTAGATCGCTCAGACTGTCATCTACAACTAAAATCACATCAGACTCAAGAGGTTCACGGTACATTTTCCCGATTTGACTATTCTGATCACTATTCTTATAATCTTAACGTTAGAGATCGTACTCTTTCCCACTTCTTGATGGTGTTTTAAGCTTTCAAACATTAAGACATTCTTTATTTTTTTGTCGATAAGTAATTTTATACTTTTTTAAAGTGATTGAGATCATTTTTAATAATAAATCAAGATTTTTAAAAGTTAAATTTATCCATATAATTGTTAAAAAAATATAGAAAAATCATAAATTTTTACCAATGAAAAATACACCCATATTTTTGATCATCTGATAATTTCAAACTGTAGGGGCGCTTGTGTTTGCACCTAAACTCCTTGAACGAACACTGCGACGCCAATCATCCCCTCAATTCCAGGCAACCTCCGTTCCTGCTGGGTTTTGTTCACGAAATGATGAATAATAGCCCTGGCAAGCGACAGGTTATAATTCTAGACTATTGTTACAGTGGAGCATTTGCATAAGGTTTGCAACAATTGGGTGTGAAGAACAAGCAATACTGACATCTTCAAATGCAATTCAACTTTCCTTTGAACAAGAAGGTGCGGGATTTATACTCGTTATTTAGTTGAAGGAATGAAACCGGAAAAGAAAGTCAATGACAACGCAACTCAGCCGAATACTTCACAAAAGACTTGGGGAATGGAGTCATTTTTTTGGAGAACTTTAGGGGAATAGAACTATTCAAAGCCCCCTATTTACTCCCATCGCAGTCACAGGAGAGAGGATTTAGGGGGCGAGTCAATATCAATATCAACCTTCCTTTTTAACAGGAGAAAACATTAACCAATCGCATCTTTTAGGGCGTTTTGAGTCATGGCTGCGATCGCTTGATCCGTTGCTTTGGGTAAATGATAATATTTCCCACCTGCGGTTTTGGCTAACTCTTTTGCAAACCCGGTTGAAACAAACTTATTCTCGGTATCTACGACTAACAATTGAATCCCTAACCCGCGAATTTTTGCGGCAATTTCTAACAACTCTCCTTTAATATCTGGCTTTTTTTCATCTAATATCGGTTCACCGAGCGATCGCGCTAAGGGTATATTTCCCCGTCCGTCGGTGATCGCCACAATCACCACCTGACCAATATCACCAGACTGCTTGGCATTCATCCCCACTCGAACCGCTTGAGTTAACCCATGAGCTAAAGGTGATCCGCCCCCACAAGGCATTCGTTCTAATCGTCGTTTGGCAGCAGCAATGGAACGAGTTGGCGGTAACAACACCTCAGCCTGTTCTCCACGAAAGGGAATCAACGCCACCTGATCGCGACCTTGATAAGCTTCAGTTAGAAGTTGCATCACCGCACCTTTTGCCGACTGCATCCGGTTAAGCGCCATCGAACCCGAAGCATCAACCAAGAACACAACCAACGCCCCGGACTTCCTCGCCAACAATTTAGCGCGAATATCCCCCGATTCCACAATCACCTGTCGATCAGGTTGACGCAGACGTCGAGCTTTTTGGTAGGGAGCCGCAGCTCTTAGTGTTGCATCGACAGCAATTCGTTGAACCTTTCCTCTTGGCAACATCGGTTTAATGTAGCGACCCCGATCATCTGAAAATATTAAGCTGCGACTGCCAGATTGACCCTGACGATTTGCTGTATTTGCAAAGGATAGCACAGTTGGATCGAGTATAACACCCTCCGGATCAAAAATAAATTCTTCAGGGATGCTGCTGGGGTCTTCTTCGGGGGGTTCGGGGTTTTCTTGGTCTTCGTCGTTGTCTTCGCTTTCAGCTTCGTCTTGATCTTGATCTTGATCGGACTGTTCAGGGGGCTGGGGAGGTGGAGGCGGGGGTTGTTGTTCTTCTTCGGGTGGCGTCTGAATAACAGTTGCACGGGGTACAATAACCAATTCTACTGCACGTCGCAGATCATCAGCGAGAACTTCGGTTTGACCTTCAAACGCCGCAGATGCTTTGGCTACTCGCACGGCAAATAGTTCGGCCCGATGTCCTTTGACCGCCCCTCGCACGGCTTCTTCAACTAGATACAGAATTTGTTCGGGTTTGAGGGTGACGTCTTTTAACCATTCTCGGGCTAAGAGAATTTGTGTTTTTAAGTTATCAATATCTTCGTTATATTGATTGGAAAATATTTCGGGAGAACTGGCATAACGATTGACTCGATCTACTGCATCGACTCGTTGATCTAAGGTTAGAGCGCTATCGGCTGAAAGGGAAATGGCAATTCGATCTAATAAGTGTTCTCGTAGTGGCCCTTCTTCGGGGTTATAAGTTGCTATAAATAAGGGTCTACACGGATGTTCAATACTCAACCCTTCTCGTTCGATGCGGTTACAGCCTTCGGTAAGAACGGTTAATAAAAGATTACTAATATTATCATCAAGTAAATTAATCTCATCAACATATAAAATACCTCGATGAGCGGCTGCTAATAAACCGGGTTGAAAAACTGTTTCTCCCTGTTTTACTGATTTTTCGACATCGACTGAACCGAGTAAACGATCTTCGGTTACGCCCAACGGGACTTGTATAAAAGGTGCGGGGATAACTTGTGTTTCGAGGTTGGGGTTGTCGGGATCGGGTTCGAGGTTGGCGATTTCTCCTTTGACCACTTCGATGGGCGGTAACAAGGCATGAAGGGCGCGGGCCATAATGGACTTGGCTGTGCCTCGACGTCCAGCGATCGCCACCCCTCCCAGTCCTGGGTCAACGGCGGCGAGTAGGAGGGCGAGTTTGATCGCTTCTTGTGCAACGACGGCACTCAACGGGAAGCTGATCGGTGTGGGAGCGGTTGCCGCAGGCATGACTTTATAGTTTTTTAGGTACAACCTTTGATCATAGCAATTGATGTGTGTTTTGACTAACTTTGGGTTGACACCTTGAGGATTGTCTCCGTAATTTTAGTGATTTCTGATACCAAACTGAAGTAAAAAAGATTACAAATCTCAAATCGGAGAATTTTCCGGAGGATCTCTGACCCCGAGTGAAAAACAATTGGATTCATCAGTTTTTGTAACCGAGATCACCAAGGAAATCTTATCTAATTTTATCTATCAAAAAAAATTAAAAAATTGTTGACAATTCAGCAAAAATAAAGATAGAATAGATACAGAAAATTAAAACAAACAGTCAGCCTAATCCGGCAGAAACAAAGCACTTTTTAAGAACACTGATTTTTGATCGGTGAGATAAATAATAAAAGTGTTGCTGGAACGGAGGAACCACTATTTGGGGCTAATCTCGCAAAGGGAGTCTTTGGAAACAGAGTGACCAAGACAATGAGAAGAGCATCTCTCAGCTCTCGCCCGTCAGCTAACTTCGTAGGCATTGAGAGGAGGCTGAAGCGTCAACCTTCTAATATTCACAATTAGATAGATTGTCAATTCAGTTTCCTTGGTTGGTATAGGTCTGATTTGTAGTACCCACCCTAGAACCTGAACGGTTTACCATGACACCCCGAATTCCATTATCATTGATCGCACTTTCAGAGAAAGCTGCGTGGGTTCCTTTCCTGTGGCTGAAGACGAGTGATATGATTATAATCCCCGTTCTTGGAAGTGTAGGAATGCTTCTAATATGGCTGATCATCCATTCTTTTCTGGTGACCACCATGCCAACACCAACATTACCCATGCTGGTTAACTCCAGTTTAACGTTCGCTAAACTTTTTAGGAACTACTTGGAGGTAATGAGCTTAATCGGAAAATCAGTAAATGTCGCAGTGGGTTAAGATTAACCCCCAAATTTAATCGCAAATCAATAGAGGTGAGTGATCAGAACAGAGACAACTCACCTCAACTCTAGTATTTAATGATAAAATCTAACTTCCTAATCTTTTCAAATCAAACAGAGAACAGCCTTGTATCCTAAATATAAAATACTTAAATGCTTGTGACCGATGATTAGTGATAGAGTGATCGGGAGATCGGGAGTTTTTTGATATTGTTAACTCCGGGAAGAATCTCGAATATAGCACTACGCATTATGGTTAGGACATTAGACATTAGTAAAAGCTGAAAGCCTTCTGTAGTCTACTTCTGACTTCTGACTTGCGCGTAGCGCTATAACATCCCTCTATAGGTATAGATTTATATATGCTCAGAGGGGGGATCTTTTAAACGTTTGATTAGAGTAAACTGAAGATGTTAAAGAGAGACTAGCCGACTTCACAAAACTTAAAACCGATGCTTAATGTTTCTGGATTAAGTATAATTCTACCAAAATCGGTTGTAATACAGTAGTTACCTACATTCTAAAATCGATTTTTGGCAAGGGTTTTGATTTTTTTTGATATCATTTTGGTTAAGCGGATTGAGTATCCCTAATCACTGATGAGCGCTCAATGACTGAGCCAATCTTATATCCTTATAAAAAGTTATTAATATAGTTAGGTCGCAAGTCATGAATTGACAAATTGATAAAATTGAGAAAGTCTCAAACTTTTACTGAGCTAATGGCGACAGCCCCGCGTTCTATCGAAGATGAACGTCGGGAAGGATAGCCCGACAAATTAAGGACTCGATGTCCGAAATTTTGTCAATTAGGAGTTTTTTGATTCTCAACATATTCTTTTAATTGTGAAACAGTTACACCTCCGCAACTAGCAATAAAATATGATTCATTCCATAAAACTGACTTTCTATAAACATCAGCTAATTCTGGAAATTCAGTTCTTAAACGACGACTGGTTATAGATTTTAAGTTACCTACAAACTTAGGTAATTCTAATTGTGGGTAATATTGGAAAAGCAAATGAATGTGGTCTGTTTCCCCATTAACTTCAATCATCTGACAATCCCATTTACGGCGTTCCCATATGATGGTTTGAAGTCGCTCTATTATAGCTCCTGTAAACACTTTACGTCGATACTTAGTTGTCAAAACCAAGTGGGCTTTTAAGTCTGATATTGCTCTCCCGCTAGAGACAAAATCATCTTTCATGTTGTCACCGTGCCTGTTTTATGTTACAGTCATTGTAACAGGTCGAGGTTTACCATGATAATTTCTTACCAATATCGTTTAAAACCTAATTACGAACAACGTTGTCGTCTCAACAGTTGGCTAGAAAAATTAAGGTGTCAGTACAATTATTTGTTAGCTGATAGATTTGATTGGTGGGAAAACAACAGAAATTACGTTAATTCTTGTCCTTTAGTTTGTAGTATTGCTGAACCTAGAGAACAACCAGAATACTATAAACAAAAAAGATCCCTTGTTCAATTAAAACAAGAGCGACCTTGGTATAAAGACATCCATGCTCATGTTTTGCAAGATATGGTCAAACGAGTCGATCTAGCTTTTAGTCGTTATATCAAGGGAGATAAAAATGGAAAACGTAGCGGTAAGCCTCGATTTAAAGGAAAGAATAGATATCGAACAATTGGGTTTCCTTCTATTAAGCCTGATTGTGTTAACAATAATCATATTACTTTCCCCAAATTAGGCAATATTAAGTTTATTCAACATCGTCCTTTACCTGATGGGTTGACAATTAAAAGAGCTTTAATTACCCAAAAAGCTGATGGCTTGTATGTAACACTAACACTTGAAGATAAATCAGTTCCTAGCCTAACTGTAGATATTCAACCAACAGAAGAAAACAGTTTAGGTATTGATAGTGGTTTAGAGTTTTTTGTTGCTTGCAGTGATTTAACTGCTGTTAAACTCCCTAAATTCTATCGCCAATCCGAAGATAAATTAGCTAAACTTCAATCAAAAAGAGATCGTAGAAAATTAGGGTCTAAAGCCAGAAGAAAGCTCAACCAAAAAGTAGCGAAACTTCATCAAAAGATCGCAAGGCAACGTAAACAATGGCACTATGAAATTGCTAATCAACTCTTAGATAAAGCTGATGTCTTATTTGTTGAAGACTTAAAGGTATCCAATATGTCTAGGCGAAATCAACCTAAGCAGGGAGAAAATGGAACATTTCTACCTAATGGACAATCAGCTAAATCTGGGTTAAACAAAAGTTTTGCTGATGCTGGTATCTCTGGATTTCTTAGCGAGATACTTCCTGGCAAAGCTGAAAAAGCTGGCAAGAAAGTAGTTAAAGTCAATCCAAAAGGTACATCTCAACATTGTGCAATTTGTCTTAATCGTGTTCCTAAAGAATTATCAGATCGTTGGCATTCTTGCGCTTGTGGTGCATCAATGTCAAGAGACATTAATTCGGCAATATTAATAAAAAAAGTGGGGTTGGGCGTTCGCCTCACTATAAAACGCAAATCTTCTGATAATAAGAAGAGGAGAAGCCAGCGTTCTGTTGCCTAAGCAACGAACGTCTGGAGTACGTCACAAAGATTTTCTACTTCCTCTCGCAAGAGTGCCTTTTACCAGCGCGAACTGCTATAGCTCTCAAGAAAAAATTTGCCGGCCTGAGAATAGATGTCAAATCCCAATCCATCCGATCAACAAGAAAATTTTTATATTGTTGCAATTGGAGCCTCTGCGGGCGGAATACAAGCCCTACAAGCCTTTTTTGCCAATCTACCCCAAAATCCCAATGCTGCCTTTATCGTGATTCTCCATCAGCCACCCGACACCGGACATCGGCTAGCCGAAATTCTACAGCGCCAAACCTCCCTACCCGTCAATGTGATCGAGAATGAAAGCGCGATCGATAAAAATAACATCTATGTCCAACCCCCGCACACCTATCTCAATATCCGGGATCATTGCCTGTATTTAACTGATTTTCCCACAGAGGGCGTCCGCCATCCCATTACTCACTTTTTTCAATCGCTAGCCGTAGAATACAACGAACGGGTGATCGCAATTGTCCTATCGGGTTCGGGAAGCGACGGGTCGGAAGGCTTAAAAAACGTTAGTCGCGCCGGAGGAATTGCTTTAGTTCAATGTCCCGACAGCGCTCAATTTCAAGGAATGCCCACCAGCGCCATTCCCTCGGGTTTGGTCGATGAAATCCTCTCCCCGGTAGAATTGGCCGAGGTCGTCTATGATATTATCCACCTGGGCGGAGAACGGATTTATTCTCAAGCCCCCAATATCGTCACAACGGAGCAGTTGGGGCTGATTTTAAACATTCTCACCAAAAAACAACAAACGGATTTTTCTCAATACAAAACTACCACCCTCAACCGTCGCATCGGGCATCGCTTCGCCCTGTCTCGGATGGGAACGATTGAAAGTTATATTCGATTTTTAGGCAAAAATAACGAAGAACAGCAAAAACTTTGTCAGGATATTCTGATCGGGGCGACTCGGTTTTTTCGAGATCCCCAGGCGTGGAAAATTATCGCCAACGAAGTTTTACCGGAACTAATTAATAAACTTACCGCAGAAGATCAACTGAGGGTTTGGGTGAGCGCCTGTGCGACGGGAGAAGAAGCCTACACGATCGCGATTTTAGTCGATGAAGCCATTCGCAACAGCGAAAAAGCGATTAATTATAAAATCTTTGCCACCGATCTCGATACTCAAGCCCTAGAAACAGCTTCTAACGGCATCTATCCCGAAGCGATAGCCAATGATATTTCGACCGAACGTTTGGAACGGTATTTTACTTATAGTAATGGCTGTTTTCGGGTGAAGCGATCGCTGCGGGAAATGCTGATTTTCGCGCCCCACGATTTAACTAATAATCCGGGTTTTTCTCGGATGAGTTTGGTGACTTGTCGCAATGTTTTGATTTATATGCAGCCCCAGTTACAACAGCGAGTGTTGCAATTGCTGCATTTTTCTTTGAAGCCGCAGGGAGTTTTGTTTCTGGGCGATACGGAATCTTTGGGAGAGTTGAGCGGGGAATTTGCTGTGATCAATCCCCAGTGGAAAATATTCAGCAAACGTCGAGATATCAAGCTATCCCTCGCCCAGTCTGTCACCCGCCAGCCTGCTATTGTTAGAACTTCCATGAGTTCAATTTTACCGAATCCGTCAAATCTTCCCCAGTTTGAGCTATTACTAGCAGAGATTTTTAAACAGAGTTTTGAGTCCAGGCTGATTAGTTGCGTGTTGGTGAATCGAGACAATCGATTAATTAATGTTTTTTACAATAGTGCCGAACTTTTAGAAATTCGCTTGGGGGAGGCGGATTTGGATATTACTAAAATAATCCATTCCGATTTAAAATTGCCCCTGGCTACCTCCCTGCACCGGGCTAAACGAAACAAAGAACCTGTTATGTATAACGGGATTAAAATTAGCCGCAATAATCAGTCTGAAACGGTGAGGCTGAAGATCGGTTATCAACCTGATATCGACAACTTGGAAGATTATTTTATTGTCTTATTAGAAGTAGAAAATCCGGAAAATCAACCCCCTGTGTCAGTGCAATCAACCCGCTATGAAATCGAATCAGAAGCGGCTCAACGAATTGTAGCATTGGAAAATGAACTGCAACAAACCCGAGAAAATTTACAAGCGGTTGTCGAAGAATTAGAAACGTTTAATGAAGAACAGCAGGCAACCAATGAAGAATTGCTGGCCTCCAATGAAGAACTGCAAAGTACAAACGAAGAATTGCAGTCTGCCAACGAAGAACTCTACACGGTTAATGCCGAATATCAGTTAAAAATTGAACAGCTCACTCAGCTAACAGACGATGAAGATAACTTGCTGAGAAGTACCAATCTGGGAGTATTATTTCTCGATTTAAACCTAAATATTCGTCGATTTACCCCCGCAGCAACCCAGGCGATTAATATTAGACCGAGCGATGTTAATCGTTCGCTATTTGATTTTACCAATAATCTCGACTGTCCGAATTTGCTAGAAGTGTTGCAGCAGGTACTCGCCACTGAGGAAGCGCAAGAAAAAGAAGTGACTTTATCAACCACTGGCGAACAGTTATTGATGCGAATGAATTGCTATTTGCGAGAGGAGAATAGTTGTGATGGTATCGTGATCACGTTTGTCAATATTAATCAGATTAAAAAAGTTCAGCAACGGCTAGAAAATACGAATAATCTATTAGAAAATCTCAACTTGAGTAGTCCGGTGGGTTTATTTATAGTTGATTCTAACTTACAGTTTTTACGGGTCAATCCGAGGCTGGCTGAGATGAATAATAGGTCTGTAGAAGACTATCTCGGCAAAAGACTTTCAGAAGTAATTCCTCAGTTAGCTGACGAGCAATTGATGCCAGTTTATCAGCACGTTCTGGGGACTGGAGAACCCGTCAGAAATATAGAAGTTCAGGGTAGAGAATCGACTGATCCGCAAACACAAAGCTATTGGTTGGTTACTTATTATTCCGTAGAATGGGATCACGGAGAACAAGCGATTGGTGGGATTATTGTGGATATAACTGCTCGCAAACAAGCCGAGTTAGCATTAGATCAGCTTAATCAAAGTTTAGAGGAAAGAGTCCGCCATCGCACCCAAGAACTTGAAGAAGCGAAACAGAAAGCGGAAACCGCAAACAATGCTAAAAGCCAGTTTCTCAGCCGAGTCACTCACGAACTCCGAAGTCCGCTGAATATTATTCTGGGGTTTACTCAATTGTTAGAACGATGTGATAACCTCGACAGCCAGCAACAGCAACAAGTTAACCTGATTTTTAATAATGGTCAGCAACTTTTAAAACTGATTAACGAATTGCTAGATCTCGGAAAAGTCGAAGCAAACCGCATGGAGTTGAATGTCGAGTGGTTTGATTTATATTGTTTGATGGATGAACTTCAGGAAATGTTTAAACTCGAGATTCAGCGCAAAGGTTTAGAATTTCGGGTTAATCTCGACTCCCAGGTTCCTCAACAGATTCAAACCGATAAAACGAAATTGCGTCAGGTTTTGATTAATTTAATTACTAATGCGATTAAATTTACAGATGTGGGTCAGATTTGCTTACGAGTGAATGTTGATTCAACGTTATCGAATCAGAATGAAGATCAATCTCTGAAGCTGAGGTTTGAAGTCGAAGATACAGGTCGAGGAATTCCCCCTGAAGAATTAGATCGTCTTTTTGAACCGTTTGTTCAGGGAAAATCTGGACGGAACTCTCAGCAAGGAACAGGTTTGGGTTTAGCAATTTGTCGGTATTTTGTGGAAATGATGGGCGGTGAAATTGGGGTTAATAGTACCTTGGGAGCGGGAACGAGAATTCATTTCTCTATTGTTAGTAATTCTCCGGTGAAACGGTCTGCTACACTCCCACAGTTGCGTCAAGAAATCATTGGTTTGGCTGCTGACGAGCCTCAATATACAATTCTTGTGGTTGATGATCGAGCTGATAGTCGTCAACTGTTAATATTGATATTAGAATCGGTAGGATTTGAGATCATCGAAGCGACGAATGGGTTGGAGGCGATCACTCAATTTGAACAGCATGAACCCCAATTAATTTTAATGGATATCCGAATGCCGATTCTTAATGGATTAGAAGCGATAGAACAGATTAAAGCAACTCCAAAAGGTGAGGGGACAGTGATGATTGCGATATTGACTTCGGCTTTAGATGACAGTCAACAGGAAAGACTGAATCGGTGCTGTGATGAGATCATATTTAAACCCATTAAAGAAGACGTTATACTCGATAAAATTGCTGAGTGTCTGGGTGTACGTTATGTTTATCGTTCTCTAGAGTCTACAGAATTTGAGGCGGATTATGGCGAAGAAAGGGATGATAACGCACTTTTAGAAGAACTCGATCAGATGTCGAATGAATGGCGATCGCAACTTTATGAAGCAGCGCTTACTTGTAATTTATACAGGATTTTACAATTATTAGAGGAGATTCCCGAAGAACAAGTTCAACTCAAACAAGTCCTGAGTAAACTGGCTTTAGATGATCAGTTTCATGCGATCAGTGAATTTATCAACAGTGACTATTCTGAGACTTGAATAGGTTCTCGCTAATCACTCCCATAAACCTGAATGCGATCGCGCCCTTGATGTTTCGCTTCATAAAGTGCATGATCAGCAGTCTGGATCAGAATCGTAAAATCTTCAGAGGTTGGTATTTGAATACTAATTCCGATACTGAGGGTAATACATGAACTGATCGGAGATTGAGCGTGAGGAAGTTTGAAATCATGGATCGCTTTTTGGATACTATCAGCAACCGTTTCCGCTCCTTCTCGCTCCGTATTCGGCAAAATCACCGCAAATTCTTCACCGCCATAACGAGCAACAAAATCAGACGGACGTTTAACGGCTTGGCGAATTGTTTGAGCGACAGTATACAAACAGCGATCGCCTGCTTCATGTCCATAATGATCATTATACCGTTTAAAGTAGTCAATGTCAATCATCATTAAAGCCAGAGAAAGTGCTTCTCGTTTGGCTCGTTTCCATTCTTGTTTAAGGTAGACATCAAAAGCTCGTCGGTTAGAAATTTTTGTTAAATTGTCCGTGATCGCTTGTTGATATAAAATACTATTAGTTTCATGAAGAACGAGTTCACATTGCTTGCGTTCAGTGATATCACGAACAATGATTAGTATACCCTGTCCATAAGGAATGGCTTTAACTGAATACCAAGCTGTTATTTCTGGGGTTTCATAGTATAAGTCTCGTTCAAAAGGGTGTCTAGTTTTGACAACTTTGATAAAATATTCAAATAAACTTGAATCAAAAATATCTAGAGAACCTTTCAATATTTGGGGATGAATAGATTTGTTTGTATTGGCTTTTAGGAAGCTTTCCATGACTGAGTTGATAAAAGTGCAATAAAAATAAGCAGGTTTATTGGGGCGACTTGGAATAAATTTTAAGACGGCAATTCCATCTGGACAAGCTTCTAGAATTTGAGCTATAGCTTGATGAGATTCTAAAAGCTTTTTTTCAATTTTTTTTCGGTATTTCAGTTCTTGCTTTAGTTGGTTTCTTTGCTGTTTTAAAATGAGTTGTTTTTCGACCCGAGCAATCACTTCTTCTAATAAAAAAGGTTTAGTAATATAATCTTCGCCACCAACTTCAAAGCCTTTAACTTTATCCACAGCATTATTAAAAGCACTCAGAAAAATAATCGGAATGTCTTTGGTTTTGGGATTGGCTTTGAGCTGTTGACAACAACTGTATCCATCCATTTCCGGCATTTGAATATCGAGTAAGATCAGATCCGGTAACTTCTCTTCTACTGCTTTTAATGCCGTTTTTCCGCTATCTGCTTGTCTAACTTGATAACCTAAGTTATTTAAAATTATTGTTAAAAGTGTTAAATTATCTAAATAGTCATCAACAACTAATATATTTGTTTTTAATTTATGATTCAAATTATCCATTGCTTTGAATTGATGAGGATTTATTTCAATGATTTGAGGTTTTTTCTTGACTTAATGGGATATAATCTCAAAAAATAATATTTAGTACCCCATCTCAAGGATGGTTTACTAATCCGGAATACTCTATTTATTTGTTTATTGTAAAAGACTGATTCTCTCAAAAAATATCATAGCATTGATTTCCAGGCAACCTCTTTATACTTTTATTAAGATTATAACAGATAGACAAATATCTTGATTATCAATAGATATCAAGCAATATTTATCTAATGAACACAAGCTATATAATTGCATTTATTTCCCACCAACTGATTCTATCTCCAGACATAATTTAATTATTTTTTCGATCATAATCTGTCTTAAGATAGTTTTATCCAAAACTTCTATGATAATCTAATCAGTATTTTACTCAAAAATAGTCAATCTTAAGTCTGATTTTTAGGTCAAGCTGTTTCGTCAAAAAAATTAGAGCAACAAAATCAAAAAATAGATTGAGTGAATCGGGAGCAAATTTGAGCTTGATTTCGTCAATATCTCTTGTCGGTTTCGGGAGAATAAAAATTAGAGAACAGTCAGAATTTCAAATTTATCCACAAAAACCACAGCGATCGGCAATTTTTCATTTAAAATTCCCAAGTAGGATCACTCATACATGATCCTAACCCGTCACGCCCCATGATTTGATCGTCGGACGAATCAACAGAATCATTATCATTTCCCCCATAATCTCACAGGAGAACTCAAAATGAAATCAGTTCAGGTTTTGATTAGTTTATTGGTATTAACCGGATTAAGCATCCCTGCAAGTGCGGAACTTCAAGCCGATATGAGACGCCTACTCGACACCAAACGTTGTCAACAGTGCGATCTCAGTGAAGCCGATCTCAGTGAAGCTGAACTAACGGGGGCGGATTTGTTAGGCGCGAATTTACAAAAAACGATTCTGAGAGGCGCGAAATTAAAAGGCGCTGATCTCAGTTCAGCAAATTTAATCGAAGCGGATCTGACTGGGGCAGATTTGCGAGATGCGAAGTTACACAGCACGACATTGAGAAAAGCAAATTTAAGCGCAGCTAATCTAACTTGGGCAGATTTGTATCGAGCTTTTTTGGAGGAAGCAATATTTAATGACGCTAATCTAGAAAATGCTAATCTCAATGATGCAAAATTAGATGGAACAAATTTTTGTGGGGCAACAATGCCGGATGGCACAAAAGGGCCTTGCTAGTGTATTGTAGATAGTTCATCTACCACTTTGATTCGACCTCGATAGATGGCTCGTAATAGTCTATCAATACAGCGTCTTTCTTCTTCGGTGAGTGAATCATCTAAAATCGCAGCCATCAAGCCATAACGATCTGCCAGAGTCAAGCAACCTGTCGCATTGACTTCTGCAAACAAATCGCCAAGTGCAGATTGAAGGAGTTGAACAGGAGGTTGCATAGGACTGAAAACCTACTCTCTATGTATGTATTCTAATTTATTTATTCAGTATAACCCGTGACGATACAGGGTTTATAGCCGTGATTTTCTAGGCTGAAATCAGTGATTTCTAGCAGTAGAAACCCGTGATCTAAAACAGGGGTAAGGTGTTAGATGGGTCACACCCAACAGAGATTAAAACTTTCTGATAAATTGATCCGCTATATGTTATAATAATTTTCTAAAAAGAAGACTTCTTAGAATTGCGTCAAGTTCGAGAAGCAGAAAATGAAAAAATTAAGGCTTTTTTTGCAAATTTAGATCAGAATTTTCTCACACAAACAATTCAATATCGCAATAGTGCGGGAAATCTTCACGTTGATTCCGTCGAACTTTTAATAACTCATTTTTTTAACCACCAAACTCATCACCGAGGACAAGTCCATGATCAACTCACTCAAACCTCGGTTAAACCACCCAGTCTGGATATGCACCGTATTTTACGACCCGATCCGGTTGAAAAATCCAATTAATTCTATATTTTTTTGATTTGATCTCAACTCTTGATTCCCTCGACTGTCGTATTTTGATATTGAGTTTCAAGGCGAGAAATGTGTTGATTATTGGGCTGAAGAAGAATTAATCTTTCAGGTGCAAGATGAACAAACCAAGGAAAGGGACGATCTCTCAATTTCGCCCATTTTTCTTTAAAAACTTCGGCTTGTAAATGATAATCATCAGGACTATTTGAAGGTCGATGTAGTTTGAGATAAAGCGTCATTCGGTGTTGAGTTTCACTGGTCATTGCCAACCAACAAGGGAAAGTATTCGGGTGATTATTGGTTTCAGGAAAGGTAAATTGATGGGCGCGAAATCCGACATGAGAAAGAGTTTCTGGAATCGGTTCTGCGGTTTGTAAAATACATCCCCAGTCAATCGCATCAACTTGATTTTGATTTTGATTAAAAGCGATCGCCGGAGAGAAATTCTTACATCCAGTTAATTGTGCAACTCTGAAAACAGAAGGATGTTCAAAAATATCTTGTTTGCGTCCTTGAGTGATAATTTTACCCTGATCAATAACTAACAAATTTTCACAAACGCGATAAGCTTCTTCTAGGTTATGAGTGACAAATAATGTGACTCCGTTGTGTTCCTTAAGGGTGGAAATAATCAGTTTTTCGACTTGATCACGTAGATGAGTATCTAGCGCCGAAAGTGGTTCATCAAGTAATAACGCTTCCGGTTTACTGGCTAACGCCCTCGCTAACGCCACCCGTTGCTGTTGACCCCCTGAAAGTTCACGAGGATAGCGATCACCCATTCCACCTAACTGAACTGAAATAAGCTGTCGTTCAACTTGTTGTTTAATCATTGAAGATGACAACCCCTTCGGCAAACCAAAGGCAATATTTTCAGCAATAGTTAAGTGAGGAAATAGAGCATAATTTTGGAATAAATAGCCGATATTTCGCTGACAACTAGGTAAATTAATCCCCCGTTCAGAGTCATAAAGTACCCGTCCATTGAGGATGATTTGACCCCGATCAGGCGTTTCCAAACCCGCCACACATCGCAAAACAAAGCTTTTTCCCGCACCTGAACCGCCCAATAATCCTAACGGTTGTTCGGAGGTACTAAACGACACATCTAAAACAAAATTTTGTAGTTCTTTTTGAATATTAACAATCAATTCGGGTTGGCAAATTGTCTCAGAAATAGGAAAGAAATGATATTCTAAATCTAAAGAAGAATTCTGAGATTTTCTCCCATTTTTATTTTTCCGAGAACTTGCTTCTTCTGACCAATTCACCGCCGTAATAATGCCTAAAGAAATCACTAAAATCACAATAACCCAGGCAAAAGCTACATCCATTCTTCCACCTTCAGCCGCAAAAAAGATCGCAACCGGGATGGTTTGAGTACGTCCGGGAATACTTCCTGCTAACATTAAAGTTGCCCCAAATTCACCCAAAGAACGAGCAAAAGCTAGCATTGTTCCTGAGAATAATCCGGGTTTAGCCAGAGGAAGCATAACTCGCCAAAAAATTGTCCATTCAGAAGCACCTAAAGTTCTCGCACAAGCTAATAGACTCCTATCAATTTGTTTGAAAGCACCTAAAGCCGTTTTATACATTAGGGGAAAGGCGACGACTATTGCGGCAATAACGGTTGCATACCACGTAAAAATTACCGAGAAATTAACCGTTGATAGCAGTTTTCCTAAAGGGCCGTATCTACCAAATAAAACTAACAGAAGAAAACCGACAACGGTTGGCGGTAAAACCAGAGGAGCAGTTAAAATTCCATCAATTAATCCTTTGCCTTTGCCGTGATAACTGAACATCAAACGGGCTGAAATTGTTCCTAAAAAGAAAGTGATAATGGTGGCAATAATCGCGGCTCTAAAGGAAATAAAAGCGGGAGAGAGATCGGAAAATACTTCTTCAAACATTAATCTATTTATCGGGTGTAAAAACTATTTTTGATCTTGTTTTTTGACTGGAAAATCTTAACTCATTTGCCAATTAAAAACTGTAGCGTTTGAATACATAATTGGCTGTGTTAATTGACTCTGTTCTCAACAATATTTAGGGTTCTACAATTCCAAATCCATATTGTTCAAACACCGCTTTTGACTGTTCACGGTCGAGAAATTGAATAAAATCTTTTGCAACTTCCGGGTTTTTACTGCTTTGAATGACGGCAACCGGATAAATAATTGGAGAATGAGACTCTGCGGGTGCAGTTGCCACAATTTTAACTTTGTCCGAGATTTTGGCATCGGAACTATACACAATTCCCGCATCAACATTTCCACTTTCAACATAAGTTAAAACTTGACGTACATTTTTGGCATAAACTTCTTTGGGTTGTACAGTTTCCAGTAAATTGAGGGAAGTTAAGACTTCTTGAGCATATTTTCCCGCCGGAACACTTTCGGGTTCACCGACTGCTATTTTTTCCACTGAATCGGTTGTTAAGTCTTCAAAGCTTTTGACTTGGTTTTCTGCTTTGGGAACAATTAAAACCATTTCATTTTTGAGTAAATTTTGGCGAGTTCCCGAGAGTAACAGCTCTTTTTCTTCTAGCGCGTTCATCTGTTTGGGAGCAGCAGAAATAAACACATCAACCGGGGCGCCTTGTTCGATTTGTTGTTGGAGAGAACCGGAAGAAGCCAAATTATAAGTCAGTTTTACTGCTGGGTTTTCTTGTTCATAAATGGGTTGAATGGCGTTGATTGCATCGGTGAGACTGGCGGCGGCGGAAACGATTAATTCGGTTTGTTCTGTCGAACTCACCGGAGTTGTATTGGTTTGTTGATTGGTTTGGCTACAGCCAACCGCTAGAACGAAAGAAAGGACAAAGCCACAAGCCAGGTTCAGGATACGACGACGATTCATAAGTGGGTTCTTTCTGGAGAATCAGTTTGCTAGTTTTTTTGACGTATGTACAAAATACTTACCACATTAAGTGAATTCTTTTTTTGTTTGTGTAGTTCCCAATACAGAATATAAATATTTTGTTAGCTATTAATCAGAAGCGCAAAGTGCGTCAAAAAAAGTTCGCAATCTTAGCAACGAGTCCGCGAAAGTCAACATCTGTCTTCCCCCTCAATGATCTCAGGAGAGTCACAAAAAAAAGACACCCAGATGACAAAATTTGCTACCTTTGTGTCGTGTATGTCTTTATGGGGAGTAGATTCAGGTCACTCTCTTGACAGACGTGACGCCCTGCCAATATACTCAATAGTGCCTAAATTGCGTTTCAGATTAGGGGAGTCGCGAATAGTTCCCTTGGGGAAAGGCTCATCGGGTTAAAAATAGATAGCGGCTTTTTTACCTGCGATCGCAAAATGCTGTCTCCGTCCAAAAACTCCCCCAAATGAACTTAGGGGAGTCTTAAAGCGGATGAATTCGTTTCAACTGAAAAATCTAGGATTTTCCTAGATGTAAGGCTGATGTAGTTTCTGATGAACTGTTTTCGTCTATTTGGGGTCACTAAAATCAATGAGCTGAGTCATGTAACCGATAACAACAACATCTTGCCCAATTTTTGACAATTGTTAACTCGATTACATTACAGTGAACTCTATAGAGTTATGCTAGGTACACTTACCATTTAACTCAGTTGCCAGCTTGGAAACTTAATCGTTGTCCCACTTCTCGGAACCGATCAAATCGCCAATTCGATCTCGTAGCAGGAAATTGCAAGCTTCTAACTCGCATTCTACACCTGCCCATTCCCGAGCCGGAATATATTGGCAAAGCGTATAAATAGGCTGTTGACGACTAACAGTACCTTTACTGACGAGTTCGCGGGCCTCGTCTTTGATCAAGTTGAGTGAGTATTGAACAGTGGTGTAAGTCATAAGATTTTCCCTCTTGGGGTTGCCTTGGGTGGTTTATGGCATCAGTATCTAATCATAATGGAAAAATTGCATTTAGGGAAGTGTTTTTTTCAGTATAAGTGAATACAATTCTGCCCTAATCTTTCCATTAACCGATTAAAATGTCATGATATCAGCATCAAAAGCTGACTAGGACGGGGTTAGGGGACTTAAGTCCCTCGTTCATTGCTCAAGTTCAACCGATGTTGATTCATAAAAAAAACAAATCTCCTGGCAAGCTGAAATATGCTATGCCAAATACGGATGGATAATAAAACTGTAATTTCTTGATGAGATCAACCTTAAGTCCGCAGGCGATCGCCTCTCCATTCTTACATAACTTGCAACTCTACAACTGTACAGAGCTTTACATTCCGAATAAAGTTTTTAAGGCAATCACCTGAGCCGATGGCATTTGACCAAAAGAGAAAATATAGGGCAAATGCGATGGAATTTCAGATCGAAATCGTTCTAAAGCATAAGGACTACCGTAAATCACTAAGGCTTGCAATTGACTCATTTTTAATAAATTCTTAAGCATAATCTCTGCAACCTCAGTTAAACCCGCACTCCCCCGAAAAGGATTTCCTCGAAGAAAAATCTGAAGTAGCGTTAAACTCGTCTCTGAGTTGAGGGATTCCTGAAAAGGTTGATTTTTTGAATCAATTAATTGTAGTTGATAACCCCATTCAGCCGGAAGTGCGATCGCCGGAGTATGATTTCCTAAGAAACCACAGTTTAACAGATCATCGACAATCACCACATTTCGCAGTTGAGGGGTTTCGGTCTGTGAAGGTTGTTTGACGGGGATAGTTCCCCCCATCTTCAGCGTTTCCTGCAAAACAGTCGAAACCGTTGCTTGAGCCACCGCACTCGATAACCTTTGACTCAAATCCCGAAAAGTGTGTTTTTCAATTTCAGACGGAAATAGACCCGGATGTTGTGCATTCCAACCCGGATAAACTTTCGCCTTAGCCGAACATATTCGTTGAACCGAAGATCGTATCCGCTCAGGGGAAATTCGACCCGAAACCACCGCATCGCAAACCGAGCGAATAGCCACCTCTGGATCAACAGGCATGAGTATAATATCAGCTCCGGCCTCAACTGCCAACACCGGGGCTTCTTCTGGGCTATACTGGTTGGCGATCGCACCCATAACCAAAGCATCCGTCACAATCAACCCGTTAAATCCGAGCTTCTGACGCAACTGACCCGTTAAAATCGAACGAGATAAAGTCGCAGGTCGTTGGTTATCCCAAGCCGCAATCAACAGATGAGCGCTCATCACCGCATCAACCCCCGTAGAAATCGCTTCTCGAAACGGGATCAACTCTAGTTCATTGAGTCGTTGAGCAGAATGAGGAATTGTCGGTAATTCTAAATGAGAATCAATCGCCGTGTCACCATGACCCGGAAAATGTTTGGCTGTCGTCAGAACCGGATAAGATTGACAACCCCGAATAAAAGCGCTCGCCAACCGACTGACTGTAGCTGGAGTCTCCCCAAACGAACGTACATTAATCACCGGGTTGTCTGGATTATTATTGACATCTACAACCGGAGCCAAGATCCAGTTTAAACCAATCGCCTGCGCTTCTAAAGCGGTGATGTTCCCCATCTGTTTCGCCGCTTCTACAGCCTGCTGAGGTTGGGAACTTGCCAACGAACCGAGCGCCATCGGGGGGGGAAACCAAGTTGCTCCTGCAAAGCGTTGACCCACCCCTTCTTCAATATCTGCGGCTAGCAGCAACGGGAACTTCGCCCAAGCTTGGAGTTGTTGAGTCCGAACAGCTATTTCCACAGCGCTACCATCAACGAGGAGAACCCCGCCTACCCCTAAGTCTTGTAACCAATGTTTTAACTGTGCGGCGGGAGGTTCCCAAGCCCGATAGCGAATTTGATGGTCAAAAAGATAACCAGAGGCTCGAACCACGACCATCTGGGCGACTTGTTCTGCTAGCGAGAGATTCATTCCGGTTGTGAATTATCAGAAATGTATTGCTCTGAAGAATCCTCCAGAGGAAGAGGATCTTCATCTGGTTTGCTGTTTTCAGAAATGTGATTCAGCAGCGACAACATTTTATCACCTCGCTCCAACGAACGATCTTCTAAAAACAAAACTTCTGGAGTTCGACGTAAACGGACTCGTTGACCCAGAGAGGAGCGGATATAGCCTGTCGCCGCTCGTAAACCTTCCATCGTTTCTTTTCGAGCTTCTTCGGTACCGTAAATGCTCACAAAGATTTTAACGTGTTGAAGATCACCTGCAACATTCACATCTGTGATGCTCACCATACCACTTCCAACTCGATCATCTTTCACTTCTTGCAATAATATTTGACTCACCTCCCGTTTAATCAACGCAGCAACCCGGGAAACGCGACGATCTGTAGGCATGACAATCTTCACCTAAGCTAGACTCCTACCAGTGTAGCGTGAGGTCTTCCCCTGTTTCTCAACTTCTCAATCTGGGGAACTCTTTTGTCACTCTACGGAGTCAGATCGCTTAACAGGCAATTTTATCCGTTATTTATCAGTCCCAACTTTTCAAAAATTGTTGATCAGAAATTTATTGAAATCTCATTAATTGTGCTTTTCTGCTGTTCAAAATGACTAACTTTTCGGAAGGGGTTTTAGATCCGAATTGAATACCCCTTGAAAAGATTGGTCTAAAATACAGAGACTTTAAGAGGCATAACTCTAAGCTGAAGTATTAGATCAACCCTCTCAAAATAGAATTCATCAAATAAAAAAAATTAATTTAATTCTCAAATTTGCCGGAGATACTCAAAAATAGATCGAAATTAAATTTACAAGAGAGTTTGTCAAAGATTAATTAGAACAACTCCAAGTCAGACCACAAAATACGCTCAAGTTGAATTCTGAGTGAGTTTATCATGTCAATTAAATTACTCGCACTTTCCCAATATCAGGTGCTAGTTGGGGTAAGTTTTTTCTGCCTGTTCATTATTGGAATCAAGCTGATATTATCCTCAAAAAATAATATGAATAATCTCAATCATCAAGTTGTCTTTTCCAGTCCTATTAAAATTTTAGGGTTGTTCAAGTCAATCAAAATCCGACGAACACAGAAAAAAATCTTTGCGATTAGTTTAGCACTTCTCACCTGTTTTGCGGTACTCAGTCCTCTAACCAGTTTCAAAGCCTTTGCAGGTTATTCTCGCTTTCCAGATAGCTTACAACGACAAACCCCCACATTTCAAGCTCAAAAAAACTGGCCCTGGGAAGGAACAAATATTCATCCTCTGGTGACTCGAATGCCCCTCGCCGCAGAAACCAGTATAGCAGCAGTCGCCCAATATATTACACAACGAGAATCTGATCCTTTTTTAGTCGTTAAAGCCTTGCATGATTATGTTGTGACAAGGGTTGAATATGATATGGCTGCTTATAAACGCAAATATTATCCACCTCAAGACGCCCAAACCGTTTTTAGAACAGGTAAAGCAGTCTGTTCAGGATATGCTAGATTAATGCAAGCATTAGGAGAAGTAGCTGGTATAGAAGTCGCTTATATTACTGGAGATTATCGAGATCTGACTGGGGGTTTAAGTGGTGAAGGTCATGCCTGGAATGGAGTTAAAATTAATGGTAAATGGTATTTGGTAGATGCGACTTGGGATACCGGATATTTAAACGGTTCGGAGTATATAAAACAGTACCGAACCAACTATTTACTTGCACCGCCTGATGTGATGTCAATGACTCATTTTCCCACTGACCCCGCGTGGCAATTATTACCTCGTCCTTTATCTCGTCCTGAGTTTATTCGACAGCCTGCATTACAACCCGACTTTTTTGCTGAAGGGTTCCGGTTAATAGCACCCAAACGTTCAAATATTCGTGTTCAAAATAAAGTTGCTATTCAGGTAGAAAACTCTAAAAATCGTTGGATGATGGCGGAAGTTGTTCCCCAAGGAAGCAGACAAACATTTCTTTGTAGTCCTCCCACTCGTCAAACCTCTAATATTAGTTGTTCTTTACCGGGTTCAGGAAACCATGAAGTTCGGCTTTTTAGCAGTCGAGATGAGTATGGAACCTATAAATATTTAGGGGGATTTCGGTTCACAACATAGACAAAAGTTTATGTTATTTTGAGTCTAAATAAACA
The DNA here is from genome assembly GCF_000169095.1 of Lyngbya sp. PCC 8106. Classification (GTDB taxonomy): domain Bacteria; phylum Cyanobacteriota; class Cyanobacteriia; order Cyanobacteriales; family Microcoleaceae; genus Capilliphycus. The sequence continues at coordinate 25,108 of NZ_AAVU01000012.1, forward strand.
TCAAAATAACTGAGTTAACGATGGGTTAAATTATCCTAGCCCATCTCATTTTTTTATTCGGGAGTTTCAATATCAACTTGAACGTAAATATCTAATTATAATAAAATAACAAAATTATCAACAATGAAGTTTTTGATTAAATAGAGTAGATGTGATCACTTTTTAGAATAACCTCTCCCTAAATCCCTCTCCTGCGAGGCGAAAGACCTTTAAGAATCTATCCTTATTTCACTTCATCTGTATTAATTAAATTTATCGCTTGATTCAAAATTTCGACTCGATTAACCTTTTGTTCTAATTCTCGATAATCATAGCGTCCTTCTTCCACTTCTAGAGAAGCTTTGTTAATAGCTTGGGGATAGGCTTTTTCTAAGATTTGATACAATTCTTCTGTCTTCAAATAAACTCCTTTTGATTTGGGACGTTCGTTTAAATCTTGAATTTCTAAAGCGGAGTTGCGAATGGAAACATCCCAGGAACGAGTGGTGCGATTTTCGGCTTGTTGTTTAATTAAATGGAGTAGCAAAATGATGGCATAACTACGAATATTGTTAATAATATCTTTGCGACCCATTTCCTCTAACTCGTCAACTAGGGTTAATGATCCTTTGATGTCGCCTTTCAGTAGCAATTGTTTTAATTCTAGAATTTCTTCCATTATCTGAAAATTAATCAAGGATAATTTGATTTTAGCATTGAGAACTTCTCTAAATTCCTTTGAACCTGTTAGGTTTAATACTTGTTTCATAGAGATTCTAAGTAGCTACGAATTCCACCCATATAAAATAAATCTTCCATCCGAATACAGTTGGGATTATTAATCATCTGAGTAGGTTTCCAACCCGCCATCAAAAGTTCAGGTTGAGAACTTGTCCGCTCTCCTTCAACAAAACTCAACAATAGTACAAAAATACACACTTTATTTTTCTTTAACTCATCTTGTGTAACTCGCCATTTAACTTCTTGTATAGATGTACTGATGTTATAAAAAAAACTTAAAAACACTTCTTCATCATCAAGATCATCATAAACCTTTGTTTGAGTATCAATCCGAAACAAGGCATGAGTTTTAACCTGTATACCAATATTTTTGTCTTTTTTTAAGTTCAAGTAAACTCCTCCATCTCCATGTGGGTATCGTTTATAGTCAACTCCTGTGATTAATCCTCCTAAATAGAGGTTAACAGCTTCTTCTCCGAGTTTGCCTATGTAATGGTTCATATATTGATCCGCTTGATAATTAGTCTCAAAATCTTCACTTTCTCCACAATACCAGTCATTCTCATCTTCTTGATAATATTTCCAACTCATTTCCAGGCAAAACCGATGGATGTATTCTTGAAAACAAATTTCGCAGTCTTTATCTTCCCAATAAAAAGAACAAATCAAGTCTATCTGAATTAATTCACAACAAACATCATAATAATTATTATGATACTTATAATAATTATTATGATAACTTGGATCTGAAAATATCACTTTACTTAATAAATATTGCTCGCTAACACGAGGATAACCTGATGATTCTAGCCAGAATTCTTGAACATAATATTTAAAACGAGCGATAAAATCTTGTTGTTGTGAGACGAGAATTTTTTCCCAAGTTAATTCTTTCATAAAGTTAAATTTTGATTTTACTCCGGTCTTAACAACCAAAACCCGGTATAAGTTATCCCCGAATCATCCGGTTGAACTAACAAAAAATGTAACCCTTTGGTTAACTGTTTTCGTTCGGTAAACATCTTCGCGGCTTCGGTAACTTCCGCATCTTCAAAGGTTGCCAATACCCAACGATCAACTAATCCCGCTTCTAAAATTAAACCATCGGGAGAACCGGGAATATAATGTAAAGAAACGGGTTTCTTTTCAGCCAACCAACGCGACAATTGCATCGACTGACGCCCGCCATTAATTACAATACCGGGAACTGGAAGGGTTGAAGGTAATCCTAAATTAATCGGATACAAAAAATCCGGCATTTCTAAAATCGGAATGGGGCGATCGCGAAACCCATCTACAATGTCTCCTGCGGGTAAAGTTGCGAACCGCCAAACATCCCCCCATAAATTCTCGGGAATGGGAACAGGAGGCGGTTTATCAAGTTCTACGGGTTTGTAGGGTTCGTTTGTATAACCTGCGAGTTGGGGATAATCTTGGCTGCGTTGCTGTAACCACTGTTTGAGGGTAACGGTTCGACGGTTGGGTTCCACCCGAATTCCTAACGCTGTTGCGGCAGTTTGGATTAAACTTAGAGACTGAGGACGAAAAACCCAAATCAAATCCGGTTTCTCGGTTTGGGTCGCTTGCTGCAACTGCTGAGTCAACCAGGTTGAATTCGCATGACTCTGGGGACAAAAGGCGAGATATTCAATATTGCGACTCTGATCACAGATCAACAACTCCCAGAGAGGTTGTCCGGTGGTATCTTGGAGAGGACGACGATAAAAGTCAGCTTGCCAAATCAACATGGGGAAAGGGAAATTGAACCGATGATTGCTGTTTCTGTTGAGATCCAAGCTATCATCAATCTCAGTATTCGTGAAAAAATCTATATTTTATCTGCTAGACTTCCCCATCTTGGCCGACTGTGGTTAAGATGAATTCAATGTCAATCGAGTACGTTTGCTGCGCTATGGATCTGGCTTTATCTAAATTTGGCAATCGTATGTCCCATCTGAGTGGGGTGCGAGCTATTATGAAAGATATTATCGAAACCCTGAGATCGGGTCAAGGAAAAGAGTTTATTAATTTAAGTGCGGGTAATCCGGTAATTTTGCCAGAAGTCGAACAATTGTGGCGAGATTGTACCGATCAACTTCTTTCCTGTCCCGAATATGGTGAGGTGATCTGTCGTTACGGTTCGAGTCAAGGCTATCAACCGTTTATCGATGTGATTGTAGAAGATTTTAACTCACGTTATGGACTCAATCTCAGCGATCGCAATATTTTGATCACGCCGGGAAGTCAATCAATCTACTTTTTTGCAGCAAATGCCTTTGGAGGCTACGCAGAGGATGGAACACTCAAAAAGGTGGTTTTACCTCTGAGTCCTGATTATACCGGATATGGCAGCGTTAGCCTTTATCCTGAAGCGGTGGTTGCTTATCAACCAACATTAGAGACTTTTCCTGAGACGCATCGGTTTAAATATCATCCAGATTTTGATCGGTTTGCGGTTGATGAAACGATGGGTGCGATTATTTTTTCTCGTCCTTGCAACCCGACGGGAAATGTGTTGACTCAAGAGGAAGTCAAAAAAATTGCCGCCATGGCTGCTGCTTACAATATACCTGTTTTTATTGATTCAGCTTACGCCCCCCCATTCCCGGCGTTGAATTTTACGGAGATGGAACCTGTCTTTGGGGGGAATATTGTTCACTGTATTAGCTTATCAAAAGCAGGACTCCCCGGAGAACGGTTAGGGGTGGCGATTGGAGATGAAGAAATTATTCAAGTCCTGCAAGCGTTTCAGACGAATACTTGTATTCATTCTTCTCGATACGGACAGGCGATCGCAGCGAGGGCAATTGGTTCGGGAATGTTAGCGGATATTTCGGTTGAGGTGATTCGACCCTACTACCAAAATAAGTTTACCGTTTTAGAGTCAACTTTGGATCGGGTCATGCCGAAAGATTTACCTTGGTATTTGCATCGGGGAGAAGGGGCGATTTTTGCTTGGGTGTGGTTTGAAGATTTACCGATTTCTGATTGGGAGTTTTATCAAGAATTGAAGCAAGTGGGTGTGATTTGTGTACCGGGAAGTTCTTTCTTTCCAGGGCTGTCGGAAGATTGGCCTCATAAGCAGCAATGTATCCGCATGAGTCTCACCGCCAGTGATGAGGAAATTGTTGAAGCAATGGAACGCTTGGCACAGGTTACACAACGAGTCTATCAGGGTGTGATGGCAAATGTCTAAAGCTGTGTCGCATTTGATCTAACTTCAGGGGGTAAAGCGCTAATGCTGTACCCCTGTTTGCATAAGCTGAGAAAAATAAGCTTCGGGAAGATTCCCGTTTAAAATGAGGTAGGGGATCGTGAAACCCAAGCGTTATCAAAGGTTAGTCTGCGATGACGAGTTATTGTGAGATTGGGGCAATTTTAATACTAAATTTTACAGGAGTGGCGACTGGCTGGAATTGATCTGTTGAACCTTAGTACATGACTCCCTGAATTGTTTTTACTCTCCGTTCCCTCTCAAAATTGTGTTTAATTTTAACTTTTGTATCATGGTCTGAATTCTAGATTGGGAATAAGTATAAAGAAAGATTTCTTGTTTAATTCTTGTTTCTAGAGGAGGAGAAGGTGTCCAATACATCAAAGTTGGATGAGATTATTAAAATTTTAGAAAAAGATGTTAATCTTAATCGCATCAAAAAGGTGATGATTTGTGCCTGTCGAGGCAAATGGGAAAATAATCAACAAAGCCTGAATAATTTTGACATCAAAGATTTAGTGCAGGAATTGTACTGGAAAACTCAAACTCCTGACAATCTTGCTAATATTCTAGAACGAATTTTGTCAAAAATCAATAAAAAATCAGAATACACTTTGATTGTTCACAGAATTCTGGAACTGATGGGGGAACTGTATGTAGAAAATCAACTTCAGCCCCCCAAACTTAACGGTTCTGAACCTCTGATTTATAATTCTCCTCCATCTTCTGCGTCTTCAGGTTCAGAAAGAACAGCCCCCTATTCTGAACTCAATTCTCTGTCAACTATCCCCAACTTATTTGAGATCAGATGGAGAATTATGCAGTATACTAACCCTTTGCGGGTAAAAATTTTACTGTTTTCAACCTTAGAACGAGAATTTGATTTTAATACTCAAGATTGGTCACAACTCAAGTTACACAGTTTAGATGATTTACTCAGACAGCTAATCCGCAACTTTTCTAGCCTTGCAGGTTTGGAAAATCATCTCATCAAAATGGCAAACTATCTAGAAAACCCAGATGAAAATATTAAAACGGTAGAATTAGTCATAGAAGCCTTAGTACCGATCTATACAAAAACGCCAGAAAAAACTACTCAGAAGTTACCCGAAAATTTCAATCAAGAAAAAGATTCGATTGATCACAAAATAACCAGTAAACGCTTAAAAAACTCCAACTTAATTCCAACCGATCAAGCCAATTCTCAGTTAAACTCACCCTTAAATTTATCCTCAGACAATACCAACCTCGATAGCTTTATCAGTGAAAAACTTTCCCTAACTCAATCTAACCTGATCTCAACCAATCTCAAAACAGAAGAACTTGTCAATCTCAACAATCAATTAGAATCTCAAATTACTCGTATTGTCAACAAAAGTATAAAAAAAACAATTTATCCCATTAATCAAACCTGGGACGAATTACAAAATCTTTTGGATCTCTGTTTTAAAAATCTCCCTCCGGCTGAACGTAACGACCTAAAAAAACACGCTTTACAAGAATTACTCAACGTCATTAGTCTCAAAGTTAATGAATTACAAGAGTCACTAGACAAACTCGAAACCCCCGAACAACAATCTTGGCAAACTCTCGATCTTTCTCAACAAAAAATGATGGGACTTGCTCGACAGGGAAACGCCAAAGCGATCGCTACACTGATTAACCAATCCCTAAAACACCGAGGAATTAATACTCAAGTCAAATCTCAAAACCGTTGTTTACACGTTGTTCTCACGGCTGAACCCATTCCCGACTCAGAAACCACAGCCTCTTTCATTCACAAAAAATTAATCTTTCTGAAAATTCAATCGATTCAAACCATCAAAATTTATGGACGAAAAACAGGAACAAAATCTATCGCCTGGACACAAGAATATACCTATAATCAACTCAAAACTTAAATTCGATGGATGTCACTGAACTACAAAACAGATATCAAGCCGGAGAACGAGATTTCCGAGATATTCATCTAAGAAATGCTAATCTCAACTCTGCGGATTTGATCGATGCCAATTTCAATCACGCCGACTTACAAGGAAGCGAATTTGTTTTCGCCTATCTCAATAGTGTCAACTTCGTCAGAGCCAATTTAGGCAGTGCTAAACTCAGTGGAGCCTACCTCAATAAAGCGAACCTTAGCGGAGCTAACCTCAGTGACGCAGATCTTCACGGTGCCGTTTTACAAGGAGCCGATTTTCGCAAAGCTAATCTCTCTTTAGCAATATTACTCGATGCCAACCTCATTCAAGCTGATTTACGCGGAGTCAACTTTCAAGGTGCTGACTTGCGAGGCGCTTGTTTACGGGGGGCGAACCTGCGTTATGAACGTCGCATCTACGACGGGGTGAACTTGCGAGGGGCTGACTTGCGGGGGGCTGACTTACAAGGGGTTAACTTGACGGGTGCTGACTTAACTCGCGCTAATCTCCGAGGGGCGAATTTAGCCGAAACGGTTCTCAGAGGGGCGATTTTGAAGCAAGCCAACCTCACCCAAGCCAATCTTCAATCGGCATTTTTAACGGAAGCAGATTTATCCGGCGCTCGACTCATCGGAGCGAATTTAAGAAAGGTGAAACTAGAACGAGCAATATTGATCGAGGCTCAACTTCCCGGTGTAGAATTGTGTGATTCGATTTTACCGGATGTTAAGCTCAGTAGTGCCAATCTCTCCGGTGCAGATTTGAGCCGTACAAACCTAGTCAGAGCCGATTTAACCCGCACAGATTTGAGTAACGCCAATTTAACCCAAGCTGATCTTACAGATGCGTCGGTGGCGCGAACTAATCTCCGCAACGCCAATTTGAGTTATGCTTATTTAACCCGGGTTGAGTTTAGTAGTGCGACAACAATTGGCGTACAATTACATGGGGCAATTATGCCAAATGGGGAAATTCACCAGTAAATAATTTTAATTATTTCATTCTTAAATTATGGCTCGCAAACGGTTAATTATTGAAATGGGAATGGGGATTGATCAACATGGACAAGAACCCACTGTAGCCGCAGCCCGGGCGGTTCGTAATGCAATCGCTCATAATGCTTTACCGGGAGTTTGGGAGGTTGCTGGGTTAAGTCATCCCAACGAGATGATTGTCGAGGTACAAATTGCGGTTCCCTATCCTGAACAAGTGCGATCAGAAGAAGTGTTGGCGGTTTTACCTTTTGGTCAAAAAACGCTTAAACTGGAGTCAGGTGGTATGGTTGTACAAGGACGAGCGATCGCAGAACTTGAGGATAAAAATGATGAGATGTTGATTGCAGTGGCGGCGGTTACAGTCTTCGTTGAAATGGACTAATAACTTCTGATTTTCTAGAGTGTTGTGACATTTTTTTTGATAAAATCGGTAGTGTAATGATAAACTCTGCACCCTGACCGTATTCAGAAACAACGTCAATTTTTCCCTGATGATTTTCAATGATTTTATAGGAAATTGCCAGTCCGATTCCTGTTCCTTTGCCAATTTTTTTGGTCGTAAAAAAGGGATCAAAAAGTTTGGATTTAATTTGATCTGGAATGCCTAAGCCATTATCTCGAATTTTGACTTGAACTTCCTCAGAGTTGATTTGGATCGTTTCAATAGTAATCTGGGGTTGTCGTGGAGGTTTCGCCGCAGACAAAATATAACTCTTAGCATCTTCTAAAGCATCAATAGCATTGGCGATAATATTCATAAATACTTGATTGAGTTGCGCGGGATAACATTCAACTAAAGGGAGATTCTCATACTCTTTTACCAGTTCAATATTTGACTTGAAACGATGATTTAGAATTAAAAGTGTATTATCAATTCCTTCGTGAATATCGGCTTTTTTAATCTCCGCTTCATCAAGGCGTGAAAAATTTCGTAGAGACAAGACAATCTCACGAATTCGTTCAGTTCCCATTTTCATCGAAGCCAGTAATTTAGGTAAGTCTTCTGCAATAAAGTCTAAATCAATTTCTGCAATTTTTGCTTCAATTTCAGGAAAAAGTTGAAAGCAGTTTTGTTGATAAAGATAAACTAAACTCAGTAAATCTTGAATATGATCAAAAGCGGGATCAATATTTCCATGAATAAAACTCACCGGATTATTGATTTCGTGGGCGATTCCTGCTACCATGTGACCTAAGCTTGACATTTTCTCGGTGTGAATCAGTTGAGCTTGAGTCATTTTTAAATCCTGAATGGCTTGTCTCAAATCTTGAGTGTATTGTTCTACCCATTGAATTAGTTGATTGAGAGACAGGGCTAAAATCCCGACTTCATCGCCAGAAGTCACCGGAACTCGCAAGCTAAAGTTTGATTCTTGGGTAACTCGTTGAGCAACTTTAGTCAATTTTTGGAGGGGAGAAGCAATGGCGCGACTGGTTAAAATCGCGAGTATTGTCGCTAGTGTGGTTGAGAGAACTAAACTTCCAATAATGATCAAAACTCGCAACTTTTGGGCTTTTTGGAGTTGAAGATCAGCTTTTTTTTGTTGGATTTCTGCTTTCGCATTGAGTTGAGTCAAATGTTCAAAAATGCGCTCAAACTCTAAACTAATTTGACTCGCTTCTTCAGTTTTTAAAGTTCTCCAAATTTGTTGTTGTGCATCCGGAATTTTGTCTTGAGTTAGAGTTCCTGGCTTAATATTTTCCCCCATTGATTCCATCAGTTCAACATAGGATTTAATGGTCGTCAGATAGGCTTGCGATAACTGCTGAACATCATCTTTCTCAACGACAATATCCTCAGCATAAACCTCTGTAAAAACATCAAGTTCGTGAATCCGACGCTGAATCCGATTTAAACTATCATAAAGCTTGACTACTTCATAATCAGATGATATACTATCTCCTAATACAACCATTAACTGTTGAGGATGAGCCTGTAAAGATTTGAGAGCATTTTCCAGTTGAGTAATAATATTTTGCTGTTGATAGGCGATCTTGAGTTGAGATAAAGCTTTTTGTTGGGATGACTCTCCAATCGCTAACCCAACACAAGTTCCGATCACACCCAGACCAATTGCTAAACCATATCCATAACCAATTTTTTTTAGAATGCTCAAATGAGAAAAAATATTTCCAGTTCGTTTAAATTTCTGAGTTTCTTCAAATTCTTGCCCAAGCCGCATAATAGAACCAGGTTAAGCATATATATTTATTTTAACTTAACATTTGGAGGTTAATAATAGGTTAATGAATCTTTAGGTGTGAATCTTTTGATGAGTTTATAAAGATATCCGTCAATTGATCACCCCAATTTGATTGAAACCCGCTGAGATCAAACTCACTCAATAGACTAAAAAACCTGTAGTCTTTTTTCTACATCAATTTCTGCAATTTACCGAATTAAATCCCCTTCTCCAATTGCTTTGTATACATCACGAATAATATCATAATCCGCATCCTCAACTGGAACTAACCGGGAACCTTTATATTTTTGAGTCGCTTCACCTGTGACTAAAGCTTGAATTAATTGATCTTGATTTTTGATAATTTTCTGTTTATACTCAGCAATAACTTCCGCAGGTAATAAATCACTCGCCACAATCAAATCACTCGGGAGAGAAGCACCTTGCTGAATTTCTCGAAAAGGTTTTCCCGATTGTGTATAAATATTATAATCTGTTTTTGAACCGCCCCAAGCATCCACCTGACCCTCAGCTAAAGCTTCCATGCCTTCAAATGATCCTAACATCCGAACTTGATAATTTTCATTGGGTTTAAGTCCCGCATCCAGTAATAATTTTGTTGGGCCAAGATGACCACTGGTAGAACCAGGTTTTTTCAAAGAAATTGTTTTTCCTTGTAATTGATTTAAAAATTGAATCTCGCTATCTTCTGGAACAACAATGATAGAATAATAATCTTGACGAGCAATTCCAATCAAAGGGACTGCATCCGTGCGAGCATTAATCACCACATATTCAGAAGGCCCCGTTAGCAACAAATCTACTTGATTGGATTGGAGTGCAGGTACAGCAGCAGTATAACTTGTAACGGGAAAAAATTCAATCTTTGTCGCTAAAACTGCTTCTAAAGCTTGACGAAATTGACCATAATTTTGTTCTAACGCTTCTATCCCTTGTTCGTCAGTCACCGTAAAACGTAAAAGTTCAGGTTTCTGTCCAGTAAAAGAACGATTAGCCCTTTGAGTCGTGGTGCTACATCCAGCAAGAAACAGTAAAGAATACTTTAGAAAAGGACGGCGTTTCATAGAATGTTGACTTAATTCCAAAATGATCAACGCTCAAACAAGTATACCCGCGTCTAGTTTACGACCTTTTCCTTTCAATTGCCACCGTAAGTTAACCTCTAAAACCTCCTCAGTCTTTCAAACGTTGAGTTTAACCATTATTTTCCGGTAAAAACATCAAATTTTACGGAATTTTCACGGTTGACGACCATTTTTTTTCCTCACTCGGCTATCCGGTAATGAATTCCCAATTCCTTGCAAAATTCCCCGACCAATTAACCCAATTCCTCGACCTAAAACTTGAGTGAGAACATAAACCACTCCACTTCCTAAAAATGCAATTGTCGCCCTGACTCTCGGCGCGACTGCATCCCGAGTTTCTAAAACTAAAGTCACGGCTAGTTGTACCCCAACCAGTTGTTCAAGTTCGACATTTCGAGGAGAATAAACTTCTTGTTTTTGAATCCCGCGTTCTCCTAATATGCGTAAAGTATATAAACTTTCAAATATTTCTTTAGGTTCATTAAAATACTTTTCAACTCGATATTTCCAAGACAGATTATTTCTAAATTTCTCTAGTTCTCGGGTTGATAACAGCCGACGATCATAATATTTTTGCTTAATTTCTTCAAAGTCAGCAAAATGATTAAGTAACGGTTGAATCACCGCATTCGCCATTTGAATCACTAAGTTTTGTAAGATTGCTTCTGCTCGGAGAATTGCTTCTGGACTTCCCACAGGATAAGAATTATTATCAATCATCAAGGGAATTTGAAATAATAAATGAGCCATTAAATCCGGAACTAAGGGGATTTTATTTAGAATTACGGTTTGAACAATTAGTGCATCTTGCAACAAAACAGCAACGACTTCGATCTCTTTTTCCTGGACTTTTAAAGTGTAGTATTTTCCAAAAAAGTTCGTGACCGTCGCTGACCAAATATCGAGGAGTAGGGTCTGACATTTATCTGATAATTGCTCAACCTGAATCTCAGAAAATTCACACTCATCTAAGGTCTGTTCAAACTTTTGCAAAATCAGATAAATCAATTCTCGCTTTTGAGTGAACCGTAAAATATCAATTTCTAAAGGAGAACCCGTGAGATTAATTAACCCCGACTGCAATTTAGAAAAAGTGACATCAAATAAAAACGATTTCACCTCCGTTGCTAAGACCGGGGTTTGATAGGTGAGCGAGGCGTTTGGACGCACCACCAGGGATTCTTTGGGTCTGAGAGGGGGATTTGGGGGAGTATTGGGGAGAGAGTTCGTTTTTTCAGCAGCAGGGGCTTGAGAGCGAACAGAAGCGGGTAAAACTTGACTGACAATCCAACGAGCCGCCAAAAGTTCTCGCCGTTGACCTGTCATCATTAACCAATTGAGGACGGCCATCGGTTCTCCCCGTTTGATATCGTAGGGATTGGGAAGTTGAGTGGTTACTTCTGCTAAGGTTTCGTCAATTTGTCGCAGTCCTGATTTTCCCATCCGATAACGCCAACGACCCCACAAAGATAGACGTCCCACCGGGGGAACAGAGGTCGCGATGTCTAGCTCTGTATTTAGATTTTCCCACAGCGTTTCACCAGAAGCGACAATCCGAATCGCAGTTATAATTTTTTCAATGTTCACCCCTTTCGGACAATAGCCTTGAACCCCGACCCGTTGGGCGGCTTGAAGTCGGTAGGTTTGCTGAACAGAAGTGAGGAGCAGAACCACGAGATCCGGATAGTTTGTGTTCAGATGTTGACAAAAAGCGATCGCACTATCAGTTGTAGAATCAAGGCGGACAAGCGGGGTACTGAGATTTTCCATCCCCAACTCCAAGATTGCCACGTGAATAATATTATTCGCCGAAGTGCGAACAGAAGAATTCTCACTCGTTATCCGTTGGGGTTCTAAAATAGCGAGTGCGGCTTCTGCGGTTTGGGTTTCTGCGACGACCTCTAAATCAGGATACTCTTGACAAGCAGCTCGTAATCCGATCAGAAAAATCGGGTCATCATCAATTAGCAGGAGTCGCACAGTCGATTGGGTCATGGATTCACCGAAGTCTGAAAAGGAGGACTAGCGCTATTTCAGACTCTACCATTTACTCTCTATTTTTAGACTCCGATGCGCTACTCCAAAAATAAGTTGGCATCGGGAGGACTATAACTCCCACTTCCCGAAGACGAAGGTGCGGGAGCAGCTGCGGGAGCGGGAGCGGGAGCGGGAGCAGCCGCTGGACTCGGCGATGAGGAATAACCCGACCCGCTAGAATAGCCCCCCGAACCCGAGGAGTATCCACCGCTATACCCAGAGTAACCTCCAGAGTAGCCACTAGAACCCGAAGAATAGCCACCAGAATAGCCACTAGAGTATCCACTGCTATACCCAGAATTGTAGTCAGAGGAGTAGCCACTGCTATAACCTGAAGAATAGCCACCAGAATAGCCACTAGAGTATCCACTGCTATAACCCGATGAATCACTAGAGTATCCCGACGAGCTAGAGGAGCCAGACGAATAGCTACCCGAATAGCCGCTTTGTTGGGAACTGCTAGAACTTGAGGAACTCGAAGGAGGTGAAGGCTTGGGTTGTTGAGAAGCCCAGTAAGCATCTCGTTCTTCAACCCAACGAGCGATCGCCCCTTGAGCTTCATAGTAGAGGGCGCGACCATAGCGAATTCTAGAGGCTTCAGAAATCGCAGAACTCAAGCTACCTTTATCGGCTAAACCGTAAGCCTGATCAAGAATGGGACGATCTTCCGCAATTTGGACTTCTGCGACCCATTCGTTAATTTGGTCACGAGCTTGAGAATAGAGAGCGCGACCTTTCTCGATCTCTGAGGCTTTATCAATCGCAGCACTTAAGTTTCCTTCTTTGGCTAACGTTAAGGCTTCATTTAGGAGAGGTTGATCTTCAATAATCTGAACCCGCTTTGTCCACTCAGCGATCAAGGTTTGAGCTTCGATCCGCAGGGGACGACCCAGAACAACTTGAGCCGCTTGAGCGACAGCCGCTTTAAAACCATCTAGATTTTCTTGTTCTGAGAGCATCCGAGCCAGAACGAGATGAGGTCGGTCTTCAATTCGTTGAGTTTCTTTGCGCCAGTGAGCCACTAAGGTTTGAGCGTGTATCCGCCGAGGTCGTTGGGAACCAATGGTTTGGGCTTGATCCATGGCTAGTTTGAGCGCCAAGGGATGACCGATTTTGGCAATCCCATCAGCGACTTGTAGAGCCACCAGATCTTGAATTTGTCCGTCTAATTGTTCGGTGGGGATGTGGGCTTGTTGGTACAGGGTTTGATCGATTGACTGTTGATCGAGAGCGGCTTTTCCTTCGAGTAAGATCACCAACTTTTCAATAAAAGGCTTACTGTTAGCTTGATTGAGGGAAACATCTTGGACTTCAGCCAACAACAGTAAGTTTTGAGCATCTTGATAGAGAGGGGAATATTCAGGAACTCGTTGGGCGATATTGAAGACGTTCGAGAGGTTTTTAGCTTCTAGCTCTTGTTTGGCTTGGTCAATCAGTCTTTGGCTCCAAGTTTTAATCTCTTGACGAGCCACTGAATTCACGTAGAGTTGGGAGTTGACTTGATGAGCGAGTGTAATGGCTTCTTCGAGGCTATTGGCTGTGTTTTGTTGGGCAATATTGCGAGCTTCTTGAAGTCGTTGATAGCCTTGTCGTTCAACCGACATTCGATCAACTAACTCATTAAAGCGTTTTTCTCGCCAATGTGCATTATTGAGTTTCGCCAGGGACTGAATATTGATAAAAGCTTGCGCCCAATCTTGTTTTTTCAAAGCGGCGATCGCTGTGTTGTAGAGTTTTTGACCATCATCCCAGTCATTTTTCCAGTCGGTGATTGCTTCTTCGACTGTCGAGTAGGCCGGACTGGTTTTTGGGACAATACTAACTAATTCAATTGCTCCTTCTAAGTTCCCTTCGTCTATTTTTTTGTTCGCCTGGATAATCAAAAGTTTGGCCCATTTTTCCATCATCTTGCGACCTTGAGGCTGAAGGGGATGAGTCGCCGGCCAGCTTTCGACCAAATTAAAAGCCGCTTGAATTTCCGTAAGTTCTCCCGACTGAGCGCCTTGATCTGCACAGTAGAGGCGATCTCCATCGGCTGATAACGGTGAAATTTCTTGGCAGTTGGGAGCAGGTGGAGTGATCAGCAGCCAGAGTAAAGCTCCAGCCCCCATTGTTCCAAATCCAAGCAGAACGGTGAGCCAGAGAAGTTGCCATCCCCAAAAGCCTTTGGGTAATTTCAGTGAACGTCGATTTGTCGGTTTTTGATCGGTTTGGGGATTGTTCTCTGGGTCTAACTCCAAGGGGGAAGTCGGAGAGAGATCCGCTTCTCCTGCTGCACTGAAGTGAGTGGATTGGTTAAATTGGGGTGTCGTCATGACTTTACCATTTTCCTTCGATTCGTTCTTGGTTTGGTCTCACCCTGTTTGAGGAGCTTGTTCAGCCTCAGCTTAACCCGGAGCCACAGCTCACCTGAGAGCTAATCTAGACTATTTTGAGTCTGGGGTTTCTTCTGAGTTGGACTTGGCTCTCACCGTCGAGTGGTTGGGAGTTTGACGTGAATCTGCTGTGATTTTATACAGTGATGAACCCAGTTTGATTATTTTGGTTCATCATTTAAAAAAATATAATCAAATTGTTCTAAGTCTTACATATATTAGCGATCCTGAGCTAAATTCGTCAAACTTAAGTGTTTTCCCGGTTGGGCTGAGATCAAAGGTCAACACCCCATCGGGGCCTGAGTCTCTGTGTGTGAGCCTCGGTGTCTGGATGATTTAGGATGCTTTGGGGGTGGAGTCGCTGCTATTTTCCTCGCTCTGGGCTGAGTCTGATGAACTGTAGCCAAAAAAATCAATTCGATAATCTGTAATTTTGATTCCGGTTTGTTTTTCGACTTGTTCGATCACGGATGCCGGAAGTTCGATATGAACATCAACAATCCGCTCCGTATCTAGACAATTGACATGGGAATGGGAATCACTGATATGTCCGTATAAACGACCCTCAGAACGTTCAATACACTCAATAATACTCTCACGGGAGAGGGCTTCTAAGTTTTGGTACACTGATGTGTGGCCGATTGCTTTACCCTGTTGATTGAGTCGGTCGTAAATTTCACGGGCTGACAAGTGTTCCTGTGCTTCCCAGAGGAGTTCGAGGATAAAGCGACGCTGACGGCTCAGTCGCATTCCTCGCGTCTGACACCGATTTAATGCATCCTCTAATGAACGAATAGGTTTCACTTCTTACGCCTCTGTTTGTTCTAAAACTATCTTTTATCTTTGTTGTTAAAGGTTTGTATACTAACCTACGGCTTCTATTTTATCTTAGGCATTTTAGTGGGTTGAGTAAAGGAAATTTCCTGAGTCTGACTGCGGGTTTAACAGGTTAAATCGATCTTTGACCCGGACAAGCTACAATCGCAACAGGCGAAATTTGGTGCAATATCAACCCCAGTTCACATAAAGATGACCATTACCATCCAGCTTAATTCTAAATCCATAGATCAGTTAGACTTGTTACCCGCTCAAACGACAATTGAGAAATTACTCAAACAAGGTCAAATTGCACAGAGTGAGCAACAGATTCGTTTTGAGGTTGACTATCCTCGCGATCCTCAAGACCCCCGCGAATTGTCTGAAGTTCCAGAAATCCGACTTTGGTTTGTTCGCTTGGATGCTCGTTATCCTTGGTTTCCTTTTTTGCTCGACTGGAAAGCAGGCGAACTGGCTCGTTATGTCGCCATGCACGTTCCTCACCAATTCCATCGTACTGAGGGTATTCAGTATAACCCAGAAGCGTTGGAAATTTTTCTAATGCGTAAGATTTTTATTCTAGCCGATTGGCTCCCTCAGCAGGGCATTTCCAGTATTTCCCGACTCAAGTCTATGTCTCAGATGCTCGGCTATGATTTGGATGATGGTTTATTTGAGTTGATTACTTCAAGTTCGACTTGAATTCTTCTCGATACCGTTTGCTTTCTAGTCTTCTGAGCGCTTACCTCGTTTTGGGTGAAACGATAAAAAAACTCATTGATTGATTTCTAGATCATCGGGGAAACTCCTCTACAGAAATTCTACTTTCCCTTCTAGGGTAGTTGATGGCATCGAGATCGGTTGTAGTTGTCGAGTTAGCTGAGTTATGATTTAGACAATTAGTATTGAGGTGCAGCTAGCACGTGAGCCTTAATGCAATTAATCTGGGGAACTTTAAGGTTGTAATAACCACTTAGATTAATCACAGGGAAGCATCGAAGCTGATTCAAAAGCATCTATCTATGCTCTATGTCCATCGTCCTAGAGTGAATTTTTTACGTGTGTGTAAAGCCTTGAAGCGAGATTGTTACTCATTAAAACCAAGCCAGCCATATTTTTGAGGACAAGTGACGATTCTTTTTAGTTTAAAAGCGTTTCAGTTTCTCAGAGAGTTGCACAGCCTTTTTCTGAGAAATCGTTTTTGTTTTCAAGGTAGAGTCTGTTCACGGCTAACTCTAGTTCAATCAACTAGAAAAATTAATACCTCTATCAAACTTTTACCCAAGCTATGACTGGAACTGAAAGCCAAGATTTAGAATCAATGCGTGTACTCATGGTCGTTGAGAATATCTCTCGGAAAATGGGGGGTGAAGCAGGCAAAAGTTTTTATTATTTACGACTTTTGCGAGAACGAAATATTGAGGTTCGAGCAGTTTGTCATGGGCGAGTTCGTGAAGAGCTTCGTCAAGAGTTTGCTGAAGATCCCGAACAGTTCAAAAAAATCCATTTTGTAGATGATACTTGGTATCAGCCTCTAGTTTGGCGGATTGGCAAACTATTTCCCTACCGCATTCAAGACTTGATCTTTGGTCAAATTATCCATTGGATCACCCAATACCACATCCGCAAGTTAACCAAGAAACTGATTAAAGTCCATAAGATTGATCTGGTTTTTGAGCCAGCACCGATCACCCCCAAAGGACTAAGTTTCATCTATAACATGGGTGTGCCTGTGGTCATCGGGCCACTCTCAGGCGGGTTGGAGTTCCCTCCGGGTTTTCGGTATATGGACTCCAAAATTAGCCGTCTTTCCATCAACATTAGTCGTTCTTTCTCCGAGATTCTCCAGAAATTAATTCCCGGAAAATTAAAAGCCGAAGCTTTGATTGTTGCCAACCAACAGACTCAAGATGCTTTACCTGCAGGTTGTCAAGGGAAAATCTATCAAGTGATCGAGTCGGGAGTTGATTTAGACCTCTGGCCGCCGAGAGAATCCCGTCCGACGAACGCCGACCAACCCGTTCGGTTTATCTACGTCGGACGCCTGGTAGACTGGAAAGGCGCTCAATTTTTGATCGAAGCCTTTGCTCAAGTCGCTGATCGGACAAACGCCGTCTTGGAGTTAGTCGGTAACGGTCAGTTACAACAACAGCTTGAAAACCGAGTTCAAGAGTTAGGTCTACAAAACCACATCCGTTTTCATGGATGGCAGCCCTCAGCCAAAGTTAATCAACTTCTGCGTGAATGTGATGTGTTTGTCATGCCTTCTCTGCGGGAAGCAGGTGGAAATGCGATCATGGAAGCAATGGCGATTGGATTACCGACGATCGCGACCAATTGGGCAGGACCTTCTTATATTGTGGACTCCCGTTGTGGGATTCTCGTAGACCCCAGTTCAACTACTGAGTTTACAGCTATGTTAGCGAGCGCGATGATTCGTCTGGCTGAATCTCCCGAACTTCGAGAGCAAATGGGATTATCCGCGATTCTTCGAGTTCGAGAAGATTATTTTGACTGGCACTCCAAATGCGATCGCATCATTGAGATTTTTGCAGAAACACTCCGTCAAGTCAAGAAAGCTCCCGAACAACAGTCTTCCTCTGTTGAGCAGAACTTCCAAACGTTGATCGCACCCGAGACCCTCTCTAACTGATATCAAGCTTAGTTCCTGGTTTCAATTCATCTCCATTCCCCCTTTCCTTCTCGGAGAGGGGGTTTACAGTCACCAGTCACCCTTACGGGAACGTCCGTTGCTCCACTTGGGGGGACCCCAAGACCGCACTGCCGAACCCGTCACCAGTCACCAGCGCTTGCCTTGCGGCGGGCGCGGTTTCCGCCGAGAGCGCTTGCCTTGCGGCGGGCGCGGAATAGTCGCTTCGGAAGTTCGCGCATAGAGCAAAGTTTGCAAGAGAGTTTTTTCAGTCACCAGTCACCAGTGATAACAGTAGTCAGTTTTCAGTAACCTCACGACTTCTGACTTCTTTCTCCCCATCTCCCCATCTCCCCATCTCCTCATCTCCCCGACTCCCGACTCCCGACTAACTACATAAATTATCGATTTTGTCAAGGTGTCAATTTGGGGGTTGGGCTTGGGCCTTGAAAATTCGTGCGTTTGGGTTTCGATTTTTTTGTCATAAAATGCTGATATTTAACGAGATAATCGGGGTTTTCGGCTCTATTTTGACGTGCAGACAGAGTAACCCCTTGGGTGGTGTTTTTTATACTGTACCAGAACCCCTAGAATTTCGTCAACTATTTAAGAAATTTTCTCAATTAAAAATCCGATTTTTCGGCTAATCTTTTATTTTTCAAAACGATTAGCGGAGATTGATTAGAAAAACTTAACTTAATTTCAAACTTGAGTCCGAGTGGGAAGCGATCGGTTAATTTGTGAGCATTAACGGGTTGATTGATATTGGACTGGTTATCCTATACAAATGATGAACTTTTGTATACAACTTGCCCAAGCCTCACCGATAAAACTTGTCAATAGTTTGTATAAAAAACTTACCAATTTGGTTTAAATTTCTTAAACAGAAAAAGCATTGTTGAGCCGATAGTCCCGTATATTTTGAAGTTTGCTTTGTCAAACATAGGTCGATAAACCCGATGAAATGGTCATTTGAGAAGTTAAGATTTTTGAAGATCTCAATTAAGTTCTACATCGATCAATCAGCTTTACAAAAGCTTGATAATTACCGGGTGAAATTTTACAAAAACTAGGTTGTATAGATGTAGGTTAGAGGTTTATTATTTCCGGACATGAGAGCAAATTATAGACTGACACATGACTACCCAAACAAGTCCCAAATATCACGTTGTTTTAAGTAGACCCTTTGATTTAGAACAGTTTGCAAAAAACGCTCAACAGGAAAAATGCCCTCGCCATACCATGTGGACACTGGCTCAAAAACTGGGAGCAACCGTTCACCAACCGGGACAACATCCCATTTCACTGGCCGATCGCTTCTTCTCCAAACTCATGGGAGGTAGCCAACCCGAACATTGGGCGATGGCTCGGGCAATGTCAAAGCAAGTGGGCGAGAATGATATAATCTTTTCTATTGGTGAAGATTCCGGTTTTGCGATCGCCACCGTTTGTGGTGCCAAGGTCAACCGACCTAAAATGGCTGTTTTTGTTCACAACGCCGATCGCCCCCGCAGCCGCGTGGCGCTGAAGTTGTTCAACTTAGCCAATCGCGTTGATGTGTTTATGACCAATACCCAGGTCAAAGCTGACTTCCTGCAAAACTATTTGGGCTTGCCTTCAGAGCGGGTTTACCTGGTCACTGAACAAACCGATACCCAGTTTTTCACCCCTAGCCCTGCTTCCGCCGATAAAAAGCGTCCAATTATTGGTAGTGGCGGTTTAGAACAGCGAGACTACTGCACCTTAGCAGAAGCCACCCAAGATTTAGATCTAGATGTCAAAATCTGTGCCGTTTCTCCCAACGCCAAAGCGCTAGGAGATACTTTCCCCGAAGTCATGCCCAAAAATATGTCACGGGCATTTTATGATTGGCCGGATTTACGCCAACTGTACCGAGATTCTGACATTGTTGTCATTAGCCTCAAGCCTCACAACTATCAAGCCGGGTTTACGACATTATTTGAAGCGATGTCTTGCGGACGTCCGGTGATTATGACCCGAACTCCTGGTTTAGCAGAAGAGTTGGCTGAAGCTGGAATTATTACCGGGGTTCAAGCCCAAAATCCTCTAGCAATGCGTCAAGCTATTCTTGATTTACTGAATAATCCTGAAAAAGCCCAAGCCCAGGCCCAGCGAGGTTATGAATTAGTTCAAAAACAATATAACAGCGAACAATACGTCGATGGTATTGCCAACCAGTTAATGTCTTTAGAGCAGGAACAAAAACTCATTTTAGCTTATTAATCCGGTTGAAAAAACAGGAAACTGTATTGACTATCCGATTTTTTTGTTAGTGGAAATCATTTCTCAGTATCAGTAGGGTGTGTCAAATCATCATAGCTTTTCCCGGTCTAACAATGGTAATGGCTTGGATGCACCCTACCTATTTTAAATTTTTGATTAATAATTTTAAGGATTTATTTTTTCAAATAGATAAACATCATCTTGAGAATATTTTAATTTAAATTGGGGTAATTCTTGTAGTTTATCAACAAGATTTTTGGCAAATTTTGAGTTGCTTTTCCAACCGGGATGTCGAACATTTAAAAGCACATAATCAAATTGAATTATATCAGTTGGAGGTGCATCAACATTGGTAAATTTTACAACCGGACGATGGGTAAGATGAGGGGCTAAATTAGCAGTTGTCAGGACTGAACCTTGATTAATTTGAACAAGATTAATCGCTAAATGATTGGCTGTCCAAGTATCAGTTTCTTGGATATAAATAGACCAAAAATAACCAAATTTTGCTAAACACAAAAAGGAAATAATTGACCAGGTTAAGATGAGTTTACGGATAATCTTTTTTTGTTGAATTAATGAGACGTTGATGGTTTTGCGAGTTTGCCAAATATTTAAAGCCCATTTCCCTAAATATTCCTCAGAATGCGCTAAACTGGAAATCATGGCGACTATCAGAAATGGAAAAATAGGAATAGAATATTGATGAATTAAATCTCGTTGAGCATCAATTTCTGATAAAATATTCTTGACTAATGCAGGTAATGCACTTACAAAAGGGGCTAAGTGTCGGGGTGATAACCACCAAACCACAGGCGAAAGAAATAAAGTTATATATTCTAAGGTTTTCCAGGAAAAAAAATGACCTAAAACGAGGCGGGGTTTTAAACCTAAATTAATGATAATTTCTAAAACAGAGTTACCTAAATAGCTGTAACGTCCGACTCCACCTGGCCCTACACCTGCTTTAAAATAAGGAATTATGCCTTGAACTACAATGATAAACCAACTCACTCCCGCAAATAATGCAATCACTCCATAGAGTCGTTTCTTTTCATAGAAAAAGAGCCAAATCCCCATCGCCGCTACTGTTAGGGATAAAGCATCTTTACAGCCTAAAATCCAAATAACCGCCAGACAAAACCAACCTGTTTTATTTAATTTAGCGGCTAAAATAGCACCTAAAAATACAGGTAACGCCATCACTTCGGGATGAAAATCAAAGAGATTAATATTAAAAACAACAGGATATAATAAATAAACGACCGCCATTGTTAAAGATAAAGAGCGGTTTAACCCGGCTTGTCTGGCTAAACCCCACGTTGGCCAAGCCCCTAACGCCAGAGAAATAGCTTGAATCAGAAGTAACCAATGTACAGAAGGATAAATGCGGTAAAATAAAGCAATAAAATACATCACCCATGCCGCATGATTTCCCATATGATGAATATTTAAAAAAGAGGAAATGGGAGGTTTTCCTTGACTGATGAGATAAACAATTTGATCATAAATTCCGAGTTCAAAAGCAGTAGACTGAAATAAAGCATGACGTAAACTACTACAAAAAAAGAAAAGGATTGATGCAGTCGCGATCATTCCGGCTAACGGATGTAATTTTAATGATCTCCCTTGAAATCGTTTAATTCTTGGGAAAGGGAACTTTTTCATCTCATCTGACACTTAAAATTCTGCATAAATTCTGCATTTGTAGTTAAGTTTAACGGGAAAAATTGGTTGTTTGTTGAAAGACGAAAACATCATCTCGTTGATAAAGGGCTTGAAATCGAGGATCAGTGGTTAGTTTATTGGCAATATTTTGACCGATGTTTTCTGTATCTGGCCAAGGATGACGTAAATTTAAAACAATATAATCAAATTCAGTTAAATTATCATCGACTGTCACTTGACTTAATAACTTAACCACTGGACGATGGGTAAAATGGGGCGCGAGTCGATTATCTGTTAATACATTTCCTCGGGGTTGAACAAGCGTTATTGCTTCTCGGGTTGCATTCCAGGTATCAAGTCGATTAAAATAAACCCAAAATCGACCATATTTTCCAAACATCAGGAAAACAATCAATGACCAGATGAGGATAAATTGAGGCAGTTTGCTATAGTTCTGAAAACTGATAGTATCTTGTATTTGTTCTGTTTTTTTGAGTTTGTGCCAGATTTTAAGAATGACTGTTCCCAGACTAGAACCGTGATGTTCTAAACTAGAAATTACTGCAATGAGCAAAAAAGGTAGAACGGGAATCGAATATTGAAAGGCGAGACTGCGTTGAAACGGAACGTCAGATAAGCTATTAATCAATATTGTGGGAATTGCGGGAACTAAAGACGTTAAAGAGAGGGGAGAAAGCCACCAAATGACGGGAAAAAAGAGTTGGTAGAGGTAATCTAAGGTTGAGAGTGAAATCAATCGTCCCAATACCAAATCGGGTTTCAAGATCAGATTAACGAGAATTTCTAAAACTGAGTTGCCTAAATAAGTGTAACGCCAAACTCCTTCTACTTCTCGCCCACTAAAGTTGGGGATAATCACCTGCGTCACAACCACAAACCACGCCATTCCTAACAGCAGTGCGATCGCCCCACAAATGCGCCGTTTTTCAAAGATTAATAACCAAAATCCTAACGCCACAATCGTTAAAGATAACACCGCTTTACATCCCAATACCCAAATGATCGCCACAGAAAACCACAACGTTTGTCGCAACTTCGCTGCTAATACTGCGGCTAATAACGCCGGAAGCGCCATGACTTCGGGGTGAAAATCAAACAGGTTAATATTAAAAACAACCGGATAAAGAATATAAACTGCGGCGATCGCCAGGGATAACCGTTGACTCAAACCCGCGCCTCGCGCTAAACTCCAAGTCGGCCAAATTCCTAGCGCTAAAACGATTGCTTGTAATAGCAATAACAGGTATACACTGGGATAGATTTTGTACAGCAACCCCAATGGATACATCGCCCACGCACCATGATTTCCCATGTGATGAAAGCCTAAAATAGAGGAAATAGGCGGCTTTCCCTGGCTGATCAGATAAGTAACTTGATCGTAGATGCCTAAATCATAGCCTGTTGATTGAAATAGCAAGTGTCGCAGGCTGCTACAGATCCAAAAAATGGCGATCGCCCCCCCGATCATCGAGACAACAGGTGAAGGTGGAAGCCGATTTTGAGATTTTGTTGAGGAAGAAGGTTCAGGCGATATTTGCATTAAGATTCAATCTATCTGTAATTTCGGGAATAATGTCGGATTGATCGTACAGGATTAGAGACAAAATGCGATCAGTTTTTTCAGTGACCTGTTACCAGTTTTCAGTTTTTTCAGTTTTCAGTTTTTTCCCAACCTCCCCACCTCCCCACCTCCCCATCTCCTAAACTCCTAAACTCCTAACTGGTGAGTGTAAAGAGTATCTCTCTGTTGAAAAGGACGCCCAATAGAAGTAATAGCCTGCTGTAACGTTTCGGGTTCCATACAAGTTCCGCCTATTGCTCCTGCCATTGTGGTAATGTGTTCTTCCATCAGAGTTCCGCCAATGTCATTACAGCCCCATTTTAGGGCTTCTGTCGCCCCTGCAAGCCCAAGTTTGACCCAACTCGGCTGATGGTTGGAAATCCAGTTTCCGAGGAAAATACGGGCGACTGCGGTGAGTAACAAATTATCGCTTAAGACAGGCTGATCTCGTCCAACTCGTCGGCGTAGAGAGGGAGGGGCTTCTTGACCCACAAATGGTAAGGCGATAAACTCAGTAATCTGAGCGCGATAGTTGTTTTTAATGGCGGTTTGTTGAAGCGATCGCAGTTTTTCTAAATGGGCAATTTGCTGTTGCGGAGTTTCAATATGACCACAGAGCATGGTACTGGTTGTCGGAACGCCTAAACGATGGGCGGTTTCAATGATTTCTAGCCAAGTTGCCGAGTTGATTTTTTCAGGACAGATCACCTGACGCACACGATCATCGAGAACTTCTGCTGCGGTTCCTGGCATGGAGTCTAATCCCGCTTCTTGGAGGGCGGCAATCACAACATCATAGCGAAGATGGTCTTGACGGGCAATGAATTGGATTTCTTGGGGTGAGAAGGCGTGAAGATGTAATTGGGGAAAGGTTTGTTTGATTGTGGCAATTAATTTGAGATAATAGGGCAGAGATGCACCGTTTACTTTGGCTTGGGGGTTGAGTCCGCCCTGCATACAAATTTCGGTTGCTCCGAGTTGAACGGCTGCGGTTGTTTTTTCTAAAATTTGAGCAGTATCTAACCAAAATGCACCGTCTTCTCCCTCGTCTCGCCGAAATGCACAAAAATTACAATGCTGTTCACAAATATTTGTAAAATTGATATTGCGGTTAATCACGTAGGTGACGGTATCTCCGGCTTGTTGATGGCGCAATTTGTCGCTGAGATCCCGGATAATTGTGATGATTGCCGGATCGGTTTGTTGGAGTAAGACAACCGCTTCTTTTGCTGAAATATCCTCTTGGGCAACAGCACGGTTTAAAATAGCATCTATGGTTTGAGTGAACATGAGAAAGCCCGCTTTTGTGGAATGTTGCATGATATCAGGCAGGTTTGGAGAAAAGGCTCATTCTGATATCCAGTGTGAACCGTTTTTCTCGCCTCGCCCTTGCTATCAATTATGATAATGATTTTTGGGTTCGATTTTGAGTTTCGATTTTGAACTTTAAATATACACTCGCTTTTTAATCTCTTTAAGTCTATGTTGATTAAACCTGATCATTCTCAATCGGCTAACAACTTTTCTGGGGTTTTTATCTCTAAGTTGTTGAGGTTTTTAATTCCGGTTTCGAGTTTAAGTTTGGTCTTGAGTTTGCTCGTTCCTTTTGATTTTTCTCGGGGTTTAAGTTCTGTTGTTCTCGCTCAAGTTTCTCCTTCTCCCGTTCAGGAAGACTCGCCAACTCAGGAGAAATCGACCACTGAAGAACCGATGATAGATGATCTTCAAACCCCAGAAGAATCTGAGGAGGATAATGATATTTTGTTTCCGAATCAGCCCCAACCTGAAGACAATTCTAGCCCGACAAATAAACCTGGCGATCGCAATAATCCTCTGCTTCCAAATCCTTCTCAACCTGAAGACAATTCTAGCCCGACAAATAAACCTGGCGATCGCAATGACTCTCAATCTGATTCTGAAGCGGATCCCGAACAATTATATGAAACAGGAATTGAACAATTTCGACAAGGGTTATTTTCTGAGGCTTTAGACACTTTTCAACAAGTTTTAGAACTTCGCCAAAAACAGCAGGAAAATTCATTAGAAGTCGCGGCGACGCTGAATTATTTAGGCGATGTTTACGCGAATATGGGGGAAAATACCGAAGCTGAAAAAGCGATTCAAAAAGCTTTGACGATTTATCGTCAGCAGGAAGCTAACAGTCAACAAGCACAGATTGGAGTCAGTCGCAGTTTAAATCTTTTGGGATTTGTCTACAGTAATACAGATAAAAATTCTGAGGCTTTGAAGTTACATCAAGAAGCATTGAAAATTGCTCAATCGGTTCAAGATCCTGAAAATATTGGTGAGTCTTTACATAATATTGCTTCGGTGTACACTCGTCAAGGTCAGTTTGAACAAGCCCTTGAATATTATGAACAAGCCAGAACTTACCGCGAACAAGTGGGAGATTTACGCGATGAAAGTCGCACATTGAATAATTTAGGAGCGCTCTATTTTAGTCGTGGAGATACTGAAAAAGCGATTGGAATTTATCAACAAGCTTTGGCGTTACGTCGTCAAATTGGAGATCAAGCGGGTGTAGGGCGGTTGCTGAGTAATATGGGGTATATTTATCAGAGATTGGGTGATAATTCTCAAGCATTAGTGTATTTTGAGCAAGCGGTGGGTTTGTTGGAAAGAATAGCAGATCAAGATAATGCGGCTCGAGTTTATGGTTTAATGGGTTCAATTTATGAAGCCCAGGAACAACCAACTGAAGCCCTAACAGCCTATCAAAAAGCAGTAGACTTGGCGCAAAAAGCTGATGATCGCAGTAGACTCTCTGAAGCTTTAGATCAGTTGGGTTATGTCTACTATCAGCAAGGTCAATATCAACAGGCTTTACAAACCTATCAACAAGCATTATCCTTGTATAAGCAGCTCGAAAATCAAGCTAAAACTGGAGCAACTCTCAATAAGATTGGAGAGGCTTATGAGGGGTTAGGTGAGTATTCTCAAGCACTAGAAAGTTTCCAGGAAGCGTTAGTGTTGCTGAAAGCTACCGGAGATACAGAAGGGGAAAAGGCTACTCGTGAAAGTATCGAGTCGGTGGAACAAAAACAAGGTCAATCACAACCCTAATTAGGGTGATCAGTTTGGGGATAATTTTGTAAAAAATTAACCTTCTTATAAAGAAAAGTGTTAATTAGACTACTGAAGTTACCGGGTTGATTGAGGTATTCTATGAATTAGAGATTCAGATCAAGTAAAAACATACAATTAATAGAATAGAACCCCGTGTCTAAATTTATTAAACACGGAGTCTATTGCATCGGAAAATGCAAACTGTGAAGTTAAGGTTTAAGTGTGATCTCGTAAATTCGCTGACAAATCGCAAATAGAGCTAGAGAAATCAGAAGTTTCATCGAGAATGGAGTTAATAAAAACACCCAAGCTAGAATCATACATCCTGATAAAACAACCAAAATTTGATGAATTTCGTCAGGAACAATAAACTTCATCAAGAGGGCTGCAACCAAAGAGATTGATAAACACAAATAAAGAACAATCACAACAGATAACCTCCCTTCAGATTTTCAGGTTAGTTAGCGATAAAATGATGTTGAGTTGCGATCCAATACAACTCTAGCCAGAATTTAGGATTGTCCTTTTTAAGTTTAGACATGGGATCACGAATGAGGCGGGTTGCATTAATAGAAACCACTTCAATCAATCCCATATTTTCAGAAATGTCCTTGAAAGCGTATTGTTGGGCTTGAAATTCTCGTCTTCTTTCTTGAGGATAATAAATCCCCAGATAGTAGAATTGTCGGCCTGAACGTTCGAGATAGCATTCAAGGACTTTGACATAACAGAAATCTAAAACCTTTCCGGCTTCAGGATAGTAATTCTCGACAAGATGAACAAACTCTTGAACGAGATAGTCTCTACTAATCATCATAGGCGTTGATAAGTAAGCCAACTTGGTCTTACATAGGGTAAACACCAAACTTTAGTACAAGGAGTTTTCAGCTTCTTACATTTGTTTTCAAATGTATTAAATAGATGCTGATAATCCTCTTGTCTGGAAGCGTCATCAGCAGTTTTAGCCGTACTCACCGGACAAAACTCCTGAATTTCTTTACAATATTGTGGCGGAGAATTGGAGATTTTGATGGTACGATGATTCTTGAGTGCGAGTTCTTCCTCTAACTCTTGATCAACGAGAAACTCACTATAGTCAGCCAAGTTATCAAGGCCTAAGATATTCAGCCAAAGTTCAGTTGTGACCCAAAAGCCAGCCTTGATGAAGAACTTTTTCCATCGAATTTCCATTAGCCCTAACCTTCTCATTACAAGATACGATCCCCTTCACTCGGCTGACTGATCCCCTGATTCAATTAGCCTTCATGTGATTTCAGAGAAGTTGAAACTGAATCGACATTCTAGGGTGAAGTGAGAGCGGAATTTACTTAACTTTAACTTCATTTTGAACGTAATCTGAACTAGATTCAGAGACTAGATAACTGTTGGAAGTTATAGTCGTGGGTAATCACTACAACTTCCAACTGCTTGTTCGTCTTTTAGTCGCTAATGTTAGAGATAAGCTTCTTGATGAGTCTTGATTGTGCAATTAGAGCGAGGATAAGCAACGCAAAGAAGCACCCATCCATTCTCAATTTGTTCATCATCAAGGAAACTTTGATCTTCTTGATCAATTTCACCTTCTACCATGCGACCTACACAGCTAGAACAAGCACCAGAACGACAAGAGGAGGGTAACTCAATTTCTTGTTCTTCTGCCGCATCTAAGATATAAGTATCTTCTGGAACATCAATGGTGACATCCACTTCTGCGATCTCTTCTTTCTTGCCCGTCTCTTTATTTTTTCTTTTAGCAACTTTCATGAGACGAACTTTGTAAGTAGCAGTCATGTGTGTTCTCCTCCATTTAAGAACGGTGATTAGAAACTTTTGTTAGCTACACGGAATAGCAGAAGGGGTACATTCACCCGCAGCAAAGGATTTACCACAGCTACAGGTTTCAGTCGCATTGGGGTTCTGAAAAATAAACCCCCCTTGCGTCAAGCTTTCCACAAAGTCGATAACAATCCCATCCAAAAGTGGCGCACTTTTAGGATCGACATAAATATGAACTTTGTCCTGCTCGAACACGAGATCATCTGGTTTGACGGTGCTGGTAATATCCATTGAATATTCGTAACCATTACAACCGCCATCAATCACACCCAGACGAATACCTTTTTGAGTTTCAGTGCTACTAGCACTATCTCGAACGACACTCCGAAGCCGAAAAGCAGCTTTTTCTGTAAATTTAACAGTCATCCCAATCTCCTGAACAATAATGAAGGGTAGTTCGTGGAGGTTAGCTAGCTAGCCTCTCCAAAGAAGGATACAAAAGCTCACTAGCCTTCGTGATCTGATTTGATTTGCCTTGACCACAAATCTGACAATTGGGATCATGGTAAGCGCGAAGCTTGTTAAATTTAGCGCTCCCTAAATCCATGGTGAGAAGTTGTCCCTTGAGCGTTTCTCCCAACCCGGTAATCAGCTTCACCGCTTCTAGAGCCGTCAAACAAGCCAGGGTTCCAGAAACCGCACCCAAGACCCCAAATCCCCACCGATCCCAATTGGGTTTTTCCGGAAAGATGCACGATAGACAAGGGGTTTGACGAGGGATAATCGTGCTTAGGTAAGCCTCCATTCCACTCATCGCCGCTTCAATCATCGGTTTATCCCACAATACACAAGCAGCGTTGAGCAAATCCCGTTCGTCAAAGTTGTGAGCGCAACTCAGGGCAAGATCAGAGCGTTTAACCAACCCATCGACGTTATCGGAGGTAATAAATTCCGGAATCGCCTCAATTTCGACATCAGGATTGATTTGAGATAGGGTTTCCTTCGCCTTTAGCACCCTCGGTTGACCCACCCAATCATGGGTCATCAAGATTTGACGGTTCATGTCATCGAGGCGCAAGTCTCCTCCTCGGACTAGGATTAATTTACCAATCCCAGCAACCGCGAGGTAAAGTGCGACTGTTCCCCCCAATCCACCCACGCCTGAAACCAGAGCAGTTGAGGCTTTCAGTTTGGCTTGTCCAGCTTCCCCGAAATCCGGAAGTTGCATTTGTCGCCGATAACGTTCAAGTTCTGTTGGTGTCAGTTCTAATCCGCCCATGATAATTTATGACTCAGTACCGATATCTTTGGTTAATACCACGTTTTTGGGTGCGTCTTTGAAGACTTTAAAGAGTTTGGTTTCTAGCGGGCTAGAAGTAACAAAGACTTGATAAGCTTCTTCTAAAGCGAGCTTATATTTGTCTAGTTTTTCCGCTTCGCTGAGATCCGGAAACGCTTTGTCAATTTCTTCAATTAACAGCGAGAACTGTTTTAAAATATGAAGACGATTGACATTAACAAAGGTCTGATCGTAAGGCAACTCAAAGAAGATAAAAAATTCTTCGGCATCTCTGAGCTTCTTGAATTCAGCAAAGCTTTTACTTGTAGTCGTCATTTGAGTTGAGCCTCCCAGGTTTTGAGTTGTTTTTTGAGTTCCGACAACTCACGAAAAATTTCGTAAGTTTTAGCCGCTTCTTCTGGCAATGTTTCAAAATCGGTGGGTAAACCCTCTGCCAGATCATGCAAGTCCATTTTGCTTTGACCTGCTTTGCTATTGAGGCGTTTGATTTTGGTTTTCAATTCCTCAACAGCTTCGGGAGTTGGAATTTCTGATGTTTGAGTCATTTAATCCACTCCTAATGAGTCAGTAACTTCAAGGGACAAAACAGGAAAGTATCCGTCTTTTTGATGCGGTTGTTTAGGCTTTCGCCGCATCAGAATAACGTTGAATATTATCTATCCCTGATTTGACCATTTTTTCTCCTTGAGTGGCTAATTTTTCCAAGGAGTCAAAACCATAGCGTTGAGCGTCCCGTAGCGTGCGGTTAACCACAATCAGGCGACCCGTCCAAACCAGCGCCCAACCAAATCCTTCGTGACTTAAATCAATCACAACTTGGCATAAGCTTCCGGTTTCTGTTTCTACACAAGTCGCAATTGCTCGATAGAAACACAAAATTCGGAGTCGAGTCGCAGGATCAACTTCTCCCTCAACAGAAATTGCACGTTTTTTGTTTTTGGTGACAACAAAAGGAGAAAGAACTAATTCATCAGACCAACTGCGATAAACACCGTAGTGATCTTGAGCGCGAATTTGTTGAACTAAGGCTTGGAGAAATAGATTAGATTCAACAATATTAGTGCCTGTTTCTAGGCTGGCAGTTTGTGTTGAACTCATGGCTGTTTGTTCGTTGTTAGTATATTAGGTAAGAATCGAAGACATCCAATCAGAATGTCAATTTTGTAAAGACGTGGCATCAACACATCATTACAAACTTTTGGGAAATTGAAGACTTAGATGAAGGGATTTACTCGTCTTCGTCTTCAAATCCAGCATAAGATAATTTTTCTTCTTCTTGCTGGATCACTTTCCGAAGCCAGGGCGGAGGATTCCCATTGAGAGTTTTGACTAATTTATCGAGAATTGCCAAAACTTCTTCTTCTTCAGATTGGGCTTTAACAGGCGTTATTTTTTTCCGAATTAAACGCGCTGCGGCACTCCCTCCAATTGCCAATACATAGACCAGAGTACAATCCGATAAGGCTTCGATTTTGGGAACCAGTTTATCCTCATTCCCATCTTCTTTTAGATTATCATCAAATTCCAGAGTATTCACAAAATTGTAACCCTGTTTTGTGACATCATAAACATCAATCATTCGCGCCGAACCAAAATGAGCATTGATGTGAACCTTGTCACTGGTTGTGAAAGCAACTTTCATCGTATAACCTCCTTTAGCTTGCTCTTTTTAAGGGGATAGAAATCCCACGCACGGGAAAGTCAAAATATTCTCTCGCCCGTTCCAAAGAATTTTGAATCATTCCTTCACCAAAATCCGCGAGGTGTTCTACAGATTCAAAACCGAAACTATCCGCATCTCGTAAGAACTGA
Organism: Lyngbya sp. PCC 8106; assembly: GCF_000169095.1. Taxonomy (GTDB): domain Bacteria; phylum Cyanobacteriota; class Cyanobacteriia; order Cyanobacteriales; family Microcoleaceae; genus Capilliphycus. Next base: position 56,592 of record NZ_AAVU01000012.1, read on the forward strand.
GAAATCACCAACAAGCGACCACAAAAGACCAAAATCCAGCCCACATCATCTTGACCCAGATTGAGAAAGACCTCCGCCATTTGACCCGTTTCTTGCTCAAGACGAGACGCAATCGCCCGATAAAAAGCCGAAATCTTTTGTAGGCTTGGGATATCTTTATTCCCCTCTAAAGTCGAATCACCAATTAAAGATTTTAGCAACGATTCATCGGAGAAATCTTGATAAGCGGCCGTTGTATCTTGAACACGAACTTGTTTAACGATCTCTCTGACAAAAGAGGAATTGTACAGAGAAGAATTGGAGTGAGAAATGGCGATCTGGTGAATCATAGTTCTAGGTCTTCAGATGCAGTGTAGGAGGTGAATGATTCGCAACTCTTGTCAGAAACATTGGAAAGAATATAGACTTAATTCAGTCAATACAGTTTGAGGTTTTTGAGGCTTATGGTGCAAATCCTATCGAATCAAAAGCTGTATATTTCAACTTTTAATGATTAATTTGGGATTCTTCAGCCTCGATAAACAGATTACCTAAATCCATGAGAAACTGAATCGTTCCTCGATAACCCGTTAGGCATCTGTGACCATTTCCAAAACGGTCAAAAATTGGATAACCCATGCGATAGAGAGGAACATTGAGTCGTTGAGCGATTGCTCTCCCGTGAGAATTTGCAATCAACAAGTCTGATCCAACCGCTAAATTCTCAAAATCTTCTAAATCGCCAATCGTTACGTTTTCAATGGGTAAATTTTCCAGCAGAGGAGACTTCGTTGTCGTCACTGCCGCATGAATTTCAGCACCCATTTCATGCAATAACCAACTGGTTTGATACAACAAATCCGGTTCTAGAGCCAGCGAAATCCGCTTGCGACCAAAATAGAAATGCGTATCCAACATGGCATCCTGCAACTGACGTCGCTGACGATTGAACTGCGACGGCACCTCATAAGGTTGTACAAAATGAGCATCTTGACGGGAGTGAACAATCTTTGACAATCGCAACACCAGCCGATCCATTGCTTGTAAACCATTTAAGCGAGGAAACACCTCGTAATTCGTGCCGAACTTTTGCTTCAACGCCACCGCCGACTTCCGCATACTTTCGCCGATCGCAATCGTGAAAGAAGATTCCCCTAAACGCCGCAAATCATCTAAGGTAGTTCCTCCAGTCGTGACACTGTTGAACCCATCATCGAGATGCCCATCCATCGATCCCGACAAATCCGGTACCATCACAGCAGTTAACCCAAAGGCTTCAACAATGGATTTCACCTCTTCAACATCACCAGGGCCGAGGAGAGAACCTGCTAAAATAGTGACTCTTGCCTTGCGATCGCTACTGGGTATACTGTCCTCAGATTCAGCCAATACCCCGTAATCGGTGGTGACAATCTGCTCAACAGTTGCAGCATAACCATCTTGCATCGCCCCTTTGTAGTCGGGAGTCGAAACCGAAATAATCGGCAGCCAGTCGAGTTCAGGATGTTCACTGCGGAACGTTTTGAGGATGCGCTGCATATCATCCCCCCGCGTTTCCGTTAACCCCGTGGTCAACAAACCCAGTACATCCGGCTTGGCTTTTTCAGCCAGGGTTAAAATCGCCGTGAAAACATTATCCTCTCCGCCCAAGATCGAACTCACCTCAGTCATCGCCGTCGTAGACAAAGGAATCGCTTCTCGGAAGTGACGGACTAAAATCACTTTGGCAAAAGCAGTACAACCCTGAGAACCATGAAAGAGCGGAATCATTCCCTTCAGCCCCAGAAAAGCCAAAGATGCACCCAAAGGAGAACTTAACTTTAAAGGATTAACCGCCGCTGCTTTTGTAGGTTGAGTAATTGTTGTCATCTTAAACACCCCCAATTTCCGCGATTGGCTCTGCCACTGGCACTACCGTGCCAATCAGTTCTTTTTCACTGTTGGCTATCTCTTGGTCACTGTTCCCTGTTCCCTGTTCCCTGTTCCCTGCTATTGGTTCACCAATTCCCACTTCCCAAGGAGCAGAACAACGAACCTGTTGCCAAATGGGAGAATAAAGAGCTTCTTCAAGTTCTTTAGCCATCTCGATCATGCCTTCATAACCCGCATAGGCGTGATGACGTTCTTGGTTGATATCAAGGAAAGGAATACGAGCCTTCAAAGCCGTATATTGGTTACGACCTCCAGCAATTAACAGATCCGCGCCTGTTTGCTCAATCACTTTTAGTAATTCTTGCGGGCTTCCCTTTTCAATCGTGATCCCATCTTTACCCAACAACTTCTTGATCCGAGCTTTGTCTTCCTCGGTACTTTTCTTAGTGCTGGTAGCAACCACATCAATTCCCAAATCCTTCGCGGCGGAAATAATTGACCAACTCTTAACTCCTCCGGTATACAACACAACCCGCTTACCTCCGAGCCGAGCGCGATAGGGCGCAAGCTTTTGATCAAGGGCTGCATTTTCCGAAGCAATCAGTTTTTCTACCCGTTGTTTCAACTCTGCATCGCCAAAGTGATCGGCAATATTTCTCAGACAACGGTTCATGTCATCAATGCCGTAGAAAGATTCTTCGATGAAAGGAATGTTGTATTGTTCCTCCATCTTCCGCGCCATGTTGATCAACGCTTTCGAGCAGATCATCACATTTAGTTTGGCACGGTGGGCTTGACAGACTTCTTGGTAGCGAGCATCTCCGGTGATTTTAGCCAGCACCCGAATGCCGACCTTTTCAAACAACGGGAGAACATTCCACATTTCCCCAGCGATATTGTACTCACCGATGAGATTAATATCGAAAGGTGTGGTATACTCAGGTTCAGCCGTACCCACCACATGATCGAGTAAGGCTTCTCCAGCGAGTCGGTTGCCCAAATTTTTGCTTCCCACAAAACCTGCTGCATGAACAGGAATCACAGGAGTACCGTGTTTTTTAGCGGCTGCCTGACAGACGGCATCGAGATCATCTCCAATCAAAGCCGTTACACAGGTTGAATAAACAAATATTGCTGCGGGCTGATGGCTTTTAACGATTTGAGCGATCGCTTTATAGAGTCGCTTTTCACCGCCAAAAATGATATCATTTTCCGATAAGTCAGTTGTAAACCCAGTTTTGTAGGTCACGGGACCAGAAGAAAGACTGCCTCGACTTCCCCAGGAATTTCCTGAACAAGCAATAGGGCCATGAACTAGGTGAGCCGCATCAGTAATCGGTACGAGTGCAATAGAAGCTCCGTCAAAAGCGCAACCCCCTTGAGCCGCTCCAGGTTGTGCTTGTTGTTTGCACGCTTTCTTGTTGCTTTGTCCTTCCTTAGAATTATGTTCGCAACCTGGCTCGTTAACCAGTTCGGTGATTTTGCCTCGGGTGAGTTTCATAGCTCAGATGTGGAGTTGGTGGTCAGGTGTAGAGACGGTATAAAGTCGGTCGTGAGCGAATCCGTTGCGATCAGCCCTGAGAGTTGATTGTTCATCAACAAACGTATGGGGAGATGTCTTCGCCACACTGATCAGCAAGGTAGCTCAAAGCCCGAAAACGCAAACCAACAAACTCGTTATAGAGAGGATTCAATTCACACAACGGCGGAATATGAAACAGTTTGCGCCCCGCAAGAGTAATATCACGATCAAAGGGACAATCACTGGGAATCAGTCGGCAGATGATGTGAGCAAATCTTGCACTTTTGACTTCAATGTGGTCTACCCAACGATGCAAAGGAGCCAAAAGATCAAATAGGGGTTGAACGCGAGTGCGGCGCGTTGAATCGGAATTTTGGTAATGAGTGATTGCCATAGCAACCTCCCGGGTTTGTGATTGAGAGACCCGCATTGGCGGGCCTCTACCGCTCGATTAACGAACGAGGTCGAAGGAGATGTCTGTCTTCGAGGGGGTATTGGTGTTGCGATCTAACTCTTCAAACAGAGTATTCACAATCCAGTTGAGCAAGTTGATCGCACCGGAATAACCGATAGTAGAGTAGCGGTGTAAGTGATGACGATCAAAGATCGGGTAACCAATCCGAACTAACGGAGTCTTGGTATCACGCCACAGGTACTTACCGTAGGAATTTCCAATGAAGAAATCAACGGGTTCAGTGAACAGCAAGGAGCGTAAATGCCAGAGGTCTTTACCACCCCAAACAGTCGCTTGCTGACCATGAGGGCTAGAAGCCAGAAGTGCTTTAGCTTCTTCTTCAAATTTATTGTTGCTGTTTGTGACCAGAATGTGAACCGGTTCAATACCCATTTCCAGCATGAACTGTAACATTCCGATTACTAAATCTGGATCACCGTAGATCGCTGCACGCTTGCCGTGTACCCAAGCTTGAGTATCAGTCATCGCGTCAACTGCACGACCCCGCTCGATTTCGAGTTCTTCAGGAATCGCTTTTCCAGTGACTTCAGATAACTTCATCAAGAACTCATCTGTTCCGCGAACACCCCAAGGACGAGAAACAGTTGTGCCTTGCTTCCACTTCTTCTCGATCATCTTACGAGTTTGAACAGTGGGATAAGCTTGCAACGCAAAAGTATGTTCAGCGTTGATCGAATCTGCTCCATCCTCTAAAGTTGTACCACCTTGGTACATCTTGAATTCACCAGTATTCGGAGAATCCAAATAGAGTTCGTTGTCAGCTAAGATTGTGGCATCAATATCCATCGCTTTGAGGATATGCTTCAGTTCCCGCAGGTTGCCCATGTAGGTTTCAAAGCCAGGGATGATGTTGATTTTGCCGTTAGTCTTTTCGGCTTTTTTGCCTTCGGTGAGGTTTGACAGAATGCTCTTGAGCATATTGTCATAACCAGTAACGTGAGAACCCACAAAGCTCGGAGTATGAGCAAAAGGAACAGGTAACTCAGCCGGGATGGCTTCATCATTCTTAGCGTTTCCGATGAAGGAACCTAAGTCATCTCCGATTACTTCTGCCATACAAGTGGTGCAGACCGCAATCATTTTCGGCTTGTAAAGCGCATAGGAGTTTTGCAAACCGTCGATCATGTTCTTCAGGCCGCCGAAGACCGCTGCATCTTCAGTCATGGAGCTAGAAACGGCACTGAACGGTTCTTTGAAGTGACGAGTGAAGTGGGTACGGAAGTAAGCCACACACCCTTGAGAACCATGAACGAAAGGTAGTGTTCCTTCAAAACCAACAGCTGCTAAAATCGCACCTAAAGGTTGGCAAGCTTTTGCAGGGTTGATGGTGAGAGCTTCACGATTAAAGTTCTTCTCACGGTATTCCCAAGATTTAGTCCATTCTGCAACTTTTTCAACTTCTTCAGCCGCAGGCATTCCTTCAGCTTCACGCTTGCGATCAAACAGCTCTTGGTACTCAGGCTGATGAAATAACTCAACGTGATCTTTAATATTCTCGACGTTCTGAGACATGATGTTACTCTCCGTTCGTTGGGATTACTCGAATTCAATGGGGGTTAGGGTTTAGGGGTTAGGAGTTAGGGTTTAGGTTGTAGGGGAATTAAGCTTCCCCAACTCCTAATTCCCAACTCCCAATTCCTGACTCTTATTTCTTCCAGGGAGCGCCAATTAAGCCCCAGGTCGGACTTTTCAGTGCTAAGTCCATGTCACGGGCGAAGATTGCAAACCCGTCATAACCGTGGTAGGGACCAGAGTAATCCCAAGAGTGCATTTGACGGAAGGGTAAGCCCATTTTCTGGAATACATACTTCTCTTTGACTCCAGCCGCAACCAAATCAGGCTTGAGACCTTCAGCAAACTTCTCGAACTCATATCCCGTTACGTCATCATAGATAACTGTTGAATCTTTGACGTATTCGGCTGTCCGCTTGTAGTCGTCGTTGTGGCCAAATTCATAGCCAGTACCGACGATTTCCATTCCCAAATCGACAAAAGCGGGAACAACGTGGCGAGGACGTAGACCACCAACCATCAGCATCACTTTTTCACCTTCGAGCTTCGGACGATATTTAGCAATTACATCGTCAGCTTGCTTTTGGTATTTGGCGATAACGCGCTCTGCACCTTCTTTGATTTTGTCATCGAACAGTGCTGCGATCGCTCGTAAAGATTCAGCGATTTTGGTCGGGCCGAAGAAGTTGTATTCAAACCAGGGAATACCATACTTCTCTTCCATGTGACGGCTGATGTAGTTCATCGACCGATAGCAGTGGATGAGGTTCAGTTTGACTTTGGGAGTCATCTTCATCTCATGGAGAGTACCATCTCCAGACCACTGAGCTACAATCCGTAATCCCATTTCTTCGAGCAGGATACGGCTTGCCCAGGCATCTCCACCGATGTTGTAGTCTCCGATGATGGCTACATCATAGTCTGTGGATTCAAAGTCTGAGTCTTTGTTTTCTTCGTCGGCTTGGGGGAATACCCAGTCACGAATGATGTCGTTAGCGATGTGGTGTCCTAAGGACTGGGAAACACCCCGGAAGCCTTCGCAACGAACGGGAGCAACAGTTTTACCTGTTTTTTTGGTTGCCGCGCGTGCAACACTTTCAATGTCGTCTCCGATTAGACCAACCGGACATTCTGATTGAATACTGACACCGCCGTTAAGGGGGAACAGTTCTTCGATTTCGTCGATGATTTTGCCGAGTTTTTTGTCACCACCGAACACGATGTCGCGTTCTTGGAAGTCGGAGGTGAAGTTCATCGTTCCGAAGGTATCAACTCCGGTTGTACCGATGTAGTAGTTGCGACGACCTGACCAGGAATAATAACCGCAACCGACAGGACCATGAGAGATGTGAACCATGTCCTTAATCGGACCCCAAACCACCCCTTTAGAACCTGCATAAGCACAACCACGAGCGGTCATTACACCGGGAAGTGATTTGACGTTGGATTTTACTCCGCAGTCTGTCTTGCCCTCTTCCTGGACGTTCAGATGCTTTTCCCGTTTTTTCTTGGCTTTTTCGGGGTAAGCTTCTAGAACGTCCTGAATTAACTGTTTGTTATCCTCTACAGTTGACATGGTGTTCCTCTGTTGTTGGTGATTAGCGATTGTTGAGCGCCGTGTGCGGGCGGGGGAGTTAACCGTTAACAAATTGGATTAAATCTGAAATCTTGTTAACGATCAACTCACGTAGCGGGCGGGTTGACTAGGCTTTCTTGACGTTAGTTGCTTTGAGAAGCTCTTGCTCTTTTTCGTCAGCTTCTCGTACTTTCGCGTACTCTTCTTCAGAACCCAACAGACCGTAGTTGATTAACAGTTCTTCGAGGGTGTCGTTGTCAATCGGTGTCGGGATAGTCAGCTTGGTGTTTTCTTCGATCTTCTTGGCTAGTGTGCGATATTCTGCCGATTGTTCGTGGTCGGGAGAATATTGGATACAAGTCATCCGGCGTAATTCAGCTTCTTGTACCTGCTTGGAGCGAGGAACGAAGTGAATCATTTGAGTGTTTAACCGTTCTGCTAATTCTTCAATCAAGTTAACTTCACGGTTAACGTTACGGCTGTTACAGATTAAGCCGCCTAAGCGAACTCCACCTGTATGAGCATATTTCAGAACGCCTCGTGCGATGTTGTTCGCGGCATACATCGCCATCATTTCTCCAGAAGTTACGATGTAGATTTCTTGTGCTTTTCCTTCACGGATAGGCATTGCGAAACCACCGCAAACAACGTCACCTAGTACGTCATAGGATACGAAGTCTAAATCTTCGTAAGCGCCTTCTTCTTCTAAGAAGTTGATGGAGGTGATAATACCACGACCTGCACATCCAACACCGGGTTCAGGACCACCAGATTCTACGCACTTGATGCCTTCAAATCCTTCGAGCAGTACATCATCGAGTTCTAGATCTTCAACTGAACCCCGTTCTGCGGCCAACGATAGAACTGTAACCTGAGCTTTACAGTTGAGGATCAAACGAGTGGAGTCAGCTTTCGGGTCACAACCAACAATCATGATGCGATTGCCGTTTTGTGCCATTCCAGCCAGGGTGTTTTGAGAAGTGGTGGATTTACCGATACCGCCTTTACCGTAAAATGCAATTTGTCGCATGGTGTTTCTCGCTTTAACTCGACTTAAGTTTGACAGTTGAAAACCAAATAAACTGGGAAATTCTGTAATCGTTGAAACATTAACCTGATTTGAAATCAGTCATGTCCATTGATTCAAAGTTTCATCCGGGTTTATTTTGTTTTGACAGGTAGACTTCAGAACACAATTCTTTCAGAACCGATCCGAGAGTTCTCGTTCATCTATTAGGAATATTATTCCAATAAAAATTCGGTTTCTGTTAGAAATGAGACAAAATCTTTTGAGAGATATGTGCGTTTTTACACGCGGTCTTGAGTTGAGTAATCGGTTGAAGACCGATTAGGGGGTTGAAAGGGGGAGTCTGGCTATGACGTGAGGATTGAGTGGGGAATTTATGAATTTCTATGAACTTCAAGAAACTGCATTCCTTACGAAATCCTTAAGCTTAACCGAGACTCACAATCAACATCAAACCCCTGGCTGAGAAAGCGACGCTTCGGGCGGCGATCGCTCTCGTCTTTCATTTTTAGGAAGTAGATACATGGTGAATAATTAGGAATGAGAGGTTTTGAGGAAGTCTTAAGTTAAAGTTAAATTTATTCAACTTAACTTCTCAATTAGAAAATCAAATCTATTAGAGAAAGTCTTAAGTTAAAGTTAAATTTCTTTAACTGAAAACCTCAATTGAGGGGTCAAACTGCTTCAACAATGAGATCGGGTGACACTGTGGCGCGTAATGTGCCTTCGATCGCAATTTTGAGGGTTTCTGTACTGCTGGCACAACTGCTACAAGCACCTTGCAGAATTACCTTAACGCGATCACCTTCAACATCAAACAGTTCGACATTACCGCCATCCTTGGCTAAAACCGGTTTGATTTGTTCAGTTAACACCTGCTGAATCAGCGTAATCTTTTGCAGATTGGTGAGAACCTTCGGTGGAGCCAAAGTCGCTGTGGCTGTCGCTGAAGCCGTTTGAGCAGCAGGGGCCGATGTAATTCCAGTCAGTCTCGCTTCGGAAACTTCAATCAAAATATCATCGATATCCGTCAGACAAGACCCACAGCCACCGCCAGCTTTGACGTAGTTGGTCACTTGTTCGGCCGTTTCGAGATCATTTTCAAGAATAATCCGCCGAATCCGAGGCTCACTAATTCCAAAACAAGAACAAATCAGACGACCTTCATCTTCTTCGTGAACTTCAATCGGAATCCCTTTGTAGGTATGAATAGCCGCTTCTAACGCTTCCTGTCCCATCACAGAACAGTGCATTTTTTCTTCCGGCAACCCACCCAAGTAGTCTGCGATTTGGCGATTGGTCAATTGCATCGCGTCTTCAACCTTCTTACCAATCAGTAATTCAGTTAAAGCCTCAGAAGAAGCAATCGCACTAGCGCAACCAAAGGTTTGAAAGCGAGCATCCTTAATGATTTGTGTTGCTTCGTCAATTTTGAGGTGAAGACGGAGAGCATCCCCGCAGGCAATACTACCCACTTCTCCAGTAACAACCTTTTCGCCTTCTTCAGTATCAGTAATGGTTCCCTGATTGTGAGGATTTTGGAAATATTCCATTACTTTGTCGGTGTAGTCCCACATGGCAACCTCTTTTACAGTTATTAGTTATGCAGTGATCAGTAACCAGTGTTTACAGTTATCAGTGATCCAGTCACCCGTTTTTCCAGTTTATGAATATTCCGGGTTTCCTGTTCCCTGTAATCTGTAACAAGTTCTCTAATGAGCGAGTACAGCCTTTTCTTGCTCTTGCAACCATTCAGCATCATCACTATTAAAAGGAGACATCGCTCGCAGACGTTCAACGACTTGTGGCATCACCTCTAACACCCGGTCTATTTCAGCAACAGTTGTGTAGCGAGAGAGTGAAAAGCGAATTGATCCGTGGAGGACACTATAAGGAAGTCCTAATGCTCGCAAAACGTGAGATGGTTCTAGAGAACCCGAAGTGCAAGCCGAACCGGAGGAGGCACAGATGCCAAATTGGTTCAGTGATAAGAGTATCGCTTCTCCCTCGATATACTTGAAGCCAATATTAGTGGTATTGGGTAGGCGTTTGGTCGAATGACCGTTGACAACCGTATTCGGAATCGCGCTGAGGATACCTTGTTCTAAGCGATCGCGGAGGCGTTTTTCAGTCTCAACTTCCAGTAAGTGCTGTTGAGCCAGTTCAGCCGCCTTGCCTAAAGCAACAATCCCGGCAACATTCTCGGTACCGCCACGACGACCCCGTTCTTGATGTCCGCCAATCATAAACGGACGGAATCTAACTCCTCGACGAACATAGAGCGCGCCAATCCCTTTCGGTGCATGGATTTTGTGACCCGATAAGGTCAGCATATCGATCGTGCTAGTCTTCATATCCAGGGGAACTTTGCCCACGGCTTGGACTGCATCGACATGGAATAGAGCGCCTTTTTCTTTAACGATCTGTCCAATTTCCTCGATGGGGAAAATCACGCCGGTTTCGTTGTTGGCATACATAACGCTGACTAGAGCGGTATTACCTGTGAGGGCGGCTTCGAGTTCGTGTAAGTCGAGTAAACCTTTATCGTCAACGGAAAGATAAGTGACGGTATAACCTTCTTTTTCTAACCGCTTGCACAAGTTTAGGACTGCGGGATGCTCAACGACAGTAGTGATGATGTGCCGTTTGTTGGGTTGAGCGGAAAGTGCGGCGCGAATCGCTGCATTATCTCCTTCGGTGCCACAACTGGTAAAGACAATTTCAGAAGCCTCTGCACCTAAAAGGGATGCAACTTGTTCTCGGCCTTGTTTAACAGCTTGTCCTACTTTTCCTCCGAAGCTGTGCATACTAGAGGGATTTCCGAAGTAGGTGGTCAGGTAAGGTAACATAGCCTCGATGACCGCTTGATCGACTCCAGTTGTGGCGTTATTGTCAAGATAAATACAGTCTTTCATTGCCCTCTCCGTGGTGACAGTTAGCCGTAATTTCTCATCTCGTAATCAGTTGCCGTTCGTTATCGGTGAGTCTGGGTCACATCTGTCTCAATGGTGTTTGTTGTGACGGTGACTACATCTGGAGTGAATGGGGTTGAAGTTGATTGAGTAAGTTCAACTTCGTGATCACGAGACGTTGCGGCGTGATTTAGTGAAATGATTGAAGATTCGGGATGGAGAGAGCCAACAAGAGAGTTGGGTATTTTTTTCGAGTTCACTTCTCCAGTCCCTTCAGTGATCAGTTATTTTCTGTTTCTGTTTTTTGGATGTACTGCTCGTAGAAATCTAGAGCCAGTTTATCGATAGTGTCGTAACCTTCAAAGACTTCAATTCCAGCGGTCTCTAACTCTTTTTTCGGACAATCACCAATCTTGGAAACTAATACACCTTTACAGTCGGTGATAGTTTTAATGATATTGTCTAGCGTTGCCTCTTCACCGTATCCACCTTGACAAAAATGATCAATTTTACGGTGTCCAACGAAAGAGACTTCTGAACCATCAACTTCGTAGATTTGGAACTCTTTGGCATGGCCGAAGTGTTGGTTGACTAACCCACTACCTTTTGTGGCAACAGCTACCAAAATCTTAGGCTGATCTTTAGTCGGTTGCGGCTTGGCGGGTTGTTGTGCCTTGGCTGCGGCGAGTTGTTCACGGAAGGTTTCAATTCCGGCGTGAACTTCCTGACGTTGTTCAAAATCGTATTCCTGGGGCATTTCCATGAATTTATCTTTTGTAAATTCTTGGCTGCGATCTTCTCCCAAGAGTCCGACTGCATCTGCGCGACATTGACGACAGTGACGCATCAACTTCAAACCATCTGAACAGTTATCTTGCAGTGCTTTGAGTTCTTTAGGTGTGGGTCCGCGTTGTCCGGTTAAGCCGTAGTGAGTGCCATGTTCAGGGGCGGAAATCAGGGGCATAATGTTGTGGAGGAATGCGCCTTTTGACCGAACCACTTCATGGACTTCTTGTAAGTGTTCGTCATTGACTCCCGGAATCATTACGGAGTTGACTTTGCAGAGGATGTCTGCTTCTCTGAGGGCGTCTAATCCTTCCATTTGACGCTCGTGAAGGATTTTTACGCCTTCAATTCCGCGATAGCGACGACGACCATAGTGAACCCAAGGATAGATCATTTCGCCGATCTTGGGGTCTACCATGTTGATGGTAATGGTGACGTGATCGATATTTAAGGCTTTGATGCGATCAATGTAATCGGGAAGCATCAATCCGTTGGTGGACAAGCACAGTTTGATATCGGGTGCTTTGTCTGCAATCAGTTCAAAGGTACGGAAGGTTTTTTCGGGGTTGGCTAAGGGATCGCCAGGGCCAGCAATTCCCAATACCGTCATTTGAGGTATTTTACCCGCAACCACTAAGACTTTGTGCGCCGCTTCTTCTGGGGAGAGGAGTTCGCTAACAACTCCGGGGCGACTTTCGTTTGCACAGTCATATTTGCGGTTACAGTAGTTGCACTGGATGTTACAAGCGGGCGCAACGGCGACGTGCATCCGGGCGTAGTGATGATGCGCTTGTTCACTGTAACAGGGGTGCTTCTCAATACGCTCTAATAGTTTCTCGTCAGTGACTTTCTGAGTAGAAGAATCACAGCCACAGTTTCCTGATTTTTTGTCGGAAACTGGAGAAGGATTAGCGGTCTGAGTTTCGAGTGTCAGATTGCCTTTAGGATGTAACATTGAATTCCGTAAATAAGTGAGAAGGTTTTTGAGATAAAAAGAACGGAGGAATCGAAATATTGTTAGATGGGTGAATCTCGAACCGGGTTGAGAAGCCACTGCGAGTTACTCATCAAAGTATTTTTCGGATTCTGTATCCGTATTCTGTATCTGTTTCTTTGGAATTCATCATTTTGCATGATGAGGACAAGTCATTCTTTCCTAAGTTGGAGAGAAATAACGGAACAAGAAACGAGGAAAGAATTAATAACCCTTCAGTTGCAATTTGCGTCTGAGTGGGTGATTTATTTTTCCGAATGGTCTTCACTTGAGGTTTCCGGACTCATCCCGCGCTGTGGGCAATTCCATTTCCTAACTCCGAATTAGGTTTTACTCGTTTTTCAGCGTTAGCAACTTTATACCATCCCCCTGCAAATGCGCTTGAAGTTAGGCATCCGGTTCAGGTTTATTGGATTAGTTAAAGATGTACTCATCTTCTCAAACCTAGAGAGAGTCGGGGTTAAATTTTTTTTGTCGGGTGGGGTTCTAGTCTTTTTTAGGTTGGGTTCTAGTCTTTTTCACTCTAGTGCAGGGTATTTTTGTACTCACCCTCTATGCTTTTATTCATCAGGATTTGATGCGATTATTTCCTGTAAATATACCCCGGTTTATTTTGTACTCATTCCCCTAAAAAAAACTGGAGTCAGCCTCTCAAGCTCCCCCAGTGCTGTCACGGAATTCAATTCTGTATCTAAGTTAACATTTTTTTAATTAGGGGGTTTGATATATGTGTCTATGCCCTCAAAATATTACCGCTTAAAACACTGGAAAGCTAGACCTATCAACGACTTCATCTGTAAGTATATCTTAAATATTTGAGTTCACCTTTGATCGGGTCAAAACTTACCCTCAAAATACCCTTCAAACACTGATTTAGTATATACTTAAGGGTGAGGCTGAAAATACTCGTTCCCCTACCCATAAATACCCAAACCCCTCTGCAAAAATATCAGTCCCCCGCCCCAAAAAGAAATTTTTAGAGAGTTAAAAGCCCGATGTATTCTTCCTTTCAAGAATCTGAGTACACCTTTAACTAATCAAATAAATCTAACTGGCTTAGTGCATACTGGTAGAGAGTGAGCCACTTGGTATAAGCAGTAGAAACGAGACCTGTTCTAATTGACTCACGGAATCTGATGCTACAGCCCATCACTCTCAGAGAACGTCGAAGACGGGAGACAAACCAGCCAGAGAAGACTTCATCAAGTCCTCCTGTGGGTTTTTGTCCCCCTACCCCGCCAGTCTCAGAAGTCAAAGGTTCACAATCTTGTACTTCTGTAACTCTAGTTGAGGGATTAAAAGCACTTTGGAATGATTTCCAGATTGTTTTTGAGCGAGATCCGGCGGCTCGCAATTGGTTAGAGGTGCTTTGCTGCTATCCGGGTTTACACGCTTTGGCGATACACCGGATCTCTCACTGGATGTATCATCGTCATCTTCCCTTCCTACCTCGCTTTATGTCTCACCTGGGACGGTTTTTCACTGGAATTGAAATTCATCCGGGTGCAACGATTGGTAAAGGAGTCTTTATTGATCATGGCATGGGAGTTGTAGTCGGTGAGACAGCAATCATCGGTGATTATTGTTTAATCTATCAAAATGCAACGCTTGGAGGCACCGGAAAAGAAAGCGGTAAGCGCCATCCGACTTTAGGTAATAATGTCGTGGTGGGAGCTGGAGCAAAAGTATTGGGCAATATCACCATTGGTAATCATGTCCGTGTGGGAGCGGGTTCTATCGTTCTCAATGATGTCCCGGATGATTGCACTGTAGTTGGTATCCCTGGTCGTGTTATTTCTCGTTCGGGTCGCGGTTGTCCCCTAGAACATGGCAAACTTCCAGATGTGGAAGCCAAGCTGATTCGGACATTAGTTGATCGCATTGAGCAATTGGAACAACAAGTCCAACAAATTCGCAACTACGAAGTTGGAATTCGCAATTAATTGCTCTTGTCTCCAGAATTTGATCGAATGCGTCCTAAACTTTCTGAATAAGCTTCATACCATGTTTAAACAACTATCTCCTTCTGGTGCTGTCATTAGTCCGGTTACGGTTTTACAGGGCGATCGCTGGATTGTTTATCATCGCTTACAAGAGTTGATGATTCCCTGTTGGTGTCCTGAAGATGGACTCCTATGGGTTGAAATTCAGCACAGTAATCACGCTATTTTGTTACGAAGTGTCATCCAACAGTTTATGGCGTCTCGGCCACAATTAGTAGATTGGTTAGAACGCTGTTGGGAAATGGATATTTCTCCTCAAGGAGTTCAAAATTACGAGTTTCATGGAGAATTGGAACGTTAAGACCGAAAATTGAAAAAGAGGCTCAGTTAAATTGACAATGCGGAATTATCCATCAGGAATGATCATTCATTGTTTGAGACTTCAATCTGAACCTAGAGTCTCTAGTCTGATTTCCCTCTTTTTCAATTAATCGAATACTGCTTCTTTCTCTGGGAAACTCAATCTTGTATCGCTCTCAACTCAGCTTGTCAACGTCTAGAGAGTTATGAGTTTAGAGCAACCCGCTACAATTGTGACACCGTTGTAGCCCCATCCATTCTCAACAGTCTGAATTCAATTCTTTGGATCAATTTTTCTACTCTCATACCTTAAGGGTTTCACTACCAAAGTCAACGGACAAGTGTTACACGAAAGGAAAAGTCTTAGACAGGCTATCTTTATATTCCCGAGTCAAGGAATCAATCACCTACGCAGTGGTTGCTCACGAAATCTCATCGTATCCTTGGGCGGAGGATTGAATATTGCTCTTGCTCAACTTCTGGGTTTTGATCTTCTCAATCAAAACTAATCTCTGAAGTTAGAAGGTACAGTAGAATTAAATTCTCTACATCTGTTCTTAAATAGAACGGTCGGGAAAAGAAAAAATTTAATTCTCAATTCATTCAATTGCTGGAACATCTACGTCGATCTGATATACCTTCGCTACACTATCCCCAAGAGCAAGTTTCATCTTGATAATCTCAAGCCTTCAGATAGCCTGGTTTTGGTCATAACTGAATCAGCGTGATTCAGCAGGGAAGAAAAGAAAATTCACCAGAACAAGTTACCTCAAGACTTAATTCTGTAGAATTATTCAATTTTTCTTGATTCCCAAAATCACCACATCAAACCTCACCTGAAGTGCTGTCATGGAATACAATTCTAATTTCACGGAATTCTGTCGATTTTTGCAAGATGAACTGGCAATTTCTCACGACGAGTTAAAAGTCGCCATCCAACGCAGAAAGCATTCAACTGATCCTTTGCCGATGTTGCTTTGGCAATATGGATTTATCTCAATCTCTCAACTACAAACCATCTTTGATTGGCTCAAAAACAAGCCCCAGTTTGATTTCTCATGAACAAACCCGCAACAGTAGAAAACCGCAAGGAACGTTCATCAAGAAAGGGACAAGGTAACTCGGAAATAAACAGAAAACGAGGCCTTAACTAAACGCTATGCCTAAAACTAACAGATTCGCGCTGACTGTCTATCCTCAATCCCGAACTCCTATATCCCTGTGTTAATAGTCCCTTATTTTGGAGAGATAGTCAAATCAAACCTGAAATCAACTCCAAAATACCAGGGTACTGATTGAAATAGCTGCCGGTTTTAACCGTGCAACGTGCGTGAGCATTATGCCAAATCTGTTTCTCAATTGTGGGGAAGTCTAGCCATGAATGAAATTCAAATTAATGATACAACCTTACGGGATGGTGAACAAGCCGCCGGAGTTGCGTTCACTGTCGATGAAAAAGTCGCTTTGGCATCTTTCATGGATGCGATTGGGATTCATGAATTAGAGGTTGGTATCCCAGCAATGGGCGCTGAAGAAGCCCGAGCTATTTCCGCGATTGCTAATCTTGACTTGCGGACTTCACTCATTGGCTGGAACCGAGCGGTACGTTCTGACATTGAAGCCTCTATCGCTTGTGGTCTTAAACGAGTTCACATTTCTATCCCGGTTTCTGAGATTCAGATTGCAGCTAAGTTTCAGGGAAATTATCAGGCGGTTTTACAACGACTTCGAGATGCGGTGGAATTTGCCGTTGACCAAGGCTTGTATGTCGCGGTTGGGGGGGAAGATTCCTCTCGCGCTGATGAATCGTTTCTAACCGATGTGGTTTTGTCGATTGAAAGTTGGGGAGCGAGTCGTTTTCGCTTTTGCGATACGGTGGGTATTCTTGACCCGATGAAAACCAGTCAAAAAGTTGCCCATTTAGTGAGTCAATTGTCTATTCCGGTGGAGATGCACACTCACAATGATTTTGGGTTAGCGACGGCGAATGCCTTGGCAGGTTTGCAAGCGGGTGCGACTTCGGTGAATACGACGGTTAATGGCTTGGGAGAACGGGCTGGAAATGCGGCTCTCGAAGAAGTCGTGATGGCTCTTAAGCAAATGTATGGCCTGAATCTGGGCATTAATACTCGTCGTTTGCGGGAACTATCGGGCTTTGTGGCTCAGGCTTCGGGTTGTCCGGTTCCGCCTTGGAAAGCCATTGTGGGTGAAAATGCTTTTGCTCATGAAGCGGGGATTCATGCTCACGGGATTTTAAAAAATCCTAACACTTATGAACCTTTTGCCCCAGAGGAGGTGGGTTGGGAACGTCGTTTGGTTGTGGGTAAACATTCGGGACGACATTTGATTTCGACTGTACTCCAACAAAACGGCATTACGTTAACGACAGAAGAAATAGCTACGGTTTTAGAAGCTGTGCGTAATTTTTCTGTTCAGTTTAAGCGCAGTTTAACTGTGGAAGAATTGTTAAATTTAGTACCTCAAAGGAGAATAGCTCATGGGATTAGCTAGAGTTGATGCTGTTGAAATTAATGACTCGCCGAAATACGAGCTTGAACAAAAGGTTAGAGTTCGTAAAATGATTCGCAATGATGGTACTTTTCCGGGTAAAGAAATCGGAGAAAATCTAGTCAAAAAAGGCGATGAAGGTTATGTTATTAGTATCGGCACTTATTTGCAAGCTTATTACATCTATGCTGTACATTTTCTTGATAAAAATGTTATAGTTGGATGTCGGGCAAAAGAATTAGATCCTGTCGATTAAAGTTTTGATTGAAGATTGGGTCGGCTCTACGATTTAGATTTCACAATCTTCGATTTCAGTTTGTAGGTGGTCGGTTGAAATGGCTAGATTGATCTGAAATTCAGATCAGTTTAGGAAGACTGTCACCTACGAGAACACAATAAGTAAAGGAGGTTTTACTGTGAAAGTAATGTTACGCAAAAATGCAGCCGGACAACTCTCAGCTTACGTTCCTAAAAAAGATTTAGAAGAAGACGTAGTTGAAGAAAAAATCGGTGAACAAGGAAAGATTTTCGTACTGGCTAATGGTTGGGAATTAATATTTCCGAAATTAGAAGAACCCTTTGATTTACCACTCACAGCAGAAGCAAAAAAACTGTAATAGAAGATCAAGAAGCAATTTTGAACTTCAGACTTCTGATTGACTTCTGACTAAAGATTTGAGCATTTGACAGGCTCCATTTGTGTGATTTAAACGTTGTACAAGTGTTGCTGAAGGTTGATGAAAAACCTCCGGGTTTAGAAGACTTCAGAATCCCTGCTTAGAGAAGATCATTCTTTGGGTATCAGGGAAAAATCCCATAACTGAATCATTGAGAGGAAGTTATGCGGGGCTGTCATCAAAAGAAGGCTAGGAACTCATGTAGATTTTAATTTCTGATTGAGTTTTCAACGAGTTGGAGTAATGCCAAAAGTCTCTAACATTATGACAACCGATGTCGCCTTTTCAACAATTCTGTGATTAACCTCCAGAAGTGCTGCACGTTCCTAATAATCAGCTTTTCGCCAGCAATGGCACTGCTGTTTTCGTGAACATTGGCTAAAGAACTTGGGTTTAGGAATGTGGAACCCATAAGGGGGTCAAGACTTTGGCGAGAGGGAGTCAATCAACGGTTTAACGGGTGCATCAATTGAATTCATTTGAATTGATTTCAACGTTTATTTTTTCCTAACTCTCTCTTTCTATCCTCGGTGAGTTCTCAAGCTTCCCTTATGAACTTTCCCAAATATTCCTAAAACTGAGAAACCATGAATTACTTTAGCGTTGATCTCGATTCTCGACAAATTTCTGACCATTCTAAATCTGAAGGGTTAGCCCATCAGCAATTGGAAAACGCCTGTCGTCAACAGATTTATGCGGCTTCTGTTCGTCAATCCAATTTACAAGAAAACAGCACCGTACTGTCTGAGGAAAATAGCTTAGTGGCAACATTATTCGCTCAATGCGAGTGGAATGTTAACCAGATCGCTGACACGAATACATTGGCGATTCAATGTCCGGATTTAAGCTCAAACTTAATCGTTTTTGAGAAAGTGATGAGATACGCCGGGGCGTTGAAACCGTTTGCAATTAATAAAGTTCGTGTATTTTCTCCCTCTAACCGGGGAAATCCTTTGGAAGTACGAGTTGATGAACTTTCTGTGAATCGAAATTGCTCGTGATTAAGCGATGAACTGTTATATTCGACGACAACGACATGAAAGCGAAACTCTCACTTCATTGAAGATCTTGTATTAGCGAGCGTAGTTCGCCTAAAACAGATATTCGTGGGAATGAGACAAGACCTGTACAGATATTTTACTGACAACCTTAGTAGGAGAACACCCATCATGGTTGCTACATTAACCAGTGTAACTAAAAGCGGTAAAACTTGGGAACCCAAATTTGTTGAGTCCCTTGATCAAGAAAATTGTTTGGGTTGTGGTCGATGCTTCAAAGTTTGTGGTTTCAACGTTTTGGGATTAATTGCCCTCAACGAAGATGGCGAAGTTGTCGATGAAGATGAAGATGAAGTCGAACGCAAAGTAATGAATATTGACAACCCTGAAAATTGTGTAGGTTGTCAGGCTTGCTCACGGATTTGTCCTAAGAAATGCTACAGTCATGCCACAGTTGCCGTGTAGGACAATATCCTAATAGTTATCAGTGAACAGTGAGCGGTTAAGTCATAATGGTAACTATAAAGCTTATCACCGTTCACTGTTTTCTCTGCACAATCAATGTTGAATCTAGATTGTGCAGACTGTTAACTTTTTAGCACCTGGAGTTATAACTATGCGCGTTGCTCATAATATTACTGAATTGGTGGGTCGAACTCCCCTTGTTCAACTCAATTCGATTCCCCAATCTCAAGGCTGTGTGGCTCAAATTTTGGTAAAATTAGAGGGGATGAATCCCGCCGCTTCCGTTAAAGATCGGATTGGCGTGAATATGATTAACGCCGCAGAACGAGAAGGTTTGATTATTCCCGGTCATACGGTATTGGTTGAACCAACTTCTGGAAATACTGGTATTGCGCTGGCTATGGCTGCCGCAGCGAAGGGATATCGCCTGATTCTCACCATGCCGGATACCATGAGTGTAGAGCGTCGTTCGATGTTGCGTGCTTATGGCGCCGAGTTAGAATTGACTCCCGGTTCACAAGGGATGAAAGGGGCAATTCAAAAAGCCCAAGAATTGACGGAAAGGGTGACGAATGCTTATATGCTACAACAGTTTAGCAACCCCGCTAACCCGGAAATTCACCGCCAAACCACTGCAAAAGAAATTTGGGAAGATACAGACGGACGGATTGATTTTTTAATCGCAGGTGTCGGAACGGGTGGTACGATTACAGGGATTGCTGATGTGATTAAGCAATACAAACCGGCTTTTCAAGTGATCGCTGTTGAACCGACAAATAGCCCGATTTTATCCGGTGGAAATCCTGGCCCCCACAAAATTCAAGGGATTGGCGCTGGTTTTATTCCTGAAGTTTTAAACGTTGATTTAATTGATGAAGTCGTTCAAATTACTGATGATGAAGCGATGAATTATGGTCGTCGTTTAGCCCGAGAAGAAGGGATTTTATCAGGAATTTCGACAGGTGCGGCTTTGGCTGCGGCGATTAAAGTGGCTCAACGTCCTGAAAATGAAGGTAAACTGATTGTGATGATTCAACCGAGTTTTGGGGAACGGTATCTCAGCACGCCGATGTTCCAAGATTTGGAAGAACAAAAAGAACCCGTATTAATTAGTTAATATTGCCCCCTTTCCCCCCCAATTCTGCGCCCCCGCCCCCAATTCTGGGGGGTAATCTCAATTAACTTTTTACAAATCAAGTAACATTGCCCCCAAACCCCCAATTCTGGGGGCTAAGATTAATTTTGTACAAATCGAGTAATATTAAAAGTTGGTGGATACGCAAGCGATCACCGGACTTTTTCAATTGTTTTCTGAACAGGTGGAATGTGTGCTGCTGAATGCTTGCCATTCTGAATATCAAGCCCAAGAAATAGCGAAACAGATTAATTCTGTGATTGGGATGAGTCAGGCGATTAATGACAGGTTTGTGAGAAATCTATCAATTTAAGCCCCCAATTTTGGGGGTTTGGGGGCAATGTAGTTGACAACTCATGCGGTGATTGCTATATCTTTGTTCAGAACCTGCCCCGACAAAACTGGTAACTATTGAATGGAGAAACAAGAACAGTTCACACCTCAACACACCGCAGATGGTTCTTACACGTTCTATTCGACAGAGTTTGGTGAGTCTTTTCATAGTCAGTTTGGGGCGAAACAAGAAGCAGAATTAAAATTTGTTGAACCGTTAAATCTTCGTCAACGCGCTCAACATTCTCCCTTATTTTTACTTGATATTTGCTATGGTTTGGGTTATAATAGTGCTGCGGCACTAACAGCAATTTGGGAAACTAACCCGGATTGTCAGGTCGAATTAATGGCTTTAGAACTCGATGAAACAGTGCCGAAAAGTTCTATCGCCCATCACGTTTTAGAGAGTTATCCGGCGGAAATTGTAGAAATATTAGCGCAATTGGCGACAACTCATTCTTTCCAAAGCGATCGCTTAAACGCTAAACTGTTACTGGGAGATGCACGAACCACGCTGCAACAAGTTCAATCTTCTGGGTTCAAAGCCGACGCTGTTTTTCTCGATCCATTTTCACCCCCGGTTTGTCCGCAACTGTGGACGGTGGAGTTTTTAAGCCTTGTCGCCCAATGTCTTAAACCGGATGGGAATTTAGCCACCTACTCCTGTTCAGCTACGGTGAGAAGCGCCTTACTCGCCGCAGGATTAACCATTGGTTCAACTTCTCCCGTCGGACGACGCACACCCGGAACCATTGCGGGGTTTTCCTCTGCTGCGTTACCTTCGTTATCGACATCCGAACTCGAACATCTACAAACTCGCGCTGCTGTTCCCTATCGAGATCTGAGTCTAAACGATAACGCTGAGAGTATTATACAACGTCGTCAACAAGAACAACAGTCTTCGACCTTAGAACCGACCTCTCAGTGGAAGAAACGGACTCTCCCAATGCTTGACGAAAACAGTATTAACTAATACATTTTTTCGGAATGACGAAGGCTAAAAACCTTGATCAGGCTAGATAATCATCTGACGTTATCACCACAAGTATGGGAGATCCTCATTAACTATACATTACTACCAGCAAGTTTAGGTGTCATTTGGTCTTGATTTTTGTTAAAGTTACACCCTAGACTAATAGTAACTTGAACCAATACTTCTTAGGAACACAAAAATGACACAATCTCAATTTACAGCAGCAGACAGAACAGCATTTTATAGTCAAGAAGAACGCCTCTATAATGGTTTTGGAAGCGAAGGAGGAATGATTCGCTGGGGTTATTTTGACAACTTAGCAACTGCTGATACAAAGGATTTTCTGACAGCTTGTCAGCGATGGAATCATTATCTTCTCGAAAAAAGTGGTATTGATGTTAATTCCAAAGTATTGGTGATCAGTTTTAATCATCACAATACAGCAATTGGGTTGGCTGAACAAATAAAATGTAAGGTTGTGAGTGTAGATCTCAGCGATTATTCTACTCCTTCAACGCCAATAACTGTTCAAGATCAGGATAACCTGTCTTTTCATCAAGCCTCAGTCACAGAACTTCCGTTTCCCGATAATTCCTTTACTCATGTTTTGAGTTCGGCAACGTTTTATCGGATTCGGGAAAAAGAAAAAGCATTACAGGAAGTTTGTCGTGTTCTACAAGACAATGGAAATTTAATCTTAGATGATTGGGTCAAAAAAAATACAGCAATGAGTGATTCAAATCGTGATTTCATGGAAAATTTAATTGGATTTCATTCTAACTTTAGCTCAAAATCATATCCGCAGTTTTTCAATCAGTTAGGTTTAATGGTGTTTGAAACTGTAGAGTTCAGTGAACATCTCAAAAAAAGTTATGATTTGTTGTCTCAAATGGCTGTAGACAAATATCCCGAGTTGAGTTCAGCTTATCAAAAAATATCTGCCGCTATATCAAATGATGAAATGGAATGGTATTTTTATCAATGTGAAAAAGTCAGAGATCGCCTCTCCTGGATTCACGAGGATAAAGACACCGATCAAATTCAGAAAAGATATGATGCTTGGTCAAGTCTATATGAAGCCGAACTCCGTCAATCTTGGGAAATTATGCCGAACAATGCAGCTAATATTTTAGAAAAATTACAACCCAATTATCACATTTCTATTCTGGATGCGGGAGCAGGAACAGGAATAGTAGGTGAGGCATTACAACAGAAAGGATACAAAAATGTGACGGCGATTGATATCTCATCAAAAATGTTAAAAATTGCTCAAGAAAAGCAAGTCTATACAGCATTGCATCAGGTAAATTTAGAAGAAAAAATTGTCTGTTTGAATGTAGAGTCTTTTGATGCAATTTTAGCCATTGGCGTGTTTACTTATGGTCACGCGAGTCCCACTGGTTTATACCACCTTTTACCATTGTTAAAAAAAGACGGAATTTTTATTCTAACTGTGCGATTATCGAATCAACCCATGCAAGAAGCATTTAAACAACTACCCTGGCGTTTAATTGAGCAACAAGAGTATATGTTTGAAGGTGCGCCTTTTTATATTATGGCTTATCAAAAGAATTAATATTGTCGGCTCTCTCGTAGTTAATCACAAATTATATATCAAATTTACTTTTTGATATCTCTATATCGGGAGAGCTAATTTTGATTTTTATCTAGTGAAATTTAAACTTTAATTATAATGTAAATTTTTGTAAAAAATATTTTTTCTAAAGTCAAAGTATGGTAGTGTGTCCTTGTAAAACTGAAGAAATAATGATCAAACTGTAGACATGGTAAAACATATCAAAGAGCTTCCAGTCTCAGAATTAGAATTTCAGATGTTTGTGTTAGATGAGATTGCGGATGAACTGCAAGCAGGCAATAAAGATGTCATCAAATTAACGATTGGAATTTCAGAGTTAGAAATTCCTGAAAAAGTTCTTCAAGTTTTTGCAGATACCATCTTTGACTATCAAAAAACTCACCGAGTTTATCCCCAAGGGATACCCGAATTAAGGCAAGCAATCGCAGATTATTATAATCAGCAATATCACATTAGTACGCAAGCTGAGAATGTGATTGTTAATGTTGGAACCAGTTCTATTTTTCGGAATCTGTTTCAAATTCTCTGTCAACCGGGGCAGGAAATCTTGCTGCCTAAGCCTTATTATTGCCTCTATTCACTGAGTGGAATTTTAGCAGGTGCAAAGATATCTTACTATGAGATTGATTATCAAAAAAATCAGATTAATTTTGATTCTTTCAGATCAGCTTATGATCCAGATAAAACAGCGGTTGTGGTATTAAACAACCCAGGAAATCCATTAGGAAATGTCTTAACTAAGGATGAAATTATAGAAATAAATCAGATTGTTGCTGGGCGTTCATTTATTATCAATGACGAAATTTACAACAACACTCTATTTTATACAGAATATGAATCGCCCTTGTCTTATCTGGATGAATTCCGGGATGTCAATATTGTAACCAATGCTTTTTCTAAGGGATTTCGGATGTACACCAAACGGGTAGGATATGCCATCTTACCTGATAGTTTGATCATGCCTATGCGGATTGTACAACAACATACCCTCCTAACTCATGATCCTGTTAATCAATATGGTGCGATCGCCGCATTACAAGATTTAGAAGCACCGAAAGAACTGACAAGAATCTATAAATCTCGTGCCGAATACTCTTATACTCAGCTAGAAGACACAGGATGTGATCCCATCAAAGCAGAAGGCGGATTTTATATTGTCTTAGATTGCGATCGCTGGGTCAAAGAAAAAGGCATGGAAGATTCTAAAGAACTCGCAGTAGATATTGCCAGAAAAGTTCATGTCGCCACAGTACCGGGTACAGATTTTGGTATTCCCAATTGTTTAAGGTTGAGTTTCTGTAATGACCGATACAACGAAGGAATTGATCGTTTGCGTGATTATTTTACCAGCTAGGAGGAATAGTAATGGCTGTCTACGATAGCATCAATGAGGCTTATGACTTGGTTTATACCGATGTCCACAAAAAAGTTCCTTTTGTTGTTGATATTTTACGTAAATATCAAGCACAGGAAATTTTAGAACTGGGCTGTGGATCGGGTTTATTTACCATTCCTTTAAAGCAACAGGGGTTGAGTATCGAAGGGCTAGAAATTAGTCCAGAGATGATCAAGGTAACTCAGAAGAAAGAACCGGAGTTGAAGCTGCATCAAGGAGATATGCGATCGTACCATCTCCAAAAAACTTTTGATGCTATTCTGATTTTAAGTTCAACCTTGGTGCTGCTGCAAAACCATGAGGAGATTAATCAGTGTTTACAGCGTAGCTATGAACAATTAAAACCCGGAGGATTATTCTTCCTCGAATTACCTAATCATCCAGTGGAAATTAGGAATAGCGATAGCACCCAGGAAGTCCACAGTAATGAGGATCACTCAATTATTGTCGTGATTCAAAGTTTAAAAGCGGAAAAGTATTGGCGAGAGTATTGGTTTGTTTTCCGCAAAACTGGAGCCGGGTTTCAAAAAGATGAGATTACCTGTGACGAATTTCTTTATTCTCCGAATTTATTGGTAGAGGCTCTCCAAAAAACGGGATTTGAAATCAAAGAAACCTATGGCGATCTATTTGGAAATCCGTTTGATGAAAATAGTTCTTGGAGGAGAGTCTTAATTTGTCAAAAAATCTGAGGCTTCGTTATCAATTGGGTGGAACTGATATCTGACACCGTTGTCAGTTACCGTAGGGTGGGCAAAAATAACCAACGATAATATAAAGGTTTGAAGGTTTATAACTATTGCCCACCAGACATAAAATCGTCTTATTGAGACTGGTGCAAAATGTGAGGTGGAACCAATCATCCAAGCCATTGAACTCGTTTGCTTAATTTGGAATTTCTGATAATGCCTCTAATCAACTACCCGCCAATTAATTATCCGAAGCTGCTGAGAATTCGGCATAATTTCGATTCATCTAGGCTAGAGAATGTCCAACAGAAGATTGTGGAGGAACTAGAAGCCATTCAGGTAAAATCTCGGATCAAACCTGGTGCAACTGTTGGATTACTGGTTGGTAGTCGGGGGATTACAGATATTATTACCGTGGTGAAAACCGTTGCTACTGAACTCAAAAAAATGGGCGCCAAACCTTTTATTATTCCCTCAATGGGAAGTCATGGGGGGGCAACGGCTCAAGGGCAAAAAGAGATTTTAAAACACCTTGGTATTACCGAAGAGGCGATGGGAATTCCCATCCATTCTACGATATCCTTGGCTAATTATCGAAGATGCCCATGTAAATGTTATTGGAGTCGTAGAGTATTTTCACAATAATGGTATGACAAGTGGAGATTATTTAATTGTAGAAGATACTAGCCAATTTATGTGGGATTATTGGAGCGATAATTGGAGCGATAAAGAAGAAAATGCCAAAGGACGGCAAAAAATGTCCGATTTGAGGAATTGGTTGCTGAAGCATGAACATGAGTATTTAATTGATACCCACTATCAAGATATATACGGTTACAATGGATCGAAAAACTGGAATTCTATTCTTAAAAGGTTCTAACATTCTTCAACAAGGATTAACTGGAGTTCAGACTAACCGACCCCAAAGGCTATTGCCATAAATTTCAACTCTCTATTGTTCTAGCATTTTTTTCCTGACGGGGTACAGAGAAGCTAAAAAGTACATTGGATAAGAGCTATGGCTTGATAACCTGTCTGAAAAAAAAGTAGTTTATTGGGCTTACTTCTAAAAATTATCTGGTCAGTCATCAGACAAAAATAAACCGTACTGTTTTGTAACGTATAAATTTTTGTACAGGAACCCGCAACCAGCGTAACGGTACGCGACCTGATCGCTATCATCTGCTGAAGGGCAACAACAAACCCAACTTCTGAACTTCTCTTATCCTGACTTCTGGTGAGTTTTAGTAAACTACCCAACGCCAACGTGTAAACACTTATGGCATGGGCTTTATCCCTAACCCAATCCCATCGGGGAACAACAAAAGCTGTCCCTCTAGCTGACAGGAATAGGTCGAGATTTCAGGCGGATTTACGACAGCCCCATCTTGAAAACTTTGGCTAGACAGAAATTGCCAAAATTCCGCAAGTTGAGCGATATTTAATGCCCCATTAACATCAGCATCATGCTCACGCGCCACAAAAGCCACACTTAAAAACCTTTCCCTTTCGGTAAGATTTTCCCGGCAACGGATGGATGTGGTGACATCTCGAACAGGTTTGAGAGGTAGATCTCGGCTCAACCAAAATCACACTAATTCCAGCAATACGAGCTTTATATTCTGTGAACAATCTCAACTGAAAAAAAGCCCATCTATTGATTTCTGTTCGGGTTTTCTTCCTAACTTTCGTCCTCAGTCGAATACCCGACAAGTCTTCAAAGGCAATTGCCGAGTTAAGTTGTTCAGCCTCTTGTACAAGCTGTTTGCTGATGTTGTGATTGACCCAATGCCCGAAACCTCGATTCTTGACCAGAGAGCCTTCTAAGCAAGCGTTTTGCGGACTTAGTGCGTTTGGATTGAATCGAAGCACGGACGCGGACAAATTTATTTCGAGTTGCTCGAAGTTTGTTTCCGTTCCAGGTTTTTCCTGTAGAAGTAGTTGCAATATCTCTCAGCCCCAAATCGACACCCAACACTTTCGGAGTTTTCCCTTTGGGTTGAATGGGAACTTGAACTACTATATTGATGTAATAGTTGCCATTCCTACTTTTAGAAAGCGTGGCACTTGTGGGGAGTTGACCTCTAAGCAATGCGATTTGATAGCCACCAATTTTGAGTTGAAAATTGACCCGTCCCGACTTAAGTGTGACTCCAACTTTTTGCAAGGACTCAATATATTTGAATGTTCTTGCGTCAAGAGAGATACTTGTTGGTCGAAACTTGTGAATTTGTTTGGTGGTTTTTCTCTGATTAACAACCCTTCTAATTGCTTGACAAACGTGGTTAGCTTTCAGCCCCGTCGCCTCTCTGACTGGTTTGTAGGTCAGGTGATGCAGCTTGGTTGTGTTCCAACAGTTCTGTTCTTTTGCCTCGAGCAATATTTGGTTACAAGCATCGGAAAATCCCACCAAAGTTTCATTGACCGATTGAGTCAAGTCTGGTGGGACTATCAACTTGCATTTGACCGTTATTGCTTGCGTCATACCCCTACAATATCTCATGCACGGGGTTTTTGTAAACTTTATAGGTCGCGGCATTCCTCCCATCGCCAACTCAGACTTCTGGCGTGGGTCTCCTGCCGAAATCTAGATGAATATTGAGCTGATCTTATGAAATCATAGTTGAAAGGCTTGAGCAATCAAGTCAATCACTTGAACAACTGAAACCGCAATTTTTTTTAATGGTAGCAGTAGCAATTTTAGCGGCAGGACGGGGAACCCGCATGAAATCTGATCTCCCCAAGGTGTTACACCAACTCGGCGATCGCACACTTGTCCAACGAGTTCTCGATAGTTGTGTGCGAGTTCAACCTTCTCGACGACTGGTTATTGTGGGTTATCGTGGTGATTTAGTCCAAGAGTCTTTACTCGAAAACCAAAATCGTGAAAATCAAGCACCAGATTCTCCTCTTGAGTTTATCGAACAAACGGAACAATTGGGAACGGGTCATGCTGTTCAACAATTACTTCCGCATTTAAAAGGGTTTTCGGGTGATTTATTAGTATTAAATGGGGATGTTCCGTTATTGCGTCCTCACACGTTGGAAGAATTGGTTAAAATTCACCAAGAACAAGGTAATGCAGCGACAATTTTAACTGCTCATTTACCAAACCCGAAAGGCTACGGACGAGTATTTTGTGACAGTAACAATATCGTTAGTCAAATTGTAGAGGAACGAGACTGTACCAATGCTCAACGCCAAAATTCTCGTATTAATGCGGGGATTTATTGTTTTAATTGGCCGCAACTAGAAAAGGTGCTTCCCCAACTGAAAGCAGATAATGATCAACAGGAATATTATCTGACGGATGCGGTTTATTTCCTCAAACCTGTGATGGCGGTGGATGTGGAAGATTTTCGAGAAATTCTCGGAATTAATAACCGCAAACATCTGGCAACGGCTTATCAAGTCTTGCAAGAATGGGTGAAAGATGAATGGATGGCGGAGGGGGTAACTTTACTTGATCCGGCGAGTATTACAATTGATGATACTGTAAAATTAGAACCGGATGTTGTGATTGAACCTCAAACTCATCTACGGGGAAATACGACGATTAAAACTGGGAGTAGAATTGGGCCAGGGAGTTTGGTTGAAAATAGTCAAATTGGTAAAAATGTGACGGTTTTGTTTTCGGTTGTTTCTGATAGTATTGTTGCAGATGGAACTCGAATCGGCCCTTATGCTCATTTGCGAGGTCATGCAGAAGTTGGGGAAAATTGCCGAATTGGTAATTTTGTAGAATTGAAGAAAACTCAACTCGGCGATCGCACAAATGTCTCTCATTTATCCTACTTGGGAGATGCAACAGTTGGCAATAAAGTTAATATTGGTGCGGGAACAATTACCGCGAATTATGATGGGGTAAATAAGCATAAAACCAATATTGGCGATCGCACAAAAACGGGTTCAAATAGTGTTCTTGTTGCACCGATTACTTTGGGAGAAGATGTTACGGTTGCGGCGGGTTCAACGGTAACAGAAGATGTTCCTGATGATAGTTTAGTCATCGCTCGTGAACGTCAAGTTGTAAAACCGGGTTGGCGGATGAACTCTCAAAAAAAAGAACAACCGAAAGCTGAATAAAATATTCGAGGGGTGCATATTTTGCGCCCCAATAGTCTGATCAAATCCTGAATAAAATATTAGCAACGATCAAAGATTTTTTGAATACGTTTCCGAATCCAAACGACAGGATTTTGATTATTTTCTGATTCTTCTATTAATCCTAATTCTTTTAATTTTATCTGACAAGTGGCAACTATTTCTTGACGTTTGGCGAGTTCTTCTGCTAGTCGATGAACTAAATCGGGTTTGTCTTTGATAAAGGTTTGAAAGTTGTGTTTGGGAATAATAAATAATGTTGTTTCTTCTAAGGAACGAATGCTAGCAGGTTGAGGAACTCCTAACATTAGAGAAAATTCTCCAAAAAAGTTATGAGTATTGAGAACATCAATTTGTCGATCAACCTTTTCGAGATAAGCTTCGACAGAACCCGACAGGATAATGTAAAATCTTTCTCCAGTTTCTCCTTCTCGAAGGATGAATTCTGAAGCTTGAAACTGTTTACGATATCCGAGTTCTATTAATTGTCGAAGATGGAAGTCATTACAGGTTTTAAAATAACAAACCTTTTTTAAAATATCTTTTAAAAAGATCGGCTGAGGGGGTTCTTCTGAAGATAATTGAGAAGGGGTGGAAAGGTTTTGAGGTAGAGATAATGTTTCTGAATTTTTAACCCATAAATCTCGTTGAGGGAAGGGAATAGAAATCCCGTGTTTACGAAATTGATATTCTATAATGTAGAGAATCGAACTTTTAACGGAAATTCGAGTATCAATTTTATTGACATAAACCCAAAGTTCAAAGTCTAAAGAATTCTCACCAAATCCCATAAATTTAACCTTCGGTGAGGGTTCATGTAAAACCGTTGATTCCATGTAAGCACAGTCTAACAATATTTCAGTTACAATCACCGGATCAGTTCCATAAGCAACACCAATTGGAATTTTGATCCGTCCTCGGAAATTCTCTAAACTCATATTAACCAAACGATTTTCAACCAATTGACTATTGGGAACAACGACATCAAATTGATCAAAAGTTTCAATGATAGTAGAACGAATTGATATTTCTTTCACATATCCAATCATTCCATCGAGTTCAATAAAATCTCCAACTTTAACTTTCCGTTCAAGTAAAATCGTTAAGCCACTGACAAAGTTTTTGGTAATATCTTGTAACCCAAACCCTATCCCAATCCCTAAACCACCTGCTAAAATAGTCAAAGAACCGAGATCAATTCCATTGGCTTGTAATACTAAAACACAACCTAAAACCCCAATACCATAACCCAGAATAGTTGAGATGATTTCTCGGTTACTCGCGTCTATTTTAAATTTAATTAAAACTTGTCGCTTCAAAAATTGCTTGAATAGTCGAGAAATCAGAATTGCTATAAGCAGTGAAATCGTTAAGTTAATAACAGCTAAACTTGATATCGGTTTATTCCCAATTTTGAATAAAGGTTCACTCAAAAAAGAAAAGTTAACAGCCAATTCCCCAATGTTTGCAAATAGCATATTTTTCAGCACCAAGAAGTTAAAATATAATCAAAGCCGGGTTAACTCTGCACTAACCCAGCCTACAATTTATAATTATTTCAGGGATAACTTCTATTAAGCCTAACCCAACTTACGGTTAATTAAACAAGCAATTAAACCAGTGCTAAATTGGGATAATTCGCCAACATATCATCAGTAGAGATTGTGTCTCCTTTGGCTTGGGGAGTCCATAATACTTCGATCGCTAACAGTTGTTCCCCACCAACAGAACCCAAACGACTCACGGCTTGACGCAAATCTTGGGTGCTATTTACTTTCGGTAATTCTAACTTACCCACCGTTCCGACAACCAATGTAACGACAATATATTCTCCTGGCGCTTGATCTTCTTGGGAAACAATTTCACCATTACCTGTCTCAGCCGATTTAATCGCCGGAGCGCTGGTACCGGAAAGTTGGTTATTATAATTAGAAAGCGTTTCTTCAGTGAACTTACTGCGTTCTGCGATCGCCCACTGATTAAATTGAGCCTCAGCCGACTCCATTCCGGTTTGGGTAGTTTCAGCCGCCCCATAAGCCCAATATTCGGGATGACGCAACAGGGCTAAGGTGGCTTCTTGTAACACTTGGGCGCGACCTTCTGCTGAACCTGTATCCGCCGCTTCAGCGATGCGATCTAAGTCGTCTTGTAAGCTACGACCCTCAGCCAATAAACCCACCTGTACACGCGCGACAGACACCCCCTGACGTCCGTAACCGCCTGTTTGTTCGTCTCCTGATGTAGCAGACTGGAAGCTTCTAACGAGGAAGTTGGCGATCGCAATGAAGATGAAGATGCTAAATAATCCACCAAAACCGCCCCCAAACCCAAAGAAGGGAATCAGGAAGGGGAAACCAAAGCCACCGCCACCATAACCACCCGGCGCTCTACTTGGGCCAGGAGCATAGGTTCGAGGTGTTCTAAAGGAACCTCCACCAATACGTCCACCACTGCGGGCGGCGAGTGCAAAATCAGCCTGTGAGAAGATGAGTGTAAAAACTATCCCAAAAGCAACTAAGGATTTCAAAATCGATTTAATTCGAGAATGCTGTTTTTCGTTCTTCATAGAGTTTTCAATTTTAACTTCTGGTTAACCGGAAGGGGATAACCAACCTTACCTAATACTGTAACGCTTCTCGGGTACTCTCTTGAACCGACTGATGGGGGGATTTCCGCAATCTTGATGAAATTCACCACCAGTATTGCTAAACAATTATCATAAGCGAGTAGACAAAAATCATTAAGTCTGGAATTAAGCTGATTGTGGGGAGCGTGACATTGGGTTCGGGGTGAGCTTTGGGAGGAGAAGGCTCAACGGTTCAGATCAGTGGGTCTTTGGGGTTAACCCGGTGAAAACAGTTTTTTGACACTCCCACGCCGTAAACGGCGGGGATTCTTGGTTCAGCGAGTCCACTTAATACAAATAGGGCGACCTATCTATACCAGAGATGGACTCTCCTCAAGCGTTTTGCTCCATTTCATCAGCCTGTTTGGGTATGCCCTACCCTACAGTTCAAAACCTAAAATCTTGGTTTCTCTGTACTTGTTGCTTGAAGCTTTTACCCGTACAAGCTTTCCTATACGGAACCCCATAACTTCAGTGCGTCAAGGTGCGCTGCCTTTTCGGCGACTGGGTTTTTAGTGTGGTTGATTACCCTTTCCACAAAAGAAAGTTTAGCATAAAGCCGTCAATCACGGACGGGGCTTGTATCCCAATTTTTTCGGTCAATTCAGAGACATTGCTGAAAGAGGTTGTGAGTCATCGTCCTATTACGATTAATCCTGATACACCTTGACTGGATATTCTCTTGATTGGCATTGTAACGTATAAAGACATACTGCGAACCTGTTATCAACAAGAGGATTAATTTTTTGAGAGTTATACAAAGATTGATCAAATCTGATCCGATTAGAATCAAACTTTTGCGATCTGCTTTTTTGGTTCCTATTCTGATTAATATTTTAACTCATCTTTCCCTGAATGCGTTAACCGTTTCTCGAACAATTATTCGTCCAAATTATGTCAATCAACAAACTTGTCCGATTGAGTTACAGACTTTAGTTGATCAAATGTTACCGGATTTACCCAGTTATACCAATCGTGTGATTGAACGTCGGAGTAACAGTCGGGAATTTGAACGAGATGCCTCTGTTTTAATCGCTGGACAGTTAGATAAACTTGAACCTTTACCCTTTAATGTTAATCTAGATTATCCCGATGAAACTTATCTTGTTTATCTCAAAACTTGGGAACGACAATATGATACCAATAAAATCATTAGATTTCAAAAATATCATTGGTTATTCTTGCGAAAAAGCGCGTCGGGTTGGGAATTAGAAAAGATGTTTTCCAAGTCGAGTTCTTATCCTCGATATGGGTTTTATTCTCTCCCCGGTGAAACCAGCAAAAGTGCGATCGCCGAAGCCATTCGGTTATGGTTGCGGGATTGTCAAGCGAAATAATAAAAAAAATGTCACAATAATCAATAATAGCTGTTAAGACTTAACTTTAATTCTGATGAGTCATTCTACAACATCTTCTCACGCTTTACCCGATCAGTTTTTTTCAAATTATCGAAGTGATCGTCCTTTTAGAACTTTACTCAACCTCTATCAAAAAGACAAAAAATATATTGGGCTATCGATGTTCTTTTACATCATTAAGCACAGCCCGGAATGGATTCGTCCCTTAATTATTGCTAATATTATTGATATTATTTCCAGTCCAAACACTCACAGTTTATCAGAATTATGGTTCAATGGAGCTTTTTTAGCCTTTTCGATTATTCAAAATACTCCTACCCATTATCTTCATATTCGCTTCTTGAGTACCGCTACTCATTCAATGGAATATAACCTCAGATCAGCGATTACTCGTCAACTTCAATATCTTTCTATTGGCTTTCATCAACATCGAAATTCTGGCGCAATTCAAAACAAATTACTGCGGGATGTCGAAGCCGTCGCCTTGTTAACAAATCAGCTTTTTCAGTATCTCCCTTCATCCATTTTAACGATTATAATTGCAATTATTATTACCGCCTTTCGCGCACCTGAATTTTTGATTTTTTTCTTAGGAACAATTCCTGTTGCGGTCACGTTAATTCGACATTTTCGGACTCCAATTCGTTCTCGAAACTCAGTCTTTCGTCAACAGATGGAAAGCACTTCAGCTTATTTAATTGAGATGCTGAAACTGATTCCTATTACTCGCGCCCATGGGGCTGAAGAAGCAGAAATTGATCGCACCGAACAACGCTTAAAATCTCTTAAAGAAGCTAGTATAAAACTTGATTTAATCAACGCCTTAGCCAATGCTGCATCTTGGGTAAGTTTGCGATCTTTCAACCTGATTTGCTTATTAACTTCTGCTTGGTTAGCCTATACTGGAAAATGGGGAATTACCGTCGGAGATGTCGTCTTATTAACAGGATATTTTGATTCCATTACAGGTTCAGTTGTGCAGATTTTAGGGGTACTTCCTCAAATAGGAAAAGGGTTTGAAGCGTTGTCAAGTATTGGGGAAGTTTTAGAATGTCCTGATGTGGAACATAATCACGGAAAAACACCCGTTCAACACCTTAAAGGTGAGTTTAGTTTTGAGTCCGTTTGTTATGTTTATCCCGAAAGTAAAAACCAAACCGCCATTACTGATTTTTCTCTACAGGTTAAACCCGGAGAAACGATCGCAATTGTTGGGCCATCGGGGGCGGGAAAATCAACTTTGTTAAATTTAATTATCGGGTTTTTGCGTCCAACATCGGGTAAGATTAAACTGGATAAACAGGATATGAATGAGTTGGATTTAAGAACTTATCGCCAGTTTTTATCTGTGGTTTCCCAAGAAACAATCTTATTTGAAGGAACCGTTCGAGAAAATATTTTATATGGGAAAGATACAGTAAGTGAACAACGGTTGAAACAAGTTGTTCAAGAATCAAATGCAGATGAATTCATTCAAAATCTCCCCCATGGACTCCAAACTCAAATCGGTGAAAATGGCGTTAAACTCTCAGGAGGACAACGCCAACGAATCGCAATTGCCCGGGCTTTAATTCGTGATCCGCGTGTGTTAATCTTAGATGAGGCGACTTCTTCTTTAGATACCGTTTCTGAGTCTTTAATTCAAGAAGCGTTAGATCGGTTAGTTCAAAATCGAACCACTTTTATTGTCGCCCATCGTCTCTCAACGGTTCGCAAAGCTGATCGAATTGTTGTGTTAGAACACGGTAAAATTATCGAAGTCGGAAGTCACGAACAACTATTAAAAAACCAGGGTTTATTTTCAATCTTACACGCTTTACAAACGTAGTTGATGATCAAACCTTATCCTGATCAAGAATTGTTTACAGTTACAATATAGACTTACATCGGTAGGGTAAAATAAAATGTTGACCCTTGATTTTCTTCAGATTTAACCCAAATTCGTCCACCATGACGTTCAACAATTTTTTGACAGATAGCTAAACCAATTCCTGTTCCGGGATATTCTTGACTATGATGTAAACGTTGAAAAATTTTGAAGATTCGCTCAAAATATTCTGAGTTAATTCCAATTCCATTATCCCTGACACTAAAACACCATTCTTGAGTTTGACTTTCATCGATGAGATTAGGTCTGATCCCAATTTCAATATAGGGAGAAACTTCAGGATGACAATATTTGATTGCATTTCCGATGAGATTTTGCCATAAAATAACTAACTGTTGGGGGTCAGCAATTACAGTGGGTAATTGATTGGAATTAATGATAGCATTTTGTTTCGTGATTGCAACTTGGAGATTTTGTAACGCTTGTTGTAATACTTGATTACAGTCTACCCGTTCAAAATTCGCTGTACTTTTGCTAGTTCCCACTTGGGAGTAAGCCAATAAATCTTTAATCAATTGTTGCATTCGTGTGGCTGCATCAACGATATAATAAATATAAGTTTGAGTCTCTTCGTCAAGATTGTCTTGATATTTTCGAGCTAATAACTGTGAAAACAAACTCACAATTCGCAAAGGTTCTTGTAAGTCGTGAGAGGCGACATAAGCAAATTGTTCTAGCTCCCGGTTTGACTGTAGTAACTCTCGATTTAAAGTAAATAATAATTCTTCGGCTTGTTTCCGTTCAGTAATATCAATACAAGAACCGATATACCCTGAAAAATTACCATCCGCAGTCATACGAGGAACTCCTTGATTTAAAATCCAGCGATATTCTCCATCCCAACGTCTTAAGCGAAACTCATTCGTAAAACTTTCTTTATGATTACATTTTGAGAAGTTATTGTTCAACAAATATTGAGCATCATCAGGATGTATATTATCTAACCATCCCCTCCCTAATTCCTGTTCTAGAGTTCTTCCAGTAAAATCTAGCCACACTTGATTGACAAAAGTACATTGACTGTTAGAATTACAAACCCAAATCAATACAGGCGCACTATTCGCCATTAACCTAAAACGTTCCTCACTTTCTCGCAGCGAAATTTCGGTTTGTTTGTGTTCGGTAATATCAATCATATAGCCAATAATTTCTGTAGATTGACTAATATGATTATGAATCAACTTCAGTTCATCTCGTATCCAGCGATAAGTATTATTTTTATGCAAAAATCGATATTCAAGAATTTCTGTTCCCGTTTCTAAAACCTGTGATAACTGATTAAAAGCTTTCTCCAAATCATCAGGATGTACTCGCTCCGCCCAAAATTGAGACTTTTCTACAAACTCCCAAGCTTGATAACCTGTAATTGAGTAAATAGTCTGACTCATGTAAGTCGCGCCATAATCTCCCGTGGGTATGCTAGTATAAATCGCACCAGGGCTAGAACTCAGTAAAAACTGAAGTCGTTCTTGAGTCAGGTTGAGTTGCTGT
The DNA here is from genome assembly GCF_000169095.1 of Lyngbya sp. PCC 8106. Lineage (GTDB taxonomy): Bacteria > Cyanobacteriota > Cyanobacteriia > Cyanobacteriales > Microcoleaceae > Capilliphycus. The sequence continues at coordinate 93,788 of NZ_AAVU01000012.1, forward strand.
TCAATCAGAGTACATTTATTAATTTCTGCTGCTAAATTATTATTAATCTGTTGTAATTGAGCGGTGCGTTTATGAACTCGTTTTTCAAGTTCTTGATTGAGTTTTTTGATTTCCGCTTCGCTTTGTTTACGCTGGGTAATATCTTCAGCGACAGCAATAAAATAAATCGGTTTTCTGTCCTGATCACAGACTAATGAAACAGATAAATGAACCCAGATAAGAGTTCCTTTTTTGCGAACCAAACATCTTTCTAAAGAACAAGTGGAAATCTTTTTTGATAAAAGATGTTCGATAAAACTTGTGTTATAATCTAAGTGGTCAGAATCGGTGAGATCCTGACATTTTAGTTGTAAAAGTTCATCCCGAGTGTATCCAAATAGATCGCAGAGCGTTTGATTGACTTGCAACCATTCACCTTGAAATCCAACCCGAGCAATACCAATAGCCGCCTGTTCAAAAATAGCTCGCAAGAGTTCTTCTGAGTTCCTTAAAGCGGCTTCTGCTTGTTGACGTTCTATGATTTCTCGTTGTAAGGCAAAGTTGGCTTCTTCTAACTGATGGGGACTCGGTATCGTTAAAATTTTAGGAAGATGAGAGATAATTTTGAATGCTATCCAACAGGATAAAACTGCTGTGATAATTTTGATAGCCCTCAATAATTTATTGAGTGGATACCACCACATTCCTACAGCGATTATGTGAGTTGTGGCGAGACAGATTGCGAGGACACTTAATAGCAGTAAAACTCGCTTAAAGGGTACGTCTTTTCGTCGGCGCATCCAATAGAAGACAACGAGAGGTAATGAGTAAAAGGCGATCGCAATCAATGTATCCGAAATCGGAGTCAGTTGGAGATCAAAGGGTAATTCTATCAAAGCATTAGTTGCCAGAATAAAGTGAGATATTGCTGTTCTCAATTCGGTCAAAAACTTCATTTTGAATTCGGTTTCACAAAAGTACGGTACTTGAAAGATTATAGAGGTTAATCACCTCAAGCTTTCGATAGCATGAATAATTTGATCAAATTGACTCAAATCATCCGGTTTGGGAATATAGCAGTGAGCAGAGAGATTTTGATTTTTGAGAATCTCCTCATCAGTTCGAGAAGTCGTCAGTACAATCACGGGAATTTGATTTAGACTGAAATGGGCTTTGATGTTTTCTAAGACCTCTCGACCATTTTTTTTAGGAAGATTCAAATCGAGTAAAATGAGATCAGGGCGTGGTACCGTTTGATATTCACCTTGTTGATAAAGAAATGCTAGTGCTTCTTCCCCATCTCGAACAATGTGTATCCGGTTCGGAATTTTTAAGTTTTTAAGTGTTTCTTGAGTCAGGAAAATATCACCGGGATTGTCTTCGATGAGAAGAATTTCCAGAGTAGATGGCATAGATCGATTATTCACGTTATAATTCCTGCAATTTGTTATTTGAGTCGGTTGTATAAATCTAATATAGATCGAAGTGACCGTGATCACAATTAAACTTGTCATCTCATGTAAAATTAATCACCTTATCTTTCAGTTAAATTCCAAAAAGAGATACAATCCTCTTAACTTGTTCATTCAGTTAATATTGAGTCATCTGTGTAATTCTAATGTATGATGAAATTGAAAATGTCGCCTTACACTATCAAGTCTTGGATGCCATTGCCATTGGTTTATGTATACTCCGCTCAGACTGGATCGTTTTATTTTGGAACCGCTACTTAGAACAGTATACAAAAGTTGCTCAATCGGAAATTATTGGTACTTCATTATTTGTTCATTTCAACCAACTCAACCCCACACAGTTTGCATATTACGGGTATCAAGTTTTTCAAAACCAAGAGGAAGTTCACTTTTCAGTCTCATTGAATGTCGGGAAAAATTCTCCCACTCACTCTCAAAAAGGGTCTTCACTTGAACAAGTCACACTGACTCCTCTTTCTGCAATCACAGGCGAAGGAAATTATACCTTATTAACCCTACACAATCCCCTAACCGTGAGTAACCATTGTCAGGCTTCCACGTCGTTAGTCACAAAGCAGAGTGAACTCGAACAGTTAATTGATCGCATCTCTCACGATTTACGAGAACCCTTGCGGATGGTGGTTAACTTTAATGAGTTAATCGCCCAACGGTATTCAGGACAACTCGACTCGACGGGAAATCAGATGATTCATTTTGCGGTTGATGGCGCCCGACGAATGCAACAGATGATTGATGGATTGCTTGTCTATTCTCGCCTCAAAACCCGATATCAACTTCCCCAAGCAATTGATGCTCAAATTTCTCTCAAACAAGCGATAATGGATTTACAATCACTAATCGTTCAAACAGAAGCTCAAATCAGTACAACTCCTTTACCAATGGTGATGGCAAATTATCCACAACTCACTCAGTTATTTACTATTTTAATTGAAAATGCTATTCAGTATTGCCGAGATCATCCTCCTAAAATTGAAATTGCGGTTCAATCTCAAGCTGATTTCTGGATGTTTTCAGTCAGAGATAATGGTATCGGTATTGATCAGAAATATCATCAGGCTATTTTTGAGATTTTTAGGCGTCTGCACTCTCGACAAGATTACCCTGGTATTGGTATGGGACTGGCGATCGCCAAAAAAATTGTTGAACTGCATCAGGGATGTATCTGGATTAATTCTCAAACTCAACAAGGCTCAACTTTTTATTTTACTCTCCCTAACCCGCCTAAGATCAACTCAGTATTGACTTCATCGGAGAATTTTTGATGTCTCAGGAATTGATTAAAGTTTTATTAGTTGAAGATAATCCTGGTGATGCTTTTCTCATTCAAGAAAGCCTTAAAAAGCGTCATAAAACTAAATTTAAAGTCACTCAGGTTGAACGCTTAAAAGATGCTTTTTCTTGTTTGGAGTCTGATCAGTTTGATCTAGTTTTGCTTGATTTATTTCTTTTAGATAGTCAAGGACTAAATACATTTACAGAAATTTCACTCAAAGCTAACCACTTACCCATTGTTGTTTTAACTGGACTTAATGACGAAGAAATGGCAATTCAAGCGGTACGACTGGGCGCTCAAGATTATCTAAAAAAAGAGCTAGCGATGGGAGAAGTGCTAATTTATTCCTTGTGTTATGCTATCGAACGAAAACGGACTCAAGAACAACTTAAGCAACAAAAAATTCAACTAGAAACAACCAATGCAGAACTCAAAAAACGGACAAAACAATTAGAAATATTAAACGATGAATTAGAAGCTTTTAGTTATACTGTTTCTCACGATTTACGTTCTCCTTTATTAAGTATTGATGGCTTTAGTTTTTTTCTGGAAAAAGAACATAGTGAATCCCTTAATAGTCAAGGAAAATCTTATTTAAAACGAATTAGACAAGCTGTTAGTCGGATGGATAAACTGATTATCAATCTATTAGAACTTTCTCGGGTTCAGCAAATTGAGATGTGTATTACCGAGGTCAACTTAAGCGAGATTGTTCAAACTCTTTTTAAGGATTTAAAACAGCAAGATACACAACGAAAAGTCAAACTTAAAATCGCCCCTAATGTTACCGTTCAAGGAAATAAACAACTTTTAAAGATCGCCTTAGAAAATTTGATTTCAAATGCTTGGAAATATACCGCCCAAGAAGAAGTTGCTACAATTCAATTTGGAGTCTTGTTCGCCAGTGAACAGAATATAGACAGCCATCTAGAAATCGAAAAGAAGCGGTTAAACTCAGAGATTGATTTCTCCCCCATCCGGCAAACCCCGATTTATTTTATTGGAGATAATGGTGTAGGTTTTGATATGTATCAAGCAGATAAACTCTTTACCCCTTTCCAGAGATTACATTCAGCAGGAGAGTTTCAAGGAACAGGAATTGGTTTAGCAACCGTTCAGCGTATTATTCATCGCCATCAAGGAAAAATTTGGGCTAAGTCTACTCAAGGAAAAGGAGCTACTTTTTATTTTACCCTAAGTTGAGATTTAAAATTATCTCCCTGTTATAAATTTATCTGACAATTCATATAAAATCAAGAAAAGAATACTCAAGATCAAGCTCTCGATCTCCCTAGTCATAATTTATAGCAAACATTCAGGAGCTTAATAGAAATTAACAAAGAGTCGGAGGTATAAAAAATATTTAACTATTCCCTAAAACTACTGATTTGTAGTCGCAGACTTTCAAGCTATAATCAAAAAATGGGTGTTGAAAAGTATTCACAAAAAAGCGGATCAAGTTCTCTATCAAAGATTGGATCACTCTTGAGTCTGAAACCGAACAAAAAAATCCTTAAAAATCTAGAAAACTATCATCACTTTTATGAAAATAACCTCTTTTAGCGATTCTCAAGCTTACTGTAACTCAGAAGTAACTCCAGTACAATCATTAGCAGAAATCAATCAATTTGTGAGTCACGAACTTCGCACTCCTATTACCTCAATTCAAGCCGCATTAAAACTCTTAAAAACTGAAAAACTCGGCACATTATCCTCACAAGGTCAGCGTTTATTAGAGATTGCACTCAACAATACTGATCGCTTAATCCGTCTGAGTCAAATCTTTGAAAATCAATCCTCTCTCCAGTCCTTAGCCCCTGTGGAGGTGATCGAAAAATTTCGTCTAGAAAAAGAACTCCACCAAGCCTTAAAACAAGATGAATTTGTTCTCTTTTATCAACCCATTGTTTGTACCCAAAATGCAAAAATTGTCGGATTTGAAGCCTTAATTCGCTGGCAACATCCTCGACGCGGTTGGGTGACTCCGATAGAATTTATTCCCCTCGCTGAAGAAACAGGACTCATTCAACTCATCGGAGATTGGGTTTTGCGCCAAGCCTGTCAGCAACTTGAAATTTGGCAAGAACAATTTCCTTTAGATTCATCTCTAAAAATGAGTGTTAACTTGTCAAGTCTACAACTGTCTAATCCTCAATTAAGTTTACGAGTCCAACAAATTATTCAACAAACTCATCTCAACCCCGAAAGTCTACAACTTGAGATTACAGAAACAGCCTTTTTAGAAAACTCCTCCATCGCACTCGCCAATTTACAGAATTTAAAACAGCAAGGAGTTTCCCTCCATATCGACGATTTTGGAACAGGATACTCTAACCTTTCTCGCCTCCAAGACTGGTCTATTGATGTATTGAAGATTGATAACTCTTTTGTGAGAACTGGAAAATGGAATATGATCCAAGCGATTTTGATGTTAGCTCAGAGTTTAAATCTAGAAGTGATTGCAGAAGGCGTAGAAACCGAACAAGATTGGGTTCAACTCCAGCAGTTGGGATGTCCTTATCTTCAAGGCTATTTATTTTCTCGTCCCGTAGATAGTCAAGCTGCAACCTTGTTAATCGCCGAGCAATTCACTGGTCATTGATACACCTATTTCCTTTCAGTAGAGGGCTTGTTTACTATTCTTTTTGGCTGATTCTCTTGAGACTTGAGACAATACAGTTGACTTTATACTAAAAAATAAAGTTACCCTGATTTCAAATTCAACAGAGAATAAAAAGAGGTATAAACAAGCTAATTAATTTTGATAAAAAGATCAATATAAATGTTTATTAAACTCCTGAGCGCCACTCTAAAATCTCTGCCAACTGTTCGGCAAAATTCAGAGGATTGATTAATTTAGAGAGAACGGCTTTAACGCCTAAATTAGTATAACGGGGTTGTTCATCAGCTTTTGCTTTCGCTGTCAGGAGAATAACCGGAATATTTTGAGTTTCAGGATTTTTTTGCAACTGCTCGAAGGTCGTCGGGCCATCCATATCAGGCATAATCACATCTAAGATAATCGCATCGGGCTGATAAGTACAAGCCATTTCTATACCTTCTTGACCTGATTCAGCGGTCAAAATTTCCCAACTACTACTCATTTCTAGACTCATTTGCAGAAGCTCCCGAATATCCTCCTCATCATCAATTAACAAGATTCGTCGTTTCATTTTGCTCCATTCAGTTCTCATATTCTGTTGTCTTTTTCAATAAAATTTATTTTTTCAGTCTCTATTATCAACTTAAATCAAGACGTGAAAAAACGAAAACATTTCACAGGTTTGTCACATTCTCAGAATTGAGAGTTAAATATCCAACATTTTAAATCTACATTGACCTCGAAACCCGAGAAGTCGTCAAACAGCGGTTTCCTCCAGTCGCTTTTGCTTGATAGAGTGCTGCATTAGAAGCTGTATATAGACTCAATAAATCCGTTCCATCCTCTGGATAAGTGCTAATTCCTACACTCACAGTCAATTGAATCTCTACATAGTTGATGATGGGAAAAACAGTTTTTTCAACCGACTTGAGGAGTTCAATCATCCGTTTTTGACCATCCACTCGGTTACTCGCGTACAAACCCACCAAAAACTCCTCACCTCCCCAATGAGCGACAATATCCTCATCTCGGAACTGATGCTGTAAAATCTGGCTAAACTGTCTAATCACCTGCTCTCCAACGGTATAGCCATATTGATTATTAATAGATTGGAAACAATCAAGTGCAATTAACGCCAAGCAAAACGGCTGACAATGGCGTTGTGATAAATGCAAATATCGATTCAAATCATGGGTAGAACGCCGACGATTTGCTAACCCAGTAATCGGATCAGTTTCCGCTAAACTTCTCAATAAATGAATCCGATCCAAACGATTAAAAATACGGGTAATCAGTTCAGCTTCAGCAAAGGGTTTGGAAATATAATCATCGGCTCCAGCTTGATAGATATCTTGAATCGTTTGAGGTTCTTTTCGAGCCGAAAGAAATAAAATCGGTAACGCATTCCAACTGCGATCTGTCCGCACAGTTTGACACAGTTCTACCCCGTTGAAAAAAGGCATTTCTAAATCTAAAATCAGCAGTTCCGGTGCGGTTTTTTCTAGAGTTTCCCAGAATAAACGGGGATCATCTAAGGGTGTAACCTCTAAACCATAGGAGGGGAGCAATTCTAGCAAACGATTGAGCGTAACCGGATCATCATCTACTGCTAAAATTTGAGTTGAAGCTGTTGGAGTCGATTGGAGAATATCTTTAATTGTAGTCAGAACTTGATCACAAGATGCCGATTTTGATAAAAAAGCATTTCCCCCCAACCGAGCAACTGTCGCCCGATCACTCATATCATCCCTTACTGTCCACACTAATACAGGTAACTCCGAAAACTTATGCTGCAATTCTTCAAGTAATACAAAACCCCCGTCTTGGTGATCGGGAAATACTAAGTCTAGCAACACTAAATCTGGAGGCGTTTCTTGTAAAATTAGGCGAGCTTTTTCGAGTTGGGTGATTACATCAAGTTGAATATTCCAGTTAATCGCCGCTCGTTGTAACTGTTCGGTGAGTTCGAGATCATCATCAATCACTAAAACCCGATATTGGGTTTTTTGAGGAGTCGGAATTTGCCGATTAGCAATGAAGTTTTGATCTTCAGCTCGGGGTGTTTTTTCTTCTAACCAATTGAGAGGTTGTTGCAGTTCTTGATGAAGTTGAGCAATGAATGTTTTGAGGATTTCAATAGAAGTCTGATTTTGAGGATCTTGAGGAGCTTCAATAAACCATTGTTCGATTTGTTGAGCCAGTCGATATCCCGATTTAAACCCAAATATTCCTAGCGAACCTGCAAGTTTATGAGCCTGCATTGCTGCATTTTGACAAAGTTCTGGCGTTAAATCTGGAATCGGATCAGTGGTGATTGTTTGCTCTAAAGTCTGGATACGATTGAAAATTAGCGTCTTAAATCGTTCCCAGGAAGCCGCTAGATTCATCACAGACGAAGAATTCAGCGTGCTTTGAGTGGCGATTGACGCGGTAGCGTTACTGGCGGAGCCAATCGCCTCCGGTGATTTCTGAACCGAATGAACGGATAAGGCCGAGGAACTCAGAGGGAGAGGGGCTTGAGATTGGCTCTGGGAAAGGGGTTTGAGACGGTAGCCCACTCCATAGACGGTTTCAATGATTTTATCCGCATTCACCGTTTTTAGCTTGCGTCGCAACCGTTTGATATGCGCTCGCACTGTATGTTCATTCGGCTGACTTTCAAAAGACCACAGATGTTCGAGAATAGCCGTTTGAGTTAAGACTCGTTTCGGGTTGCGAAGAAACAGTTCCAGCAAGCTGTATTCTTTGGGAGAAAGAGACAGAGGGTGTTGTTGGTAGGTGACTTCCCGTGAGATCGGATCGAGATGGAGAGAGTTCCATTTTAGCAAGGGAGCATTTGCTTGGCGCGGAGAACGGAGTAAAGCTCGAATTCGAGCAAAGAGTTCGCGAGGGCTAAAGGGTTTTATCAGGTGATCATCGATACCTGCTTCTAAACAAGCGACATGATCAATGCTGCTATTTTGAACTGTTAAAAGTAGAATCGGGACGCTATAGCCTTGCTCACGAATGCGCTGACAGAGATCAACTCCATTGAGTTTAGGTAGGTGAGCATTAACTAATAATAAATCATAAGTGAAAGCTTCTACATAAGCCCATCCTTGTTCGCCATCTATAACGACATCAACAATATAACCTTGTTCTATTAGTGCTTTTTTAATTTGATGAGCTTGTGCTGCATCATTTTCTATGACTAAAAACCGCATAAGATTTCTGCCTCAGATTTGTTAACTTAAAATAGATGCGAATAACTCTGTTTAAAATTCTTGTGATTTCATGCTGTCCTAACTTCTACAAAGCAGAAGCTATCTTTACCCGATAATCAATACAAATAATAGAAGTTCAGTGATTTTTTATCCATCATTGGTGATCAAAGCCTGATTCCAGAAAATAGTTTCAATTTACTATCCTATCACGTTTTTCTCTGGCTTATGGTTATTTTGAGGCAAATTTTTATATCAAGTTTGATTGATTGTTTGATTGTTTTATTTTCTCAATTTATACTTTGCTCTAGTATTTCAATTAATTTTGATCAATTAATCGTTAGGCAATCTTGCTATATAGCGCTACTTGAATCGGGAACAGGGAACACCGGATCAGGGAACAGCAGACTATGAAAGGATTCTAGGATTTAGAAATGTCCTAACCTTTATGCGTAGTGCTATAGTAGAATATCCTCAGCTTTATGCGTAGCACTATATTGTTTTCTGTCTAAAAAATAATCTCCCATTCAAAACTATCGTCAAGAACAGGAGAATCATCTATTCATTAAATTGATGCTAAAATCTAATCAGCATCGTACAATCGAACCACAGAAATCGTGACTTCACCTTGATTATCCTCAGGATAACTATCAAAGAAAAAGGCGTATAAAGTAGACGTTTCTTGAACTTCCAACGTTAACGAATCGTGATAGCCATTCAACGTTGACCAAGTTGCACCAACAGGAACCCGAGTTTTCTTATTAATGACTGTCCCGCCATAAATCCAGAAAATCACCATCGGTTCACCCGTCGGAAAAAGCTCAGAACCATAACCAAACGCACCGCTCTTAATTCGCACAACATAAATACCCGGTTCTAGCGTGTGAGAAACCGCCGTTTCTTGAAGCTGTTTCATGCGTTGATCATCAAGCAAGTGACAATTTTGGCGACTATGAACCGTCAGATGTTGAATCGCACAATTACCCGGAGTCATCGCTTGCGGGGTTGTCATCACCGTCGGAATAGATCCCTGACGCACCGATTCCGAAACCGTGCTAATCGTCGCTCCCGTCATTCCTAGAGTCGTCTGATCAATCAAAGCCGACCCCGAAATCCGTACCGAATTAGAACGAGCCAACATCAACCACTCGTCATCCTCAGTCACATAACCAATTTCCGCGAGATAATCACAATCAGCTTCTAGATTCGGAATTTGCAACTGTTGAATCAACTCATGGCAATTGTATCGTCGCAGATTCTGAACCGATTGCGTCTCCAAATCAACCTCAGTCACCTCATAAATCCGCAATTGAAACTTCTGTCCACCTTGGGCTTGTGCCGCTACACGCGCCGCCCTGGGCAACTCCCAATGAGCATCAATACTCTGGTTATCACTGAGCATTAATGTAATACAAGCGGCGATCGCCACCTGCGGAGAAACCCCCGTCACATCGCTGATCAGACCCGAAGTTGCCGGAACTCGTATCCGGTTAGAACGAGCCAACAACAACCACTCATCCGTCTGGGTCATATAACCAATCTCAACAATATACTCACAATTAATGTTGAGGTTCGGAACTTGCCATTGTTTGATCAACTCATTGCAATTGTACCGTTGAACACCGTGAGCAGACTGAGTATCTAAATCAATCCCAGTCACCTCATAAACGTGCAGTTGGAACTTTTGTCCGCCCTGTTGTTTCGCTCTGGCTTTCGCCCCATCCGGCACTTCCCAACGAGCATCAACCAATTCATTTTCACCGAGACTTAGGGTAATATAGCTCGAAGACGAACTCAAAGCCGAAAGCGGTTGTTCTGTTGCATTGACTCCGGTAAAAGCCACAGCCATTGACCCGATTTCCTCCTCATCTGTTGTCTCCTCAACCGGAACATACAGACGATTAGAACGAGCCAACAACAACCACAGTCCCTCCTCCGTCAGATAACCAATTTCTGCTAAGTATTCCCGTTGACTGTCAAATTCAAACTGCCAACTCGAAATAGATTCAGCGATGGGACATTCTTCGATCAAAGCGCTCGCCGGAACGTCAACAGAAATATTCGTCACATCATAAACCCGGAGTTGATACTGAGAGCCGCCCTGTTGTTTCGCTCTGGCTTTCGCCTCATCCGGTACTTCCCACTCCGCATCAAGGGTTCCTTCTTCACCGATAGTCAGAATAATCCGACAAGGAATAGAAGACAAACTCGGCAGAATCATCACCCCAGGCATTAACTCTACATCCGATAAATCTGGGGTTGTCAGCGCCGGGATACGAACTCGATAAGAACGAGCCAAAACGAGCCATTCTCCCTCATCGGTCAGATAGCCAATTTCAGCAAAATAGTCATGGTTGCCGAACAAGTGTAGGAGTTCAGGATGGGGAAGGGAAACATTAAAATCGTATTGTTGAACGCTGTTGGTTGCCATCGAGTCAGCCGGAATATCGGTGACATCGTAAATATACAGTTGAAACTGATGGGCGCCCCGTTGTTTAATGTCTTCAACTGCCGCATCAGCAACTTCCCAATACACATTTGCCGCTTCATTATCACAGGGAATGAGTGTGACTCGACAACGGTTAACATCAAGCGTCGGAACCACTCCCGGATCAGGAATTGAGATGTCAAGATTTGGCTTTCCGGTGAATTCAACCGGAGTGATGGTTGCCGTGGGAATGCGAACTCGATAAGAACGAGCCAACATTAACCATTCTCCATCATCGGTCAGATAGCCAACTTCAGCAAAATAGTCATGGTTGCCGAACAAGTGTAGGAATTCAGGATGGGGAAGGGAAATATCAAAATCATATTGTTGAACGCTGTTGGTTGCCATCGAGTCAGCCGGAATATCAGTCACATCATACAGATGCAGTTGAAACTGACGTCCGCCCCGTTGTTGGGCATCTTCGGTTGCCGCATCAGCAACTTCCCAATAAACATTAGCCGCTTCATTATCACAGGGAATCAAAGTCACCGAACTGGTTGTACCTGAACCCCGACGAGAAATTCCCCCTGCAACCACTCCAGCACCTATTAGACCCGCCCCCATTAAACCTAAATTTCTCGGGGTGGCATCTTCATCTCGAGTCGAAGTAGCCGGAACTCGAACCGAGTTAGAACGACCCAACCTTAACCATTCACCATCATCGGTTACATAACCGACTTCTGTGAGATAATCGCGATCGCCAGAGAGTTCCAGTTGCCAATCAAACGTAGATTCATCAAAGTCACATTGCTCAACAATCGTAGTACCTGGTTCCTGACCACTAATGTTCGTTACATCATAAACTCGTAATTGTAATTGTCGTCCGCCGCGCTGTTTGGCGACATCTTTGGCTTCATCGGAAATATCCCAACGAATATCAACTGTTCCCTCACCTGTCGGGATTAAAGTCATGTGACTAGGAAAGGAAGATAAAGGCGGAAGTGTAGGGACTTCTTCTATCGGGGATGCAGTCTCAGTCTCCTGACTAGGATGTAAACCGCCTTGCGCCCCGGTATTGATTCGGACTCGGTTAGAACGAGCCAGCATCAACCATTGACCAACACCCGTAATGTAACCAATTTCTGCGAGATACTCACAGCTAGAGTCTATAATCGGTACTCGTCGCTCTTGTATTGATTCTTCACAATCATATCTGCGAACACGGTTCGGGCTTTGAGTGTCGAGATTCTCAACATCAGTGACATCATAAATTCGCAGTTGCATTTGCTGTCCTCCCCGTACACGCACGGCAGTTTGAGCCGCATCTGGAATATTCCAACGAGCATCTGCGGTGTGATTATCTCTGAGCGTCAGTGAAATCTGACTTCCCAAGTCCGTTAACACCGGAATTAGGGCGGCACCGCCTGCACCTAGTCCGAGAACCACTCCATCCTCGGCTGTGACTTGAGGGGTGACTGTATCGGGTGTTGTCTCAACCCCTGGTGTGCAAACTCGGTTAGAACGAGCCAACCTCAACCATTGATTTTCCTCCGTCAGATAACCGATTTCCACTAAATAGGTGTGATCACTTTTGAGGTTGTGGAATTGTTGGTGTTGAGTTAATTCATCCCAATCGTATTTTTGCAGACTGTGAGGGGGATGACGATCAAGATTATCAATATCGGTGACATCACAAATTCGCAGTTGGGGATATTGTCCCCCATGTTCAATGGCAGCACTTTTAGCGGAGGTGGGAACTTCCCATTCAGCATCTGCGGTGTGATTGTCTTTGAGTTTGAGGGTAATATGACTTCCAAAAGCCGTTAAATAGGGAATTAGAGCCGCTGCCAAGCCTCCAACACCAACTAATTCGGGGACAACGACTGCATCAGGTGTGACTTTCGGTGTGAGAGCATCTGTTGTTGTTTCAACCCCTGGTGTGCAAACTCGGTTAGAACGAGCCAATCTCAACCATTGATCATCTTCGGTTGCATAACCAATTTCTGCTAAATAGATGCGATGGCTTTCTAGGTTAGGAAATTGTTGCTGTTGAGTTGATTCATCCCAGTCGTATTTTTGCAGACTGTGAGGCGGTTGACCATCGAGATCATCAATATCAGTCACATCACAAATTCGCAGTTGGGGATATCGTCCCCCATTTTCAATCGCCGCAGCTTTAGCAGTGTCGGGAACTTCCCATTCAGAATCTGCGGTGTGATCGTTAATCAGCCATAGCGTTATATGACTCCCAAAAGTCGTTAAAAAAGGAATCAGAGCCGCAGCACCACCTGCACCCAACATTCCACCCACTAACCCCATATCAGGTGTGACGACCGGGGTGACTGTATCGGTTGTTGTCTTAACCCCTGGTGTCCGAACTCGGTTAGAACGAGCCAATCTCAACCATTGATCATCATTGGTGACATAACCAATTTCTGCTAAATACGTGCGATGGCTTTCTAGATTAGGAAATTGTTGGTGTTGACTTGATTCATCCCAGTCGTATGTTTGCAGACTGTGAGGCGGTTGACCATCGAGATCATCAATATCAGTCACATCACAAATTCGCAGTTGGGGATATCGTCCCCCATTTTCAATCGCCGCAGCTTTAGCAGAGTCGGGAACTTCCCATTCTGCATTTGCGGTGTGATCGTTAATCCGCCATAGCGTTATATGACTTCCAAACGTCGTTAAAAAAGGAATCAGAGCCGCAGCACCGCCTGCACCCAGGATTCCACCCACTAACCCCACATCGGGTGTGACGACCGGGGTGACGACCGGGGTGACGACATCGGTTATTGTCTCAACCCCTGGTGTCCGAACTCGGTTAGAACGAGCCAATCTCAACCATTGATCATCATTGGTGACATAACCAATTTCTGCTAAATACGTGCGATGGCTTTCTAGATTAGGAAATTGTTGCTGTTGACTTGATTCATCCCAATCATATTTTTGCAGACTGTGAGGCGCTTGACCATCGAGATCATCAATATCAGTCACATCACAAATTCGCAGTTGGGGATATCGTCCCCCATTTTCAATCGCAGCAGCTTTAGCAGAGTCGGGAACTTCCCATTCCGCATTTGCAGTGTGATTGTCTCTGAGTTTGAGGGTAATATGACTTCCAAAAGCCGTTAAAAAAGGAATTAGAGCCGCAGCACCGCCTGCACCCAACATTCCACCCACTAACCCCATATCGGGTGTGACGACCGGGGTGACGACCGGGGTAACGACATCGGTTGTTGTCTCAACCCCTGGTGTACGAACTCGGTTAGAACGAGCCAATCTCAACCATTGATCATCTTCGGTTGCATAACCCATCTCGGTGATGTAGTCCCGGTTGCCTTCTAAGTTGGGGACAGATCGTTCTTGAGTAGACTCGTCACAATCATAGATCTGAACCTTGTGAGGTGCTTGCTGATCAGGATCATCAATATCGGTGACATCATAAACTCGCAGTTGCAGGCGTTGTCCTCCATTTTCTTTGGCAAAATCCTGGTCTCCCTCGGGTACAACCCAATAGGCATAGGCATTTTGATCGTTACCGGGGGCTGCCAGTGTGATCCGACTATTTGGCTGTCGCCCTGCCCACCATGCAGCCCCTAATCCTAGTCCACCTGCAAGTATTCCCAGTCCTAAACCTGAAGGTGTTGTACCTCCATTTCCAGCAGCGACGGAAGTGCCGCTAGGGGTTATGGGTGTAGCGGTTGTCAGATTGGTTCCAGGAGCGACTGGGGTTCCTCCGGTTGTCGCCGGAGTGGTTGGTGTTGCTGTTCCGCTTCCAATTCCTGTCGCGGGAGTTGTCGGTGTTGCTGTTCGAGTTCCCGTAGCGGGAGGTGTCGGTGTTGCTGTTCGAGTTCCTGTTGTCGGAGGTGTTGGGGTACCTGTTCCAATTCCTGTTGCTGGAGGTGTTGCTGTTCCAATTCCCGTTGCTGGAGTAGTTGGTGTTGGGGTACCTGTTCCAATTCCTGTCGCCGGAGTTGTCGGTGTTGCTGTTCCAATTCCCGTTGCTGGAGTGGTTGGTGTTGGAGTACCTGTTCCAGTCGGAGGAACTGCGGCGTCGTTTATCGGTTCTCCTTGACCTCCCCGAAGTAACCACCAAATTAACCCCCCTAAGAGCGGAATTCCGAGGAGTAATAGTATCCACCAAGGAAATGCTCCAGTTTCTTCTTTTTCTTCTTCTTCAACGGTCGGAGGAACTTGGGCTATTTCTTCGGAAACGACACGAACGGGAACTACTGCCGCCGGTGCCTCACGGGTGGGTTCTTCTGTAACGGTTTCATCAATAATTTCTTGACCGGGTTCAGAAGTGGCAAAAGCTAGAAAGGCGAGAACTTTGGGAGTTTTGTTATTTTCGTTGTAAACGTAGCTGCGATACTGAGAATAGGGATAACGCGGATCATCAGGTAGCGTTTTGTGCATCGGGATAATTTTGAGATCATCCCGGTTTAACACTTGATCAGCGATCGCATAACCAATGCCATCATTACCCAGTTCTGCAACAACCGCATCAGTCCCGTCTTCTGAGACTTGAATTGTATTTTCTCCACTTTCAAAGGGAGCGCTTTCAAACACATCGTAGGTACTCAGTGCGCGGCGGGTATCACTATCATCGGGTCGATCAATAAAGCGGATTTCTTCAGGGAAACCCCCAATCTCTGACCAGTTGGTAATCTCCCCCCGAAACATTTGGGCAAATTGTTCAAAGGTCAGACTGCTTTCAAAGGAATTATTCGGGCCAACAATAATCGCGAGTTTCTCCCGACCAATAGCAACTGCAACTAACCCCGCCGCTTTTTCTTCCTCGGTTAACGGACGTCCAACTGCGGCTAAATCTAGCTTTCCGGCTTGTAAAGCTTCTATCGCTTCATTGGTTCCGGTGGTGGCGAGTTCAACTTCGGTGTTGGGAAATTTTTCTTCAAAGCGTTGCTGAAGTGCTTTGTTAATTTCACTCATACTACTCGAACCGTTCACCATGACTGTTGTATCCTCAGCTAAGGATTTGGGAACAGTGAAGGTCGATTTATTGTTAAAGGTTTCGGGTAGAATCAGTGTGCGGTCTGTTTCTGATGGGGAAGGTTCCGCCTCGGATGATTGGGCGAAAGCAGCTTGATTGAGAAATGATGCTAGAGAAACTGTAAATAGTCCAGGAGTGGATGCTAAGGCAAGTAGCACCACTGGTATTTGAAGTAATGCTTTTCGAGAGCGAGACATTGTTTTTTGGAGTGATATGATTAACAACTGTCAATGCAAAATAAAATCTTTGAGATTTCAGCCGATTCTGAGTGAAAACTTTGACTCCAGAGCTAGTTTCAGACGAAGAACTACTACGAGTTATGTTCAAGTCTAGAAGAGATCAAGATCAGAGCAGTCCAAATATTAATCACTGTGGATAAGGCTCAAGATTCTCAATCTTTCGATTCTTCTAGTCTTTACTCCGGCGTGATGTCGTTAATAAATTGAGTAATCGTTTTCGAGGCTATCATCTCTGTGAGTTTGGGGTTAAATCGGGTTAAATTTTGACAACTGAGATGGTCACTTCTCCGTTGTTGTCTTCGAGGTAGGTATCGAAAAAGAAAGCACAAAGATTACAGGTTTGTAGAACTTCGAGTGTGAGTGTATCGTCATCTCCATTCAAGGTTGACCAGCTTGCTTCTATTTCAACGTTGGTTTTTTTATTAATAAATCGGCCACCATACATCCACAGCATCACCAGAGGTTCGCCGGAATGAGCCACCTCTGAGCGATAATTAAATGAACCGTTACGAATCCTAACGATGTAGGTTCCGGGTTCGAGTGTGGTCGAGACACCTGTTTCTTCTTGGATGCGTTGCATGGTCGCTGCATCAAGAACAAAACAGTTGTGCTTGCTATGAACCTTTAAGTCTGTAACTGTGCAACCTTCCATATTGTTTGTTCCTCAGTGTGGTAATTTTGCTAAACTCTTGAGAATACTTGAGATTGTAGGTCTTTTTTGACTAGCTCGTATCTACTATACAAAAATTTTTTGTTCTACTCACCTTTAGATTTGACCTGTAACCTGGACACTATTCGATCAGGTTTAAACAGAGTGTAAATCTTTATGACGAGGGCTTGCCTATCTCTGGGTTTGATGAGTTTGTTCATTCATCTCGGAAAACTTGACTAAAATCTTTTAAACTGATACAGCAATCAGAAATCATTTGTGAAGGCTCACGAGATTAGAAAGCTTATAGTGCGGGCATCTTGCCTACTGAAAGTTGACAACTCATTCAATATTGCTATATAGACTAATATAGACCAAGCAATTGTTTAAACCACTTGATCTAATGAAGTTGCTCTCGAAATTTCGAGGAAGATCATCGTAGAGGTAAACTTAGCCTACAACAATTCCGATTTGACGGAGAATAAAAAATAAAATTGAGTTGACTAAACTCAGAGCAATTGCGCCTAAAATAGCACTACCAATTCCCCACCGCAATCTAAATCCTTCGATTAACCAAGCCGCTAAACCAAATACAATAATACTGCCAATTAAAGGAATTAAACCGATACTAACGATTGCATTAAATGCTCTAAACCAATTGGGGAAAATATTATAGATTGAATTGAAAGCACCAATAATTCCGCCTGCAATTAGAGCAATCCACGGATTATCGACTTCAACGCCTAAAGGTAGCTTAGAGATGATTAATAAGCTGACCGCTAAAACAACAACAGAAATCAAAAAACCAACCATTGCTCTATCTCCTAATTGTTAAATCTAATCTCAAATTGTGATGAATGTTTTCATCTTATGCTAGAATAACTCAACTTAAATGGTGAGCATATTCTTAATTTTTTTCCCATTGCAGCCTCATAATTACTCTCAGGTCTCAACAACAGTGTACTCACACAAAATATACTATAAAAATAGCAAATCTATAAATTTTAATAATTTTTAATTTTAATAATTTTTATCTTTTGATTTTTGAATTAGTTTTTGAAGTGTGCAAAAAGAGGGATCAAGCAGATAACCACACTTTCCCTCTTAACTATGGCTGAATCTATCAGTTTTTTCCGTCAAGTTAAAATTTAGCTTTTAACTCTTGTTCTTGCAAAGGAGAGGGTTCAAAAGCAAAGTAATAGGCGAATCCTGCTGTAATTCCACCCAAAATAGGGGCTATCCAAAACATCCACAGTTGTACAATTGCCCATCCACCCACAAATAACGCAGGCCCGGTACTCCGAGCAGGGTTCACAGAAGTGTTTGTAACGGGAATACTAATCAGGTGAATTAGAGTGAGTGCCAAGCCAATCGCAATAGGGGCTAAACCTTCGGGCGCACGTTTGTCTGTGGCTCCCAAAATAATGAACAGAAACATGAAGGTTAAAATAAATTCGGTGACAAAGCCTGCAACCAAACTATAACCACCAGGAGAATGTTCTCCGTAGCCATTAGCGGGAAATCCTTCTGTAACCACAAATCCAGTAACTCCCGACGCAATCAGATAAAGCACTAAACTCGCAAAAATTGCGCCCAAAACTTGAACAACAATATAAGGAAGTAAGTCATTACCGGGAAAGCGTTTACAAGCCCACAGACCAAAAGAAACGGCTGGGTTGAGATGACATCCAGAAATATGACCAATCGCAAAAGCCATTGTCAAAACCGTCAAACCAAAAGCTAAAGAAACACCTACTAATCCAATTCCCAAAGGATTAGCAATATCTTCGGTTGGAAAAGATGCGGCTAAAACTGCACTTCCACAGCCTCCGAAGACGAGCCAGAATGTTCCGATGAACTCTGCTATACACCGTTTAGTCAGTGACACGTTCTTCTTAAACCTTATAAAGGACTGTATAATAGGAGACTACCATAAGATTTTGATTTTCGGCAAAAACTACAAAAATCGTAACTTTAAGAAAGGATAAAAATCAACTCCTCTGAATTTACATAGTGTAGATTTTCAGTATAAATAGATTGAGTTGATTATCCTAAGTAAGCTTTGACAAGGGGATTTGGTATTAAACATTTCTTGGTTAAAATTTAATTTTTTCTTTAATCGAGATTGTCAAGATATTCTTCTAACTCTAAAAACAAGGAAATCCAATTGAATGCGATGAAACAGGGAAATGCTGGGAAAGACACCGAATCTTCCCCGCACCCCCCGCATTAAATTTTAGTTCGACAAAATCACCTCTAAACTAAGTAAAGACTCTGAAAAACGCAAGTTTAAAATGCTATAGAAATTGATCAATTCAGTTGATTGACAGTCCCGTATTATCGAGTTTGTATTGGAAGCAGATCGGGTTGATACCGAATATTTGCCTCTTTTAACCGACGCAACGCTTCACCTAAGCGATCGCAATCTGCTATCAAACTCACTCTGACATAACCCTCTCCACCGCTTCCGAAAGCATTTCCAGGTGTTAATACCACCCCGGTTTGTTGTAAAACAGATAATGCAAAATCTGTCGAACTCATTCCGGGAGGACAAGCAACCCAAAGATACATTGTTGCTAGAGGTTTCGGCACTGTCCAACCCAGTTCGGCTAATCCTTCGATCAGAAAATCTCGCCGTTTTTGATAACGGTTTTGAACTTCAGTAATATAAGAATCTGGCAAATTTAAAGCGGTTTCAGCAGCCGTTTGTAAAGCCGCAAATAACCCATAATCTAGGTTCGTTTTTAACGTTCTCAACCCTTGAATAATCGTTGAATTTCCGACAACAAATCCCACTCGCCATCCGGCCATATTGTAGGTTTTTGAGAGGGTATGAAACTCAACGCCGATTTCTTTTCCGCCTGGAATTTCGAGTAAACTGGTTGGTTGATAGCCATCAAATGCCAGTTCAGCGTAACATAAATCGTGAACTAAAAGGATTTGATATTTGTGAGCAAAAGCCACAATTTCTTCAAAAAATTCTCTCGGTGCTGTTGCTCCCGTTGGATTACTGGGATAATTAAAAAACAGAACTTTTGCTTGTTCTGCAACCTGATCAGGAATTGTTCCTAAATCAATTAACCAGTCATTCTCCGGTTTTAAGAGTATACTATGAATCTTTCCCCCCGCAATTAACGGGCCTCTAAAATGTGCTGGATAAGCCGGATTTGGTGCTAGTACAACATCACCTGGATTCACATAAGCTAAGGCTAAATGGGTTAATCCTTCCTTAGAACCCAATAACGGTAAAGCCTCACTATTGGGATCAAGTTTAACGTCGTAGCGCCGCAAATACCATTGTGTAATGGCTTTACGAAAATTAGCCGTTCCCTCAAAAGGCGGATAACCGTGATTATCAGCAATGTGGAGGGCGTGTTTGGCGGCTTCGATCACGGGTTCCGGGGCAGGGCCACCCGGATTTCCCATCCCCAAATCAATTAAATCTAGTCCTTGTTCCCTAGCGCGAACTTTCAACTCATCCAAACGCGCAAACACATAAGGCGGTAGTTGCAAAACCCGATCTGCGGGGTTGATCCAATCCAAAGTCATCGGTTAATTAGGAGTAATTAGGTGTAAGTTTAGCGTGAGGTTTTGGGTTTGAGTATTAGCAAGAAGACGGGTAAAAAAATAACTTCTAATTTTTTATTTTTGCCTGTTTTCTGATCATTCCCTATCCTTAATTTTTATGATTTAGGCTTTGATTTTGGCTTCCCCAATGGGAACGGTTGTCGAAACCATCGCCGCCATTAACTGTTCAGGAACGACATGAAAGGGTAATCTATGAATATCAGAACCTTCATGGCAAGCCAATTCAGCCGCTTGTTTTAATTCAGTTAACGTGATATTTTCTAAGCCCAAATGGTTTAAAGTTTGCGGTAAACCAATGTCGCTGTAAAATTTCAACAATTGCTGTCTGGCTGCTGCTGCGAGTTGGTTGCCTTGCAGCATTTCTTCCAGGCGCAGTTGTACCAATATACCAAAAGCGACTTTCTCTCCGTGCAGTGTACCATGACTGGCGGCTACATGAGTTAACCCGTTGTGAACGGCATGGGCGGCGACGGTTCGACATTGCGCCCCCCCAATTCCGCCAATGACTCCCGCGAGTAATACGGTTGCGTCTACGACTTCTCGCCAAGTTTCGCCTCCGGGTTCTTGGAGGGCGGTGATGGATTTTTGGAGTAAGATATCTCGCAAAACTCTAGCTTGTTGAACTGCGGCGATTAATAAGGTTTGTTCGGAATGTCCGCTACTGACTGAGGCTTCGTACCATTTGGCGATCGCGTCTCCAATTCCAGCTACTAAGGTGCGTTGGGGAGCAGTTTGGATTAAACTGTAGTCGAGAATGAGTAGATCTGGGCATTTAGCAAGGGGAACGTCATACAAAAATGCCCCTTCGTCAGAGTAGACGTTAGAAAGGGCTGTCCAAGCTGCACAAGTCGCCCCAGATGTCGGGATAGTGGCGATCGGAAGTTGACACTGATGGGCGAGAAGTTTGGCGGTATCTAGGGCTTTTCCACCCCCAATTCCAATGATAAAGTCGGCTTGATGGGTGTTTGCTTTGTCGCGCAATTTCGCTAAACTGGCTTCGCTACAGTCGGGGGTATAGGTGGCGGAGGCAAATTTGACCTGATGTTGTTCTAAGACGGGTTGTAGGCTCGTTTGAGTGACGCTGAGACTGCGATCGCCTCCGACGAGTAAAGGATGCTTCCCCAATTTTGCGATCGCCTCTCCTGCTTGTGCGATGGCGTGAGTTCCCCGCAGCACTTGGGCTGGTGCGATGTTGAGAGAGAGGATACTTGAGGTTTGGGTATCACTGGCTTTGCTAGGAGAGGATGATGGGCGCATAGGTACTCCTCGATGAGATGCTAAGTCTCTTAAGATAGCGCATTCTCCCATCCGCTTCAATACCCCAAAGCTAGATCTTAGGTTGAATTAATTTTTTTATTATCTATCACACAGGTTCTATTCACAGATTATTTCGCAGTCATGGGTAATTATAACTTTTGAACCTAACTTTTTTCGGCTGAGTCCCTGGTGTTGTTAGACAGTTGCTTCTGTTCCAATGAAACCAAATGCTTTCCGCTTTTAGCTTGTCTTTTTTGCCAGTCAGCAAATATTGCTTTGAAGTCATAATTAAAAGACTTAGCGTGTTCTTCACGAATTCTGTACAATTCTTCTAAAATTTCATCTTCCCACATGGCTTTATTCTCCCATTAACTCATAAGGTGTACATATAATTGGTAGTTTGTATCCAAAATCCAGGCAAATTTCCGAAAGTTTTCTTTGAATCTGAGCATTGGCAATATGTTTACAGTTCCATGTTAGCAAATAATCTATATTCTGAACTGTAGCCACAGCAATATGAATGGCATCATCGGAGGCTTTTGCAGGAAGATTGCTTCTCGTTAGGAATTGTATCCCTAAATCCTGCACAGTTTCCGTCAGTTCAAGCACAGAGATATCTTGCAGGATATCAAGCCTTTTAATAGCCATTTCTGCATCTCCCTGGGCGGCTTCATCTAAGACAATTTGGGAGATGTAAAGATTAAATTGACTACGGCGAGTCTCCCACCACCTTCTAGTTATCTCGGAATTTGCCATTAAAATTAAATTGTTACTGGGTCTAGCTGTCAAATAGCCCACCACACTGGTTTCAATATAAACGCTTTCACTCACAGGATGCTATCAAATCTATTCGTTTATTATCCTACAGCATTTAATCCTTGTTTTGAGGGTAATGGATAAACGCGAACTATCGGCGCGGGTTTATTAATCTTGTTTCTAGGATGAACAAATATATCTTAACCTGCCCTACGCTAAGTAACTTTAAAAATAGATCCGATAGTTTTAGCTACGTTTTTAACCACTTTTTTAACTCCCTTGGGAATTTAATCTTTAATAGATTCGGGTTTTGTTTGGACAGATGAACGTGCTTTACCCAATAAACCCATGTAATTTTTCCCTAGAGTTAGAAGGTGTTAGATTTTTCAAATTTCTATATTTAGCTTAAATTAAAAATCCCAGATTTAACAGCGTGTAATTACTGAGATTTGATAAATTTTTGAAGTGCTTAAATTGAGTTCAGCCTCAGTAAAAATACGCAGAGTGCTCTGAGAAATGCGATTAACTGTAATTTGCTTCTATTCTTAACCACTTTCAATCCCCAGATTCTTCGAGAAACCGGGGATTTTATCTGACAAGATTTGACAACTCTATCCTTTATTTTTAAGTAACATTACCCGAATGACTTCATGGGCAGTTTCTTCGGAGATTTGAAGCGCATTGTACAAATCGGTTAATAAAGATTCTTCTTCATCAGTGACTTCACCATCTGCTAAAATTAAGTCAGTAGCAACAGCAAACATTGTACCGTGTAACTCATAAGGAAGAGTTTTGATTGCTTGATGAAGGAATGCTTCAGCCCCCTGACGGCGCATCATTCCGGCAAGTTTATCAAACATTCGGATCATAACTTCCGACGGATAGCTACGGAAAAGGTGCATTCGGTTCAGTAACGGAATTAATACACTCACTTCAGAATCGGAAATATAACCATCGGCTGCAATAACCGTTAATGCAATACCTGCAAAAGCTTCAGCCGGACTCATAACCGTGTCAGTTTTGAGACTTCCCAATGAACCTGCTTTACTAAATAAACCCATGTGATTTTTTCCTAAATGTAGAAGGTGTTAAATTTTTAAAATCTCTACATTTAGCTTAAGTTGAAAATCCCAGATTGAACAGCGTGTAATTACTGATATTTGATAATGTTTTGAAGTGCTTAAATAGAGTTCTGTCTCAGTGAAAACACGCAGAGTTATCTGAGAAATGCGATTAACTGTAATTTACTTCTATTCTTAACCACTTTAAATCCCCAGATTCTTCGAGAAACCGGGGATTTTATCTGACAAGATTTGACAACTCTATCCTTTATTTTTAATCAACATCACCCGAATAATTTCATTGGCAGTTTCTTGAGAAATTTCAAAGGCATTGCAGAGATCATTTAATAGACTTTCTTCTTCATCAGTGACTTCACCATCTGCTAAAATTAAGTCAGTGGCAACAGCAAACATTGTCTCGTGCAGTTCATGGGGAAGGGTTTTAATCGCTTGATCAACCAGTGCTTCAACTCCCTGACGCTTGATAACACCGAAAATTTTGTCAAACATACGTCTCATTACTTCAGACGGATAACTACGAAAAAGGTGCATCCGACCAAGCAAAGTTACTAATACATCTAATTCCGAGTCTGCAAGATAGCCGTCAGCAGCAACCACTGCTAATGAAATACCTGCAAAAGCTTCCGCAGGAGTCATAGCCGTGTCAGTTTTGAGACTGCTGGATGAACGTGCTTTACCAAATAAACCCATGTAATTTTCTCCTAAATGTAGAAGGTGTTAAATTTTTAAAATCTCTACATTTAGCTTAAATTGAAAATCCCAGATTGAACAGCGTGTAATTACTGAGATTTGATAATTTTTTGAAGTGCTTAAATAGAGTTTAGTCTCAGTGAAAATACGCAGAGTATTCTGAGAAATGCGATTAACTGTAATTTTCCTCTATTCTTAACCTGTTTAAATCTCCAAACTAGGTTAAACTGAGAACAAAGATAGTCTATAGCAATCCTCGTAGTTGTGAGATACAGTCAATCTGCCATTGATCAGGTTAACCAATTGATTATAAACTCTTATAAAGACATCTACATCGAATCACAATGCAAACGAATCAAAAACTTTCTCTACCAACTATGGGTTGTGGAACGTGGGCGTGGGGAAACCGACTACTTTGGGGTTATGATGAAAGTATGGATCAGCAACTTCAAGAGGTTTTTAACCTGTGTGTTAGTAATGGAGTGACTTTATTTGACACAGGTGATTCTTATGGAACTGGAAAATTAAACGGACGGAGTGAGAGTCTTTTAGGGCAATTTTCTAGAGAATATTCGGGTTTAAATTCCGATCAAATTTGCATCGCCACTAAACTCGCCGTTTACCCCTGGAGATTGACCCGTAATGCAATGGTTTCCGCCTGTAAAGCTTCAGCCAAACGGTTAGGAAGAAATGTAGATTTAGTACAAATGCACTGGTCTACGGCGAACTATTTTCCTTGGCAAGAATGGCCGTTATTAGAAGGATTAGCTGATCTTTATGAACAAGGAGAAGTTAAAGGGGTTGGGCTATCGAATTATGGGCCGAAACGACTAAAAAAAGTTTATCAAAAATTTCGTGATCGCGGAGTTACGATTACAACTTTACAAGTACAATATTCTCTTCTTTCTACCTATCCTATCACTGAATTAGGTCTAAAAGAAGTTTGTGATGAACTGGGAATTACATTGATTGCTTATAGTCCCCTTGCTTTGGGGATTTTAACCGGAAAATATTCAGAAAACAGCCCTTTTCCCAAGGGAATTCGAGGTTTAGTCTTTCGGCAAATCTTACCCGGAGTTAAACCCCTTTTATCTTGTTTAAAAGAGATCTCAGACTCTCGAAATAAAACTATGTCTCAGGTAGCAATTAATTGGTGTATTTGTAAAGGAACAATTCCAATTCCAGGGGCTAAAAATCCTGAACAAGCCAGACAAAATATTGGGGCTTTGGGTTGGAAGCTAGATTCTGGTGAAGTGGATGAACTCGACAAAGCCGCAGCCTGTGTTGATAAAAAAATGGTACAAAATATTTTTCAAACTAAGTAATATTAATTCAAGTCCAATATTAAGGCGAGGGAAATAAAACTTAATTTAAGATACAAAATTTCCCCCCTACAATTATCTTCACTGCTGATCCAGCAAATTCCGAAAGAAAATTAAAATCATTATTTTTTGGGTATAAACACTCACGCTAAACTCTTTTCAAAAGTATTTGCTAAGATAGAGATAGATTCGACTAACATTATATGGTTAGAAATCTAAACCTCAATAATTGTTCGATCATGCAGGAGGATAATAACATGGGTTTAATTGGTGGTCTTCTCGGCAACGCCTCCGAATTAAAAGCAGATGGTGCTAAACTTGATAAACTGTTTAGTGAAGTTTTGGTTGAGGGAGAAACAATCGAAAAAGCCTATCAACTGATTCGGGATTTGTTTGTCTTTACTAGCAAACGTCTAATTCTCGTCGATAAGCAAGGTGTAACCGGGAAAAAAATTGAATTTCTCTCTATTCCCTACTCAAAGATTACTAAGTTTTCTAAAGAAAGTGCGGGTCATTTTGATCTCGATGCTGAGTTAAAAATTTGGGTCGGAAGTGAGTCAACTCCCATTGCTAAAGAGTTTAATCGTTCAGTTAATATCAACGAAGTTTATGCTGTTTTAAGCAAGTATGTTTTGAATTAACAGCTTGCAAAAATCTTTGTGATTAACAGCAATTATCACTAAAAATGAGATAAAATAAAATGGGTAGCTGACTAAAACTACCCATTAATTGATCGTTAAGTTTTGGTTCAGAATTAATGAGTGTCACGAATATTTGTATCAGCAGATCCATCTTAATATCCAAATGAGGCTTTGGCTATATTCTGTGTATCAAGAAAAGCTAATCTAGATAAAATCAGTGTTTTCAGTTCAATTTGCACTGCTTTAATCTGATGAAAGAAACAGTAAAGCAAACTGGGTGTGCCGTTGACAATCTCCTTTAGGGCGAGTTATAATAGACAAAACAATAGGGTGCGCTGCGGAAATTTTTGAGCAGTCGGTAGTAATGTTATCTCAGTTAGCCAAGTGTGGGTGTATCGCTACAAGTTCACAGACCGAAAAAAAGCCCTATGTTTAAGAGTTTGACAACGTGACGAAGGAATAAAGGTATTCTACTCAGCCGTTATTGGGTTAAATCTAACCGGAAACGTGCTTTCAATTTTCAGGGAAATAATAACTCATTCTTTGTGAATTATCTGTGAAGCTTCTGTGAAATTTCTGTGAAATTTCTGTAAAATTTGATGATCAGGGTGAATTTAAATTAACTGTAGTGAATAGAATTTAGAGATAGCTGCAACACTGTTCACAACTGAGTTGTTTAATCTAGTATAAACAGAAATCTCCGTGATATTCTGGAACTAAAATCTGAGTTGCCTAATTTTAGGTATGCAGAAATTGTGGAGAAATCCGTGCCTTAAACAATTCTAAAAAGCACAATTAAAGGGACTGGGAGCTGATATTGCATGGCAAATGAGGAACATCTCGCCCAACTCAAACAGGGAGTTGAGATGTGGAATCAATGGAGAGAAAACAATCCAGAAGTCAAGCCCGATTTACGGGGTGTCGATCTCAGTGGAGCAGATCTCAGTGGAGCTAATCTATGGATGGCTGATCTTTGGAGTGCCGATCTCTGGGGAGCCGATCTGCGAGGTACAGACTTGAGTGACAGCAACCTTTGGAGAGCCGATCTGCGGGGTACGAATCTGCGAAATGCAGACTTGAGTGGAGCTTATTTGTGGAGAGCCGATCTGCGTGGTGCCGATCTCACCGGAGTTAATCTGATGGGAACAAACCTGAGTGAAGCCGACTTGTGGGGCGCTAACTTACAGTCTGCAAACCTGAGTGAAGCCAACCTCTGGAAAGCTGATTTTAGAGGAGTTTACCTCAAAGACACCATTATCGATCTGCAAACCAGTTGGGAGCAAAAATGGAAACTTGTTTGGCAAATCCTTAACCAAGGCGTGGAAGGATTAGATCTCGGAGAAGCCGATCTCAGAGAAGCCAATTTATGGAAAGCGGATCTCAGTAGAGCAAATTTGATCAATGCTGATTTGTGGGGTACTGATTTGCGAGAAGCCAATCTTATGGGAGCGGATTTGTGGGGAGTTAACCTCAGTGAAACCGATCTCAGCCAAGCTAATCTCACGGGGGCGGATCTGTGGAGAGCAAACCTACGCGGTGCCGATCTCAGCCATGCTGACTTTAGCCAAGCCAACCTCACCGAAGCCAATCTACGAGCAACTCAAATTCTTGGAACAAATTTTGAGCGAGTCACCCTCACTGGTGCTTGTATTGAAGACTGGGATCTCAACAGTGCAACAAATCTAAAATTGGTGACTTGTGAATATGTTTATTTAAAAGACGATCAACAAGAACGGTGTCCACATGATGCCAATAAAACCTTTGGTGTGGGAGAATTTACCAAGCTCTTTCAACCCGCTTTAGAAACAGTTGATCTGACCTTTACGACAGGAATTGATTGGCAAGCTTTTTATCTCTCATTTCAAGCATTACAAGCTGAATATGGGGCAGAAAATTTATCCGTGATTGCTCTAGAAATGACTGGAGATCAAAAATTAATTATTCGATTTAAAGTCTCTCCTTTTATCGAAAAATCAGAATTTGATTGGGTCGCAAATCAATTCTATAATCAACAGCTTAATCTGATTGAAAAGCAGTATCAACAGCAACATCAACTTAAACAGAAGACGCGAGAGCAAGACCTCAAGCAAAGTGCGACCCTACAAGAAATTATACGTTTACTTGCTGTTCAGCACAATAATATGAGTATAATAGAACTGAAGGAAACCCATTGACAACCATTTTATAGATTGTTTAAAGGGGGGGGATCAATTCGGATAACCAACTTTTTTCACAGGTGACAATTTATCAATTTATTCGGAAAACAAGATCAGCCTTAAATCAGATGTAACTCTCGAAAATAGGCAAAAAAATTATCCGGATAAACGAAAATAAAAAGCGCAACACTCAGTTAGAGGCTGCTGAAAAAAGAAATTTAATCCGGATTCTTGGAGCAAGCATCTTACCATTTATTGATTACCAATAGACTCTAAGGAGGATAAGAGTTTGAGTGCTGAATCGGCAAAATTAGAGAGCTTAACTCAACAACTAGACACCCTCTGTCAAAAACTTGCCACTGGTGATGTTGTTCTTAGCAATCCTGCCAAAGAAGGAAAACTTCATTTTTGTAATGGTCAATTGCTCTATGCAACCAGTGATTTTCATCGGGTACGACGTTGGCATCGAGCGCTCAAGAAAAATAGCCCCAACTGGAAACCCCAACCCAACTCTGTTTCATTCGATAACGAGAAACCTTGGGAATATCAACTCCTGTATCAAGGTGTAGCCAATGAGCAGCTAACACTCACTCAAGCTAAAACGATCATCGGTTACGTCACCTTAGAAATTTTATTTTCTCTACTCAACTGCACGGATACCTTTTCTAAAGCTCAACCCTCTCGAGAAGCATCTTCGGAAGTCTCCTTGGGTTTGGGTTTGTCTTACAGCGAATTGGAACCTGTACTCAGCAAAGGATCACAACTGCGATCGCAATGGGAAGCCGCAGGCTTAGGTTCAATGAACCCCATAGAAGCCCCACTACTGCGAAAACCTGTTCATTCCCAAACGCTATCGGGATGGGATAAATACCTCAACGGCAAATTTACCCTCTGGGATATTTCTCTGCGTTTAGGAAAGTCCGTAACATCCGTGACTCGCGCCTTACTCCCGTTGATCAAGAAAGGGTTAGTCCAGTTGCGAACGGTTCCAGATCTACCCGCACCGACGTTCAACCTCAGAACCGCGAGTTGGGAGTCTACGCCTGGTGAGTCGGAAATCACATCAATTGAACCGGATCAACAGAAGCCTTTAATTGCTTGTATTGATGATAGTCCTGTGGTTTTTCAGGTGATGAAAAATATCCTTGAACCTGCCGGATATCAAGTGCTGGGACTGCAAGATCCAGTGCAGGCGATCGCACAAGTGGCAAGATATAAACCGGATTTAATTTTTCTGGATTTGGTGATGCCCGATGCGAATGGTTATACTATCTGTCAGTTTTTGCGAAAAGCATCTGCATTTAAAAATACACCTGTGATTATTCTCACCAGTCGGGATAATGTTATTGATCGCAGTCGCACAAAACTGATTGGTGCATCAGGATTTTTAGGTAAACCCCCTGATCCGGAAGAAACCTTAAAAGTTGTGCGTCGATACCTTTCCCAATCTTCTCATCCTACTGCGGAGGGAAATAATCATGGACTCGAAATTCGCAATAATTTTGAACTCGGTGTCGGTGAATTTTAGATGAAGTGGATAGATTTTAGCCGGATCATTATTGAGTTTAGAGTCTGGGGTAGACGGTCAATTTTTCCGGCATCAATACGATACTTAAAGCGGTCTGGGTGATCTGTTGTTTCCAATCTGACTTCATAAGAATTTGGCATTGATATCCCCTCTTTCGAGTCCATTTAGGGGGAACGAGCGATCGCATCTACTCAATTTTTGGGGGTTGTTGAGTCAACCTTGAGTTAATAATGTTCTCTGATGTTAATTTGCATCAAATATTGCATTTTATCTCCCTTTATATTTTCATTTAACTGATTACATCGACAACTTTATCAATGCAATAGGAGGTTACTAAATGGCTCATATTTTAGTCGTTGAAGACAATAATACTGAAGCAAAGATTTTAACTGAATGTTTACAAAGATCGGGATTTCATGTGTTAAGTGTGACGACAGCAGAAGCAGCAAAAGCGATGGTTGCCAAACAAAGATTTGATGCCATTCTGATGGATGTTGTTTTACCCGGTCAAAGTGGTTTTGGGTTGTGCAGAGAACTCAAAAATCATGAAAAAACGGCGGGAATTCCGATTATAATTTGCTCCAGTAAATCTGAAAAGTTTGATAAAAACTGGGGATTAAAACAAGGTGCGTCTGCTTATCTTTGCAAACCAATTAATACAGAAGAAATTCTCCAAACACTCAAAGGATTAATCAATTAGTTGTTTACCCGTTAACGGTTGATTAACTTGGAAATTAAAGCTTTTGATTGTTCTGGGTAATTTTGAACCGACAAGTTTTAATTTTTGACTTTTTATGGCGACTCAATCTACTGATCAAGAAACTGAACATTTTCTCAGTCTCTCTATTACATCCAGCCTAAAAGCCATGTTGCCTACACAGCAACTCGCTGAAGTGATCAACATTGCCCCCCATGAAATTGTTCCCCTTCCTCAAATGTCATCGGCAGTCGTGGGTGTTTTTCCGTGGCAAGGAGAAGTGTTATGGGTGGTTGATCTCAGTTATTGGATGGGATTTGAACCCTTACTAACTGAAAATTTTTCACGATCCAACTGTACCATACTAAAAGTAAAAAATCAAGGAAAATCTCTGGGGATTTTAATTTATAAAGTGGGAAAAATTATCTGTTGTGAACCTCAAAAAAATCAATCTTTACCGGTGGATTTACCCGAATCCATTTTAGAGCATCCAACCCGCAAAAACTGTATTACAGGAGCCTGGATTGATCCGCAAGGAGAACGATTTTTAATCTTAGATACTACCTCAATTGCCTCATCATAAGATTGAAAAAATCTAAACTGAGTCCATTAAAATTCAATTTTTCCGACTAAATTCACGATGCTATTTACAGATAAACTATGACAACTTCACCCTTACATCCAACTAATTCTAATCACTCTCACAATAACAACAATTCTAACTTCTCCTACTCAGAAAACCGATCATCATTCACCCCTCAATCAAACGGAATGGATAACTCAGCCATTATACCCCTCGTAATCGATACAGAAGCTCAATCTGTTTACTCCACCCAACAGCGCACCGGATTAAAAGCCAAAACCACCGCATTATCCAAAGAATTAACCACCTTACGCTCCAATATCGAGTATCGGATTAACCAACTCCAAGGTTTAATCGAAAAAGAAGGTGCTGCTGCTGAACGCGCCGAACTGATTAACCTGATCACCTCACGGATGCGGGAATCTCTCAGCGTAGACAGCATTTGTCAAACCGTCGTTGAAGACGCTCGTTTAGCCCTACAAAGCGATCGCGTCATTGTTTACCGCTTCAATCGAGAATGGGATGGTAAAGTCAGTGCCGAGTCCGTCGATCCGCAATGGCCTTCATCAATCGGTGCGGAGATCAGTGATCCCTGTTTTTCCGAACGCTACGCGGAGTTTTATCAAAAAGGCAGAGTCAAAGCTATCCCCAACATCTACGAGGCGGGACTCACCGACTGTCATATTAACCAACTTGAACCTTGGGCGATCAAAGCCAACCTAATTGCTCCGATTTTAGTCAAAACCGCAGACAACCCCACAGGCTTTCTCTACGGCTTATTGATCGCCCATCAATGTAGCGAACCCCGTCAGTGGGTCGAAGCCGAAATCGAATTTTTCCGTCAACTGGCGACTCAAATTGGTTATGCCATTGACCAAGCCCTGCTGCTGCAAACCCAACAATCTGCAACCCGACAGGCGCAACAAATCAACCATATTAACGCTCAAATCCGTAAATCCTTTGAAGTTGAGGATATTTTAGCAACAACCGTTGAAGAAACCCGAGCCGCTCTCAAAAGCGATCGCATATTGGTGTATGAATTTGATTCCAACTGGAAAGGAACCGTGATTGCAGAATCTGTCGATAGTCAATGGCCGACGGCATTAAGAGCCTCAATCGATGATCCTTGCTTTGCTCAACGCTACATTCAGCCTTATTTGCGGGGACGAGTGGCGGCGACTGAAAACATCTTTGAGGCGGGATTAACTGAATGTTATCTCAATCAACTTGCACCCTTTAGCGTCAAAGCTAATCTAGTTGCTCCGATTCTGGTCAACCGTAAGTTAATGGGATTGTTGATTGCTCACCAATGTTCTGGGCCGAGAGCCTGGCAAGATCTGGAAATAGATCTAATGCGGAAAGTGGCGGTGCAGCTTGGATATGCCCTCGATCAAGCCTATCTCCTCGAACAACAACAAGCCACAGCCAAAAAAGCCCGACTCCTTAACGAAATCACGACTCAATTCCGCAACTCCCAAAACCCGGAAGAAGTTTTTGATCTGCTGGTTGAGGAAACCCGAGATGCAGTCAAAGCCGATCGGGTGATCATTTATCAATTCACAGAAAATTGGGAAGGAAGCGTGATTGCAGAATCTGTCGATAGCCAATGGCCGGTGATCTTAGGGAAAAAAATTGCTGATCCTTGCTTTGCCAAAAGCTATGTTAAGCCCTATTTCAGAGGTCGAGTCAGCACCGTAGAAGACTTTCAGGAGTCCGGACACGCTGAGTGTTATGCAGAAATGCTCGCGCCTTGGGCTGTCAAAGCCAATATTGTCGCGCCGATTATTGCGGAAACCAAATTACATGGATTGTTGATCGTTCATCAATGTTCAGGCCCTCGCAAATGGAGCGAGTCAGATATTAACTTTACCAAACAACTAGGGATTCAAGTCGGTCTGGCTCTTGATCAAGCTTCTTTATTGCAAAAACAGCAAGATGCAGCTGAACAAGCCCGTCGTTTGAATATCATTAGTTCTCGCATTCGCGAATCTCTCAATTATCAAGATATCGTCAGTACGGCAGTTGAAGAAACGAAAGATACGCTAGGTGTAGATCGGGTGGTTGTTAATCAATTTAATGCTAACTGGACAGGAAAGATTATTGCTGAATCGGTGAATCCAGAATTAACAAAAACGATTGGATTAGCAGTTGATGATTTTTGTTTGGCAGAAAACTACATCAAACCCTATTATCGAGGACGAGTCAAAGTCGTTCATGATGTTTATGCGGGTGAGTTGAGTGAATGTCAAGTCGGCCAGATGGAATCTTTTGAAGTTCGGGCGATGATTGTGGCGCCGATTATTGCCAAACAAAAACTACACGGGTTGTTAATCATCCATCAATGTTCTCGTCTCCGTCAATGGAAATCCCACGAAGTTGAATTGGTTCAACAGATTGCGATTCAAATCGGTTATGCACTCGATCAGGCTTTCCTTCTCCAAGAACAACGCACCGCCACTCAACAAGCTCGACTATTGAGTGATATTAGTTCTCGGATTCGGGAATCTCTTGATCCGCAACG
Source organism: Lyngbya sp. PCC 8106 (assembly GCF_000169095.1). Lineage (GTDB taxonomy): Bacteria > Cyanobacteriota > Cyanobacteriia > Cyanobacteriales > Microcoleaceae > Capilliphycus. The sequence goes on from NZ_AAVU01000012.1 coordinate 127,489, forward strand.
TATTTTTCAAACCACAGTTGAAGAATCTCTGGAATTAATTAAAGCTGATCGGATTGTGGTCTATCGTTTTAATGAAGAACAAAACGGTCAAACCGCTGTCAACGTCACTTCTGAGGCGGTTAAACCCAATTGTTTGCAAATTTTGTCACAAGACTCAGATGGTTCAGAAGAAGACAGTCACTCACTCCAACAGGTGGGTTTATCGCTTGGTACTGAACTGTTGAAGCGCTATCGCCAAAGTCGGATTCAGGTGATTGAAGATTTTGAAAAAACAACCTTACCCAAAGTTTATCAAGATCAACTTCACCATTGGCAAGTTAAATCTTTGATCAGTGTGCCGATTTTTGTCAATCAAAGTTTGTATGGATTGTTAGAAGCCCATCAATGTTTTACAAAAGAGACTTGGCCCGACTCCGAAATTGAAGGATTCCGACAAGTGGCTTTGCAACTGGGTTATGCCTTAGAACAAGCACAATTGTTGACTCAAATTCAACAAGCCAGTCAAGTTGCAGAAATTGCCCGAGTTCAACAACAACAGGAAAAAGAACAGCTACAACAACAAATTGAAGGGTTTTTGGGTGAGATTGAAGAATCGTTTAATGGAGATTTGACGGTGCGGGCGCGAGTCTCCGAAGGGGTAATGGGAACGGTTGCTGACTTTTTTAATGCCACGATTGAGAGTTTACAACGATTGGTGTTGCAAGTTCAGTCGGGGGCGAATGTGGTGAGTTCTACAGCAGCCGGGAGTGAACAGGATATCCAAAAGCTGTCTAATGATGCTTTGCGCCAAGCTGATGCGATTACTAATGCGCTCAGTCAAATTCAGATGATGGCGGATTCGATTCAAGGTGTTGCTCACAATGCTCAGTCGGCTCAAACCAAAGTGCGATCGGCATCTGAGATTTTGCAAAAAGGTGATGCGGCAATGAATCAGACGGTTGAGAGCATTTTAGCCATTCAAAAGACAGTATACATTACTGCTCGCAAGGTGAAAAATTTAGGAGAGGCAAGCGCGAAAATTTCTCGGGTGGTGAATTTGATTAATGAATTTGCTAATCAAACTCACGTTTTAGCGTTAAATGCTTCGGTTGAAAGTACCCGGGCGAGTGAGGATGGTCAAGGTTTTGCTACAGTGGCGACTGAGGTGCGAACTTTGGCGGAACAATCGGCGAGTGCAACCCAAGAAATTGAGCAAATTGTTGAGGAAATTCAAGCCGAAACGAATGAAGTTGTACGGGCGATGAAAGTGGGTTTAAAACGGGTAATGACTGGTACTCAACTGGTGAAAGAAACTCGTCAAACACTGACAGAATTGATAGAAGTTAGTCATTTGATTCGGAATTTAGTTGAACAAATTGCTGATTCTGCTACGGAACAAGCCGAAACTTCGGGTCAACTTTCTCACACTATTCAAGAAGTGGCTGGAATTGCTCGTTCGACATCTGAACAGTCTCTACAAGTGGCTGATTCGTTTACTCAATTGTTGGAGGTAGCGGGTAACTTACAAACTGGGGTTTCTCAGTTTAAAGTTGAAACAAAATAGTCAAGAGTGAATCGTAAATTGTCGGGGTGATTGATGAATTCCCCCGACTTGTGAAGGAATAATTGTAATCACTAATCGCTGATCACTCATTACTGATCACTATTAATTATAAAAACAATGTCAACTATTACTCAAGATCAGTCTTACGAATTTTTTGTTCAAGAATCTTTGGAACTTTTACAAATTCTTGAACAGGGATTAATGACTCTTTCTCAAACCCATGATATTCAAAAACTGCATGGATTGATGCGGGCGGCTCATTCAATTAAAGGGGGAGCGGCTTGTGTCGGGTTAATGGGAATTCAAGAAATTGCTCATCAACTCGAAAATGGAATTCGAGCTTTATATCCAGAAGATACGGTTTTTGATGTCGAATTAGAAGAATTACTGTTACAAGCTTTTGATAGTTTACGAGCGCCTATTATTGAACAAATTGAAACGGGTTCCTGCGATGAAGAAACGGCAATTTCTGATGCTCAACCCACATTTATGAAGCTGGAGGTTAAACTGGGGATACCGCTTGAAGAAGCCGTTGAATTTCCAGAGGTTCCGATTGAAACGGATATGACGCTGTTTCTATTTGACAAAGAAGTTCCGACGAGTTTACATCGAATTCAAGAGATTTTAACGTCTCCTCCTCCTAATCTTCAAGAAGAACTTTATGCTCAATTTGAGGTGTTAGCAACTCTCGGGAGTATGTTGGATTTACCGGGGTTTACAGCGATTGCTCAAACTACAATAGAAGCATTACAACTGCATCCAGATTTATATTCAGAGATTACAAAAGCTGCATTAACTGATCTTTGGACTGGACAAAAAGCAGTTTTAGAAGGTGATCGCGTTGAAGGCGGAAAATTGAGTCCAGTATTAATTAACTTTACCCAAAGTGAAATTCAGTTTGAAGCCGTTCACGAAGAAGATATTCAGGTTGAAGAAGTTCACGAAGAAGATATTCAGCTTAAAAAAGTTCAACCATTTAGAAGTTCAGAGTTAAGCGAACTTTTATTACAAGCTTTTGATAGTTTGCGAGTTCCGCTATTAGAACAAGTTGAATCGGGTAATTTACCCAATGAAGATGCGATCACTGTTATTCAACCAATTTTACAACAACTTGAAACCCGACTCGGATGTTCTTTGGATAATCCCTCACAATTGATTGAACTTGATGTTTTTGAAGATCAGGTTGAGATCATTACGGATGATGAAGAACAAGCTAATTCTAACGGTTCTCACGTTGCTTCTAAATCCAATATTACCGAAGAATTACAAACTCAAATTGAGATGTTCGCTACTTTGGCGAATATGTTAAATTTACCCCAGTTTAGTGAGATCGCTCAAGCTGCTTTAGAAGCTTTGGAAACTGATCCGCTCTCTCATCTAAAAATTGGTGTACTTACTTTAGCTGAGTTTTGGACAATTCAAAAAGCCATATTAACCAATAAAAATTCATCAGTTATAGAAGAAATTATAGAAGAAGTTCCAGAAGAAATTCCAGAAGAAATTCCAGAAGAAGTTCTAGAAACCGTTCAAAAAGAAGTTTCTCTGACTCCGGTTGCTTCTGCTGTCTCCTCTCCAATGTCTTTGGGAGTTAGAGTCGATGTCAACCGCTTAGATTTAATTAATAATTTAGTTGGGGAACTCGCAACTCAAGATAATAGTTTTCTCTTACATAATCAAAAATCTCAAACTGCTGTAGAACGGTTAGAAATGCTGAGAGATAAGTTACGAAAATCTTTAGTTAAAGCTCAGAATCATACAGATTTTCATCGTTCTAATAACACCTCAAATCAAGCTGAACACCGACAAGTTTCTAAATCGATTAATTTGTTAGTACAAAAGACCTTAGAAGAACTAGATCAAGTCAGAGAAGTTATTTATGATATGAAATGGTTAACCCTTCAAAGTCAGCAAATTATTAAAAAGCGACAACAAACTCTACACAAAGTTCAAAAGCATCTTACGGAAACTCGAATGTTACCAGTGGAATCACTTTTAAATCGATTTCCACGGATGATTCGAGATTTATCTGTTCGCGAACAAAAACAAGTTAAACTTGAACTTACAGGTAAAAATACATTAGTTGATAAAGCTATTTTAGAAAAGTTATATGATCCATTAGTTCATCTGGTTAGAAATGCGTTTGATCATGGTATTGAAGACGTTGAACTCCGTCAGTCTAGAGGAAAATCGGTTGAGGGAAAAATGGAAATTAAAGCCTATCAACAAGGAAACTATACCTATGTAGAAGTTAAAGATGATGGTCAAGGAATTAATGTAGAAAAAATTCGTTCTCAAGCCATTGCTAAAGGGATTATTTCTAATCAAGAAGCCGAACGACTTTCTAAAAATCAGATCTATGAATTTTTGTTTTATCCTGATTTTTCAACTCGGGATAAAGTGAGTGATTTATCAGGTCGAGGCGTGGGTTTAGAAGCAGTTCGCAATCAAATCGAAGCTTTAAAAGGATTTATTAGTATCCAATCAGAATTAGGTAAAGGAACAACATTTACTCTCCGTTTACCCTGGACATTAACGATTACTAAGTTATTGGTTTTTGAAGTCAAAGAAAGTTTATTTGCGATTCCTTTAGATACTTTGGCTGGAATTGTTTCTGCTTCTTCCAAAGAAATTACTACCGATGGTCAACGAGAATATTACAACTGGTATGGGCAAAAAATACCTTTGGTTCAGCCTATTTTATTAGAGTATAATTATCCTCGTGAAATTAATGATCAGCAAAATGGTCATCATCTACACTCTCAAAATATTGAAAGAAAAATAGATAATAAAAGATCAATAATACTCTTGATTTCACAAGGGTTAGAAACAGTTGCTCTCAAAATAGACCAAGTTTTGATGGAACAGAACTTAACCATCAAACCCTTTGGAAAAATATTTTCAGCACCCTCTTACTTTTATGGTTGTACTATTTTAGGAGATGGTCGCTTAGTCCCTGTAATTGATAGTCCAGAGTTGTTAAATTATTGGAACCAAGAGCAATCTTCTGTCAGTCAGCTTAAAATAGTACCCCGTCAAAAACAATCTAATTCTCCAAAAAAATCAACAGTGTTAGTGATTGATGACTCCATTACAACTCGTCAATCTTTATGTACAATGTTGCAAAAAGAAGGATACAAGGTTATACAAGCAAACAACGGAAAAGAAGGATTAATTCAACTCCAACAATACAGTAACGTTGAGATTGTTATTTGTGATTTAGAAATGCCAGAAATGAATGGATTTGAGTTTTTAAGTCACTGTCGTCGTCGATTTTCAACTGATGCACTTCCAGTCTTGATTCTCACTTCTCGGAGCAATGATCGTCATCGTCAACTTGCTAAACAACTGGGTTCAAATGACTATATTACTAAACCTTGGAATGAGAAAGAATTAATGATTATTTTGCAGCAACATCTAGAAATGGGTCGAGTTTAATGAATTAAATTTCCAATCAAACAGTCTTTTTACCTACGACTTTCCGCCTTCTCAATAGCTGTTGAGACTCAAATCGAGAGGAAGAAGCCAAAAAACGGCTCACTCCTCTCTATTAATCTGTCAAAATGTGATACACTAGACAAATTCCTCAAACTTAACTTTATTAAAAATAAACTCAATCTTAGCGGATATCTAATGCAGAGGAATACACGCTTAATAGAAACCGTGACAGCATTTAGAGTCCATCATTAATCATTATTCGTTGTGATTTAAAAATGTTTTCTCGATATAAGTTATTCACAGGGACTAGACATCGATATCTCGTTATTTTTTTAGGAATTGTCATTGTCTTAGGTATTGTTTTTCGTTTTCTAGAACTTGATCGTAAGGTTTTCTGGTATGATGAAGTCTTCACAAACTTGAAAAGTTCAGGGTTTACTCTGAGCAAAATTGAACCTAATTTTTTTGATAATAAAATTATCACAGTACCCGAACTTCTAAAATATCAAAGAATTAAATCCGACAGTACCTTTAAGGATACAATTAGTTCTTTAATGATAGATGAACCCCAACATCCACCGTTCTACTTTCTCCTCGCTCGGGGTTGGATGTCTATTTTTGGGAGTTCTATTACTACATCTCGTTTTTTACCTGCATTATTGAGTTTATTTTCTTTCCCTTTAATGTATGGTTTGGCTTTGGAACTTTTTGGTTCTCATTTCACCGCCTTACTCGCCACAGCCTTTTTATCTTTATCTCCCATTGATATTATCTACGCACAAACAGCACGACAATATAGTTTGCTGACTGTATTTATTATTGGGAGTAGCTATTTGCTCCTTAAATCAATTCGTTTAAACAGTTGGTTATTTTGGGGACTTTATAGTTTAACTTGTGCATTAGGACTCTATACTCATCCTTTGTTTGGCTTAACGATGATTGCTCATAGTGCTTATATCGTGCTGCTCAGTACCTCATCTCAATCTAAAAAAAATACTCCTCGTTTGGTTATAAAATTTCTCCTCGCTTTAACAATTACTCTGATTTTATTTAGTCCTTGGATTAATATTTTAGTTTCCAATCTCCAAAGCGCAATAAATACAACCAACTGGACAAAAATTCCGATCACATCTTGGGATTTAATCAAGTATTGGATACTCAGTTTTACCTCACTTTTTATTGATATTGATTTTGGCTTTAATAATCCCTGGACTTATCTCTTACGATTACCTTTTGGCATTCTAATCATTGTTGGTTTATATCAAGTGTGTGAGCGAACACCTCGGATGAATCGACAATTTATTCTCACTTCTATTTTAGTTCCTTTTCTAATTTTAGTTTTACCTGATTTGTTGATGGGAGGACGACGATCTTCTATCACTCGTTATCTCATTGTTTGCTTTCCTGCTATCCAACTCGCCGTGACTTATTTATTTGCAATTCATATCAATAGCGGTAGATTTTCATTTGCTGATGGTGTGCATTTGTGGCGAGGAATGTTAGCACTGTGTCTAACTGCTAGTCTCATCTCTTGTAGCTTGAGTGCTTATTCACAAACTTGGTGGTCTAAACGTATTAGCTATTGGAATCCAGAAGTGGCTCGTCTTGTGAATACCGTTAACTCTCCTTATATTGTCACAGATAAAGGGGATAATTATACCAACTTTGGTGAGATTATTTCATTGAGTCATTTACTCGACAATGATGTAAAATTTATCTTAATGAGTCAACAACCCAAATTATCTCTGATTCCTCGAAACTCAACTATTTTTGTCTTTCAACCCTCAATTTTCTTACAAGAAACTCTGCAACAGAAAGGATATCAACTCAACTCATTGCATAAGTCGGGAAATCTTTGGAAACTCAGTCGATAGCTAACTTTGACAAGAATTGCGAGCTTTTGCTTCTGATCTGAGCATTTAAGAAGAAACTTGAAGCAATTGTTTGAGATTGTTATCGAAAGGTACATTTTCTAACAACTCATCAACTAAAATTAAAATACTCATTCAGACCATCATGGGGTTCTATGTCAGCACCTAATACGTCCTTAGAAGACACCATTAAACAATTTCAGGCTCTACAAAATAAACTCCGTCAGCAAGCCTCAGCTCCAGAAGGATTGAGTTTAGATGATTATGATGTTTTAGTCATTCCTTCCCTGACTCTAGATCAACAACAACTAGAGAAAATTCCCGGTGTTCATCAATATGAAGAACGGTTGCTGTTTTCATTAATTCGCTTGCGAAACCCTAGAATGCGTCTGATTTATGTGACTTCTCAACCGATCCATCCTAGTGTAATTGATTATTACTTACATTTAATGCCGGGAATTCCATTTTCTCACGCTCGCGATCGCTTATTACTCTTTTCAACTTATGATGCTTCTCCTCAGTCTCTCACCGAAAAAATCCTCAAACGCCCTCGTTTACTTGAACGAATTGCTAATGTTTTGCGTCCCCAACAATCTTACATGGTTTGTTACAATTCAACAGGTTTGGAACGGCAACTTTCTGTTAGACTGGGCATTCCTTTATTAGCTTCCGATCCTGATTTGCTTCACTGGGGAACAAAAAGCGGAAGTCGGCAAATTTTTGCAGAGTGTAATCTTCCTCATCCTGATGGTAGTTCTTTAGTCTTTACGGTGGAAGATTTAGTCGTAGCAACCACAGATTTATGGGAACGTCATCCGCAATTAAAACAAGTCGTGATCAAGCTCAATGAAGGATTTTCGGGTGAAGGGAATGGGTTATTAGATTTACCTCAAATGAGATCATTAACCCGATCAGATCGTTTGAAAATTATTCGTGATCACCTACCTAACTTGAGATTTCAAGACTCCCAAGAAAACTGGCAAAAATTTAGTCGTCGTATTCTTGATTTAGGTGCAATTGTTGAAGCTTTTATTCCGGGAAAAGTGAAGCGATCGCCGAGTGTTCAATGTTTAATTCATCCCGATAAAACTGTCGAAATTGTCTCAACTCACGATCAAATTCTCGGCGGGCCAGATGGTCAAATCTTTGAAGGGTGTCACTTTCCAGCAGATGAAGCTTACCGACTCCGTTTGCAAAAAATGGGTGAACAAGTGGGAAGAAATCTCGCTCAAAAAGGAGCATTAGAACGGTTTAGTTTAGATTTTGTCACCGTTCAAAAGGGTATAGATTCTAAAGATTGGGAGATTTATGCTATCGAAATTAACCTGCGTCGAGGCGGAACGACTCATCCGTTTATGACCTTAAAACTCTTAACGAATGGATGTTTTAATCTGGAAAAAGGTTTATTTTATAGTCGTCAAGGAAAGCCTAAGTTTTATATTGCTTCGGATAATTTAAAAAAACCTCATTATCAAGGCTTACTTCCCGATGACTTAATGGATATTATCGCTGATCATGGCTTACATTTTGATAGCAGTACAGAAACCGGAACTGTATTTCATTTAATGGGGTGTTTATCAGAATTTGGAAAACTCGGATTAACTTGTATTGGGAATACACCTCAGCACGCTCAGTCTATTTATAACCAAGTGGTTGAAGTTTTAGATCAAGAAACAGCATAAATCCAAAACAACAATCAACACATTAACCCAGAACATTAGAGCTTTACCGTTAACAATAATTCTTCAAAATATGACCTAATCTATCGAAATCAACAATAAATTATCCGCAAGTGTATCCAGAATCAAACTTTATTGAGAAGCATAATGATTACACTCCGAACAAGGGCCACTCGGATTTACTGCACAGCGTAAAAAAGCAGAACCCGCATTATATCTACACGTTTTTTGCTGATCAATTTTTTTAGATAAAATGCGATGACGTTGTTCGTGGTATTCGAGGAAACGCTTAATTTGGTGGTAAGACTGCAAACGCATCCGAGCCATACCGATGTTATTGCTCATCTCGATTTCACATCAATTCAGTTGGGGTTGATCTTAGCATTTTTTACAACTTCTGTTCGATTCACACCCCATGGTATTCACTTTCCCCATCTCCCTACCTCCCCACCTCCCCATCAATCATAGTCACACCAATATTTAAGGATTTTAGATCAGTTGGGGGCGAAGTCCTCTCCGGATAAACCCCTGAAAGCTTGTGAATGTGAAGTGATATTGCTCACGCGCGAGACGTTTGAAGTTAGTCTCTTTGGCGACAACCCAACTGAGTATATTAAACTATCCATTAAAGTTTCAAAAGAGGTCTTGTGAATCGAAAGATCCCAGGCGATGGGCATAAATAGTCTGTAGCGAACGCTGTAATCCGACAAACTAGAGTAGCTTAATTCCAATTCAATCAATCAAACCTTTAACTTTCTATCCCAAAAACGATTAGCCTAATATCTTATCATATTATATGTTGCGAATTTCTATTCCCGAGCAACTTTCAAAACGGTTCAAAATAATCGCGACTCAAATCCTACAACCTCAATCTCAGAGACGCTTGGCTATCCTGGAAGCCTGTATGATTGGTTTAGTCTCTGGATTGGCTGCTTTCTGCTTGCGAGTAGGAGCGGGATGGTTAGGGTCATGGCGAATCTATGGTGCCCTTAATAGTCCCCTACCCGTTTGGGTGTTTTTGCCGAGTGTGGGACTGATTGGCGGCTTTCTCACTGGATTTTTAGTTGAACGATTTGCTCCCGAAACGACTGGAAGCGGAGTTCCCCAGGTAAAGGCGGCTTTAAGTGGAATGCCCATTTCTCTAGACTTTCGAGTCGCTATCTCCAAACTACTCGGAACAATGTTTACGATGGGTTCGGGTTTAACCCTCGGACGCCAAGGGCCAACCGTTCAAATTGGTGCCGCCCTCGCTGCTTGGATTGGGCGTTGGGTGCCAACTTCTCCAAACTACAGCCGCCAAATCATCGCTTGTGGGGCAGCCGCCGGATTAGCCGCCGGGTTTAACGCTCCCATTGCAGGTGTTTTATTTGTCGTCGAAGACTTACTCCACGATATTTCTGGTATTACCTTGGGGCCTGCAATTATCGCCTCCTTTATCGGGGCGGTGGTTTCTCGTCTCTTAGAAGGTCAAAACCCCGACTTTGAACCCCCTTCAGCTGAAGTTATGGAACGTTCCTATCAGCAATGGTTAATTCAACCGGGTGAAATTCCCTTTTACATCATTTTGGGTATTCTGGCGGGTGTACTGGGAACGCTATTTAGTCGAAGCATTGTTTCTGCCCTCCAATTTAGCCGCAAAGCCTTTTCATTGGGACTCCCGGTACGAATGGCATTAGCGGGATTTTTGTGTGGGTTAATTGTTTCTGTCTTACCTGTGGAATTTCGCAACAATGCAGGTTTGCGGGAATTTCTTCTGAGTGGGGAACTCAACTGGACAATCACCGCCCTAGCTTTTGTTGCTCACTTTGTCCTGACAACAATTGCGGCGAGTTCTTCGGCACCTGGCGGTTTATTTGCCCCCTCGCTGGTTTTAGGAGCGGCGCTCGGTAAATTGATTGGGATATGGGAATTTAGCTTAATTGGCTTGGAACCCCCAACAACCTTCGCCTATGCGGGAATGGGAGCTTTCTTTTGTGCGGTATCTCGAACGCCAATTACTGCCGTTGTGATTGTATTTGAGATTACCCGAGATTTTAACTTAGTGTTGCAATTGATGATTTGTTCGGTTGTTGCCTACTTTGTCGCTGATAAAATCGATAAACATTCCCTCTATGATCGCCTACTCAAATTAAACGGTATTGAGTTAAAAGAAGATCAACTTGATCGCGAAGCGTTGAGTAAATTACTCGCCAGAGATGTCATGCAACGTCAGGTGGAAACCTTATCGAGTCAGTTACCGCTTTTACAAGTTAGACAGGAGTTTTCTCGCTCCCAACATCGAGGGTTTCCGGTTGTAGAAAATGGCAAACTGGTGGGGATAGTTACCCAAAGAGATTTGAGTAATGTTAGTCAGCAAAATTTGCCCGAGGATACGCCTTTACACAAGTTTATGACTTCCAAACCGATTGCGGTGACTCCGGATGAAACTCTTACTCAAGTTCTCTATTTACTTGGTAAATATAAACCTAGTCGTTTACCTGTTGTTGAAGGTCGTCATCTGGTTGGGATTATTACCCGCAGTGATATTATTAAAGCGGAGTTGGGCATTCTTAGCGGTGAAGATACACAAGTCGGGTTGCATCCAGAACCTTCCTATGTTGTCTATCAAACCCGAGCGCCTCAAGTTGGTCAAGGACGGATGTTGGTTTCCCTTCATAACCCCAAAACTGCTCCCTCTCTGTTGGAAATTGCCGCAGCGATCGCTCGGGAACGAAATTATGAGATAGAATGCTTAAACGTGATTACGATACCTCGTCACCGTTCGCCGAGTGAAACGCCTGTTCGACTCACTAAAAGTCGGCGTTTGATGCGACAAGCTGAACAAATGGGGCGGGCTTGGAAAATTCCCTTACATACTCAAGTTCGGGTGACAAATGATGTTGCTCAAGCGATTCTTGAAACGACAAAAGAGCGACATATTGATCTGATTTTGATGGGTTGGCAAGGTAAATCTTCGACTAGCGATCGCGTTTTTGGTAATGTCGTAGATATGATTATTCGAGCCTGTGAGTGTGAAATGGTTTTGGTCAAATGGCCGCAAATGGTTGATCCTTTTGGTTCAAAACGGAAGTTGCGCTTACATTCTCTTTTAGGTTGGCAACGGTGGTTAGTTCCGATTCGGGATGATGCTAAAAAGTCGGTTGCGGTTCAACTTTTACCAGCTTTAACACACTTGAGTCATCAAGCCGAAATTCGTTTGTTAAAAGTGATGAATAAAGAGGTTTCTGTTTCGGAAAAACGGGCTTGGGAGCATACTTCCCAGGAGTTAAGTTCTTTATTGAATTCTAAAGTGAGAATCACGGCGGTGACTTCTGAGTTTGTTCCGGATGCGGTGATTGATTTTGCTTATCAAGAACATTGTGATGTTGTGGTTTTGGGGGCGAGTCGTGAAGGAATGCTGAAACAAGTGATTCAAGGAAATATTCCCGAAGCGATCGCTCGTCATTGTGATTGTACTGTGATTTTGGTTCGTCCCGCAATCGGTCATGCAGCCGATTAAATCTTTCTAGAGAACAGTCTTTCGTCTATCCTTAGTAAATCACCTTAGCCCTCTTGATCACTACTCACTGTCTCCCTCTCTCCTGACTTTCATGGTTCATTTTAATGTCAATTTTCAATATTTTAATTCATTTGCTGATATCACCTTGAGTTTAGCCAAAACTTTGTCTCAACTCGGTGTTGATGTTTCGATAGAACCCTCTGAACTCTCTCCTGATGCCTTGAAAGTGATTAGTGATCGAGAGAAAGAAATGTTAGAGTATTGGATGGAACAATCTCCGTCTCAACTGTTTCAATTCAAGTGGTCACATTACTGGCCAACAACCCGAGATATTCAGCTTCAAGGTCATGTGAATTTTGAGTTTTTTGCGATTAACTACGAATTCACTCGCACCGATCAATATCATGATGATTGGATTCAATCAACTCTCGACAATTCCTATCATAAATTAGCGGTGAGTGACTATTGTAAGCAGATTTTATTACAAGCGGGGTGTTCAGAATCAGATGTTTCTGTTTTACCTCTGGGCGCTAACCCTCTTTTATTCAATTGTTTGGAGATGGAAGCGCAAGTTAAGGCTCAAAAAAAACCTCAAGTGAAATGTTTTTTACATCTCACCAACTCTTGGGATTTATATCGATTTGGAACGGATATATTTTTTCCTTTATTTTGTGAAGAATTTCAGGGAAATCCGAATGTTTTATTGATTATTAAGGATGGTGGAAGTAATTATAATAAAGTGACTGAAATGGCAATTAATATTCGTAAAAAGTTGGGAGAGAGAATGCCGAATGTTTATATTCTCAGAAGACTGCTGAATAAAACGGATTTAGCCCAATTATATTTATTCTCAGATGTCGTCGTTGCTCCCTTTCGAGGCGAAGGATTTGCGATTAAGATTCTTGATGCTTTCGCCGCAGGTTTACCTGTAATTATGCCCCTTTATGGAGGGCCAACAGAATATGCAAATTCTAGTAATTGTTATCCGATTGAATATGACTTAGTTCCCCTCGGAAAATGTTATGATACTCAGTATATTCAACCTCAAAATAGTCCCCATTGGGCTGAACCGAATCGAGAATCTTTGCGACAACAACTCCATCGAGTGATGAGTGATGAAAATCAGGCTTTAGTGGGTCAAAGAGCCAAAGAAACTGCACAACAATTTTCTTGGGAGATGACGGCTAAAAAGCTTTTAGCTTTGATCAGAAAATTATCTTAGAAAGATTAAGATTTTATAAGTTAAATGTCCTATCTTACCTTTAGGCTCAACTAGACCTTGACAAAACCCGATAGATTGAGGTTATACTAAACTTGGGGAGAGAATAATACAAATTCCTCCTTCCGATAGAGTCGGAAAGCATATGAAATCGTTTAGAAAAAGGGTAAATCCCTCCTTGGAGGTGGAATCCTTCTTTACTTAGCAACAGTTTTGTTTGGGTTAATAAAATTCAGGTTGGGTTACTTTCCAGGAGCCAGAGGTCGAACTGGCGACCCCCTTGAACCTGAGAACATTTCGAGAACCATTAAAACACCTAGAAACAGGTCAATTTTTTTATGAGTGTCTAACGGGAGAACATTAAACTCTTGGTAATCTGAAAAGATTGCTCAATTTTGGTGTTTTCTTTTTCACAATAATATTGTCGGAATTTAGTACGCTAATCAAATTAGCTAACTTAAGTATTGTTTAAAACTTAAACTAAATTCCCTAAGACTTCTATTCCTAAACTTCCCTAAATCAGGGGAGAATCTAGCGTTTGATCAAGCCATTCATTCAAACGCAAAATTCAAGATTGAATCAATATACTCCAAATCATTTGTCAAACTGGATGAAAAGTTATGATGTTAGCAAGTTTAACGAGACGATCTTACCAAAAAGTCACAGACCGAAGTTCGATTACAACTTTAGTCAATACTTGTGCGGCGTATGATCGTTTAGATGAAGATGTTTCTTTAGCCGAATTTCAACTCATTTTGAATTCACCGGATTTAGAACGCAGTTGTGATACCTACCTGATCGAAAAAGATAACGGTCAACTAATCGGTTTAGCCTTGATTGAACATCAAGAATCAACGACTAAAATTGACGGGAATCTGTGGATATTTGTTCATCCAGATGTTCGACATCAAGGGTTAGAAGCCGAGTTAATTCAATGGAGTGAAAAACATCTGCAACGACTCGGACGACAAAAACATCGACCAGTAAGACTCCTCACCGATAGCCGAGACGATCAAGTAGATCGAGCGGTATTATTTAATCAACAAGGTTTTCAAATTAAACGAGAATTTTTCACCTTAGAACGATCACTTCTTCAACCCTTACCCCTTCCCCAACTTCCCGAAGGATTTCAACTGGCTTTTTTAAAAAATCAAGACCAAATTCCCGCTTGGGTTGAAATGTATAATCAATCCTTTATTGACCACTGGAACCATTACGATATTACCGCAGAAACCGTTAAATATTGGCAGACACTCCCCGATTATCAACCCGAATTAGACCTAATTGCGATCGCACCCGATGGCACCTTTGCGGCGTTGTGTAGCTGTCGTCTGAAGCCTCAAACTCACACTAAAGCTTATACGGGTTGGATCGAGTGGTTAGGAACTCGACGCGGTTTCCGACGCATGGGGTTAGGACGGGCGATGTTATTTGCGGGAATACGTCAATTACAAGCAGCCGGCGCCGATACCGTTAAACTAAGTGTAGACTCTCAAAGCCTCACGGGTGCAAATCACCTTTATGAGTCTGTTGGGTTTCGTCCTGTAGAAACTGTTTTATCTTGGGTTAAACCTGTCGCTGCATAAACAAAGGGGCGGGTTAAATTGCAATCGGTGGATTGATATAATTGCGAGTTTAATGACCAAACCCGCCCGTATTTTTTCTCAAGTTCCTGATTTCCTTCGATCTAGAGATCAAGTTCCTATACTCCTTTGTTCTTAAAGATAATCTCTCAATAAGAATCAAGACTAAATCACAAAATCTCTGAAAAACTATCTAAACAATCTCTTGATCAAGTTATTCTTCTCTTGTTGACTGCGTTCCCAATCTTCCCATTCTTCTTGATTAGAAGTTGTCGGATAATTCGGCTGATAGTTGTCATCAAAACACGCAGCGCCTCCTCCTCCTAAAACACAATCGATTTCGGCTTGAGTTTCAGGAACTAACACCACTGTGTTCTCCGTCGAGGATCTAGGTTCAATCGGTTGAATGACTTTAGGCTTTTCTGGGGGCTGAGACTGGGGATATTCTGGAAGAGTGGGAATTGTTTTAACTTCTTCAACAGGTTGATCTCCTCCCGAGGTAAAAAGTGATAAGAGAAAACCTCCTATCAAGGTAGTGGCTGCAACGACTCCCACAAATTGCAGTCTACTCAGTTGGTTAGCTTTTGTTGATTCTGATTCCATTTCTGTCACTCCTAAAAATTAGGGTTGATCGGTGGTCAAATTGGGGATGAACTCAAGCTTAGATGTATTTATTATACCGAGAGAACATCATCACGTTTCAAGATATATCCGATGAAGTGAAGACATTGATACTTCACGGGGAGAGGGTATGAAGTTTGTTCCTCGACTTGGAGAATTCCTTAGTCTGTTTTACGACACCATCAAGATTGTAAATTATTAGGGGAAGATGTCAATCAATTGGCAAAATAACCGGAAAAAGCAATGTAAGAACCGTTAAATAATCAAGGGATTATTTTTTTTAAAGAGGTCTGAAGATGTACGAATATATCATAAAATTTACCCATCAAGAACTACCCGGTCAACAAATCTACTCAGAGCAGTGGCTTGATGTCGGTTCTTTACTGGAAATCAACCTAGAAAAAGGTAGAGTGATTGCTTCAGTTTCGGTTGTCAGCAAACGGTTTTCTTCTGAGTTTAAAAATTATGATACGATTCTAGAGGTTGATTTACTACAATACATTTGGAATCAAAATAGTAATATTAAACGATTTGACCTTCCAGAAAAATTTCAGCTTCAACAGAAAAAAATGTTCAATTAACTCAAGTCAATTGAACTTAATTTTTATTAAGGATAGGGAATAACTTTAGAGTGATGTAAAGATCTTGTCGAGAACATCTCGACCCAAATTGCTGATTAGTTTGTAGAAGGGGGTGACGTTTCTGTAGTCACTGATGAAGCCGCAGTACCCAGTAAACGAGTTGCAGGTTGATTAAACAAGGCTTGAAAGTTAGATTTTCGCTCTTGAATAGACTCCGGTGCATAATCCCAAAGACTTTCAAAGAAGAAGAAAGACATTCCTAAACCCTGTTGACGCGCCGCTTGTACCTTGGCTTGAATGTGTTGCATCGCAATAGGTCGATTTCGTAAACCTGTTAGAATACCAACGCCAGTCGGAATCTTTTTGTGAACTTCTTTAATTTCCGGTCGAACAATTTCCGAGAGGAAACTATTAATATCAGGACGATAAACCTGCACAATTAACTCATCGATTAAATCTTCTCGTACCCAATTCACCCAATCTTGTAGATAAGTATTGTAGGCTAAATGATACGGATTCGGAGAAACGGAAAAAATTGCATTCGCCTGTTTTTCTTTGACCGCTTTATTGAGTTTTTTTACAAATGCGGTAATTTTATTCGCCCGCCAACGCATCCAAGTAGGATTCTCCGGGTTTGCAGGCGGATTGGCATTCATTTCTTGTCGATAGAGGGAAATTGTATAAGGATCGTAGCCAAATTCATTGGGTAAACTGAGGTGATCATCAAACTGAATTCCATCGACATTGTATTGAGTAATCACTTCTAAAACCAAGTCTGTGATTAATTTTTGAACTTGGGGATGAAAGGGATTGAGCCAAACCACTTCACCCGCAGCACTGATCCAAGTTTGACTTCCATCCCGCTTTTGAGTTAACCAGTTTGGATGATTTAATGCCAATTCTGATGTCGGAGGCGCCATGAACCCAAACTCAAACCAGGGAATTACTAATAAGTTTTGTTGATGAGCAATGGTGGTTAATTCCCCTAAAATATCTTGTCCTTGTAAACCGCGATGAATAAAGGGTTGAATCCCCGCTTCTTGAGCCACAGCACTTGGATACAGCGCATACCCGGAATTCCAGACAACCGGATAAATTGTATTAAAGTTCAACCGCCCCAGTTGACTCATTGCTTCTTGTACTTTTGGACGATCTCGCAAAATATCACTGTCGTTGCTGGTCATCCAAACGCCGCGAATTTCTTGGAAGGGTTGGGGATCGACGACGGCTTGACTCGGATGACTCGCCCAGGAAATGGTGATCCAGCAGGCGAACACAGCCAACAATAGAGATTTGAGCGAACGTATCACCTGTTTGACGCGAACGGATGAACAACTTTTAGAGGTTAAACACAATTTCATGGAGTTCAATAGTGAGTGAGGTTCGCAAGTGCATCAAGGACTGGTCTTGATGATTGATAATTGCCAGCAAGTCTTTTAACTTGCTAAAGAGAATATTAAGGTAGTTTACCTGAGAAGGTGTATTTTAACTCAAAAACTTGCTATAAATTTGTTTAAATTTTAATATTAGATTCACTTAAACCCCCCTTTCGCGACAGAAGAATAGATGGATAGACCCTTGGCGATCGCCTAAATTACAGAATTTGCTCAAATTTAGATTTAATGGAGCTTTGCTCTAAAATTTTTTGACTTTTATCCTATCAATTCCTGTATAATTTGTATGGAAGTTCATTGTCAAATCCTGGACAACTGGACTTTGGCTTGTTTCTCAGAGATCAGAGTTCATCCAAACTCAATCAGGACAGTCAAGATCTAGAGGAAGTTTTTAATCTTTGATTGAATGGATTTAAACTCCATCAGTTCAGGGTTTGGATTGTTATCGATCTCGATGAATTTCTGTATTTTGGCCCAACATTATCCGATTCTTTATTAATACAATGGAACGTTTGCCTTTAGATAAACTGGGAGCGATAGTCAACCCTAAAAATCCTTATATTATTGATTTTGGACTATTTCTTCCTGAGATTTATATCAAAAATGATTATCAAGTTTTTGTTAAAATTATCCATGAACATGACCAGTTTTTACAATATATTCCGCCTCATAAAATTGAATTAAAATCTAGTGATTTTGAGTATAAAAACAATCAAGATGGGTGTAGTTATTGGTCACAAAAAGTAGAGATCAAAGAATATGATCCACAACATCCGAAGTCAAGCTGGGGTAAAAAAGGAAAATATTTATATCGTTATTTTCTGAAATCTTCAACAATCAATGCAGATCAACAACCCTTGGAAATTGATTGGATTATTGACCCATTTGCGCGAGAATTTGGGATTGGTAAATTCTCTGCATTTACGGTTGAAAATGAAGATTATCAATGGAGTAAACACGAACAAAAGCAATGGAAAACACCTGCTTTAAATGATTTAATCATCTATGAGATGATGATTAGTGAGTTTGGTCGAGATCTCAAAGAAACCATTCATCGATTGGATTATCTGGCGGATCTCGGAGTGAATTGTATTAATATCATGCCGATTTCTAATGTTGTCAATACAATTGACTGGGGATATAAACCCATTGGCTACTTTGGAATTGATGAACGGTTTGGAAAAGCTAAACATCTGAAAAAGTTAGTGGATTATGCTCATCAGAAAGGAATTGCAGTCATTTTAGATGTGGTTTATGCCCATACAGAAGAACATTTTGCCTATAGTTATCTCTATCGAAATCTAAAACAGCCCAATCCTTTGATGGGAAAATTTGGCGACATGGATGGCTTTGGCAAAGATGATGAATGTACAAACTTTGACCATCCGTTTATTCAAGACTTCTTTTATACAGTCAACTGTTATTTACTAGAAGAATATCATATTGATGGTTTTCGCTATGACTTTGTTCCGGGGTATTGGGATGGGCCAGTCGGAAAAGGCTATGCAAATTTAACCTACAATACCTATCAAGAAGTGAAAAGCAAAGCCAATATTGTTCAACACAAACAGGAAAATTGGAAAGACTGGCAGCGATTTTTTAACAATAATGATTATGAGACTCTAAATTTGATTCAATGTGCTGAACAACTACAAGATCCCCAAGGTGTTTTACAGGAAACCTATAGTAATTGTACTTGGCAAAATCGAACCTTGTACACGTCCAAACAAGTGAGTTATAACAAATATTATTTCTTAGACAATCTCGCATTAAGTTATAGTTTGTATGGCTATCCCAATCAAGTTAATCAGAACGGGGATACTCAAATCAAAACCGCATTACAATATATTGAAACTCACGATCATCCTCGATTTGTTTGTAATTGGGGCTGTAAACCTTGTCGAAATGAAGAATTTTTACAAGAAGGCGATCGCGAAGAAAACTGGTATAAGGTACAGCCTTATCTGATTGGTGTATTAACGGCTAAAGGAATTCCTTTAATTTGGCAAGGTCAAGAATTTGCAGAAAACTATTATATTCCACCAGAAGGGGCGATTCGAGTCATGCTTTTTCGGCCCGTGCGTTGGGATTATTTCTATGATAAAATTGGTCAGAAAATGATTCGTTTAGTTCGGAAAATGATTCAATTACGCCGTCAACAGCCTCAATTTCGGTCTTTAAATGATGACAGTTATTATTTTCACAATCATTATGAGCGTTATCAGTCTCGTGGTGTGTTAATTGTCTATCGAAAACTTCAGGAAAAAGTCAGTTTAATTGCGCTCAATTTTTCTGATGAAGATCAAAAGATTGAGTTTCGCTTTCCAGATGAATCTGACTTTCAGCTTCCTTCAACTTATAGTGGCAATTTCAAAGAAGAACTTCATGGGGAAGATGTACCAGAGTTGAACTTAAAAAATATTTGTATTGGAGAAGAACATAACTTAACCATTCCGAGTAACTATGGACGGATTTGGACTTTAAGTTAACGTGATCATATTTCTATCAACATCCCAATGGGGTCAAAGCTGAAGTCAATACATTTCAAAATAAGGCTCAATCCATGGAACGAATCTTTTTACCAATTGCAGCAATTTTAGGCGGTTTATCTGTTATGGCGGGTGCTTTTGGCGCTCATGCTTTGAGTGGGAAAATCAGCGAACGGGCGATAGAAATCTTCGAGACAGGCGCTCGCTATCAAATGTATCATGCTCTGGCTTTATTCTTAATCGCAGTGCTACTGAGAACGTCTCAATCTTCTCAAGCGTTAATGAATATTGCTGGAACTGCATTTATTATCGGAGTTGCGATTTTTTCAGGAAGTTTGTATGCTTTAAGCTTAACGGGGATTAAATGGTTAGGTGCAATTACACCGCTTGGGGGTGTCGCATTGATAGCGGGATGGGGATGTTTAGCGATCGCGGCTTTTAAGCTATGAGGAAAACTAGAAATTTATCGATTTGGTGCGTTATGATACGGTAAAGGAGTAGGCTGGAAATATAACCAGACGAATAATTTATTAATTAAGCGCAAATGGGAAGCGAAACAATTGTTCTGTTATCGAGTCGTGAAATTGAAAAAATGCGTCAAGCGGGACGTTTAGCGGCTCAACTTTTGAATCATCTAGAACCGATGGTTAAACCAGGAGTCAGCACCCTAGAAATTAATGATGAAGCTGAACGTTGGACACAAGCTCATGGCGCACGCAGCGCTCCTTTAGGATATCATGGCTTTCCTAAGTCCATTTGTACGAGTATCAATCATGTCATTTGTCACGGTATTCCTAACGCCAAACAGATTCTTCAAGATGGAGATATTATTAATATTGATGTGACTCCGATTGTAGATGGCTATCACGGAGATACTTCTAAAACATTTTTTGTGGGTACGCCTTCCCCTGTAGCAAAAAAGTTAGTAGAAGTCACCTATGAATCAATGATGCGGGGAATTCAAGCGGTTAAACCAGGGGCTAGAATTGGCGATATCGGTGCTGCTATTCAGGAGTATGCAGAATCTCACGGATTTTCTGTTGTTAGAGATTTTGTGGGTCATGGGGTGAATACAACCTTTCATACGGGACCCCAAGTTCCCCATTATGGAAAAGCCGGGAAAGGAAAAAAACTGCGTCAGGGAATGGTTTTTACCATTGAACCGATGATTAATGAAGGGACTTGGGAAGCGAAAGTTCTCGAAGATGGTTGGACGGCGATTACGATAGATGGTCAACTCTCTGCTCAGTTTGAACATACTCTTGCTGTCACTGATTCTGGTGTCGATATCTTGACCCTACCAGATTAGACTGTTTTTTCAGAGTAGGGTGGGCATTGCCCACACTACAATTATTATTGCAATTATGCTTTATATAATCGGTAAGTTGTCTAACATTTTCGCCAGTAAGTTTAAACAACGTTCTCCAAAAACTGCGGAGAATAACCCAACGGTTAAGGGTAAAATGATAGAAAGACTAATTTGAGTTTGACTCCAATTGGCTAAGTTTCCCGAGAGTCCCCCATAGGAAAACGGAAGCAACAGGGGAAACAAACCAATAAATGCTCCGATCAGAAAATGAATGATAATGGTCTTGAATGAACGGGGTTGAGAATTATTTTTAGGTGTCATCAAACTGTTTTTAATAGACTTCAAGATTAATCTACGATTTCTGACTGATGTTTTCCGAAAATCACAGATGAATTAATACCGTTGTTGATATTGAAGTTCTAAAAATGTCACGTTAAAAGTTGTTCCTTCTCCTCGAATAAGTTCAATATGTCCTTCAAGCTGAGTGGTTAAAGTACAAATCAATTCCATTCCCAAAGAATCAACGTTTTGAAAGTCAATATTATCGGAAAAACCAATACCATTATCCTGAACAGTTAGCGTCACTAAACCTTCAGAACTTTGATGGAGTTTCAGCCAAACCTGACCCGTCATTCCATTGGGAAAAGCGTGTTTAAAGACGTTCGAGACTAACTCATTGACAATTAACCCGCAGGGATGAGCCGTTTCAATATTTAAGAAAATGGGATCAACTTCTGTTTTAAACTCTACTCGTTGATCAATATCACCATAAGATTCTAGCAGATGATCGATTAATTGTTCTAGATACTCTCCAAAATTAATTCGGGATAAATTTGTTGATTGATAGAGTTTTTCATGGATTAACGCCATTGAGTAGACTCGGTTTTTGCTATCTTCTAAAGCTTGAATAAATTTAGGCTCCTCAAAATAATCGGATTGAAACTCTAACAAATTGGCGACTACAAGTAAATTATTTTTTACCCGATGATGAATTTCTTTGAGTAAAACTTCTTTTTCTTTGAGAGAGTTTTTTAATTGTAATTCTGCTTGCTTACGATTGCTAATATCTCGATATATCCATAGATGTCCTTGAGATTGTTGATCGATTTTTATCGGAACATAATCTCGTTCAAATGTTCGTTTATCTGAGGCTTGTAATTCTTCATTGGTGACAATTTCTCCTTGATCAATAATCTCTTGATATCGTTGAATAAATTGGGATTGATCGGAAAACAAATGTTGATAGTCCTCAGTCAAGTTAGAAAAATTATGTCTGGTCAAAGTTTGAGGATTAAGGGGAAGTTCTAACACATCACAGAAGGTTTGATTGGCTAAAACAATTTGCTGATGTTCATCTTCTACCAAAACTCCCAACTGTAAATTTTCAATCAGGGTGCTAAGGCGAGAAGTCGTTGCTTGCAGTTTTTCTTCTACTTGTTTTTGTTCAGTAATATCAATTCCGACTAAAGTGGCTGCTCGATCTTGATTGTATTTCTGAGCAACAAGTAAATAAAATCGGGTTTCATTCTTAACTTTGACTTCTAAAACTCGTTGACGATTATAACTATTTCGATCTTTAAAAAATTGAATAAAGAATTGGCTAAACGTGGACGAATAAGAATCTAAAAATCCGATTTTTTGACCAATAAAATCTTCCGGGGATAACTTCATTGCTCTTGCTAGTTGGCGGTTTACGCCCAAATAACGCAGATCGGAACTCACCCAAGAAACAAACCCCGGAACTGCATCGAGAACCGCTTGTAATTGTTCGTTTGTGGCTTTAAGCTGAATTTCTGCTTGTTTGCGATCGCTGATGTCGTAGTTAATCCCCGTCATCCGTAGAGGTTCACCTGCTTGATTGCGTAGAATAATAGCATCGGCTTTGAGGTAGCAACTCGAACCATCAGGACGCAGAACTCGAAATTCAATATCATATTCCTTCTGCCCTCGCAATGCTTGTTGAATCGCAAAATCTGCTCGATCTCGATCGTCAGAATGCACTCTCTTTTTCCAAGCTTCATAAACATTCTCAAACTCTGAGGGTTTCATCCCATAGAGTTCATACATCCGCTTATCCCAAGTTAAAACATTATTGATCAGATCCCATTCCCAAATGCCAATATTTCCAGCTTTAATCGCTACTTGCAAGCGTTCAGAAAGCTTGGTGAGTTGTTCTTCGGCTTGTTTGCGATCGCTAATATCAATCCAATACCCAATTATTTCTAAGGGCTGACCCGCAGCATCTCGGACTAATTTCATTTGATCATAAATCCAACGATATGTCCCGTCACCATGTAGAAAACGGTATTCGTGGCTGTGATATCCTTGCTGAAATAGAGGAGCTAATCCGATGGTTGAAATGGTCGAGATATCATCAGGATGAAGATGCTCAAACCAGAATCTCGGTTGGAGTATTTCTGAAGAATTATAACCCAAAACAGTGAAAGAATTCTCACTCACAAAAGTTGTGTTGTAATCTCCTCTGGCTTCAATACTGTAGAGAATACCCGGACTTGAAGACAGCAAATATTGTAATCGTTCTTGACTTAATAATAAAGCTTGTTGTGCTTGTTGGCGTTCTTGTAACTCAGTTTGCAGTTGTTTGTAGAGTTGAGATTGTTGAATAGCGATTCCCAGTTGACTGGCGAGTTGTTTGAGTAAATCAATGTCTTTTGAGATCCACTTTCTCGGACTCGAACACTGATGAATAATCAACAGTCCCCAGAGTTTATTTTTCTGAATAATCCCCAGCGTAACTTTAGATTTAACTTGAAATTGCTGTACAAATTCCACCAAACAAGGTAAAATATTCTCGGTGTCTACATTAGAAATAATGCCCACTTTACCCTGAAGATAATCTTCATAGATTTCTGCGGGGAATGTTTCTGTGGGGAACGTTTGATCAAGGATAGCAGTCCAATCAGAATTAACCGCTTCGGCGATCACTTTTCCGGTTCCATCTGCATAGAGCTGATAAATCAAGGCTCGATCTGTTTCTAATACTTGCTTAACTTCTGTGACGGTTGTATTGAGAATTTCATTAAGCTCTAAAGATTCTCGAATCCGTTGAGTTACAGCTTTGATGACTCGCTCTCGCTCAAGCTGTTTTCGCAGTTCTTCTTCGGCGAGTTTTGACTCGGTAACATCATTTTGAATCCCTAAATAATGGGTGAGATTTCCCTGTTGATCATAAATGGGTGAGAGGTTTAATTCATTCCAAAATAAACTCCCATCTTTGCGATAGTTGCGAAGAATAACGGTGCAGCTTTCTTGATTTTTGAGTGTCTCCCGCAACCGCTCTAGTTCCGGTTGATTGTTATCCGTTCCTTGTAGAAAACGGGTGTTTTCCCCTATAATTTCCGAAGCCGAATATCCAGTAATTTTTTCAAAAGCGGGATTAACAAAAATAATCGGATGATCTTCTAAACGAGCATCGGCTAAAACAATTCCATTGTTACTGGCGGCGATCGCTCGTTCACTCAAGCGTAATTGTTCTTCTGTTTTTTTGCGTTCGGTAATATCCGATGCAGCACCGAGAGTTTGTTTAGGTTTACCCTCTGGGGTGCGAGCAAATATGGTATCTCGACTGAGTAACCAATGCCAATTTCCGTTAATATCTCTGACTCTATACTCAATTTCGATAATTTCATTATCATTGGCGGTATCAAATTTGAGGTGATGCTCGGGAAATTTGGTTAAATCTTCGGGATGAATAATCATTGCAAACAGTCGATCATCCATGTTTTGTATTTCTTGGCGAGTATAGCCCAAGATAATCTCAATTTCCCGATTAACATAAATATTCCGTTGCTCAATCAGATCGTAAATATAGAGTATATTTGGCGTGGCATCAGCAACACTTTGGATAAAGTGCTGACTTTGTTGCAGTTCGGCTTCAGTTTGTCGGTGTTCTTGAACTTCTTGTAAGAGTTGTTGATTGGTTTTTTGTAATTGTGCGGTGCGTCGTTCTATCCTTTCTTCTAACTGCTGATTGAGGTGTTGGAGGGCGAGTTCAGCTTGTTTGCGTTCACGAAGTGCAGCTTGCTGTTCGCTAATATCGGTAATCGTCCCCACATAACCGACAATTTCTCCTGTGGCGTTGTATTCCGGTACTGCTTCACTATAGACCCACACAATGCTTCCATCGGTATGCTGCATCCGATATTCGCACTGAAACCGTTTCTGGGTGTCAGTTTTCAGACATTCGTTAAAAACGTGATCGAGATCTTCGGGATAAATAGCCTTTATCCATCCCCTCCCCAGGGCTTCTTCAGCAGACAAACCTGCAATCTCACACCACCGTTGGTTCACATAAACAAATTCCCGTTGGGCATTCCCCTGAAAAATTCCCACCGGAGAAATTTCCGAGAGAGTGGCGTAGCGTTTTTGGCTGGTTTGTAGCTGTTGCTCGATCTGTTTGTATCTGGTAATATCACGGGCGACAGCATAAAGTAAACCCTGCTTAAACGGTGTTGCTGTCCAAGATAACCAACGATAGGAACCGTCTCGACATCGGTAACGATTTTCAAAATCCCGACAGGGAATTCCTCGGGTTAAGGGTGCGAACTCGGCTTCGGTTCGGGCTTGATCTTCGGGGTGAACAAAGCTAGATAAGGGTTGAGATAATAGTTCTGCTTTGCTGTAGCCGAGTAGAGACTGAAATTCGGGGTTGATGCGTTTGAAGTAGCCATCTGATCCGGCAATACAGAATAAACCGACAGACTGATTAAAAAACTGATCGAGTTCAGCACTGATTTGTTGCTGTTTGAGAAACTCTTGTTTTTCGAGTTCGAGTTGACTGACTTTTTCTTCTAAGATTTCGACAATACTATACAACTCTACCGGATTGAGAGCGTGTAGTAGATTGCTTTGAGTGACCAAACCCAGGAGTTCGCCCTGTTCTCCGGTTACGACTAACTGACGAATGTTCTGTTGTTGTATCTGGTGGTTCGCACTCCACAAACTATCACTGGTTTTCACACTAAAAAGCGGCGTACTCATCACCTCTTTTGCTCGGAGGCGATCGCAATTTAAGCCTAAAATCTGAAACTGAACAATATCTCGCTCGGTGATCATCCCAACTGGAATTTTTATGACTTTGTGATCCTCAGCACAAGTTTGAGTCTCAGTGATCACAATACAACTCACTTGATGTTGAACCATCAACTGTACAATCTCTAATACTGAAGCCGTTGGAGGGGCATCAATGACTTGAGAAGTGATCACCTCACCCACAAAACGCAATTTCAAGAAATTGGCAGGTTGAAGGGCTTGGTTAAGGCTTGCTGGAGTGATCACTCCTAACAATTGATCTTGATCATTGACAACGGGAAGATGACGAATTTGATGGATTCTAAATTGTGACAAAACTGTGAAAATTCCCTCGTATTCAGCCTCATGTAAGACCTGAACCTGTGGACTGATCACGTCACCCACAGAAGCTTGAGAAAGGGTTCGTCTAAAAGCGGTTAGCCGTACAATGTCTCGCTCTGTTAAAATACCCACTAACCGATTATTTTCCATAACCAAAGCATAGCTAAGGCTTCCTTCCCTCTGGACAGAAATGTTCTGAGAACTCGAGGGTTGAGTTGAGTCAGGATCTTGACTATAATTCATACTTGCCAAAGCCTCTAAAACCGGAGTCTCTGGCGCAACCATGAGGGGATGACGTTCTAGAATTTCTGCCAAATTATCCCAGTTTCGGGAACAGAGCGGCACAGGATCGGGCTGTATGACCATTGCTATTCGTATAGTATCGGTGAGTTAAAATTGAGGGTTATTATTTGATCTAGTTTTATCTTAACTTGAGTCAACAGATTCAGGCTACCGATCAACTCGGGGAGGTTACAAATTTTAAATTTAATGAGTGAAATCTGAGCTAGAATAGAAATAAAGTTTGAGAGGACTCAGTAGAGATCTATTCAGGCAAAAAATTGATCAACTTTTATCTTCTCTAGAGAACCTATTTTAAATCTTTATCCTGATCGTTAAATTGAAGAAAAACTTAGACTTTCAGCGAGATCAATCTATCAAGTTAAATTTTAGTTGATCTGATTAAATTTCCCAAATAGTCATTTTTTGAAAAACTCAAATCCAAATTGAAAAAACAATAATTACTTAATAATGCTAGATAAATCAGATAACAATCAAGAGAATAATCATCCCATATCGATTGAGAATTTACAAGAAAAAATCAATCAACTTGAGGCCAAAAATAAACAGATGATCCAACAACATGATCAGCAAATGAAACAACTTGAAAAAGAGTTAAATAATCTAAAATCGCGCTTTATTACAACAGTTTCTCACGAGTTTAGAACTCCACTGACAACGATTTCATTTTCCGCCGGACTTCTCGAAAATTACAGTAACAAAATTTCTGAGGAGAAAAAGCAAACCCATTTTCAGCGAATTAAACAAGGAATTGAGCAAATGACCAGTTTGTTAGAAGATACTTTAATTATTGGCAAACTGGATGCACGCAATCTAGAGATTTATTTAACTTCTGTAAATCTCGAAAAACTTTGTCGTATCTTAGTCGAAGAAATGCAGAAAAGAACCAATAAGCATGAAATTATTTTTAGTTGTCAGGGTTCAAGTTCTGAAGGAAAATTCGATGAAATGTTACTTAAAAAAACAACCATTAACTTACTGTCTAATGCTATTAAATATTCTCCAGGGGGAGGTGAGATCAAATTTGATCTAATCTGTGAAAATCAGCAAGCAATCTTCAAAATTCAAGATCAAGGTATTGGAATTCCGAAAAGCGATCAAGATCGCTTATTTACTAACTATTATCGAGGAAAAAATATTGGCAACATCTCAGGAACGGGTTTAGGATTATCTTTAGTTAAACACATAGTAGACTTACATCACGGTAAAATCACTATTGAGAGTGAAGAAAATCAAGGAACTAAAGTTATAGTTATTCTTCCCTTAAATGCTGATGAACGGAGTCAGGAATAAGAAAGAAGATTGATCAAATAGTTCTATATTGTTCAGTTTCAAATCCTCTGCTGTTTATCTCAAAAAAAATGACAAAAATTTTAATCATAGAAGACGAAGAAATGATTAGATCCAATATTAAAGAGTTACTCGAGGTTGAAGAATTTGAGGTGTGGGAAGCTGAGAATGGAGAAATCGGAGTTCATCTCGCTCAAACTTACAAACCGGATTTAATTTTATGTGATATAATGATGCCTATCCTAGATGGATATGATGTTTTAGAACAATTGCGTTGTCATCCATCAACAGCAACAATTCCCTTTATATTTATGACGGCTTTATCAGATCGAACCAATACCCGCAAAGGGATGGAACTTGGTGCTGATGATTATATTAGCAAGCCCTGTACATCTACCGAACTTTTAAAAGCCATTACGGTCCGGCTCGAAAAACACTCTAGGGTTCAACAATATTATCAAAATCAAGTCCATAAAGTTCAAGAGGAATTTAAGAAACTTATCTACATCGATCCAATCACAAATTTACCCAATCGTTTAGCACTGAGAGAACAATTTGAGGAAATTAAAGCAAAAATTACTTTAGAAAAAACCCAATTTATTCCAGTCATTGCAGTCAATATAGAGCGATTCAGACGAATTAATGAAGCCTGGGGATATGATTCCACAAATTGTCTTCTCAAGGCGGTGGGAGAACGACTGAAAAATCAGTTCTGTTCAAAGGCAAAAATTGCTCACTTAGATGAAGAAAAATTTATTCTTATTTTAGACATTCAGGAGGATGAAAATGCTGTTTTTAAAATGGCTAAAAATATCTTAAAAAACTTATCTTTACCCTTTTATATCGATGACCAAGAAATTTTGATCACCTTTAGTCTGGGTATTGCTTTTTATTCTCAGGATGGGGATGAAATTGATGATCTCCTCCATTGTAGTCAAGTTGCAGTCGATTATGCCCATAAACAGGGCGGAAATCGCTATGAGTGCTATCAAAAAACATGGAAAACCAAAGATCATGATCAAATTGCTTTAGAAAATGACCTAAGACAAGCATTAGAACACAATCAATTTCAGCTTTATTATCAGCCCAAAGTCGATCTCAAAACAGGTCAAATTATCGGTGCTGAAGCTTTAATTCGGTG
Source organism: Lyngbya sp. PCC 8106 (assembly GCF_000169095.1). Classification (GTDB taxonomy): domain Bacteria; phylum Cyanobacteriota; class Cyanobacteriia; order Cyanobacteriales; family Microcoleaceae; genus Capilliphycus. The sequence goes on from NZ_AAVU01000012.1 coordinate 156,816, forward strand.
GATAGAAAGCAAACGAGGCTTTGTTTCTCCTGCGGTTTTTATTCCCTTAGCTGAAGAGATTGGCTTAATTGAACCTATCGGAGAATGGGTGTTGAGAACGGCTTGTAGACAAACGAAAACATGGCATAAACTTGGCTTGGAAACGCTCAAAATGGCTGTAAATTTATCCGGGTGTCAGTTCAATCTTCCCGATATTTGCCCAATGGTTTTAGAAACTTTATTAGCCGAAGATTTACCTTCTTCTTGTTTAGAGTTAGAATTAACTGAAAGTTTTTTAGTCGAACATGAAGACGCTTCAATTCAAAAACTCAATCGTCTCAAAGCGTTAGGGTTAAAAATTGCTATTGATGACTTCGGGACTGGGTATTCGTCTCTCAGCTATTTACAACAATTTCCCTTTGATGTATTGAAGTTAGATCGGTGCTTTGTTCAAAATATTGATCAGAATCCGAAAAATAAAATTATCGTTGAAGCGGTGATCAAAATGGCTCATCAACTTAACTTAGAAGTCGTTGCAGAAGGAGTAGAAACAACAGCCGAACTTCATGTATTACGACAATATCAGTGTGATATTATTCAAGGTTATTTATTTAGTCGTCCTATACCTGCTCAGGAGTTTCAAGCTTTAGTTGAAAGCAATAAAAGCTTAACCCTTTAATCAAAATGGTGCTTAAAGTTTTAAGGAACCCAAAAAAATGACTAAAGTTTTAATTATAGAAGACGAAGATTCAATCCGAGAAAATATTGCCGAACTTCTAGAAATTGAAGATTTTGAAGTGGAGACGGCAGCTAATGGAATACAGGGATTAGAAACAGCAAAAAAAACAATTCCTGATTTGATTTTATGTGATGTGATGATGCCAAAAATGGATGGATATCAAGTTTTAACTGAGTTACGAAAACACTCGGAAACGGCTAATACTCCGTTTATTTTTCTTACGGCTAAAGCTGAACGAATGGATTTACGACAGGGGATGAATTTGGGTGCAGATGATTATCTCACGAAACCTTGTAGCAGTCAGGAATTGTTAGAAGCAATTGTTGCCCGACTGCAACGAAATGCTCAACAACAAGAACAGCTTAAACAGTTAGAACGTTACGATCAACTCACGGGTTTACCCAACTTACAGGCTTTAAGCGAAACTAATGGTTATTTACAACAAGCGATCGCCAAACGAGACAAACAGAAAAATCTAGTTCCATTTTTATTACTCGGATTAGATCGATTTCAGCGCGTCAATGAAGCGATTGGTTATCCCAATGGAGACTTAATCCTTAAACAGTTAGCCCAACGATTCAATCAGTTTATTCAACCCATCGAAGGCACTATAATTGCTCGTTTAAATGGGGATGAATTTGGGATAATTTTACCCCCAGTTGCTCAGACTTCAGAAGTCGAAGATCTGACTCAATCCTTACTCAATTTAGTCAGTGAACCCTTTAATATTAATGGACAACGGATTCCTGTTACCACAACAATTGGGGTGGCTTTTTATCCTTATGCTTCCACCTTAGAAGAATTACGGCGACAGGCGGGTATTGCGATGGGAGAAGCAAAGAAACTGGGTGGAAACCGCTCTCAAATTTATATTCGTCCCCTGTTTGGTTCTGATCAATCTCAACAATTTCAATTAATAGCAGATTTTCGTGAAGCTTGGGAACATCAGCAATTAAAAGTTTATTATCAACCAAGAATTGATCTTCGTAGACGAAAAATAGTTGGGGTGGGAACTGCTATTTATTGGCATCATCCCCAATTGGGAGTGATTTCTCAAGCTCAAATTTCAGATTTAATGACTGAATCCGGTTTAACACTAACCCTGAGTGAATGGATGCTTAAAACCGCAGTCAAACAAGCTCAAGTTTGGCAAAATTCTCGACTCTCTTTACAGGTTGCAGTACCGTTTTCAGAATTATTATTCACCGATAAAAATATTATTCAAAAACTCATTAATCTTTGTCAAGAATTTGGGGATAATCCATCTAGTTTAGAATTAGAGATTGATGCTGATCTGATTGCCCAGGCTAAAAATTTGAATGCACTCGCAGCTCAATTGCTCAATATCAAACAATTGAATATCAAAATAATTATCAGTCAGTTTAATTTAGAACACACGACGATTAGTTATTTAGGAGAACTCCCTATCGATAGCATCAAGCTTGATTCTAGGTTGCTACAAACCCTCTCACCCAAATCAACTATAATTGATATGATTACTTCGATAACAAAACGCTTAAAATTGAAATTTATCGCAGATGGAGTCGAAACTGATGAACAACTGATCTTGTTGAAAAAGCAAAAATGTGATCAGGCACAACAAGTTTTATTAGTATCAGCTTCAGAGATTAAGCAGTTGGTGAAAAAAACTCAATCTTATAATTTATTTTAATCATGTTTAAAGCTAAGATCTTATACAATATATACATCTATTAAACATTTTGTTAAGCAGAGCGCAATGATCAACTATGAACGAAGTTAAAGTTTTAATTGTTGAAGATGAACTATTAATTGCTAAAGGATTAGCTCGAAAATTGCAAAAGCTAGGATATAGCGTGGTTGGTATTGTGTCTGACGGTAACAAAGCCCTAGAGAAAGTTGGAGAAACTCAACCCGATTTAGTCTTAATGGATATTGTCATCAAAGGCGAAATGGATGGAATTGAGACCGCAGAAAAAATTAATGAATCCTTCAATATTCCGGTGATCTATGTCACTGCTTATGCGGATGATAGTACACTAGAAAGAGCAGAGCTAACGGGTTCCTATGGCTACATATTAAAACCCTACAAAGATCGAGAACTTCATGCGACTATTAAGCTAGCATTGCGAAAACATCAAGCCCAACTAGAGATGCAAAAAAATCTAGAAAATGTGCAGTTAAGCAAAGAAGAAAAATCCCGACTCTTATCCATAGCTTCTCACGACTTACGAACCCCTTTGTCAGCAATTCAAATGTCGTCTGACCTCTTAGAAAATTATGATCAAAAACTGACAAGCGAGAAAAAAATAAAACACTTTCAACGCATTAAATCCGCGATCAAAAATATGAATCAGTTACTCGAAGATGTGCTGATGTTGAGTCTCACAGAGTCAGGTAAAATGGTTTTCAAGCCTACACCTTTAATTTTAAAACAATATTGCTCGAATTTAATCGACAGTTTTCAAGTGTTATTCACAGACAAACATACTTTGGAGTTTAATTGTAACTGCAATTATGAGAGAAAATTAATGTTAGATGAAAAGCTTCTCAATCATATCTTGGGGAACTTACTTTCTAATGCGATTAAATATTCTCCCGAGGGTGGCACTATTCACTTTGATCTGATTCAAGAGTCCCAAAAAGTCGTCTTTCGAGTTCGAGACGAAGGGATTGGACTTCCCCCCGAATACAAAGCAAAACTCTTTCAAAGCTTTGAACGGGCGGCTAATGTGGGTGAGATCAAAGGAACGGGACTGGGTTTGTCTATTGTCAAACAAGCGGTAGACTTGCATGGAGGTGAAATTAGCGTTGAAAGTGAAGTGGGAAAGGGGACAACCTTTACTGTCACTATTCCGGTGCTTGAATCTTCCGAAGATTTGAGTTAAAGTGCTGATATAATAGAACTCGTAGAAACTTATTCATTCGTTATCTACAAGTTTTAATTTTACCCTTGATATTTCTTCTTAAAAAGACTTAAAAGTTATGAGTAAAATTTTAGTGATTGAAGATGAGTTTGCTATTCGAGATAACATTATTGAACTGTTAGAAATTGAAGATTTTGAAGTCTTGGGTGCTGAGAATGGCCGGATTGGATTTCAAAAAGCCAGCGAATATTTACCGGATTTAATCTTATGTGATGTGATGATGCCTGATCTCGATGGATATGGGGTTTTGAGTGCCTTACGTTCCAACCCAACCACTGCAACCATTCCTTTTATTTTCCTCACGGCTAAAGCAGAACATACCGATATACGCCAAGGAATGGGGTTAGGAGCAGATGACTATTTAACCAAACCTTGCACCGCAGAAGAATTATTAGAGGCAATCAAAACTCGCCTAAAAAAGCAGGAGATCTTTGATAAGCAATCTCAACTCAAACTCGATGAATTGCGGCGCAGTATTACCCATTCTTTACCCCACGAACTGCGAACACCTCTGAATGGAATTCTCGGAAATACCGAATTATTATTGTTAGAATTAGACGATCTCGATGTTGACGAAATGCGAAAAATGTTGGAAGATATTCGCACTTCTGGCCAACGCCTCAATCGTCTGATTATTAACTTTTTACTCTATGCTGACTTAGAACTAATTTCCACGAATAACCAAAGAATTCTAGCTTTGCAAAAGAGTTCGGTGAGTTCTGTTGATACGCTCATTTCTAATGCAGCTAAAGAACAAGCCAGACTATTTAATCGAGAAACCGATTTACAACTCAAACTGCAAGATTCCCCGGTGCAAATGGCCGCCACTCGACTGGCTAAATTAGTTGAAGAATTGGTAAATAATGCTTTTAAATTCTCTGAACCCGGTACACCTGTTTCTGTTAAAACTGAAGTCAAAGATAACAAATTTGTTCTTTTGATCAGCGACAAAGGACGAGGAATGACACCGGAACAGATTGAAAAAATCGGCACTCATTTACAATTTGAACGCAAACTTTATGAACAACAAGGATCTGGAATGGGTTTGAGTATTGTCAAGCGTTTAGTCGAGTTACACGAGGGAAAACTAATCATTGAAAGCATACCCAATCAACAAACAACGGTGCGAGTTGAACTGCTGATAGCTGCAAACTTTTGAAGCTGTTAAGTGGGAATGGTTCGAGATTAATTCATTCACCTAATTTTATCTTTGAGTTTTAGCAATAAAACAATTTCTTTATATTATTTTTTGAATTGATTTCAATTAAAGTTGATTGTGAACTTTCTGTGAACTTATCTTCAAAAACTAGATTTTTGAGGATAATTTGCTCAATAATGTGCTAAATTTTGTAAATCTGCGATCGCCTTTGAGAAAAAAACTCTAAACGTTGGTGATCCTTTGCTTGACCATATTTAATCAGGAGATTACAATGACCGATAAAAAAATCACTAAAAAAGCGATTAGTTTTGCACTGTTATTGGGTTTGATGAGTCCATTAGCGGGCTGTGAAGTGGGTGGCGAAGGTGGCGAAGGTGGCGAAGACGGAGAAACCACCGAAGAAGTCACCCCAATTCCTGATGAAGAAGGCGGTGAAGGTGGTGAAGGCGGAGAAGAAGGTGAAGAAGGTGAAGAAGACGATGAAGACGATGAAGACGATGAAGGTGGTGAAGGAGGAGAAGGTTAAAGACTCTCTCAACTGAAAGAAGTCTGTTTATAGAGATCAAATCATGGCTATCAATACAGCACAGTTGCGGAAATTCCATCGGTTTCTCGCACCCATTATGATCTTACCGATTTTGCTGACTGTGATTACAGGAGTTGGTTTTCAAATTGCTGAATTAGGAGGTTTTGAAGATCAATTTCGCTGGATGATTCGTTGGCATAAAGGTGATTTTGGCTACATTGATTTTCAAAAAAGCTATCCCTTTCTTAATGCTGCGGGCTTGTTTTTTTTAACCATTACGGGAATATCCATGTGGTGGAAAATGCGACGGCGAAAAACAGTTAAAGCTAACTCAGATTAATCTAAAAAATTACTTAGATTCAATCTGTAATTATTCTGTCGGATGGGTTGGCCTAGCGTCACCCATCACCAGTTAAGCCCTAACTTTTTTGAATGAATTAATATCGTTGACGATATTGCAATTCTTTAAAAGTCAGAGAAAATGTTGTACCCTGATCTCGAATTAATTCAATCTCACCTTCAAGTTGATTAATTAATGTACAAACCAACTCCATCCCTAAAGAATCAATCTGACGAAAATCAATGTTTTGAGGAAAACCAATGCCATTATCACGCACGGTTAAAGTCACAATACCATCCGAGTTTTGATGAAATTTTACCCAAATCTTACCGGAACGATGATCAGGAAAAGCGTGTTGAAAAGCATTAGAAACCAACTCATTCACAATTAAACCACAGGGATGAGCCGTTTCCAAGTTTAAAGCTATCCCTTCTACATCAAGTTCTAACTCAATTAATTGTGAATTAAAATCATAGGATTCCCTCAGTTGACTGACGAGATCCTGAATATAATCTCCAAAATCAATTTTATCTAATCCTGTTGATTCATAAAGCTTTTCGTGAATCAACGCCATTGACTCTATCCGTCTTTGACTTTCTTGGAGAATTTTAATCACTTCGGGATTTTCCGTATAATCCGTTTGAAACTCCAGAATATTAGAAACAACTAACAAATTATTTTTAACGCGATGGTGAATTTCTTTGAGTAAAACTTCTTTTTGTTGGAGAGAAGTCTTAAGCTGACTCTCGGTTTCGTTCCGTTCAATAACTGTTGCTAAAATATGGGCAACACTTTGGATAAAATAAACATCATCTCGGTTAAAAACCCGTTGTTGACGGGTATAAGCACTCAAAATACCAAAACAAGTTGTCCGACTCTCAATCGCAATACTCAACCCATAAAGATTAGAATTACTATCCACCTGAGAAAAAGAAATCGCCTGTTCAACTAAATCAATCTTGAGATCTTCTGATCGAGTTTGGTTTAGGGCTTCTGAGGGGTTGAGTTGAGAATTATTGGGCTGTATTTCCGTCAATAATCTCAGTAAACTTGGATCTTGAATGGGAACATTTAGTACCTGAACCGACTCAACACCAAGACAACGAGAAACTTGAACCCCCACCTGTTGAATAAGCTGATTGTAATCTATTCCTGAAAGTGCTTTTTGTCCGAGATTGGCAATAATCGCCTGTTGATTAGCTTTGGCGGCAATTTGATCTTGAACTTGCTGACGTTGGTTAATCTCGTGGCGTAGTTTTTCGTTGGTTTGTTGTAGTTGTGCGGTACGCTGTTCAACTATTGTCTCTAACTGTTGATTAAGCTGTTGCAGTTCTGTCTCGATTTGCTTACGTTCGCTAATATTTGTCAATGTTCCCACAAAACCCTTAACGATACCCCAATCATCAAAATCAGGAATAATCTGTGCAAATACCCAAGTGATAATCTGATCAGAACGATTAATTTTATATTCCAACTCGAGGGGTTGATCGTGGTTACGAGTCATAAACCAAGCTTTCTCAACGTATGGGCGATCACTGGGATGAACCATCAACATCCAATGCTGTCCCATAAACTCCCGAAAAGGTTGTCCGACAATTTCGCTTGTGCGTTCGTTCACATAGAGATAATAACCTGCAATATCAGTGTGAAAAATCCCTACAGGGGAGATATCCGCCAACGTCGCCAACTGTCCCTCACGTTCTTGTAACGCCTTCTCAACTCGTCTGCGTTCAGTCACATCTTCGGCTAAACCGACAATCCGATAGACTATTTCTGAGTCATTCTCGACGGGAAAAGTGCGGGTTAAAATCCAGCGAATCTCTCCATCTGGGCGAATAATCCGAAATTCTTGATCAAAGTTTCCTCGAGAAAATTCTGCTAACAGCGTGTCTTCAATCTGTTTTTGATCCTCGGGATGAATCATCTCAATCCACAAACGGGGGTTTTCATACAAACTCACCGGAGATATTCCCCAAATATGTTCAAAGGCGGGACTCACATAAAGCAGATTAAACGCATCTAGTGACCAAATAAAGAAGACTTCTCGAATACTTTCAGCTAACTGACGAAACTTTTGTTCACTGTCGCGGAGTTGTTGTTCTGCGAGTTCTCGTTCGTGCAATACTTGTCTGAGATTAGTATTAACTTTCTGAAGTTCGTTAGTGCGTTCAGTTACACGAGATTCAAGAACGTTTGTTAGTTGTTGTAGGGCTTGTTCTGCTTGTTTGCGTTTGGTAATATCTTGAGCCACCCAAATTACACTATTATCCACCAGGGGGGAAATCTTTGCACTAAACCAAAACATCCCTTCTTTGGTGTTTAAGCTATACTCAAAACTCACCACTTCTTGAGACTTTAGCGCTTGTCGTATTGGATGAATTAAATGTTCACTTAGAGAGTGTTGAGACAATTGTTGGATTGTTTCTGCAATAATCTCCGAATGCGTGGGATAAAAGGGGTTGGGGGGTGTCTCTTGAATTTCTACTGTATTTTCTCGCAGATAAATGATTAACATAACATCGCTTAAAGCCGCGAGAAAAGCTCGGATTTCTTGTTGGGAAGATCGCAGTTTATGATCAATACGTTGGATCAGTTGACGTTGATTAATCGCTTGTTGGATGCGTTGATTGGCGGTGTTGAGTTGGGTTTTGTATTCAGCCAGTTCACGTTTTAGCTGATTTTCAGGAGGGTTTTCTACACTGGGTTTCTGTTCTTCAACCGATAACACTTCTGTTTCTGTTGGGTGGGGAGAATGAATCGGTTGGAGATGGTGTAAAATACTATGGGCTGTAATAATACCTTGAATTTTGCCTTGAGCGTTTAAAACTGGGAGTTGATCGAGTTGATAGTGTTGCAGAAGGGATAATATAGTCTGAAGATTGTTACTGAGATCATCATCTAAATTTAAACTGATATTGGGGGTGGTCATCACCTCCGCCACACTCAAACTTGCTAAATTTTTTCCCGAGGCGATCGCTTGGATTATGTGATGTTCTCCCAAAATTCCCATCCACTGATCCGCTTCAATCACCAGTATACACCGATGCCGCAACCCGCTATCACCCTGCTGATTCTCCCCCGGTTTATCTGATGATCTTGTTGTGGAGTTTGTCATCTGACTCATCAAGTTCACGGCTTCAAGAACCGTCTGACTTGGAGTAAGGCTTAATGATACCGGAACAATGATCTGATCAAGACTGGGTACATGAAAATAAAAGGGATTAAATGACATCGGTTTTGGGAAACGACCTCAGCAGAATTGTGAAAATTTGGGGAACTTTATTCTGTGAATTTTTTACCCCTTTACTATCTCGATTATACCAAAATATTGCCCAAAGCAAAAGCAGGTCTGAATACAGCTTTACCCTCTGTACCAAACCCGCTTATGAAAAGATT
>NZ_AAVU01000011.1 GCF_000169095.1 Lyngbya sp. PCC 8106
CTTTAATGGGTGCGATCATCCGGGATCTCAAGAAAAAAGGTGCCGCTCCCGTTGTACTTGCCAAACGCATTGGAGAACAGTTAAAACAAGCAATGGATAATGGCTCCCAGAGTTGGGGTGTTTTAAGTCAACAGTTAGATCAGATAGCAAGACAAGCCGAATGTCCACATTACTTGAAGGAGCTTGTTCTTAAAGCTAGTAAGGATGTCCTCCATGATTTTCGTTACGGTCAAGTAAGAGATACTAGCAACTTGTCGGAAGTCATTGTGGGGCGGTATATCCAGGAAATGTACAGGTCAAGATTTGAGCAGCGCATTCCATTGACTTCTGAGCATCATGCTGGTGTTGACAACGCAATTGTTATGGAACGGGTCGAGGCAATGCGTTCTGATGTGTTTGCGGGGATAGACAAATGCGCGAAGAAAGCGACTGAACAAGGGGATGTAGCAAACTTACGACGACCCCGACGCCAAAAAGTGAAAGAGATAGACCTTAATGAGGATCTAACATGAATTACGCCCCTTCTAGAACCCCGAAGTCAGATAAGAGCGATCGCAACAACTATACCCTGAACTTTAAACCTGTGTTAAACAGTAATGGATCTGTGGAGTTCATTGATCACTGTGAAAACAAGATCTTAACTGTAAGTTTTGGTGTTGATGATCAGGACTTTCAGTACCGAGTTCGGGCAGAGTTTCCAAGCATTATCGCTGATATTGTTGACCTCGCCGTTGCTATCCATGTTTCAGATCGCCTTGCATTCCACGATCTAAATAAAAAGCTACGCCACCTGAATATTGTGCTTCCAGTACGTCACCCAGAATTACTCAGTACCGAACCCTTTTATACAAAGCTCCAAGATCTGCTTAGATGGGCAACTGGGAGTAAATGGGTTTTCGACTTCCAAAAACGAACAGTATCAGAACTAAGCGTTGAACAGCAAAGCATTTTACTACCAACTGTTCCTGAAGGATGCGAAGTAGCATTATGGAGTGGGGGTCTTGATGCTCTTGCAGGTCTTTATACCCGACTCCAAACCAGTCATACAGTCCCATTTATGCTGTTCGGAACTGGAAGCAGTAAAAGCGTTTATGCTCGTCAGGAAAAAGTATTTCAAGCGATTATAAAATCCTTCCCTACTCATCTGTATCTTTGCCGAGTTCCCATCAATTTTTTAAACAGTAAACTACTCAGAAAAAACAAAATTACTCGTGCGCGAGGAGTTGTATTTACATTGCTTGGTGCTGCTTGCGCTTATTTAATGGGTCAGCGAACTCTTTCTGTATACGAAAATGGAATTGGTGCGATTAACCTTCCATATCGTGCATCTGCTGTGGGATTGGATCACTCTCGCTCTGTTCATCCGCTTACTTTACTGATGGTGAGTGATGTCGTTTCAGAGCTTTTAGGAGAGAATTTTCGAGTGTACAATCCTTTCCTTTTCTTGACAAAAGCCCAAATTTGTAGGGCATTAGCAGAAAACCAGGAAAATGATCTAGTAGCAATCACTCAGTCATGCGATAGCCGACATAGAAAGTCTCAACAACCCACGCAGTGTGGATACTGTTCTTCTTGTATTTTAAGAAAACAGGCACTTGCGGCTTCAAAAATAGAAGACAAGACTCGTTATCTCGTACCTCACGGAGATCCCCCAGCCAGTGACCCAAGCAAGCATCTACTCAATATGCTCGCCCAGGTTGAGACGTTCCGCGCTCTACTAACTAGCTCCAACAAAATCGATCTTCAGTGGGAAGCTTTAACCCGTGAATTTCCAATCTTAGATGATATTGTTGATCGCAGTGCAGGAGTAGAAAATCTCTCACCTGCTGAGATGCGGAGCCGTTTAATCGACCTTTATCAAAGGTATATTACCGAATGGGATATTGCAGAATCTCAAATTACCACTGGTATTTTGAATAAAAGTAGCAACCAACAGACATTAGACAGATGTTTGACCGAGGCTACACACGCTTGAGGGTAAAACAATGACTGCCAACAACGTTCTTGACAATATTGATCCTCGAAAATTGGGAGAACTGCTTCAACAAGCGCGTGAGAAATGCGGCATGACTCAAGCAGATGCGGCCAAGGTGATTGATGCTGCACGCACCACTATGGTTGCAATTGAGAAGGGAAGACGTCGCCTAAAAGCTACTGAATTAATTAAACTTGCCCGTGCCTATGGACGGTCGGTGAGCGATTTCGTTCGACCTCGGCCGGTGGTGCAACCTTTTGAAGTGCAGTTTCGCAGACTTCAGTCCAGTCAAGCCGAAGAAGCACAAATTACACCTGTTATTCAACGGCTAGAGGAATTGTGCCGAAATTACTTAGAATTAGAGGAGATAATGCAGGCGCCACTTCCGCGAAATTATCCTCAAGATTACGAAGTCAAAAATATGCCGATTGAACCTGCGGCAGAGAGTATTGCGATCGCAGAACGACAACGACTTGGACTTGGTGATGGGCCGATTCCTCTGCTCCGAGATATCTTTGAACAGGGGGTAGGGCTTCGTATTTTCTACCTGAAAATGCCTGCCAAATATTCAGAGATTTACATTTATAACGAACAACTTGGGGGGTGCATGGCAATCAATGCAAATCACCCCGAAGAAAGGTGTCGTTGGTCTTTGGCTCATGGATATCTTCACTTTCTCGCTCATCGATATAAGGCTGTCATTGATCTTGAAATTAGTCAGTACAAAAGAATGCCAGAAAGTGAACAACTTGCGGAAGCTTTTGCTAAATATTTCCTCATGCCAACAAGTGGATTATTGAAGCGGTATAATGATGTGTACAGTGTACAACAGGGTAAGTTTACTCCCACTAATTTATTTACTTTAGCCCATTATTATGGTGTATCTGTGCAAGCACTTGTTTATCGGTTAGAGGAGATGGAACTTTTACCATCAGGAACTTGGGAGCGGTTACGCGATCGAGGATTAAAAGTACGGAAAGTTCAACAGGAACTAGGTTTAGAAGAAATTCCCAAACGCATTGATATGGCTCCCATTCATTATCAGCATTTGGCGATTGAAGCATTCGATCAAGCCTTGATTACTGAAGGACGTTTTGCCGATTTTCTGGATGTTGATCGCCTACTTGCTCGTCGTATTGCTGAGAAATTGCGGGAATATTCAAGCGGAATGACGGAGGAAACAACTGATATTGATTTGCGGCAACTACAGGAATGAGGGAGTTTGATTAAATTATGAAAATCCCTAATTCCCCCATTATTCTTGATGCTTGCTGCATTTTAAACTTTTATGCTTCTGATCATTTTCTAGAAATCTTGCTGGCAATAAACGCTCAATTTTATGTAACTCTAGTTGTACAGGAAAAAGAACTCCAAAAACTTCAAAAGCAAAAGAATAATGATAACCAAGAGATGAATGTCTTAGAGATTGCGATCGCACAGGAGTTACTGAAAGTTGTAGATTTTGAATCAGAAGAGGAGGCAGAATTATTTGTTAATTATGCTTTTCAGATAGATGATGGTGAGGCGGCAAGTTGTGCGATCGCTGTTTCGAGAGGATGGGCGATCGCCACCGATGATAGACGGGCGATTTCATTTATAAAAAGTGAAGAACTCTCTCTAGAAATTCTATCAACTTTAGACTTAATTAAATACTGGTCAGAGGCAGCAAATCTTGATTCTTTGGAATTGCGAGAGGTGTTGGAAGTGATACGAGTTGAAGGGCGATATGTACCTCATAAAAGCCACCCGTTGCACAGTTGGTGGGAAACCGCGATAAATATCTCATAAAAACTCATTCATAAAAACATGATTATCGAAAAATTGAACCTCTCCCCCAACCCGTTTCAATTAAAAAGAGGGGGGTAATTAATAGAAAAGAAAAAGGTGCGTTAGACATCTAACACACCCTCAGTGTAATCAATTTAATCGATAGTTACTTACTTCGTTTCGGTGAAGTCAGCATCAATCACATCCTCGGAAGAACTACTGCTACTTGATGAAGCCGAATCTCCAGTTTCAGGGCCAGGTGCGCCTTCGCCGGGTGCGCCCTCAGCCCCACCTGCTTGTTGATAGAGGTTACTGCTGAGAGTATAAAGCGCCTGTTGTAAATCGGTAGTTAAGGTTTGGATTTTCTCATCATCTTCTTGAGAAATCGCTTCTCTTAAATCCTTAATCATCCCTTCAATCTTGGTTTTCTCATCAGCGGGAACCTTGTCTCCCAGTTCGCTAATTTGTTTCTCAGCTTGATAAGATAAGGAATCAGCTTGGTTTTTGCGGTCAATTTTTTCCCGACGATCTTTGTCAGTTGAAGCATTTTGTTCGGCTTCTCGAACCATCCGTTCAACTTCAGTATCGGGTAAAGTCGAAGCCCCAGTAATACTAATTGACTGTTCTTTACCTGTTCCTTTATCTTTGGCGGTAACGTTGAGAATACCGTTGGCATCAATATCAAATGTTACCTCAATTTGAGGAACACCGCGCGGCGCCGGAGGAATACCATCTAGACGGAAAGTTCCCAAACTCTTGTTGTCGTTGGACATTTCTCGTTCCCCTTGAAGAACGTGAATTTCAACGTTTGTTTGACCATCAACCGCAGTTGAGAAGACTTCTGACTTCTTGGTGGGGATAGTCGTGTTGCGGGGAATAATCTTGGTCATTACGCCACCGAGGGTTTCCACACCCAGAGACAACGGCGAAACGTCCAGCAACAGAATATCTTTAACTTCACCTGCGAGTACACCCGCTTGAATTGCAGCGCCCATCGCCACCACTTCATCAGGGTTAACAGATTGGTTAGGGTCTTTACCCAGTATCCGTTTGACCAATTCTTGAACGGCTGTAATTCGAGTCGAACCCCCAACTAATACGATTTCATCAATATTAGACTTGTTCAACTTAGCATCACGCAGAGAATTCTCCACAGGGATGCGACAACGATCAATTAAATCCGCGCAAATTTCCTCAAACTTCCCTCTAGTCAACATCGTGTCAAGGTGTTTGGGGCCGTCTGGAGTGGCGGTAATAAAAGGCAGGTTAATGTCAGTTTGAGTCAGGCTAGACAGTTCTTTTTTGGCTTTTTCTGCCGCTTCTGTCAAGCGTTGTAAGGCTTGCTTATCTTTGCGGAGGTCAATTCCTTCATCCCGCATGAACTGTTCAGCCAGGTAGTCTACGATTTGTTTATCGAAGTCATCCCCACCTAAGTGAGTGTCTCCAGAAGTTGCTAATACTTCAAAAACGCCATCACCGACTTCCAGGATAGAGACGTCAAAAGTACCGCCCCCAAGGTCAAAAACTAAAATGGTTTCATTGCTTTTCTTGTCTAAACCATAGGCCAGAGATGCCGCCGTCGGTTCGTTGATAATCCGCTTAACTTCAATACCTGCAATTTTACCTGCGTCTTTGGTGGCTTGACGCTGAGAGTCGTTAAAATATGCTGGAACGGTAATGACGGCTTCTGTAACGGTTTGGCCGAGATACTTACTGGCATCTTCAACCAGTTTACGCAGAACTTGTGCAGAAATTTCTTCAGGGGCAAACTGCTTTTCACGGGCAGGACAATCGAGTTTAACGTTACTACTGTTATCGCGGATAACTTTGTAGGAAACTTCTGTGGTTTCGTTTGTAACTTCCTCGTGTTTGCGTCCAATAAACCGCTTCACCGAATAGAAGGTGTTGTCGGGGTTCATCACGGCTTGACGCTTGGCGATTTGTCCAACCAGTTGATCTCCGTTTTTAGCATAAGCCACAACAGAGGGTGTCGTGCGTAAACCTTCAGCATTCGCAATTACAGTGGGTTTACCCCCTTCCATTACAGCGACACAAGAGTTTGTGGTTCCGAGGTCAATTCCAACTACTTTTCCCATAAGGGTTATTTATCTCCAATGACTACATAGAATCTGATACTGTTACCGCCCTATTATTGTGGGTGCTTGACTCACTGCAAGTTATACCTGCTGATTCGATTGAGTCGCGAGTCCGGTTTGAATACAGTTTTTAAGATAGATTGCATATTTCTATACTGTGGGCGGTTAGTCCTTTTCTTGAAGGTGGGTTTACCGAACCTCGACGAACGGTCAGACTCACATGGGTTTGTGTTTGTATGATTGTGTATCTACTACTGTAAACAGTGGAATTTTATTCGGCCTTGTGGCAAACCGTATCTTATGGTTGTATTTGCCGTCAATTTTTTCAGTGACCCGTTTTTTCCTAACTTATGAACTCCTGAACTTCTATGATTGACTCATTAACACCGTTATTTCGATTGATTTTGGTCACTGGCCCTGCACGTTCGGGTAAAAGTGAGTGGGCAGAAACGTTAGCCCAAAACTCGGGTCAGTCTGTGATTTATATTGCTACTTCTCGCCTAGATTCTACAGATACAGAATGGCAAAATCGCATTCAAAAACATCAACGTCGTCGTCCGCCGGAATGGAAAACTCTTGAAGTGACCGTTGAGTTAGCCGCAACGTTACAACAGATTTCTCAGCCCAATACCTGCATTTTAGTAGATTCTTTAGGGACGTGGTTAGCCAATATTTTAGAACAAGATCATCAAGACTGGCAAAAAATACTAGAGGGGTTAATGACAACTCTCAAAAAAACGTCAGGACAAATAATTTTTGTGGCAGAAGAAACCGGATGGGGTGTCGTTCCTGCTTATCCGATGGGTCGTCTATTTCGGGATCGTTTAGGAATATTAACTCGAAAGATTGGGGCAATTGCTAATCCAGTTTATTTAGTCACCGCAGGTCATGTTTTAAACTTAAGTCAGTTGGGTTCACCGCTAGAGTTGTAAATCTGATCACTCAAACTCAAAGCCTTCTAGAAGTATTCACCTCCCTCGCTGAAGTTGAAACTCAGTTTAATCTGTACAAAAATACAGATTTGTTCTTGTTTACTGAATAGGATAATCAACTTCCCCGGCTAAATAAAATTCCCAAGATTGAGTTAAAAATAATGAAACGAATAGTTTAAAACATTAACAACAAACTATGAAATCTTCTACACCAATTCTCAAAGATTTAGTTCTCATTGGCGGCGGACATAGCCATGCTATTGTTTTGAAAAAGTTTGGCATGAAACCCATCGCAGGAGTCCGTTTAACTCTAATTACAGATGTGTCTCATACTCCCTATTCTGGAATGTTACCGGGATATGTTGCAGGTTTGTATAACTTTGATGAATGTCATATTGATCTACGTCCGTTAACTCAATTTTCTCAAGCCAGAATGATCTTAGATCGGGCAATAGGTTTAGACTTAGAAAAAAATCAGGTTATTTGTGAAAATCATCCCCCGATTTCTTTTGATATTTTATCAATTGATATTGGCAGTACACCCGCTACTTTGTCTGTTCCCGGTGCGACTAAACACTCCATTCCAGTTAAACCGATTTCTAAGTTTATTGACTATTGGAATACGGTTAAAAATACTGTCATTCAAAACCCTAACAAAAAAATGCGAATTGCAGTTGTTGGCGGGGGCGCAGGCGGTGTAGAACTAATTTTTTCAATTCAAGGATGTTTATCTCAAATCTATTCTAGCACGAATTCATCCAATAATAAACTAGAATTACATCTCTTTCAACGCGGTGAAAAACTATTACCTGAACGCAGTCAATGGGTCGGTAAAAAAGTTGAACAGATTCTCAAAAATCGAGGTGTAAACCTCCATTTAGAACAAACGGTAAATGCAGTTGAAGCAGAGGTCGAGGAGAAAATTATCAGTTGTGATTCTGGACTTAAAGTAAAATGTGATCGCCTATTTTGGGTGACTCAAGCTTCTGCATCCCCCTGGTTAAAACAAGCCGGATTATTAACCGATAAACAAGGATTTATTCAAGTTGATGATACATTGCGATCGCTATCTCATCCCCATATTTTTGCAGCCGGAGATGTCGCGACAATGGTTAATCATCCCCGCCCCAAAGCAGGAGTTTTTGCCGTTCGTCAAGGTCAACCGTTGTTTGAAAATTTGCAACGGGCGTTATTAGAAAAACCGCTAAAACCGTTTACTCCACAAAAACAATTTCTCATTTTAATTGGGACTGGAAATGAAAAAGCAATCGCATCTCGCGGTATAATTGGATTAGGGCCTTATGCTTTTTTATGGTGGTGGAAAGATCGCATTGATCGCCAATTCATGGATCAATTCACCAACCTTAAACCCATGTCAGATAAACCTGATCAACAAGAAAAAATTCAAGTTGAAACTCCAAAAATGCGGTGTTCGGGTTGTGGTTCAAAAGTAGGAAGTTCAGTTTTAAAAAACGGATTAAATCGGATTCAAACTCAAACACGAGAAGATGTATTAATCGGACTCAAAGACGCAGAAGATGCAGCAGTTATTCAGGTGCCAACTGGACAAGTCATAGTGCAAACAGTTGACTATTTTTCAGCGATATTAGATGATCCATTTATATTTGGAAAAATTACAACTCATCATTGTTTAAATGATCTATTTGCAATGGGGGCGACTCCTCAAAGTGCATTGGCTATTGTGACGCTTCCCTACGCAATTTCGACAAAACAAGAAGAAACGCTTTTTCATTTGTTATCAGGAGTAAACAAGGTATTAAATACTGTGTCAGCTTCATTAATAGGTGGACATACAACAGAAGGTGAAACATTAGCTTTAGGTTTAACTTGTAATGGATTTGCTATACCGAATAAACTCTTACGAAAAGGTGGAATGAAACCGAAGCAAGCACTGATTTTAACTAAAGCAATTGGTACCGGAACCTTATTTGCTGCGGATATGCAGTTAACAGCAAAAGGACGTTGGATAGAAACTGCTATTGAGTCAATGCTACTCTCAAACCAAGCCGCAGCAGACTGTTTAAAACAGCATAAAATCACCGCTTGTACTGATATTACTGGATTTGGATTAATCGGACATTTACTCGAAATGATTCAGGCTTCTGGTGTTGCTGTTGAACTCAATTTAGATTCTATTCCTATTTTAAAAGGTGCAAAAGAAACCACGCAGAATGGTATTTTTAGTTCGCTGTATACTGAAAATAATCAGTTCTCAAAAAAGATTAAAAATCAACAACAAGCCAGTCAACATCCTCTTTATCCCTTATTGTTTGACCCTCAAACTTCGGGTGGTTTACTCGCTTCTATTCCTCTCGAACACGCTAACTCTTGCTTAAATCACCTCAAACGTTTAGGATATGTAGAGAGTTGTATAATTGGTCAGGTGAAACTTCAAACTCCAGGAGAATTACCTATTACAATTCAACTCTAACTTTTCTCTGTGATTGGTGATTAATCCTAATTTTCTCGACCTCACCCCCAACCCCTCTCAGACAAGGAGAGGAGAGTAATAAAACTGATATAGAATTACGATATGAATAAATTTAGTGTTAAAGTTGCAAGTTTCATTTTATTATTAACCCCGGTATTGTTTGAAAGTATTCCAGCTAAAAAATCCGTATTTGTGATGACTCAAAATCAACAATCTCAGCAAATCCAGGGAATTTTAGAGACTAATTCGACTTTAGAAAAAATAGCAGAGGGATTCCGATTTGTAGAAGGCCCAGTTTGGCATCCCGAAGGTTTTCTTTTATTTAGTGATATTCCTGAAAATAAAATTTATCAATGGAAACCGAATGAACCTGTTCAAGTTTTTCGTCAACCGTCAGGAAATGCGAATGGAAATACATTAGATTTACAAAACCGTTTAATTACGGCTGAACACTCAAACCGTCGAGTTTCTCGCACACAAAAAGATGGTGAAATTGTTACTTTAGTTAGTGAATATCAAGACAAAAAACTAAACAGCCCAAACGATTTAGTGGTAAAATCAGATGGAAGTATTTATTTTACAGACCCGCCCTATGGAATTAAGTCAGACCAAGAAGAATTAGGATTTTATGGGGTTTATCGACTAGCATCGGATGGAGAGTTAACATTACTGGTTGATGATTTTGTGCGCCCCAATGGGATTGCTTTTTCACCCGATGAAACGAAACTTTATGTGAATGATTCTCAGGAAGGTCATATTCGCGTATTTGATGTTAAACCCGATGGAACGTTAAGTAATGGGCGTATTTTTGCTACTCAAAAAGACCCTAATAAAAAAGGAGTTCCTGATGGGATGAAAGTTGATAGTTTGGGAAATGTTTACAGTACCGGGCCAGGTGGCGTGTGGGTATTCTCACCAACGGGGGAGAAATTAGGCGTCATTGAAACGCCAGAAACAGCCGCTAATTTAGCGTGGGGAGATGCAGACTACAAAACCCTTTATATTACAGCAAGTAGCGGTTTGTATCGAATACGGTTGAATGTCGAAGGCGTTAAACCCGGAAATTGAATCATACAAAAAATCCCTCGGCTATATGAGAACCAAGGGATAATAAGCATTAATAAACTGGACTAAGCGACAATTTCTTCGACTTCTTTTTCTTGAGCTTCTTGAGCTTCTAGTGCTGCTTTTTCTTTCAAATATTCAGCCAATTGGATTTCAATTTGATCGCGAACAATTTGGCGATAGAAGTAGAAATGTTCTAAATGACCACACAGAGAAATATAGCGGTCAAAAAGTAGAGGATTATTCCTGAGAATATCCACTAAATAAATCCAAAACGTCCAACGAGTTTTGCGAAGGACACCTTGACGCCAACAGACAGTTAATAACGCTTTTAATGTCACCCAATCTGTTAGTTTACGGCGAGTCACCGGATTTCGAGGTTTACCCACTTTCAGGAAGTAACGATGAACCCGATCTAGATAGGTTTGAGGATCATAAAGATACCAAAAACCATCTACATATTCTCGGGCAATTTCTTCAATGGGACGAGTGGGAACGAAGTTCATTAATGTCGTTTGGTTAACATTTCCACTGGCATTGAGTAGGCGTCCCTCCTTTTCTAAACGATGCCACAAAGCAGTATTTGGAAGCGCTTGCAACATACTAAACATTGCCATCGGAATTCCAGTTTTCTCGACAAACTGAACAATGCGATCGCCTGCTCCGGTTTTTTCCCCATCAAAGCCAATAATAAACCCGGCCATGACATCCAAGCCT
Organism: Lyngbya sp. PCC 8106; assembly: GCF_000169095.1. Lineage (GTDB taxonomy): Bacteria > Cyanobacteriota > Cyanobacteriia > Cyanobacteriales > Microcoleaceae > Capilliphycus. The sequence goes on from NZ_AAVU01000011.1 coordinate 11,005, forward strand.
GTTCGTGAAATTTTCTCCACAGATTCACTCAGGGAGTCGCGAGTATTTTGAAACTTCTTGGTGAGGGTCAAACTCGCTTCATCGGGGGTTTCAATACCCATAAATACCGAGTAGAAATTCGCCTCAACCATCAATTCCATTAATTCTTGATCATTGGCAAGATCGACCGAAGCTTCAGTAAAGAAACGGAAAGGATAGTCATTTTCCTGCATCCAAACTTTTAATTCTTTTAGCAACAGTTTCACGTTGCGTTTATTGCCAATGAAGTTATCATCAACCAGAAAAACAGCCCGTCGGAAGCCCAGTTCTTTGAGACGGTCAAGTTCAGCAATTAATTGAGCGGGTGTTTTTGTGCGAGGTTTGCGACCATAGAGGACAATAATATCGCAAAATTCACATTCAAAAGGACAACCGCGAGAATACTGAATGGCGATAGTTTCATAAACACCTCTTTCGAGGAGATCAAAGCGAGGAATGGGAGTTTTTGTAATATCTGCCTTTTCACCATTGGAGGTGAAAAACCCACTGGTTTCACCTCGTTCTAAGGCTTCGACAAACATGGGCAAGGTAATTTCACCTTCATCTACAACCAAGTAATCAGCACCCGCTTCTTGAACTTCATGGGGTAAAGAAGTCGAATAAGGGCCACCAACGGCTACAGGTTTACCGCGTCGTTTTGCTTCTTTGATTTGAGCAATCAAGTCATCTTTTTGAACAATCATCGCCGACAGAATCACAATTTCTGCCCAATCCCACTCCGCTTCTGTAACCTCTCGAACATTATGGTCAACGAGTTTAAATTCCCACTCTTGAGGTAAAATTGCTGCAACTGTAATTAATCCCAAAGGGGGTAATAATGCTTTGCGTTTAATCAAAGCCAACGTTCTTTCAAATGACCAAAAACTGGGTGGAAAAAGAGGATATAAAAGTAAAGCTCTCATAATTAATCTACTTCGTGTTGTAATGAACAGTTAACGCCAAAACTCTCTATAAAGCACAAGAGCAGGTATGATAAGATCCACTTTATCGGGGATTTGTGCAGAAGTTTGGCTGAACAAATTGTGTGTTGTTCAAGTTTGAGTTTCTCAAAACTTTGACTCCAGTTAAATTCAAGCTTATTATCGTTTCCACTCAGCCGTCATTCTACTTACCTGAAGATTTATTAGAGCATGAGAAACAGTTTAGTGGAATTAAAAGATGGACATTTTTCCCGAAATGAATAACAAAACTCTGCTCTTAAATGATAACAGGAATTGAGTGAATCAGTCCAAAGAGGTTAGCTTTTCATAATGAATGACTAACCTCTATCTTTACATTCAATGCTCGTGCATTTTCTCCACTTCTTCTGCGAGAATATCAACCGTTGAGCGAATTTGATCTTCGGTGTGATTGCAGGTAATAAAAAAGCGAAGACGAGCGCCGTTATGGGGAACAGAAGGATAAATCATAAACGGTACATTGATTCCCCGTTTAAATAAATTTTGGGACAACTGTACCGACTTTAGAGAGTCACCCACAATAATCGGAATCACAGGAGAATCCTTGCTGGTTCCCGTGTTCAGACCTTTTTGTTTCGCCAACTCAAGGAACAACCGAGAGCGTTCTTGCAGTCGAGTCACTCGTTGGGGTTCAGCCTTCAATACCTGAATCGCAGCTAATACCGAGGCTGCATTGGGCGGAGAAATCCCCACGCTAAAGACAAAACCGGGGGCCGTATACTTGAGATATTCAACCACAGCCTGCCCGCCTGCAATGTAGCCCCCACAACTGGCAAAAGACTTACTGAGAGTTCCCATCCACAAATCAACATCTCGCGCATCAATACCGAAGTATTCACTAATTCCCCGGCCTTGAGTGCCTAACACCCCAATAGAGTGCGCCTCATCAACCATCAAAAAAGCTTTATAACGCTTTTTAATCTCGATAAATTCAGGCAAATTGGGGATATCGCCATCAGTGCTATAAACACCCTCAACGATAATCAAAACCCGTTTATAACGATAGCGACGTTCTTTGAGGACTCGACGGGCAGCCTCCCAGTCATTATGAGGAAAAGCAACAGCCGTCGCACCGGAAAGCAAACATCCTTGCAGAAGACTATTGTGGCTCAGACAATCATGGACAATCAGATCATTTTGTCCAAACAAATGACCCACCGTTGTCACATTAGTGGCATGACCCCCAACAAAAACAACACTATCCTCAGTCCCAATAAAATCGGCAATTGCCCGTTCTAGTTCTCGGTGGAGAGGCTTTTCTCCCGAAACCAAGCGACTGGCAGACACCGAAGTGCCATAATGATCAATCGCATCTTTAGCCGCTTGAGAAACAACCGGATCACCCGACATTCCGACGTAATTGTAGGTGGCATAGTTGATCAGTTCTCGTCCCGCCACAATCGTCGTATTGCTATTCAACGCTTCTTGAGGCGTAAAGAACGGGTTATTAATCCCCAGGGCGGCAATTTCCTCTTGTTGCTGCTTGAGCTTGCGATACTCCGGATAATGTTCAAAACGGTAGTATTCTAGAGGAATTTCAGACGGGGTTGCTAATTTCGCCTTCTGACGCAATAACTCAGCCAACAGCGATCGCTTTTCAGTCGATGTAAGATGGGCAATTCGTTCTGATGTGTGGGTCATTAATGACTTTCCTCTTCTGACAACATCGAGTTTAAGAGATCATCCACCTCTTGATCGGACATTTGATCCAGTCGTTCTAGGAGTTCCTGTGCCTTTTCAGGAGGAATATGATCTCTAGAGGGGTTAATGCTGGCATCGCGTGAAGTGTCCTCTGCCAAATACTCCGATAATGTTGCCACATTAGGATAATCCCAAAGAATCGTAGGGGGCAACCTTCGCCCCAGTATATTTTCCAAATCCCCTGACAGGTTAACAGCCTCAATCGAGTTTAAACCATAGTTAGCAAAATCCTCGTCGAGATCAATCTCATCCGGTTCAAGTCCCAGTCGTTCTGCCAATTGAGCGATCAACCATACTTGAATTGCCTGAGCATCCTGAGATAATACAGGGGAGTCCACAGGAGATTGCGGATTGAGCGTTATCCCCATTGGCTCTGGAGCCGTTTTTCCATTCAATGACTCGTTCAACAGTTGCATGATTCACTCCTCCATCACGCTAAAAATTTAGCATCACTCCAGTTTACGGGGTAGCCCTGGGAAATTTCTCGCCCTGTGTGTCCCCTGTGTTTATCCGTGCTGAATTCTAATTTTCGATTTGGGCAAGACATGATGGTTATTTTGCCATGACAGCCATAAAAGTAGAAGGATTTACGATGAAATCTCTAGATTTCGCCAAAAAGCAAAATTGAGATAGCTTATGTTTCCGCTCAATTGGCATCATCTTCCGGATAAAATTTCCCCAATGGTCAAAAATAGCAATTAACAAAGACGGACTAACCCCTTATTCTTCAATGGTGTTGAGAGTTTGGGCGAGAAAACTTGCTCGACAGACATGGCGTTGAATTTTACCACTCGATGTTTTGGGGATTCCGCCCGGTTTGAGTAGTGCGATCGCATACACTTGTAAATCATGGTGTTGTGACACCGCTCGGCGGATTGACTGGTAAACCGCTTTCACTTTTGATGACTGTGTTGCCCCATTATCCGAGGGAGTGTCTGCCCAACGGTTTTCCCGATAGTGACGTTCAACCTCTGCCACAATCACCAGGCGTTCTTCTCCGTTCACCTCAACTGAAAAGCTCGCTGAACAATTGGGTCGTACTAGAGAATGACTTTGTTCCACACTCCGTTCGAGATCTTGCGGATAATAATTGCGACCATTAATGATAATCACATCTTTTAGTCGCCCCGTGACAAATAATTCACCGTTTGCTAAAAACCCTAAATCTCCCGTTCGTAAAAAAGGCCCGAGTGATGACTCGGCAAGCGTCGCCTGAAAGTTTTGTTTTGTTTCTTCTGTTTTTCCCCAATATCCTTGGGCAATACTTGGCCCACAAACCCAAATTTCTCCCACTTGATGATCCTTACAAAGTTTTAAGGTCTGAGGGTCAACAATCACAATATTGTGATCCTTGAGGCTTTGACCACATCCAACCACCATACGACGATTTTCGGGGGTCACACCATCATAGACGACTTGATTTTGTTCTAAGGCTGTGGCTTGTACAGTGGCTAAAACAGGTTGAGCGTTCTTTTCCCCGCCACTGACAATTAAAGTCGCTTCGGCAAGACCATAACAGGGGTAAAATGCCTCTCGTCGAAACCCATAGGGGGCAAACGCTTCTGTAAAGCGTTCAATTACTTCGTCGTAGATGGGTTCTGCCCCATTAAACGCTAATTCCCAACTGCTTAAATCTAAACCTTCTCGCTGTGCGGGAGTAATCTTTCGCACACACAAATCGTAGGCAAAATTTGGGCCGCCACTGGTTGTCGCCTGATAACGAGAAATGGCTTCTAACCAACGCAAGGGACGTTGTAAAAACATCAAGGGTGACATCAACACCACGCCGAACCCTCCATACAGGGGTTGCAATACGCCTCCAATTAAACCCATATCGTGATAGGGAGGCAACCAAATCACCCCTTGACTTTGGGGAGAATGACCAAAACAGCGATGAATTGCTGCTAAATTTTGTAATAAATTGCCATGAGTAATCATGACCCCTTTGGGCGTTGCAGTCGAACCGGAAGTATATTGCAAAAAGGCAAGGGTATCCGAGGTTAAAACGGGTTCTTGCCAGTGGTCAGCGAACGTTTCGAGGGTATCTGTCGCCACCCAATGCAAACTTTGAAGCGACTGAACTTGTTCGAGTTGTCGGTTAATCAGAGATAAAATAGACTGACTCGTGAGGGCAACTGTTGCTTTGGCATCCGCTAATATCGCTTCAATTCGCTCTAGTGAACGGTTGGGTCGAGGCGGATAGGCCGGAACTGCTACTACTCCAGCATACAAACAGCCAAAAAAAGCACTAATGTAGTCTAAACCCGGTTGATACAGCAGTAACGCCCGTTCTCCCGGCTGACAGATTGATTGTAAATGAGCTGCGATCGCCCTAGACTGTTGATCTAAAGCTTGATAAGTTAAACTCACTTCCAGAGTCTCACCGTCTAGCAAAAATCTGTAGCCGACTTGCTCTGACTCGTGAGTTGCTCGGTTGCGTAGGAGATCAATGAGAGTGTTGATTTCAGGATGATCTGAACTATTCATTCAGAAGCCGTAATTTTTTCACTTAACCAGGATACAGAGTTTCTCGACCGTCGTCAGTATTTTCTGGACAGTTCTTTCTACTGTCAAGTGGGTCGGCTCCCTAGCCATCATCCATTTTATCTTAACCTGCCAGAAGACCCTCACATTTAGTGACGGGATGAATGGCAGTCCAGGGATGTGATACCATAGCAGCAGTAGTTTGGTAGGGAGTATGTTGAAGGCGTACAAGTATCGAATCTATCCAACGAATGAACAGAAAGACCAGTTGATTCGGTCAATGGGTTCTGCTCGTTGGTTCTATAACTACGCCCTTAACTTAACTTCTCAAACCTATAAAGAAACGGGTAAAGGTTTGAGTCGCAATGACATCATCAAGCTTTTACCCGGCTTAAAAAAAGAGCATGAGTGGTTAAGCGAACCGCCCTCTCAGTGTTTGCAACAAGTCGCTCTAGATTTGTCGAGTGCATTTTTAAATTTCTTTGAGAAACGGGCTAAATATCCCAACTTTAAAAAGAAACATAACAAGCAGTCAATTCGTTTTCCTCAAAGGGTTAAATTGCAAGGTGACTATTTAAAATTACCGAAATTAGGGAAGATTTACTGTAAAGTCTCTCGATTACCAGAAGGGACAATTAAATCAGTAACAGTTTCACTAACTCCATCGGGTCAATTTTACGCCTCGTGTCTGCATGACGATGGCAAAGAAAAACCCACGGTCAAAGCTGGCGGAAAAGCAGTCGGGATTGATTGTGGGTTATCGCATTTTTTCATTACTTCTGATGGAAGTAAGCATGGTAATCCTAAGTATTATCGGAAATATGAGACTAAGTTAGCCAAGAAACAAAAGCAACTGAGCCGTAAGGTTAAAGGTTCCAAGAACCGGAACAAAGCTCGAATTAAAGTTGCCAAGGTTCACGCTAAAATCACTCGTTGTCGAGAAGATTTTCTACACAAGCTAAGTCGTAAATTAGTTGACGAAAACCAAGTCATAGTTGTGGAAAATCTAGCGGTCAAAAACATGGTCAAAAACCATAAACTCGCCAAGTCAATTAGCGATGTAGGTTGGGGACAATTTTGTACCATGCTCAAATACAAAACGGAATGGGAAGGAAAAGTCTACATTGAAGTAGACAGATTCTTTCCCAGTTCAAAAACTTGTCATGTTTGCTTGAATCAAGTAGGTAGTTTGCCTCTCGATATTAGAAATTGGACTTGCTTGAATTGTCAGACAAAACATGACAGAGACATAAACGCCGCGATCAATATCAGAGAAGAAGGTTTACGACTTTTGAGCCAGTGCGGTCTTGATGGTCTCCGTCGAAGATCGACTGGCTTGGCGGGAGGGCATCTCGCTACCGCTTCTGGAGTTCGAGTCAGACCAAGTAAAGGCACTGCTTTTACAAGGCGTTAAACTGTGAAGGAAGAATCCCTCGCTTTCAGCGACGGGAGTTGTCAAGCGGAAATGTTGTCGAAACGAATGGAAACATTTAGAATGCTGGAACTCAATGCTGTAACTTAACGACTGTGTTCTAATCGCCGATTACTCCCAATTACAGCTTTTTGTGTCATATTCCTGTTCCTGTCGGGCTATTAGCGCGATAACTCCAATGAACTCAAGCCATTTACTCTCCCCTTTCCCCAATAGCTGGTTTCGGATTGCCACCAGCGATGAACTTCCAGCTAAAGGTGTGTTACCCTTACGCTACTTTGGTCGAGATTTTGTCCTTTTCCGCATTGAAGACGGAACTCCCCATTTACTTGACGCCCATTGTCCCCATTTAGGCGCTCATCTGGGGTACGGAGGGACGGTGGAAGGAGAGACAATTCGCTGTCCTTTTCATGGTTGGCAATGGAATTGTCAGGGGGATTGTGTCAAAATTCCCTATACGGACAAATCGCCTCAAACTCAAATTAAAAGCTGGCCTGTGCGAGAACTAAATGGCTTGATTTTCATGTATTATCACCATCAAGCTCAAGAACCCGACTGGGAAATTCCTAAAGTTCCTGAATGCTATTCTCAAGATTGGACTCCTCTACGTTCGGTGCAACGTTGGAAAGTCAAAACAAACCTGATTCAATACTTAGAAAATAGTGTTGATGTTTCCCATCTCTCTAGTTTACACCGTCAAACGTTTGATGATGCCATTAGTGATGGAGTTGAAATTGATGGCCCGACTTTAACCCATCGAATTACTCAAAAATATAATCTCTCGGGGATGTTAGTTGGGAAGTTAGTCGGAGAAGCTGATGGTTCGGTGATCACCACTTATTACGGGCCGGGATATGATGTTAGTTATTATTGGACAAAAGGGTTAATTCAGTTTGGGCTGTTTACGATTTTTACCGGAACTCCGATTGACGAAGACTATTTAGATGTTCAGATTTTTTCTTGTGTTAAAAAAGTTCTTCCGCCTCCCTTGAATTTTATCCTCGCCGCTTTTGTCAAGCAGGATGTAGAAATAACGTTTAAGCAAGATATTGATATTTTAGAACACCGGATTTCTCCAACTCATCCGATTTTATTTGAAGAAGATGGGCCGATTAAACCGAGTTTGCGTTGGGTGAGTCAGTTTTATTCGTCTGAAACTGCCGATCAAAATTTAGCGATTAAATCCTGAAGTTACTCAACAAAAAAATTCCCTGATTCAACAAGATTCAGAGAATTTAAATTTTATTTGAATTTTATTTGAATTTTACTTAGAAGTTAAAACTTTCTCAGGTTGCTTTTGTTTGGCGGGCTGAGAAATCGCTTTTTCTAGTCGTTCATCCCAATATTTTTGATTGCGGTTTGCATCTTGAACAAAGGGAGTCATGGCAATAATATTAATCACGAACTGATTGACAAGATTAAGCGGAAAACGTAAAGGTCTAACAAAGTCAATAAATAAAACGACTCGTATTCCATCAGTTTCATTCCAAGCTTCATGGGGAAAAGCATCGTCAAAAATTATACACTTTCCTTCTTCCCAATGACGCACTTCATTAGCAACCCGAAGACGACACTTTTCTCGCGGTTCAGGAATTTTTACCCCCAATAAACAGCGAAGAAACCCTTTGTAAGTGCCACGATGTTCGGGAATATGTTTTCCGGGAAGTAAAATAGAGAAAAAAGCCGTTTTTAAACCCGGAATTTGTTCTAATACTCGTGCTGTTTCTGGGCAGAGTTTGCAATTGTTTTCTGCTTTCATTCCATAACCATACAGAAAATACGTTTTCCACATATCATCTGTACTGGTTCGATAGATTTGATCGGGTGAAATATCTTGGAAATTGGGAAGGTGATCTCGATATTTTAAGATTTCATCGAGTTCTTGACGAATCACTGTCCAATTCGCTTCTAGTTTTGGCACCCACTCAAACTGTTCCCGTTCAAAGAAGGGTTGATCACCAATCAAAGAATATCGCGTAATGATTTTTTCAAAGTTCCAAAGTAGATTCGCACCAATACCATGCACAATTAACCATCTAAGTCTCTCTTTCAAGAGAGATAAAGAGATCTGCTTCATTAATCTTCTGTCTCCTCACACTAATTAAATTAAGGTTTTATAAATTAAGTCATGACCACCACACAAGAAGTATCTTATCATAGGTTTTAAATTTGTATAAGTTAGTTTTTATAAAGTTTTTATAAAGTTTTTATAAAGTTACCGAGTAATCGTTGTATGAGGCTTGATTACTCCTGAAAAGTCAGGGTTTTAAGACATGATTGGATGTTCTCAGCCTTTAGTTAAACTCATTACAATTATGAGATAGACTCCTGTAGAAAGAGCAACAAAAAAACCCAGTCTCTTTAAGAAACCAGGTTTAGGTATAATTAACTAATATGATCTAAGCCAAACTGAGTCTATTTTGAGGATAAGACGTTCTGTTCTTGTTCTTCTTTTGCTTTTTGGGTAAATACTTCTTCTAAGCGTTTATCCCAATATTTTTGATTAACTTTAGCATCTGCAATCAGCGGAGAAATTGCAATCGCTTCAATTAAAAGTTTATTGACAATATTTAGAGGAAAACGCAAAGGTCTGACAAAATCAATAAATAAGACAACCCGAGTTTCATCCGTTTCATTCCACGCTTCATGGCGAAAAGAATCATCAAACAACATACATTTTCCTTCTTCCCAATGGCGGATTTCATCAGCAACTCGGATGCGACACAGTTCTTTGGGTTCGGGAACTTTTAACCCCAACAAACACCGGGTCAAACCTTTGTACGGCCCCCGGTGGTCGGGAAGATGTTTTCCAGGTAAAAAGATAGAAAAGAATGCCGTTTTTACACCGGGAATTTTTTCTAAAGCGGCGATAGTTTCAGGACAACGTTCACAGTTTTTTTCTATTTTATTCCCGTAGCCATACAGAAAATAGGTTCTCCAATCGTTATCGGCACTAATTTGGTCATTTTGATAGGGCAAAATTTCGTGGAAACAGGGTAAATCGTCCCGATATTTCAAAACTTCATACATTTCATCGCGAATGACTTCCCAATTTTCTTCTAACTCTGGCACCCAGTCAAACTGTTCTCGCTCAAAAAAGGGATTACTGCCAATTAAAGAATATTTAGGGATTAGTTTTTCAATACTCCACAGCAGATTTGCTCCGACTTTCAAAAGCAGAAACTCCATTATTTTTTTTCTATTTGTTTGCCAAACTGTTTGTTTTTTGGAGTTGTGATTCACTTCGTTATTGTTAGAGTTCATTCTAAAAAAACCAATAATTTCTATTGATCAGGATAACATTTTAATCAACTTTTGGCGAAATATTTAATAAAAAAATATCTTTCTTCTCCGAAATTATTAAAGAATCTAAACGTTCGGGAAAAACCAAATATTTCACCTTAATATTAAATCCGATTTGCCAAATCTTGCAGACTACTTTGTTGAGTATTTTGCATCCATTCACCCACCCTCGTTAACTCTCCGTTTAAAAATTGCTGACGACAGATTCGACGTTGAATTTTACCACTGGTTGTCTTGGGAAGACTTGCCGTTTTCAATAACACAATCCCATAAACTTCTACAGTATGCTGTTCGGCGATCGCTGTCCGAATAGCTGTAACAACTTCTTCAACATTCAACGACCTTAAATAACGCCGTTCTACCTCATAAGCAATCACCAAACATTCTTCATCATTCACTTCAATAGAAAACGCCGCCCCACAACCTTTCCTCAAAGCGGAATGACTATTTTCAGACGTTTGTTCAAGATCTTGCGGATAACGATTTCGACCCCAAAGAATCATCATTTCTTTGATGCGACCCGTAATAAAAAGTTCCCCATTCTGGAGAAATCCTAAATCTCCCGTGCGGAGAAACGGCCCTTTTTCACCAACAAAACCCCGAAACATCTGTTCTGTTTCTTCCGGTTGGTTCCAATATCCTAAACCAATTCCAGTTCCTTTGACCCAAATTTCACCGACTTCGCTATCTTTACAAACCGTTAAACTTTGAGGGTTAACAATCATCACTTCATCACCCAAACTGGGTTGACCACAGCCCACAATCGCCCGTGAATTAGGATGTTCTGGAGTCACTTCGATAACGCGATTTTCTTCTAATTGTTTCGCTTCGATATATTTAATCATCGGCGGTTCACTCCGGCGTCCTCCGGTAATAAATAACGTCGTTTCCGCCATTCCATAACAAGGATAAAACGCTTCCGGACGAAAACCGCAGGGTGCAAAAATTTTAGAGAATAGTTCTATCGTATGGGCGCGAACGGGTTCAGCCCCAGAAAAGGCAACTTCCCAATGACTTAAATCCAGATTTTCTAACTGTTCAGGTTGAATTTTACGGCACAATAAATCATAAGCAAAATTCGGCCCTCCACTGGTTGTTGCGTGATAGCGAGAGATTGCATTTAACCAATTAATCGGTTTTTGAATCAAGGAAACAGGCGACATCAATGTTACCGGAAATCCTCCATAAAGCGGTTGAATAACACCACCAATTAATCCCATATCATGGAATAAAGGCAACCACATCACCCCGCGACTGTCAGAAGAATGTTCAAACCCTTGATAAATTAAGGCGGAATTGTGCATAACGTGGCGATGAGTCACCATCACACCTTTTGGAGTTCCCGTAGAACCAGAGGTGTATTGCAGAAAAGCTAAGTTATCGGGAGTCAGTTGGGGTTCAACCCAGTCAGAAGCGGTTGACGGGGATAAAGTATCAGTCGCAATGCAGGGAAACTGATCAAAAAGAGGTTCAAATTCTGGGTATTGACGGCTTTGTTGTTTGAGGTGAGATAATAGCCCTTGGGTGGTTAAAACGACAATAGATTCAGAAGACTGAAGACGATCAAAAATTTTAACGAGATCTTTCGCCGAATGGGGAGGGTTGTTGGTCACGGCGACAAAGCCCGCATAGAGACACCCAAAAAACGCCGCAATAAATTCAAGTCCATCGGTGTAGGGATAGATCACCAGCGCTTTAGAACCGGGTTTTCCGATAGACTGGAGATAGGCGGCGATGTTCTGAGCTTGTTGATCGAGTTGGTGATAGGTGAGGCTTCCCGACTCCGTTTCACCATCGGGCAAGAAGGTATAAGCCGTTTGGTGGGGTAAGTGTTGCGCCCGGTCACGCAGCAGGCTAACGAGTGTTAAATCGTAATTCATCAACTGGGGTAGACCATCCATACTAGATTTTCTGCTCAAGTCCGTTTATCCTGAACCGCTGAACTGAACTCTGATTATAAGTTTTCTGTCTGATTAACGCACATTCCCGATAAATTTACAAATTAATCCAAATTTAATGTACAAATGCCTGGGCGAGTGCTGTCGGCTTGCTGTAGAGTTTACCTGGGTTTCTGGCTGAGATTCAACCTTGGAGAGTTAAACTGAGGGTTTGTTATCCGGATTAGTTCCCCTTTAAAGCTGAATAAATCAGTACCAAAGCGGTCTGAACGTGGAGATTGAGTCTTTCTCTGGAGAGATTTTGTACGCGATCGCTGCATAAGTGAACTCGTCTCTGTTATATATCACATTAGAATAAGTCAGATCTAGGATACAAAAAAAATCTAAATGAATCAATGAAAATCGCAATTCTTACCTCGGGTTTCCCACCTGTTTTAGATGGGGTCAGTGTGAGTGGACTGTATCGAGTTCAAAAGCTGAGTCAATGGGGACATGAAGTGTTAGTTTGTTATCCCGATTATAGTCCTCTGGCTGATCTCTATCCAAATTGGAAGGATTATGTCGGTGATATTCTTCCGGGTGTACGAGTGGTGGGGTTGGAAAGTACGCCGATGTTTGGGGTTGATTTTGAACGCAATGTCAGTTGGAAATCTTATCCTACTGTTGTGCGAGAATTAGAAAACTTTCAACCCGATGTGATTCATGTTGATGAACCTGAACGTTTGTTTTTTGGCTTTTTTCGTCTAGCCGGACTTAAATATGCCAAGCAAGTCGGAATTCCTTGCGTGAGTTTTTTTAGAACTAATTTTATTGAATATGCCGAAGATTTTTTACCCGTACCCTCTTTTTTGATTCCGATGATTCAAGGAATTGTCGGAAAAATATTTGCCCTAATTTATAATGCTTATGATCTGACTTTAGTTTCCAGCCGAATTACGGTTGAAAAGTTAGAAACAATGGGGATCAAAAATCTGCAATATGCCAACTTATTAGGATTTGATGCGGGTCAATTTAACCCGAATTTGCGTCAAGAGGGTTTTTTTGAACAGCGTTATGGACTCACAGATTTTGATCGCAAGGTGAAACTGATTTTCTTAGGGCGTCTAACTCCCGATAAAGGATGGACATTTACGCTGAGAACTTTTGAACGATTAGTTAAAATGGTAGATCGGGATCGATTTGCCGTTTTGATTGCGGGAGATGGGCCAATGCGATCGCCAATTGAACAGCATTTAAGTCAGTTAATCCCGAGTGTACATCTGTTTGGTCGGGTGCCACCTGCTGATGTTCCGGCAATACTGGCCAATAGTGATGTTCACGTCACCGCCTCGGAAAAAGAAGCTAGAGGCTTAACTATCTTAGAAGCCTTTGCGACAGGTATTCCTGCAATTGCCCCTCGGGCGGGGGGTGTGATTGAAAATATCCAAACTGGTGAAAATGGATTTTTGTATACGCCTCAAGATTGTGAGGATTTTGCCGAAAAATTAAAGCAGTTAATTGAAAATTCGGATTTGAGAAAACAGATGGGTTTCAAAGGTTTGTGCTGTGTGGAAGACTACAGTTGGGATCAAACCGTCGAGAATTTAGTCAAGATTTGGGAAGCCCAAATCACCAAGAAAAAGCAGATTCACCCGAATACATCTTCTCTGAAAATCAATCAAACTTGAGTTTAGTTAGCATTGATACTTTTATTCAGGAGGTGAGACATGAATTAATATTCAATAACTGGGACACAGACGAGGGGTTATCGATTGTGATTTAACCCAAAGTTGATCGAACAAGTGCAGAGTATGTGACAGTTTCAGCATCTGCACCCCAAAACTGTAACCCCTCAAACTGTAAGAAGAATTTTCCGGAAACCTTCCACTTTTAGCAGAAACGACAACACAACAATCAAAAGATAATAAGTTGTTTTTTTACGGTAGACAACTATCAATGGCAAAATAAATAAACATTGATAGCCCTTGTAAAATAGCGGGTCGATTTCTCTTAAGTTCATCTGTAGCAGACACAACAGATCGCAGCGTATGCAGACATTTTTTATTATTTGGTTAGGGCAAGTTGTTTCCGTCTTGGGAACTTATATTACAGATTTTGCCCTTGGTGTGTGGGTCTACCAGCAAACAGGCTCCATCACTCAATTTGCCATGACTATTGTGTTCATGCACCTACCAAACTTGATGGTTTCAGCATTTGCTGGCCTCTTGGTAGATCGCTGGAACCGAAAGTGGGTCATGATCTCCAGCGATGTTACGAAAAGTATCATGGCGATCATTATGATGCTTTTAGCCGCCTCAAATCAACTGGAGGTCTGGCACGTCTACATCGCAGTTTCGTTGAGTTCCTTGTGTACCGGATTCCAATGGCCTGCTTACATCGCAGCAATTTCTCAAATTGTCCCCAAACAAAATTTGAGTCGAGCCAATGGGATGGTACAAATCTCCAGAGCGGTAGCCCGGATTCTTGGCCCCACAATTGCCGGATTTATGGTACAAAGTATCGGCATTCGGGGTGTTCTGTTGCTGGACTTCTGTACCTACAGCGCGGGAATTATTACCCTACTCGTCGTGCATTTCCCCGTACTCAAGGCGACTACAACTCAAACCGTTGCTCAAAAAACAGCGTCTTTGGCGCAAGTTTGGAATGAGGCGATTTCCGGCTGGAACTACGTTGCTGAACGCGCAGGTTTATTGCGGTTAATCCTATTTACAGGTGTGATTTATTTAACCGAAGGCGTGGTTCAGGTGGTTTTCTGGCCACTGGTTTTAAGTTTCGGTTCGAGTTCAGAGTTGGGAATTGTCTTGTCGATTAGTGGCTGCGGGATGTTGTTTGGAAGCATCGCTGTCAGCGCTTGGGGAGGACGACTGGGACGGCGAGTCTACGGAATCTTATTCTTTGTCGGTTTACAGGGTTTGTGTCTGTGTTTAGGTGGCTTCAAAGCGTCTATTTTCGTTGCTGCTATTGGCGGTTTTGGATACTTATTTGCTCAACCGATTATTATCAGTTCAAATCAAACGATTTGGCAATGTAAAATCCCCATTAACTTACAGGGACGGATTTTTGCCCTTCAAAGTTTAATTGAACGTTCTGCAATGATTTCAACTCAACTCACAATTGGGCCGTTGGTGGATCGTTTATTTGAACCGATGATGGCTGAAAATGGTTTGCTTGCTGATAGTTTGGGTAAACTGATTGGTGTTGGGCCAGGACGCGGAATTGCCCTGTTGTTAATTCTATTAGGTATGGTGAATATTGGGGCTTCTATTACCGCCTATCGCACACCTCGTCTGCGTCAAGTAGAAAAAGAACTTCCTGATGCGATCGCTTCAAATGTTGTTTCTGGATAGAAGTTCTAGCATGATGTTCTCGGTTGAGGACAACAGACTAGAATTCAGAAATACAAACCCGGTTTCTCCTAGAAGCTGGGTTTTGAAGTATATTTAAACCCAGTAACAACAGCTTTAGCTTCAAAAAAATTAATCTTAATTTTCCTGATTTGAGTGATAAAACTGAATAGTTGATAGATAGATAATGCCCATGATAATTATTGTAATCAATAGCTTTAACTTGAAAAGAATGTTCAACAAATTAACGGTCATCTCTCTCGGTTTAATTCTCGCAGCTTTCGGGACTTCTAGCTTGACTTTTAACAGTTTCGCGGCTCCCGTTACTCAAATCTCTCAAACGATTGAGTGTCGGGAAGATGGTTCAATGATTGAGATGAAAAAATGCGCTCAAGATAAATATTCAAAGATTGATCGACAACTCAATCAAACTTATCAAACATTGATGGCGAAGCTCGATGATAATCAACGCAAACAACGTTTAATTTCCGCTCAACGGTCTTGGATTCAGTTTCGAGACAAAAGTTGTAGCTATGAAGCCAGCGAAGCGTTAGGAGGAAGTTTAGAAGGACTTTTATTAACAAACTGTTTAACGCGAGTTACCGATCAACGGACTTCTGAATTAAAAGAATATGTATCCCGTTTAAATGAACGTTAAACTTGACCTCGTAATCTTTCTAATTCTTCCCGAATAGACAGGGGTTGATAACCCAACCCAAAGGCTTTAGAACTATCTAGAGAAACATCAGGCGGACGAGAAGCAGGCATTTGTACATCTTGTTGTAAACAGGGTTGAATCTTCTCTATCGGGAGTTCAAAAACTTCCGCCATGAGTTGGGCAAAATCATAACGAGACATTCGCTCTTTTCCGCCTAAATGTAATATTCCTTTGGCTTTTGCTAGGGCTAATAATAATCCTTCCGCAGCAGTCGTTCCACTAACAGATGTGCGATATTCATCGGTAAAAACTTGGAGTTCTTTTCCTGCTTTTAACGCTTGCACAAATCCTTGAATAAAACTGACCGCATGAGGGGAAGCTTTCCCAAACATTAACGGCATTCGACAAACTGCAACTTGAGGATTTCGTTCTAACATCCCTTGTTCAGCAGCGACTTTTTGTTCTCCATAAATACTCACGGGAGAAACCGGATCAGTCTCTTTATAAGGCGGATTTAAACCATTAAAAACCAAGTCCGTTGATGTGAACGCACAAGCAATAGAATAATCAGCACATAATCCCGCTAAATTAATAGATGCTGTTACATTAATCGGATAAGTTTCATCGGGATGAAGTTGGCAATAATTGGGTTTAGATTGGGCTGCGGCGTGAATAATAGCAGTCGGTTGAATTTCCTCAATTAAAGCTTTTAACCCTTGAAAATCAGTTAAGTCACGTTGAATGATGTTAACACCCGGAATTTTCACCGCCTTTGAACGGTAAGTGCCGTAAACTTCCCATTGAGACGCTGCAATTTGGCAAATATTCCAACCCAGAAAACCGCTTGCGCCTGTGACCAATATTTTCTTCATTTAAACTTGAGTATACTAATCTTAGTTTCTATTTTATCAAAACATTATACCCTACAGTTCATTTGACTATTGGCATTTAACGAATAGTGCGGATAGAATTGAAAAAGAATCAACTAAGAGCAAATATAGTGTCTCACTCTCGTTTTTAATGAGGGGTATTTGACCTATAGTATTAAGCCTTTTTAATTGACTCAATTTTATTAAACTTAGACAGTCCGGTGAACGAACTAACCTTAAAATGGATAGAAGCCAACCAACTTCATATCCAAACTTTACAACAGCAACAACCCAGTAAACATCCCGGTACAATTCGCATTGGACGAGATCCCCATCGGTGTGATGTCGTCTTATCTCATCCCACTGTTTCTGGGTTACACGTCGAAATCTTTTTTGATTCTACATCCGATCAATTTCGAGTCCGCAGTTTACGAGACACAAACCCACCTCGAATAGATGGTCAACTTTTGTCTTCTCAAGAAGCAACCCTCAACCCCGGTAGTCATCTCTGCTTAGGACAAGTTGAACTCGAAGTGGTTTCTGTTTTGAACAGAATAGAGAAAATTCCAGTCACGATTTTATTTTCCCCAAATGAATCTGTTAACTTACAAAAACCCCCAGCTTCAACTCCCCAATACGGTTTACAATGTCCTAAGTGCGATCGCCAGACACCCTATGAACAGATTGATTTAGGATGTCGTTGGTGTGGAACTTCTCTTGCTGCCGCGATGAGTGTTGTGATGTCTCCCGAATAAAATTGATAAGGAAATGGAGTCAGTGAGGGAAAATATGAGTATTCTAAAATCTAAAGTTTAAATTCTCAATTCCCTCTTTCTCATGCAAATTCGACTGAGTTGGCGAGATCCGACAACAAACGACTGGCGAACCCCTGTATTAACTCCTCCGATTGCAATTGGACGAGTCTTTGATCGGATGCCAGGTACAATTGATGGAAATCGGGTCTCGCGTATTGTGTTGAAAGGAGATCGGGTTTCTCGCTTTCATACTTTAATAACTTGGGAAAATGGAAATCTTATTCTAACCGATATTGGCAGTCGTAACGGGACTTTTATCAATGGAGTGAGTCAAGCCCGAACGGTTTTAAATGATGGAGATACTTTACAAATTGATCGTCATCAAATACAGATTTCTTTTGTGACGAGTTCTCTCAATTCTAACACTTTACCCGGAAAATCGCAAATCTTTTTTAACCCCAAAACCAATCAACCCGATCCATTAACCGCTACGCCTAAACCGATAACTCCGGTTAATAATAGTTTCCCCCCCACAGAGTTTTTACACGCGGCTTTAGTCTCTCCTTCCACTCTACAAAACACAGGATTACCCGTTGAGGAGATTGATTATCTCACGATTGGAGGAGGGTTAGGTAGTTTTATTTGGGTTAATTTTTTGAGGATTTCTGGGGTGAAAGTTAGTCAAATTATGGCGTTGGGAATGGAAGAAAACCCCTACGCCCGTTATCAACGGTTGTGTCTAAATTCTCAAATTCCTCCTCACGAACGTTTGCGATCCAATTCTGATTCTTGTCCTGATAATATTTGGGGTTGGCCGAGTTATGCGTTGCGAGAAGCTTATCACGAAATGACTCGCGGACGGTTATTAATCGCTTTAAAATTGCTGTGGCGTGTCTTTGCTGAACCCGTTTTAGCAGAAACTTATACCCCAAAATCGCAAAATGTTTTTGATTCAATTGATCGAGAAGCCCAACGGATTAATTGGGAACAAATTTATCAGTATGGACGAGTTTTAGGGATTCGGAAAACCAATGATGGGCGTTATGCGATCGCTATTTCTCGTTCACGGGCAAATAAACGAGAACGGGCTTTTATTCTAGCGCGATATGTTCATTTAGCGACTGGATATCCAGCGATTCAGTTTCTCCCGGATTTACAAGCTTATCGTGAAATGACGCGAGATTTTAAGACGGTTGTGAATGCTTATGAAGATCATCAACACATTTATCAACAACTTGAAAAACAAGGCGGAACGGTAGTTTTACGCGGACGGGGAATTGTGGCATCAAGAATTATTCAACGAATTTATGAGGCAAGAAAACACAATTCTAAGATTCAAATTCTCCACTTAATGCGATCGCCAAAAGCGATAGGAAATCAATTTAGACAGTCACGCCGTCAAGTCGAAAATCATTTTGAATTTCAACCGTTTAATTGGCCGAAAGCCTGTTGGGGGGGAGAACTTCGAGAAAAGCTAGAAACGGCGAATTCTGAACGACGATTACAATTACTTGAAAGCTGGGGGGGAACGACTACCGCCAGTCGTCAAGATTGGCAAGATATTATTAATCAAGGACTTAATCAGGGCTGGTATCGGGTTGTTTTTGGTGTCGTTGAACAGGTGGAAAAGATAACAGGTGAACGGACATTAACCACCATTCGAGAACAGGGACTTGAAGCCCAAATTAAATTAGAAGCCGATTTTATTATTGATGCGACGGGTTTAGATGCTCATGTTCAGACCAATCCGTTATTAAATGATTTAGTGACTCATTATAATTTACCTCTAAATGCTCTCAATCGTTTGCAGGTTTCCAATGATTTTGAATTGATTGAAATGCGTTCAGTGATTGTTGCTTTAAAAACGCAAAAAACAGCAACAGTTTCCCCCGTTACTCCCACGCAAAAAGGTCGAATGTATGCAGCCGGGGCGATTACATTAGGAGGGCCTTATGCACCTGTTGATAGCTTTTTAGGGCTACAATATACGGCGTTGCAGTCCGTGACCAATTTAGCGGCGATCAACGCTCCAAATGTGAAAAAGTTGGGAACATTGAGGTCATTAACTCAGTGGTTCAAATGGGTGATGAATCAATCTCCTTAAAAGCGGTACTGTTCAAGGTTTTGTTCAAAAAACTCTCAGTGTTTTCACGCAGACTGAACTTCAGATAACACTTCAAACTCGTTCAAAGTTCAGTAATTACCCTGTTTTAAATCTAGAGTTTTCCATATAAGCTGAATGTAGAGACTTAAAAAATTTAACACCCTCTACCTCTAGGAGACAACACTATGAGCTTGGGTAAGGCACGTTCTAACCGTCTCAACGCTGACAAGACTAGGACTCAGATAGCTTTAGCAGATATTTCATTAACAGTTATTGCTGGTGGTGACGATCTTGCTGACTCCGACTTCAACATATTAACCACTTTAATACAGGGTTAGGCAAGATGGAAACTACACTCAAAAAGACTGAACAAGTGACTAACAACCATTCTAACACGATAAATTATCCCTTTTTATTAGTCACACACATGGTTTGTGCTGACCAACAAATTCACAGCGAAGAATCAAAAGCGCTTCACGAACTCGCAACTCAAATTGAAGCCGGACAAAGCACTCTTGCAGAAATGGAAAAGATTCTCGCCCAAGATGATCATCAATTATCTGTAGAAGAAATTGCGAGGCGAATACCCAGCACTCAAAAAAATGAGGCCATGTGTCAAATTTTAGCGATTGCTTATGTTGACGGGTTTTGTTCGGTGTTAGAACGGAAGATGGCCGAACGAATTGCACAGATTTGGAACTGGCCGAAAGCAGAAATACAGAAACAAATTGAAGAAGCCGGAGCCTTTTCTGATACCGGATTTCTTGATGAGTCCAATCAACAAAAACTTTCTGTTAGTGGGCGTTTACTTCAGAAAGCCGATTCTATTTTATCACGCGCTTTGGTTAATAAATTAGCCAACTTAACAGGAGCAGAAGAAAAAGTCGAGCAACTGCGGCAAGAAATTTTGTTATCGGGGCCAGAATATGATGAAGCAATTCGTCAGTGTGCCGTTGTTGCTAAGGAAGATTACCAATTTGCGGAGTTAGCCCTGAAAAGCGCGGGTTCAACACTTCGCTCTTTAGGAAAAAATCTGCAAAAATCGATTGCTGAAATTCAGTCAAAAACTAACAGTAAAGGTCAGGCAAACACGGCTAAAGAAGTTGCAAAACAACTCGAATTAACTCAAAAATCGCTCTCGGCTGAAATTATCAAAGAAATTGAGGATGTGCAGGAATCCCTCCGTTCAAAAGAACGCGCTCTCAATCACTTTAGCATTGCCTTTATGGGCAGAACGAAAGCGGGAAAAAGCACACTTCACGCCATTGTTACTAACGATGGATGGGAGGCGATAGGAGTTGGAAAACAGCGAACGACTCGTTACAACCGAGTTTATGAATGGAAAAATATTCGGATTATTGATACGCCTGGGATTGGCGCTCCCGGTGGAAAAAGTGATGAAAAAATTGCAGAAAGTGTAATTGAGGAGTCAGATGTTATCTGTTATGTCGTTACAAACGACAGCGTTCAAGACACAGAATTTAAGTTTTTACATCTGCTCAAAAAGAAAGCAAAACCGCTCATTATTCTTTTGAATGTTAAGAATAATTTGCGCGATTCGCGTCGATTAGAACATTTCCTAAAAGATCCCGATAAAGCCTTTGCAATGGAAGGTCAAAGCGGTTTAAGCGGACATATTGAACGCATTCGCCGCTATGCAAAAGAGCATTATGCAAACGATGAATTTCCCATTATTCCGGTGATGCTTTTGGCGGCTCAACTTTCCCGTGAACCCGAACATGAAAATCGCAAAGAGGAATTATTCAAAGCCAGTCGAATGCAAGATTTCTTAAATTCTATTCGTGAGTCTTTGATTCAATACGGAACCATTCGCCGATCACAAACTCTGCTCGGTTCGACAGTCGGCGCCATTAATACACCCTATGACTGGGTTGCAGGACAAGCTCAAATTTATAAACAATTAGCAGAAAAAATTCAAAGCAAACGGGAGGAAATCCGAAAGAAAATTGAGATTGCATTTAAAGATAGCCGCAGAAACTTACAAACAGAAATCGAAACGATATTTCAAGAGGCGATTAATGCTGTTCCATCGTTTGCAGAGGAACATTGGAATTCAAACGAGTTGGGATTGAAACTTGGTTGGGAGAAAACACTAAAATCTCTCAATTTAGAACAGCGTTTAAAGTCTGCTTTTCAGGAAGCGGGTGAACAGTTTAAGCAGGAAGTTCAAGAGGTCTTAGAAGAAATTGGCCATGAATTACAGTTAGTTGCTGAACTTGGCGGTGATAACTTTAAATTCACAGAACAAGATTCTTGGGATACTCAACATATCCTGCGAATTGGAGGAATTATTTTAGGGATAGCCAGTACAGTTCTTCTGGTCTTCGCACCTCCTGTTGGAATAGTTGTAGGAATTGTTGGTGGCGTTGTCGGGGGTATTACTGGGTTATTAAAGTCAAAAGATAAGAAACATCGCGACGCGGCTCACAAAATTTCAGAGTCTTTACGCGAGCAACTGAATACCCAAAAACAGGAAACGCTGGAAAAAGCTCGAAGTGAATTTTCAAATTCCTGTGCTTATGTAATTATGAATATCGAATCCTATTTCAAGGAACTCGCTTCTGGGCTAGAAAGTTTTTCTTTGACACTAGAAGAAGCCCAGAAAAAGTTATCAGGGCAAGCTAACTATCTTAACCGTTCTTATGCCAAGCGAATTCTGGATTGGAGTCAGGAAAAATACGAACCCTTAACTGAAGAAGGAGCCAGAAAAACAGTTGCTAAGGTTCAACGGAAGTTCGGACACAAAATGACAATTATCACTCGCTCTGAACTCCCGCTCAAAAAATCAATGGATGAACTGAAAAAGGTTCTTCAAGAAGATATTTCAATTCAATCTCTCAAATCTGTTAAATAGGAGAAAACTTACCATGACTGAGAATAATCAGGATTTCCTCGCCGCCAAAATTGGTTCAGCATTCAAAAAAAATCTCGTTAGTTTTGATAAGCTACTAGAACAGGAAAATAAACCCGAACTCACAGCAATTCGGAAAAAACTGCGTGAGGAATTAAAAACCTATCGGGAACAAGGAGCAATTAGCGTTGCTTTTGTCGGACAATATAGTGCGGGAAAATCAACAATTATCTCTGCACTGACCGGAAAACGAGATATCAAAATTGATGCGGATATCGCCACCGATAAAACCAGCAACTACAACTGGAATGGTATTCAAGTTCTTGACACACCGGGACTGTTTACAGAACGCCAAGATCACGATGAAATTACCTACGACGCGATTAACAAAGCCGATTTATTGGTATTTTGTCTCACCTATATGCTGTTCGACTCCGTTACCGTCGAGAACTTCAAAAAGTTAGCCTATGAAAAAGGTTATCGCTGGAAAATGATGCTTGTCATCAATAAAATGTCTGATGAAGCGGGAGAAGAAGAACAAAAAATTGCCAACTACCGCCACAGTCTAGCAGAAGCATTGAAACCTTACAGCCTGGATGAATTTCCGGTTTGCTTTATCGATGCCAAAGACTACTGTGAGGGTGTTGATGAAAAGGATGATTTTCTGATGGAAATTAGCCGTTTTCAGACGTTTATTGATTCCCTGAATGAGTTTGTTAACAAACGTGCGGCATTAGCAAAATTTGATACTCCCGTCCGAATTGCACTCAGTTGTTTGGAAGAAGCACAGCTAAGTTTTACCCGCAACTCTACGAATGATTCAGCATTCCTCGAAATTTTAAATCGTTTATCTCGTGTTGTCCGAAAAGAACGGAGTCGCATCCAAAAGAACGTTCAAAGTATTGGCTTGAAAATGTCCTCAGAAATTGCTAAAGAAGGTTATGTTCTGGCTTCAGCAGTGGGAAATGAAGACATAGAAGTTTTGAATAAACAGGTTGAACTAAATGTTCAGAAACACTACGAAAAAGCCGAAACAGACCTGCAATCTGTAATTAATGCTGCGGCTGAGGATATACGCCAAGAAGTTGAACAAGTTTTTGAAGGCGACTTAGTTAAAGCTTTTGTTGCTTGTTTGGACAAAAACCAAAACGTATCAGCAAAGAATGCCAAACCTGGTATGAATTCAGAAGCAATAAAAAGTAAAATCAACTTTCTAAATGATATTGGAACAACAGCCGGAGCAGAAATAACAAAACTAGCAACTCGTGGCCTTGTTAAAACAGCAATGAAACAAGGATTGTTACGTCCTGGGGATGTAGCCGGAAGCGGATTACATATAGCTGTTGTTGGAGTTGGCAAGTTGGTAGGATTTAAGTTTAAACCCTGGCAAGCTGTTGGTATTGCTAAAAATTTGGGTAATGCAGCTAAGTTTTTAGGGCCAGCAATGGCTGTTGTTTCAGTTGGGGCTGATTTGAAAACAATGCACGACGAAAATGAGCATCAAAAGAAAATGGCAAATATTCGCCAAGATATTACCAGCCAGTTTCAAACAATTGGTAAAGACTTAGAGGCTCAAATCAGTATACAGCTTTTTGAATTTGAACAACAGGTTTATGGAGAAATTGAGAAACAAATCTCAGTTGCTCGTCGCAGTGAAGAAGAATCTATGGCTGCTTCTAATACTGGGATGAAAGAACTGATGAACATTCGAGAGAAGTTTGAGTTAATTCTCAAATACATCACAAAAGCCACCGAAAAACCTGTGGCTTAGATTGCAGCGTTTAGGTTGAACTATTGTTAAAATTCCTGGTTTCTGTGAGAAGCTGGGAATTTTCTGTTGAAAAAGAGTGGCCTGAGTCTGCTCAATGATTGTTAAGTAATACTACAGTTTATGATCAAAAGTCTCCTCAGCTTTCACTTGACAAATTAGCTAAGTTTTGCATAGTTGCCTACGACTTGATAGTTTGGGGCCAAAATTTGTCGGACAGTTAGAGTCATTTAATCATCCTGGATTTCGTGAGCGTGAGACTCAGGATTGAGAGTGTCGAGTCGATGTTCAAGTATCGCTAAACGGCTCTCAAGTTCTTCCATTTTATCGGGTTGATGAGAGATTCCTAAATAGGTTCTTAAAGCTTCAACCACGAGGTCTGACTTCGATTGTCCAGTTGCTTTGACCCGTGCCATCAATGCTTCGTGTAATTCAGGAGGAATCCTAACTCCTAAAAAGGGATTGGGCATGGTTTTAGTTGAGGAACATTTGGACAATCAACTTCAACAATGCCTCGATAATACCAGTCTATTGCTAAATCGTTACCTATCTCATAGTATTAATTTGTAAAAGGAATAGTCAGTCCTCATTTTTCTGTAAATTTTTGTTACATTTCTTGAGTTATTGCAAAATTTTTAAATTTTGGTGATAGATTTGTGATAACAATATGATAACAGGTGTTATCAGACGCACAGTTGATGGCAGCATTAACATCTGAAGTCGCCTGAAATCGCTTGTTGATTTTAAACCAATTCAACCTGCACCGAAAGCCGATTCATCTATCTATGGGAGCAGACATGGCAACGCAATTACAATCTGAACACAAACGTAACTCCGGTAAAATCTTAATCGCAGATGACGAATCTGCTATTCGACGTATTCTCACCACTCGTCTATCGATGGTTGGCTATGAGGTTGTGGCCGCTGCCGATGGTCGCGAAGCCCTGAGCCTATTTGAAACCGAAAATCCTGATCTCGTCGTTTTAGACGTGATGATGCCCAAACTCAACGGTTATGGCGTGTGTCAAAAAATCCGCACCCAATCCGAGGTTCCGATCATTATGTTAACTGCTTTGGGAGATGTCGCGGATCGGATTACAGGGTTAGAACTCGGCGCCGATGATTATCTCACCAAACCCTTTTCACCCAAAGAGTTAGAAGCGCGTATTCAAGCTATTTTACGCCGTCTCAGAGAAACAAACGCCAATCGTGATGTCAGTGCAGAGACTATTCAGGTAGACGCTCTGCGAATTGATACTATCAAACGACGGGTTTATAAAGGCGAGCAACTGATTCCTCTAACTTACATTGAGTTTAATCTTCTTGAACTGCTTTTAAAACATTCTGGTGAGGCGGTTTCTCGTTCAGAAATTCTTCAAGAGTTGTGGGGTTACGCTCCTCGACGAATTGCAGATATGCGGGTTGTCGATGTTCATGTGGCTCGTTTGCGGGCAAAAATTGAAGAAGATCAACGTAATCCCGAATATATTTTAACAGTGCGGGGAATTGGTTACGCCTCTCAACGCTTGCCCATTGCTGAGGAAGCTATCGGAGCTTGAGCCAATCTATTTTTAAACATTTGGGTTCCTAAGAAAAAACCAGCACTACAATCTCAACTTTTGTCTCAACTTTTGTCTCAACTTTTGTCTCAAAATCGAATTTGATATTAACTTAAAGTTTGGATCAATTCTCTGAACTTTAAATTACAAAAAACTGGCGATCGCATAGCAGTGTATTGAAAAGATGGACAGCAAAGCGATCGCCTCTGTTGTTGAAGCACAAACAGTCATGCTATTGAGTTTTTGTGACTTTTTTCAGTCCCCGAGGCTGATCGACATCATAACCTCGCATCGTGGCGATATGGAGGGCAAAAAGCTGTCCGGGAACAATCGCACAAATCGGTGATAACCATTCAGGAATATCATTCGGTAAAGGTAAAGTCGTCTGAGCTTGGCTGAGAGTTTGTGGATCATTTCCGAGGGTAATAATTTCTGCACCTCGTTCAATGAGTAGGGGCATTAAATCTTGTTGCATCTCGTTTAAAATCGGCCCAGAAACAGCAATCACCACAATCGGAAAACCCGGTTCAATTAATGCTGAAGGGCCATGCAAAAAATCTGCACTGCTGTAGGGTTCAACCAAAGTATACGTTAACTCTTTTAACTTCAAAGCCAGTTCAAAAGCAGTAGAATAGTTATAACCGCGACCGATAACAATACAACGCCTCATCTGACAATAAGGCTTAATGGTTTGGTAAATATTCGGGTTGAGTTCAAAGGTTTGTTCTACCCACTGCGGCACCTGTCGTAACGTTGTCAACATCGACTCATTAGCCGCTAATTGAGAACTTAACATCGCCAAGGCTAATAATTCCGCCGTGTAGGTTTTTGTCGCTGCGATCGAACGTTCAACCCCTGCACTCAAGTTAATCACATGATCGGCTTGTTGAGCGAGGGGAGAGTCAGAAATATTAGTCATGGCAGCAGTTAAAGCACCTTGCTGACGGGCTGAGGCTAACACCTCCACTAAATCTGGACTTTCACCACTTTGACTAATCCCTAAAACCAACGCATTTCCGATCTGGGGAGGGCGATTGTAGAGGGTGTAGAGGCTCGGTGCGGCTAACGTAACTAAGAATTGGTTGATCGTTCCAAACAAGTATAGGGCATAACGAGCGGCGTTATCACTACTTCCTCGGGCGGCAATCACAATATGAGTAATTTGTCGGTGTTGAATCGCTTCAGCCAGGTGTTGGATGGCTTCTGCTTGGGTGTCCAACAGTCGGTTTAGAGCTTGGGGTTGCTCTTGTATTTCTTGTGCCAGATTAGAATTAATCGACATGATAGTTGCTGATGGAAGTGCTTATGGTGTGGTTAACTGTAAGACATGACTGAAAAAGCTCTCAAATTTTGATTCTATCCTACACCTGAACAGGAAAATCTGTTGAGGAGAACATTAGCCTGTGTTCGGTTAGTGTACAACAAAGCATTGCCTGCTAAATTTATTTTGTTTGTCCTGTAAAACTCAGAATTACTATTGTCTCTGATCATTCATCAGAATTAAGGGGTGTATTTCAAGATATAAGTACGTGTATAAATCTGATTTTATTCGTGAAGGTTGATAAGCTCAAAAAGCTGATGTCAACTGTTTTTGAGCTTATACTTAGTTCGTACTAAGTTTGTAATGTTTCTGTAAAGATACTGAGAGCAGTTCCCGAGATACATCAAAAAAGCGATAGTGTTAGTCACTCTTTCCTGGCTAGTATTAGCCATGTACTAACATCTATCACTTTCTTGGCTGAACAGAAATTAAGAGATGAGTTGATCCGCTAATGGTTGCGATCGCTCAATTCAGCACTCAATGCCCGCACTAGCAACAGGTTGATTGGTTCGCAAAGGTAAAGGTTGACCTTCCATATGTTCTGGAATCGGTGCGCCCATCAAATCTAAAATAGAAGGGGCTAAATCGAGAACATGACCCGAAGACAAAGTAGATCCGGGTGCAATATCAGGGCCAGCTGCTAGAATAAATCCTTCGGATCGATGGCTGCCAGCGCGATAGGGAGGCAAGGGGCCAAAACGTCCGTATTCTGGACTTTCCATCACATCAGTTGCATATTCTTCTTGCCAGACTACAATTAAATCTGGATCGGGTAATTTCGGATTGCGATCAGCGGCGTTTTCTCGGGTGCGAACAATATGACTCACCATCGGAATACCCTTGCGAGGATCTTTGAGGGCGTGAAGCTTTTCACAGAGATCGTCACAAACTGCATCGTACTCGGAAGGATCGACAATTCCGTTGGGTTCACGACCTTTGAGGTTAATCCGGATGTAACCCTCAGCAAAACTGGGGATAGCAAACGCTTTCATTTTCGGCCAGAGCGGTTTGTACCATTGAGCTGGGTTCCAAGGAACCACAGTTTCTCCCTGACGTTTGAGTTGGAACGGAGAAATCAAATCATACTCTCCGCGAGTATCAAGATAGGGTTCAATTAACTTGAAAATCCGAGTCGGAGTTTCTCGTCGAAGGAAGCGTCGAATCGGGTTAGGATCGTTCTTCTGACCCCACAAATGCCGCTCCCAAAAGTTCCACTTCATTTTGGTAATCGGTGGCGGTAAGGGTTCGGAAGTTTTGCCATCCCCAATCCCACATTTTCCGGGGAAACTGTAGCGATAGAGAAACTCCGGTAAGAAAATAAAGCTCGGTAAGTCAATCGTTGCCGCCCCAGTACCATGATCGGAGAACAGAACCACATGAGCATTTTCTGGAGCTTGGGCTAAGATCTCACCAATGGCTTTATCCATCGCTTGGTAGACCGCCAGTAGAGGGTCGTGGGAAACCTGGGGTCGCAGTTTCTCATGGAGGGGATGATCCGGTTGACTCAGATGCCAGAAAACGTGACCACCGCCATGAGATTCACTGAATACGGTTAAGAATAAATCCCAAGGCTGACGCTGAAGCAAATCCTGACAAATTGCCGAACGCCGTTCAATCCCGGTGACAAACCTCTCTTCAAGTTTCATGGTAGTTTTGACATCCAGGCAAACCGCATAATCATTGTGAAGACCGGGGTGAGGGCCGTGTTTGTCAATGATCTCTTGGTACAGGGATTCCGGTATTGAACTGCTGGGGATTTGAGGAGAGTGGGCGCCCCAAGCTCCGATTTGCAAACCATGAGTTTGATGATTGAGTCGTAGTTGGGGAACATCAAAGGTGATGACTTGATAATCTTCTCCCAAGGCGGTGAAGGGACGGAATTCCTGGTAGTCATAAGCCGCACGAGTTTCGGTTTCATAAGTGCCTTCGCGAAACCCCATTGCCGCCCAATACCCTGTTTTTTGGGGGCGACAACCCGTAGCAAAGGTTGTCCAAGCTGTTTCGACGTTTGAGTCTTTGAAGTTTCTTAAACGGCTATATATGCCTTGTTCTCGTAAGCGGCTTAAATTTTTTAAATATCCTTTAGACATCCACTCTTCGAGTAAAGGAGGTTGAGCGGCATCTAATCCAATAGCAATAACAGGATTCTTCGAGTTTTGCATAAAATCAGCCTTCGTTGATTGAGTATTGTGCTTCTTTGACTAACTCCCTTGGCTCAAGCCTCGGGGAATTTTCTAGAACTTTTGATTAATTCATCAGACTCTTAGGCATGGTCAAAATGCCTGATGCTCGTGTACAAGCTTAACAGTAAATTTTCAGTAGAGCTTTCGACTCTCGACAAGAAAAGTATGGATAGTTATAGCTCAGAAAAAACGTTTTCAGTCTCACCTAAACTCGGCTTGCTTTGGGTGAAACTTCCATGAGCCGATGTATTAAATTCAAGACCTAATCACTGTTTTTGAGAACTATAAAATAGAGCCAAGCTCCTTGACAGGTTAGACCGTAAAGACTTCTGTATTTACATGACTTCAATGATGAGTCTGTTTTGCCAAAGATGCACGTACCTATTATACTCTACATCATCAGGGAACGTCCAGAATTCAATCTAGGTAAGGGCTGGTGTCAATATTTGCTTCTGTCCTGGAGAAAGTATGTTTCGCTGTATATGTGTTCAGGATCAACAGAAGGTAGTGCTGAGGTAACTAAACTGGGACTCTCTCTCCCTTGAGATCTGCAAAATCTGTTTAATGACCCAAATGCTGTTGAAGTTAACAACAATATTATCTGAAGAAAACGAGAGGAAATAAAATGATTAAAGATTTGATTAAAAATGTAGCCTATCCAATCATAAAATCTCGTCCAGATTTCTTGATAGTCGGAGCGCAAAAAGCGGGAACAACATCACTGTATAACTACTTGATTCAGCATTCCAACGTGATTGAAAATAATTCTTTTAAAGAAATTCACTACTTTGATAAATTCCAAAATTATCAGAGAGGTTTTGGATGGTATCTAGGTTACTTTCCCTCTAAAAAACAAAAAGAAAATAAGCTGACACTTGATGCCACACCTGAGTATCTTTATTTTCAGCATATTCCTCAGCTAATCAAGAAAGATTTAGGTAATATTAAAATGATTGCTATCCTCAGAAATCCAGTAGATCGAGCCTATTCTGCATGGAAAATGTATCACAGCTTTTCCGAAAATCCTCATGATCATCTCAGAAATATAGCGGATAAAAGAACTTTTCCAGAAGCAATCGAGGAAGAACAAAAGGGTATCAAATTTGAATATCCTTATGATTATATTAATCGGGGTAAGTATGCTGAACAATTGGAAAATTACTACAAGCATTTTGCTAAAGAGAGCTTACTTATCTTAAACTTCAATCAATTGAAAGATGATCTAGACAATTTACTCAATAGTGTCTGTGACTTTCTCAGTCTGGAACGTTTCTCCTCTGAAAAACTGCAAGAATTAAAGGAGACAAAATACAATTATGGAAAGTATAATTTTGCCAAAAGTGAGTCTGATCTTCAGGTTATTCAGCAGCTAAAAGATGATTTTATTCCCTATAATGAAGAACTTTACAACCTATTAGGATATCGCTATACCTGGTAGTTATGCAATCTATTGATATATGAACAGTTTGTGCGATTTTCTCGAAAGAATATGATGATCGTTTGAACGGGGAAAATAGGCTGAATATAGATCTAAAATTATGATCAACATACTTCAGTCTGCTTAACTTTATCTGCTAATTAATAGCTCCAGAGTTAATCTTCAGTATTTTGCATTTACTAAATCTTTACATTCAAAATCTATAAATTTTACAAAACCTGATTGTATGTGAAAGTTGGATCTTTGTATAATTCTAGATATTAAAGTTAAAAAGAGAGAGAAGTCAAGTATGATTTCTTACAAACATAAGTGCATATTCGTTCACATTCCAAAGACTGGTGGTACAAGTCTGGAAGATCTGATTTGGCCGATGGCAAAAGACAGAACAGAATCTAGTTTGTGGATGGGATTTAGAAGCGGATTTCATAATAAGTATCAGACGGGAGGATTACAACATCTTCTTTCTACCCAAATTAGGCAAGAAGTGGGAGAGCAAGTTTTTAACAGTTTTTTTAAATTTACAGTTGTTCGCAACCCTTGGGATAAAGCAATATCTCAGTTTTCATACATGAAGAAAAGAAAATCTCTGAGAGATTTTCTGGGAATGTCAGAAGATGATTGCTTCAAGCAATACCTCTCGCTAATTCCCCAAAAAAATCACGTTCAATGGGAGCATCAGTATAAGTTTGTTTTTGATGATCAAGGTTGTCTTTTAGTTGACTTTATTGGAAGATTTGAAAATTTTGAACAGGATGCTTACAAGATACTGGATCAGTCAGGAGTCAAGACCAAAATATTGGGGATAAGAGTTAAGAAGATACCACATACGAACAAAAGCAATCGTTTGCACTACACTGAGTATTATGATACAGAATCAAAAGAGATCGTGCAGAATCTATATCAGAAAGATATAGAGATTTTCAACTATATGTTCTAGATTGTGTTAGGCTAATGACAAGATCTAATAAATTTGGAATTGTGACCTAAATAAAATTTAAGGTCTGATATTCAATTTTTCATTGAAGCTTTAAAATCACTAATATGGGGATTGGCTTCATCAAACCCCGAAACATCTCAGGAACTGTGGAGGTTGAAACTTGACTCAGATCGGACTAATTGCTATCGGACGCAATGAAGGTCAACGCTTGCGTCAATGTCTACTTTCAGTATTAGAGAAAGCGGACTTGATTATTTATGTCGATTCAGGATCGACAGATGGTAGTGTAGAGATGGCGCGATCGCATAGCGTTGAGGTGATCGAACTAGACTTGTCTATTCCCTTTACAGCAGCTCGCGCTCGTAATGCCGGATTTCAACATCTGCGACAAACTCACCCAGAAATCGAATTTGTGCAATTTGTCGATGGTGACTGTGAAGTGGTCGAAGGCTGGCTGGAAAAAGCTCAACAAGAACTACTCACCAAACCTGATGTTGGGGTGGTCTGCGGACGTCGCCGAGAACGTTTTCCAGAATCTACGGTTTACAATCAGTTATGTGATATTGAATGGAATACTCCAGTTGGGGAAGCTGAGGCTTGTGGGGGTGACTCCATGATGCGAGTTGAAGCATTTGAACAAGTGGGGGGATTTAATGACTCTATCATTGCCGGAGAGGAACCCGAACTCTGTGTACGGTTACGTCAACAGGGCTGGAAAATTCTCCGCCTTGATGCTGAGATGACCTTACATGATGCTCAGATGACTCGTTGGAACCAGTGGTGGAAACGGATGCTCAGAGCGGGTCATGCTTACGCAGAAGGGGCTTGGTTACATGGTCAATCTCCCCAACGACATTGGGTCAAAGAAAGTAAAAGTATTTGGCTGTGGGGATTGTTTATTCCATTATTGGCTCTGGTACTTGCTTTTCCTACCCATGAATTGAGTTTATTACTGTTGCTGGGTTATCCGTATTTGACTTACCGAATTTATCAGTATTATACCCAACAACGGAACTATTCTAACCGCG
Organism: Lyngbya sp. PCC 8106; assembly: GCF_000169095.1. Lineage (GTDB taxonomy): Bacteria > Cyanobacteriota > Cyanobacteriia > Cyanobacteriales > Microcoleaceae > Capilliphycus. The sequence continues at coordinate 43,657 of NZ_AAVU01000011.1, forward strand.
AATCAGCACTTTATGCCCTCTCTTGTGTCTTGGGTAAATTTCCTCAACTGCAAGGCCAGATGCAATTTCATTTCAATCGCTTACTGGGTCGTCGCCGGACATTGGTAGAATACAAAACAGAGTAAAGGTTTGTTGAAGATTCTATGATTTATAATGTCCGATATCCTGAAAATATTCTCAATTTATTCTTGGTATTCACAGTATGGAAACTTCTTTAGAGTTGAACCCGATTAGTGAAAAAACAAAATCCAAAGTTTCAGCAACAGAACCCGATTGGAATCGGGAAAAGTTGAAGAATTGGTGGTCTCCAAGCCGACAACTGATTAAATCAATTCGTCAATATCAAAAATGGCAAAAACAAGGTGGACTTTTTGCTAAATTCTTCCAAAATATACACGTCCTAGAGCATCGATTTTGGAGTGTCGCTTCGGGTGCAGATATTCCTTTAAACTGTCAACTAGGTGGAGGGTTAGTGCTGACTCATCCCAATGGAATTGTGATTCATCCTCAAGCCATGATTGGCCCCAATTGTCTGATTTTACAGCAGGTAACGATTACCAGAGGGGTTCAAATTGGGGGTCATGTTGATATCGGAGCTGGGGCTAAAATTCTCAAACAAGCTTGTATTGGCGATCATGCTAAAATTGGGGCAAATGCCGTTGTGATTTGTGATGTCCCTCCTGGAGCCACAGCCGTCGGTATTCCCGCTCGGATTATTCCAGCTAAAAACTCAGACAACAGTGATCATTCCCCACAAACATTAGAAGATTCCGAAGCTCTCCAGTAGAAATACACCCTTAAATCAATTTATAATCCAAATTTCCGCTTTCGATTGGGTAAAATAGTACGCCAGTTTGTTTTAGCCAGAGCAAGTTGTTGTTCAGAAACTAAAGCATGAGTTAAATTAGCCCCACACAAGTTAGTCCCCCGCAGGTTTGCATAACTCAGATTTGCGTAGGTGAGATTAGCACCCCGTAAATCAGCATTTTCTAAATTGGCATAACTCAAGCGAGCATGAGTTAAGTTGGCATCTTTAAAAATCGTATCTGAGAGAGACGCTCGAGCAAAATCCACTTTAGATAAATCCGCATTTTGAAAATTTGTCTGTTCTAAGCGAGATTTGGTAAAGTAAGCACCTGAGAATTTTTCACTCCGTAAGTTTAAACCCTGGAGATCACAATCGGTAAAATAGCGATCGCCTCTGATATAAGCATCATGTAAACTGCTTTCATCCCAACGATGAAGTTTGTTTCTCGCTGGAGTATTCGCAGATGTAAACATAGTTGCAGTCGGAGCGCCTTGAGTCGCACTGATCCCCCCATCAACAGACGCAAAATTTTCTCCGAGTTGGGTGTATTCTTTTTTCTGACGCCGAGCATTACGCTCTCGAATTTGTTTTGCCTGAGATGCAAAGGGTCGTAACGCGGTACTCTCGTCGTCACAATAGATCGTCGTTTGATTATCTTGTTGATGAGTCTCCACTTGTGTAGGTGCTTCAGAGACACGAGGCTCCGGTTGAACCGATAGTCCATCAGAAAAATCGGTGTAGAACTCCGTTTCATGATCCAACGCACCTAAAACTTCTTCAGCCGACTGGTAACGTTGATAAACAGACATCTCCAACATTTTCTGCAAAATAGCTGCAAAAGAATCACTCACCGACACTAGCGCACGCCACAACACTTCCGCAGTAATCGGATTATGATCGAGAGAACTCGGAGATTTTCCCGTCATCAAATAAACACAAGTCATCCCCACCGCATAAATATCACTCGCATACACTGGCCGTAGAGCCATCTGTTCTGGAGGAGCAAAACCCGATGTTCCAATGGCAAAATTGGTAAATGCGGTTTGTCCAGTTCCAAATTCTGTAACCTGTTTGACCTCATCTTTCACCGCCCCAAAATCAATCAAAACCAATCGTTGATCTTGAGCGCGTCTGAGAATATTAGCGGGTTTGATATCACGGTGAATGACTTCGTGAGAGTGAATATAGCTGAGAATGGGTAAAATTTCTCGTAGAAATGCTTTAATGTCGTCTTCGGTATATACACCCGATTGCTGAACTTCTTCTTTTAAATTACGACCATCAACATATTCTTGAACCAAATAAAACTGCTGCTTTCCTGAAAAATAATCCAGCAGTCGAGGTATTTGAGGATGATCGCCAATTTTCCCCAAAGTCGTTGCTTCCCGTTGAAAAAGCTGACGTGCCATTTCTAAAACCCGGGCTGATTTCGCCACAGGGCGGAGTTGCTTAACGACACATTTGGGAGAACCCGGTAAGGACAGATCCTCTGACAAGAAAGTGGCACCAAACCCACCTTTACCCAAAGGCTTGATCACACGATAGCGATTTCGCAACACCAACTTTGACCGACAGGTTTGACATTGAGACGCATCCTCCGGGTTTTCAGGATGGGAACAAGCTGGATTGATACAGTAACTCATAGTCTTCGAGAATGCTTCAACTTCAAGTTTAGCGGAGACAGACAAGACAGCTCTTAAGCCGACATCATCAGGCTTTCGAGAAACTGATCATGAGCGACAGTGGGTTGAGCTTTGCCGACAGGTAACATAGCAACCAGCAGATGCACAGATATCATGTCAATAGATAGTTTCCCCCTATCTCTATTATTCACTATAGAAATAAGAATTTCCTGAAAACTTAACCCGATCGGCTCAATTTTTGACGGGCGCTGAACCTTCCTCTTTCCTTTATGATGATAACTGGACAATTCAACTGCCTGAACTCAACCCTAACACTGATGATCAAGGAATTCATTAAGATGAGTTCACTTTCAGACACAGACCTTGAGCTGTAAGGTCTAGACCACCTCTAAGCATAAACACTGAACCCCTGATAAAAGAATGCGTATTTCTCTAAATTGGCTGCGAGAATTAGTAGACATCGAAATGACTCCCGAACAGTTAGCTGAAACGTTAACTATAGCTGGCTTTGAAGTTGAAGACATCGAAGATCGCAGCACTTGGGCTGATGGCGTTGTTTTAGGAAAAATTTTAGAAGCCACTCCTCACCCCAACGCCGATAAACTCAGAGTTTGTCAAGTTGATATCGGTAATAGCGAACCGCTGAATATTGTCTGTGGCGCACCCAATGCAAAAGCTGATTTAATTGTCGCTGTCGCAACTATCGGGACTTACTTACCCCAGGTTGATCTCAAACTGAAAAAAACGAAACTGCGGGGCGTTCCTTCTGAGGGAATGATCTGTTCTTTAGCAGAATTAGGGTTAGAAAAGGACTCTGATGGAATTCACGCCTTTAATCTCGAAAACCCCCAGTTAGGAACTGATATTCGACCTTTACTCGGTTTGGATGATGTCATTTTAGATGTCACAGCTACGGCGAATCGAGCCGATGGTTTAAGCATGGTGGGAATTGCTCGGGAAATCGCGGCTTTAACGGCGGCTTCTTTACGCATCCCGGAAGCGACAGGTCTTTTGATCGAAGACAAAAAAGCGTCTTTGAAATTAGCTGTTGACGTGAGTGAATCCCAAGCCTGTCCAATTTATACAGGTACAATCATCGAAGGCATTAAAATTGCACCCTCTCCTCAGTGGCTCAAACAGCGTTTACAAGCCTCTGGTGTACGACCGATTAATAATGTGGTCGATATTACAAATTATATTATGCTGGAATGGGGACAACCTCTACACGCTTTTGATTTAGATCGGCTACAAAAAATTACCGCTTCTGAGGATTTAACCATTGGGGTAAGGTTGGGAAAATCGGGTGAATCCCTCAAAACACTCGATAGCCAAACCCGCAAACTTAAAGACGAAACGCTGCTAATTACTGCTAATAATCAACCGATTGCTCTTGCCGGAATTATGGGCGGTGAAGATAGCGAAGTCTACGAAGAAACGCAGAATTTAATGTTAGAAGCGGCAGTCTTTAGTTCTGTAGCGATTCGGCGTTCAGCACGGGGTCAAGGACTACGAACAGAAGCTTCTACTCGTTTTGAACGAGGTGTTAATCCGGCTGAATTAGTTCTGGCTTGTTGTCGAGCGATTTCATTAATTACAGAACTCGCAGGTGGAGTTTCCACACAACAGGAGTCAGCAAGTAGTGTCGTTGATGATGTCACTTCTTCTCAAGTTCCTCTGCGTTTGAGTCGGATTAATCAAATTTTAGGTTCTCTAAAACGGGGGGAAAATACGTTAGTTGAATCTTTCCTACAACCGGAAGAAGTTGAAGGAATTCTCACCGCGTTGGGCTGTGGATTGATGCGTCAAACTCCCATCAAAGAGAACAAAGATGTTGTTTGGACTGTGACGGTTCCCGCTTATCGCGCACGAGATTTGGAACGGGAAATTGATTTAATTGAAGAAGTCGCCCGTCTGTATGGTTATGATAATTTTTCTGATACTTTACCCCATCAAAGTGTACCGGGTTATCTCACTGAAGATCAGTTAGCCTTGCGACACCTGCGAGCCGCATTTCGAGCCGAGGGACTAACAGAATTAATGCACTATTCCCTCGTTAAGCAGGAAGGAGAAAATCAAGTTGTAATTTCTAATCCTTTATTTGTGGAATATTCTGCTTTGCGAACCGAAATGTTATCCGGTTTAATTGATGCGTTTGCATTTAACTTAGAAAATGGAAATGGGCCGTTAAATGGCTTTGAAATTGGCCGAGTTTTCTGGAAAGAAACAGAAACTTTTCAAGAAAAAGATGCGATCGCCGGAATAATCGGAGGTGATACTACTCAAGGACATTGGACGCGAGGTGGACGAGAACAACCCATCACTTGGTTTGAAGCAAAAGGAATCCTGGAAGCTATTTTCAAACGGTTGTATTTGTCGGTTGAATACCAAAAAGAAACTAAAATCAAACCATTACATCCCGGAAGAACAGCGTCTTTATGGTTAAATGGAAATCATTTAGGTGTATTTGGTCAACTTCATCCTCAGCTTCAAGAACAACGAGACTTACCCAAAGACGTTTATCTATTTGAGTTTAATTTATCAGTTTTAGTGGAAGCCATGACTCAAGGGGATAATTTAACTCGGAAATTTGGTTCTTTCTCGACTTTTCCGCCTTCTGATCGCGATATTGCGTTCTTTGTTGCGGAGGAAGTTTCCGTTGCTGATCTGGAAAAATGTATGATTAAAGCAGCCGGAAATCTGTTAGAATCAATTAAACTGTTTGATGAATATAAGGGTGAACACGTTCCTGAAGATCAACGCAGTTTAGCATTTCGTCTCGTTTATCGGGCTAGCGATCGCACGTTAACTGAAGAAGAAGTTGAACCCAAACAACAAAAGGTTCGTGAGGCGTTAGTCAAGCAATTTAATGTCAACCTCAGAAGTTAATTGAGTTAAGTTTCTTGTTTAGAGGTTAGAATCATAAAACTAGCCTCTAACTCAAGATTATATCCTCAAAACAATGCCAAAATATATTCTATTTGGAACCTACTGCGATAATGTTTTAGAAAAGCGAGAACCCTACCGAACAGATCATTTAGAGGGAATCAAGAAACAAAAAGAAGCCGGAATTGTGATGACAATTGGCCTAACTCAAGATTTAACAAAAGTTTTTGGAATTTATGAAGCTGAAAACGAAGAAATGGTAAGAAAATTGATTGAATCTGATGTATATTGGCTGAATGGAATTTGGATAGAATACGAAGTGAAAGAATGGATTCAGGTGTTCTAAAATCTAGTGATTAATTTCACTCAATTTCATCAGGATTAACGCCCAACTCCCTTAATTTTTGAGCCATTTTTTCTCTGAGTTGTTGTTCTTTTTGTAAACGTTCAGTTCCCCAAAGTAACAATTTTCCCGCTTCATCCCACCACCGCAACCAATAACCCGTTCGGTTCGTTTTAGTTCCTCGCCAAACCCCTAAAAATAATCCAATATTCTCAATCCAATACTGTCCATTTTCGTCCGGTTGTTGAAGTTTGTAGCCCAGAGAGGTATCGAGTTGATAAACTTCTAACCATCCCGCATTCGGTTCAAAAATTACATTAATTGGAATTTTAAGAATCTGTTCATAATAGTACCATTTTCCGGGCGGATATTTTGATTTGATCGAATATTCACCGTCTTCTGTCTCCGACAAAAACTCCATTACAATTGCAGGAATTTCTCCTTCTAAATTGGGCGTATAACTGGGGTGAGTTTATCTTATATGAGTGTTGCTATTCAACCCGTCGTTAACACCACTGGCTAACTTTCTCCCGTATTATTTTTTGTTTTGTCGAGAGAATTTTAGATAAGTAATTTTGCTTATTTACTTTCGATAAAAATCGATCAAAACTTAACACTTTTTTTATACCCGACGATTGTGGCAATTACTGATCCTTCCTTGATACAATAGGTTAAGCAAATCTTAAAAGTCATCATTCTGTTCACTGCGTACATTTTTTTGTATCTTAAGGTTTACTTCATCAACTTTCTCGGAGAGAATGAAGACAGGAGAGAATGATCCCTATAGTGCTTGTCGTTTAAACGAGGATATTGTCAGAATGTTATTCAAATGTGAACTTTGGCCCGGTAGCATCTGTAAATGTGATGTGACTATTCACTGTAAGCCCGATGGGAGTAAAGTGATCACTGTTACAGAATTACCTTGGAACAACGGAATTAGTATCGGTCGAGCCTTTGAGATTTTATTAGACCAAATTTGTCAAAAATACTACATCGATCCCGAGCAAGTCATGTATTTTGAACGCATCCTCGAACGGGGAAGTTTAGTTGACCGTTGGTTTTTAGTTCATTTTGATGTCGTCGAAAATAGAGTCTGTAATCCTCATTGGCAAAATGTTAGTTATAGTTTCGTTCGCTCGGCGATGACACTTTCATTGACAACTCAGGATCGATATTAAACTCAAGACTCGTGAACCCAGTTGAGCAACTTCATACAGTTGTGATAAAAGTTGTATATCGTAATTGGGAAAACAAGATGGAACTGGTTGAGATCTTGACTCGTCAACTCGGGGTGCAGGAACAACAAGCCAAAGGAGGAGCCGGACTCCTCTTTCAACTGGCTCAGGAACAATTGCAAAACGAACAATTTGATCAAATTGCTCAGTATATTCCGGGTATGGGTGAACTCCTCAGTGCTGCTCCTCAAGCTGGCGGAATGGCAAGTGCTTTAGGGGGGTTAGCTTCAGCGATGGGAGCGCCTGCATCGGTTGGAAATCTGGCGAACTTAGCCGGTGGATTTTCCAAACTGGGCTTAAATACCAGTATGATTAATATGTTTGTGCCGATTATCCTGTCTTATATTCAAGGAAAAGGGGGCATCGGAGCGAGTCAGTTACTAGAACAAGTTTTAAAATAGTTCCAATATATTTTTAAAATTTTTGTTTCTGATCGCCTGAGCTAATGGCGACAGCCCCGCGTTCTATCGAAGATGAACGTCGGGAAGGATAGCCCGACAAATTAAGGACTCGATGTCCGAAATTTTGTCAATTAGGAGTTTTTTGATTCTCAACATATTCTTTTAATTGTGAAACAGTTACACCTCCGCAACTAGCAATAAAATATGATTCATTCCATAAAACTGACTTTCTATAAACATCAGCTAATTCTGGAAATTCAGTTCTTAAACGACGACTGGTTATAGATTTTAAGTTACCTACAAACTTAGGTAATTCTAATTGTGGGTAATATTGGAAAAGCAAATGAATGTGGTCTGTTTCCCCATTAACTTCAATCATCTGACAATCCCATTTACGGCAAAGTTCCCATATGATGGTTTGAAGTCGCTCTATTATAGCTCCTGTAAACACTTTACGTCGATACTTAGTTGTCAAAACCAAGTGGGCTTTTAAGTCTGATATTGCTCTCCCGCTAGAGACAAAATCATCTTTCATGTTGTCACCGTGCCTGTTTTATGTTACAGTCATTGTAACAGGTCGAGGTTTACCATGATAATTTCTTACCAATATCGTTTAAAACCTAATTACGAACAACGTTGTCGTCTCAACAGTTGGCTAGAAAAATTAAGGTGTCAGTACAATTATTTGTTAGCTGATAGATTTGATTGGTGGGAAAACAACAGAAATTACGTTAATTCTTGTCCTTTAGTTTGTAGTATTGCTGAACCTAGAGAACAACCAGAATACTATAAACAAAAAGATCCCTTGTTCAATTAAAACAAGAGCGACCTTGGTATAAGACATCCATGCTCATGTTTTGCAGATATGGTCAAACGAGTCGATCTAGCTTTTAGTCGTTATATCAAGGGAGATAAAAATGGAAAACGTAGCGGTAAGCCTCGATTTAAAGGAAAGAATAGATATCGAACAATTGGGTTTCCTTCTATTAAGCCTGATTGTGTTAACAATAATCATATTACTTTCCCCAAATTAGGCAATATTAAGTTTATTCAACATCGTCCTTTACCTGATGGGTTGACAATTAAAAGAGCTTTAATTACCCAAAAAGCTGATGGCTTGTATGTAACACTAACACTTGAAGATAAATCAGTTCCTAGCCTAACTGTAGATATTCAACCAACAGAAGAAAACAGTTTAGGTATTGATAGTGGTTTAGAGTTTTTTGTTGCTTGCAGTGATTTAACTGCTGTTAAACTCCCTAAATTCTATCGCCAATCCGAAGATAAATTAGCTAAACTTCAATCAAAAAGAGATCGTAGAAAATTAGGGTCTAAAGCCAGAAGAAAGCTCAACCAAAAAGTAGCGAAACTTCATCAAAAGATCGCAAGGCAACGTAAACAATGGCACTATGAAATTGCTAATCAACTCTTAGATAAAGCTGATGTCTTATTTGTTGAAGACTTAAAGGTATCCAATATGTCTAGGCGAAATCAACCTAAGCAGGGAGAAAATGGAACATTTCTACCTAATGGACAATCAGCTAAATCTGGGTTAAACAAAAGTTTTGCTGATGCTGGTATCTCTGGATTTCTTAGCGAGATACTTCCTGGCAAAGCTGAAAAAGCTGGCAAGAAAGTAGTTAAAGTCAATCCAAAAGGTACATCTCAACATTGTGCAATTTGTCTTAATCGTGTTCCTAAAGAATTATCAGATCGTTGGCATTCTTGCGCTTGTGGTGCATCAATGTCAAGAGACATTAATTCGGCAATATTAATAAAAAAAGTGGGGTTGGGCGTTCGCCTCACTATAAAACGCAAATCTTCTGATAATAAGAAGAGGAGAAGCCAGCGTTCTGTTGCCTAAGCAACGAACGTCTGGAGTACGTCACTATTAATCGGGGTGCAAAGTTTGCGCCCTAAAGTTAAAAAAATAAAATTTTCGAGTCGGAAAAACCATGTCAACTTAATTCGACTCAACAAAGCGATCGCTGGCTTCTATTAACGCCGAACGAATTCCCGGTTCACTCATCGAATGTCCCGCATCAGGAACGACAATAAACTCAGCTTCTGGCCATGCTTGATGAAGTTCCCAAGCCGTTTTCATCGGACAAACCACATCATAACGTCCTTGAACAATTGTGCTTTGAATCTGACGAATTTTATCAATATTGTTCAAAAGTTGGTCTTCCGGTTTCAAAAAGCCTCCATTGACAAAATAATGACATTCAATTCGAGCAAATGCGATCGCAAATTCATCTTGACCAAACTTTTGCTTTAAATTAGCATCAACATAGAGTTTACTCGTACTTCCTTCCCAAATTGACCAAGCCTTCGCCGCTTCCAAACGAATATTAAAATCCTCACTATTGAGACGTTGAGAATAAGCTTGCAATAAATTATCTCGTTCTTCTACAGGAATAGGTTTGAGATATTCTTCCCAAGCATCAGGAAAAATATAACTTGCTCCTTCTTGATAAAACCAACGAATTTCCGGCGATCGCAATAGAAAAATTCCTCGTAAAATCAAACCATTACACCGATCTGGGTGAGTTTGACTATAGGCTAAAGACAAGGTACTTCCCCAACTTCCCCCAAAAACCACCCATTGTTCAATCCCCAAACAAGTTCGTAATTTTTCAATATCGGCAACCAGATCCCAAGTTGTATTTTCCCGTAGTTCAGCGTGAGGGATACTTCGTCCACAACCCCGTTGATCAAACATAATAATTCGCCATTTTTCGGGATGAAAATATTGACGATATTCGGGTAAACAACCGCCCCCTGGCCCACCATGTAAAACAACAACAGGTTTTCCTTTTGGGTTCCCTGACTGTTCAAAATAAATGGTATGGAGATCGCTAACTTTTAGGGTACCTTGGATATAAGGTTCAATGGGGGGATAAAGTTCTCGCATGAAAGTTAAAGCGCTTCGCGCAGGGAACAGGGAACAGGGAACAGGGAACAGGGAACAGGGAACAGGGAACAGCGCTTGCCTTGCGGCGGGCGCGGTTTCCGGCGAGACTTAGTTTGCAATCTTAGGGAACAGAAGAGAGAAATGTCTATAGTGTAAGGCTTTGAGCAATTTCTTACAATGGCGATCTGTAAATAGACGACTCGCGACTTGCTATAAAAGCCGGAAAAGTTCTCTGTTTTACCGATCTAGAGTGTGAGATTTTGAGGGAAGTTAACTTCCCCCGAATTGGAATTAATTTGAAGCTGAATTTAAACGATCGCGTGCAGCTTTGAGTGATAATCTAACTTGTTCAAACCCAGTACCCCCGTAGCTATTACGGGCTGAAATTACTTGTTTGGGAGTGATCGCATCATAGATATCATTTTCAAAGGCTGGATGCAAACTTTTCCATTCTTCTAAGGTTAAATCCTTGAGTAGTTTTCCGGCTTCTAAACAGGTAATAACCACTTTCCCAACTAAGTTATAAGCTTCTCGGAAGGGTACGCCTTTTGTTGCCAAATAGTCGGCGACATCAGTAGCGTTAGAAAAGTCTTCACTAACAGCTTGGGTTAAGCGTTCAGTTTTAAATTCGATTCCTTCTCTTAACAGAATGGTCATCGCTTCTAGACTGCCTTTAACCGTTTTGACGCTATCAAATAAGCCTTCTTTGTCTTCTTGCAGGTCTTTATTGTAAGCCAAAGGTAAAGCTTTCATAATCACCAGCATTGCCTGTAAATGCCCAAAGACTCGCCCGGTTTTGCCGCGTACCAGTTCGGGAATATCGGGATTTTTCTTTTGGGGCATGATACTCGAACCCGTCGAACAGTTGTCTTTGAGGCTAATAAAACTAAATTCCTGGGATGCCCATAAAATCATTTCCTCAGACAAGCGACTCAGGTGAACCATAATCAAACTCGCCGCCCCGAGAAATTCTATCGCCCAGTCGCGATCGCTAACGCCGTCTAAACTGTTAGCATAAACCTTGCCAAATGTCAAGAGTTCGGCACTGTAATGGCGGTCAATCGGAAAAGTCGTTCCCGCCAAAGCCCCACAACCGAGGGGAGAAATATCCACCCGCTTATAGACATCTCCCAGGCGTTCCCAGTCCCGTTGAGTCATTTCCACGTAGGCGAGGAGGTGATGAGCTAAACTCACAGGCTGGGCGCGTTGGAGGTGCGTATAACCGGGGATAGGCGTTTCGACGTGAACTTCAGCGAGATCGAGTAAAACCCGTTGAAAGTCGAGGAGTTGAGAGCGAATTTGTTGAATTTGATCGCGGAGATAGAGGCGAGTGTCCGTTCCGACTTGATCGTTGCGAGAACGACCTGTATGGAGTTTTTTACCCACATCTCCGGTAATCTCAGTTAAACGGCGTTCAACGGCAAAATGAACGTCCTCAGCTTCTACCCCAGGATGAAAGTTTCCCTGGCGATATTCTTGGCGAATTTGTTCTAAACCTGCAACCAGTTTTTCGCCTTCATCGGGAGAAATAATCCCTGTTTTGGCCAACATTTTGGCATGAGCAATAGAACCGCTCAGATCATACTCGATCAGTTCGATATCAAAGCCAATACTGGCATTAAAAGTGGCGATCGCTGGATGCAAAGCGGTTTTAAACCGATCACTCCATGTTTTTGGATTGGTCATCAGAAATAAGAATTACGAATTAAGAATTAATCAAACGTGGTGGTGAGGGTCAGAAAAATAAGAGTTTTCACCCTTTAAGGTAAAACACTCCTAATCCACCACCCGATGCCGACTCCGATTAAAAGCGCCCAAAGCTGCCCAGTTTCAATCAAATTATTCCAGACTTTTTGGACGTTAGCCACCAGGTCTACATCGCTTTGTTGAGCGATCACCGTGTAGTTTGATGAGGATTGCCAGAACCAGTGAGAAAGAGTATTCACACCTGTCATGCCATCACATCCTACATCAAGAAGCATCATGGCAAATTTCCTCGGTTGAAGGTTGAACCTGCATAACAACGAGTGTCATATCATCAATATTGTGACTACCGGGGCCGACAAATTGTTGAACTTGCTCAAAAATATAATCTAGAATCGCTTGTGAGCTATTGTAATTTTGGCAAGCCCATTCAAAGGCATTTTGCAGATTTTCTTCATCAAAGCGTTCGCCTTTTTGATTAGCGGCATCGGTGAATCCATCAGTGTAATAAACAATGATATCTCCCTGATGAAGTTGAACCTGTGCCTCTGAATACCGAGTATCGGCATCTAAACCAATCAACATTCCCAAGGTATCGAGTTGCTGAATAGAGCGAGTTGATGCTTGCCATAACAATGGCGGATGATGAGCGGCGTTACTGTAAGACAGGATACGAGTTGTCGGATCGTACTCTGAATAAAATAGAGTCACAAAGCGATTGGAGGTTTCGAGATCGGCGTACATGACGCGATTGAGGTGTTCAAGAATTTTGGCGGGACTGTGGCGGTTGAGAACCTCTGCCCGTAACATTCCCCGAGTCATGGTCATAATTAACCCCGCCGGGACGCCCTTACCCATGACATCGCCGATGACAATACTCCAATTTTCCTGAGTTTTCTCCTGACTGATCGACTCAGAAGTGACCGAGGGGCGACTTTCTCTTTGATCGAAGTTGGAAGGAATAAAATCATAATAATCGCCACCGACTCGGTTAGCGGTTTGACAATGAGCGGCAACATCCACACCGGGAATTTTCGGGCATTTTCGGGGTAACAGACGCACTTGAATTTCGGCGCCAATTTCTAATTCGCGATCAAGGCGTTCTTTTTCCCGTAGAGAAACGGCCAGTTCATCATTGGCAATGGCAACGGCGGTTTGATCGGCAACCAGACGCATTAATTTTTGGCGTGTGGGTGTCCAGTGATAGTTGAGGTCATGGCTAAAGACATATAGCCGTCCCCGTTCAATATTATTAACTAAAATTGCCGTTCCAAACACTTGCACCTCTGGCCCTAAAAAATTGCTGACTTGGTAATCAAGATTAGCAATATAGGATTTGAGCATATTTTTGGGCATCCGATCCACTGCATTCAGGGGCTGGACGCTAACTTGACGAGTCGCCGTTTCTAGGGCTTGGCGAATATCTTGACACTGACGGCCTTCTTGACAGTGTAGGCGTTGAAAACGGACTTGGCCGTTTGGTTTAAATAAAACAAGGGCACCGCCATCGGCATCTGTAACCCGACTGGCAACGAGGGGAGTCAATTCTAAAAATTGGTTGAGATTCTTAAAACTACGGAGGGCAAATCCGAGAGAACTCAACAATTCATTTACATTCTGCTGTTCACGATGCAAACGAGCCACCAGTTCTTTCAGCGTTCTGACGGGGGTAATTTCCGTCGGCGTTGATTGACGAGCATTGGACTCTGGGGTTCGCGTTGCGTCTCCGGTAGAGAATCGATCAGAGTGATGTGACAAGGGCAGAGCAGTCATATCTGGTTCAGATAATGGTTTTTACAAAAATGGGATATACTGAGTCACTCGGATTTTAGGGGGTTACTCCGACGCTCAAGAAGATCAACAATCAGTCATTCAAGGATTTCTGAATTTTGGGCAGCCAAGCCGGGTTTCCCTCATCTCAAATCTCAACAAAACTGCTTAACCAAAAATGCGACTTAGCCACTGAGTAAAGCTTCTATAAACTCATAGCTTGAAAAAGGTCTCAGGTCTTCGATACTTTCCCCCACACCAATAAAACGAATGGGTAAACCTAACTTTTGGACAATTGCTAGAGCAACACCACCTTTAGCAGTTCCATCTAATTTTGTCAAGACTACACCACTGAGTTGAGCAGCTTCCGCAAAAACTTCAGCCTGACGCAGACCATTTTGACCGAGAGTTGCATCTAATACGAGTAGGGATTCTACGATCGCATCGGGTGCTTTTTTTTCAATAACCCGGCGCACTTTACTGAGTTCTTCCATCAAATTTTTCTTGTTTTGCAGGCGTCCGGCAGTATCGACTAAAAGCAGTTCGATGTTTCTGGATCTAGCGGCTTCCATTGCATCAAAGACAACGGCTGCTGGATCGGTATTTTTGCCGGGATTGGCAATTACGTCAACCCCACTGCGTTCACCCCAGATTCTAACCTGTTCCACGGCGGCGGCTCGGAAAGTATCTGCTGCGGCTATCAGGCAACGATAATCAGATTTTGTCGCAATGTGACCAATTTTTCCAATGGTTGTCGTCTTGCCTGCACCATTAACTCCCGTCATCAACCAAATATTTAAAGTGTCTTTCTGGGGAGCAAATAAAGGACTATAACCATTTTGATAGGGTCGATCGAGGAGTTCTCGCAGAATTTGCTTGAGGTAAGCAATTGCTTGTTCGGGAGGGAGAATTTCGGTGCGAATTTTCTCTTGGAGTGCGGCAATTACGGTATCGGTGGCTTCAACGCCGACATCAGCTTGTAAGAGTAAAGATTCAATTTCCTCTACTGCTTCCTCGTTTAATGGCCCCTGACCGACGATCGCTTTGAGTTGGTTGAGCAAGTTGCGGCGAGTTCGCCCTAATCCACGCCACAGTTTTTGCAACCAGGTAATTTCTTCGAGAGCGACATCTTCAGGACGACGACCTTGATTGGCCAAAACTTCCGCCGACCACATAAACATCTCATCAAATGTCATCGCTGACTGTTCAGCTTGAACAGGTGTTGTTGCGGTGGTGACGGGTTCGGGTTCTTCTTGGGCGGTTTCTTTTAAACGTTCAATTCGGGCTTGACGTTCGACTTGAGATTGCGCCCATATAGGTAAGGGGGCTGAGGCGGTGGTTGTTTTTTCGACTTCCCCTGCTTCCTCTGCTTCCTCTGCTTCCTCTGCTTCCTCTACTTCCTCTGCTTGGATTTCGGGAACCTCAGTTGAGGAAAGTTCGGGAGAATCGACAGGAATCACTGATCCCATTTCTGGTTCAATGATAGTTGCAGGTTCGGTTACGGCTTCAACGTCTGTTTTTTCAGCTTCCTCGGTTTGGATCTCCTCTGGCGGTTCCGGAGTGGGTTGTTCGTCTAGCGTTTCTACCGCGTGAGTCACGAACTCCGGTTCGGGAGGGATCTCTTGAGGCTGTGATTGTTGTTCCTGTTTGGTTTGCAGATTTTGGTAAGCTGTTTTTGCCCACTGGAGATAATCATCAGGGGATGTTGTTTTTGCGGTTGTCGGTGGGGACTGTTGCTCCTCAGACGGTTGAGGTTCGGCTTGGCGTTCCTCCTCAGAGGGACTTTCGGTGTCTACCGATTGTTCTGCTGATGGGGAAGTTGCGTCCTTCGTATCAAACTTACGACGAAACCAATTGAAAACCATTGCACTGACTCGCTCTTGATTTGAGACTATTTCTAAATTATTAATAGTTTGTCAGAATATTGCCCAATTAATGAATCCTTTTTTGAATCCAATTGAAATTAGACCGTATGACTCCTTGATAGTTGTAACACTTATCCTGACTGTTGACCAATAGAAGACTACGACTAAAGATAGAGTGATCATATTTATTTTGCATCAAGAGTATGAGTAATTACTTAAAATTGGCAACTTCCTCTGCTGAATAGAAATCACTGACAACAGATTCTAAACCGTAAACTTGACCAAATCTTTACAGTTTTTACAGGTTTGCTTTAAAAAAGCTTTACCGACAAGAAAATTATGATATATTGATCGGTAAAATCAACCGAGTGATAATTTGACCCGGATCAAGTTTTTGGAGTTGAAACTGACCTCCCATCTGATGAAGAATACGCTCTACAATCATCAAATGTTGACCGGGTGGACGATCTAGGGTAGAAGGCTTCAGCAAATCAGAAGATCGACCCGCTTCTAGATCCCGAATCAGGTGAGGATGGATCAGACCCTGATCCGTAATTACAAATTCCAGATAGTGTTCATCTAATGCTTGAACGGTAATCTCAATTACCCCCTTTAACGGCGCTCGATAACAAGCGATCAGCAACAATTCATAACAGACCAGTTCCAGTTTAAGACTATCGGCGGTTAACGAGAGATTCCTCTGTTGTTGAAGTTGCAGCAAAAGTTGGCGATTTTTCATCACGGGTTGAATCCGATCGTGAACTCGTCGTAGTAAGTTAGAAACAACAATTAAATCATGGCGATTATGAAGTTGCCACTGCTCCCGTTTGAGTAATGATGAAGTCGAAGCTAAAGTCTGACTAATTTGGCGGATAAGCTGTTGATAGCGCAAATTCGTCAATTGATATTTATGTTCATCGATATCGGGAAAGGGGGATTGTTTGAGTTCAGTGAGTTGTTTGATTCGACTCCCAACCACACGATAAAGTTCTTCTAAACGCCGTTGTTTGTACCAGTTGAGCCATTCGAGTTCTTCTCGTTGTTGAGACAAACTACTTTGAACTCTTAGAGAGCGTCGCATCCAGGCCAACTGAGTTACAAATCCCTCTAAAAGCTGACGGGTTTGTTGAGATTCATCCTCGAAATGAGGACAATCGAGAATCAGTACACCTGTGGATAAATGTTGGGAATGAGTTCGTAATGCGATCGCCCAAATTTGATCACAATCGGACGGACAATTGAGCCACTGACGGGTAATTGTCGGTAGACTGTTGATGTCTTGGCAAACAATCCCTTCCGTTCCTAAAACCTGTTGAATCAAAGGATCCTGCTCAATATCTATGGTAATATTTGTTTCCGGGAGAACGGACTGTTGTTGTTCATAGCGCTGAACGATTTCACCGTGTTTTTGGCTTTCTGTCCAGGTGACAAGAAGCAACAAATGACTCGACAAGTTCAGGGCTATTTGTTCGGTAAAGCGACGTTCTAACTCACAAATTTCATCGGTTTGCTGGCTAATCTGCCAACCGACCGCACTCATCTGACTAAGTTGATGCTGAACTTCCACCTGATGGTTGAGGTGCCATTGTTGCAAGATTAACCCTAATTGTTGGGCGACTATTTTCACTAAGGCTGATTCGGTTTGAGTCCAGGTGCGAGGGCTGGTATGACCAATAACGAGCAGTGAACGACGTCTGGTTGGGGTTTTGATGCCGGGATGATCATCCATTGGACAGACTAATAGCGATCGCACTCCTATTTCCCGTAAGGGTTCACTCCAAGCTGATAGGGTGGGGTTGTCATCCCACTGTTCGACGGCGATCATGCCTCTGTCTTGAAACTGCTGTTCGTTTTCAAGGGTGAGCATTGCTAGAGGGGTGGTGAGCAAGCGATGATCGGGCAGTGGATTTTGATACAGTAGATCAAACTGGTGGTTGGTGGGTCGTTCTTCGAGTAGAAAAAAGTATTCGCTTTTTAAACGCTGACACAGGCGCTCGGCGCTACTGGAGAGGAGAATGTGCCAGTCTTCATCGGTGACAATGGCTCGGGCGATTTCTGCGGTTAAGGCGTGATTTTGCTTGATTTTTTTGATTGTGTCGTTCATGTCCGCTAGAGGTGCGATCACGCCCAGGAGTTGAGCCATTCCTCGGACAAAGGTTTTCTCGGTGGTTTGCCAGATGCGAGGGTGTTTTCCTTCGATCGCTAAAAATCCCAGGAGTTCTCGGTTAAAAATGATCGGGGCGGCGAGTAAAGATCGGACTCGCATTCTTCGCATTAAGCGTCGCGTAATTTCGGCTTTGAGGGTGCTGTGAGATTGACCAATTGAAACTAAGCGATCGCTGGCTAAAGCTTGATAGAACTCGGTTAAATCTTGTAGATTAATTCCGGAAGCCGCACGGGTAATCATGGCTTCTGGTGTTTTTTTGAGGTTACTGCTACGTCGCCAAAAGTAACGTCCGTCTTGATGATACCAATAAATATTGGTGCGTGTGGGTTGAATAAATCGATGGGTTTCTTTAACGACGGCTTCGAGATAGTGATCGAGACGCACAAAACGACGAAACTCAGATAATAATTTGAGTAGGGAGGCGCTCGGATGTTTGGTTTGCTGACGTTGCCAGTCGGTTTCGATGTGATGCAGTGCGGTTGCTAGTCCCCCTAAGATGATCGAAAGATATTCGGTTTCGGTGGTTTCCAGATAGCGATCTTTTTCACTTGATCCGAGTAAGACTAAGCCAAAGCCGCGATCTTTGTGTCGCAGTGGATAGAGAAGGGTTGAGTGAATATTATAGGTTTGGGCGAGTTTACACCACTCTCCGGCTCGGGTTTCGGTTTGTAAGTCGGCGATCGTAATGGGTTGTAATTGAATGATCACTTGTTCGAGTAAATCTCCGGCGATCAGAGGAAATCGTTGTTTGAGAAAACTTCTTTCCTCATCGGGGGTGATTCCCCCTTTACCGACTAACTGATGGTCGAGGCGATCGTACAAACCAATCCAGATTAAACGATAGTTGAATTTCGTTTGCAGATAGGATAAGCTGATTTGCAATAGGATATCTACGTTGTCTTGTTCTCGCAATGTTTGGAGAACTTGACTGAGGGTCATCGCCTGCACCCGACCTGTTGAATTTGAATGCTGCCCCATAGGAATTAAACTCTTTAAAAAATTTTGAATTTGATTAAAATCTCACCACGGTGAGTGGCGATCACAGGACTTTTAATCGTTTTGCTGCATAGTCTGAAACTATAGAGTTGTTGGTTTTATTTTTGATGATGCCGTTAAGAAGATTTTAGGAGAAATTGTTGGATATTTATCGTTCTGGGATTAGACCAATTTTATTTTCTGGGTTGAACGTTGATCCAGAGTGGGCGCATCATCAAACATTGCACCTGTTGAGTTGGCTTGATCGCACTTCGACTCAGCCTCCTTCTCGTTGGATTGAGTCAAAAATTCGGTCTTCTTTTTGTCAGTCGGATCACCGTCTCACCCAAACATTATGGGGTTTACCGTTTAATAATCCCCTGGGTTTAGCAGCAGGATTTGATAAAGATGGAGTGGCGGTAGGAATTTGGGGAAGTTTGGGTTTTGGTTTTGCTGAGTTGGGAACGGTTACTTTTCATCCTCAACCGGGTAATCCCCAACCGCGATTATTTCGTCTGCTGTCAGATGAAGCGGTTTTAAACCGTATGGGGTTTAATAATCAAGGGGCAAAAGCCCTCGCCACTCGGTTACAAAGTCGTGAGACTTGTCAATCTTTATCGATTCCCATTGGGATTAATTTAGGTAAATCCAAAGTCACTCCTTTAGAAGATGCTTCTAATGACTATTTGGGAAGTTTTCGAGATTTGAAAGCGTGCGGTGACTACTTTGTGGTCAATGTCTCCTCTCCCAATACGCCAGGATTGCGATCGCTACAAGATGCTGAACAACTTAGCAAGATTTTACACAGTTTGCAACAGGAAAATCAAGCTAAAAAACCATTATTAGTAAAAATTGCGCCAGATTTAGAAGATGAGGCAATTTATGATATTCTGGAACTGGCAAAAACTTATCAGTTAGCGGGAATTATTGCAACCAATACCACGATTTCTCGGGAGGGTTTAAGGACTCAAACCATTGCCAAAACTGGAAAATCTCCGACGGAAGAAGCGGGGGGAATTAGTGGCAAACCCCTACAAAAACGGTCTACAGAAGTGATTCGTTTGATTTGGGAAAAAACACAAGGACAGTTACCGATTATTGGGGTTGGGGGTGTGTTTACGGCAGATGATGCTTGGGAAAAAATTACAGCAGGTGCGAGTTTAATTCAAGTTTATACGGGTTGGGTTTATGAAGGGCCGGGAATGATTCGGAATATTTTAACGGGATTATTACAAAAGTTAGAAGAACAGGGACTAGAATCGATTTCGCAAGCGGTGGGTTTACAACACAAAGATTATTGATTAAAAGGCTAAAATCCATAAACCTGTGAGCATAAATAAAACAATATTAATCCAAGGAATAAAACTAATATAAATGGCGGGCTTGATGACTCTGATTTTATACAAACTCCACGCTAAAGCAATACAAACTGCTGCTATAATCGGGAAAGTTGCCATTGAATAAAATAAAGTTTTTGTGAGAATAAAACTCAAACCTGTCTCGATATTCATCTCTAACAAGTCTTCAGGTTCGGAGTCTAAATCAAACCCTAATGTAAAAATAGCTCCCATTAAAGCCGGATAGAGAGCCGCTAAATACACTCCCGCATTGGTAATGATCACTGCTTTGGGTCTAAACATAAAAGATGCAACCGATGACAAGCTTAATCATTAGATTAATGTATCATCAAGGGGGTAATTGTTGAAAACAAGCATCTCTAGATAGAGTTTGCAAAAGTCCCAATGAGATAATTGTTTGACTGTTCCCGGGTACTCTTAATTCCAAAATTGCTCAGAATTGCAGTTTGAGGAGGTGTAGATCGATTTAGATCACTAAGCAGTCAGATTGAGATGAATCCAAAATCCTTTTTATCCACTTCAGGGAAATCCTAGCGGTTTTTTGCTTTTGAGACAAGACGACGCTCATTTTGGGAAATAAAGTGTTTGAAGGATGCGCGGAAAAACAATGAGTTAATATTGCTTAAACTTCTGATTAATTGGTAAATTTTTTTAACGATTTACAGAAAAAAGATTGTCACTTATAATTATAATAATCTAGGATAGTTTTCAGTGTATTGCTGACCCTAACTTTTTATCTTTGTTTACCCCCTAACAATTTTGTTATATGAAGATTAATTCAACTCAAACAGCTTATCGCTTCAAACCGGGACAGGTAATTGTGCTGAAAAATTTTCAAGATTCTGGAGTGATCGAAAATGCACCTGTCTTAAAGATTGATGATGATGTAGAGATTTTGGTGACAATTCAGTATATTATTCATACGGAAAGTCATATAGAAATTGGGTTTTTACCTGTAGAAGTTTCCTATGTTAGTAATATGGCTTATATGATTTTGAAAACTGTTTTTGTTGATTTTGAAACTGAAATTTTTACAGTAGATTGTGCCTATATTCAAGAATATATTGTAGAAAGTAAAGAAGTTGAAAGTGCGATGAAGGTTGAGGTGTTTGTGGTTGAGTAAATGATTAAATTTATTCCAATTCGCGAATAGTTTAACTTTAAAAGTAGCCCCTGCTGACAATTATCACCTCATGACTTCTGCTATAACTTCATATCAAGATATAAAATTCTATTTTTTCAGGAATCTATTCTACCAATCGTGTAATTGTCTAAAGAAGACTTTAAATAAACAAGTGAATAACGATGAAATCGCTTAAATTACTGGTTTTAGTTCTAGTGCTGTTGAGTGTGGGTTCTGCGCTCAGTTTTGCTCAATCTACCTCTAGACAACGCCTGCAAAGATCAACTTCTATTGCTCAAAATCAAAGTAATAATCAACTTTCAGGCTATTGTTTTAGTTTAGAAAATGAAACCCTATCTTCAGTGGCTCGAATTTATCTCGAAAAAGGAAATCAAGTTACAGGTCATGTAAATGCGACAATTCATAATGAAGAAGTCGGATACTATACATCTTATTTTCAAACTTTACAAGGAACAAAACAAGATCAAGAATTAAAGCTAAATATTATCACAAAAATTGAACTCGATACTCAAAAAAGTCAAGAAAATTGGCAGTTAGAGGATGATTTTCTCAATACGGGGAGAGAGGTTTATGAAAGAGTTCCTTGTTTGGTGTCTAGAATTCAATTTGCAAGAGGGGCGAGTTCGGGGACAGTAGAAAATTCAGTTATTCGAGGGAGTCGAGATATTTATTTACTCGATGCGAAACAGGGTCAAAAGATGGAAATTGATCTGAGTTCGTTAGAAAATAATGCCGTTTTTGAAGTGATGGCGTCTAATGGAGAAATACTTAACTCAGAAGAAACTCAGTCTAGCTTGATTTTACCTGCAACGGGTCGTTATGAGATTATTGTGGGGGGAACTCGGGGAAATGCAACTTATAAATTGACCGTGAAAATTAGATAAAAAAAGATAAACTTAAAAAAGACAGGTGTAAAACCCTGCCTTTTTAGACTACGATGGATACTAAATAAAAGCTTTATAAGCTCAGTAGCCCGTCTTAGTAACCGCCACCGGAACGACCGCCGCGACGACCGCCTCCTCCAAAGGAACCGCTATTTTCGCGAGGTTTGGCTTTATTAACTTTGAGATCGCGTCCCATCCATTCCGCCCCATCGAGTTCTTCAATAGCGGATGTTTCTTCGGAATCTGTATCCATTTCGACAAACGCAAAGCCGCGAGAGCGACCTGTTTCGCGATCGGTGGGGATATGAACGCGCTTAACCGAACCATAATCTGTAAACACAGACTTAAGGTCATCTTCCGTAACCTCGTAGGCAAGATTACCAATATATACAGACATATGTTACCTCCTTCAATCAAACCGTTGTAGAGATAGAATATTCGGAGGCAAGCTTGGAAAAAATGAAGCAGAACAAAACTGTCAACACTGAAAACAAAAACTGCAACCGAAACTATACTCGGATCTTATTATAGCATAAGTTTTTGACACAGTGAGGGTTTGCCAATGGGGTAGAAATTCAAGAAATGCTGACAGGAAGGTTTTTTAGGGGAATTGTTAACTTTTTTGGACGGGTTCGGGAGATGACTGGAAGATTGGGGTCAAGCAGGAGTGACGAGTCATCATCTTCAAGAATAGGTTCCCAAGGCTGAGGAATTGCTGAAAAACGTTTCGGGTTATTTTAGGGAAAGAGATTGTGTTGGATGTAATGATCTGCTTGCTTTTAACACCCTGATCGCAATTCAAAGTGAGAATGAACTCATCTCAACAGAAATTCAAATATTTTTAGTTTTTCCCCCTAACCTCCTATTTGGAGAAAGAAAGGGGGAACTGATGGTTAAATCCCTAAAAATTTGACCAAAAGCTTAGGTAATAACAGTAGGTTCTTTACGGCCTGTTATCGCCTTAATTTGAGCAATTTCATCGGCAATTGAAATTAAATCTCCTAAAGCTTCTTGGGGATCTAAACCATGTTTACTCGCATCAGATTCATAACTTTCTAAATACACCCGTAATGTTGCGCCTTTTGTTCCGGTTCCCGACAGGCGGAAAATAATCCGAGAACCATCAGTAAACCCAATCCGAACTCCTTGTTTTTTAGCTACACTACTGTCAATCGGATCGGTATAACTAAAATCGTCGGCGTATTCGACTTCATAACGCCCGAACTTTTTACCTTTCATTCCCCCCAAACCAGAACGTAAACCTTCCATTAATTTATTTGCTGGATCGGTTTCGACTTCTTCGTAGTCATGGCGAGAATAATAATTTTGGCCGTAAGTTTTCCAGTGTTCTTTAACAATATCCTCAACCGATTCTCCGCGCACAGCGAGAATATTTAACCAGAATAAAACCGCCCACAAACCATCTTTTTCGCGGATATGATTTGAACCCGTTCCAAAACTTTCCTCACCGCAAAGTGTGGCTTTTCCCGCATCTAATAAATTGCCGAAAAACTTCCAACCTGTAGGGGTTTCATAACAATCAATTCCTAATTTTGCCGCGACGCGATCAACAGCTTGAGAAGTCGGCATTGAACGGGCAACCCCGGCTAAACCGTTTTTGTAACCCGGAACTAAATGAGCATTAGCCGTTAATACCGCAATACTATCACTGGGAGTGACAAAAAAGTTCCGACCTAAAATCATATTGCGATCGCCATCGCCATCG
This sequence comes from Lyngbya sp. PCC 8106, assembly GCF_000169095.1. Taxonomy (GTDB): domain Bacteria; phylum Cyanobacteriota; class Cyanobacteriia; order Cyanobacteriales; family Microcoleaceae; genus Capilliphycus. The sequence goes on from NZ_AAVU01000011.1 coordinate 67,477, forward strand.
GAAGCCGCCCCAAAATCTGGTGCATTTTCACCAAACAAAACTTCAACTAAATCGTGGGCATAAACTAAGTTTGGATCGGGATGACCACCGCCAAAATCTTCTAAAGGTTCTCCGTTTTGAACTGTTCCCTCTGGCGCACCTAAATATTTCTCAAAAATGGCTTTTGCATAGGGTCCAGTAACAGCATGGAGCGAGTCCATACACATTCTAAAATTGCCAGAAGTCAGCAGTTGGCGAATTTTTTCAAAATCAAATAAAGACTCCATTAATTCCCGGTAAGGAACCACAGAATCCATGACTTCAACCGCCATGCTACCCAGTTTAAAACTACCTGGAGTTTCTAGGTTAATATCGGCTGCTTCTAGTAATTTATAAGCGTCAATAACTTTGGTGCGTTCGTAAATTGCCTCGGTGACTTTTTCCGGTGCCGGCCCGCCATTGCTGGTATTAAATTTAACGCCAAAATCGCCATTAGGGCCACCCGGGTTGTGACTGGCTGAGAGAATAATCCCGCCCAAAGCGTTATGTTTACGAATAATACAAGAAGCAGCCGGAGTTGAGAGGATACCGCCACAGCCGACTAACACTTGTCCAACACCGTTTGCAGCAGCCATTTTCAGAATAATTTGAATGGCTTGACGGTTGTAGTAGCGACCATCTCCCCCAACGACCAGCGTTTGACCCTCAAGGCTTTCTTGCGTGTCGAAGATAGATTGAATAAAGTTTTCTAGATAATGGGGTTTTTGAAAATCAGGAACCGATTTGCGTAGCCCAGAGGTTCCAGGCTTTTGATCCGAAAAGGGCTGAGTTGAAACCGTGCGTATATTCATACCAATTTTACAGCAGGAACTTCTGCCCACATTGTATCGGCAATCATCCCCTTTCCTTCAACTTTTCTATCTGGGGAGGGATAGGCAGATCAGAGGTAGATGGGTCTGTAACCGAAACCTGTCTTCATACATTTGCATAGAACGATAGCTGAAAGAAGACACGGTTTAGATTTTCCCGTCAAAAACTCACTCTAAAAACACCAACTTTTTTGACAAAAACTCCCCTAATATAAACTTGAATCACTGGATTTGTAAAGGCTTTGTAAAGATATAGTGCAAATACGATGGGGGTATTGTACAAATTAAGGACAAGTTGTTAATATAAAATCCACTTGATGTATAGTATTTTGTACGTCAAAAATCAAACAGGGATAAATAAGCTGCTTTACTGCTATAAGAATATTCTGATAAAACCTTATAAACTTACTTTTTTTTGCATCTATGAATGTTCCTAGCCCAACGGCTACGCCAGCCTTGGAAATCATGCCATCGCCTGACTTGGCAGTTTGGTTGACTAAACAAAATTTGAGTCTGGCTTTCACGACCTATCAAACAAATCGCCTCTTTTTCATCAGCAGTCAGACCAACGGACGCCTCAAATTCCACGAACGGCTATTCGACAAGCCGATGGGACTTTATGCCACGGGCGATCGCCTGTACATGAGTACCCGTTACCAACTCTGGCAGTTTGATAACCTTTTGGAGGCAGGAGAAAAGTATGGGGAATGCGATCGCCTCTATGTCCCTCGGACTTCCTACATCACAGGGGATTTGAATGTCCATGATTTGGTGTTGGATGATTCACAAAACTTGATTTTTGTCAACACCGATTTTAGTTGTTTGGCGACCCTAAGTCCAGACTATAGTTTTGTTCCCCTGTGGCAACCGCCCTTTATTAGCAAACTTGTCCCTGAAGATAGGTGTCACCTCAACGGTTTGGCTATGGTGGAGGGCAAACCAGCTTATATGACGGCTTGTAGTGCAACGGATACGGCGGCGGGCTGGCGTAACTGTCGCTCGGATGGGGGAGTGGTTATCGATGTGCAGAACAACGAAATTATCACTACAGGTTTATCGATGCCCCATTCTCCTCGGTGGTATCAGGGGAAACTGTGGTTGCTGAATTCGGGAACCGGAGAACTGGGATATCTTGAGGGCGGTAAATTTGTACCCATTACCTTCTGTCCGGGATTTGTGCGGGGGTTAGCATTTTGGGGAGACTTGGCTGTGGTGGGGTTGTCCAAACTGCGTTCCAATAGTTTTACCGGATTAGCCCTAGAAAAACGCCTCAAGGCTGAGGGAAATACGGCTCACTGTGGCTTAATGGTGATTGACTTAAATAATGGGAAAGTCGTTCACTGGCTACACATTGGCTCAACTGTTGAGGAACTGTTCGATATTGTAATTTTGCCTGGGGTTCGGCAACCGGAAGCTTTGGGTTTACAGGGAGATGAAATTCAACGACTGGTGACATTTCCTGAAAGTAAGGGAATTATTACCACAAAACCGACAGTTAAACGTCCGAGTATCGGTAAATCGGCCCCCATTGCCGGATTACCTCAACAAGTGCAAGGGGAACGGGAAAAACTTTCGGTCAAATATCAGCGAGTTTATCACCTCAATACCAGTAATGCTTTAACTTACGATGCACTGACTTATCCCAGTTTGCAACAACGCTGGGAGACCCAACCCCCCAAAGGTGAATTATTGGGAATTTCTGCTGCGGTGGAAGGGTCAATAGTAGGGTTTGTGATTGCCGAACGGGTGAGTGTAGAAACGGCTGACATTATTTCAATGTTAGTATTACCCGAATGTCGCCGCCAGGGAATAGGGTCAAAATTACTGATTCATCTGGAAAAAGAATTAAGAGTACAGGGGTGTCAACAGTTAACCCTGACTTATGAAAGTAGCACGATGACCCGCCTGGCTTTAGAACCCTTACTGCAAAAGCTAAAGTGGCAACCCCCTCAAATTAACGGAGAGTTCCGCCAGAGGAATAAATGGATAAAACCGCCTAATGGTGAGATGTTGGTTTCAGATCAACCTACTGTTCGATATCAAGCTCTCCAGAATTTAACCGTTGAACAGTCTTTGTCTTACAACCATTTGAGTTTTCCAAAAATTCAAAAGCGGTGGAGTCGTCAACAACCGAAAGGGCAGTTAGTGGGGATACTTGCCGAATTAGCAGGGGAAAAAGTGGGGTTAGTGTTGGCGGAGATATTTTCAACCCAACCCCAGACACAACCAGAAGTTGAAGTGTTTTCTCTGTTTGTTTTACCAGATTATCGCCATCAGGGAATTGGCACAGGTTTAATCAAAACTCTGGAAATGGGTTTAACCGCTTTAGGTTGTGGGCAAATGAAGCTGGTTTATAAATCTACTGACATCACAAATTTAGCCTTAGAACCTTTATTGAAACGTCAAAACTGGCAGACACAAGTCAACTTTTTATTGGGGAAAACCACCACCGAGAAAGTATCTCAAGCACCTTGGTTAACGAAGTATCCCCTACCGAACAAATTTACCGTTTTTCCTTGGAGTGAATTAACAGATGCAGACCAAAAACAGCTTGAAAATTTGGACTATCCAACCTCCTTGAGTCCCTTTAGCAAGACTCCGGCTGAACCCTTGAACAGCTTGGGGTTGCGCTATGAGACTCAATTAGTGGGTTGGATGGTAACTCACCGAGTCGCTAGTGATGCGATTCGTTATTCGACGATGTTTGTGGACAAACGGTTTCAACGGTTAGGACGGGGGATTTCTTTGTTATCCCAGTCTATCCTGCGTCAAGTGGACAGTACAGTTCCTTACTGTTTGTTCGCAGTGCAACAGGAAAATCCGGCGATGCTGGAGTTTGTACATAAACATTTAGAACCCTATCTGATGGAAGTGACTCATTCTTATATTGCTTTTAAGCAATTGGGTTCCAATACTGCTTAGTTAAAGTTTTGTTCGCGTAGCGTGCCGTAGGCAATCCCCCCAACCCCCCTTAAAAAGGGGGGCTAAGAATGGCTCTATTTCCCACTTTTTAAGGGGGACTAAGAATGGCTCTATTTCCCCCTTTTTAAGGGGGACTAAGGGGGATCTCCAATGTTCGTTAACCGAGCAGTATTGAATTGGGTGGTTAGTCACTCTGTCATTTAAAACTTGAAAACACTGAAACTTTATCAAATTAGAGGAATTAATTGATTATGCCACCATCAGAAAGCAATGATCCCAATTTCATCGCCCCAGTTACCAACCCCTTCGGACTGACGAAGGTGGGGAATAATGTTACACCCACCTTTGCCGATATTGATAATGATGGGGACTTGGATGCTTTTATCGGGAATAGTGCTGGCAATACCCTGTTCTTCCGCAACACCGGAACTGCAGCTGCACCCACCTTTACCCTAGAAGCCACCAACCCCTTCGGACTGACTGATGTGGGTTTTTCTGCTGTCCCCACTTTTGCCGATATTGATAATGATGGGGACTTGGATGCTTTTGTCGGTAATACCACTGGCAATACCCTGTTTTTCCGCAAAACGGGAACTGCGACTGCACCCACCTTTACCCTAGAAGCCACCAACCCCTTCGGACTGACGAATGCGGGTTCGTTTGCTGCACCCACCTTTGCCGATATTGATGGGGATGGGGACTTGGATGCTTTTGTCAGTGAACGTAATGGCAATACCCTGTTTTTCCGCAACACCGGAACTGCGGCTGCACCCACCTTTACCCAAGAAGCCACCAACCCCTTCGGACTGACAGATGTGGGGTCGTTTGTTAAACCCACCTTTGCCGATATTGATAATGATGGGGACTTGGATGCTTTTGTCGGTGGAAAAAATGGTAATACCCTGTTCTACCGCAACACGGGAACTGATACTGCTCCCACCTTTACCCAAGAAGCCACCAACCCCTTCGGACTGACGGATGTGGGGGATTTTGCTGCCCCCACCTTTACCGATATAGATGGGGATGGGGACTTAGATGCTTTTGTCGGTAATAGTAATGGCAATACCCTGTTCTTTGAGAATGCTCCTGTTGTTGTTAATACTGCGCCCGTTGCCGTTGATGATGGATTCCTGAGCGAAACCAACTTTAACGAACAAACTGGAACCAACAACCCCTTCAATGGCATTGATGTGGGTTATTCTAGTAGTCCCACCTTTGCTGATGTGGATGGAGATGGAGACCTTGATGCTGTTGTTGGGGGAGCTTTCGGCAATCTCAATTATTTTAAGAATACAGGCAGTACCACGGCTCCTATTTATGTACAACAAACAGGAACCAACAACCCCTTTGATGGCATTGTGGGTTCTCGTAAAACTCCCACCTTGGCTGATGTGGATGGAGATGGAGACCTTGATGCTGTTGTTGGGGATCGTTTCGGCAATCTCCAATATTTTAAGAATACAGGCAGTACCACGGCTCCTATTTATGTACAACAAACAGGAACCAACAACCCCTTTGATGGCATTGCTGTGGGTTCTTTTATCTCTCCCACCTTTGCTGATGTGGATGGAGATGGAGACCTTGATGCTCTTGTTGGCGATCGTTTCGGCAATCTCAATTATTTTGAGAATACAGGCACTACCACGGCTCCTATTTATGTAGAACAAACAGGAACCAACAACCCCTTTGATGGCATTGATGTGGGTTCTTTTAGCTCTCCCACCTTCGCTGATGTGGATGGAGATGGAGACCTTGATGCTCTTGTTGGGGAATTTAACGGCAATCTCAATTATTTTGAGAATACAGGCAGTACCACGGCTCCTAGTTATGTAGAACAAACAGGAACCAACAACCCCTTTGATGGCATTGATGTGGGTTCTATTAGCACTCCCACCTTTGCTGATGTGGATGGAGATGGAGACCTTGATGCTCTTGTTGGGGAACGTTACGGCAATCTCAATTATTTTGAGAATGATACCGTTGTCACCGCAGACCCCGCTTTCACCACTGATGAAGACACAAGTTTCACCACTGGCAATGTTCTCAATAACGACACCGACGCAGATGGGGATACTCTCACAGTTGATAGCATAGACACCACTGGCACTCTCGGTACTGTAACCAATAACGGTGATGGAACCTTCAGCTACGACCCCAACGGTCAATTTGAATCTCTCAATGATGGGGAAACAGCGACTGATACCTTTGCCTACACCATTTCTGATGGCAATGGTGGTACAGATACCGCAACTGTTACGGTTACTATTGATGGCGTAAACGATAATACCGCTCCCACAGGTTCACCTACTGCAACTTTAAGCAACACTGCTGAAGATACAGCTATTATCATTACTGCTGCTGACTTATTAACAGGTTTCAGCGATGTAGATGGTGATACCCTGTCTGTTGTTAACTTGACTGCTGATAACGGCACTTTAGTAGATAACGGCGATGGAACTTACACCTTCACTCCTGATGCTGACTTTAATGGTGCAGTTAATCTTGCCTACGATGTTACTGATGGAACAGCTTCCTTAACCGGACAAACTCAGACTTTCTCTGTGACTGCTGTTAATGATGCTCCTGTTGGTTCACCTACTGCAACTTTAGGCGATACTGCTGAAGATACTGCTATTACTATTACTGCTGCTGACTTATTAACAGGTTTCAGCGATGTAGATGGTGATACCCTGTCTGTTGCTAACTTGACTGCTGATAACGGCACTTTAGTAGATAACGGTGATGGAACTTATACCTTCACTCCTGATGCTGACTTTAATGGTGCAGTTAATCTTGACTACGATGTTACTGATGGAACAGATACCTTAACCGGACAAACTCAGACTTTCTCCGTTACTGCTGTTAATGATGCTCCTGTTGCAGTTGATGACAGTGTAACTACTGATGAAGACACTGCTACCACAGGCAACATCCTCACCAACGATAATGACGCTGAAAATGACACCTTAACTGTGACTGAAGTTAATGGTCAAGCTGCGGATGTCGGTACTCAAGTTACTCTGGGTTCTGGTGCATTATTAACTCTCAATGCTGATGGTTCCTACAATTACGACCCCAACGGTCAATTTGAAGCCCTCAATGATGGGGAGACCGATACTGACAGCTTTACCTACACCACTGCTGATGGCAATGGTGGTACAGATACGGCAACTGTTAATGTTACTATTGATGGCGTTACCGATAATACCCCTCCAGAAGCAGAGGATGACACCGCCAGTGCAGCTAAGAATACAGCTCAGACCATACCTGCTGCTGACTTACTCGCCAATGACACCGATGTTGATGGTGACATCCTCACGGTGACTGCTGTAAGCAACCCCATTAACGGTGCTGTTACTCTTAATGGGAACGGAGATGTGGTCTTTACTCCTGTTACAGGCTTTAGTGGTAATGCCACTTTTGATTACACCGTTTCTGACGGCATCGCCACAGATATTGGTAGTGTGACTGTAGCAGTGGGTAATAACTTCTTTGGAGGCAATGGCAAAGATACTCTGACTGGCACTGCGGGTAATGATTTTATGTCTGGTGGTAATGGTTCAGATGAACTCTATGGCGGTGCGGGTGATGATACCCTCGGTGGTAATGGTAACGATACCAATGGCCGAGATCTCCTCGATGGAGGCCTCGGTAACGACCTGTTAACGGGTGGTAACGGACCGGATGTTTTTGTCTTGGCTGCGGGTAACGGTACCGATACGATTACTGATTTTGAAAATCCTGATGATATTGGGTTAGCAGGTGGCTTGAGTTTCAGTGATTTGAGCTTCTCTGGTAATAACATCATCCTAACTTCGACTTCGGAAGTGTTAGCGACGTTAGTGGGTGTCGATACAACCACTTTAACTTCTAGCGATTTTATGACTGTTTAAGTTGAGTGGGAATTTTCATTCCCCTTTAAGTAGGCAGGGTCATTTCGTGAGAGTTTAGAGATTAAGCTCAATTGACAGGGGAGAGAGTTAATGATCTCTCTTCTGTCATTGTCTGAAATATCCCTTTTTATTTTCGATAATGTGACGTTTCAACATTAAGAAAAATCTAATTAAACCTCAGAAACTTACTTTTTTTAGCATCTATGAATGTTCCTAGCCCAACGGCTACGCCAGCGTTTGAAATCACTGCATCGCGTCAATTTACCCCTTGGTTATAGCGCTACTTGAATCGGGAACAGGGAACAGCGCTTGCCTTGCGGCGGGCGCGGTTTCCGGCGAGACTTAGTTTGCAATCTTAGGGAACAGGGAACAGCAGACTATGAAAGCGGTGTGACCCTGCGGCTTTGTAAGCCGCCAAGGAATGCACACGCCTGAGAGGGTTTCAGAATTTAGAAATGTCCTAACCAATTTGCATAGAACTATAGCTGAAAGAAGACACGGTTTTGATTTTCCTGTCAATAACTCACTCTACAAACACCAACTTTTTTAAAAAATTACCCCTAATATAAACTTGAACCACTGGAATTGTAAAGGCTTTGTAAAGACTCAGTACAAATACGATGGGGTTATTGTATAACTTAATTTCAGGCTGTTAATATAAATTTTTATTGATGTATAGTATTTTGTACGTCAAAAATCAAACAGGGGGAAATAAGCAGCTTTACTGCTACAAGAATATTCTGATTAAACCTCAGAAACTTACCTTTTTTAGCATCTATGAATGTTCCTAGTCCAACGGCTACGCCAGCCTTTGAAATCACTGCATCGCGTCAATTTACCCCTTGGTTAGCTGAACAACATCTTAGTCTCGTCTTCACCACCTATCAAGCGGGAAAAATCTTTTTCATCGGCTTAAACCCAACCACTGGGCAGTTTTCCGTTTTCCAACGCACCTTTGAACGCTGTATGGGGCTGTGCGTGAACGGAAACAGTCTCTATATGAGTAGCCTCTATCAACTGTGGCGGTTTGAAAATAGCCTCGAACCGGGACAAGTCTATGATGGCTACGATGGGTTGTACGTGCCGCAAATGAGCTACATTACCGGAGATTTGGATATCCACGATGTTGCGGTTGCGAGTTCTCCGGTGACGTCACAGAACAATCAACCCATCTTTATTAATACTCTGTTTAGTTGTCTAGCCACCGTCAGTTTTACCCACAGCTTTGTCCCCCTGTGGCAACCCCCGTTTATTTCCAAACTGGCTGCCGAAGATCGTTGTCATCTCAACGGTTTGGCGATGGTCGAGGGAAAACCCAAATACGTCACTAGCGTTAGTCAGTCCGATGTGGCAGATGGTTGGCGGGACAAACGACACAATGGCGGATGCGTGATGGACATTGACAATAACGAAATTATTGTCAGTGGGTTAAGTATGCCCCATTCCCCCCGATGGCATCAAGACAAATTGTGGTTACTCAACTCAGGAACCGGAGAATTTGGCACCGTTGACCTAAAAACCGGAACCTTTGAACCCGTTGCCTTTTGTCCCGGTTACGGACGAGGACTGGCAATGAACGGTAACTATGCTATCGTGGGACTCTCTAAACCCAGACACAACAAAACCTTTCAGGGGTTAAACCTAGACGAAAAATTAAACCAAAAACAAGCCGAACCCCGCTGTGGGTTAGCAATTATCGACCTCAGAAGCGGAGATGTGGTTCACAGCTTACGCATCGAAGGCATCATCGAAGAACTCTACGATGTGGCCATCATCCCGGAAATGCGGCGACCAATGGCAATCGGACTCAAAAGCGACGAAATCCGACGCATGGTGTCGATAGGCATCAGGGAATCGTCACCAGACAGGTGAGGGAATGATTTAAACCCTCAAGACCAACAGACCAAAAAAGAGACGTTCCTGTAAAACGTCTCCAGCAAAAAACTTAACAAGGTTAATACAATTATGACAAGCTCAATCAACTTATCCGACCTCAATGGTAGCAACGGCTTTGTGATTAATGGCATTGATATCTATGACTTTTCAGGCGGCTCAGTCAGCAGTGCGGGGGATGTCAACGGTGATGGCTTTGATGATGTGATTATTGGGTCATCCAGTGCCGACCCCAATGGCAATAGCCGCGCCGGAGAAAGCTATGTGGTGTTTGGTAGCAGCGTTGGCTTTAGCCCCAGTTTAGAGCTATCAAGCCTCAATGGCAGCAACGGTTTTGTGATTAATGGCATTGATGCCGATGACCTTTCAGGCGGCTCAGTCAGCAGTGCGGGGGATGTCAACGGCGATGGCTTTGATGATGTGATTATTGGGGCATCTGAGGCCTCCCTCAATGGCAATCGTTATGTCGGAGAAAGCTATGTGGTGTTTGGTAGTAGCGGTGGGTTTAGCTCCAGTTTAGACCTCTCGGGTCTCAATGGCAGTAACGGCTTTGTGATTAATGGCATTGATGAGTTTGACTATTCAGGCCGAAGTGTCAGCAGTGCGGGGGATGTCAACGGCGATGGCTTTGATGATCTGATTATTGGGGCATCCTATGCCGACCCCAATGGCAATAGTTTTGCCGGAGAAAGCTATGTGGTGTTTGGTAGCGACAGTGGGTTTAGCTCCAGTTTAGAGCTATCCACACTCGATGGCAGCAACGGCTTTGTGATTAATGGCATTGATGAGTTTGACAATTCAGGCCGCTGGGTCAGCAGTGCGGGGGATGTCAACGGCGATGGCTTTGATGATCTGATTATTGGGGCAAACGGTGCCGACCCCAATGGCAATAGCAGTGCAGGAGAAAGCTATGTGGTGTTTGGTAGCGACAGTGGGTTTAGCCCTTTAGAGCTATCAAGCCTCAATGGCAGCAACGGTTTTGTGATTAATGGCATTGATGCCGATGACCAATCAGGCTTCTCAGTCAGCAGTGCGGGGGATGTCAACGGCGATGGCTTTGATGATCTGATTATTGGGTCAAGAAATGCCGACTCCAATGGCAATAGCAACGCCGGAGAAAGCTATGTGGTGTTTGGTAGCGACAGTGGGTTTAGCTCCAGTTTAGAGTTATCAAGCCTCGATGGCAGCAACGGCTTTGTGATTAATGGCATTGATAGCTATGACCGTTCAGGCCTCTCAGTCAGCAGTGCGGGGGATGTCAACGGCGATGGCTTTGATGATCTGATTATTGGGGCTTCCAGTGCCGACCCCAATGGCAATAGCAACGCCGGAGAAAGCTATGTGGTGTTTGGTAGTAGCGGTGGGTTTAGCCCTAGTTTAGAGTTATCCACACTCGATGGCAGCAACGGTTTTGTGATTAATGGCATTGATGGCAGTGACCGTTCAGGCGGCTCAGTCAGCAGTGCGGGGGATGTCAACGGCGATGGCTTTGATGATCTGATTATAGGGGCATACGGTGCCGACCCCAATGGCCAGAGTTTTGCAGGAGAAAGCTATGTGGTATTTGGTTTCAGTACACCCACAAATACTCCCCCGGTTGCAGTTGATGACAGTGTGAGTGCAGACGAAGATACAGCCACCTCTGGAAACGTTCTGGTCAACGACTCCGACAGCGATGGCGACCCCTTAATCGTCACAGAAATTAACGGCAATACTGCGGATGTCGGTACTCAAGTTACACTGGCTTCGGGCGCCTTGTTAACGGTTAATGCTGACGGCACGTTCGACTACGATCCCAACGGTCAATTTGAATCTCTCAACGATGGGGAAACAGATACCGATAGTTTCACCTATACTGTTACCGATGGAACGGATAGCAGTAGCGCTACCGCCACCGTTACTATTGATGGTGTTACCGATAATACCGCTCCTGTTGGTTCACCCACTGCAACTTTAAGCAACACTGCTGAAGATACAGCTATTATCATTACTGCTGCTGACTTGTTAACAGGTTTCAGCGATGTAGATGGTGATACCCTGTCTGTTGTTAACTTGACTGCTGATAACGGCACTTTAGTAGATAACGGTGATGGAACTTATACCTTCACTCCTGATGCTGACTTTAATGGTGCAGTTAATCTTGACTACGATGTCACTGATGGAACAGCTTCCTTAACTGGACAAACTCAGACTTTCTCTGTGACTGCTGTTAACGATGCTCCTGTTGGTTCACCTACTGCAACTTTAGGCGATACTGCTGAAGATACTGCTATTACTATTACTGCTGCTGACTTGTTAACAGGTTTCAGTGATGTAGATGGTGATACCCTGTCTGTTGCTAACTTGACTGCTGATAACGGCACTTTAGTTGATAACGGCGATGGAACTTATACCTTCACCCCTGATGCTGACTTCAATGGTGCAGTTAATCTTGACTACGATGTTACTGATGGAACAGATACCTTAACTGGACAAACTCAGACTTTCTCCGTTACTGCTGTTAATGATGCTCCTGTTGCAGTTGATGACAGTGTAACTACTGATGAAGACACTGCTACCACAGGCAACATCCTCACCAACGATAATGACGCTGAAAATGACACCTTAACTGTGACTGAAGTTAATGGTCAAGCTGCGGATGTCGGTACTCAAGTTACTCTGGGTTCTGGTGCATTATTAACTCTCAATGCCGATGGTTCCTACAATTACGACCCCAACGGTCAATTTGAAGTCCTCAATGATGGTGACACAGATACTGACAGCTTTACCTACACCACTGATGATGGCAATGGTGGCACAGATACGGCAACTGTTACGGTTACTATTGATGGCGTTACCGATAATACCCCTCCTGTAGCAGTGGATGACACCGCCAGTGCAGCTAAGAATACAGCTCAGACCATACCTGCTGCTGACTTACTCGCCAATGACACTGATGCAGATGGAGATATCCTCACGGTGACTGCTGTGAGCAACCCCATTAACGGTGCTGTTGCTCTCAATACTAATGGTGATGTGGTCTTTACTCCTGCCACAGGCTTTAGTGGTAATGCCACTTTTGATTACACCGTTTCTGACGGCATCGCCACAGATATTGGTAGTGTGACAGTAGCAGTGGGCAATAACTTCTTTGGTGGCAATGGCAAAGATACTCTGACTGGCACTGCTGGTAATGATTTAATGTCTGGTGGGAATGGTGCAGACGAACTCTATGGCAGTGATGGTGATGATACCCTCGGGGGTAACGGTAACGATAGCAACGGCCCAGATATCCTCGATGGAGGCCTCGGTAACGACCTGTTAACGGGTGGTAACGGACCGGATGTTTTTGTCTTGGCTGCGGGTAACGGGACTGATACGATTACTGATTTTGCGAATCCTGATGATATTGGGTTAGCAGGTGGCTTGAGTTTCAGTGATTTGAGCTTCTCTGGTAATAACATCATCCTAACTTCGACTTCGGAAGTGTTAGCGACGTTGGTGGGTGTCGATACAACCACTTTAACTTCTAGCGATTTTATGACTGTTTAAGTTGAGTGGGAATTTTCATCCAAAAAAAGAACGGGTAATTTCGTTAGGGTTTAGAGATTAAGCTCAATTGATAGGGGAGAGAGGTAACTATCTCTCTTCTTTGACACTCCCACGCCGTAAACGGCGGGGATTCTTGGTTCAGCGAGTCCATTTAATACAGATAGGCTGCCCTATCTGCACCAGAGATGAATTCTCCCCAAGCGTTTTGCTCCATTTCAGAAACCTGTTTGGGTATGCCCTACCCTACAGTTCAAAACCTAAAATCTTGGTTTCTCTGTACTTGTTGCGTTGCGCGCTAATAAGCGTACAAGCTTTCCTGTACGGAACCCCATAACTTCAGTGCGTCAAGGTGCGTTGCCTTTCGGTGACTGGGTTTTTAGTGTGGTTGATTACCCTTTCCACAAAAGAAAGTTTAACATAAAGCCGTCCTAAAGGACGGGGCTTGTATCCCAATTTTTTCGGTCATTGTCTGAAATATCCCTCTTTTATTGTTTCATGTTGCGTTTTAATTGTTCTAATTCGTCTTCGGTTTCCCAACGTTTAAATTCTTGTTCTAACGGGTCTGCTGCGGCACTAAAACTGTTATAATTAGGAGTCTGATTCCAGGCTTTTGTTTCCCACTGTTGTTGCTGTTGAGTGGTTTTGGTTTGGGTGCGGGCTTTAACGGCTTCTGCGGCTTTGGTACTGACTTCCTGACGACGCTGTTTAATTTGCTGATAAAGTTCTTTAGATTGTTCGATGCGTTGTTTGGTGCCTTGCATTTGTCCCCATCGTTGATTTCCCTGACGCAATAATACTGCTTCTCGTTCTCGGGCGGCTTGGGCGAGATCTTCTCGTTTGGCGGCTTCGGCTTTGGCTACTCGTTCATGCCAACGTTGAATGTCTTGAGCTATTTTAAGAATTTCGTCTTGTAAACTTTTTTCCTGACGTTGGAGATCGGCAATTAAACGCAATGTATCTTCTTGTTGTTCACGAAGTTGTTCTTCTAAAGCTTGCAATTCTAGATGAGGATTTGCCCGTAAAAATTCCTCTAATCTTGTTTCTAAAAAGCGACTAAAATCATCAAATAAACCCATAACTTTAATTCAAATTTCTACTTTTAAATATAGCGCTAATGTTGGGTTTCGTTCCTCAACCCAACAAAGCTGTTTCTAACCCCCCGTCGATCCCCCCGGCTTCGCCACCCCCCTTTCAAAGGGGGGCAGGGGGGATCAATAGTATAACCCTTAATTGTTTATTGTATTCGATAGTGAAGCAGCGTTAAAACTGCTGTCCGACGTAGATGGTGAGAACTTCCCCATTGCGACGAATTACCGCTTCTTGGTTAACGACTTCTACCAACGTCCACCCACTGGCGGCAATACTTTCTCCGACATACACCCGACGGGCGACGCCATTGACTTCAAACAAAGCTGCCGAGCGATCGCCCAGTTCCAGAATTCCCACTAATGTATGAATTGATCCCTGAGTTGGGTTTGTGGTTGCGGCAGCAGCTTCACTGGGTTGTTGTTCTGCCGCAGGTGCAGGTTCAGATGCAGGTTCAGATGCAGGGGCTGTTGCGGGGGCTGTTGCTGGAGTGGGGATAGACACAGAAGCCGTTGCTGGTTGTCGTTGAGGTTCCGGTTGAGGTTCCGGTGCAGCTTGTTGAGTTGCTTGGGGTTCGGGTTGGGTTTCGGTTTCTTGGGTTTGAGCCGTTTGAGTCGCGGGTGTAGAAACTGTCCCCGAAGTTTGTCCGCCTGGAGTGGGAGTGGGGATTTGGGCTTGGGGTTGGGCTTGCTGTTGGGCTTGCTGTTGGGCTTGTTGTTGTAACGTCTGCATCACCTGGTTTGATAGTCTCGCCGTGCGATCAGAAGCGTCTTGAATGGAGTCAGCCATTCGGTTAATTGCGGCGATCAAGTTGTTGGTTTCAGCCCCCAAAGGACTGGTGTTGGGATTGGGAACTGTGCTGGGAACCGGAATAGACTGTAAGTTCTCAACCGGAGGCGTACCGGGAAAGGGCGGTAACAGAGGAATGGTTTGGGGGATGTCTTGTTCTATCGTGGCGAGAGAGCGTTCAATATAGTTCCCAAATTTTATATCGGCTTGGGTTTTGGCGGTTAACGGTTTGTCTGCTGGAACTGCCACCGGCGCCGCCGCGAATAAACGACTAAAGCCGCCGCGAGTTGCCACCCATAGCGATAACGTTACGAGCAAAGATGCAAAAGCGGTTCCCAGTAAAATCCGATCAAAAGATTGGTCTTTTCCTGCACTGGCGTCCCGCAGTTTGACATCAGTATCAATCGCCCCATCTTCCCCATCCCGACGTACCAGGGGCGGCAGAATAATTTGAGGAACTTTGATTGATTTGAGGGAGATGAACTCCGGTTCTACCGGATCTTTCGGCAGTTTCGCGCCACCGTCGATCACTCGTTCGACATCCTCAAAGATATCGTCCATCAGCTTATCGGCATAGATCTCGACGGATGCTGGATCTTTGAGAAGTTGTTCGTCTGACAGTGCGGGCATGGTCTGATTCATCGTTTTTGTTTCTTGAGGCATCACTCTGCACTCCCCCTCTCGCTCGTTTAACTCGGTTGATCAAAATTGTGAAGTACCTATCGCCAACGATGCACGCTTATGGCGTAGGCTTCCTGTTTCATTGACAATTGCCTCTACCAGAAATAGGTTCCAGCTTTGGTCTTACATCGTCTCCGGAGGTTTTGAAGAATGCGTTTGCATCGCACTTACTCCCGTGGTATAACAATCTACCACCCAGGCTATCCCCCTCCTCCCGAGGGTTCAAAAATTCAAGTAGGAAAGCAGATTTGGGCTTTGTTTTTTGAGACCAGTGATCTTGCTTTCTTCCCGATCTCCGCTCTTTCTTCGGCAAG
The DNA here is from genome assembly GCF_000169095.1 of Lyngbya sp. PCC 8106. Lineage (GTDB taxonomy): Bacteria > Cyanobacteriota > Cyanobacteriia > Cyanobacteriales > Microcoleaceae > Capilliphycus. Next base: position 83,434 of record NZ_AAVU01000011.1, read on the forward strand.
GCTTGAAACCTACTTCTGTTGTGTATAGCCTGTATGTTCCGAGTCGGTCGGTGGGTCAAAGACCACTTCTATTGTATCATTTTTAGTCGCGATTCATCCCGTCGCCAACGTGTTAATTATGGCGGGGGTCTTCTCGCAAGATTTCAGATAAATGAGTTGCTGTTTATTCTACTATGAAATCCCTAAACCGGGCTGATTTCACAGAATTTAAAGATTGGGGTTTGTCCCCAAGTCTCCCCTGATGGGTCAATCTCCAACACTTCCAGATTAGAGTTAAATTAATTGATTCACTGTTTTTCGGTCAACTTTAGTTTGTTTTAAGACAATGATTACAATTATCAAACAATAAGTTTTTATCTTTGAGGATAGTTGTCGAAAATACTTTTTTTTGCTAATACTTATGAAAGACTGTTCATGTATTTAACCTCTAGGAAAAGTGTCAATGAATACTCAGTCCAAATCTCACGGCTGCTGTAGTGGTCATCATAATCACAGTCATAGTCACGAACACAACCATAGTCATTCCGCAACGTTTGACCTCAAAACAGAACTTTTACCCATTCTAGGTGTTGTATTTCTCTTAGGAATCGGGTTAATTTTTCAAGAACAACTTCATGCCACACCTTACTCTATTGGTGAATATCTTGTTTTTATTCCCGCTTATCTTTTGAGTGGTTGGACTGTTCTTAGTAATGCCGGAAGAAACATTTTAAAAGGTCGAATATTTGATGAAAACTTCCTGATGACAATTACAACATTGGGTGCAATTGCCATTCACGAACTCCCCGAAGCTGTGGGTGTCATGCTATTTTATCAAGTCGGAGAATTATTTCAAGACTTAGCGGTTAGTCGTTCTCGTCGTTCTATTCAATCTCTATTAGAAATTCGTCCAGATACCGCAAATTTAAAAGTTAATGATTCTATTCAACAAGTGTCTCCAGAAACCGTTAACGTTGGGGATATTATTCTTGTTAAACCGGGTGAAAAAATTCCTTTAGATGGAGAAATTTTAGAAGGAAATTCTCAAGTTAATACCTCAGCTTTAACCGGAGAACCCGTACCCAGAAAGGTTAAAGTTGGAGAAACAGTCTTAGCCGGAATGATCAATACAACCGGAGTTTTAACCCTAAAAGTGAGTAAAAACTTTGGTGAATCTTCCATTGCTAAAATTCTCAATTTAGTTGAAAATGCTAGCAGCAAAAAAGCTAAAACCGAGAAATTTATTACTAAATTTGCTCAATATTACACTCCTGTTGTTGTATTTCTTTCTCTTGCTGTTGCCCTATTACCGCCTCTATTTATTCCCGGTGCAACCTCTGAACAATGGGTTTATCGGGCTTTAGTTTTATTGGTAATTTCTTGTCCTTGTGGGTTAGTGATTAGTATTCCTCTCGGTTATTTTGGGGGAATTGGAGGGGCTGCTAAAAATGGGATTTTGGTTAAAGGGGCGACTTTTTTAGATACATTAACTGCGGTCAAAACAGTTGTCTTTGATAAAACAGGAACACTGACTCAAGGTGTGTTTAAAGTCAGTGAAATTGTTCCTAAAAACAGCTTCACTGAAACGGAATTACTCATGTTAGCCGCTCATACCGAATCTCATTCTAATCATCCAATTGCCCAATCAATTCGAGAAGCCTATGGTCAACAGATAGATGATAAAATAGTTAGCGACTATGAAGAAATAGCAGGTCATGGAATTAAAGCAAAAGTTAAAAATCAGGTTATCTTAGCCGGAAATGATCGCCTTTTGCATCGAGAAAATATTAACCATCATACTTGTGATGTCGGTGGAACAGTGGTTCATCTCGCTGTTGATGGTCAGTATGCGGGTTATATCGTGATTGCCGACCAACTCAAAGAAGACGCAGCCCAGGCAATTTTCAACCTCAAACAAATAGGCATTGAACAAACAATAATGCTCACGGGAGATAATAAAACAGTTGCTCAGGCTGTGGCTGAAAAATTAGGTTTAGATCGCTATTTAGCCGAACTTTTACCTGAAGACAAAGTAGACGCTTTTGAACAAATTCTTCATCAAACAAAAAACCAGAATAAAGTTGCTTTTGTGGGGGATGGAATTAATGATGCTCCGGTAATTGCGAGGGCAGATGTAGGCATAGCAATGGGCGGATTGGGTTCAGATGCAGCCATAGAAATAGCTGATATTGTGATTATGACCGATGCACCTTCTAAAGTGGCAGAAGCGATCAAAATTGGCAAAAAAACCCACAAAATTGTTTGGCAGAATATTTTATTTGCGTTGGGGGTGAAAGGGGTATTTATTCTATTAGGGATAGTCGGAATAGCGACATTATGGGAGGCAGTTTTTGCGGATGTGGGTGTGGCGTTATTAGCGATTTTAAATGCTAGCCGAGTGTTAAAGACTCAATCCTAAAATTAGCCGGATACAATAGGTTTGATTCCACACAATTTTCTCAAGATCAGGTTAACCTGTGGCGATGATCAGTTTGAAAGTTTAAACCTCAAGTCATTCTCACCCCCTAAAACTTGATGACTTCTCTGTATTCTTGATAAAAAATATGAATGAAGCCCATCAGAAAACGTACCCAGATGTAGAATTGACTTGGTGTTTCTAGAGTTAGTTGGCTCGACCTAAAATAGATAAATTATAGGGATGTTCACCCTGTTCGCGATCGCCAATATAAATGTTATAAGTCCCAGAAGGAGCATACCCCGAAAACAGTAAATTTCCACCTCCTCCTTCTGGTAATACACAATAGCGTCCAGCCGGCCCTTCGATCAACAACGTCGGCGCTCCGTCCGTTTGTACCTTGATGGCAACATAGGGCAAATCTTCAGCAATATCAATGATATGATTGGGAGAGGCCGCTACAAAACCACAATCTCCGCTATTGCTTTCTCCACCGGAAGTTCCCGTCGCCGTGATATTAGCCCCCGGAGAAAGGCTTTGTTGATCTGCAAGGGCGAGATGAGTAGATCCGAGATTAACAGCGACAGTCAGTGCGACAATGGCAAAATAACGTAACTTCATGTCTTCTCCTCTCAATAGCAACAACGCCTTTAGTAAAATACAAGCAGTAGGAATGTTCAGCAGGTAAGTTTGTGCGCGTCAGGTATGACAAAGGTTAAAAAGAGCGATTTTTTTAACTTTCTGTTTCAACAGTCTGTGCTTAAATCTCCTAAAATTTTCAAGTGAACCCCTGATCACTGTAACCCACTGAGATCATTCGTTACTGATCCCAATTTAGCTTGTCCGTCCATCCAAAATTTACACTTTGAACTTGAACTCTAAAACTAAATCAAGCACAATCCTATGAATTACCCACAAGACGATAATCACGTAAAGCGCAGATTAGAGGAGCTAGAAGCCGAACTCAAGCAACCTCAACCCGTGAGTCAAAAATCATCTCCGTCTGATTTCATCTCAACGGTCAAAACCTTCTATAATCAGTTTCTGGTCTGGTTTAAAGAACTCCCCAAACTCGGACAAGCCGCCATTGTTGTCGTTGGTTTGGCGATGGGGTTAACCCTACTGCGAACCCTGGCTGAATTAATTTCTTTGGCGATTAGTCTTGCAGTTGTCGGTGTAATCGTGTACATAGGATACCAAATCTTTAAATCATCCAAATTCTCGAAATAGAGATTGCGAGATCCGTTTGAAATCAACAACCCAACTATGACCAGCCCAACAGCAAGCAGAGATGTCAGTCCATCCAATCCGTCTTGGCAAATTCAAGTCCGACAGCTTCCCCTGTGGGTTCGTAGGTGCGGGGCTTGGGCTGTAGAAGTTTCATTAGTCGTCGCCAGTGGAGCCGTTCCCTATGGTATTGGTGCCTTGTGTAACCGCACTTCAGACGTTCCTCTCAGTCCCGTTCTCCGAACTACAGGCCAAGTGATCGGTGCAACGCTAGGTTTACCTGTTCGCGATCGCAACCCCCAAGTGAATCCTTTAACCAATCTGTTCTGGTGGGGGGCGTTGTTGACTCCAACATTAGTCGGAGGATGGCAGGTTTATCTATTGGCGACACGAGGACAAACTCTGCCCAAACGTTGGTTTGCGGTACAAGTGATTCAGACTAACTCTGTCGCCCCTCCTGGCTTGCTGCGTGCTTTCTATCGCGAAAGTGTGGGGCGTTGGGGAATTCCAGTGGGAATTGCTTATATTATTTGGCGAGTCACGGGTGCTTTTCCCAATTTAATTATCCTCACGGGTTTATCCGGTTTGATGATCTTAGCCGATGGGTTAATCGCCAGACGTTTTCAAGGTCGCACTGGACATGATCTTTGGGCGGGAACTCGGGTGCGAGAAGTACAACTACCGACGAATAATCCCTTTACTAGCTACGACTGGAGTAGTGAACAAGAAGCAGTCCGGGCGATTGTCTTCCGCTCTAAACAAGGCAAAATAGCCCTCAATCTTTGGGCTTGGATGCGCCAACATCCCGGAATTACCCTACTAACTGTCAGTGGCGCGAGTATGGCGGCTGTATTGGGGACGTTTGTGGGAACTCAGGTTTATATTCAAAATCAAGCCAATCGTCGAGAATTTCAACACCAAGATAATGAAGTATTTCTGGCGTTGGTGAGTAAATTATCGCCCAGTGCGTCTACCGATCCGGCTCAACGTCGAGGGGCAATTTTAGCCTTGGGAACGTTGAATGATTCCCGAGCTATTCCGTTATTAGTGGATTATTTGGGACAAGAAAGCAACCCGTTATTATTAGACTCTGCTCAACAAGCGCTCGTCAGTACCGGGCCGATTGCATTGCCCTATTTACGACAGTTAAATCAAGCCCTGAAAAATGATCTCGACTCGATGCAATTTGGGGCAAATGCTCAAGATAAACAGCTTGTAGAGCAACGTCAGCAAGCCACCCAAAGAGCGATCGCCAAAATTCTCACCGTTCACGAAGGGAATATTCATCACGTTGATCTCAGTCGTGTTGATCTCGGTCAATCGACGACATCTCCGACTCAATTTACATTAATTTTGGATCAAATTGATCTATCGGGGTTTAATTTTAGAAGTAGTATTCTCTCCCATGCTAGCTTTAAAAATAGCAGCTTTTACGGGCCTGGAGAAGATGGTCGTTATGAAACGTTTGATGATTGGGTTTCTGACTTGAGTGGGGCGGATTTAACCGGATCTAACTTCACAGGTGCTTTTCTCAGTCATATTAATATGAGACGTGCCAACCTCCTGAGAGCAACGTTAAATAAAGCGGATTTATCTCAAGCGGATTTAACGGGAGCAAATTTTAGTAGCGCTAAATTAATTGGAGCAAATTTAGAGCAAGCCAAGCTCAATAATGCTAAGTTTACGGGTACTGATTTAGCCAATGCCAATCTCTCGGAAGCGAATCTCAAAAATGCTCGTCTTAATGAAATGAATGCTCAAGGCGCTTTGTTTATTGAGGCGGATTTAGAAAATAGTCAGTTACAAAATGCTGATCTTTCGGGAGCGGATTTAAAGGGAGCCGATTTGAGAAATACTGACTTAAGTTCGGCATTATTAACTGGCGCGAATTTTAGAAATGCTAACCTCAAAAATGCCAATTTACAAAATGCTGACTTAACTTTAGTTAGTTTGAGAGGGGCAAATTTAAGAGGAGTAGATTTCCAAGATGCCGTCTTTTTTGTCAATCAACCTGAGGATAATAATCAAGATTCAATTATTGAGCCTTTGGCAATTGATACTCAATCCAATCGCATGAGAGGAGTTAATTTTTCTCGGAGTAAAAACCTGAGTTCAGAACAAATTAGTTATCTTTGTAATCAAGGCGCTATTCATCCCGACTGCAAACAATAGAATCTCCACCCCTCTCACCTCACGCCCCTAAATCCCCTGCCCCCTAAATCCCCGCCCCCGTGACCCCCAATTCTGGGGCAGGGCTGTTTCATTCTAAGTTAAAAATTGCCGGGGTTGATGGGGTGAAAGGGTGATGGGGTGATGGGGAGAGGAGTTTTTTCCGAGGAAAAATAGCTTTTTATTAATAAAAATCCTCCCTACCTCCCTACCTCCCTACCTCCCCACCTCCCCACAAATCAAGTTTTCGGGCAACGAAACGGCCCTGCCAATTCTGGGGGTATTTCTGGGGGACTTTGATAATGGGAGTAGAAGGGGGACTGTTAGTTATTTAAAACACCTGTAGCATTCTTTTTTAAGTTTAATATTAACTGGCAATTTCTTCTAACTTTTGCCAATCTTTGATAATAATTTTTCCGCCTCGTTGATAGACAACGGCTGATTGAATTGTTTTCATCAACCGTAAACATTCTTCATAGGTAATCCCAATACTCCGAGCAATTTGAGCATAGGGAAGATGAAGATTTAAACAGTCTCCACCCTCAACCGCTTGGGTTCCATAACGATTTGCATAATATTGAATTAAGCGTACAATTCGCACAATAGCACGTTCAGAAATTAAGCCATGTAGGGTATTATGAAGATGTTGCAAACGTTGGTTGAATACTTCAATAATTCTGAGGGCGACTTCCGGTTGATCACGAATGGTTTCTAATAAGGCTTCACGTTCAATTGTTAATACAATAGAATCAGTTTGACAGCGAACCGTCGCCGGAGCAATACCATCCCCAAAAATAGCAGGTGCTGCAAAAATTTCACCAGAAGCAATGATTCTGACTAAGGTTTCTTTACCATTAATCGCAGTTTTCCAGACTTGTAAGCTTCCTTCTATTAAAGCATAAAGTTGAGGGGAAAGACAATCGCCTTCAGAAATAACAATTTCATCTTTTCGATAACGTTTAATCAGAGTGTGGGGTTGCAGCCGTTCAAAACTATCAGCATCCAGAGTATCCAACACCGAGATTTTTGCTAAAGATTCCCTTAAACTTTGCATCGGATCTATACCGTTGGAAAGATTTAATTCTTTTTATGAGCTAGCTCAAGTACAAAGCAAAAATTATTCGCTACAGTGAGAATAACATAAAGTTTAGTAGAAATGCAAATCTTTTGAGATTGAGCGATAAAAGCCAACAAACAACACACAGGAAAAAAATCATGGCGAATACAATTGCAACACCTAACACTGCCTACAATACTCATTTACAAGATTTGATTGAATATCCCGAAAAAGGAATTTTAAGCAAAGTTATTCTCAAGGATGAGAACTGTCAATACACGCTATTTTGTTTAGCAAAAGGGACAGAAATTGAAGAACATACTTCGGCTCGTAATGCAACAGTTGTCGGAATTGAGGGAGCTGGAAAATTAACTCTAAATGGAGAAGAAATTGCGTTAAATTCTGGTGTTTTTGTGTTTATGCCTGCTCAGGCTCCCCATGCGTTAAAAGCTGATGAAAATCTGGCTTTTGTTCTGACGCTTTCTGAACAGTCCCAAGTCAAAAAGTATGTTAGCCCTCAAACGATTGAACTGATCAAATCTACTGCTCCTTTATTAAAAAAACAGGGTCAGGAAATTACAAAAAGGATGTATGAAATCATGTTTGAAAATCATCCTGAAGTCAAAGAACAGTTCAATATGAATGACCAAAAAGATGGTTCTCAACCCGCTCGGTTAGCCAACGCAATTTACAGTTATGCAACTCATATTGATGATTTAGAAGCCTTAAAATCAATGATTGAAAAAGTTGCTCATCGTCATGTTCAAACCCATGTTCAACCGGAACAATATTCTATGGTTGGAGAGAGTTTGTTACAGGCGATGAAAGATATTTTGGGTGAAGTTGCAACAGATGAAGTCATGGCAGCTTGGAAAGAAGCTTATCAACTTTTAGCAGAAGTGTTCATCAAGCGAGAACATCAAATCTATGAACAAGATGCCTAAGAGACTAGGAGTTTAGATGAAGATTTGCCTATCGTTTTTACCTGACGAACAAATTGCAAATTTAAGACGGCTAATATTAAGCTTTGGCTGACAAAAGCCAACAAGAGAGAAGCTAAATCTATTCGTTCAAATCCTGCAAAAAAGAGTGCAGAAAATAGGAAAAGTAGGGGTTGTTCACGGGGATAAATTTGCAAAACATTAAAGACGATTGGGGGTAAAATAACGATAGTGCTGAGAATGCCAGTTGTCCATAATGTTCGTCTACGGCTTTTCATCAACAACATCAGTTGTGCTAAACTTGCACAGAGTAGAATGAAACTGGCATTCAAAAATAATCCGAATAACAGTATATTTTTTTCTGCAAAAGAATCAACCGTTAAAAGTGTTATTAAAGCAATTGGAACTGAAACAATTAGCAGGTTAATAGCAATAGCGATAATCGCCGGGCTTTTTTCGCCCCAAACTAAATCTGAAATTAAATCTGTTTTTTGAGTCAATTTTACTGAGTCTTGTATCCAGTCTTTAAGGGTTAAGCGGTGGGGAGAAAGGACAGCAATTAACCCAAAAAAGAACAAGAGATTTTGAGCAAGTAAGAGTTGATAATTGATGAATCCAAAGTTTTGTATCGAGAACCCTAGACAAAGAATAGTAAAGCAGGCTGTAATTACATAACTCTGTCGTTTGCTCATTGGTGTGGAAATCGGATTATGAAAAAGACGCTGAATTCCTTGGAAAGTGAGTCGAGTCCAAACAATATAATTAGCAAGATAAAACAAGCTTAAATTCAAAGCATTTGCACCGATAGGGAGATAAAACCAACGCAGTCTGTGTAGTTCTGTGATGTAATATAGAACGGTTTTGTCAAAAATATGTTGTTGAGGGGATTCAGATAAAAAATAAGGCAACAGGGGAGAAGGAGAAAAGAGTTTAATGGCATCCCATCCATTATTTAGAGTGGGTTCTGTCGGAAATATTATCAAAAAAACAAATAAACAAAACAGCACAAATGCACTTGCTAGCCAGGGTTTTAAACCGACTATACTACCCTTGATTAACCCAAAAAACAGGGCTAAACTTAACACAAAAACGCATCGAAAAATTAGGATAACATCAAATCCTAATATATCTATAAAACTAAAATCACCAAGCAATCCAGACCAAAACTGTAAGGGAAGGGCTAAAGCAATTGCGAGATATAAGAGACAAGGAACACCCAACAATTTACCGATAAAAATATGAGTCGCAGATTGGGGTGTGAGTCGGATAAAATCTAAGGTTCCTCGTTGTTCTTCTTCGTCTAAATCGCTCACTAACATAAAGGTTCCGATAGCTAAAACCGCCGTCATTGCACCTAAACTCAGAACCAGAAAAATATCAAACCACTCATACTTTAAAGCGTGAACAGCCCCAATTTGAGCAAGGAGAGAAAGAGCAACAGTGAGGATAATATTACGAGATTTTAGGCGACCTTTTAGTTCTCGTAAAAGTTGAGGATTAAATTCTCTCAAAGGCTTAAATACAGTTTTAGTCATGGTTTATTTCTCCAATAAATTCAAGGGACGGGCGAGAAAACCCGCCCAAGTTAGTTAAGCTGAACGACCACTTAATAAAGCTTTAGAAGTTGATTCACCTGCTTTTTTAAGTTGTTGAGTTAGTTTTAAGTTCAATAAAACTGTAACCATCGACTGACCAACAATAGCAGTCAAAATTAATGGAATTGTTGCATATTCAACAGCAGCAAAAGACAGGGAAGAAAGTAAAAATACCAATGGTTCTTTTCTGGGTTGTAGTCCGAAGAAAGCCAAAATGATTAAAGGTGAAATGATTATAGCCCCAACCATTCCAACAGCCCAAAACCCTCGTTTGGGAGTTCTCATTAAAAGTACCAATTGAACTAGACTTGCACACAGCCAAATTAAACTTACATTTAACAGCAAAGCAGCGAGTATTTGCAAGCGTTCATCGGGTAAACCAATCCATAACGTTGTCAGTCCAAATAAAGCGATAACAATCACTAAATTCAGCCCAATTGCAACCACAGAAGGACTCCGTTCTCCGTACATTAAATCAGACATCAGATGGGGTTTTCCGTTTACTTTTTCCTGGCGATATCGCGCCCAATCTTGTAATGTTTGCCGTTGCGGAGACAAAGCAGCAATCAATGCAAAAAATAGAAGGAAATTAAACACAACAGCATAGATAATAGAAGACTGAGTTTTTAGTTCAAAGTCTTGGATTAAAAACCCTAAATTTATCACCGTTAAACACCCAGTAATCCAATAACTTTGTTGTTTACTAAACAGGGTAGCATCGGGATTGTGAAAACATCGTTTGAGTCCTTGCCAAATCCAAAATGTCAATATCCCAAAATGCAACAGGGAGAATAACAAAATCAACGTTATTGATGTTCCTAAAGGCAGTTCAAACCATTTCAAGACTTGAATACTTTCCTGATTAAATGGGAAATATAAGTAGGATGAACTTGTACCATCAATTAAGTAGCGCAAAAGAAAAGACGGACAAAATAAGTTTAGCCAATCACTACCATCTTGATAAATTGGTTTATTATTAGCAAGCATCAAGAATGTGAAAATAAAACCGCTACCTAACCAAGCTTGAAAGCCACTCTGTCCAAGCGTCATCAACCCAAACAGTAGTGAAAAACTATAGAAAAAGGCACAACTTGCAACCACAACTGCATAGAAACTAAAAATTTCTAAGATTGGAATTCCGGCTGATATTCCTGACCCAATATGATAGGGAATAAATAATGCAATGGCTAGATAGAGTAAACTGGGTACACCTAATATTTTTCCGACAAAAATACTTTTGTAGGTTTGAGGAGAAAGCTGAATAAAGTTGAGAGTTCCCCGTCGTTTTTCAGTCGCTAAATCATTGATAAGCATATAGCTTCCGATGATAATTAATGCAAAGAAACCAAATACACTCAACATCATAAAAATCTCAGCCCAGTAGTCACGCCACCATAATGAAGAATTAATAGCATCAGGCGGACAGTTAGCATTCATTAATTGACTGAGTTCAGATAGCTTGACTTCTAAAGCCTCACGGTTAATAGAAAGATCATTGGTGGGTGAAGAATAAAGTTGACTTTGAATCTGTGTGTATTTTTTATCATACTGTTCATAAGTTTCTTTTAGATTACAATACTTGCTACTTAGGCTAATCACATTCATGCTGAATTCTCGACTCAAAAATGATAAATAAACACACAATTGAGCCAATAGAGAAACACCAGTTGCAAGAGTTAAATTACGTCGATTAAACCGTCCTTTGATTTCCCGAAAGAGTTGGGGGTTGAGTTCACCAACTTGATTAAACCCATGAATTTTCATGTTTATGTTCCTTATTTGGATAGTTTGAGAGGATCAAAGATGTTTTAGGTAGAGGTCGATTTTCTATCTAAAACAGATTTTGAGACTAGATAAATGGTGTTAACTACAGTTTTAGCAAAACTTCAGCAATGACACACCCAATTCAATTCTGAAATCATCACTAAAAATTGTGCTTTTTTCTATGAAGCTTGCTGATGTTCAAGCTTGAGAAAAATCGATTCTAGACTTTCTTGAGTCGGAGAAAATTCAGTGATTGCAATATTTTCAGTCATTAACTTACGCAACAGTTTAGCACAATCCTGTTGAGAACCCGAAAACTGAACTCGCACTTTCTGAGTCTGAGGAATAATTTCCCATCCTTCAACTTGAGGATAATTTTTTAACTGATCAATTAACCTCTCAAGTTTACCCCAAACCCCGATTAAAATATGTTGATGACTCAAGCGTTGATACAAGTCTTGGAGAGATGCACTTTCGACTAAATAGCCCAATTCCATGATGCCAATTGAGGTACAAAAATCCTCTAAATCACTCAATACATGAGAGGAAATGATAATTGTCATTCCGGCTTCACGTAAGCTTTTAATAATATCCCGAAACTGCATCCTAGCAATAGGATCTAACCCCGAAACAGGTTCATCTAGTAATAGCACTAATGGTTCGTGAATAATCGTTCGCGCTAAACTAAGACGCTGTTTCATTCCTCTCGATAAAGTTGAAATCTGACTTTTGCGTTTATTCGAGAGTTGTACCAGTTCTAACACATCATACAAACGACGCGATCGCTTGGGTTCCCGTAAATAATAAAGTCGGGCAAAATAATCTAAATAATCCCAAACTGTGAGATCATTATAGAGAGGAAAATCATCTGGTAAATAGCCCAAACGTTGTTTAAGACTTGAGTTGGTATGATCGCGTTTTAAACGTTCACCGTGAATGTAAATCTCGCCTGTTGTGGCTTCTTCGGCTGTTGCTAACATTCGCAGTAAAGTCGTTTTTCCGGCACCATTCGGCCCAATTAATCCATAAACTTCACCCACTCTCACTTGTAAATCCAAGTCACTCACCGCCAGATGACGGTCAAATTGTTTTGTCAGTCCGCGTGTTTCAATTGCTAGTTCTGTCATATCATCTTCAACTGTTGAGTCAATAGTCGATCTGAATCCAGCCTAACCTCTCTCTACAGGATTCGTCATTAGGTTTACGGAAGAAGAAATAAAAATCTTAAAATATCAGAAATTAATTAAATTAAAGTCGGTAGCGAAAGACTTAATTCTTCTACCGACAATTTAAAAAATATTTTATAACGGTTTTAACTCAAAAACAATTAACCAAAACAGCGACATATAGCCGATTTTAGACGCCAGCTAAAACCTTTTCAAAATCAGGAATATTAACCCAAGTTCCTGTCTCACTAGACTCGTGAGTTAAATCCATTAACAACTGTGAATAAACGCCCTCACGCATTGAGGGAACCAGAGATTTTCCTTGTTCAATTCCGTTCACCCATTGATTGACAACCCGCACAAACGGTGCTATTCTTCCATCAGGATAAACACGCGGAAATTGTAAGTTTTCAGGAATAGAAATCTCTGCTAACGCCTCTCCATTTTTGCTTCCCCACAACTTAAAACCATGTACATAATCCTGTTGATTCTCACTTCCTAAAATCAGCGTTCCTTCACTACCATAAACTTCTACCCAATGTCCGCGTCCTTGATACGTGACCGAACTCAAACTGACTTGACAAGGGGTTCCGTCTGCTAATTCTAAGATTAAACTACACGTATCATCCGCATCCACAGGCTTTAACTTTCCGCCCTCTGAGGGGTCAGGACGAGACGGAATAGAGGTGCTTAATACACTACACATTCGATTAACTTTTCCAAACAACCAATCAATATAATCAAACGCATGAGAACCAATCGCCCCCAGCGCCCCACCCCCTTTTTCTTTTTGGGCGTACCAATTCCAACCCCGTTCAGGATTGGCCCGACTTGAAACTAACCAATCAATTTTAATTAACCGTTTTTCTCCCACATAATTTTGACTCAAAAGTTCGGCAAAATGTTGCCAAGCGGGAACAAACCTAAACTCAAAATCTAACGTCGTTACACAGTTATTTTGTTGGGCTAATCGATAGAGTTTTTGGGCTTCATTCACATTCAAAGTTGTCGGTTTTTCTAACAGTAAATGCTTCTTCGCTTGTAAGACAATTTTCGCCATTTCATAATGCAAGAAAGGCGGTGTTGAAATCGCTACACCTGTCACATCCGGTAAACCAACAATCTCCTCAATTGTACTAGCCGCATGAGGAATATTATGACTCGATGCCATCGCTTTCGCTTTTTCAATATCCCGATGATAAACCGCCACAACCTCTGTACGTGGATGATCTTGAAGTCCGGGAATATGAACCTTTTTTCCGAACCCTGTACCGATGACTGCAATTCCAATTTTATTTGTCATTATTCAACTCTAATTTGTTAGTTTTATCGTTTGATTTAGCGATTTATTGCTTATTTTTTGATCGATTTTCAATCCATTCAATCACCTGTTTTCCTAAATTGACATTATCCAATAAATCTATCTCCCGAATTCCGGTTGGACTGGTCACATTTACTTCCGTTAGATACCCCCCAATCACATCAATTCCCACAAAATATAACCCATCTTCTTTTAATTTTGATGCCAGTTGCATACAAATATCTCGTTCCCGATCTGTAATTTCCGCTTGGGCAACTCGTCCACCCACTGCCATATTTCCGCGAAATTCTTTCCCCGTCGGAATCCGATTGATCGCCCCTATCGGTTCACCGTCTAACAAAATAATCCGTTTATCGCCTTCTTTCGCGGCAGGTAAATACGTCTGTACCATTACAGGTTCTCGACCTTGTTTAGTGCTAATTTCAATTAAAGAATTAAAATTGCGATCGCCTGCTTCTAAAAATAAAATTCCTTCTCCCGCTTTTCCACCCAAAGGCTTCAAAACTCCCGCACCTTGTTTCTCAACAAACTCTCGAATTACCTGTTTATTTTGACTGACAATAGTTTCAGGTATTGCTTCAGTAAATTGTAAAGCATACATCTTCTCATTTGCCGCCCGTAACCCTTGAGGTGAATTAATCACCAATGTTTTTCTAGAGTCAATATAATCAAGGATATAAGTTGCATATAAATAAGGAACCGTCACGGGCGGATCAGTCCGAATAAACACCGCATCCATTTCTTCTAAAGCCAATAACTGCGGCTTGTCCAACGAAAACCAAAGTTCAGCCGAAATCCAGCGATCGCCTTCTCGTTTCACCGGAGTCAGACGAACCGGAATTAAAGTCGCCCAGGCTTTCCCTTGCGTCACCGTTAGTTGAGGCATCTGGGTGATCCAGACTTCGTGACCCAGGGCTTGGGCGGCTTCCATAATCGCCACACTACTGTCGTGGCCAGGGTTCAGCTTTTCAATCGGGTCAATGATGAATGCAAATTTCATCGATGTTAGGGGTATTGGTGAAGGAGCAACTGTGAAGTAGCATTTTTTATCCTACCGCGATCGTTGACACCTTCCAACAATTCCTAGCCATGAACCCCTCAACTAAGCTAACAATGGATCAAGCTTTCCTTGGGCGTCTAACGCATGAATATCGTCACAACCGCCAATATGTTGATCGTTGATAAAAATTTGCGGGACAGAACGGCCACCATTTGCACGTTTGGCCATTTTGTCTCGTGCTTCTTCATCCCCATCAATCACGTACTCGGTGAAATCTACGCCTTTGTTTTTGAGGAGTGATTTCGCCCGGAGACAGAAAGGACAGGTACTCCAAGTATAAATTTCGACTTGAGCGGCCATAATATTGTGAGTCAGTGAGTAACGTTTTCTAATTTTAATACCAACAGGAGTTAGATTCAACTCATCTTCAGTCTTGGGTTTTGAGGATTGGCAGATTGAGAGATCGGAAAAACGATTTTCCCAGTTTCCTATTTACTGTTAAATAACTTGACGTTCATTCACAGGTTGAACGGGTCTAGCATTGACATTGTAAAGAGATCGAAAATACTCAATCTGTTTGCTAGAAACTTCAATCGGTTTTTCAAACACGATCCAGTTTACCCCTTCACTACAGGGCGGTGTCGTTAACGAACCCCTGTAATTGTAATACACTTGCTCTTGAGGAGGTAACGCACTGGCATTAATCGCGACTCCACTGACAGGATTTTCTCGTGTTTCTTCCGGTACATGAGGCCATAAACTGGAAATAAATCGATTTTCCGTTCCTTCTGCCATCAAAATTCCAATTACCGCCAATTCACCATCCGAACTTTGATGAACCAGATGAACTTCCATCGGATAAGATTTTCCATCTAACTGATGTTCACTTGGCGAATGAAAGTGAAATTGCAGTAATTCATATTGTTGATCATCAATTTTAATGGTACTTCCCGCTTCATACTCGACCTCAACGGTATGACCTCTGTTAATCACTTTGAGCGGTGTATAATCGTAGCTAAATTCTATTTTGGGCTTGGGTGTCAAAACCGATGTGTCAATATTAATCGGAGACTGTTGCAGTCCCGTTTCACAAAGGGCAAATTCTTCATTTAAAGCCGCCCAATTTTCCGGCCCAATTTCACCGCGATAGCCCCATTCGCCTGTTTCGGGCTGAGTTATTGAACAAGCGACGGGAATAATTAGCACCGTCACAATAAAGATGATCAAGTGCCTCATCCGACTTTTAATTCTGTTCATTGGAGGTTATTTTTTAGTAAAGTTCGTATTTAAGTAAAGTACAAGCGATCGTTCCGTTATAAACGGGTATTCGTTGCGCGGTTCTCAATCCGACTTGTTTAGAGAGAGCTTTATTTCCAGTTAGAATAAATGCAGTCCACCCCTTGAAACGTTGCTTGAATATATCTCCAAGCTGTTGATAAAGACTTCCTAACTGGTTCACATCACCTAAGCGTTCTCCGTAAGGAGGATTACAGATAATTATACCGTGATCCGCCGGAGGTTCAAGGTGAAATAACGTTGCTTGAGTTAAACGAATTTGATCTTCAACCCCGCACTGTTGAGCATTATAACGGGCTTGAGCTAACATTTCCCCATCGCGATCGCATCCGGCAATAATTGTCTCTAACTGGGGTAACTGACTCTTTTCCGCTTCTTGATACAACGAGTCCCACAACTCCCCATCAAAATCTTGCCATCTCATAAACCCAAACGTCTCCCGAAACAGTCCAGGTGCAACGTTCAACCCCTTCAAAGCCGCTTCTAGAGGGAGGGTTCCAGAACCGCACATCGGGTCTAAAAACGGCATATTTGGCTGCCATCCCGCCATCTCCAGCAACGCTGCGGCTAGAGTTTCTTTCAGGGGCGCTTTCCCCACGGCTGGCCGATATCCCCGTCGATGTAAACTCTGACCCGAACTATCTAAACTCAGAATTCCCCGATCTTGATCAATGTGAAGATTAATGATCACATCAGGATCTTCTGTATCAATACTCGAACGTTCGCCCCACTGTTGACGTTGCTGATCGACTATTGCATTTTTGACCTGTAACGCACTAAAATGAGTATGATTTAGAGCGTGATTTCGACCTGTACAGTGAACGGCAAATGTATCATCGGGTTGAATATACTGTTCCCAGGAAAGGCTTTGAACTGCTTGATAGAGTTGTTTGGCATCGGAACAAGCAAAGTGATGAATCGGAACCAACACCCGAAAAATCGTTCTAGACCAAAGATTCACCCGATAGAGAAGTTCGCGATCTCCTTCAAAGTGTACCCCAGTAAAGTCTGGACGAATCGCCTTTGCACCTAAGCGTTCCAACTCTTGAGCTGCGATCAACTCTAAACTCCGGGCGACTTTGGCAAAATATTGGCTCATCCAATAGACGAACTTAAAACTTTAGATAGATTTAGAAATTTAGGATGCACTGTTAAACTATAAACCCAGATTGACTTACAAAACACTCAGCTTTAAAAACATACATGAGATAAAACTAAAGCGGCCAGACATTCCGACCGCATCGAAAATCCTCACACCACACACACAGGAATGACATACAAATTTAACAGAGACGTCATTTACTTTTTTCAGGAAGGACACCGGCGACTGGCCGTGTTTCGTCTCGGTGTCCTAACTGGTTCGCTCCTCACACGCTTGTAACTGTATCCAACCCATTATCCTTTTGTCAATACTCTAATCCGGATTTTTTTCAGAAATAGTCTGAAAGCTTTATAAAATATAGGTTTTACTCGTGGGGAAAGTTAGGGGAAAGATTGACTCCGCCTCAAAAATGGGACAACAGACAGCCATTTACCCGGAAGTCCACAACAAATTGTATAGGTAGGGAGGTGGGGAGGTGGGGAGATGGGGAGATGGGGAGATGGTGAGTCCACCCCCGTGCGCGGGGAACCCGCGTTGATGGGAGTGGCTATCGGTGTTGGGGGAGGTTGGGAGATGGGGAGATCTTACCTTCTGCCTTTTGCCTAAATTATTCTGCCTTCATTCAATTAAAACGGCGTATAAGTAATTGAGAAATAAACCCCGGCTTCTTGTAAAGAATTTTCGTCTCGATCATCAACTTCATTGAACGGAATTCCATAATCAATTCGAGCGTTAAACCGTTCTCCTAAACGCAATTGTAAACCCAATCCAATCCCGGCGATTGTATCATTTTCTTGGCTATCTTCTTCCTCAACATTCCAGCCGCGACCAAAATCAAAAAACGGAACAATTTGCAATACATTTCCTTCGCCAAAACGAGCAACTGGAAACAAAGCTTCGGCAGATAAAAACACACCATTATCCGTTAATAAAACATCCTGACGATAGCCTCGTACACTTTGATAACCCCCTAAAGGAAACTGTTCTAACGGCACCAACGCTCTAGTTGATAATTGTACATCTGATCGAAAAACTAACAACAGATCGGGGGCTAATAATCGCACATATTGACCTTGACCTCGCCAAGCAAAAAATCGACTATCGGGCGGTTCATTATTAATTGTCGCATCAAATGCACCCACACCTAAACTAAACTGTGATCGCCCAGCCAAAACTGATCTCGAAGTTCTTCGAGTGTATTCTTGAAACACACGAATTGCCGAAATTTTGGTGCTTCCATCTTCTTCTGCACCCACAGAAAGGGGTTCTTCTTCTCCTAAAATAGTGGTTTGACTATTTTCCCGAGAAAGGGTTAATCCCACCGCAATATCTTGAGTCGGAGTTTGATAAATCGGTTGACGAATGGTTAACCCAAAGCGATCAGAGTCTCCCGTAATATCAAGGCGATCAAATGGCTCTTCAATTACTTGCGAATCTGTGCCATAATAATCAAAACGAATAGTGCCATTATGGGCATTAAATGGAAACGTATAGTTAATATCATAGCGATCGCTTCCCTCAGTATTCGTATAAGCCGCATTAATGCGATCGCCAAACCCCAACAAATTCAAGTGAGTTACACTTAAACCTCGACGAAAACTTCCCACACTCGGAATGCGACCATTATCAGCAATTAAGTCTACACTAAACGGATCAGCAGGCGTTACTGTTACCGTTAAAACACTCAATTCAGGACGAGAACCCGCAGCTAGTTCCGCCGAAATATTTTCAATTAAGGGATCAAGTTGTAGGAGTTGTAAAGCAGTCAATAAACGGTTAACATTTAAAGGTGTTTTTGTGGCGACTCTGATCCGACTGCGAACATAACTCGGTCTTAAACGTCCAGTTCCGGTCACATTAATTTCTTCTAAACCCCCTTCGATCACTTGTAGCGTAATCACCCCATCTGTTAAACTTTGACCCGCAGGAAGAATCACCCCAGAATTGACAAAACCCGACTCTGTATAAAATTGAGTCACCGCTGCTTCTGCTTGCAAAAGTTCAGCAAACGTAATCGGACGACCGACAAATTTCGCCGTGATCTCCGCTAATTCCTGATCAGTATAGGCAGTATTTCCGATGAATTCAAACCGTTCAATTGTGATCGTATCTGGAATACCAGGAAGGTCTTCTGGAACAGGCGGAACTACTGGAGACGGTTCTATCTCTAAAGGTGGGGAAGGAGAAGGCTGAGGAATTGGAATAGGTGTAGGAAAGGGTTCTGGCGGGTTAATCGGTTGAGGAATTTGAGCTAAACAGGGATTTCCCATTAAGATTAATAGGGATAACCCAAATCCCAGAGCCAATGTGCCAAACTGCATGAACTTAAAAGAATATCTTAATTTTAGATCAAGAATAAGTCAGTTTAACGCTCAATGCCAAGAGTTGCAGTTGACAAATATCGATTTGAACTTCAGTTTCAAGTCCTAATACTTCCCTCAGTTTAAGTCCAAATATTTTTAGAGTTAAACTTTATTGAATATATTCTTTTGAGAGGGGCTTAGGAGGTCGAGGTACGGGTCTAGTTTGTGAGGTTTGCAGTTGCTTAATGGCGATAATCAAACGCTTGAGATGAGGCTTGATAATTTCTTGATGTTCTTGAGTCAGTTGATTAAGTTGATCTTGAAGTTGTCCGAGACTAACATCTGGTTTGTAGGGAGGAATGGGTTGTCCTTTTTGCAGCGTAGAGAGCGCCTGTTGAATTTCATTGACTTGTCCATTGACACCCTGCAAATGCTGTTGAGTCGTGACAATTTCTTGACGCATTTGTTGCCGCATTTCTTCTAGAGCCGCCGAAATGTTATCCTGCATAGAAGAAATATTTTCACTCAGAACAGCAACCTGCTTGGAACGATAAGCGGTTTCGAGAGATTCTTGCTCAGGGAGTTCTTCTTGTTTCTCTCTCAGGGTAGCAATCTCGCGGGTCAGTTGTTGTTGAATCAGCCAAATTGCTCGCACTGCATTGCTTTCTAGCTTATTGATTGACTGCTGCATTTGTACAACGTCTTGCTGAGACAGTTGAACTTGGTGTTCGACACGGTAACGATTGGCAACATTAAGTGAAAGTGCTACCGTTAAAGGGGCTACCCCGTAAAAGGCTTGACCCGACAGAGCAACGACCACCGAACCCACCGCCGAACTGAATAGAGAAACATATTCTGCTAGTTCTAACCAGTGTCGTTGTTTAAATTTCTGCACAACTGCACCTGAGGAATTAGAATTGAATGAAGCCATAGCCGGATTTGGAATTTGATGCGATCGGCGTTGATCGCGGTGAGAGAGTTCAGGAAACATTATCTTGATCTCAATAGGTGAAGGACAGAAGGCACTCAGGTCGATCTTGAAAAAGAAGTTGTCTCTACTTTAGTTTAATGGGTGGGGGATGTCTAGGCCTGAAATTGATACGGAACGTTAAAATATCAATTGGGATGAAAATAAGTGGACGAAAGTCTTTATAATAGACTTGGACATCAGTTTAAATGTTGTTTAGCAGAGTTAAATTTCCAAAATGAAACCTGACAATCGCCGTTTTATTGATCAAGTCCGACCCCTTTTGAGTATAACGACATTTGTTATCCTAATCATCGGAGTCGGGTTTTTAAGTGTTAATTTTATTTTAGCTTTAATCTCTAAATTAAGTTGAGATTAATCTCAGAGTTAATGAAGAAATTTTCGGACTTGATATTCATAACTTTTAACAATCGGCATTCTTAAGTCTCCCATACGCTGATCTAACGCATCAAGTTCTTCTTGAGGAATAGATTTCCACTGTTGGCGAGTCTCCCACCGAATCACCAAGACAATTTCTTCTTTTTGCGGATCAATCCAAGTTTCTTTTCCCATAAAACCCGGATATTGTTTGAGTCCTTGTGTCCAGACTTCTTCATCTCGCTTGAGAAAAGCTTCCCATTTTTCTTGAGGAACTTTAAGCTGTAACCATTCAATCACCATATCCATTCGTACTTAATCTAAAAAACGAAGGGAAAACACTTTGATTTTCCCTGTACTGTTAAGATAATCTTGGGTTTAACGATTTTGCAAAAATTGTCCTGCTAACCGCATAGCATCAGCAACATCGACATCCCCATCTCGATCGGCATCCAAAAAGCTATTGAGTACCGAATTTGAACCCTGTTGAGGATTTTCAGTCGAAGTCCCTGTTTTCAAGAGATTCAACACCAAAGGAATCAAAGCGGGTAGTAAACTTTGAATCGTACCTGCTTCAATTCCTGTACGACTAGAAATGGCTTCTGCAACTTGAACCTGTTGTTGGGTCGAAAACAGCGAAGCCACCGCTTGAGGGTTTGTACCCGTACCGCTATACTGATTCACAAAAGCTTGCACCGACTCATTTCCTTGATTCGTCCGCTTTTGTTGCAACGCTGAACGTACATAGCCCCCTAAAACCGATAAAGCCGTTTGAGTCGTCTCCGAGGAAACGCTCTGATTATTCGTAAGCTGCTGTACGGTACTTAAAATGTCATTGAGCTGAGAATTGCTTGCCTCGCGGTTTGGATCACTCAAAGCACCAACAATTTGATCAAACAGTCCCATAATATTAAAAGGGAATTGACGGAATTAACCATAGTCTACCCTATTCGTTCGGGCAATAAAAGCTTACATTTGCTAAAATTTGTCTTCGGTCGATCAGACTTGCTAGGATTGATACAATTCCCACACCGACTTCTTCTCCGTCAGGGTTAGGTCAGTCCATAGAGGAGGATTGTGTATTTATACGGTTTCGAGCGTACAATTCTCTCTATCTTCGGTATATCTGTCTCAACTGACTTAAAATTGATCTAATTCTTCCAAGCTGATTGCAACCTCACGGATGTCTGTAAGCTCACCCACTCACAACTCTTCTGCTAGTAGCCCGACTCCAGTGGGGCTAAAACTGTCGTTATTCAATCGTCTTGGGATTCGGCAGAAAATTGGCTTGGGCTATGCTCTCGTGATTGGAATTGCCATGTTGGGTGCAATCACAAGCTTTGTCGTCGAAGGATACTACAAAGGAAAACTTAAAGAACAGTTTCCAGTCGATCAAGAAAAAGCACAAACTTTAACTCGGATCAATAATAATGTCTTTGAACTCAAATCAAACCAAGAAGAATTAGTGGGTTTAATTACTCAAACTTCATCTATTGCTGAAGATCTTTCAGAAATTCGTTCGGGTATTTTTGAAATTAACCGTCAACTTCAACAACTAAAGTTTATTCCCAAAACCCAAAATAGAGAAGTTCAAAATGACTATATAAAAATTCAAAATCTATCTCAACAATATACAGAAAATCTTCAAGTATATGCTCAAAATTTAGAAAAGATTTTGCAAACCATAGAAAAAGGAAGAAGTGATCCCCGAACCCAACAATCTCTGCAAAACGCTTTAATTCAATTTAGTCAGAGTCCAGAAGCTCAAAACTTATATAATTTATCAGACGAATCAATCGCCCTCACCGTGAGTTTAGGAGATCGAGTCTCTCAAGGATTAAAAGCCAGTGAAAAAGCCGAACTTTTAGGCAACCAAATCCTCTTTTTTAGTCTATTAATATCCGCATTTCTCGGCTTAGTCTTAGCCGTTTATATCAGTTGGGTAATCGCGTATCCCATAGCAACAATGATCAAAGTAGCGAATCAAGTGGGTGAAGAATCAGATTTTGCTATCCAAATTCCTGTCACCACAGACGATGAAATCGGAGAACTCACCTACGCTTTAAATCATCTTATTCAAAGAGTCGCAGAATACACCGAGGAACTTGAAAAAGCAAAAGTTTTAGCCGAATCTGCTAACCGTTCTAAAAGTGTCTTTTTAGCAAATATGAGTCACGAACTTCGCACCCCTCTCAACGCGATCATTGGTTATAGCGAAATGCTACATGATGAAGCCGATGATCTCGGCTGTCACGACTTTCTTCCTGACTTAGAAAAAATTCAAACAGCCGGAAGACATCTACGAGATATGATCAGTGATATTCTTGACATTTCCAAAATTGAAGCAGGTCATGTTACCCTTTATTTAGAAGATTTTTCAGTCGAAAAACAGTTACTCAAAGATGTCATCACAACCACAAAACCCCTCGCCGAGAAAAATAGAAATACTGTTAAAATAGAAATTAAAAATGAGATTGGTCAGATGTATGCTGATCTTCCAAAAGTAAGACAGATTCTGCTCAACTTACTCAGTAATGCGTGTAAATTTACTCAGGACGGTGTGATTACAATTGTCGTCAAAAGAGTTAAATCTAAACCCTCCTCAACGCGAAGAACTTTGTCTTCAGGAAGTCGTTTTGGCGGCAATCAAATGCAGCAATATCTGATCTTCAAAGTCATCGATACTGGAATCGGAATGAGTGACGAACAACAAAAACTCATTTTTAAAGCCTTTACTCAAGCCGATGCTTCTACAACTAAACGCTTTGGGGGAACAGGATTAGGACTTGCCATTAGTCAGCGTTTATGCGAAATTCTCGGAGGTGGAATTACAGTAGAAAGTCAGGAGGGAAAAGGTTCAACCTTTATCGTTTGGCTTCCAGTTCATGTCAAAATGTAAACTCATACAGGACAAATACTATCGTGGGATGATCAGACAAATTGTTCCAACATTTTACCCTCAATAGACGACTGCGGCTATCCGTACCTAACAGGGGAGGAAGATTGTACAGAATGTTCATTCAAGGTAAGCTACAGTTTAATAGTCGTCAAGTGAGCAAATTTATGGGTCATTCATTTTGAATCTCTTGCCTCTCTGGGTTGAAAACTTTAAGTCAACATTTTAGCAGTAAATTAAGGATTGGATAGCTGAAGTTCACCTCTAGAAAATACCTCAATTAGAGTCTTTTAATTGTAGTTCCTTCTCGTGAACCGACTAAATACAATTCCATAAAATTTAACGTTATAGCCATTTGCGTAGCGTCTTCACCAGAGCAAGAGAAACATTCTTAAACCCATTTACTCGAGATATTCAAAACAAGGAGGATAAAATCAATGCAACCCACAGATCCGAGTAAATTTACAGAAAAATCTTGGGAAGCTTTAGCCCAAACTCCAGAACTCGCCAAACAAGCTCAACAACAACAGCTTGAAAGCGAACATTTAATGAAATCCTTACTCGAACAAACAGGACTCGCGAGCAGCTTATTCACAAAAGCAGGTGTCGATATTTCGGCGTTGCGAGAACGAGTTGATACTTTCATTAATCGTCAACCCCAAGTTAAAGGAAGCAGCACCAATATATATTTAGGTCGGAGTTTAGACCTTCTACTTGATAACGCTGAAGCCTATCGAAAAGAGTATAGTGATGAATATATTTCAATCGAACACTTACTTCTCGCCTACACCAAAGATGATCGCTTTGGTAAATCCCTCTATCAAGAATTTAAACTCGATGAAGCCAAGCTCAAAAAAACAATTACTCAAGTCCGAGGAAACCAAAAAGTGACCGACCAAAACCCCGAAGGAAAATATCAATCACTCGAAAAATATGGGCGAGATCTCACCGAAGCCGCCCGTCAAGGAAAACTCGATCCCGTAATTGGACGAGATGATGAAATTCGTCGTACCATTCAAATTTTAAGCCGTCGAACTAAAAATAATCCCGTATTAATTGGAGAACCTGGAGTCGGAAAAACAGCGATCGCCGAAGGACTAGCCCAACGGATTGTTGCCGGAGATATACCCCAATCTCTCAAAGATCGTAAACTGATCGCATTAGATATGGGAGCCTTAATTGCCGGAGCAAAATTCCGAGGAGAATTTGAAGAACGTCTCAAAGCAGTCCTCAAAGAAGTCACCGAATCAGAAGGTAAAATAATCCTTTTTATTGATGAAATTCATACCGTTGTCGGGGCGGGTGCAACTCAAGGGGCAATGGATGCGGGTAACTTACTCAAACCCATGTTAGCCCGAGGAGAATTGCGTTGTATTGGGGCAACAACTTTAGATGAATATCGCAAATATATTGAAAAAGATGCCGCTTTAGAACGCCGCTTTCAACAGGTTTATATTGACCAGCCCAACGTTGTCGATACCATCTCCATTTTACGCGGTTTAAAAGAGCGCTACGAAGTCCATCACGGAGTCAAAATATCCGATAGTTCATTAGTTGCCGCTGCCACCCTTTCGACTCGGTATATTAGCGATCGCTTCTTACCCGATAAAGCCATTGACTTAGTGGATGAAGCTGCTGCAAAATTAAAAATGGAGATCACTTCCAAACCCGAAGAACTCGATGAAATTGACCGCAAAATTCTCCAACTGGAAATGGAACGGTTATCACTGCAAAAAGAAAGTGATCCGGCATCAATTGAACGATTAGAAAAAATAGAAAAAGATCTCGCCGATCTCAAAGAAGATCAACACGCCCTAAATGCTCAATGGGATGCAGAAAAAAGTGTGATTACTAATATTCAGTCGATTAAAGAAGAAATTGATCGGGTGAGTATTGAAGTCCAACAAGCCGAACGAAACTATGATCTCAACCGGGCGGCTGAGTTGAAATATGGTAAATTATCCGAGTTGCAAAAGCAGTTACAAGTCGCAGAAA
Source organism: Lyngbya sp. PCC 8106 (assembly GCF_000169095.1). Taxonomy (GTDB): domain Bacteria; phylum Cyanobacteriota; class Cyanobacteriia; order Cyanobacteriales; family Microcoleaceae; genus Capilliphycus. Next base: position 109,006 of record NZ_AAVU01000011.1, read on the forward strand.
CCAAACTAGAAACCACTCAAACCAGTGGAAAAACCCTACTGCGAGAAGAAGTGACTGAAGCCGATATCGCCGAGATTATTTCTAAATGGACGGGAATTCCGATTAGTAAATTGGTCGAGTCCGAAAAAGAAAAACTACTCAACCTCGACTCAGAACTTCATCAGCGAGTCGTTGGACAAGAAGAAGCCGTGACAGCCGTTGCAGAAGCCATTCAGCGATCGCGGGCGGGGTTAGGAGATCCCAAACGTCCTGTCGCCAGTTTCATCTTCCTCGGACCAACAGGAGTCGGGAAAACAGAACTCGCCAAAGCCTTAGCCGCTTATTTGTTTGATACCGAAGAAGCAATGGTGCGGATTGATATGTCCGAGTATATGGAGAAACACGCCGTTTCTCGTTTAATTGGCGCCCCTCCCGGATATGTGGGATATGATGAAGGCGGTCAACTCACCGAAGCCATTCGTCGTCGTCCCTATGCGGTGATTTTGTTTGACGAAATCGAGAAAGCGCACCCCGATGTCTTTAATGTGATGTTGCAAATTCTCGATGATGGTCGCGTTACCGATGCCCAAGGTCACACCGTTGATTTTAAAAATAGTGTGATTATTATGACCAGTAATATCGGATCTCAGTATATTCTCGATATTGTCGGAGATGATTCACGCTACGAAGAAATGCAAGGTCGAGTCATGGAGACAATGCGGGCAAGTTTCCGGCCTGAGTTTCTCAATCGGATTGATGAGATTATTATCTTTCATGCGCTGCAACGTCAACAACTGCAAAAAATTGTTCAGCTTCAGATTCAACATTTGGTCGAACGGTTGGCTGAACGGAAGATGTCGTTGAAACTGACGGATGCTGCGGTTAGCTTTTTGGCAGATGTCGGGTTTGATCCGGTGTATGGTGCGCGTCCGTTAAAACGGGCTATTCAGCGAGAGTTAGAAACCCAGATTGCTAAGGGAATTTTGCGCGGTGAGTTTAATGATGGGGATACCATTTTTGTAGACGTTGAAAATGAACGGTTGACGTTTAAGCGGGTGCTTGTGGAGTTGGTGAAAGCGCAGTAGCTAGGTCTGAATTATCTTTATAAGATTTTGATAGGGTGCGGTATGTCGTACCCTAACTCTTTAGGTAGAGAGAATGATAAAGTTATTTCTCAATCTTCTCAATTTTTCGAGATTAATCCCGATTTAATCAGAATCGTAAAAAGTTAACAAAATATTGCTGATTGTCATCTATCTATCAGTAGAAAAGCTATCCTCAATTTAGACGATACAACGTTTCTTCTCTACATTTAGATAGATAAAAAATTTGAAAGTTTAGACCGTCTAAAAGCTGAATTTTGTCAAGATCAGAAATGACAGTTAATAAATTGTCATAAAAGGAAACACCGAGATAGACAAGTAGCAGTTATACCTATTAAGTGCTTACACTGAGAAAATTAGTGAAGTTCGTCTGAAGCCGAATGGTCATTAGGGTAGCATCGTGCAAATTGATGGTTTGAGTTTTAATACATCAGGGTTTTTCGGCAAACCTGAAGCATTACTGTGGAAGACAAGCAATACATTCCATTACAAAAAGACAATTGTGAGAATGGTCAATTTATCAACCTCAAGATAGAAGTTTTAAGCCACAAAAAGGTTTAAAAAGGATTAGGAGAGTTAAAAAAGCTTCTATCCCGGTCAAATTATTTCCCATCTATATCAACAAATTTTGTACAACCTTCCCTCAATCTGCAAACTTTAGCAAAGCTAAGTTTCTCAATCTTGTCTAACAGGACTTGAGTTTTTCTATGACTAAAAACTTTAGTCGCTCAATTTTGGTTCCAATGTAATCAATTAAAACCCGAGTTTTTAACGGTAAACCCTAGCCTTTTTGAATTAGATTGATTCGTTCGACCAATCCCTAATTAAAATCCCCAACCCGTTTCTCGAATATTAAACCTGAATCCTCCGATTTTTATCGGCGCGAGGATTATCTCGAATGTAGTTTTTTTATCAAATTAATGATGATGTTTTCTACTCCGACACATACCCAAACTTTCCCCTCTACTACCAATTCTCAGAACGTTATGAAAAAACCGGAACTTTCTCAAACTTCAATCAAAATGACTCAACTTGTCATTATCGACACCCAAGTAGAAGACGTAGAAAAGCTACTAAAAGGCGTTATCCCCAGCACAACAATCATTCTCCTCGACTCTACAAAAGATGGAGTCCAACAAATCACTCAAACCCTGCAAAAATATACCAATCTCTCAGAAGTTCATCTGATTTCTCACGGTTCACCCGGCTGTTTACAACTGGGTAATACTCAACTTAGCCTCGACACTCTCAACCTCTACGCCAACTCACTCCAAAGCTGGTCGGTAGACACCTTAATGCTGTATGGGTGTAACGTCGCCGCAGGAGATGCAGGGATTGAATTTATAGACAAACTCCACCAATTCACAGGTGCTAAAATTGCCGCTTCTGCCAATAAAACCGGTTATTCAGGTTTAGGTGGAGACTGGAATTTAGAAGTCAAAACCGACAAATTTGAAGTCTCATCTCCTCTGACCTTAGAAGTCCGAGAAAATTACCGCTTTGCTTTCCCCATACCCATTGAAAATCTAACAGTTGAGAGAAGATTACCAAACGATGACGAAGGTGATATTAGCTATATCGCTCCCGATATTAGAACCACTGTTCCCGAAGGCACAGAAATAGAATACAACTTCCAAGAAGGGGACGGCAATCTTCTTGAAGTCACCAGTTTTACCTCGGGACAAGATCAGTTTCTCGCCGGTGATGTTCTCAACGACTTTGAGTTAAGGCGAACCGATAATGAAAACGTTCAAGGTAGACGACAACTACTGTGGTTTGAACGGGAAAGCCAAACAAGTGAAGAACTTAACCTTCGATCTCCTTTTCCTCGGACTTTTACAGAAGACCCCGATGATAGTCTGATGGAAGTCGCCTTGTTTGATGATATAATCAATCTCGGTACAGATAATATCTTTGCCAATACCAGTATCTTAGACGATCAAAATATCAACAACATTGAGCGAGTAGACTATATCTCCACCGATGGTTTACAAGCCCCCCAAGAAAACTTAAATGAAGTCGGTTTTCTCATTTTAGAGCGAGGCGGAAACGATGCGTTTAAAATCTCACCGATATTAGATGTTAATGCTCAAGGTCTTCCGACTGAGTTTGGTGATTTAATAGAAATTGGAGCAGATGAATGGGGTGTTGATGAATCTATTACACTCGATACATCGGTTTTACGTTCAGATAATTATCCTGAAGAACAACTTCAACGAAGAATCAACGTTGATGGTCAAAATATCGGTGGAATTTATATCAGTTTTGAAGATCTCGGTATCGAAGCCAGTGAACAATTTAATGGATATGCGTTGTTTGCACCCGATGTAGACGAGACGACAAACTTAGTAGACTTTGAAAGCTTTCCAACAAATACACCAGAGCTACCAGACGTAGGGGCTGGAGGAGGATTAGACCTGATTGCAGGTGGAGTTGTTTATGGTCGGATTTTCATTAATATTAACGATGTCACCGTTACCGAAGGAGAACAAGCTCAATTTACCGTTAGTATCCCTTCTCCACTCGATACACCCCTCACCGTTAACTACAGCACCAGTGATACTGATTTAAATCCTAACGAACCCAATCAGCCGACAGCAACAGCCGGAGAAGATTATACACCAATCACAGAAGGTTCCTTTACCATTCCAGCTGGAGAAACTGAAGTTACGGTTAATGTCGAGACATTAGCTGATAACGAAATCGAAGAAAACGAACAGTTTCGGGTGATGCTTTCTGACCCCAGTCGAGGCTTCATCATTGACCGGGAAGGAATTGGGACGATTATTGATAATACCGAAGATACTCCACCTGTTACCGAACCGGACACGACAGACACACCCGCAGATACCAACGTCAGCCTCAATATTCTCGACAACGATACCGATGCTGTAGGTAATATTGACCCGACAACAGTAGACCTCAACCCCAATACACCCGAACAAGAAACCACTCGCACAATTCCAGGACAAGGAACTTACACTGTAGATGATACAGGCGTTGTTACCTTCGATCCTGAAGCCGAGTTTAGCGAAACCTCAACGATCAACTACACCGTACAAGATAACGCGGGTCAACCTTCCGAACCGACAGAAATTAGTGTGATCGTTGAACCCCCAGCAAATCTTGCGCCTAATGCAGTCAATGACAGCGATACAACAGCCTTTGAAACCCCCGTTACCCTGAATGTTCTTGAAAATGATACCGACCCAGAAGGGGACTCATTAACGATTGTTGATATCCAACAAAACACCCCCAATGGCGGTACGGTGAGGATTGAGAATGGTCAGTTAGTCTATACTCCTGCTGATGGTTTCTCAGGAGAAGACGAATTTACCTATACTGTCAGTGACGGGGAAGACAGCGATAGGGCTACCGTTAGCGTGACTGTAGAACCCTCTACAAACGTACCCCCAACAACCGTTCCCGATCAAGGCGTCACAACTGAAGGTGAACCCGTTAGCCTGAATGTTCTCGAAAACGATACCGACTCAGAGGGGAATATTGACCCGACAACCGTCGATCTCAACCCCGATACACCCGAACAAGAAACTACACGGGAAATTCCCGGCGTTGGAACTTATAGCGTAGATGACAATGGAGTTGTTACCTTTGAACCCGTACCTGGGTTTACCGGAGACTCCACCATTAACTACACCGTAGAGGATGAAGAAGGTCAACCTTCCGAACCCGCAGCCATTAATGTTACGGTTAATCCCCCTGCAAACGTACCCCCGACAACCGTTCCCGATCAAGGAGTCACAACCGCAGGTGAACCCGTTAGCCTGAATGTTCTTGAAAACGATACCGACTCAGAGGGGAATATTGACCCGACAACCGTCGATCTCAACCCCGATACACCCGAACAAGAAACTACACGGGAAGTTCCCGGCGTTGGAACCTATAGCGTAGACGACGATGGAGTTGTCACCTTTGAACCCGAACCTGGGTTTACCGGAGACTCCACCATTAACTACACTGTCAAGGATAACGAAGGTCAACCTTCAGAACCCGCAGCAATTAATGTTACAGTTAATCCGCCTGCAAACGTACCCCCAACAACTGTTCCCGATCAAGGAGTTACAACAGCAGGTGAACCCGTTAGCCTGAATGTTCTCGAAAACGATACCGATCCTGTAGGGAATATTGACCCGACAACCGTTGATCTCAACCCCGATACACCCGCACAAGAAACTACACGGGAAGTTCCAGGCGTTGGCACTTATAGCGTCGATGATACAGGCGTTGTCACCTTTGAACCCGAACCTGGGTTTACCGGAGACTCCACCATTAACTACACCGTAGAGGATGAAGAAGGTCAACCTTCGGAACCCGCAGCCATTAATGTTACCGTTAATCCTCCTGCCAACGTTCCCCCGACCGCAACCAACGAAAACGCTAACACTCCCTTTGAAACTGCCGCTACATTCAATCTGGCGGATAATGTTAGTGATCCAGATGGAAATATTGAATTAAGCAGTATTGACCTCGATCCAAGCACTCCAGAACTTGATCAACAGGTGGTTTTACCCGCAGGAACATTTACGGTCAACGATCAAGCTGAAGCTACCTTTGACCCCGTTGATGATTTTAGTGGGACTGTAACCCTTCCCTATACCGTGGCCGATGATTTAGGTGCAACATCTCAACCTGCGAATCTTTCAGTCACCGTTAGCCCCGATGCCAATGAACCGCCCACAGCCGAGGATGTTCAAGCTTCTTCAATTCTCAACAATAGCAACCCCATTCCTCTACCTTTGTCTACGGCTAACTTTAGTGATCCTGATGGCATCGTAGAACTGATTAACTTTACCTTACCCGATCCCACACAAGGTATTCTGTTACAAGATGGTGTTGCGGTAACTAACCCGATTCAGGTTCAACGGTTAACTCCAAATCAACTCGATAACCTCTCCTTCCGTCCGAGTCTGGGGTTTGCGGGGAATGCGTCTTTTAATTATCGGGTGACAGATGATGATGGGGCGACTTCTAATGCGGCGAATGTAACCGTTCCTATTATTCCGTTTACCGTTCCGAATGTACCTCCCGTACAGCCTGAACCTCCGATACAGCCTGAACCTCCGACCGAACCTCCGACAGAACCTTCTGAGAATTTATCCCCAGAAGCCAATAATGAGACAGAAACCATTATTAATGATGGGACTCCCTCAGTTATCCCGACCTTATCGGCAACAGACCCCGATGGTAGTATTGATTTCTACACCATCACCGATTTACCCCCTAACGGCACATTATTGATCGACGGTGAAGCCGCTACCTCCGAACAAGTTGAACAGCTTACCCCCGAACAATCCGAACAACTGACCTTTGAACCCGATCCTGATTTTACAGGGGATGTCAGCTTAACTTATACTGCGACTGATAATGATGGTGCTGTTTCTAATCAAGCCGTTGTACAGATCAATGTAGAAGAAGATCAGTCCATTCCTCGGGGTGAACCGATAGATGATGGCGGTTGTGATTGTCCTCCTTTACCTGATTTTGGAGCGGTTCCTTTACCGGATCGTCTCGGTTTGACTCCTCAGCTAGCGTCGGAGTCGAATATTATTCGCGGTACTGAGCAGAGTGATACCTTACCCGGAACCCCCACCAGTGATGTTGTACTCACCTTTGGGGGAGATGATATGGTCGCAGCCTTTAACGGCAGTGATACCGTTTTTGGCGGTGTTGATAATGATCTCTACTTTGGCGATGATGGTAACGATTATCTCCTGGGATCAGACGGTAGGGACACAATCATCAGCAGTAACGGCGTTGGAGATTTAGCCGCAGCAGCTAACTCGGAGAACAATGATTCTGTCTATGGTCATCAAAGCAATGATTTACTGCAAGGTGGCCCCGGTTCGGACATGATGTTTGGCGGTAAGCAAGATGACTTTACCTATGGCGGTAAAAATTCTGATCTGGTTTGGGGTGACTTGGGAACTGACACCCTCTACGGTGACTTAGGCAATGACACGATGATTGGTGATACCGCAGATGAAAACAATATCGAGGCTGAACGGGGTTTGCCTGGGATGATTGATTTCATGTGGGGCGGCGCTGGTGATGACTTGATGAATGGCGGTCGTAGTAATGATACTCTCAGTGGTGGAGTCGGTAATGATACTGTTCGAGGCGGGAAAGAAGATGATCTCGTCTACGGTGAAGCCGGAGATGACGAGATGTACGGCGATTTGGGTAATGACCAACTCTGCGGTAATGAGGGTAACGATACTGTCTATGGTGATATTAACGACAATGACACCCCGAGTGATATTCCCGGACGAGATACTCTCTGTGGCGGTATCGGTAATGATATCCTGTTTGGAAATGAAGACCAAGATCGTCTCTGTGGGGGAGAAGATAGTGATACTCTTTATGGGGGTTTAGGTGAAGATATCTTAGCCGGTGAACAGGGAGATGACTGGTTATTTGGCGATCAAGGCAATGACCTGATTTCTGGGGGAAGTGGTGTTGATCGCTTTATTCTGTTCTCCGGTAGCGGTACAGATACTATTCAAGATTTCCAACTGGGTACTGATTTAATTGCTTTGGGTGGAGGCTTAACTTTTGAACAGTTAACTCTGTCTCAAAGTGGAACCTCAACTGTTGTGAGTTTAGAGGGTCAACAGTTGGCAATTTTAAATGATGTATCAGTGAGTGCGTTAACAGAAGATAACTTTACCGCTTTTGTTGGCTAACTGACTCAACTCTCCGCGATCGCTCACGTTGGTTATCATAACTAATTCCCTATAGCGATCGCTGTTTCTATCACATTTAAAATTTTTTAAAAGTGTTCTTCAAATGTAATCTAAAACTCTAGCAACAAAACCAACACTCTAACAATATGTTGCGAATGGTCATCGATTAAAGGCCAGTAAAGGTATGATGGCTTTATCAAGTCTATTATATAGTTCTTTATACTGAAAAATTTAACCCGAATCATACAGGAAACCGTACATAAAAGTGTAATTTTGTCAAGAGATAATATGACAGTTTATTAACTGCCATACGAAAAAACACGGATAATATTAAAGAACGGTTATACCTGTAAGTGTTATCACTGAGATCGCCAGTGAATTAGATACAAAGCCAGGTTGCAGTTATGGGGGAATTGTAAAAATGAGCAAGTTAATCTGTCCAGTTTGCAGTTGTTTTTCAGTTCACCCAAAGTCAAAACTGTATAAGCTGGTTGCCAGTCTTCTGGTCAAAAAAAAGTTAGAGGTTTAAGCTGATTCTTGTCACAAACCCTCAAAATTTTAAAATTTAAGAACTTGCTCTCAATTGTTGAGTCTAGAGGTTTGTTTTAGATTAATGTACATCTAGATAGATGAGTAACTCTATAAACATTCCTTAATCCCTTAAGTTGATTCTCTTCTAGGAACATAAAACTTAAAGAAAGTTAGCGACTCACACCAAAATTTATATTTACAAGTGCCTTTCTCTATCCTAAACTCCCTCAAAATCCATCTGATTTTACGGAATGTTAAAACTGAGCAGCAAAAGCTGATTGCTCTGTAAATTAGGCATATCCAAAGACAACTCAGGCTCAGTCGATGAGAAAATAATTCACATAAAAAGATGTTCCTCTGAAACTTTTCTAGAGGAATATCAGTCTTAAACGTAGTTTTTCCAAATTAAGTACAATGACATTTTCTAAATCAGGCACTACTTCAACTTCCTACTCTACAATTTCTTCTAACATTTTCCAGAAGAAACCGGAATCTTTTCAAAACTCTCCTGAAGTTTATTCTTCGGTTTCAGTTTGCGCCAGAAAAATAGACATTCTTGTTGTCGTTGATGCTCAAGTCGAAGATACAGAAAAGCTACTGAAAGGCGTTATCTCTGGTGCTGAGGTGATTCTCCTCGACTCTACAAAAGATGGAGTCAAACAGATCACTCATGCTCTCCGAGAATATACGGAGATCTCTGAACTTCAGATCATTTCTCACGGAACTCAGGGGTGCTTACAACTCGGAAATACCCAACTAAGCCTTGATACCCTTGACCTCTACGCCAACGAACTGCAAAACTGGTCAGTAGACACCTTAATACTCTACGGTTGTAACGTCGCCGCAGGCGATGCAGGTGTTGAATTTATTGAAAAACTCCATCAATTCACCGGGGCGAAAATAGCCGCTTCACTCAACAAAACTGGTAACGCAGCGTTAGGGGGAGACTGGAACCTAGACGTCAAAACCGATGAATTTGATGTAACCTTAGCTCTAAGCCCAGAAGCGATCGCCAACTATCGCCATACCTTACCCCTTCCGATTCAAAATCTTGTCACCGAAGCCCAAGACGCTGAGGAAAGCGATACTGAGGCTTCAGGAATCATCTATAATTTTGGGCAAGGTAGCAACTTACAAGTACAAAGCTTTGAAGACGAGGAAGATAGTCGATATCTATCTGCGGGTGTACTCAACAACTTTAAACTGAGACGGGTAGATAATCCCGAAGGAGTTCAGGGTTTAAGACAAATTGTTTGGTATCAAGAAGACGAGTCATCGGCAACCGATCCAGATAGTACCACGATTAATTTGATCCCCGAACAGGCTCAAAGCGATGATGGGCGGACACCGATGCAAACCGCTTTGTTTAGTGAATTTATTAACCGAGGTACGGATAATATTTTCGCCAACGTAGATAACCCCGATGGGAATATCAACAATATAGAGCGGGTTGACTACATTTCCACAGATGGTTTATCCCTTCCTCAAGACAGCGAAGATCTTGATGGTATTGGTTTTCTGATCCTCGAACGGGGAGGTAACGATCCGTTCAAAATAGCAGCCATTACTGCTGTTGACGATCAAGGGAATCCGACTGCATATGGGGATTTGCTCTCTTTTGCCAATCCGGCTGATCCCAATGACGTTGATTGGGGTCTATCCGACACCGAATTCAGAGTAAGAGTTCTGCGCCAAGAAGAAGGTGATGGCGACATTTCCAATACCAGAGTTCCCCAACAGATAAACTCGGACCCTCAAAACATCGCGGGTATTTTCGTTAGCTACGAAGATTTGTTGGCTGGAAATCCTGATCTTCAAGATAGCCAATTCTTTGGGTATTCTCTGTTTCCGCCGGATATTGACGGAACAAACGACTTAGTTGAACTGAGTGACTTTCCTCCGGACACTTCCGATCGAGAAGGCCCGGAGAATGAGCGAGGGGGTTTGGACTTGGTTGGAGGCGGTGTCGTTTATCGACGCGAAGATATTAACTTTCCTCCCGAAGCCGGAGATGATACGGCAATAACAGATCCCGATACACCCGTTGAGATTTCGGTTTTAGAAAACGATCGCGACGATCGCGACGACGTTCCCGGTCAGCCAGTTGAAGATCCAATCAGTATTGTTGGCATCACGACTCCTCCTGCTAACGGTATTGCCACCGTCGATGATCGCGGAACACCCGATGACCCGACGGATGATGTCATCGTTTATACGCCCAACTTTGGGTTTAATGGTGCTGAGGATAGCTTTGTTTATCAGATTACCGATGGCGAAGATACAACAACAGCAACCGTTACCGTTACCGTTACCAGCACGATTGTTGGCGGAACCGTTTTCACCGATACCGACGGCGATGATAACCTTGACCCCAATGAACCAAGATTGGGGAATATCACGGTCAACTTAGTTGACGATCAGGGGAATCCCGTTGGCACTCCGGCCGAAACCAGTGCCGATGGTGTCTACCAGTTTGAGGGTTTTGCTCCGGGAGAATACACCGTTGAGGTGGATACCACAGATGAAGATCTTCCCACAGGTGTCACACTCGGAACAGATAGTGTTCCCGTCACCGTTGCAGCGAATCAACCTGTAACTGAGGTTAACTTTGGGTTTGACCCCGCCCCAGTTAATCAACCGCCAATTGCACAAAATGTTGAGAGTTCATCGATTCCCAACAATAGCAATTCAATTGCTTTACCATTGTCTACAGACAACTTTAGCGATCCCGATGGCATTGTAGAAACCATCCGCTTGACCTTACCCAATCCTGCACAAGGAGTTCTATTATTTGATGGTGTAGAGGTTAGTGATCCAACTCAAGTTCAACTGTTAACTCCCAATCAACTTGATAATCTCAGCTTCCGTCCCAATCCCACTTATCAGGGAGATGCTTCCTTTACCTATCAAGTCACCGACGATGATGGTGCCGTCTCGGATATCGCTAACATCACTATTCCAGTCGCAGCAGCAGGAGGAGGAACCCCCTCGAATAGTACCGTCAGTGGAACTGTATTTACCGACAACGACAACAACAACACCCTCAGTCCAGACGAACCCGGAATCGAAAATATTACGGTTAACTTAGTCAATACAAATGGGACGGTTGTTGATAGCGTTGACACAAATGCAGATGGTGTCTACCAGTTTGAAAGTGTTGCATCTGGCGATTATACTGTTGAGATTGATACAACAGACACCGATATACCCGCAGATTTTACACTAGGAACACTCAATAACGTTAGCGTTCCTGTTGACGCCAATCAATCTGTAACTGATGTTAACTTTGGGTTTGACTCCCCACCCATTCCAATACCGACAACCACAGTTAGTGGAACCGTCTTTACCGACACCGACAACAACAACACCCTCGGTCCAGACGAACCCGGAATCGAAAATATTACGGTTAACTTAGTCAATACAAATGGGAATATCCTGGCTAGTGTTCCGACAAATGCAGATGGGGGTTATCAGTTTGAGGGAGTTGCACCCGGAAATTATACCGTGGTTGTTGATACCACAGACACTGATCTTCCCACAGATGTCACACTGGGAACATCAAGCGATGTTGAAATTAATGTTGAAGCGAATCAACCCTTTGACGGAGTTAATTTTGGGTTTGACTCCACTCCTACCCCAGTTAATCAACCGCCAATTGCACAAAATGTTGAGAGTTCATCGATTCCCAACAATAGCAATTCAATTGCTTTACCATTGTCTACAGACAACTTTAGCGATCCCGATGGCATTGTAGAAACCATCCGCTTGACCTTACCCAATCCTGCACAAGGAGTTCTATTATTTGATGGTGTAGAGGTCACTGATCCGAGTCAAGTTCAACAGTTAACTCCAAATCAACTCGATAATCTCAGCTTCCGACCCAATCCCACCTATGAGGGAAATGCTTCCCTTACCTATCAAGTAACAGACAATGATGGTGCCACTTCTGATCTAGCCAGCATCACCATTCCAGTCGCAGCAGCAGCAGGAGGAGGAACCCCCTCCAATAGCACAGTTAGTGGAACCGTCTTTACTGATAACGACAACAACGACACCCTTGATCCGAGTGAACCCGGAATCGAAGATATTACGGTTAATTTAGTTGATCAAAATGGGACTGTTGTTGATACTGCTGAAACCAGTGTAGATGGAGTCTACCAGTTTGAAAGTGTTGCATCTGGCGATTATACTGTTGAGATTGATACAACAGACACCGATATACCCGCAGATTTTACACTAGGAACACCCAATAACGTTCCCGTTACCGTTGTCGCCAATCAATCTGTACCTGATCAGAATTTTGGGTTTGATTCGACTTCTTCTAATACAAACGTTCCCCCGACCGCAACCAACCAAAACGTTAATACGACCTTTGAAACAACCGCCTCATTCGATCTAACTGATAATGTCAGTGATCCCGATGGAACAGTTGACCTGACGACCATTGACCTCGATCCCACAACTCCAGAAATTGATCAGCAGGTTACTCTACCTCAGGGAACATTCACCGTCAATAATCAAGGTCAAGTCACCTTCGCACCTGCGGGTAATTTTAGCGGTACTGTAACTGTTCCTTATACCATTCAGGATAACTTAGGCGCGACTTCCGAACTGGCTGATATTTCAGTCACTGTGTCCCCAGACTCCAACCAACCGCCCAGCGCTGAAGATGTTGAGAGTTCATCCATTCTCAACAATAGTAACCCCATTCCTCTACCTGTGTCTACGGCTAACTTCAGTGACTCTGATGGCACCGTAGAACTGATTAACTTTACCTTACCCGATCCCGCCCAAGGTATCCTGTTACTCGATGGTGTTGCGGTGACTAACCCGATTCAGGTTCAACGGTTAACTCCAAATCAACTCGATAACCTGACCTTTCAGCCCGGTAGTGGGTTTTCGGGTAATGCGTCTTTTAGTTATACGGTGACAGATGATGATGGGGCAAACTCTAATATTGCCAATATTACTGTTCCTGTAATCGCTGTTTCTGTTCCCACTAATCCGGGTGGTGGCAACGGTGGCCCCTCCGGGCCTCCTGTGAATTTACCGCCAGAAGCTGAGAATGAAACGGCGAATATTCCCAATGACGGGACTCGTTTTCCAATTCCGCCGTTAAGGGCGACAGACCTCGATGGTAGTATTAACTTCTACACCATCACCCAATTACCCCCTAATGGAACATTATTGATCAATGGCGAAGAAGTCACGAACTTAGATCAAGTTCAACAGCTTACCCCAGAACAAGCTGGACAACTTACGTTTGAACCTGACCCCAACTTAACCAGTGATGTCAGCTTTACTTACACCGCTACCGACAATGAAGGTACTGTTTCTAACGTCGCGACTGTCAGCCTCGTTGTTGATGATGACAGTTCCATTCCTCGGGGTGAACCCATTGATGATGGCGGTTGTAATTGTCCTCCCCTCCCTGAGTTTGGTGTAATTCCCCTACCTGAACCGTCTGGCTTAATTCCAACTGCGTTTAATGCCTTTGGTAGTATTGATGGCACCCCGCAAAGTGATACCATCTCAGGTTCACTTGGTAGTGATATGGTCTTTGCGTTTGGCGGAGATGATCACATTGAAGCTTCAGAAGGTCCGGATACCGTTTTTGGGGGTGATGGTAATGACCTCAGTTTTGGAGAAGAAGGTAATGATTCTCTATTGGGAGATCGCGGAAGTGATACTCTCATCGGGAGTAATGGCAGTCAAGACATCGCCGCCACCGCCACCATAGATGAAAACGATTTTATCTATGGTCACGCCAGCAATGATTTAATGCAAGGTGGCCCTGGTGCTGACATGATGTATAGCGGTAAGCAAGATGACTTCGCCTATGGCGGTCAAAATGATGATATGGTTTGGGGTGACTTGGGAAGTGATACCCTCTACGGCGATCAAGGCAATGACACCATGATTGGTGATACCGCAGATGAAAACGAGGTCGAAGCTGAACGGGGTCTGAGTGGGATGATTGATTTCATGTGGGGCGGCGCTGGCGATGACTTGATGAATGGGGGTCGCAGTAATGATACCCTCAGTGGTGGTGTTGGAAATGATACCGTTCGTGGGGGTAAGGAAGATGATCTCGTTTATGGTGAAGCCGGAGATGACCTAATGTACGGAGATTTGGGTAATGACCTACTCTGTGGTAATGAGGGTAACGATACGATCTATGGTGATATTAACGACAACGAAACGATTAGTACACTTCCCGGACGAGATACTCTCTGTGGCGGTAGCGGTAATGATATCCTGTTTGGAAATGAAGACCAAGATCGTCTCTGTGGTGGCGAAGATAGTGATACTCTTTATGGGGGCGATAGTGAAGATACCTTAGCCGGAGAACAGGGAGATGACTGGTTATTTGGGGATCAAGGTAATGATTTGATTTCTGGTGGAAGTGGTATCGATCGCTTTATTCTATTCTCAGGTAGTGGTACGGACACTATCCAAGATTTCCAACTGGGTACTGATTTAATTGCTTTGGGTGGTGGGTTAACTTTTGATGCGTTAACTCTATCTCAAAGTGGAACTTCGACAATTCTCAGTCTTGACACTCAACAGTTGGCAATTCTCAACGATATACAGGTAAGTGCTTTGACTGAAACTAGCTTTACGGCTTTTGTCGGCTAATCTGCTATCGAAAACTGACATAACGCGGTATAATCGGTATTAACGTTTCGTTCCTGCTTCCTTCGGATAACTGGTTTTCATAGGGTGTCGGCACTTCCTATTCCACAGGCTTAAACCGAATAGCCAACGGCCACGATGTTCGCGCATTGAGGCTGGCGTTCAAATCACGATCTCGAACTAGACTCTTATCTTAGCGATCGTGCGATCGCGTACATTCTCAGTGATCGCGCGATCGCAATCATTAATATTTGTGCGATTGGGTTTCTTTCCTTAACCGAACCTACACCTCGATCTTTCCAAACTTTTATGATCTGGCGAAAAATATAGCGCGAAGCGCTCTTGCAATAGGCAATCAAGCGGCCCGGCAACAGCAGACTATGAAAGCGGTGCGACCCCCTAAAGGGTTCGTTAGTTGCGTGATTGTCGGGGAACCCGCCCAACGGCAGTCACTCATGGGGGAAACCCGCGCGCCCCCTTGCTGCTTCACCAACGCACTAACTCACCACCTGCGGGCGAATCGCGCTTGCCTCGCGACTTGCGGTCAGACCCCAGCGAGGTTTCCTCGCTATGGGAACGCTGACCCTAACAGGCGGAATAGTCGCTCTGGAAGTTGGCAATCTTAGGGAACGCGCACGCCTGTGAGGATTCTAGGATTTAGAAATGACAATCATGTATTCGCGTAGTGCTATATATAGCAAAATGTATATCCTGATTCCGGATTAATATACCACAAACGAGTCATTTTGTCAACAGTAAATATGACAATCTACCAACTGTCATACGAGGAAACTCGGAGAGCGACGAAAAAAAGCTATATATAAATTAAGTAATCTCACTGAGTATCTCAGTCAATGAGATACACAACTGGGTTAAAATCAGGGTAAATAAATAAACAAGCTGAAGTGATAAGATCAGATAAGTTTTCTCTATCACTAGAAGGTTAACTTTAGCAACGCATCTGAATTTTTAAAAGAAACAAGAGGCTCGAAGTTTGAGCGCAGACCTCTACAATCTTTTCAACGTTTGAACCCTTAAAAAGCGATAATAATTAAGGGTTTCTGGGTCATCTTGATTCTTAAAACTCAATAACAAGAGGCTAGATTTGTGTTAAATTTTGCCTAAAATTAAGTTTAAGTATTCAGAGGAAATCCTTTCACAGGTTTCTCAAAAACTAGCGATTTTCTAGATTATTTAGCTCAAGTCGATGAAGTGATTTTCAGTTACTTTTCGTCTAGAAACTCGGCTGAATTTATGCTGCAAAGCAACAAATTGATTGGGAAAAATCAACCTCATTAGAGGTGACATTTCTCTGTGCAAAAAATTAATCCTCCTAAAGTTTTCCGTAATTTTTCTAAATAGGCAAAAATGAACCCAACAAAAACAGAGATTCTGGTTGTTATTGATGCTCAAGTCGAAGACGCAAAAAAGCTGTTTGAAGGCGTTGTAACCGGAACAAAAACAATAGTTATCGACCCGACTAAAGACGGGGTTGAACAGATTACAGAAGCAATCAAAGAAAATAGCAATATTTCCGAAATTCAGATCATTTCTCACGGTTCACCCGGCTGTTTACAACTGGGTAATAGCGAACTGAGTCTTGAGACGTTAAACCGCTACGCCAACTCCCTAAAAACTTGGTCCCTCAGCAGTTTATTACTCTACGGTTGTAACGTTGCAGCCGGAGACGCCGGGGTTGAATTTATCGAAAAACTCCGTGAAATTACCGGAGCAAAAATAGCCGCTTCAGCCAATAAAACAGGTCATTCTGCTTTGGGAGGAGACTGGAATTTAGAAGTTAAAACCGAAGAATTTGAAGTCTCTTTAGCTCTGAGTTTAGACGCGATCGCCAACTACAACTTTACCTTCCCTCGCCCCATTGAAATCAGAAATGAGGATATAGGAAATCTTCAAGTATCTGAAGAATCCGAGCTTGAAGTTAATCAAGATGGACAATCATTGACTTATACCTTTGGGCAGGGTGAGAACAAAGAAATTTTCAGCTTTTTAGACTCGGAAAGTAATCAAGAATTTGAGCCGGTCATTAGCATTAGCACATTTAAGTTGAGACGGGTTAATAACAATCAAGTTACAGGTAAGCAACAAATCATCTGGTACGAAACAACGCCTGATAGCACCAATACAGAGATTAAATTAGCTCCGAATCTTGCCACGGGCACCGGCGATCAAGAAGCGATGGAAGTTGCTTTGAGTAGTGACTTGATTAACCGAGGTACGGATAATATTTTCGCTAATACTGGCAACAATCAAGGAATGGTCAACAACATAGAACGAGTTGACTATATTCAGTCAGGAAACGGTTTAGATGTTCCCCAAACCGATCTAGATGATATTGGTGTTGTGATCATGGAACGGGGAGGAAATGATGCTTTCTTCATAGCAGCTATTACCGAACTTGATGACAATGACGACCCCAGTGCCTTCGGGAGCTTAGTCAAGGTTGGAAGGAATGATTGGGGCAAATCTGACGATGCCCAGTATACCTTCAAAGTTCTGCGTCAAGAGGAAAACGGAGACGAGATTATCTCCTCACAGCCCCGCAACAACAACTCACAACCCATCGGAGGCGTTTTTATCAGCTACGAAGATTTGTTAGGTGAGAATCCTGATATTAATCAATTCTTTGGGTATGCTCTGTTTTCACCGGATATTGATGAACAAAGAGCAAATTCTGACCCAAACTACTTGGTTGATTGGAGTAATTTTCCCCTAAATACCCGTGATGGTAACAACGAGGAGACAGGAGGTTTGGACTTAGTAGGAGGAGGTTTTATCTATCAACGGGCAGATCTGAACCTTCCTCCTGATGCGGTTGATGATACCGCTACAACACAGGTAAATACATCAGTTCCTATTGCCGTTTTAAGCAATGATCGCGACCCGGAAAACGACCCGTTAAACATTACAACTTTTGACGTAAATTCAGCTAATGGTGGAACAGTTGCACCTTCAGCTAATGGTCAGTTAATTTATACTCCTGCTGACGGTTTCACGGGAACAGATACCTTTACCTACACGTTAAATGATGGTAATGGGGGAACCGATACAGCAACAGTTACAGTAACAGTTGACACCCGTCCCAATACCAATCCTGATGCGGTTGATGATACTCTGATAACAGGTTTCAATACACCCGTTACTATTAACGTTCTCGGTAACGATACCGACCCGGAAAACGACCCGTTAAACATTACAACTTTTGACGAAAATTCAGCTAATGGTGGAACAGTTGCACCTTCAGCTAATGGTCAGTTAATTTATACTCCTGCTGACGGTTTCACGGGAACAGATACCTTTACCTACACGTTAAATGATGGTAATGGGGGAACCGATACAGCAACAGTTACAGTAACAGTTGACACCCGTCCCAATACCAATCCTGATGCGGTTGATGATACTCTGATAACAGGTTTCAATACACCCGTTACTATTAACGTTCTCGGTAACGATACCGACCCGGAAAACGACCCGTTAAACATTACAACTTTTGACGAAAATTCAGCTAATGGTGGAACAGTTTCACCTTCAGCTAATGGTCAGTTAATTTATACTCCTGCTGAGAATTTCACGGGAACAGATACCTTTACCTACACCATTAATGATGGTAATGGGGGAACCGATACAGCAACAGTTACGGTAACAGTTGACACCCGTCCAAATACCAATCCTGATGCGGTTGATGATACTCTAACAACAGGTTTCAATACACCCGTTACTATTAACGTTCTCGGTAACGATACCGACCCGGAAAACGACCCGTTAAACATTACAACTTTTGACGAAAATTCAGCTAATGGCGGAACAGTTTCACCTTCAGCTAATGGTCAGTTAATTTATACTCCTGCTGACGGTTTCACGGGAACAGATACCTTTACCTACACCATTAATGATGGTAATGGGGGAACCGATACAGCAACAGTTACAGTAACAGTTGACACCCGTCCAAATACCAATCCTGATGCGGTTGATGATACTCTAACAACAGGTTTCAATACACCCGTTACTATTAACGTTCTCGGTAACGATACCGACCCGGAAAACGACCCGTTAAACATTACAACTTTTGACGAAAATTCAGCTAATGGCGGAACAGTTTCACCTTCAGCTAATGGTCAGTTAATTTATACTCCTGCTGAGAATTTCACGGGAACAGATACCTTTACCTACACCATCAATGATGGTAATGGGGGAACCGATACAGCAACAGTTACAGTAACAGTTGACACCCGTCCAAATACCAATCCTGATGCGGTTGATGATACTCTAACAACAGGTTTCAATACACCCGTTACTATTAACGTTCTCGGTAACGATACCGACCCGGAAAACGACCCGTTAAACATTACAACTTTTGACGAAAATTCAGCTAATGGCGGAACAGTTTCACCTTCAGCTAATGGTCAGTTAATTTATACTCCTGCTGAGAATTTCACGGGAACAGATACCTTTACCTACACCATCAATGATGGTAATGGGGGAACCGATACAGCAACAGTTACAGTAACAGTTGACACCCGTCCAAATACCAATCCTGATGCGGTTGATGATACTCTAACAACAGGTTTCAATACACCCGTTACTATTAACGTTCTCGGTAACGATACCGACCCGGAAAACGACCCGTTAAACATTACAACTTTTGACGTAAATTCAGCTAATGGTGGAACAGTTGCACCTTCAGCTAATGGTCAGTTAATTTATACTCCTGCTGAGAATTTCACGGGAACAGATACCTTTACCTACACCATTAATGATGGTAATGGGGGAACGGATACAGCAACAGTTACAGTAACAGTTGACACCCGTCCAAATACCAATCCTGATGCGGTTGATGATACTCTGATAACAGGTTTCAATACACCCGTTACTATTAACGTTCTCGGTAACGATACCGACCCGGAAAACGACCCGTTAAACATTACAACTTTTGACGAAAATTCAGCTAATGGGGGAACAGTTTCACCTTCAGCTAATGGTCAGTTAATTTATACTCCTGCTGAGAATTTCACGGGAACAGATACCTTTACCTACACGTTAAATGATGGTAATGGGGGAACCGATACAGCAACAGTTACGGTAACAGTTGAAGAACCTGTAAATACGAATCCCGACGCGGTTGATGACGAGCGCTCAATTCGTTCTAATACAGCAATTATTATCAACGTTGTTGGTAACGATAGCGACCCGGAAAACGACCCCTTAAATATTAGCAACTTTGAGGAAAATTCGGCTAACGGTGGAACGATAACTCGTTCAGCAAGCGGTCGAGCGTTAGTCTATACACCTGCGGCGAATTTCACCGGAACAGATACCTTTACCTACACGGTAAATGATGGTAATGGGGGAACGGATACAGCAACAGTTACCATTAACGTTGAAACCGATCAAACCTTGCTCGCCGCCAACGACACCGCCACCACCGACCAAAATACCAATGTTACAATCAACGTTTTAGCTAATGACATTGACCCGGAAAATGATCCGTTAGAGATTAACACCTTTGACGAAAATTCAGCTTCGGGCGGAACAATTTCTCGCTCAGAAAATGGTGAAGCATTAGTTTATACACCGGCTCCCGGTTTCTCAGGAACAGATACCTTTACCTACGAAGCCACAGACGGGACCAATACCGATATCGCGACTGTTACCGTTACCGTTAACCCCGCAACCAACACCGAACCCTCAGCCATTGATGACGAGCGCCGGACTGAGGTGAATACAGCAGTTACCGTCAACGTTCTCACCAACGATACAGACCCGGAAAACGACCCGTTAACCATTGAAAATTTTGATGAAACTTCAGCCAACGGGGGTATTATCGAGCCTTCCGAAGAGGGTCAGGCGTTAGTTTATACACCCCCTCAAGGGTTTGTAGGAACAGACACCTTTACCTACACCATTAATGATGGTCAGGGCGGAACCGATACGGCGACAGTTACTATTAACGTCACCGACGAACAACTCAAACCCGAAGCGGTTGACGACCGAGCCACGACCCAACAGAATGCAGAAGTTAGTATCAATGTTGTGGCTAACGATCTTGACCCGGAAAACGATCCGTTAAATATTAATTCCTTCGATCAAACTTCCGCCAACGGAGGAACAGTTGCGGCTTCTGAAGACGGTCAATCTTTAGTTTATACCCCCGCTTCCGGTTTTATCGGTGTTGATACCTTTGTCTATCAAGTTACCGATGGAACAAATACCGATATCGCCACCGTTACCGTTAACGTTGAAGCCGCCAACGAGGTGGAAAACCAACCCCCCACAGCCACCGACGAAAACGTTAACACACCCTTTCAAACTCCTGTTACCTTTAATCTGAGTGATAATGTTAGCGATCCGGATGGAAACATAGACCTGAGTACAATAGACTTCGATTTGACAACGCCAGAAATTAATCGTCAGCTAACATTATCTCAGGGAACATTAACCGTAAATAATCAAGGTCAAGCCACCTTTACACCCGTTGGCGGTTTTACCGGAGTTGTCAGCATTCCTTATACTGTAGCCGATGACTTGGGAGCAACTTCCCAACCCGCCAATATTTCCATTACAGTTAACCCCGACTCCAACCAACCCCCCACAGCCGAGGACGTTGAAAATACATCCATTCTCAACAGTAGCGCTGCAATTCCTCTACCCTTATCTGCGGCGAACTTTGGCGACCCCGATGGTACAGTAGAACGGATTAACTTGACATTACCCGACTCCGGACAAGGTACACTGTTGCTTGATGGTGTGGCGGTAACAGACCCCGCTCGGGTTCAACGGTTAACCCCAGATCAACTCGATAACCTCAGCTTCCGACCCAATTCTCAATTTGTCGGGAACGTCACCTTTACTTACACCGTGACAGACGATGATGGTGCTAATTCTAACCTGGCTAATATTACCATTCCCGTTAGCGCCTTCTCCGCTCCCACCATTCCCCCAACTCCCTCTATTCCGTCAATTCCCTCTGAACCTTCCGAACCCCCCGCTAATTTACCGCCTGTCGTCGAAGATCAAAGCAAGACCGTTCCCAATGACGGAAATCGTTTTCCGGTCCCCCCGTTAAAAGGGAATGACCGAGATGGTCGGGTTAATTTCTACACCATCACCGAATTACCCCCGAATGGTACTCTGTTTCTCAATGACGAAGAAATCACCAGCTTAGAGCAAGTTCGGCGCCTAACCCCCTCTCAAGCCGAACAACTCACCTTTGAACCCAATCCGAATTTTACAGGAGAAATTCGCTTTTCTTATACCGCCACCGATGATGACGACGCCGTTTCTAACGTGGGGACTGTACGCCTGACGCTGGAAGATGACGGTTCAATTCCTCGGGGTGAACCCATTGATGATGGCGGTTGTGACTGTCCTCCTTTACCCGAGTTTGGTACTGTTCCCCTACCCGAACCTTTAGGCTTGACTCCCAGTGCGTTTAATGCCTTCGATAACGTTATTGATGGCAGTGATAACGCTGATGATATCGTAGCCGGTTCCCTCGGTAGCGATGTTGTCTTTGCGTTTGGCGGAGACGATAGTATTGAAGCCTTTGAGGGCAATGATACGGTTTTTGGTGGTATTGGTAATGATCTGACCTTTGGCGACCAGGGTAACGATTCTCTGTTGGGTGGTGATGGTAATGACACGCTGATCGGCAGTAACGGCGGTAACGGCTTGGCCGCGTCGTCGGCTGTTGAGGAGAATGATACTATTCACGGCCACCGCAACGATGATTTACTCCAAGGTGGCCCCGGTGATGACCTGATGTATAGCGGTCAAGAGGATGACTTCTCCTACGGTGGAAAGGGTAATGATATTGTCTGGGGGGATTTGGGTAATGATACCCTGCACGGCGATGAAGGTAATGACACCTTAGTGGGTGATACCGTTGATGAAAGCGAGATCGAACCCGAACGCGGTCTGAGTGGGATGATTGATTTGGTCTGGGGGGGTGCCGGTGATGATTTCATCAATGGCGGTCGCAGTAATGATACCCTCAGCGGTGGGGTTGGAAATGATACCGTTCGCGGCGGTAAGGAAGATGATCTCATCTACGGTGAAGCCGGTTCGGACCTGATGTACGGAGATTTGGGCAATGACCAACTCTGCGGCGGTGACGGCAACGATAGCCTTTATGGTGATATTGATAACCAGGAAAGTATCGGTGATGCTCCCGGACGAGATACCATCTGTGGCGGTAACGGTAATGATATCCTGTTTGGGAATGAAGATCAAGATCGCCTCTGCGGGGGAACTGATAATGATACCCTTTATGGTGGGTTAGCTGAGGATACTCTAGCGGGTGAACAGGGTGATGATTGGTTGTTTGGCGATCAAGGTGATGACTTGATTTCTGGCGGAAGTGGTGCCGATCGCTTTATTCTATTGTCAGGTAGCGGTACGGACACTATTCAAGATTTCCAACTCGGTACTGATTTTATCGCTTTGGGTGGGGGTTTAAGCTTTGATGGGTTAACTCTGTCTCAAAGTGGTACTTCCACCGTTATCAGTCTCGACGGTCAAGAGTTGGCTATTCTCAATCAGATCCAGGTGAGTTCAATCACTGAAAGTAGCTTTACGACTTTTGCTGGCTAATCTGTTATCCTGACAACAGCGCGATCGCGAACGTTGGTTATAATGACTAATTCATAGCGATCGCTGCGCCTTTGAATTTGATCAGAAGACTAAAGTATGACTTTGAACTTTGGGTATTTGATTACAGTACCCTAGTTCTTTTGCTCAAAAAATTAGAAGAATTCCTTTGAAAATTCAGCTTTTCAAGCCTATTACAAAATTCTCAAGATATGTTGCAAATAACGATTGATTTAGAGTGATAAAAGTTATTCTCTATTTATCGATTAAATTATTAAATTTTTCTTTATTTAAACTTCTCAACAAACCCAGATACAACTTTCATAAAAGTAGCATTTTGTCAAGGGTTAATATGACAGTTTATCAACTGTTATAAATCAAAACGTGAAAAATAACCAGGAGTAGTTATATCTATAAGTGATCTTACTGAGACGATCAGTAAAATCGATCTAATCCTTAACAACAGTCATAGGGGAGTGGTATAAATGAATAAATTTCAGTTGCTAGATCAGAAATTTTTTCTTTATTAAGTAGAAACTCAAAGGCTATGAATATCTAGAAATCTAGATTCTATTGCTATTTTAATGGACAAGTTCAGGATTTGACCGTTCCCCATAATATTCTACTTCTGTCTGTGAGGTGGAAAGTTTCCACATAATTAAAAAATCCTCCGAAACTTTGGAAGGATTATCAGTTTGTAATGTAATTTTTCTTAAACCCACTGAAATGATGTCTTCTAATTCAGGCTCTACTCAAACTTTCTCTCCTACTCTTTCTCGTTCACTTTTGCAAGACCAGGCACAAGTTAAAAACTCTACAGAAACTTGTTTTTCTCTTGCTTATCGTTCCTCAAAAACCCAGCTTCTTGTTATTATTGATGCTCACGTAGAAGACGCACAAAAGTTACTCAGAGGCGTTGTATCAGGAGCTAAAGTCATCGTTCTAGATGCGACTCAAGACGGAGTTCAGCAAATTAGCCAAGCTCTGCGAGAATATACAGATATTTCGGAAATTCATCTTATTTCTCATGGTAGTCCTGGCTGTTTACAACTGGGTAATACCCAACTCAGTTTAGATACGCTACAACATTACGCCAACACCCTAAAAACTTGGTCAGTCCCGCATTTAATTCTCTACGGTTGTCATGTCGCCGCAGGAGATGCAGGTGTTGAGTTTATTGAAAAACTCCATCAATTCACAGGTGCTAAAATCGCCGCTTCTGCAAACAAAACGGGTTATTCAGATTTAGGTGGAGATTGGAACCTAGAAGTCAAAACCGATGAATTTGAAGTCTCTTTAGCACTCACTTCAGAAGCGATCGCCAATTATGATTCTACTTTTGCTCTTCCCATTGTTAGTCTAATAACAGAGGAGCAAAATGCCGAAGAAAGTACAATTGTCAATCAAGGAATCACCTATAATTTTGGGCAGGGTAGCAATCTAGAAGTCACTAGCTTTGAGACAGAGGGCGGTGTCGAATTTTTATCAGCAGGTATACTGAACGACTTTGAATTAAGACGGGTCGATCAAAATCAAGATCCAGACGCCGAACCTGACAGACGCCAAATTATTTGGTACGAACTAGCCCCCAATAGCACTAACACAAACGTTAACTTAGCCCCCGAGCTAGCCGTACCTACCATTAACGGTCCGGCGATGGAAACGGCTTTGTTTAGTGAATTTATTAACCGGGGTACAGATAATATTTTCGCAAATCAAGGCAATCAGGATGGAAATGTCAATAATATTGAACGGGTTGACTATATTTCTACATCGGGTTTACCGTTTCCTCAAAATCAAGAGGATCTAGATGGTATTGGTTTCCTTATTTTAGAGCGGGGAGGTAATGATCCGTTCAAAATAGCAGCGATTACTGCCATTGACGAGCAAGGGAATCCGACTGCATATGGGGATTTGCGCTCTTTTCCCAATGACGCTGATTGGGGTATATCTGATACTGGATTTAGAGTGGTCGTTCTGCGTCAAGAAGAAGGTGAAGAAGATCTTGCCCCGACAATAGTACCCCGACTAAATGACCCGGACACCAACATTCAAAATATTGCGGGTATTTTTGTTAGCTACGAAGATTTATTGGGTGCTAATCCTACGAGTGAGGCGTTTTTTGGGTATTCTCTGTTTCCGCCGGATATTGACGGAACAAACGACTTAGTGGGACTGAGTGACTTTCCTCTGGACACCTCCGATCAACAAGGCGATGAGGCTCGGCGAGGAGGTCTAGATTTGGTGGGAGGGGGTGTTGTTTATCGAGCATCGGGGGTTAATGTTCCCCCGGAAGCTGCCGATGACACCGCAACAATAAATCCGGGAGAGACAGAAGTTTCTATTCCGGTTTTAGATAATGACATTGACCGCGATGATGGCCCAGATCCATTAAGTATTGTTTCTGGTGATATTACAACTCCACCTAATGGTACTGTGGTTCTCAATGATCAGGGTACACCCGACACAACTGATGATGTCATCGACTATACGCCCAATCCAGGATTTAGTGGCACTGATACTTTTGAATACACCATTACTGATGGTGCTGATACTGCCACCGCAACAGTCACAGTTACCGTTAATGCTGTACCCAACGAACCTCCAATTGCGGTAGATGATCCGGCTACAACCGATGCCGCAACACTTGTTTCTATCGATGTTCTGGCTAACGACTCAGATCCAGACAACAGCCCTAACCCATTAAGTATTGCTGATATTACAGATCCAGCTAATGGTACTGCGGTTCTCAATAATAACGGTACACCCGATGACCCGACCGATGATTTAGTTGACTATACACCCAATGCAGGATTTAGTGGCACTGAGACTTTTGACTACATCATTACTGATGGTGAGGATACCGATACAGCAACGGTTACAGTTACCGTTAATCCTCCACCTTCCCAACCCGTAAACGGTACAATCTTTATCGACACCAACATCAATAATACCCTTGACCCCGATGAGGGATTGGCTAATATTACTGTTAACTTAGTTGATGGTGATGGCAATGTTGTTACTACCGTTGTTACCGATGCTGATGGAAGCTACCAATTTGATGATGTTGTTCCGGGTGACTATACCGTTGAAGTTGATACTGAAGACCCAGATCTTCCTGAAGGCGCAACCCTAGAAACAGCTAGCACTCCCGTAACTGTTGCTAACCAACCCGTAACAGATATTAACTTTGGGTTCCTCCCCGCTAACGAACCTCCTGTTGCTGGGGACGTCACTGCTGAAACCCGGTTTAACTCTCCAACAGCTCCCTTTCCTCTAGACATTACCGATCCCGATAACAACGAAGATTTAACGACTATTGACCTTGATCCTACAACTCCAGAATTTGAGACAACTCGGACAATTCCAGAACAAGGAACATTTACAGTTGAAATTGTTGATAACGAACCTCTTGTTACCTTTACACCCGCCCAAGGATTTTTAGGTTCAGCAAACCCCGTTGTTATCAACTACACCGTCCAAGATACTCGGGGTGAAATTTCAGAACCTGCGGGTACAATTTCAGTTACCGTTAACCCCAATCAACCCCCTGTTGCCAACACTGTTCAAAGTGACCAGATTTTAAATGTCAGCTCGATTCCTTTACCTCTGTCTCCAGCAGACTTCAACGATCCTGACGGTACGGTAGAGATTGTCAGCCTAACACTACCCCCTTCTGAACAAGGATTTTTGTTGTTGGATGGTATAGCGGTTACAGACGCAACTCAGGTACAGAATTTAACTCCCGATCAACTTGAGAACCTGACGTTCCAGCCAAATCTGAGTTTTAGCGGAAATACTGTTTTCACCTATACCGTTACTGACAATGATCAGGCAATCTCTGATGTTGCAAATATAACCATTCCGGTTATTCCCTTATCTGTTCCTAGTTTTCCCCAAAATCCCGATCCGATTACAAATTTACCGCCAGAAGCACAGGATAAAACTGAAACCATTATCAATGATGGTACAACTGCTGAGATCCCTCAGTTAACGGCAACCGATCCTGACGGTACTGTTGAATCCTTTAATATCGTTGAACTCCCCTCGAATGGAACTCTGTTCCTCAATGGTGAAGAAGTTACTGACCTCGA
This sequence comes from Lyngbya sp. PCC 8106, assembly GCF_000169095.1. GTDB lineage: Bacteria > Cyanobacteriota > Cyanobacteriia > Cyanobacteriales > Microcoleaceae > Capilliphycus. The sequence goes on from NZ_AAVU01000011.1 coordinate 136,657, forward strand.
TCAAGTTCAAAATCTAACCCCCGAACAAGCAGGATTACTCAGCTTTCAACCTGATCCGAACTTTATTGGCGAAACTAGCTTTACGTTCACAGCAACAGATAATGAGGGTGCGCTTTCTAATGTAGGAACGGTACAGTTTATCGTTGAAGAAGATGCGGTCTTTCCGCCCAATGAACCCGTTGATGATGGCGGTTGTGACTGTCCGACTCTACCTGAATTTGGTGCGATTGATCTCCCAGACCGTCCTGATGCGGTTCCCAATCCTTCAGACATCGATCAGCCGATTATCGGTTCGGATGCGGATGAAATTTTCCGAGGAACCGTGGTCGATGACACGCTTTTTCCTGTCAGTGAAAATGCTGTGATTGTTGGCTTTGAGGGGAATGATACGGTTTTTGGAAGTGATAGCGATCAACTAATTTTTGGGGATCAGGGAAATGATTCTCTATTTGGAGAATTGGGTAACGACACGATTATCGGTACCGATGGTTCTGGTATTTCCGTTGGAGATGTCATTGAACAAGATATTATTTATGGCAACGAGGGTAACGATTTACTTCAAGGTGGCCCTGGAAATGACACGATCTTCAGTGGAGAACAAGATGATTTCACTTACGGGGGTCAAGATCGGGATATCATCTTGGGAGATTTAGGTAATGATACCCTTTACGGCGATCAGGGTGATGACTCGATGTTGGGTGACACGGTTGATGAAGATGAGATTGAGCCTCAACGAGGTGTGAATGGGGTAATTGATTTGATGTGGGGGGGTGCAGGTGATGACTCAATGAATGGGGGTCGCGGTAATGATACCCTCAGTGGAGGTGTTGGAAATGATGACGTTCGTGGGGGGAAAGAAGACGATCTCGTTTACGGTGAAGTCGGTTCGGACCTGCTTTACGGCGATTTAGGCAATGACGAGGTTTGTGGGGATGAGGGTAATGATACTCTGTTTGGGGATATCAACGACAATGAAACGTTTAGTGATACTCCGGGAGAAGATACGCTGTGTGGCGGAAGTGGCAATGATCTCCTCTATGGAAATCAAGACCAAGATCGCCTCTGTGGGGGAACCGATAACGATACTCTCTATGGCGGTTTAGGAGAAGATACGCTTTACGGAGAACAGGGGGACGACTGGCTTGTTGGCGATGAAGCTGAGGATCTACTATTTGGAGGAAGTGGCCGCGATCGCTTTGTCCTGTTCTCTGGCGAGGGAACGGATACGATTGGTGATTTCCAACTGGGTACTGATTTCATCGCTTTGGGTGGCGGTTTAACTTTTGAGGATTTAACGTTCTCTCAAGATGGCACCTCGACGATTATTAGTCTCGATGATCAACAGTTAGCAATTCTCAATACTGTACAAACGAGTGCTTTAACTGAAAGTAGTTTTACTACATTCGTTAGCTAACCTGCTATCCTAGCAACAGCGATCGCGAACGTTGGTTAGAATAATTGACTCAGAGCGATCGCTGTTTTCCTCTATTTAATATTGACGAGGTATCTGCTTTGACTCGACCTCCTTACTCGCAGAAGCTTGTTTTTTCCTACATCTTTGCGATTATTACGACAATTACATTATTGGTCTGGATTCTCAGAGGTCTAGAGGTCTTGGCTTTTTTACCGGGGGTCGTGATCTGGATACTGCTGATGTTATCGATCACAATAGGAGTTCTCCGCCAGATTAGCCGATAGGAAAAGGCCATGATTGGCTAATCTATCGAGATCTAGATGAAAATTGACCCTTGGCGTTAGTATAGTTACTGGTAATATTGAAATCTATCCTCAGAAGTGAGGTATTATCGCTTAAAATTTAATAATAATTGCTCTTGGGTCAGTCCCGACTATCGGAGGAAAACTTCTTAATCCCTGTTAAACAGAAGACGAATGTACTCTGAGGGATAGAAGCTTGGAAGTTGATCTTCTCCGAAGTTATGAGGTTGGTGTTTGACTCGAGCCAGCAAAAAAACCTAACTTCTGACTCAAATTTGTTTGGGTTTAAATCTGGCAACAAGTTGTAAGCTAGAACCAATAAAGTAATGAAGTCAATAGAACTCATCAATGCCTTCGCTATTTTTGAAAAGGGTTTAGAAGTTCTAAGTATTGGGTGAAACAATGGTTAGGGAATGCTGACCTAGACAACAGTACCCAAGGGCTGAAGTGAAACGGTAGAAGAACTGGGAACGCTAAAAGAGAGTTCCACTTCTGTTGATCAAGGGAAACTGGATTTAATCAGTGATGTCCACGAATCAAGAACAAGAATCTCTAGTTTCTAACGGGGAGAGTTTGTCAAAATTGTGGACTCATTGACCTGATAGTTGTAGTTTCCGGTATAATCAGCTTCTTGAAGCCCATCTTGAAATTGTTTCTGGACTCGCTGAAGTTAGTTCAATGGTTAGATGATCAGTTTTCTGGATCAACGACGAAGGAATGACTCAGCTTTTTAGAGAACAGAAACATTTCTACTTAACTTCGCTATAAAACTCAAACAGGAACCCACAACCGTAGGTTCTAAAAAAACTTGAGTCAACAATTAAGTGTAGTTTTAGAAGAGAAAGGAGAAACAATGACCCAAGTGATCCTGGGTGAAAACGAACAACTCGAATCAGCACTACGTCGCTTTAAGCGTGAAGTTTCAAAAGCGGGTATCTTAGCAGACGTGAGAAAGAAGCGTCATTTTGAAACCCCCCCTGAAAGACGTAAACGCAAAGCCATCGCCAACCAGCGCCAGAGAAGGGCTATGCGTAAAAAGACGACGTTTTAGAGAGATCACGACTAAATTTTTAAGTTTTTTTATCCCCTTGTCATTCTGTTAGAGAAGATGAGGGGCTGTTTGTTGTTTTTCCCTAAAAATCTGGGACTTCGGAGTGATCAACCTCAGAAGAACTCGCCTCAGAAGAACTTGCAGGAGTTGGACTTCCCATTGTTGCGGGTTGAGAGGGTATAGACGCAATAATCGCATCCAACACTTTACCCACGGGGATAATTTGCATTCCTAAATCCGCCGGATTTTGACCTTTGGGAATAATCGCCCGTTTAAACCCTAATTTTGCGGCTTCTCGTAGGCGTAACTCCAACTGAGAAACGGGTCGAACTTGACCTCCTAATCCCACTTCTCCGAGTAAAATTGTCCGAGGGTCAACCATGCGATCGCGAAAACTCGCTACAATGGCGATCGCAATCCCTAAGTCTGCTGCGGGTTCTTCCACTTTCAAGCCTCCGACTGAAGCCACATAAGCATCTAACTTCGACAAAGGAATTCCGACCCGTTTCTCTAAAACCGCTAAAATTTGCAATAAACGACTACTATCAACCCCAGTCGCCGCCCGACGCGCAGACCCAAAACTAGCGGGACTCACCAACGCTTGTAACTCCACGACAATTGGACGAGTCCCTTCCATAGAAACAACGGTAGAAGTTCCGGGTGCAAATTCTTCTCGATTTCCTAAGAATAATTCCGAGGGATTAAGAACTTCCATTAAACCATCGGCGACCATTTCAAAAACCCCGATTTCGTGAGTCGCCCCAAAGCGATTTTTCATGGAACGGAGTAACCGATGAGAGGCAAATCTATCCCCCTCAAAATACAAGACTGTATCCACTAAATGTTCTAAAACTCTCGGCCCTGCTAAAGCCCCATCTTTAGTCACATGACCAACAACAAATAAGGTAATATTCTCTCGTTTGGCAACTTGCATTAAAGCCGAAGTACATTCTCGGACTTGAGCAACAGAACCGGGCGCAGAAGTTAAACTTGAAAAGAATATTGTTTGAATACTATCAATAATCGCTAATTGAGGTTGAAGAGATTCTAATTCTCTCAAAATCATTTCTAAATCGGTTTCAGGAAGAAGATATAATTCTGGCTCTGTTTCTTCTACGTTCTCAGGAGATGAATGACCATTACTTCCATTTGTTTTTTCAGTTTTTTCAGGCTGAGAAGATGGTGTTTTGGGTTTTTGAGATTTTAATTCTTCTGTAAACGGATCACCTTCACGATCAGGGTTTTGCAAAGAAGATTCTTGTGGTTTTGAGTCGCCATTGTGAAAGTCTACATCTTCAGGTTTTGGCCCAACTCCCAAACGTTGCGATCGCAATTTTACCTGTTGTCCAGATTCTTCGGCAGAAACATACAAAACCCGAGTTCTTTGAGACAGAGTATTCGCCACCTGTAACAGTAAAGTTGACTTTCCAATTCCCGGTTCTCCCCCAATTAAAACCAAAGAACCCGGTACAATCCCTCCCCCTAAAACCCGATCAAGTTCTCCATACCCGGAAGACATTCTAGACTGGGTTTGATCGGCGATTTGAGAGAGTTTAAAAGAAGATCGAGGTTGTCCTTTCGAGGGCGAATCAACCCGGGAGGCATCTTTTTCTTCCTTTAAGGTACTCCAACTAAATCGCTGTAGAGAAGGTGAGGTTTGGGTTTCAATTTGTTCTTCTAAAGAGTTCCAAGCGTGACAACTCGGACATCTGCCAAAATATTGAGGAAACTCGGCTCCACATTCGTGACAAACATATTGAATTCGCTGCTTTGGCATTGCTTAAAATCAATTGATGTAGACAGGTTGAACGTTCAAGTTTAGAATGGACTCGATCTTCACAAAATCGCAAATCAATCAGACCGGGGCTATTTGTGATTCCCATTCATCGAGACTGAACAGCAATAACTCATGCTCAACGCTGAGTTCAAGGATAAAAAAAATCTAAAATTCTCGTCGCTTCTAATTTTACCGGGAAATCCCACTCTCTAGTCATTTGTTCCTAGACTACATGAGCAAATGGGATTTGTGCTAGCCGTATCGTTAAGCTAAGTTACACTGAGAGAATTCTTGCAGGTTCTATTAATGATAGGGTAAAAAAATAAACATATTTGTCAAACAAACTGTGATTACACAACAACCGACTCTGTTGTAGACTTGAGTTTCCGTTTTCCCGGTGAGCAAGTCTGGGTAGGGTTGTATCAAAAAAGTCGCTTAATGTAACAAAGGGATTGGTGAAGTCAATTGGAAAATCATAAAGAAAAAATACTGGTTGTTGATGATGAAGCAAGTATCCGTCGGATTCTAGAGACTCGTCTCTCGATGATTGGTTATGATGTGGTGACGGCCGCTGATGGAGAAGAAGCTTTAGAGACTTTTCGGAAAACAGAACCCGATTTGGTGGTTTTGGATGTGATGATGCCTAAACTAGATGGTTATGGGGTCTGTCAGGAGTTACGAAAAGAATCGGATATTCCCATCATTATGCTAACGGCTTTGGGAGATGTCGCTGATCGGATTACAGGACTTGAATTAGGGGCTGATGATTATGTCGTTAAACCCTTCTCTCCGAAGGAACTAGAGGCGAGAATTCGCTCGGTATTACGTCGGATTGACAAAAATGGGGCTTCTGGGATTCCCAGTTCAGGAGTCATCCAAGTCGCTACAATTAGAATTGACACGAACAAACGTCAAGTCTACAAGGGTGATGAACGGATTCGTCTGACGGGAATGGAATTTAGTCTTTTGGAGTTGTTGGTTAGTCGTTCGGGTGAACCGTTTTCCCGCTCGGAAATTTTACAGGAAGTTTGGGGATATACCCCAGAACGTCATGTTGATACGCGGGTTGTCGATGTTCACATTTCTCGCTTGAGAGCCAAATTAGAAGAAGACCCCAGTAATCCCGAATTGATTCTGACTGCACGGGGTACGGGTTATCTGTTTCAACGTATTATAGAACCAGGAGAAGTCGGATAATCATAGATTGAGCCGCAGTAGGTTTAAGGCATTTCTGGCTCAACTATCGATTAATGGGATTCTTCTGTGTTACTGATCACGCAAAAGATGGCTAAATCTGATCCCAATCGAGTGTTAAGACTTCTGCCGATAGTCGCGGGCGGATTGGGAGGGACGTTGTTGTTGGTGAATCGTATTCTCACCCCGCAAATATTGGACTCACAAGCGCGTTCTGATGCTTTAGGGGTTATTTTGAGTGCTGTCCTGATTTTGACAGGCTTGCTGTGGCAACAAGTTCAACCCAAACCTCCCGATACTGTTGATCTGATTGGGGAAACTGGATTTGAGTTTCAACCGGATTTGTCAGAGGCGGTGAAAACAGAATTGGCTTGGGCAACTCATCTGCTGTTAACAAATACGGTTACTCGGTCAGTTGTTGTTTATTATCAAGGTCAAGTCTTGCTGCGTCGGGGGGTTTTGGGCAAAAATCCCCAAGTTAAACCGGGTGCAATTCTGCAACGAGTTTTAGAAACACAAAAGCCTGTTTATTTGGTGAAACTTGCTCTTTATCCAGGGCAAATTGAGTTTGATTATTTACCTGAAAATACGCAAGGGGTTATTTGTCAACCTTTAGGTGATCAAGGGGTTTTAATCCTGGGGGCGAATGCACCTCGGAGTTATACCCAACAAGATGAAAAATGGGTTGAAGGAATTGCAGATAAGCTGGAAAATACTCTCGGTCAATCCTTGACTAAAAAGTAATTACTGAAATTTTAGGCTTTAATCCCAATGTTAGTTTTATACTGTATTTTGGTTCTCGTGATGCTGGTCGGGATTATCGGTGCGGTTGTTCCAGCGATTCCCGGTTCTAGCTTGATTTTAGGTGCAATTTTAGTTTGGGGTGTGGTGAATGGGTTTACAGAAATCGGTTGGGCGTTAGGAACTGCGGTTGCTGTATTATTATTGAGTGTCGGGGTGGATTTTCTCAGCGCTTATCTCGGCGCCCAACAAGCAGGCGCAAGCCGTTGGGGTCAAATTGGGGCGATAATTGGCTTTATTGTGGGATTTTTTGGGCTTTTACCCGCTTTACCCCTTGGTGGTCCTCTTTTAGGGATAATCGTTGGGCCGTTGTTGGGGGCGATGATTGGTGAGTTTCTCTATCGCAAAGATCTAGAATTTAACGCTAGAATTCAGCTAGCATTTCGAGCCGCTATTGGTATTGTTGTCGGAACGCTTGTGGGGAATCTAATTCAAGGAATTTTAGCGCTGGCTTGTGTTATTGTTTTTTTAGTCACAACCTGGCCGTTCTAACGGTGTTCTCAACACTTGAAGACTTTAACAGGATTAACTTTAGATTAAGTCAAACTTTGTCGTTTCAATGGATATTGTTGTAGAATCAACAGAGGCTTTTAAACAAGACCTCACCGCTTTTAGTGAGTCAGAACAATCAGTCATTCTCGAACAAATTCAGCAAGGTATACCTCGACTTTTTGAAGATCAAACGTTTCACCAAAGACGTCTTCATCAATTTTATACCTTTAATCTTCCTGATCATTCTGCCTCCTCTCTCTATTCTTTTATTGTAAATTATCGAATTCGAGTGGTTCTAACCTGGGATGATGATCCAATTTTTGAACGAACATTAATCACTTTATTTCGAGTCGTTGAGAGTCAAACAATTGCTGAAGTTTATCAACAAGTCGGCGAACAAATTTATCAGCCTATTTTCACCAGTGAAATACTAACCTTAGCCAAGCCAGTCATTACTCATGATTCCTGAAAATAATCCTCCCTCGATTATTGATAACTTGGGAATAATTCGTCGAGCGTTTCAGGTTTTACCCGATGAACTGAGGTTGCGCTTTCTAGCCATTTTAGCTGAACTGGAAAATCCCGACTGTTATCAGAAAAAACGTTTTCCTCAAGCCAACTTAAAGCGAGTTTTAGGAACTCAACTCCCGCTTTATACAGCTAATATTGATACACGGGGAGACTGGAAACTCTATCTTTATTATGCGGAGGGAACACTCTATCTCAAGGAACTGACCTGTTCTCAAAAAACTCCATCTTCAGATTCTTTATCTGAGATCATAGAATTGAATGAGTTTTAGTTTCTGTTTCTATTGGGTTATCTCTACTCTGTCTATTAATTCTTCTAAAAGTGTAGCCATAGGCAAAAGACAGAAAGAAGGTTAAGGATGAGAAAGTCCAGTTTTCCATTCTCCCTGAAACACAAACGCCGCCCAAAAATAGGGAGAATTATAGTGATCAGATTGAAGCATTTCTAACTGAACTTCTCGCATTGCTGTAGCTGGATTTGAACCTGTTTCTAATATTTTTTGATAATAATTTTGCATCAATTCCGAAGTCGAATTATCAGCAACCGCCCACAAACTCACCACAACTCGTTCGGCGCCGGCATACATAAATCCCCTCGTTAAACTCACCAATCCTTCGCCCCGAATATCCTGACCAATTCCGGTTTGACAAGCACTTAATACCACTAAATCAGCCGATAGCGTTAAATTAAAAATATCACTTAATTGTAAAAATCCCGCTTTTTCTGTTCCTTGTTCATCATATAAAGAAAACACCAATCCTGATAATTCTGGTTGGGTTTCATTTAAGAGTCCGTGGGTGGCAAAATGAACGATTTGATATTGAGATAAATTAGAATCCGTTGCAGTTTTTCGGTTAGCATTAAAATCCAGTGCTAATCGTTCTAAATTGTCAGGAACTAACGCTAAAATGGCTTCCGCTTCTTGGCGAGTGTGTTGCAAACGACCAAAAGATTTACCCAGAAAATCCTCTAGAGATTGTCTTAATACGATTGTATTAACATCATTTGTTTCGGTTTTTGTTGATGATGCAATTTGAAAACGGGGGTCATTTTGTTCAAAAACGGGGTCAGCAATAACTACAACTTTTTTTGGGGCGGGTGTTCGTCCTTGAACTTGTTCTCGGAGAATTGCTAAACTGGAAGCGGAAGGTAATGTGATAATTTCATGCTGAACAATTAAGGGTTTGTAACCCCCCTCAGTCCCCCCTAAAAGGAGGGAAGAATTATCACTTTTCTGACTCCCCTCGCCTTCGTTTGAAGTTAGTTTAGCCCCCCTAGCCCCCCAAATTTGGGGGGAACTAATCTTTTCAAATTTCTCTATAATACCCAAATTGTTGGAAGTCATGGACGTAGTTTTCAAGGTTTGGGGGGAATTCATCTTTTCAAAGTCTCCCATCTTTCCAAGTCCCCCATCTATGGAAGCCCCCATTATTGGGGGTTTGGGGGCGGAGGGATTTAGGGGGCGAGAAACAGGGCTAGAAACGGGGCTAGAAATTGGTAACGCCGCAAAGGGAACAGTTTGTAAAATCCCATCCCCAACGATAACTAACCGTTTATTTCCCAACTGATTGATAACCGGAGATAATAAAATTTGACTCAATTTTTCACCCGAGGGCGGAACTACAGCCAGAGATTGAATTTCTTCTAAAAAAGATGTTGCTAACGCTTCAATATCTGAACGTTTGGGGAGTTGATAACTTTTAACCTCCGTTGTACTCACCAACCATAAAAAACTGCGTTCAGTTCCCAACGAATAAACTAATAAAAGCGTTTCATCATCGAGAACTTGTTGTTGAATTTCTGAGGCGGTTAACGGTTCGGGATAGTTTAAATTGGCATATTGGGGACTATTGCGTTTGATTTCAACTTCTAGGTTTTGGAGTTCACGGCGAACCGCTTCAATTTCTTGCTTTAATTCATCAATATTTCGTTCCCCCGGATTGAGTTGTCGAGTTTGGTCTAACGCATTCAGTCGTTGCAATAAACTCTTTTCTCTTGCCAACAATTGCGGGTCAACCCCTTTTTTAATATCCGCCCCCGACTCCGCCAAAATATCTAATAAACTTCTCGCCCGACCCCGTTCGCTGGCGTGTAATGCTTTGGCATCATAACCTTGATTGGGGTTTTGTTGGTGCAACTCCATCAATAAATCAATATAAAATTCATAATAACCATAAACAGTGGCAAAGTAGGTTGTTCGCAGGTCTTGACTAATAATTTTGGTGCGGAGTTCTTCAATAATATTAATGGCTAATTCCATATCGATTAAGGCTTCGGTGAGGTTGCCTTGATTGCGTTTCAGGAGGGCAAAATTATAGAGAGTAGCCGCTTCCCCCGCCTTATCCCCCACCTGTCGCGTTAAAGGAAGGGATTGGTTGAGGTAATCGAGGGCTTGTTGTTTGTCTCCCAAATCATCGTAGACACGGCCAATATTGTTGAGAGTAGTCGCTTCCTGTCTTTTATCACCCACCTGTCGCGATAGAGGAAGAGATTGGTTGTAGAAATCGAGGGCTTGTTGTTTGTCTCCCAAATCATTGTAGACACCGCCAATATTGTTGAGAGTAACCGCTTCCCCCGCTTTATTCCCCACTTGTCGCCTTAGGGAAAGGGATTGGTTGTAGTATTCAAGGGCTTGTTGAGAGTCTCCCAAATCATCGTAGACACTGCCAATATTGTTGAGGGTGGCAGCAACACCTGCTTTAATTCCCACCTGTCGCGTTAGGGAAAGGGATTGGTTGAAGTAATTGAGCGCCCGTTGAGAGTCTCCCAAAGTATAGTAGACACCGCCAATATTGTTGAGGGTGTTAGCTTCCCCCTCTTTATCCCCTACCTGTCGCCTTAAAGGAAGGGATTGGTTGTAGAAGTCGAGGGCTTGCTGTTTGTCTCCCAAAGCATCGTAGACAGCGCCAATATTGTTGAGGGTCGCGGCTTCGAGTGCTTTATTCCCCACTTGTCGCGATAGAGGAAGGGATTGGTTGTAGAAATCGAGCGCAATTTGTTTGTCTCCCAAAGCATCGTAGACAGCGCCAATATTGCTGAGAGTGTTAGCTTCCCCCGCTTTATCCCCCACTTGTCGCGATAGAGGTAGGGATTGGTTGTAGTAATCGAGGGCGGTTTGTCTGTCTCCCAAAGCATTGTAGACAAGGCCAATATTGTTGAGGGTGTTAGCTTCGAGTGCTTTATCCCCCACCTGTTGCCTTAGGGAAAGGGATTGGTTGTAGTAATTGAGTGCCTGTTGAGAGTCCCCTAAAGCATCGTAGACAGCGCCAATATTGCTGAGGATAGTAGCTTCCCCCGCTTTATCCCCCACCTGTCGCCATAGGGGAAGGGATTGGTTGTAGTAATCAAGGGCGGTTTGTTTGTTTCCCAAATCTGAGTAGATTCTGCCCAATCCAAGCAAACTAATAGCTTGTCCTTGCAAGTTTCGGGCTTGCTGATAAAGTTGTAACGCCTTTTCTAAAGCTACAATTGCCTGTTTTTTAGATTCTGCTGTCCCTTGCCCAAAGAGTTCAACTCCCTGGTTATATAATCTTTCGGCTTCTACATTGGGGTCTGTAGAGTTATTTTTTCCGAGACTTCTAATAAGACCAAGAGTTATACCTTCCCCCCTTTGATTCCTCACTTGTCGCCATAGGGGAAGGGATTGGTTGTAGTAATTGAGTGCCTGTTGAGAGTCTCCCAAAGCATCGTAGATTCTACCCAGTCCTAACAAACTAGCAGCTTCTCCTTCTAAATTTCCCGCTTCCCGATAAAGTTGTAGTGCCTTTTCCCAAACTAGAACTGCCTGTTTATAAGATTCTACCGTCCCCTGTCGAAACAGTTCAAACCCCCGATTAAATAATCTTTCAGCTTCTACATTGGGGTCTGTTTGGGCGATGATATCCTCCGCTATTCCTAGAACTTGCACTTCTAATAATCCAGAAATTGAAAATATAACTTTGAACTCGAAAACGTGTTTAGTTGAAACGGCATCAAATTTAAGTAATTCAGGAAGTGGTGTATTCTCAATATTTTCTTTGGCGACTTGAGACAGAGGTTCATATCCAATAATCTCACCTTGACTGTTAACTTTCACCACATAGACTGATTCTTCATTGACCGGAGACCTCCAAGTGGAGTCAATTTGACTATAAAGATATCTTTGTAACTTGATCACACTCGGCTCCAGGGTCGCATAATCGGGATGATTTTCTCCCAGAACTTCTGAAGGTATAGCTTCGTTGGGGTCTGTTTGGGCGATGATATCCTCCGCTATTCCTAGAACTTGCACTTCTAATAATCCAGAAATTGAAAATATAACTTTGAACTCGAAAACGTGTTTAGTTGAAACGGCATCAAATTTAAGTAATTCAGGAAGTGGTGTATTCTCAATATTTTCTTTGGCGACTTGAGACAGAGGTTCATATCCAATAATCTCACCTTGACTGTTAACTTTCACCACATAGACTGATTCTTCATCGACCGGAGACCTCCAAGTGGAGTCAATTTGACTATAAAGACATCTTTGTAACTTGATCACACTCGCCTCCAGGGTCGCATAATCGGGATGATTTTCTCCCAGAACTTCTGAAGGTATAGCTTCGTTGTACTCGCATTGTGAAGAGAGTGGAGTAACATCTTGATCAAGTTGTTCTGCATTGGGGTCAGTTTGGGCGATAACTTCTCCGCGATTAAGGACTGTAGGTAGGGTTAACAGGGGAAAACCCAAGTTCAACAGAAAGATGCTGTTAACGCTGAGAATAGATAGCCACAGTTGGGGTAGACGCATGAATTGGATTTCCTCACCGCAAGAACCTCTCATATCAAAGTATGTCTGATGTTCGGGAGGTTATGCAAATGGGGACGGAGGGCTGTTTTATTTTCCTCGCCTTGTTAGGGCGTGTTTTCAAAGTATCAATTTTGTCATGCTGAACGACGCGCGCGCAGAGTGAAGCATCCCTGACCTCAACGAAAAATATAGATTCTTCGCTCCACTGCGTTGCGCTCAGAATGACACCTTTGAGTTTTAAACAGCCCTGCCAAACTTGGGGAGAAAGGGGGGCTTTATTTAACTTTATTCTGAAAATACTGAGTTAACTTACTATTCAAATTTTAGTTAAAACTCCAGAACTCTACCTACTGTAAAAATATCCGATCTGAGCCTAGATCAAAAAATAATTCTAGGCTAATCAGATCAATTAATTAGGAAGCATAAACCTGGCGGTAATAGCTTTGATATTCTTCGGATAAAAGCGGTTCCCACCAACTGCGATGAGTTAAAAACCAACCGACCGTTTGTCGTAATCCTTCTTCAACGGTGACTAAAGGCGCCCAACCTAACTCGGTTTGAATCTTCGTCGCATCAATCGCATAACGGCGATCATGTCCGGGTCGATCTTTAACAAAGGTAATCAACTGTTCAGAAGGTTTGACAGGTAAATGGGGTGCCAGTTCATCCATAATTCGGCACAACATCTTGACTAAATCAATGTTTTTGACCTCATTATTACCGCCAACATTATAAGTTTCTCCAGGTTTTCCTTGATGAATCACGGTATCTAAAGCCCGACAATGATCAAGAACATATAACCAATCGCGAACATTTTGTCCATCTCCATAAACGGGTAAAGGTTTCCCTAACAAAATATTGATACACATCAACGGAATCAATTTTTCAGGGTAATGATAAGGCCCGTAATTGTTAGAACAATTGGTGATAATTGTGGGAACATTGTAGGTGTGATAGTAAGCTCTTGCTAAATGATCACTACCTGCTTTTGAGGCAGAATAGGGACTATTAGGAGCATAGGGAGTTGTTTCGGTAAAAGCCGGATCATCAGCGCTAAGACTACCATACACCTCGTCGGTAGACACATGAAGAAAGCGGTAATCAGGAGGACTACTTTGAGCATTCCAATGTTGGCGAAAAGCATCGAGTAGCGTAAACGAACCCACAACATTCGTTTGAATAAAAGCTCCTGGCCCTAAAATTGACCGATCAACATGGGACTCTGCTGCAAAATGAGCTACAGTGTTAATTTCTTCTTCCTGAAGTAATTTTTTCACCAGCGCACCATCGCAAATATCGCCCTGAACAAAGCGAAAATGCTCTTTATCCTCTAAAGTCGCTAAATTTTGACGATTTCCAGCGTAAGTCAACGCATCCAATACCACAACCCGATCTTCCGGGTAGGCGTGACACCAGTGATGGACAAAATTTGAGCCAATGAAACCTGCTCCCCCAGTCACCAACAATCGACGGGGCGAACTGTCTTCACTGTTATCGTAACTGTACTGCATTGCCACAGTGATTTCCTCCCAAAAATCTGCTTGTTTATCTAAAAACTTATCGAGCAGAGATGCTCTAAGCCCTGATCCTATATAACTTTGACCATTCTAACTACTCTATTGCGTCTGGGATAGAAAAATCCTGCCTTTTGAGCAATCCTTAATAAACCCCTCCATAAGTCGCCACTCAACCGTATTATTGATACAGTTTGTTTTATTTGTCGGCGTGAGGAGACTGAGTGTGAGTCAGCAAAACCTAATTAAGCTCGCCCAGCAGGGGGATTCCAGTGCAATTGCTACCTTAATTAATCAGGCATTACAATCCAAAGGAGTCGAAGCAAAAGCCACACGACGGGATCACCTCCTGTACATTTTACTTGAGTCCGAGGAACTGCCTAATCAATCGGCTTGCATTCGAGTTATCCAGAACGGTATGCTCCGTCTGGGAATCACTGCAATTACACTGATCACCATTAGAGGTCAAAAAAGTAGTCAGCCATCTTTAAATTGGACTGATACGATCGCACTCCAGACTTCTGTGGCATCTGCAAAAACCTGCGTGCCGACAAGAGAGAAAGAATCTGCCTTTGTGAAGGCAAAATCGATTCCCGCTCCATCCCATTTTATACCCACATCTGCTGACAAACCCAAAAAAGCCAAAAAACCTTCTTCTCGAACCGCCAAAAAACCTTCTCCCCCAGCCAAAAATCAAGCGGTTTCCTTCCCTATTCCTCAACTTTCACTGTCTCGATCTGTTAAACAGTTATTGATGGCGAGTTCAATTGGGTTGATGATGGCGCCGCTTTCGGGTTGGTTTTTTACACTTCAGCAAGATAGAATTTCTGAATTTTCTCGAACAATTGCTCAAACTTTTGCTTCAATTCCATCTCTGCTGACTTCTGGGCTGAAAAGTGTGGAACCGCCAAAATTTCCTCAACTTCCTCAATTTTCTTTTGCTTTTGCGGAATCTACACCTGTTCCTCTTTCGGTGAGTGAAGCAGAAACCCTGGCTAATCTGAATCGATTTTCGGAGTTAGCTTTGACTTCTTTACAAAATCCGATTAGTCCGGATATGCGGATTAAAATCAAAGCGGTGGGTGATATTATTCCGGGTACCAATTATCCTTCTAATAAACTTCCCGCTAGCAAAGAATCGTTGTTTCAAGATGTGAAACCTGCATTGCAAGGGGCGGATATTGTTTTTGGGAATTTTGAAAGCACTTTAACAAATTATCCTCGGAGTGCTAAAAATATTGGTCGGGGTTTGGTTTTTGCGTTCCGAACACCGCCCGAATATACTTCGATTTTAAAAGATGCGGGCTTTAATATTTTGAGTGTGGCAAATAATCATTCTTTTGATTTTTTTGAGGCGGGTTTTGATGATACGATTGATAATATTAATCAACTGGGAATGAAGGCGGTCGGACGTAAGGATGAAATTGTTTACCATGAAGTGAAAGGGGTAAAATTTGCCTTTATTGGGTTTAGTTATTTTCCCGTTCATAATAATATGTTAGATTTGGAAGCGTCTAAGGCGATTGTCAAAAAGGCAGAAGCAGAAGGCGCTGATGTGATTGTGATTTCTGTTCATGCTGGTGCAGAAGGAACTGCGGCTTTGAATGTTCGGAATAAAACGGAATATTTCTATGGGGAAAATCGCGGTAATAAGGTATTGTTTGCTCGAACTTTAATTGATGCGGGGGCGGATTTGGTGTTAGGACATGGGCCTCATGTTCCTCGGGCTTTAGAACTTTATAACGGTAAATTAATTGCTTATTCTTTAGGGAATTTTATGGGTTATCGTACCTTATCTACTAAAGCTCAACTCGGATATTCTTTGGTGTTGGAAGCGGATCTTGATCCGGTGGGAAATTTTAAAGGCGGTAAAATTATTCCGATTCAACTTGATAGCAAAGGAGTTCCTTTTCGAGATAATAATTTTCGCAGTGTGGGATTAATTCGGAGTCTGACTAAAAGTAACTTTCCGGAAACGCCGTTAGAAATTGATAGCCAAGGTCAGATTATCGTTAAATCAGACTAAAAAATAAGCAATTGCGATCTGGGGCAGTCTGAGTTTATACTTAATGTTAACATTTTGTAAACTTTTCTTTTAATCTGCACTTATGTATCCTGAATCTACGGTAATTGCTCCCATTTATATCTTTGTTGTGGCGACAACATTTTTTGCAGTCATGTTTGGGCTAATATTTAAAGATATGTTGGAGTACCAGGTGGCGTTGTGGACGACAAACCCTGAAGCTAACCCCAAAATTAATTACAAAACAGGTAATATTATTTTGGCTTACTCTGCAACTAGCCTCTTTGTTCTGTTTTCGGTTGCCTTCAGTTTAACTGTATTTGTACAGATTTTTTGGTTAGCCTCTGCGATCGCTTTTGCTGTTGTTATCCCGACTGCTTTGTTGATGTGGTTTCAACTCGGTTCAATGTTAGAACTTTGGTCTGAGAAGGGAATAGAAGCGGTTGATCTGGATTTTTTCGTCCTCAATGAAGCCTCAGAAAAAGCAACTGAGCTTGATCAAGTCAAAGGAAAATAAAACTTGACAAAAAACGCATAAGTTGAGATAATGACAGATTGTGTGTCATATCCCTGCTCGGATCAGGTTGAGACATCAGCAAATGTTGGTCTTGTGTTTTTGGGTTGATCGGGTTTAACTGACCATATCCGAGTGCTTGGGTTGAAGAATCTAGTCAACAAAGAAACACGCGCCAGCTACCTGTACGGCCAAATTTAATCATAATCTCATGAGTTACGCGATTATTGAAACGGGCGGCAAGCAAATACGAGTTGAACCCGGTCGGTTTTATGATATCGAACTGCTTGCTGTAGAACCCGACGAAAAAGTGACCATCGATAAAGTGTTGTTAGTCAAGCATGAAGATGATATTCATGTTGGTCAACCTTGGGTCGAGGGCGCGACGGTAGAAGGGACGGTTTTACGCCACTTTCGGGGACGCAAGGTGATTGTCTACAAGATGCGACCGAAAAAGAAAACCCGCAAAAAACGAGGACATCGCCAGGAGATTACTCGGTTGATGATTAATGCAATCTCCTTCAATGGTTCTGTGTTAGCCAGCAGCAGCGAGGAACAAAAGGAAACGCCTGTACTTGTTTCTGATAGCGCCGCAGAACTTCCTGTAGAGACTGAAACGGCTTCGGTCACATCGGAAGCGGAGTAGCAAAAAGGCTGAGAAGGGGGTTAACTGGCTCAATTTTGCCAATCAAAAGCCCATAATAATAGTAAAGTGAACTGTTGCAGAGGAAATCATGGCTCATAAGAAAGGAACAGGAAGTACCCGTAACGGTCGCGACTCTAACGCCCAACGGTTGGGTGTAAAGCGATATGGTGGTCAGGTTGTTAGCGCGGGTAGTATTTTAGTCCGTCAACGGGGTTGTAAGTTTCACCCCGGTAATAATGTTGGCATTGGTAGAGATGACACCTTGTTTGCCAAAATTGATGGAATTGTTACCTTTGAACGCAAGGGAAAAAGCCGCAAAAAAATTAGTGTGTATTCCATCCCTGAAACTGAAGCTGAACCTGTATTAGCAACGGCTGAGGCTTCCTAGTCGAATTGTCTAGAAGTTTATGCTGTGTTCGGGCTATCTTTAGCCCGTTTTTTTGTCTAAAATTACCAAAAGAATTTTTAGATTACTCGGGTAATCTCTCTATCAAAATAGTTTTAAAAGTTCTGTCCGATAAAATACTGTCATCACTTTAGTTTTGTCACCTAGCTTTAGCAATATATAGTCTTGAACCTCGGTCAGATTTTTGTCAATTTCCGACTCTGACGTGGATTGATTGGGTTGAAAAATGGGTCAAAAGATCAAAAACGGAATCCCAGCAAAATGTCATCAAATCACCACAAAAAAAGACTCAAAATTTCGCGAGATCTCTTGATAGTTTTAGAAAAATGTTATACATTTAACAGTATGAAGATTAAAACTGCTCTAAAGTCCACGAACTCTTGGAATCAGTAAAGATTATCTGATCCATAATTTTTTCTGAACATTCCCAAGCCATCAAGAGCATAACTTCACTCCAAACGTTTATCTATCGTTCTCCAGGTAAACTATCGCTCCCAATCTAGTCACTGAATGTTCGTATACTTTATTGCATTTAATCGGTTTAGTCTATGTCAAGATCTACAATATTGCTAACCTCTTGAAAGCACAACAGCTCTAGTCAACAGATACAACTTTCGATCAAGCCTGTGGATAACTTCAGATTGAGTTGAATTCGTCTTTAGTCTAGTTTTTTGGAAAATTTGTAGATTGAGACGCAGCAAAAGTTTCTGCATCGTTCCTGGTCAAGATCAGGATCAAATTCCATCTATACAAGGAAAATCTAACCCATGAAAAGCACTACAAAAGATTACCGTCATATCCAATTCTGTGATGATCGTTCCCAAGTAGATATCAAACAACTCCAAACTTTATTTAAACTCGCTGCATTTTGGGCAAGAGAACGATGCTCAGAAGACTTGGAAATTGCAGTCGCCAACAGTAATCCTATTGTGACCGCTTGGGATGGAGAAGAAATGATTGGTTTTGCACGCGGTACTTCTGATGGTATTTATCGCGCTACCATTTGGGATGTGGTGATTCATCCCGATTATCAAGGCGGTGGACTCGGACGAAAATTGGTGGAAACGGTTTTAAGTCATCCCTTAATGTGTCGAGTTGAACGGGTTTATCTGATGACCACTCATCAACAAAAATTTTATGAGCGGATTGGCTTTGAATATAACCAAAGTACCACGATGGTTTTATACAATCAGCCGATGGAAAGTTTACCCCGAACCGAACACAATAGTGTCAATCAAACGGCAGATGCAGTCAGTATTGGTGGCTAAGTTTTTATTTTTGTGAATCGTTTTTGGGTTGAATTGATCAAGCTAAAGGGAGTGAGCATTGAGTGCGAGTAAAATTAGAATCCTCTCCCTCTGTCGGTATCGCAACGACTTCTAGAGATCCGTTCATCAATGCCATCAGGGTTTGATTCATCAACAACCGCATTCCCGGCGATAATTGATGAGCGTCAGTTGAAGAAATAGAAGTCAAAGCCGTTTCTAGAGGAGACTTTTCTAAAGTCAACTTGAGTAAATCCCAAGACTCACTCCAGGCACTGACTGGACGTTGATCATCAACCCAAACATAAATCGATTTTGATTCCGGGGCCGTCTGGCAAGAGATGATCACACTTCCATGTTCCATTTGAGCAATTGCTGTATCCACCAGACTTAATAAAACTTGTGTAAGTCGAGGTCGATCCGCCAAAACTTTAACTTGAGTGTCAGGCATTTGAAACTTGAGGCGAATACTGCCGTTAGCGGCTTGGAGATGAGTTAAATCCTCAACTTCTTCAAGGATCTCACTCAAAGAAAGCGGTTGGATATTCATCTTTTCCGTACCATGATCCGTTTTGGCAACGTGGATAATTTCATCGAGTTGTTCGACAAATTTTAAAGCGGAAAGATAGGCTTGCTGGATAAACTCTTTTTCTTCTTCGGGACTCTCACACAAATCCGACAAAATTAACTGAAGCGTGCCAATAATACTATTGATCGGCGATCGCAATTCGTGGGAAGTCCGAGCCAGAAACCCGGCCTTAAACAGACTCATCTCCAGGGCCATCCGATAAGCCAATTGAGTCTGCTTTAATTGATCCGAAATTTGGTAGAACTGCTCAGAAGGCGTTATGGGTTCGGGTTGGGTGTTGAATTTAGACGGTTTTTCCGCCTTGTTCGGCAACATTTCCTTGACTCCCCACCCTAAGCCTAGCCCCACTGCCAAATACAGAAATTCACTCCAACCCATGAGCTTAGTATCTCTTGCTAAGTTTTATTGAAATTTTAACCTGATTGCCGCTCTCAGAAACCGACAAGAACCTTAGATAATCTCTAACTATCTGGGTTCTTCGTTCTGTTCTTGCTTCGATGTAGTGATGTCGGCATCTACTACTCCACAAGCTGACACGGGCAAGCTACCCGCCAACGCCGCCAAGTTTCTAGCGGCATTTAAGTCCCTGTCTAACTCAAAATGGCAATCATCACAGATGAATGTTCGCTCAGATAAAGATAGAGACTCTTTAATCGTTCCACAGTTGGAACAAGTTTTAGAACTCGGAAACCATCGGTCTACAATAACAAGCTCAGAACCATACAACTTACATTTATATTCAAGTTGTCTTCTGAACTCATCTAGATTTCGGCAGGAGACCCACGCCAGAAGTCTGAGTTGGCGATGGGAGGAATGCCGCGACCTATAAAGTTTACAAAAAACCCCTGCTTGAGATATTGTAGGGGTATGACGCAAGCAATAACGGTCAAATGCAAGTTGATAGTCCCACCAGACTTGACCCAATCGGTCGATGAAACTTTGGTGGGATTTTCCGATGCTTGTAACCAAATATTGCTCGAGGCAAAAGAACAGAACTGTTGGAACACAACCAAGCTGCATCACCTGACCTACAAACCCGTCAGAGAGGCGACGGGGTTGAAGGCTAACCACGTTTGTCAAGCCATCAGAAGGGTTGTTAACCAACACAAAACTACCAAACAAATCCACAAGTTTCGACCAACAAGTGTCTCTCTTGACGCAAGAACATTCAAATATATTGAGTCCTTGCAAAAAGTTGGAGTCACACTTAAGTCGGGACGGACTAATTTTGAGTTGAAAATTGGTGGCTATCAAATCGCATTGCTTAGAGGTCAACTCCCCACAAGTGCCACGCTTTCTAAGAGTAGGAATGGCAACTATTACATCAATATAGTAGTTGAAGTTCCCACCCAACCCAAAGGGAAAACTCCGAAAGTGTTGGGTGTCGATTTGGGGCTTCGAGATCTTGCAACAACAAGTACAGGAAAAACCTGGGATGGCAAGCAATTGAGGCAAACCCGAGCCAAGTTTGTCCGTGTTCGCGCCTCGATTCAATCCAAACGCACTAAGTCCGCAAAACGCCTGCTTAGAAGGCTCTCTGGAAAGGAATCGAGGTTTCGGGCATTGGGTCAATCACAACATCAGCAAACAGCTTGTACAAGAGGCTGAACAACTTAATTCGGCAATTGCTTTTGAAGACTTGTCGGGTATTCGACTGAGAACGAAAGTTAGGAAGAAAACCCGAACAGAAATCAATAGATGGGCTTTTTTTCAGTTGAGATTGTTCACAGAATACAAAGCCCGTATTGCTGGAATTAGTGTGATCTTGGTTGAGCCGAGATACACCTCTCAAACCTGTTCGAGATGTCACCACATCCACCCTCAAAAAGGAAAATCTTACCGAAAGGGAAAGATTTTTAAGTGTGGTTTTTGTGGCGCGTGAACATGATGCCGATGTTAATGGGGCGTTAAATATCTCTCAACTTGCGGAAACTTGGCAATTTCTGTCCGGCCAAAGTTTTCAAGATGGGGCTGCCGTAAATCAGCCTGAAATCTCGACCTATTCCTGTCAGTGGTCGGGACAGCTTTTGTTGTTTCCCGATGGGACTGGGTTAGGGATAAAGCCCACGTCATAAGTGTTTATACGTTGGCGTTGGGTAGTTTACAAGAGATTATGGGAAACTGTTACAGCCCCTTGTCGTAAGATATTCCAAGTTCCTTCTCGATTCCACTTAATTACCGTCGAGGGAACACAAGAGACTTCTGAAACAACTTTCAACTCGCCAGGATCAAGGGTGAACACTTGGGGAAACTGTACCTCAATTTCAGCCATAGTTAATAACGGAGGTTGACCCGATAAATTGGCGCTGGTCGTCGCTAATGGCCCGGTTCGTTGGAGAATAGCGCGAGAAATCTCAGCGTTAGGTATCCGCAAACCAATCGTTGTCGGATCACTCGGGTTCATTGCTCGAGGAACCTTCTCACTCGCAGGTAAAACTAACGTTAAGGCTCCCGGCCAATACTGACGAGCCATTTGACTCCAAACTTGCAACTCCTCAACCGTCCCTTGCACAAACGGCCAAAGTGACTCCGGTGTTGCTCCCATCAAAATTAAGGGTTTATCCGCAGATCGTTGTTTGAGTTGAAAAATCAACTCCGCTTGTTGGGGTTGAACCGCCAACGCAGGTACGGTATCGGTGGGAAAACTCACCACCTGATCCCCTGAAATTGCGGCTTCAACGAGGGTATCCAAAGAAACTTGTACCATTGCTCCGTGTTTACAGTCGTGAGGTTTTAGACGTTGAGATCTCCCAATCTCCCCGTCAATTCAGTCTTACTGGTATCTGGCGAGGACAAATCGTTCAATTCCTGCCAAATCTCTAATTTGTTCAATCTGAGTGTAACAGCCTTGATCCTTGAGGAGTTCAACCACCTGTTCCCCTTGTCCGGCCATCATTTCTACCAGCCAAACCCCTCCAGAATGCAAATAAGCGGGTGCCGTTTGAACGAGATGTTGAATACAATCTAACCCCGATTCTCCGCCGTCTAGGGCTAAATGAGGTTCATGTCGAGCCACCTCTGGTTGTAAGGTCGAAAGCATTGCAGTCGGAATATAAGGCGGATTAGATACCATCCCACTGACTTTTCCCCGCAAACAGTCTAACGGTTCCCACCATCGACCCTGATAGAACGCAATTCGGTCTGCAAACCCCAAATCTTGAGCATTTTTTTGAGCGATCGCCAACGCTTCTCGACTACAATCAACGGCATGAATAGAAGCCTCTGTTAAAACGGACGCTAACCCTAAAGCAATCGCTCCACTCCCCGTTCCCAAATCTACCCAATGTCCGAGTTGAAGATTCTGATCGCAGATCTGAGATTGACGTTGAATCAATCCGACTACTAAATCAACGATCAATTCGGTTTCGGGTCTAGGAATCAAAACCGCAGGAGAAACCGTCAGCCCAAAATGCCGCCAACCCGCTACCCCGGTGAGATATTGTAGGGGAACTCGTTCCTTGACTCGTCGTTCCCACAACTGCATAAATTCTCGCCAGGGAAGACGTAAGTTGATCTCAGGCTGATCTTTAAACGATCCCAAACGGAGGGTGAGGCGATCTAACCCCACCCATTCTTGTAACAACCCATCTACTTCCCTGGGGGGAATATCGGCAGCAATGGCTTCTGCTTTTGCCTTTTGTGACCATTCCCAGAGCTGTTGACCTGTGATCACGGCATTCTCTTTCATACTGAAAATTTGCGCGTGTTGCTGACTCAACCGTTGATCTGATTAAGCTTTCGAGCGGTTACTGACCCGAAGATTGTCGTTGTTGTTGGATAAATTCTACAGTTTCGCGAGGAGGAATCAAAATCACCAAATCTAAAAATTGGTCACTATCTGTCCGAAACGCTTCCAGTAAAACTTCTAACGGTACCACCTCGATTTTGACCGACGAAATTAAATCCGGTTGTTGAGTTTTAAATTGTTCCAGCATTCCCTGTAAGTCTTCTTTGGTGAAAAAGAAAGGAATCGCCTGTTTATCGCCCTGTTGTACAGTAATTACTCGATCATCTGCTCCAGCTCTTGCCAAAAATAATGGCACTCCTCTAAACTGATTAACATCTTGACCGTTGGCTTCTAAAACAGCCTTTGCAGAGTTTAATTGTTGTTGAGTTGGAACAAAAGCAAACATCAACCGTTCTGGATCGCTTTGATTTTGTTGACCAATTTCATAAATTTTTCCGAGAGGAACTGCTGTGACTTGAACTGAGGAAGCTAACTCAGGATTTTGGGTTTTTAACTCATTAATAAAAGCTTGAGCATCCTGACGACTAATATAAACTTCGACAACAGAAGCACTCTGACCTTGACTTTGAGCCGTTCCCACTAAAGGAGAACCTTCAGAATCTGTAATCGTAAAAACAGGAACCGCACCCAATTTTTCTAATACTTCGTTAGGGGTGAGTGCGAATGCGGGTTGAATTCCAATGGGTAAAAAGCTAGGTAGACGAGAAGGTAAGCCCGGGTTAATGAGTAAATGACTACCTATTATTCCTAATACCAAACTTAAACGAGCCAGTGATTTCATCATTTTTGCCTATTTTTATGTTGAAAGAACATTACATCAAGGGTTAGACCTATGGGGTAGATCTCAGTGTCACACAAAGCAGTTTTATTTTACCGACTCTCGATTTTTTGCGGTATCTTATAGGTCTGCCAAACACTGTTTGAATAACTCATGCTGGAGAGAATTTATCTTCTCTTTCTGATCAAACTGAGACAGCTTCATAGACGACCCAACTCCCGGTTTTTATCCCAAAAATGTCTTTTAATTTTTTGATTATGGACTATTTAACCATAGTTTTGACTGATCCTACCATAATCCCCTCTAACCCGTGTGAGCAGAGGAGCAACTCTAACCTGTCCGCCTGAAAGCGATATCCGACTGTCTTTACACTCATTATTGTTTAACCCTCTTTCTAGATTTAGATTAGAAATCGGGATAATCAAGATATGATTGTCACCGGGGCCTTGTTTTGTTCTCTGTCTCTTGCTGATCTCTGACTTGTACTCAATTCATACTGTGTATAATTTTATAGGTGTAAGAGTTGATTCAGAAGAACAGTCAAGAAATGACAATTTACTTTTATAGCAGTCGCGAGGAACAGTACGGTTGTTTTTCTAACTTTTCCTATCACGGTTTTGTACTCGATGAATTGTGGTGGCCAACAAACGAACATTATTTTCAAGCCCAAAAGTTTGTTTCTACAGATCCAGAGTGGTTTACAAAAATTCAGACTGCAAAAACGCCTGCACAATCAGCGAGAATGGGACGCAGCCGTGAACATCCTCTACGTTCAGACTGGGAAGAAGTCAAAGATGAAATTATGCAAAAAGTCGTTTTATGTAAGTTTCAAACTCATGCAGATATTCGAGAAATATTACTATCAACGGGTGATGAATTCATTGTCGAAAATTCTCCAATTGATTATTATTGGGGGTGTGGTCAAGATGGCAGTGGAAAGAATAAACTCGGCGAGATTTTAATGGCGGTTCGTGAAATTTTACGTCAATCTTAACCTTTTTAGTGAGTTTCGCCTCTGAAATCAACCTGAGAAAGACAGTTAAAAAATGCTGTTAGCCTCAGACGAGTAGAGGTGATTTCTAATTCTTCTGGAATAACAGTAGTAAGTCTTCAAGTCTATACTAGAGAGCTGAGATTAAAAGTTTTGATCAAGTTTTAAGAAAACTTTTTGAGAACCCATAGAAGTTTTTCTTTCACAGGGCGTCGATGAGCTGAACCTGCTTTTTCAGCCAGTAACTTATCATAATTTTTTTGAAACCAATCATAGCTTTCACGAAACATTTCATCATTAGAATATTTAGGTTTCCAGCCGAGTTCTAGCAGAGGATTGACATCAAAATAAAACTCTTTATGATAGGTTAAGTAATGCCAAGGCGCGAGGGGACTCAAACCAACTAAATCTAAAATTCTCAAGGTATTAATGGTCAATCCTGTAGGTAGACTTTTGACTTGTGATTTTGTTCCCGCATAAGCAATTAAGTTTTCTAAACCTTCTCGTAGCGTTCCAAAACGATCAGTTCCCACATTATAAATTCCGGGTTTACCTAAATCAAGAGCGAGTAGATAAGCATCCATCAAATCTAAGGCGTGAATGAACTGAAATTTAATGTTTCCATCCCCAATCACGTATACATTTCTTCCTTCTTGAATCCATTCAAATAAAATCTGAAAAATACCCAGTCTTCCTTCTCCTAAAATTGTCCGAGGACGAATCACAATTAAAGGTAAATTTCCCTGTTCACAAACCTCACGAACGGCGATTTCTCCAGCGAGTTTAGCTCGACCATAAATTTCAACAGCTTTAGTGGGTGTGTCGTTATTAATCGGACATTGACAATCACCAAATAATGCACTAGAACTCATGTGAATAAAGCTTTGAACACCTGCTTTTACAGCTTCTTCTGCGGCGATTTGGCTTCCTTTTACATTCACCTCCCAAAACTTGTTACCGGATTTTGTTAGGGGAACTAAAGCAACGTTATGATGAACGATATCAATCCCTTTCATCGCTTTTGCAACCCCTTCGCGATCACGAATATCACACTGAATAAATTGGATATCTTTGGGGCGCGTAGGATCTTCCCAAATATCGAGGATGCTAACATCTTCTCCCCGTTCTTGTAAGCGTCGAGCAATTAAATTTCCTAAAAAACCAGAGCCACCTGTAACGAGATGTTTCATTGACTTTTGTTCACGCCTCACACAATTTGACTGCACAAATGATATAACGAAAGCTGTTCATTCGTAAAGGATTTAAAATGGAACTTACACGATCAATACAAAAATCCATTTATTTCAAGTTATTCGGGGGTATTATCCTCTGTAACTAAGCCTTCTGGGATAACAATATGAGAACCATTAGGGATCAATTCCTCCATAGTTTTCAAACACCCATTTTAAGCTGCGTCGCATTCCTTCTTCTAGGGAAATTTGAGGATTATAATTCAATTCTCGTCTGGCTTTGGCAATAGAACAGGCGATGGTTTTATTCATCTCAGATAGAACGTGTATTTTCTGTTGATAGAGTCCTAAAGATTGCAGTAAACTATCAACACCTAGAGCAACTTCACTGGCGATACCGGGTAGTTTTAACCGCTTATGTTTGCAGGTTTGATTAAATTCTGATTCTAATAATTTTTCCACAGTATCAATGATTTCATTCATTGAATAAGGACGTTCATCGGCAATCCAATAGGTTTCTCCGTTGGCTTTTTCGGTGAGGGCGGCTAACAGTAAACCCTGACACAAGTTATCAACATAAGCCATAGATCTGAGGTTATTTCCATCCCCAACAATCGGCCCTTTTCCCTCTCGAATCATCTGAAAAAATAGGGTTTGTCTAGGCGGTTGATTAGGGCCATAAAACCAGGGTGGACGCACAACAACGGTTTCTATTTTTCCCGCTTGATAATATTCTTTAACCGCTAATTCCATTAACATTTTAGAACGCCCATAGTTCATGTAAGGATTGTAGGGCGATTTTTCATCAAATAAATGATCGGGATGGGGATTACACCCACAGGGAGAATTAGAGGAAACAATAACCGCTCGTTTAATCCAGGTTTGAATGGCGGAATTCAGTAGGTTTTGGGTTCCTTCTACATTGATTTGATAAAATTCGTTGATTTTTTGAGGGTGAATAATTCCAGCAGTGTGAAATAAAACCGCATTTTTTGCTCCTTCACAAAAGCGATCGCAATCTTGAGAATTTCGTAGATCTCCTTTGAAAACTTCTATTTTATCGGAAATTTTTTCAAGAATTGTTGCATCTTGATGGGGTAAAATTAGACAGCGAATTTTGAGTGTTTCTGAGGGCTGACTTAAAGATTCACAATCTGTTAATCCTTGAGCTAAGGCTTTAACTAAACTGGTTCCTAGCCAGCCTAATGCTCCGGTTACTAAAACTAAATCTGTTTCAAATTCTATCATTTTTTTAAAGTTTTCCTAAAAATTTGAGTGCATTACGACGAGCAATTGCCATAATTGAACCTTGAGGATTGACACCTGGAGCAGTACAAAGTAAACTCGCATCAGAGATATATAAATTATCGAAACCATGAACCTTTCCAAAGGAATTTGCTGCACATTTTTCTAGATTTTCTCCCATCGGACAAGAAGACATCACATGAACGGTCATTAGGTTTGTCTGAGATTTTGGTAATAGATCTGGAATTTGTTTAAGGTCATCCGGTTGAGTTAATCGAGGGAAATTAGAAATACTAGGATACAATATTTTAGCTCCTGCTTCAAACAAAAGTTGAGATAATTTTTGCAGGGCTTCTGATAAGTCTTTTAAGTCCTGTTGAGTGAGATGATAGCGAACAAGCGGATCACGAAATCCGGGTAAACAGCGAACAGAACCTTGACCTGAACCTGTAATCATGGCATAATAAATCGCCATTTTTTGCCAATTTTGATCGACTTCATGTTTATATTGAGGATGATCGGTCATTCCCACGGCGAGATAAGGAGGCGAACTAATTGAACAACCAAAACTAAATCGAGGAGAAAATTCTTTGACTTGATGAACCGGAACACCCATGTCTTTTGAATTAACCGTTTCATTGAATTGAGCAATAACTTTAACGGTGGAGTGCATTTGTAAGCTATTCCCAATATTTTTGGTGATTCCACTACGTCTTAATAAAGCGGGTGTTTGAATGGCTCCACAACAAATAAATAGAGTTTTTGCTTGAATTTTTACCGTTTGTTGGGATTGTAAATCGGGGATATATTCTCCTTTAATCAACCATTGATTTCCCTGTTGTTTGATTGAGTTTATTCGAGTATTTGTTAATAGTTTGCAGCCTGCATCTATTGCTCTAGGAATAAAGGTTTGAGTCATTGACTGTCGGGTTCCTTTTGGAGTGACAGCAGAATCGGTTTGTTCTTGATACCGAAACCAACGAGGTACTTCTAAAGATTGCCAACCTAAACTGACTGCTCCCTGATGAAGTTTAAGAGAAGCAAGGGGAGGTTTTCCGGGTAATTTGCAGACGGTAACGGCTTGTTCACAGGCTTCAAAATGAGGTAATAATTCAGCTTCTGTTAGACTTTCTACTGCAAATTCAGTTTGCCATTTTTCTAATATTTCGGGAGGTGTTCGATGATAAAGCCCGCTATTAATTTCACTTCCACCTCCGACACATCGCCCTTCTACATATTGAATTTTAGGCTTTCCAAATGCTGCGGTTAAACCTCCGTTGCGATATTTTTGTTCGAGTTCAACTTGAGAAAAAGCACGACAAGATTCTAAAGAAAAATAGGAACCTTCTTCGATTAATAAAACGTCTCGTCCTGCTTCGGCTAATAGACAAGCTGTAATTGCTCCTCCTGGGCCTGAACCGATCACGGCAATTTCACAAGTTAGAGGCGATTTAGGATGAGTAATTCTGTGATTTTGTACGGATTTAGACATCAACTTAACTTTTTCTTTGATTTTAATTTAATTCTTTTATTTGCTCGGATTTCCAACAGAGTACCACTAGACTTTCATAAAAGCGCATCAAATCTCTACAAATACTAATCGGTGCATTTTTCCAAGCTAAAATTTGACACCAACGCATTGTGTGAGGTTGACGAGAAAAGGGATAACCTCTTACTATAAAACCCCAGAAATTAAAGAGGATTGTCAAGCATACAATCGGAAACCGAAGATAATCTGGCATTCGGTTGTGTTGTTGCAAAACAAAGCGAACGACATCATTATGGGGGAAAACACTACTTGAGTGAATCGGTTCACCGGACTGCTGAATGATAGAGTAGCATAGCGCTGATGCTGTATTTTTGAAAAGCTGATTGATCATTATAAGGATAGCGAATAAAAATTGATCAGAATGATTGATCGTTAGAGTATTGACAGTTCAACAGTCATAGTATATCATTTTAATCTTAAAATCATTGAGAATTAAATCTTAAATGAAATTGCTAGAAACTCAGATCGAAGAAGCGAAAAATGATTCTATTTTTTACAAGTTTATCTGGATTTTATATCTTGTACCGATATTATCAACTTTTTGGCTAATTAAAAGATATGGAGTCGATGTCCCGGTTTGGGTTGATCAATGGTCTTTGGTTGATTTATTTGAGGCAATTTCTTCAATTGATTTATCCTCTGTTTTGGCTGAACTGTGGGAATTAAACAATAATCATCGTATGATTTTTCCTAAAATTATCTTTGCGGTGACTGCTTTTTTTTCTAACTGGAATATTTTTTATGAACTCTATTGGAGTTTTAGTTTAGCTTTAATTACATTTTTACTCATTTATAAACTTTCAGAAATTACCAATCGAACTCAAAGTATTTTTTTGTTTCATGCAACAAATATAATTACCTGTTTTCTGATGTTCTCCTGGGTTCAATACAGCAATTGGCTATGGGGATTTCAAATTGCTCTCTATTTGATTAATTTTTGTGTTATTTTAGCTATCTTTATCTTCGCAAGCTTTTCTAAGTTTAACTCTCGAACCAAGCTAAAGTTGGCTGGATTTTTTTGTATTATTGCTAGTTTTTCTTCGGCACAGGGTTTAATGTCTTGGCTGGCTTTGATTCCATCAATTTCAACCCTAGAAGGTTCACCAATACAAAAAACAAAACGATTATTTTTATGGTTAACATCTTTTGTATTTTGTAGTTTTATTTATTCAATTCAGTACAACTCTATACCTGTTACTGAGTATTATGATATTGTTATCTACAATTCAATTTGGGATAAATTCAGAGTTTATATTCACTTCTTTTTCAATGTTGTCGCTGCACCGTTAACCGGAG